>JBBDRZ010000008.1:0-93223 GCA_040905185.1 Chloroflexota bacterium | reverse complement strand
TACACTCGTCGCCGATGTCGTGAGACAAGTGTCCACGATGTCCCGAGAGATGACAGTGGCTCCGGCGGTAGGATTCGAACCTACGACCAAGCGGTTAACAGCCGCCCGCTCTACCACTGAGCTACGCCGGAACGCATGCCGGCCGCGGCGGCGGCCGGGGAACGGCGCGGATTATAGGCCGCGGGCCGGATCGGCCCATCCGCCAGCCTATCCATCGGTCTATTCCAGGTAGTCCTTCAGCTTGCGGCTGCGACTGGGGTGGCGGAGCTTGCGGAGGGCCTTGGCCTCGATTTGCCGAATCCGCTCCCGGGTCACGTTGAAGTCGCGACCCACCTCCTCCAGGGTGCGGCTCCGCCCGTCCTCCAGCCCGAAGCGGAGCTGAAGGACCCGCCGCTCGCGCGGGGTGAGGCTGTCCAGCACGCCCTCCACCTGCTCCTTGAGGAGCTGGTGGCTGGCCGCGTCCGCGGGGGCGACGCTCGCCAGGTCGGGGATGAAGTCTCCGAGGTGGCTGTCCTCCTCCTCGCCGATGGGCGTCTCGAGGCTGACCGGCTCCTGGCTGACCTTCATGATCTCGCGCACTTTCTCGGGACTGACCGTCTGCGGCCCGGCCGCCTCGCGACGGTCGACCTCCTCCTCGGTAGGCTCTCGCTCGAGCTTGTCCCGCAGCTCCCGCACGATCTCGTCGCGGCTCATGCGGCGCGCGATCTCCTCCACCGTGGGCTCGCGACCGAGCTCCTGGAGCAGGGTCCGGCTGACGCGGATCAGGCGGTTGATGGTCTCCACCATGTGGACCGGGATGCGGATCGTCCGCGCCTGGTCGGCAATGGCCCGCGTGATGGCCTGCCGAATCCACCACGTGGCGTACGTGCTGAACTTGAAGCCCTTTTCGTACTCGAACTTCTCGACCGCCCGGATGAGCCCGATGTTCCCCTCCTGGATGAGGTCCAGGAAGCTCATGCCGCGGCCGATGTACTTCTTGGCGATGCTCACCACCAGGCGCAGGTTGGCCTCGGTCAGGCGTCGACGGCCGTCGACGC
Organism: Chloroflexota bacterium; assembly: GCA_040905185.1. Lineage (GTDB taxonomy): Bacteria > Chloroflexota > Limnocylindria > QHBO01 > QHBO01 > DASTEQ01. Next base: position 92,186 of record JBBDRZ010000008.1, on the reverse strand, counting down.
TCTGGTCCACCAGCCGGCCGCTGCGGCGCTCGAGCGGGATCTCCGGCGGGACCTCCGGGTCGTAGCCAAGCTCCTTGAGGTACGCCTTGTCGCGCCCGGCCTCGATGTAGGCGCGGACGATGGCCTGCGCCGTCTCGCGGGCCCAGCGCTCGAGCGCGTAGAGCTCGTCGCGGCCGGGGTGCTCGAGTTGCCGGAAGCGATACGTGTGGCCGAACAGGACCGCGTCTTTCAGCGCCTGGGCAGGGTCGCTGGCGAGTGACTTCAGCAGCGACTCGGCCTGCAGAATCCGCGCCCGACCCTCGTCGTCCAGCTCCGGATCGCGGCGGGCCTTGGTGAACCGAATCGAGGGACGCTCGATGGGCTTTCCGGAGGCGACCCACCAGTCGATGGCGTCCAGGGCGACGCGCGGCGACTCCTGGGGCAGGTCGAAGGCGCGCATGGCGGCCATGGCCCGTGCCTTGGGCTCGCTGCTGAGCGTGACCCAGGTGTACAGGTTCACCATCGCGCGCGCCGGGTCCTCGATCGCCAGCTCCCCCAACTCGATCGCCTTGGCCAGGACGACCTCCTCCTCGGCGGTCAGCAACGCCACTTTCCCGATCTCCTTGAGGTACATCCGCACCGGGTCGTCGATCCCGATGAGGTCGGCGGCCAGGGCCTCCAGGTCCTCCTCGGGCTCCTTGTCGGCCTTGCCCTCGGCGAGCTCCTCGTCAGGGATGGCGACCGCGACCTCGTCGGCCGGCTCGCTGAAGGTCGGCTGATTCTCGGCGTCGAAGACCTCGACCCCCTGCTCCTCGGCGGCCGCGAACAGCTCCTCGATGTGTTCCAGGTTGGTTTCGGGCGCGGGAACGGCGGCCAGGATCTGGTCGTGGGTGATGAATCCGTCCTCGCGGCCATGCGACAGCAGGTCCTCGACAGCGGCGGCGGCCTCCTCGGATCCTTCCGGGGTGGTGACCGGGGCGGCCTTGACCTTCACCGGCTTCGCCTTGGCTGCGGTCGGTGCGGAGGCGGCCTTCGCAGCCGCGGGCTTCGCCGCCGCGGGCTTCGCGGCCGCAGGCGTGGCCTTGACTGACGCCGATGCACGGGCAGGCTTCGCGCCTTTCGCCTTCTCGGCTGGCGCTCTCGATGCCACCGGCTTCGCGGCTGGGGCTTTCCCGCCCGTAGGCTTCGCGGCGGTCCCTTTCACGGCCACCGGCTTGGTTGCCACAAGCTTCGTAACGGGCTTCGCTGCTGTGGTCTTGACCGGGACCTTCGGCGCGATCGGCTTGGTCTTCAAGGCCGGCTTAGGCCCGGGCTTGACGGGAGCCGAAGCGGCCTTTGTCGGAGCCGAAGCGGCCTTTGTCGGAGCCGAAGCGGCCTTTGTCGGAGCCGAAGCGGCCTTGGGCGCCGGAGCCGGCTTTGTGCTGGCCTTGGTGGTTCCGCGGATTGGGGTCTTGGCCTGGGCCACGATCAGGGTCCTCCTTGCGCCGGGACGGCCGGAATCGCTAGCTGTCGGGTGACATCGGCCTTCTCGCGGCCGAGCTGGATGATGTGAGTCTCAATTTGTCCCAGGAGTTCGCGGTCGCCATCGCGCTCCGCGTCTTCCAGCAGGTGCCGGCCATCTCCGATGGCCTCTTCGATCCGCGCCCGCCGCAGGCGGAGGCGGCAGACACGCAGCGCCTCGGCAGCGACCGCCGGCTCGTGGCGCGGCCCAGCACCGGCGGCGTGGATAACTACCCGCGCGAGGTCCGCGGAGATCGGATCGAGCTCACCGACGAACGCTTCCAGGTCGCGCGGGCCGCCACCCGTTTCGGCGGCGACCCACGCAGTCCATGCCTCGGCCAGGGCCGTGGCCTCCGGTCGCCCGAACGGGAGCGGATTGGACGCGAGGTCCGCGGTCAGTCCTGGATGGAGGATCAGGAGGGCCAGGGTCTCGGTCTCGAGCGCATCCAGGATGGGAGCGCCGGGACCCACTGGTGTGGACGCCGTCGCCGTGCGTCGTTGGACGCGCGGCCGGCCGAGGCCTTCGCGCAGGATCCGCTCGTCGACCTTGACCTTCCGCGATAACTCCTGAAGGTAGAGGTCCTGTACCACTGGATCGGTCACGCGCTGGAGTTTGGCAAGGACGCGTCCCGCCATCTCACGCCGGCCCGCGACCGTGTCCATATCCACCTTGGCCCCTTCGCGCTCGATGAAGTAGTCGATCAGAGGCTTTGCGTTCTCGACCGCTTGGCGCCATGCGTCAGGATCGGTCTGTATCAAATCAGCCGGATCCTTTCCGGCGGGGATCCGAAAGACCCGCAGCTTCGTTACGCTTTGGCTCGGGCCAAGCTCCTCGAGTAGACCGCGCTCGGTGGCCGCCTCGCCGGCCAGGTCGACGTCGTACGCGAGAGTGATTGCATCGGCGTAGCGGGTCGCCAGCTCCACCTGGCCGCGGGTGAGGGCGGTGCCCAGCGAAGCGACGACGTTCGTGAACCCGGCCTGGTGGGCGGCCATCACGTCCGTATAGCCCTCGACGATGACCGCCAGCTTCTCGCGGCGAATGGCGGTCCGGGCCCGATCGATCCCGTACAGCGTCTTGCTCTTGTCGAACAACGACGTGGCCGGCGAGTTCAGATACTTGGGCCCCTCTCCGTCGGGCATGATCCGGCCCCCAAGGCCTACTGCTTTCCCGGCCGCATCCCGAATGGGGACGATGATCCGGCGTCGGAATCGGTCCACCGGCCGTCCCCGGCTGCCGGCGCTGGCGAGCCCCGCCGCGATCATGTCCTCCGAGGAGAACCCGCGAGCGGCCAGGCGCTTGACCAGCGCATCCCAGCTGTCGGGTGCAAAGCCGATGCCGAATTGATCCAGGGTCTCCTCTGAAAAGCCGCGCTCGGCCAGATATCGGCGGGCCGGCTCGGCCTGGCGGGCCTGGCGCAGGACCTCGCGGTACCACGCGATGGCGGCCTCGAGTGCGTCTCGGAGTCGCTTGCGGTGCCGATCTTCGCGCGCGCCCCGAGCCGATACCTCAACACCGGCGCGCTCCGCCAGCCGGTTCAGCGCCTCCCGGAAGTCGAGCCCGTCCCGCTTCATGACGAAGGTGAAGATGTCCCCGTGCTCGCCGCACCCGAAGCAGTGCCACGACTCGCGTTCGGGGCTGACCGTGAACGACGGGGTGCGCTCGGTGTGGAACGGGCACAGGCCCTTCCAGGTCGAGCCCGCTTTTTTGAGGGTGACCGTTTCGCCCACGATCTCGGTGACGGGCAGGCGCGACTTGATATCGGCGACGGTGCCGGCTGAGTTCATCGAAGCGATCCCCACGCGCCTGGCGCGCGTGTCAAGTAATTTGTCAAGGGTTTTGTCAAGGGTCCAGACCCTATTTTAGCGCCCTGTCAAGTTCTGGGAAACTCCGCTCGCTCAATCAGCGGGAGACGTGACTGCGGTCGGCTACCATCGGCCGCATGGAGGACCCGTCCCTGCGCGACGCGTTCGTCGAGCTGCATGGCGAGCGACTGCACGGATTCGCCCTGCTCGTGACCCTGGGCGACCGGCCCCTGGCCGGGATGCTCAGCGCAGAGGCATTGGCCAGCGGCGCCGAGCGCATCGTCCAGCTCCGCCATCCCGAGCGTGCCGCGGCATGGCTCCGCGCCTCCCTGACGCGTGCGGCACGCCGGCCGGCCTGGGGCCACCAGCGCCCAGGTGAGGCGGAACGGCGCGACGCCTTGCTGACGCTGGGCGTGGATCCCGCGACCTACGACGCCCTGGCCAGCCTTGACGTCCAGGGTCGAGCGGCGGTCGTAGCGGCCACGGTGGAGGGATTCGCGGCCGCCGACGTGTACGAGGTGACGGGCAGTGATGAACGGGTTCGGCGCGCCCGCCGCGACTACTTGACCGCCTACTTGGCAGCCTCGCAGACACGCAACACCAAACCCGCCGCCGGACCCCTGACCGCCCGAGTTCACGCGGCGGCAGCGCAGGTGCTGTCCGGATCCGGCCGATGACCGATACCCATGCGCAACTCGAGGCCTGGCTCGTCGACGGAGCCATGGGCGACCCGCCGCGCGAGATTGCTGTCCATGCGACGCTCTGCGAGTCCTGCACGGCCCGGCTGGGAGCGTTCGACGCGCTTGCCCTGATTGACGTGGCGGCGGCGGGCAGCCCGCCTCCGCTGGCCGCGCCCAGCCGACTGCGGATCGGCGTAGCCTGGGCCCGTTTGGCGACTGTGGTCGTGGGCACCGTGGTGGCCGGCATCTTGGTCGTTTTCGGAGTCTCTCAACTCGTGGGCTTGGGAGGGCCCGCGGGCGGACCGGCAGGCGGGCCGGAAGGGACCGAACTGGCGGGCCTGTCCAGCCCATCGGATGGCGTACCTGCCCAGAGCCGCCAGGAGTCGGGCGGCGACTCCACCCCAGCCGAGGCTCCCACCCCGTCGGGATTCGAGACGCCCGTGGCGGGGGTGACGCCGGGTCCATTGCCGTCCGTGCCCCCGGGCGCGACGCCGCGACCTCCGCAACCGACCCTTCCCCCGCCACCCAGCTTCGACGCCACCGCGTCTCCGCCAACACCAACGCCGAGCCCCACACCAACGCCGAGCCCCACACCGACGCCGAGCCCCGCACCGACGCTCGAGCCGTCGCCAACCCTAGACCCGACCCCCACACCGACGCCCTAGCCAACGCCGGACCTGGGCCCCTGAGTCTCAAGCGCTGATCCGGGGAGTCGCTGCGCAGCCGAGTCGTGTAGAAGAGGCCCATCGGTATCGGTCTCCTGGAGGAGGAACGCATGGCCTTCGACATGTCCCTGGTCCAGCGCGGGGCGCGGCTCCGGCGGTCGCCGTTCTACGAGGCCCAGCAGCAATACGGCCCGCGGGGCTACACGGTCTACAACCACATGTTGTTCCCGACCTGCTACGACGACTTCGAGGCCGAGTACTGGCACCTCCTGAACCACGTGACCCTGTGGGACGTGGCGGTCGAGCGCAATCTCGAGGTCCAGGGCCGTGACGGGTTCCGCTTCGCCCAGCTGCTGACCCCGCGGGACCTGTCGAGGTGCGCGGTGGGCCAGGGGAAATACGTCCTCATCACCACGCCCGAAGGGGGCATCGTCAACGACCCGGTCATGCTGCGCCTGGGCGAGAACCACTTCTGGTTCGCACTCGCCAGCTCCGACGCCCTGCTGTACGCCATCGGCCTGGCCGCCAACCTGGGCTGGGACGTCCGGCTCGGCGAGCCCGACGTGTCGCCGGTCCAGATCCAGGGACCGCGCTCGAAGGACGTCGTGGCCGCCCTGTTCGGGGACGACATCCTGTCGCTGAAGTACTACTGGTTCCGCGAGCTCAACCTGGACGGCATCCCGGTCGTGGTGACCCGAACGGGCTGGACGGCCGAGGTGGGCTACGAGATCTACCTGCGCGACGGCCAATACGGCACGGACCTCTGGGAACGAATCATGGAAGCCGGCAAGCCGTTCCAGATCCGGCCCACTGGACCGAGCGACATCCGCCGAGTTGAGGGCGGCATCCTGAACTGGGGCGCCGACATGACCATCGAGCACAACCCGTTCGAGGTCGGTCTCGAGCGCCTGTGCAACCTGGACGCGGACTTCGATTTCATGGGCCGCGAGGCCCTACGCCGGGTGCGCGAGACGGGAGTCCGTCGTCGCCTGGTGGGAGTCGAGATTGACGGCGACCGGCTGGAGATGAATTTCACGAAATGGCCGATCCACGCCGATGGCGCGCCGGTGGGACAGGTCACCACCGCGCTATGGTCACCGCGACTGGAGCGCAACATCGGGTACGCGTGGCTGCCCGTCGAGCGAGCGGACATGGGGAACCAGGTCCGGGTCACCACTCCCCACGGGGAGCGGGGGGCGACGGTAGTGCCCATGCCGTTCATCGACCCGACCAAGGAGATCCCGAAAAGCTAGCGGTCGCGCTCAGTCCCCTCCGCCAACGCGGCCTGGGCGGCGGCCAGGCGCGCCACGGGTACCCGGAACGGCGAGCACGACACGTAATCCAGGCCGATTTCGTGGCAGAAGGCGATGCTCGACGGGTCACCGCCATGCTCGCCGCAGATGCCGATCGTGATGTCCGGCCGGGCGGCCCGTCCCTTCTCGGTCGCCATCCGCACCAGCTGCCCGACGCCCTCGCGGTCGAGGACCTGGAACGGGTTGTCGGGCAGGATCTTGCGCTCGACGTAGCGCATCAGGAACTTGCCCTCCGCGTCGTCCCGGGAGTAGCCGAATGTCATCTGGGTCAGGTCGTTGGTGCCGAAGCTGAAGAACTCGGCGTCCTGGGCGATCTGGTCCGCGGTGAGCGCGCCGCGGGGAACCTCGATCATGGTCCCGAACTGGTAATGGACCGTCTGCCCGGATCGGGCCGTTACCGCCTTCACCTCGGCCTCCAGTGTGGCCCGCGTTTCGCGCAGCTCGTTGTGGTGGCCGACCAGCGGGATCATGATCTCGGGCAGTGGCGTCAGGCCCTCGGCCGCCACCCGCGCGGCGGCGGTCAGGATGGCCCGGGTCTGCATCCGGACCAGGTCCGGGATCATGAGCCCCAGCCGCACGCCGCGCATGCCGAGCATGGGGTTGACCTCCCGCATGGAGTCCACCGCGGCCAGCTGCTCCTCCTGCTCGGTCAGTCGGGCCTGGAGCGCCGCGGCGTCGGCCGCGGCACCATCGGTCCGTGACAGGCGTTCTCGGAGCAGGGTTACCTCCACCAGGAGCTCGTCATGGGGCGGGAGGAACTCGTGGAGCGGGGGGTCGATGAGGCGGATGACGACCGGCAGGCCGTCCATGACCCGGAACAGCCCCGCGAAGTCATCGGTCTGGATGACCTCCAGCTCGGCCAGGGCGGCGTCGAACGTGGCGATGGCCTCGTCGTCGTGCGTGCTCAGGGTCTCCCCCGCCTCGCGGCGGCGCTTGGCATCGGTCGCATCCAGGGCAGCCAGGATCATGCGCTGCACCGTCGGCAGGCGGGACTCCTCGAAGAACATGTGCTCGGTGCGGCAGAGACCGATGCCTTGCGCGCCGAAGGCGCGCGCCCGCTCCGCGTCGCGCGGGTAGTCCGCGTTGGCCCACACCTCGAGCCGCCGCACCGCGTCCGCCCATTCCAGCAGAGTAGGCAGGAAGCGCTCCTCGGCGAAGTTGGGCTCGATGGTGGGCAGCGAACCCAGGTAGACCTGCCCGGTGGTGCCGTCGATGCTGATCGTGTCGCCCTCGCGGACGGTATTCGAGCCCACGCGCATCGTCCGCGCGGCGTAGTCGATGTCCAATGTCTCGACACCGGCGACGCACGGCAGGCCCAGCGAGCGGGCCACCACCGCGGCGTGCGAGGTGGCTCCTCCCCGAGCGGTCAGCACGCCCCGCGCGACGAGCATCCCGTGCACGTCGTCGGGGCTGGTTTCGATCCGGACCAGGATGATCGGATCGCCGGAGCGCGCAGCCTCGACGGCGCGATCGGGCTCGAACACCGCCTTCCCGGTGGCCGCCCCGGGCGACGCGTTGAGCCCGGTGGCCAGCAGCCGGTCGGCGGCACCGGCCTTGGCCGCCTCGTCGAAGCGGGGCAGGAGGAGCTGCACGACCTGGGCCGGCTCGACCCGCCCCAGGGCTTCCTCGCGGCTCAGGATCCCCTCGCTCACCATCTCGACCGCGATCCGCACCGCGGCGGGAGCCGTCCGCTTCGCGGACCGGGTCTGGAGCATGTACAGCCGGCCGCGCTCGATGGTGAACTCCATATCCTGGACGTCGCGATAGTGGCCCTCCAGCCGTTCCGCGATCCGCTCGAACTCGGCGTACACGTCGGGGAGCTCGTCGTGCAGGGCGCTGATCGGCGAGGGGGTGCGAATGCCGGCCACCACGTCCTCGCCCTGGGCGTTGGTCAGGTACTCCCCGTACAGCGCCTTCTCGCCGGTGCTCGGGTCGCGCGTGAAGGCGACCCCAGTCCCCGAGTCGGCGCCCAGGTTGCCGAACACCATGGCCACCACGTTGACCGCCGTACCCAGGTCATGCGAGATCTTGTTGAACTCTCGGTAGTCATGCGCCCGTCGGCCGTACCACGACGCGAACACGGCCCGGGTCGCCAGGTCGAGCTGCTCGAGTGGGTCGAGTGGGAAGTCGCGTCCGGTCTTGGCCCGAATCAGATCGAGGAACGCTTCGGCCACCTCTTGGAGGGCCTCGGCGTTGAGGTCCGTGTCGGCGGCCACGCCCCGCTCGCGCTTGGCCTGGTCGAGGATCGGCGCGAAGAGGGTGCCGTCAACATCGAGCACGATCCGCCCGAACATCTGGATGAAGCGCCGATACGCATCCCAGCCGAAGCGCGGGTTGCCGGTCAGCGCAATCAGGCCGTCGCGGGTGGCGGGGTTGAGGCCCAGGTTGAGGACGGTGTCCATCATCCCCGGCATCGAGAACTTCGCGCCCGAGCGCACCGAGACCAGGAGTGGGCTGGCGGGGTCGCCGAACCGTTTACCGCTTGTGCGTTCGAGCTCGGCCACCGCCTCCAGGATGTCCTGCCACAGACCATCGGGGAGGGTCTCGCCGGCCGCGAAGTAGTCGACGCAGGCCTCGGTGGTGATCGTGAACCCGGGCGGCACCGGGAGGCCGGCGTTCGTCATTTCGGCCAGACCGGCCCCCTTGCCGCCCAGCAGGTCTCGCATCGATGCGTCGCCATCGGCCCGGCCGTCTCCCCAGGCGTAGATGTAGCGCTTGGCGGCGCGATGGGCGCGTTCGACGGCGGGGGTGACGGCTTCAGCCACGGGACGCAGGCTCCAGTATGGGGTCGCGGGGTCGATTCTAGCGGCGTAGGCTGATACCGATGGCGACCCTGCTCTGGCTGGCGATCGGCGTCCTGCTGGCCCTGCTCTCGTGGCTGCTGCCGCCGGTGACCCTCGTCGGACTCCTGGTGGTCGTCGCGATGACCATGGTCGCGGTCATCCTGCCGCGGAAGGTGACCTCGCTGGGTGCCAAGGTCGCGATCGGGTTTGGCGCAACGTTCCTGGTGATCTCCGCCCCGAACGTCCTTCGCGACCCGCTGAGTGCGACCGGTGCCACTTACCTGCTGTTCGGCGGCGGCCTGCTGATCATGGTTGCGGGCCTGGTCGGGGCGTGGCGCTACCGCCGCTGGCGCCAGCGGGCGCTGGAAGTCGCAGCCGATCAGCTCTGAGCGCGGCCACAAACAGCGGCTTCACGGCCGCGACCAGGCGACCGCCCAACCCGGCCCGGGATCGGTACAGCGCACGCGCCCTCTCGACCGCTCCCTCGCGGACCTCTGCCACGCTCTCACGCGAAAGCGCGGCATAGGCGGCCAGGGCGCCCGACTCGTCGCCGGCCAGCCACCGAGCGTCGGCCTCGGCCGCGCGGGCCCTGGGGTCGCCGGGGGCGAGCGCCACAGCTCGTTGAGCGGCCTCGAGGGCAGGATGCGCCTGGCCGGCCCGCAGCAACCCATGGGCCAGCGCGAGCTGTGCCGCGGCATCGTTGGGGTCCAGGCGCAAAGCTCGGCGCGCGGCCTCCACTGCCGCCTCGGCGTCAGCGGACGCCAGGCGCTCGGCGGCCTCGGCTCGGATCCACTCCGGCTGGCGCGGGTCCAGGCGAGCCAGCCGGGCGTACTCCTCGGCCGCCTCGCGGTGGGCGCCGGCGGCCGACAACACCTGAGCGAGCAGCTCGCGGTAGCGGATCTCGTCCGGGTCCAGCCGAACCGCGGCCTTGGCATCGGCTTCGGCCTCGTTGAGGCGACCCACGGCCTGCAGCGAGCGAGCCCGCAGTTCGTACGCCGCGTCGTCACCCGGTCGTTGGGCCAGGATCTCCCCCGCGAGCCGGATGACGACCGTGTGGTCGCCCCGGGCCGCGGCGGCCGACAGCGCGCCGAAGTCCGGGGCCGCGGTCATTCGGGCTCCGCGCCGGGCGCGACGGCGGACCAGGCGGCGCGGCCGGCAACCAGGTCCCCGAGGCGGGCCGGGACGGCGTCGAGGGACACCCGTTCCTGGGTCATGCTGTCGCGCTCCCGGATGGTCGCGGCGCCATCGGTCAGGGACTCGACGTCTACCGTCACGCAGAACGGGGTCCCGATCTCATCCTGGCGCCGGTACAGCTTGCCGATCGAAGCCGTGTCGTCGTACGTTGCCGCCAGGTCCTGCTTGAGATCCGCCGTCAGGCGCTGGGCGATTTCCACCAGCTCGGGCCGATTGCGGAGCAGGGGCAGGACCGCGACCTTGACCGGTGCCAGCGCGGGCCGAATTCGGAGCACGACTCGCTTCTCCCCCGCCACCTCCTCCTGGTGATAACCGTCGACCAGCACCGTCAGCACCGCCCGATCGACACCCATGGCCGGCTCGATGACGTGGGGCACGACATGCTCGCCGCTGGCCTCGTCGAAGATGCTCAGCCCTTTGCCAGAGGCGGCGGCATGGGCGGTCAGGTCGAAGTTCGTCCGGTCCGCGATGCCCTCCAGCTCGGACCAGCCCATCGGGAAGTCGTACTCGACGTCGGTCGTCTGGCGGCTGTAGTGGGACAGCTCGTCCGGGTCGTGGGCGCGCAGACGGAGCCGCTGGGGGTCGATTCCCATCACATCGGTCCACCATCGGAGGCGCTCCTCGACCCAGTAGCCGAACCAGCGGTCGCCATGGTCGGGCGGGACGAAATACTCCATCTCCATCTGCTCGAGCTCGCGCACGCGGAAGATGAAGTTGCCCGGCGTGATCTCGTTGCGGAAGCTCTTCCCGATCTGGGCGATCCCGAACGGAAGCTTGCGGCGCATGGCGGTGGCCACGTTGGCGAAGTTCACGAAGATGCCCTGCGCCGTTTCCGGCCGCAGGTAGGCCACCGATGCGCTGTCCTCGACCGGCCCCACATGGGTCTTGAACATGAGGTTGAAATGGCGCGCCTCGGTCAGCGTCCCGCGCTGTCCGCAGTTGGGACACGCGATGTCGGCCGGAGGACCCTTCAGGTCCTGGGCCCGGAACCGGTGCTTGCAGTTCCGGCAATCCACCATGGGGTCGGAGAAGCCGCCCACGTGGCCGGACGCCTCCCACACCCGCGGGTTCATGATGATCGCCGCGTCGAGGCCCTCGATGTCATTCCGGAGCTGGACCATGGACCGCCACCAGGCGGCCTTGATGTTCGTCCGCAGCTCGGCGCCGAGCGGCCCGTAGTCCCAGAAACCGGCCAGCCCGCCATAGATCTCGCTGCCACCGAAGACGAAACCGCGGCGTTTGGCGAGGCTGGCAACAACGTCCAGGTTGGGCGCAGGCACGGCAGGCGAGTCTAGCGCAGGACCGATGCCGCGCCGGCCGCCGGCCGGCGGCGGCTGACCTCGTCGAGGAAGTCGCGACTGCGCAGCTCGCGCTCGAGCACGACGGACACGGTGGCGTGCATGTGGCGCTCCACTTCGCGCCCGGTGGATGGGGGCAGCGTCAACCGAGCGGCGTGATCCAGGGTCACCCGCTGGAAGTGGCGCATGGCCTTCAGGGCGGCGGCGGAGATGGGCGTCGCGCTCAGCGCGGCGTGGGTGCACTCGGGGCCCAGGACCCCGCCGGCCATGGCGGCGTAGGCGTTGTCATCGGGGCCGATCTCGGCGCCGCACTCGATACACGTCGTCAGCTCGGGACGGTAGCCCATGGCATCGAGCAGATGGAGCTCGTACCAGCGGGCAATGGACTCCCGCGTGGCGGGGTCGGAGGCCTGGTCCAGGGCCGTCAGTCCGGCTCCCAGCAGCTCGAAGGCGGCCGCGCTCTCGGCCCGCTCTTCGCAGAAGCGATCGGCCAGCTCGGCCAGGTACCAGGCGGCCGCCGTGGCGTGGAGATCGGCGCGCAGGCCGAGGTGCGGATCGCGGAGCTGGGACTGGGTCACAACGTCGAAGGTGCGGCCCACGGCCAGGACCAGGTCCACGTCGCCCAGCGGCTCGAGGCCGCCGCCGATCCGCGAGCGTGGCCGTCGGACGCCCTTGGCGATGACCCGCAGCTTGCCCAGACGGGGGGTCAGGACGGTCAGCACCCGGTCTGCCTCGCCGAGGTCGAGCCCGCGCAGGACGATCCCCTCGGTCTTGTACAGGCGGGAGCGTGGGCTCACCGGCAGCCGGTCGGGTACGCTTCGGGGGTGGACATCCGGGTCGAGTTTAGCCAGCTGGTCGCCGACGTCGAGGCCGAGATGCAATCGATCCTCGACGAGCACCGCGGGCCGGCGCGGCCGCTGTACGACATGCTCGCCTACCACCTGGGCCTGGACGGCGAGGACGGCTCATCCGGAAAGCGGATCCGGCCCCTGCTCGGGCTGCTCGTGATCAGGGCCCTGGGACGTGACTACCGCCGCGCCCTGCCCGGGGCCGCCGCGGTGGAGCTGGGGCACAACTTCAGCCTGGTTCACGACGACATCCAGGACGGTGACCGCGAGCGCCGCCACCGGGCCACCCTGTGGGCGCTGTACGGCGTGCCGCAGGCCATCAACGCCGGGGACGCCTTGTTTGCGCTGTCCCGCCTGGCCCTGTACCGGCTGGCGGACGAGAAGGACGATCCCGAGGCTCCCGACGCGCGCCAGGTGCTGGAGCTGATGAAGATCTACGACCAGACCTGCCTGGCGCTGTGCGAAGGCCAGTTCCTGGACATCAGCTTCGAGGCCCGGCTGGACGTCACGGTCGATGAGTATCTGCAGATGATCGAGCTCAAGACCGCCGCCCTGATGGCGGCAGGCGTCGAGGCCGCTGCCATCATCGCCTCCCAGGATCCGACGGTGATCGCGGGCTTCCGCCGCTTCGGCGATCGTCTTGGCCTCGCCTTCCAGATGGCCGATGACGTGAAGGGCTCGTTCTGGGAGGAGTCGGCCTCCGGGAAGGCGGAAGCCGGTGACCTTCGCCGCCGGAAGAAGACGATGCCCGTCATCTGGGCCCTCAACCACGCCGGGACCGCCGACCGGGAGCGCCTGCGCGAGCTGTTCGCGCCCATCGAAGGGGGGCGCCAGCTGACCGACGTCGAGGTCGCCGAAGCTCTGGCCATCCTCGATCGCTCCGGCGCACGGGAAACGACCCTTGGCGAGGCGCGACGCTACCGGGACGAGGCCCTGGCCGAGCTGGTGGACCTGCCCCTCGAGCCGGCGGCCCGCGCCGAGCTGGTCATGTTCGTGGAGGCGATGATCGCGGCCTGACCGCCTGCCCGCGCTTGGGCGCCGGTTCCCTAGCCGGAGGAGTTCTCGACTGCCTGGGGGCTTTCCAGCATCTGAACCGCGTTCACCTTCGACACCCGGCGTGAGTCGGCGGCCTCGACTCGCAGGGTGACGTCACGGAACTCGACCTCGGTGCCGACCAGCGGGATCCGCCCCACCCGATGGATGATCAATCCCCCGACCGTGTCGTAGGCCTCCTCATCCGGCTCCTCGGCGTCGCTCAGCTCGAACAGGTCGCGCAGGTCGTCCATCGTGACCCGACCGTCGAGCCGATAGGCGCGGCGGTCGCCATCGGTCTCGATCGGCTCGACCAGGCTCTCCTCGATGTCGTACTCATCCTGGATCTCGCCCACGATCTCCTCGACCAGGTCTTCGATGGTGACCAGCCCGGCGGTACCCCCGTATTCGTCGACCACGATCGCGATATGGCGGCGCGCCGCGCGCATCTCGGTCAGCAGCTCGTCGATACGCTTGGTTTCGGGCACGTAGCCCGCCGGTCGCGCCAGCGACCGGATGTCGATCGGCTGGTCCTTGTCGGCGGCGGGACGCAGGTAGGGCAGCAGGTCCTTGGCGTACAGGATGCCGATGATATTGTCCAGGTTCTCGCGGTACACCGGGACCCGGGAATGCCCCGCCCGCACGATGAAGTCGAGCACCTCGTCAATGGGGTCGTCCGCCTCCACCGCCTTGATGCCGATACGCGGGACCATCACCTCATGGACCCGCTTGTCGCCGAGCTCGATGACCCCATGGATCATCTCTTTCTCTGACTCCTCGATCTGGCCCTGCTCGGACCCGGTCTGGACCAGGAGCTTCAGCTCCTCCACCGACAGGAGTCCGGTCTGGGGACGCTCCCGACCGCCCAGCAGGCGGACCAGGAAGCCGCTGACGGTGGTGGTCAGCCACACGAGCGGTGCCAGCGATCGCTCAAACACGCTCAACGGCCGCGAGGCGATGAGGGAGAAGCGCTCGGGGAAGTTCAGGGCCAGGGTCTTCGGCACCAGCTCGCCGACGATGATCGAGGTCAGGGCGATGAGCAGAGTGACCAGGACGAAGGCGATCGTCTCGGCCGCCGAGCGGATCGGCTCCCAGGGAATGCCCGCAATCAGGCCGGCGATGGCCTGGCTGAATGAGAGGGCGCCGATGGCCGATGCCAGGAAGCCGAGGAAGGTGATGGCAACCTGGATGGTGGCCAGGAAGCGCTGGGGGTCGGCGATCAGGCGCTGGGCTGCCCGAGCCCCGCGACTGCCCTCGTCGGCCAGCTGGTCGAGCCGGTGCCGGCGCACCGTGAGGAGGGCAATCTCCGCGGCGGCGAACACGCCCCCCACCAGGATCAGGATCAGGACCACCAGCAGGTCCAGCCACGGATTGCCGGTGCCGGCAGCCTCAGGCATCCGGTGGGTCGTCCCCCCGGCGGCCTCGGCGGAGCTCGATCGGGCGCGCCGGGACGCCGACCACCGTCTTGCCGGGTGCCACGTCGCGGGTCACCACACTGCCTGCGCCGGTCTTGGCACCGGCTCCCACCGTCACCGGGGCCCGAAGCATGGTGTCCACGCCGATGAAGGCTCCGTCGCCGATCACGGTCTGGTGCTTGGTGGTGCCGTCGAAGTTCGCGGTCACCGTGCCGGCGCCGATGTTCACGTCGTCCCCGACGTCGGCGTCGCCCAGATAGCTGAAGTGGTGCTGCCGTACCCGGGCGCCGAGCCGGCTCTGCTTGATTTCGGCGTAGTTTCCGATCTCGCTACCCCGGCCCACGACGCTCCCCGGGCGAAGATGGCTCATGGGACCGATCCGCGCGTCCTCGCCGACCTCGGACTCTTCGATCCAGGAGCCCAGCACACGGGTCCGGGCGCCGATCCGGCTGTCCGAGATCCGGGTTCCGGGTCCGACCACGGCCTCGTCGCCGATGACGGTCTGGCCGTTCAGCACGGTCCACGGCTCGATCCGCGCGTCCTGACCGATCTCGACCGTGGCATCGATGAAGGTGGTGTCGGGGTCCACGATCGTGACCCCGTTGCGCATGTGGCCCTCGGCGATCCGCCTCCGCAGCAGGCGCTCGGCAGTCGCCAGTTGGACGCGGTCGTTGATCCCGAGCGCCATCTCGGGCTGTGGTGCCTCCACGACCCGAACAAGCTGCCCATCGGCCACCGCCAGGCCGACCAGATCGGTCAGGTAGTGCTCGCCCGACGGGCCGAGCGGGACCCGGCCCAGGTTCGCGCGCAGCCAGGCCGCGTCGAAGCAGTAGGTCCCGGCGTTGACCTCGTCCAGGGCTCGCATGGCCGGGTCGGCCTCGGCGTCCTCGACGATGGCGCGGCACGCGCCGTCCGGCCCGCGCACGATGCGGCCGTACCCGGCTGGGTCCGCCAGCCGGGCGGACAGCAGCACGATCGCCGCCCCGCTCTCAGCCTGGTCCGCGACCAGGTTCGTCAGCAGCTCGGCGGGGATGAGCGGCACGTCGGCCATGGTCACCAGGAGCTGGGTCGCGTTCGCCGGCACACTGGGGAGGGCCATTCGGACCGCGTCGGCGGTGCCGAGCTGGGGATCCTGGCGCACGGTCGTGGCGCGTCCGGCCAGGGCCGCCTCGACCGCGTCAGCGCCGTGTCCGGTGACGACCACGATCGGTGTGGCTCCAACACCGGCCAGCGCGGTCAGGACATGGTCAATCAGCGTCCGGCCAGCGAGCGGGTGCAGCACCTTCGGCAGGCGGGACCGCATTCGGGTTCCCTGGCCCGCGGCCAGCACGACGGCGGCGGGGCTTGTCACGCCGAACGGCGCTCTATGGGGCGCATCAGATCTGCGGATGGTAGGAGGCCGCTCGAACGAGCGTCAACTAGCCTCCGCTGCCATGGCCACGCACTCGATCTCGACCCGCGCTCCCATCGGGAGGGCCTGCACCGCCACCGTGGTCCGGGCCGGGTACGGCTCGGGAAACGCGTCGCGGTAGACCTCGTTGACCTCCGGGTAGTCGGCCATGTCGACCAGGAACACAGACGTCTTCAGGACCCGGTCCAGCCCCGAACCGGCCGCGTCCAGGATGGCGGCCAGGTTGGCGATGGCTCGCCTGGCCTGGGGCGCAGCCCCGCCTTCGACCAGGGCGCCGCTGGCCGGATCGAGTCCCAGGCTGCCGGCGCTGAAGACCAGACCGGATCCGACCATCCCCTGGCTGTAGGGGGCGACGGCGCCCGCGGCGTTGTCGGTCCGAACCGCTCGTCGACCGCTCACCGCTCGATGCTAGCCGGTTCGGGGCGCAGGTGGGTGCGGGTTGTGGCCAGTCCAGCCCGCTCGAGCCGGGATGCGACACCGGCGGCCCGCTCGGGGTCGTCGGTCAGCGCGAACACGGTGGGCCCGGACCCGGTCAGGTGCGGCTCCCCGCCGGCGCCGGCCACCAGGCGGAAGATAGAGTCCAGCTCAGAGCGCAGGCGACGTGCCGGGGCCGCGAGGTCGTTGCGGCCCGGCCGCGTGGCCGCGTCCTCGGTCGGTCCGCTCCATTCGCTTTGGCGCAGCTCCGCGAACACGGCGCCGGTGGCCAGGCCGAACGGGGGATGGACGAGGATGACCTCGGCCGGGCCCATGGCGTCGGGCGCGACCTGCTCGCCGATGCCACGCACGCGGGCCACCGCGTGCTGGGATGCGAAGAACGGGACGTCCGCGCCGATGGTGGCCAGGGTCACCAGCTCATCGGCAGTGGGCCGGTCGTCGCCCTGGCCGGTCACCCAACGAGCGAGGCGCCGGGCCGCGGCCGCGTCCGACGAACCTCCGCCCAGGCCGGCCGCCGGCCGGACCCGCTTGTCCACGGACAGCCCTCCGGTTGGTGGCCGGCCGGCCAGGCCCGCCAGCCATCCTCGCCAGGCGAGGTTGGTCCGGTCGGCGGGCACCCCGGCCGCGGCCGGGCCACCCATCCGCAACTCGGGGCCTTCGGCGGCCAACGACAGCTCATCGGCGAGCTCCAGCAGGACGAGGAGGGAGTCCAGTTCGTGGAACCCGTCCGCCCGGCGGCCGACCACGGTCAGCCACAGGTTCAGCTTGGCCGGCGCCGCCAGCCGCCAGCCGGCGGCGTCGTCCATCACGTCCAGGTCAGCCACCGCTCGCGTCCAGGGCAAGGCGCAGGGCGGCCGCAAGGCACGCCCACTCGGGCAGGCCCAGGGTCTGGGGCCGCCGCTCGGGGTCCACCCCGCACGCGCACAACGCACCGTCCACGGTGTCGCGGTCAACCGGGAGCTCACGGACCAGGCTGTTGTGGATCTGCTTGCGTCGCTGTCGGAACGCGGCCTGGGCGACTCGGTGGAAGATCTCGCGGTCGGCGGGCGGAACCAGCGGGGCCGGACGACGCTCGAGGCGGAGGATGGCCGAGTCCACCGCCGGCTCCGGTTCGAACGCGGCGGCCGGCACGCGGCCGACGACCGCGGCTTCCGCCAGGTCCTGGACGAATGCCGACAGATAGCTCATGTCCCCCGGCGGCGCGGCGACCCGCGCGGCGACCTCGGCCTGCACCAGCAGTACGGACCGCTGGGGCGGGTGCGCGCTGCCAAGAAACCGATGCAGCAGCGGGCTGGTGATGTGGTACGGAATGTTGGCGACCAGGTGGTACGACTCACCGGGGAACAGGGTTTCGGGGTCCACGTCGAGCGCATCCGCCTCCAACAGGGTCAGGCCCACCGCATCGTCCAGCTCGCGACGCAGGTAGCTCGCCAGGTGGGCATCGATCTCGACCGCCATGACCTCGCAACCGGCCGCCAGCAGGCGCCGGGTCAAGACCCCCAGGCCCGGGCCGATCTCCACCACCCGATCGCCGGGCGACAGGTCGGCTGCGGCGAGGATGGCGTCGAGCGCGTCGGCGTCGGTCAGGAAGTTCTGGCTGAGGCCGCGGCGCGCCTGGAGGCCCTCGCGACGCAGCAGGCGCCGGAGCTCGCCCGGGGTCGGGGGCCGCGGGACGTCGCCGGCGGCCGGGCGCGCCATCAGGCCGCCGCCTGCCACGGCAGCGCGAGCGCGGGGATGGCCTCCAGCCCCGGGTCGGCGCGATCCCCGGCCGCGAACCGGTAGGCGGCCGCCGCCCCGATCATGGCCCCGTTGTCGGTGCACAAGGCGGGTGGCGGAACGAGGAGCGGAATGCCATCCAGCCGCTCGCCCAGCGTCCGGCGCAACATCCGGTTGGCGGCGACCCCGCCACCCAGGGCCACGGCCGCCACCACGTGCTCCTGCGCCGCCGCCACGGTCCGGCGCACGAGCTGCTCGACCACGGCCCGCTCGAAGGCGGCGGCGATGCCATCCACCGGGATCGGCTCGCCCCGCGCGCGGTAGCCCTCCACCTCGCGCAGGACCGCGGTCTTCAGCCCGGAGAACGAGAAGTCATACCGGCCCCGCGGCCGCGCCAGCGGGAAACGGGTGGCGGGTGGCGCGCCCTCGGCGGCGGCCGAGATGGCTGGACCGCCGGGGTACGGGAGGCCGAGCAGTCGGCCGACCTTGTCGAACGCCTCCCCGGCGGCATCGTCCACGGTCTGCCCCAGCAACCGATAGCGCCCGTGGTCGGCCATCAGCACCAGCTGGGTGTGCCCCCCAGATACGACGAGGCACAGCAGCGGGAAGGGCGGCTCGCGCGGGAGGACGGCATCGGCATCGGGCGCATCGGTCAACCAGTTCGCGTAGATGTGGCCCTCGATGTGGTTGACCGGTACCAGCGGCAGGTCATGGCTGGCGGCCAGCCCTTTGGCCAGGTTGACGCCGACCAGCAAGGAGCCGATGAGACCAGGCCCGTAGGTGACCGCCACGGCGTCCAGGTCGGCCCAGCCGGCGTCCGCGGCCTTGAGAGCAGCCTCCAGGGTGGGGACGATCCAGCGCAGCTGCTGTCGGGCGGCGACCTCGGGCACGATCCCGCCGGTGGCGGCGTGCACGGCCACCTGGCTGGCGACGACGTTGGCCTCGATCCGCCGGCCACCGACCACGACGGCGATCCCCGTTTCGTCACAGCTGGTCTCGATGGCCAGGATCCGGGGACCGCTCACGGATCCACGTCCTCCTCGGCGGCGCGGGCGGCCTCGAGCGCCTCACGCATGGCCGGATCGGCCAGAGGCGGGGTGGTCATGATGTAGGCGTCCTCGCCGTCATCGGTGTAGTAGCGCTCCCGGCGGCCGGCGATCTGGAACCCGTGACCCCGGTACAGGGACTGGGCGGCCAGGTTGGAAACTCGGACTTCCAGGGTCATCCGCGCCGCTCCGAGCCCGGTGGCCGCGACCAGCAGGGTCTGGATCAGGCGACGCCCGACCCCCTGTCGGCGCCAGTCGGGGTGGACCGCGAAGGTCGTGATGTGCGCCTCGTCCACCATCAGCCACACCCCGGCATAGCCGACGACGGCGCCCCCTTGGCGCGCGACCGTGTACCGGGCCAGCCGATTGTGGGTCAGCTCCTGGGTGAACGCCTCCGGTGGCCACGGCGTGGTGAAGCTCCGCCGTTCGATCTCGAGCACGGCCGGGATGTCATCGGGTCGCATGGGCCCAATGCGAACCGCCGCGGTCAGAGCCACGTGATTGGGGCCGGGGCGGCGTCGCCGAGCCCGCGCGGCGGACGCAGGTACACGGGTTCGAGCTGGGCGACGTCATCCACCGATCCGTCCCGGAACCGGTCGGCAGCCAGGCGAGCCACGGCGGCCGCGGCCCCGTCGGGTGGCTGGGCGTGGGTGAGCCCAAGGGTGGTGGCCAGGTCCCGTGGAGCCACCAGGGGGCGGGCTCGGGCCGCGGCCGACAGCGCGGCGAAGGCCACGATCTGCGGCTCCGCCTGGTCTCGGGCACGGGCGTACACGTCTGACGCCCCGGCGCGGGTCAGGGCGGCGTCCGCATCCGGGACCGCGACCAACCAGGCGTCCAGGCTCGGGATCCCGACGATGGGGCAGCCGAGGCCCGCAACGAGGCCCTTGGCCAGCGCGAGCCCGACCCGCATACCGGTGAACGAACCGGGGCCGATGCCGACCGCGATGCCGGTGACGTCCCGCAGCGTGGCGCCCTGTTGATCGAGGAGCTGGAGCAGACGGGGCAGCAGCTCGCCTCCCAGGCCGCGCTCAGCGCTCCAGGCCGCGCTGCCCAGCAGGCGGCCGGCCGGATCGGCCAGGGCCACTGATTGATCGCTTGACGAGCTGTCCAGCGCCCCGATCATGGCGTTTCCGAGACATCCAGGACCCGCGACAGGTCCGCGTGTCGAGGGCCGGTGGCTCGCCAGCGGAGGAGCCGGAGGTTGGGCAGGGATGGGTCACCCGTGATCTCGATCCGCAGGTGATCCGGCGGCAGCCAGCCGTCGAGTCGTTCGGCCCACTCGATGACCGTGACACCCTCGGCCTGCCGCTCGTCGAATACGCCGGCCTGGCGCGCCTCATCGTCATCGGTCAGCCGGTAGGCGTCGACGTGGAACAGGGGCAGTCTGCCGAGATGCTCGTTCACGATGATGAACGTGGGGCTGTTCACGACGCTGCGCACGCCGAGGCCCCGCGCCACGCCCTTGGCGAGCTGGGTCTTGCCCGCACCGAGGGGCCCGACCAGGGCCAGGCAGGTGCCCGGCTGGGCGGCCCGTCCCAGCCATCGGCCTATGCGCCGGGTAGTGGCGGCCGACGAGGAGCGGATCCGGCCCTCGGCCGTGGCCGCGGAAGCAGTCGCCTTCACGCCGGCGAGTATGTCAGGAGAGCGGGAGGCTGGCCTCCAGATTGGCAAGCGCCACGCTGACCGTCCGCCCGGCGTCGAGGCGGACCATGCCGCACAACGCGCTGATGCCCGACCCGATGGCCATCGGCTGGGCCGGTACCTCGCTCAGCAGGCCGGCCTGGCCGCGGCCGGGACCGGACACGATCACGACCCGATCCCCCACCCCCGCGCGCGTTACCCGCGCCGGTGCGGGCGAGGCGTCATAGATGAGGAGCCGGCGTCGGTCGCCCAGGACCATGGCCGGTTGCCCGGCGTGGGCCTTGAGCCAGGCGAATCGCGCCGGATCCATCCCGGCGCGCCCGTACCCATCCAGCGCGAGCACCGCGAAGGGTGGCGCGGCGGTACCCAGGAGGCTGCGGCGGTGTTGCAGGCCGGCGAAGTCGGCCAGCTCGCGCGCGTGCAGCCCGCCGACCACGATGGCGGCCACGCCCACGGCGCGGGCCCGCGTGATCGCCTCGGCCGAGGCCCATGAGCCGCCGACCACGATCCGACCGGCGCTGTCGGCATCGATGGCGGCCGGCTCCAGGACGGCCTCCGGGACGTCGGCCAGGACGCTCAGCTGCCCTTGCACGGCCGGCCCAGTCCCGCCCGCGCCGGCTATCTGCACGGCCGGGAGGGCGACGGTGATCGACCGCTCCTCGACCTCCATCACGATCCCGCGCACCTCACTCCGAATCGGCTCAGCGGGTTCGAGCGGGAGGAGGTGAGCCATGCCGTCCGACGGTTGGTAGGCCAGGAACAGGGCGTCCACGGGTGAGCGGACCTCGCGCTCGGGTGTCCGGGCCAACGGCTGGTCGGCTCGCACCCGGTCTCCCGGCGTCACGAGGAGCAGCTCGGCCATCTCGCCCCGTTTTCGACGCAACGGCCGCGCGACGGGAATCGTGCGGGCAGCGACGGCTCGCACCGTTCGGGCCAGGAGGTCGCCGGGCCCGACCTCGTCGCCCACGGCAACCACCGCCTCAGCCCCGGCGGGAAGACGCACCTGGTGCCGGTACGGATCGGCAATCGTCATCAGCCGGCCGCCGGTCGCCCTTCGCGCCGCAGCGCGTCGCGCCACGACTGGATCACGCTCCGGGCATCACCGGGGCGGGTCGGAAGCTGGATCGGGTCATCGCGGGCATCCAGGATGACCCCGACCGCCCCGCCGGTCACCGCCGCCCGGACCCGTCGCGATCGGTACGCCACGCCGAGTTCAACGCCGCGTTCGAGCTCGATCTCGAGCTCGCCCGATGCTCCCCGTTCGAGCGGCAGGACAGCCACACCTCCGGCCCGGACTTGGTGCCGGGTCGAGTCCGGCCAGCCCGGACGGTGGAGGCGGGCCTGGAACGCCACCTGCCCGGGTTGCCCGCCGTGGGTCACGACTGCCGTGCCGAGAGGCACCAGCAGATCGTCGCGCAGGGTCTCCATGCCTTCATCGACGTCCTCGCCGGCCAGCGTGCCCAGCGGTCCGCAGATCCCCCACGGGTCCACGGCAAGCTGGGTGACCCCGGCCGGGCGCAGGCCGTCGAGGAGGGCGAGGGCCGCATCCCCGGGATGAACCGCGCCGGCCAGGAGGCGGCCGCCGCCCACCAGCAGATCGATCGGCGGGCAGCCTCCCAACCACCGGCGCGCCGCGGCCAGGCGGTCGATGCCGAGCGCCTGAGCGATGGCCGCTTCGGCGACTGATGCGGGGACGGCCATGGGGCGGGCGGCCAGGTTGGCCATCGCGTCGGTGGTGGCGAACTCGTCGACGCCGGCGGGCAGCACTTCGGCCGCGGCCCGGGAGCCCTCCGGCAGCGGGCGGTCTCCGGTTCCGGCCAGGATGGCGGTCGTCCCACCACTCGGCGTAGCCGCGCCCCAGCCCAGCCAGGTGGCCCCTACGTCAACGCCCAGGACCTCCAGGCCCAGTCCGCGCGCCAGGGCCACCATCGAGCGACCAAACGCGATCGGGGCCAGGGACCGGACCTCGCCTTGACCGTTCGCCTGCGCCAACAGCGTGAGCAGGGCCGCGGACAGCGTGTCATCCACGGCCGGACCGATCCATTGCATGGCCGGGCCGAAGAGCCCGGCGAATGGCTCCTGGACATCCTCGGCGCCGACGACCAGGAGCGGGGCGCCGGATGAGCCACGGGCCGCCGCAAGCACGCCCCACAACGGGCCTTCGGGAGGCGGCGCGCCGTCCGAGGACAGTGCCAGCCAGGCGTCGGGCTCCGCGTCACGGATGGGCTCGTAGCGCTCCGACTCGGGACGGCGGTCATTCCCGGCCAGCGCGGCCACCACGCTCCAGCCATTTCGGGTGGCGACCAAGGTGGCGGCCTCCTGGTCAGCGGTCGTGTCAGCCACGACCGCCAGGCGTCCGGGCCGCCGCGGCGACTGACAGGTGATCCGCGGCGCGTCACGGACCAGGAGTGCCAGTCGTCGTGACAGGCGCGCGTCGGCATGGGGAACCAGGCGGCCCACGAGATCCTCGACCAGGACCGATTCGCCCCACGAGCTGGGTTGGGCTGTCCCGCTCACGATCCGCCACCGACCGCCGGCCCGTCCCACCAGGGCGGCCTTGGTCCAGGCGCTGCCGAGGTCGAGGAGCAGGGAGAGCTCGGTCTCGGGCACCGGACGCACGGGGGTCGAGGTGGGACGCGGCTCGGCCGCGCCGATCGTCTGGGTGGTCATGGCCGGCCGTGCCGCCGTGGGAGGCGTTGGCGGAGCATGGTCGTCACCTCGTAGTTGATCGTACGTCGCTGCTCAGCCACCTCGTCGGCCGTGATCTCCTGGTTGCCCTGGCGGCCGATGAGGACGAATTCGTCGTCCAGGCTCGGCGACTCCGCGTCCGAGACATCGACCACCAGGCCGTCCATGCTGATCGCGCCGACCATCGGTACCCGCTGCCCGTGAACCAGCGCCACGCCGTTGTTGAGGTGGACCCGCGGCCAGCCGTCACCATAGCCGATAGGCAGGGTCGCCAGCCGCGCCGCGCGCCGCGCCTTCCAGCGCAGGCCGTAGCCAACCGGCGCGCCGGCCGCCACCTCGAAGATCCGCAGGGGCAGCGTGCGCAGGCTGAGCACCGGCGTCAGTCCGGCCGAGTGTGCATCGGCCCAGCCGGGCACCATGCCGTACAGGCCGAGTCCGGGGCGCACCGCACCAGCGAAGCCTCCCACGCCGGCGAGGATGGCGCCTGTGGCGCCGACGTGGACCATCCCGGGGTCGATCCCGTTCGCGCGCAGCCCGTCGAGCACCCCGGCCAGCCGTTGGAGCTGCACATCGGTATATGCCTCGTCCTCGCCAACCGCCGCGAGATGGGTCATGGTTCCGGCCAGTCCCAGGTGCCGGCTGGCCGCGATGCGGGTCGCCAGCTCCACGGCGCCGGCAGGCTCGATCCCCTGCCGACTCAGGCCGGTGTCGACCTTCAGGTGGACCTCGATCCGCCGGCCGGCCGCGGCCCCGGCGGCTTCGAGCCAGCCCAGCTCGGCCAGGTTGTCGACGATCGGCTCCACCCCGGAGGCAGCCACGGCCTCGGCGTCGCCGGCCCCGATCCCCCACAGCAGGACGAGGGGACCGGCCAGCCCGTTCAGCCGGAGCTCCACCGCCTCCGACAGGGTCGCCACGCCCAGTCGCTCTGCGCCATGCTCGACCAGGGTCCGCGCAACTTCCACCGCCCCGTGCCCGTAGGCGTTGGCCTTGACCACAGCGATGACCTGGGCCGGACCGGCCAGCCGGCGCAGCGCGGCCAGGTTGGCCACCAGGGCGGTGTGGTCGATGTCGATCCAGGCCCGGTGGCGGCTCGCCACCACCGTCGTCATCCTCGCTTCGTCTCGCGCCGGCGCAGGACAGAGATCGCCTCCGGCAGCAGACGAGCCACATCGGTCGCGAGCACCCCAGCCGATCCGATCCGCTGCTCGGCCAGCAGGCCCGCGGCGGCATGGACCGCCACGCCGACCGCGGCCGCCTCGAGTGGGGGGAGTCCCGCCGCCAGCATGGCCCCGATGGCACCCGCCAGCACATCGCCGCTGCCCGCCGTCGCCAGCGCGGAGGTGGCTACCGCCGAGCGCAGGAGCTGGCCATCCGGTGCCGCGATCACGGTGTTGGCGCCCTTCAACACCACGACGTGCTCCCACAGCCGAGCGGCCTCGTCGGCCGCTTCCTCGCGGGCCGTGTCGTCGTCCTCGGGGGGGGTCGCCCCGCCGCGCAGCAGGCGCGCGAACTCACCGGGGTGTGGGCTCAGCACCGCGGGCGCGGACACGGTGCGCCACCAGCGCTCGCGAGCGGCGAGGGCGGTCAGCCCATCGGCATCGATGACCACCGGCTGGCGCAGATCGGCCAGCAGGCGCGCGGTGCGGCGCAACGTGGCGGCATGCCGTCCCAGGCCTGGACCCACGACCGCCGCGTCGTATTCGCGCGCGGCGGCCGTCAGCTGCCGCCAGCCAGCCGGCGCCACCAGCCCGGGCGCCTCCTCGGGAAGGAGAAGCGACGTCAGCTCGGGAACCAGGCCGAGCAGGCGGAGCCCGACCGATTCGGGCGTCGCCAGGCACACCAGCCCGGCGCCGGCACGGGCGGCGCCCAGGCCGGTGAGGAGCGCTGCCCCGGCGTACTCGAGCGACCCGGCGATGACCAGGACGCGGCCGAAGGTCCCTTTGTGGCCGCGTGCCGGCCGTGGAGGAAGGTGTTCCGCCACCCAGCGTTGGGTGATGGTGACTCCTTGCCCGGTGACCACCGCCACGCTACGCCTCGGCCGGCCGGTCCGCGATCGCGACCGCCACCGCCATCCGGCGTTCATGTGAGATCGATACCGTCACGTCACCGATCCCCAGGCGCGCCGCCCGCGCGGCGGCCCGGCCGTGGAGCAGCACCTGCGGCTGTCCGGCGAAGTTGGGCAGGACCTCGATCTCCCGCCACCCCACGCCGCGCACGCCAAGTCCCAGCACCTTGCTCACCGCCTCCTTGGCCGCCCAGCGGCCGGCGACGCGTTCCACCCGATCGCCGCAGTATCGGTCCTCGCGGTCGGTCAGGATGCGACGCCGAAAGCGTTGCGGGTGGCGGTGCAGGGCCTGGGCGATGCGGTCGATGTCAATCAGGTCGACGCCCAGCTCGTGGCGGCTCACCGGGCGGCGCCGACCCGACCGCTACTCGACGGTGACCGATTTGGCCAGGTTGCGCGGCTGGTCGACGTCGGTGCCGCGCGACACGGCCACCTCGTAGGCGAGCAGCTGGAGCGGGAGGATGGTGATCACCGGCGACAGCTCCTCGAGCGTTTCCGGGACGTAGATGACCTCGTCGACGTACTGGCCGATCTCGTGATCGCCCTCGGTGGCGACCGCCACCACGGGGGCCTGCCGAGCGCGCGCCTCGGACACGTTGGACAGCACCTTTTCGTAGACCGAGCCCTTGATGACGATGGCGACGAGGGGCGTCTCGACGTCGAGCAGGGCAATCGGGCCGTGCTTCAACTCGCCGGCGGCATAGCCCTCGGCGTGGACGTAGGACAGCTCCTTCAGCTTGAGCGCCCCCTCCATGGCGATCGGGAAACCGATCCCGCGGCCGATGTACATGACGTCCCGAACCTCCGACCAGCGGCGCGCGATGTCGCGCACCTGGGGCGCGCTGTCGAGGGCGGCCACCGCCGCGCGCGGGAGCGCCCGGAGTCCCAGGCCGAAGGTCGTCAGCTGGGCCGGGGTCATCGTCCCACGCAGCTGGGCCAGGTGGAGCGCAATCATCTGAAGGACGAGCACCTGGGTCACGAAGGCCTTGGTGGAGGCGACCCCGATCTCGGGCCCGGCCTGCAGGTAGGCCGTGGCATGCCCATCCCGGGTGAGGGCGCTGCCGACCACGTTGGTCACCACCAGCACCGTGGCGCCCCGCTCTCGGGCCAGGCGGGTTGGGGCGATCGTGTCCGCCGTCTCGCCGGACTGGCTGATGCTGATCACGAGCGTGCGCTCGTCGATCGGGGGCGGGGCATACCGCATCTCGGAGCCGATCACAGAGACCGCCGGCAGGCCGGTCCACTGCTGGAGGAGGTACGCACCCACGTCACCGGCGTAGTGGGCGGTGCCGCACGCCACCAGGTAGATGCGCTCTGCCAGGCGCAACTTCTCGTCGATGGCCTCCAGCTCCGGCAGCCGGATGGCCCCACGCCCGTCAACCCGGCCGCGGAGCGCCTCCTGGATGGCATGCGGCTGCTCGTAGATCTCCTTGAGCGTGAAATGGGCGAAGCCGCCCTTCTCAGCCGCTTCCAGGCTCCACGTGATCTCGGTGACCTCGCGATCGAGCACCACGCCGTCGAGGTCGATGATGCGGGTCCCGGTGGGCGTCACGGCGGCGATGTCGCCCTCGTGGAGGATGATCATGCTTCGGGTGTGCTCCAGGATGGCCGGCACATCGCTGGCAAGGAACCCCTCGCCCTTTCCCAGGCCAACGATGAGGGGCACATTCATCCGGGCGCCCACGATGAGATCCGGATGATCGGTGTGCATGACGCCGATGGCGTACGCACCGCGCACCTCGCGTAGGGCCAGGCGCACGGCCTCGACCAGGTCGCCGGTGTAGCGCTCCTCGATGAGGTGGGCCAGCACCTCGGTATCGGTCTCCGAGGTGAACGCGTGACCGGCTCCGGCCAGCCGATCCCGAATCTCGGCGTAGTTCTCGATGATCCCGTTGTGGATGAGGGCCAGCTTTCCGGTGCAGTCGGCATGAGGGTGGGCATTCAGGTCGGTCGGGGCCCCGTGGGTGGCCCAACGGGTGTGGGCGATGCCGGGGTGACCGGCCGGCGTGGTCCCGTTCAGATGATCGGTCAGGTTGTGGAGCTTGCCCGCGCGCTTCTCCACGAACACGGTCCCCTGGTCGGTCCGAACCGCGATACCGGCCGAGTCGTAGCCGCGATACTCGAGGCGGCGCAGGCCTTCGAGGAGAATCGGCGCCGCGTCACGCGGCCCGACGTAGCCGACGATCCCGCACATGGCTGCCTCCCCGGTCTGCCTAGTTCAACCGCGCGGTGGCCAGCTCGGCGAGCTCCCGGGCGATGGTGGCGATCTCCTCAGGTTCCTCACCCTCGACCATGATTCGCAGCTTCGGCTCGGTACCCGAGGAGCGGACGATGATCCGCCCCCGGCTGCCCAGCCGGGCGGTCGCCCGAGCCACCGCATCGGCGAAGAGCGGGTCGACCTGCCACTGGTCCTTGTGGCGGACGGCCGAGTTTATCACCACCTGCGGGAGCCTCGGAATTCGGGCGGCCAGCTCACCCAGGCTTGGGCCCTTGGCGGACCGCAGGGCGGCGACGAGCTGAATGGCGGTCAGCAGCCCGTCCCCGGTGGACGCCAGGTCGCGGAAGATCACGTGACCGGACTGCTCTCCTCCGAGCATGGCCCCCGAACGTTCCATGGCCTCGACGATGTGCCGGTCCCCCACCGGCGCGCGAAGGACGCGCCCGCCGGCTGCCTGCACCGCGCGGACGAGGCCGTCATTGCTCATCACCGAGACGACCAGAGTCTTCTCGACCAGGGTACCCGCGGCCAGCCGCTGGAGGGCGCAGATCCCCATCACGCCATCGCCATCGACTACCTCTCCGGCCTCGGTGACCGCGATCAGGCGGTCGGCGTCACCGTCGAAGGCGAACCCGAGGTCCAGGTCACCCGACCGAACCAGGCGCGCCAGGGCGGCGGGGTCGGTCGCGCCGCCTCCCATGTTGATGTTCGTGCCATCCGGTTCGCAGTGGATGGTGGCCACCTGGGCGCCGAGGGACTCGAACAAGGCCGGGCCGAAGTTGGAGGCGGACCCGTTGGCGGCGTCCACGCCGATGCGCAGCCCGGAGAGCAGGTCGCCCGCGGCGGCCGCCAGGTGATCGCGATAGACGTTGACGGCGGCCTGGTCGCGGTGAATGCGCCCCAGGCCCGCGTTGGTCGGTCCGGGCAGGGCCTCGGCCTGGAAGATGAGGTGCTCGAGTCGCTCCTCGGCCTCGTCGTCCATCTTCCGGCCACCCGAAACGACCTTCAGCCCGTTGTCGTCAGGCGGGTTGTGCGAGGCGGAGACCATGACCCCGGCCACGTGCTCGCCGGTCTCGGCGACGTACGCCAGGCAGGGGGTTGTGACCACGCCCAGGTCCATGACATCGGTGCCAACCGAGGTCAGGCCGGCGGCCAGCGCCGAGGCGAGCATCTCCCCCGACCGACGGGTGTCACGGCCCACCACCACGCTCCGACCGGCACCGTCGACATAGTGGCCCAGGGCGCGGCCGAGGTCGTATGCCAGGTTCGGCGTCAGGTCGACGTTGGCGACACCGCGGATCCCGTCGGTGCCGAAGAGACGGCCCATCCTGCTCCCGGCCGCCCGCTACGGACCGCCGGCGGTGAGCACCACCGTCAGCGGACCCAGCGCCTGGACCAGCGAGATGCCGGCGGGCAGGCTCACGCTGGGCGTCACCTGGTGCGTGCCCTCGCCCAGGCCGGCCATGTCCAGGACCGGTGTGACCTGGGACGGGGTGAGGGCCGCCACCGCGGCCCGGGTGCCGCTCACCGTGACCGGGACCTGGTTGACCTGCGGCTGACACACCAGGCCCGACCCCACGTTCTGGCACACAGGCCCGACCAGGATGGTCCGGCTCGCCAGCTCGGGATCGACGCTGACCGATACGGCAACGGTGGCCAGGGCGCCTTCCTCGAGGCGAGTCTGGTCGGGGAGGACGAGCGCCGCCTCCACCACATCGTCCGCGGTGACGGCCGTCAGGTCCACCGGAGCCGTCTCCACGCTCGTGATCCCGGCCAGCACATCCGGCGGTCCGAACAGGGTCACCGCGGCCGGTTCCACGGTGACGCTGGTCAGGGTCAAGCCAGCCGGTGGTGTCCCCACCAGGTCCGGGGTCACCGGAACCGTCTTCGACGTCTCGGCGGTGCTGACCTCGATCTCAACCGTGGCCGATCCCGGCGAGAGCTCGACGGCTCCTACCGGCTGCCCGTCGGCGTCCACCGGGATCAGGTCAACCTGACCGCTGACGTCGATCCCGGATGGGTCGATCCGGACCCGGGCCACGGCCCGCGTGACGAGCCGCAGCCGGCTCTCCGGGCCCTGCGCCTGGACCGTGGCCGGCGACACGCTGGGCACCCCGATCTCGAGCCCCGGCGGCACCTCACCGCGTTCGACGACGACCCGAACCGTCCGCACCGCGAGGCGATCCACGATGACCGAGACCTCGACCGGGGCCACGTCCAGGACGACGACCTCGTCGTCGAGGGAGCGCACCTCGACCGGCACCAGCTGTGGCTCGCCGGCCTGGGTCATGTCATAGGCCTCCAGATCGACCGTCGCGCTGAAGGTCGAGGTCGTGACGCCCCCGGCGGCCCTGGCCGCAGCGCGGTAGCCGACGTCGACCGTGCCCAGCTCCCCGGTCAGCAGGTACGTGTTCAACGGCTGGTTGGTGGCTCGGATGGGGACACCGGTCGCCTGCCGCTCGGTGAAGGACCCCGAATACACGAGCCCGGCGTACAGCAGGATCGACAGCAGCAGGGCACCCAGCTTGAGGGGCCAGTTGCGCAACAGCCAGGCCATCAGCTGCGGCGCTCGCCACTGGCCACCGGCTGCGCCGCCTCGGGGTCGTCGGTCGCGGGAGGCTCAGTCGCGGGAGGCTCGGTCGCGGGAGAGTCGGGCGCCGGAGCCTCGGCCGTCGGGGCGACCGACGGGACGACGCGGTCCTCGGGGTCGATGGGCGCGTCCGCCGGCTCATCCTCCGGCATGCCCCACCGGCCCTCCAGGGTTCGACGCAGGAGGGGCGCGGCCTGGCGCGGGGCCTGCGGCCGGATCAGGCTGAAGATGCGACGTCGGAGCCGATCCTCACTCAGGTTGCGCTCGATCCGGCCGCGGACCACCAGCGAGATCGAGCCGGTCTCCTCGCTGACCACCACGATGAGTGCATCGGTCTGTTCACTGATGCCGATGGCCGCCCGGTGCCGGGTCCCGTAGCGCTCGCTGTCGAGGACGTTCTGGCTGAGCGGGAGGAGCACCCCGGCGGCGACGATCCGGTTGCCGGAGATGACCACCGCCCCGTCGTGGAGCGCCGTGCCGTGGTAGAAGATGGTGGCCAGCAGCTCGGCATGCAGATCGGCGTTGATCGGCACCCCGGACTCGGCGGTGAGGTCGTGCAGGCCCGTCTCGCGCTCGATCACGATGAGCGCGCCGTGGCGCGACCCGGCCAGCAGCCGGGCCGCCCGCGAGACCTCGCGCGCGACCGCGTCGGCCGCCGACACCTCCGATGACACGAACAGCCGGTTCAGCGAGCCTATCCGGCCGATCTGCTCCAGCCCCCGTCGCAGCTCCGGCTGGAAGACGACCACCACCGCGAACAGGCCGACCACGGCACCGGCCTGGAGCAGGGTGGACAGCAGCTGGAGTTCGAGCGCCTGCGCGGCAAGGTAGACGAGAGCGACGATCGACAGACCGATGAGGATGCGGACCGCACGGGTGCCGCGGATCAGCACGAACAGCCAGTAGATCAGGATGGCGACGACGAGGATGTCGACGATCGAAAGCCAGCTGCCGCGCAGGAACGTATCCAGGAAGTCGCTGATGCTCTCCGGCACGGTCAGACAGGCGCTCCGGTGCGGTCGGCCGCCAATGTTACCAAAGGCCCTCTCGGCAGCCTGAGATCGGCACCTGAGCGCGGCTCAGCGTTTGGTGTACTGGGGAGCCTTGCGAGCCCGCTTGAGGCCGTACTTCTTCCGCTCCTTGGCCCGGGGGTCGCGGGTCAGGAGGCCGGCGGCGCGGAGTGGCACCCGGAAGTCAGGGTGGCCGGCCAGCAGGGCGCGCGCGATGCCGTGGCGGATGGCGCCCACCTGGCCCGACATACCGCCGCCGGCCACCAGGACGGTCGCGGCGTAGCGGCCGTCGGTCTCGGTCACCCGGAACGGGAGGTGCAGGACGGACACCGATGATTCGCCGCCGAAGTATTCCAGGGCCGGCTTGCCATTCACGATGATGCTGCCGTCGCCCGGCAGGAGGCGCACCCGGGCCACCGACGTCTTGCGCCGGCCGGTGCCGTACAGGTAGTTGACGCTCACGAGGCCTCCTGATCCTGGTCCTGGTCCGAACGGGGCCGCTGGGCCTCGTGCGGATGATCGGCTCCGGCATACACCTTCAGCTTGCGGAACATGGCCTTGCCGAGCCGATTCCGGGGCAGCATGCCCTGGATCGCCATCTCGACCGCGCGCTCGGGTTTGCGCGCCAAGAGGTCGGCCAGGCTTTCTTCTCGCAAGCCACCCGGGTAGTTCGAGTGACGGTAGTAGCGCTTCTGGCTCAGCTTGTTGCCCGTCACACGGACGCGGGACGCGTTGACCACGACCACGTGGTCGCCCGTGTCGAGGTGCGGCGACCAGGTGGGCTTGTGCTTGCCTGCCAGCAGGGTGGCGACGCGCGTGGCCAGTCGGCCGAGCGGCTGATCGGTGGCGTCGATGAGCCACCAGCCTCGGTCGATCTCGCTGGCCTTGACCGCGTACGTCTTCACGTTTCCTTCGATGCTCCTGTGGTTCCGAAACTGATCCGCTCGAGAGTGAGCCCGCGCGTCGGCACGGCCCGCCCGTGGAGGGCCCGGTGTCGGACGTCGAGCATACGCTCCACGTCATCGGCTGCCATCTGGCCGCGTCCGACAGCCAGCAGAACCGCCACCAGGCTTCGCACCATGCGTCGCAAGAAGGCGTTGGCGGTCACCGTCACCTCGATCAGCGTCCCGCGCTGCCGGATGCTGACCGCCACCAGGTGGCGGACCGTCCGACTTCGCGGGTCGCTGCCCAGGGCGGCGAAGTCCCGCTCCCCGACCATCCGCGCCGCGGCGTCGCGCATGGCGGCCACGTCGAGGCGGTCGGGTATCTCGAGCTCCCGATGCCGATCGGTCGGGCGGCGGTCGCCGTCCTCCCGGATCCGATAGCGGTAGGTCCGTGCCACGGCCGCTCGCCGCGGGTCGAAATCCCGGGGAGCGGCGCGCAGAGCGCGGACCGCCACGTCCGGCGCCAGGGCCGCGTTCAGGAGGCGCCGCAGCTCCGCCCACCCGGGCCACTCCCGGCGGGAGGGGTCTGGCAGGCAGAAGGCAATCACCTGTCCCGTGGCATGCACGCCAGCATCGGTGCGCCCGGCAAGGCGGACCGTGATCCGCTCGCCGGTCAGTTTGTTAAGGGCCTCCTCCAGCTCGCCCTGCACCGTCCGCTGCTGCGGCTGGCGCTGCGAGCCGGCGAATGCCGTCCCGTCGTACTCGATGAGCGCCCGGGCGCAGCGTTGCGCCGCGGGAGCCATCGGGTCTTCGGTTATTCGGTCAGCCGAGCCCGCCTCAGACGAGCTCGATCTGGACCATGGGGGCCGCGTCGCCGAGGCGGGGTCCAAGACGCGTGATCCGCGTGAACCCCGACCCCCGCTCGGCGTACTTGGCCGCCAATTCACCCATCAGCTTCTCGATGATGAGCGGCTCATTGGGCAGCTGGGCCACCAGCTGCCGTCGCGCGGGCAGGTCGCCGCGCTTGGCGGTGACGATCAGGCGATCGACCATGCCCCGCACCTCCTTGGCCTTGGCCTCGGTCGTCTTCAGCCGCTCGTAGCGCAGCACGGCCACCGCCAGGTTGGCGAGCATGTGCTCGCGGTGGGCGGTCGGTCGGCTCAGCTTGCGGCCGGCGATGCGGTGCGGCATGGGTCTGGGTCAGGCCTCCCGGTTCAGCTCGGCGGCGACCGCCTCGTCGAGCTCGGCCGCAGCCGGCAGGTCGCCCTCGTCGGCCATCGGGGTCCCGTCCTCGGGAGCGATGAATCCGCGGAGGGCGAGGCGCTCTTTCATGTCGTCGAGGCTCTTGCGGCCGAAGTTCCGCATCCGGAGCAGCTCGTCGTCACCCAGGGCCAGCAGCTGGCCGATCTTGGTGATGTTGTTCCGCTTCAGGCTGTTGTAGGCCCGCATCGGCAGGTCCAGCTCCTCGATGGGGGCATCGAGCAGGCTGGCCGCCAGCGGCGCCGGCAGCTCGTCACCGGTGCCGGAGCTCGGGCGACCGATGTCGGCGAATCGGGTGAACTCGCGGACCAGGATCCCGGCCGCCTGGGCCAGGGCCGCCTGGGGGGTGGTGGTCCCGTCGGTCTCGATCTCCAGGCTGAGCTTGTCGAAGTTCGTCATCTGCCCAACCCGGGTGTTCTCGACAGAAAAGTTCACCCGCCGGACCGGCGAGAAGATGGCATCCACCGGGATGACGCCAATCGGCATCTCCTCGGTGTGCTCGGCCGCCCGGTAGCCGACCCCGGTCTCGACGGTGAGATCCATCTCAATCGACCCCGCATCCGAGTCGAGGGTCAGCAGCTCGAGCTCGGGGTTGACGATCTCGACGTCCGCCGACTCGGCGATGTCGCCCGCCGTCACCTGGCCGGCGCCGTGCTTCACGAGCTTCAGGTTCACCGGGTGCGGAGCGAACGAGCGAAGGCGGATCTTCTTCATGTTCAGCACGATCTGGGTCACGTCCTCCTTCACCGCCGGGAGGGTGCTGAACTCGTGATACACGTTCGCGATCTGGATGGACGTCACGGCCGCCCCCTCCAGCGAGGACAGCAGCACGCGGCGCAGCGCGTTGCCCAGCGTGACGCCGTAGCCGGCGGCCAGGGGCTGGATCTCGAAGCGGCCCGCGGCGCCGTGCGCCTCGACCTCTTCGATGCGCGGGGTGGACTCGGGTTCGATCATCAGCAAGGGGAACTCCTAGCGCGAGTAGTACTCGACGACAAGCTGTTCGTTGAACTCCGCGGGCATCTGCTCACGGGTGGGCTGGGCGATCACGGTCCCGACCAGCTTGGTCGGATCCACGCTGACCCAGTCGGGGATCTGGGCCGCGCGCATGGTGTCGGGCGCGGCTTTGAAGTAGGTTCGGCCCTGCCGTGTGTCGCGGACCTCGATCCGGTCTCCGATCGACGTCTGCTGGCTGGGGGACTTGGTGGGCCGCCCGTTGATCCTGAAATGCCCGTGGTTCACCAACTGCCGGGCCTGGGCCCGCGAGCTGGCGAAGCCCATCCGGTAGACCACGTTGTCGAGGCGCATTTCGAGCAGCCGCAGCAGGTTTTCGCCTGTCATGCCCCGCTGGCGCTCGGCGTCACGGAAGTAGTTCCGGAATTGCCGTTCGAGGACCGAGTAGCTCCGCCGGACACGCTGCTTCTCGCGCATCTGGAGCCCGAACTCGCTGACCTTCCGGCGCCGCATGGTGTTCATCCCGGGCGGGGTGCTCCGCCGTTCGAAGGAGCATTTCTTCGAGTAGCAGCGACTGCCCTTCAGGAAGAGCTTGAGTCCCTCCCGGCGGCAGATGCGACAGACCGGATCCGTGTAGCGCGCCATGCGGCTAGACCCTCCGCCGCTTCGGCGGGCGTGAACCGTTGTGCGGGATGGGCGTCACGTCCGTGATGGCGGTGACCTCCAGGCCCGCGGCCTGGAGCGAACGGATTGCCTGTTCGCGGCCGGCGCCGGGACCCTTCACGAAGACCTCAACCTGCCGCACCCCGTGCTCCATCGCCTTGCGGGCCGCCAGGTCCGCGGTCTGAGACGCGGCGTACGGCGTGCTCTTGCGCGAGCCCTTGAAGCCGACCAGCCCGGCGCTGCCCCACGCGATCACCCCGCCGGTGGGATCGGTGATGGTCACGATGGTGTTGTTGAAGGTGGCCTGGATATGCGCGTGCCCAACCGGGACGTTCTTCTTCTCGCGTTTCTTGGCGCGCGTCGCCTTCTTTCGTTCAGCCATGGGACTCCGTTACTTCTTGCGCCGGACGCCGACGGTCCTGCGCGAGCCGCGCCGCTGCCGGGCGTTGGTCTTGGTCCGTTGCCCGCGGGCGGGCAGGTTGCGGCGATGCCGGACGCCGCGGTAGGCACCGATCTCCATCAGGCGCTTGATGTTCAGGCTGACCTGGCGCCGGACGTCGCCCTCGACCCGATATCGCTTGTCGATGATGTCGCGGACCCGCGTGACTTCATCCTCGGTCAGGTCCCGCACGCGCGTGTCCGGCGCCACTCCGGCTGCGGTGACCACCTTGGCCGCCGTTGCCGGACCGATGCCGTGGATGTAGGTCAAGGACACGATGACCCGCTTCTCGCGGGGAATGTCCACGCCGGCGATGCGCGCCATGCCGAAGCCTCCCTAGCCCTGCCGCTGGCGGTGCTTGGGGATGCGGCAAATGACGAGCACCACGCCGGAGCGCCGAATCACCTTGCAGCGCTCACAACGGGGCTTGACCGATGCACTGACTTTCATCGCATCCTGTACGTGATCCGACCTCGACTGAGGTCGTAGGGACTCAACTCGACGCGAACCGTATCGCCGGGCAGGATGCGGATGAAGTTCTTGCGGAGCTTTCCCGAGATATGGGCCAGGACTTCGTGGCCGTTCTCCAGGCGCACCTTGAACATCGCGTTCGGCAAGGGGAGGATCACCTCGCCCTCAACCTCAATCGCATCCTTTTTCGGCAAGCGCTACGCACCCTCGTTCGCGGCTTCTATTGAGTCAGTTGGGGACACACGGAAAGGCCGCCGCACGCGGCGACCGGATCGAAAAGTATACAGCAGCCCCGCCGACGAGGGCAACGGCCATCGTCGTCTCATCCCGCACCTGGCCGCGCCGTCAGCCGCTCGGGCCCCGCGGTCCCGATCACGATCGTGTCCTCGAAATGAGCCGATACCGACCCGTCGGCGGTCACGACCGTCCAGCCGTCGCCGAGCAGCCGCACGTCGTCTCCGCCCAGGTTGAACATCGGCTCAATGGCCAGGCACAGGCCGACCTCGAGCCGCATCCCGGTCCCGGGTCGGCCGTAGTTCGGGACCTGGGGCTCCTCGTGCATGCTGGTCCCGATCCCGTGCCCCACGAACGGCCGCACGATCCCGTAGCCGTGTTGGTCCGCGACCGCCTCGATGGCGGCCCCGACATCGCCCAGACGGTTGCCGGCCACGGCGGCCGCGATCCCGGCCGAGAGCGCGTCTCGGGTGGCCTCCACCAGCTCGGCCGCGGCAGGGTTCACCTCGCCGACCGCGTAGGTGCGGGCACAGTCCGCATGCCATCCCTCCCAGATGCAGCCCACGTCGAGGCTGATGAGATCGCCATCCCGAATCCGACGCCGGGTGGACGGGATGCCGTGCACCACCTCGTCATTGAGGGAGGTGCAGATGGTGCCCGGGAAGGGCGGGTTCGATCCGTAGCCCTTGAACGAGGAGACGGCTCTCGCCTGGCTGATGTGGTCGGCTGCCAGGGCGTCAAGCTCGGCGGTGGTCACGCCGGGCGCGAGCGCCGCCTCCAGCTGGTCGAGGAGCGCCACCAGGATCTGGCCCGCGTGCCGCATCCGGGCGACCTCCTCAGGTCGCTTGATGGTCGCGTGAGCGCGGCGCAGAGGAATGCCCATCAGGGCGCGCTCTCCCCGTCCGCGGCGGCCAGGATGGCGGCGGTGACCGCCTCGACCGGCTGACGGCCGTCGACCCGAGCCAAGAGCCCCCGGCCGGCGTAATACGCCACCACGTCTTCCAGGGGCGGCAGCTGCTCGCGCAGTCGGGTGCGGAACACCTCGGGCCGGTCGTCCTCGCGCTGGACGAGGGCCGTGCCGTCCCGGTCGCATACGCCGGGCTGGCGCGGCGGATCGTCGGTAAGGTGATAGGGGGTGTCGCATTGCGGGCATACCCAGCGCCCCGCGACGCGGGCCACCAGGACGTCCTCGGGAACGTCGATCAGCACCGCTCGGGTGATCTCGGTGCCGTGCTCCGCCACGAGCGCATCCAGGGCCTGGGCCTGGGCCAGGGTGCGCGGGAAGCCGTCGAACACGACCCCGGCCCGGGCCGCTGGACCGTCCAGCACCTCGGCCACCATCCGGATCGTGATCTCGTCAGGCACCAGCTCGCCGCGCCGCATGTAGCCACGCGCGACCTCGCCCAGCGGGGTGCCATCGCGCAGGGCACGGCGAAACAGGTCGCCGGTAGCGAGGTGAAGCAGGCCGCGCTCGCGCGCGATGATCGAAGCCTGGGTGCCCTTGCCGGCGCCGACCGCGCCCAGCAGGACGAGCATCACCGGATGAAGCCCTCGTAATTGCGCATCAGCATCTGGGCCTCGAGCTGCTTCATGGTCTCGACCACCACCGCAACCACGATGAGGATGCTCGTCCCGCCCAGCTGAATCGCTTCGGTCCCCGGGATGAAGGCGGAGATGATGAGGGGCGTTACGGCGATGATCCCCAGGAACGTCGCACCGCCCAGAGTGATCCGGTTCGCCACCCGAGACAGGAACTCCTCGGTCGGTCGACCGGGCCGGATGCCGGGGATGAAACCACCGTTCTTGCGCAGGAAGTCTGCGGTCTGGTCGGGTTTGAACTGGAACGCGGTGTAGAAGTAGGTGAAGAACACGACCAGCACGAAATACAGGATCCCGTACACGATCGGCGTCTGGGGGCTCAGCGTGGTGCTGATCCAGGCGGCGACATCGGCCACCACCTCGTTGCTGCTGGTGGTGAAGTACTGGGCGATCTGGGCCGGGAACAGCAGGATGCTGACCGCGAAGATGATCGGGATCACGCCGGCCATCGTCACCTTCATGGGCAGGTACTGGGTCTGGCCCTGGTACATGCGCCGCCCACGCACCCGCGAGGCGTACTGGACCGGGATCCGGCGCTGGCCCTCGTTCACGAATACCACGGCCGCGATGATGATGACCGCGACCACGATGAAGGGCGCGAACCGGAGGACGCCGTCCGGGGCGGTGATGATCGGCCCCGCCTGGTCGGGCAGGCGGCCGACGATGCCGGCGAAGATGATGAAGCTGATGCCGTTGCCCAGCCCGCGCTCGCTGATCAGCTCGCCGAGCCACATCAGGAGGATGGTCCCCGAGGTCCAGGCGATGAGGAGCGAGAATGTCTCGAAGCTGAAGAACGGCGAGACCGGGATGACGCCGGCGTTCTGGAGGAGGACCGAGAAGCCGAAGCCCTGGGCCGCTGCCAGCGGCACCGTCAGGTAGCGGGTGTACTGCTGGAGCCGATTGCGCCCGTACTCCCCCTCCCGTGCCAGGTCACCCAGCCTGGGGATGACCCCCTGCATGAGCTGCATGATGATGCTGGCGTTGATGTAGGGGTTCAGGCCCAGACCGATGATCGAGGCGGTGGCCAGGCCGCCGCCGGAGAAGATGTCGAGCAGCGCCAAGAGCTGGTTTGACGCGAACAGCTCAGCTAGGCGCGCCTGGTCGACGTTGGGTACCGGGACCGCGGTCAGGATCCTGAAGATGA
This sequence comes from Chloroflexota bacterium, assembly GCA_040905185.1. Lineage (GTDB taxonomy): Bacteria > Chloroflexota > Limnocylindria > QHBO01 > QHBO01 > DASTEQ01. Next base: position 53,211 of record JBBDRZ010000008.1, on the reverse strand, counting down.
GCAGGATGAAGACCGTGAACAGGATCTTGCGCCGGATGTCCGGCGCCTGGAGAGCGGTGACGACCGACTGAATCACGCCGTCGCGCCCTCGCCGTCGGCCTCCTCGGGTTCCGACCCGTCGTTATCTGTCACGGCAGCGGTGGAATCGGTCGGGTCAGTGGCTGAGGCATCGGTCGCGTCGGTGGCTGGGGCATCAGGCGCATCGCCCGCAGCCGCTGCCGCTCCTGCGCCCTCTCGCGTGCCCGTGCCCTGTCCCTTGCGCTTGCTCCTGCGCTTGCCCCTGGCTCGCGCGCGAGTCTCCGCCGCGGCGGCGGATTCGGCCAGGGCCTGGGCTTCCGCGGCCTCGTCGACCGGCATCCCATCGGGCCAGCTGATGCGCTGGGCAGTGGATCCGGCGGCAGCCAGCTTGTCGAGGGCAGCCCGGGAGAACGCGTGGGCATGGATGGTCACGCCCTTCGGGGCGTCACCGGCGCCCAGGATCTTGACCGGGAGGGCCCGGGTCTTGGAGCGGCGGACGAGGCCGCCATGAGCCAGCACGTCGGGCGTGATCAGGGTGCCGGCTTCAGCCTCGACCAGGCGGCCGACATTCACCGCCGCGTAGGCGACTCGGCCGCGGTTCCGGAAGCCATGGAGCTTCGGCGTGCGGATATGGATCGGAGTCTGGCCGCCTTCGAACCAGGGTGGGATGGACCCGCCGGCGCGCGACTTCTGGCCCTTGGTGCCGCGACCGGCCGTCTTGCCCTTGCCCGAGCCGTGGCCCCGTCCCACCCGCCGGGCCGGCGTGTGGGATCCGGTGGCCGGCTGGAGGTCGTGCAGCTTCATGCCGTCTCCTCCGGCTTGGCCGGGTCGATGACCTCGACCAGGAAGGCGACCCGGCGCAGCATGCCGCGCGTCTGGGGCGTGTCGGGGACCTCGACGCTGTGGTGCAGCCGGCGGAGTCCCAGGGCGCGGATGGTGCCGCGCGCCCCGGCCCGGTGGCCGATGGTAGAGCGGATCCAGGTCACGCGCAGGGTGGCCGGCGGATCCGCCAAGCGCTTAGCGGCCACGCGGGCCTCCGCCCAGCATGGGCGGCGCCGGCCGCTCGACGTAGATATGCGGCTGGCGCGCCGCTTCGGCTGCTCGCTTGCCGAGCAGCTCCTCGGCGGTCTTGCCGCGGCGTGCGGCGATGTCGTCCGCGGTCTGCAGGCTGGCCAGGCAGTCGAGCGTGGCTCGCACGACGTTGACCGGGTTCGTGCTGCCCATCGTCTTCGAGAGCAGGTCGCGGATGCCGGCCACCTCCACGACGGCACGGACCGAGCCTCCCGCGATGACGCCGGTGCCGGCGGTGGCGGGTCGAAGCAAGACCCGCGACGCCCCGAATTCGCGCAGGACGTCGTGCGGGATGGTGCTGCCCACCAAAGGCACCCGGATGAGGTGTTTCTTGGCGTCCTCGACGCCCTTGCGGATGGCCTCCGGCACCTCGCCGGCCTTTCCGAGCCCGCCGCCCACGACGCCGCGGCCGTCACCCACGACCACGACTGCGCTGAAGCTGAAGCGGCGGCCACCCTTGACCACTTTGGCCACCCGGTTGATCTGGACGACCTTCTCTTCGAGGGTCAGCTTGGTGGGATCGATACGTGGCATGTGTACTCCGCTCTACAGTTCGAGGCCGCCCTGGCGGGCGCCCTCGGCGAGCGAGCGAACCCGCCCGTGATACCGATAGCCTCCTCGATCGAGGACGACCCGGGTGACGCCGGCCTGGCGCGCCCGCTCGGCGACCGCGCGGCCCACGGCCTCAGCGACGGCAACCTTGCCGGTTCCTGCACCCAGCGACGGCTCGCGGCTCGAGGCCGCGGCCAAGGTCTGGCCGGTGGTGTCGTCAATGACCTGGGCATAGATGAAGCGGGAGCTGCGGAAGACGCTGAGCCGCGGGCGCTCGGTGCTGCCCATCACGCGCAGCCGGAGGCGGGCGTGTCGCTTGCGCCGCAACTCGTCGCGGGATGACTTCTTGATCATGTGTTACGCGGCTCCCCCGACCTTGCCCGTCTTGCCGGCCTTGCGCCGGATATGCTCGCCGGCGTACCGGATGCCCTTGCCCTTGTATGGCTCGGGCTTGCGCTTGGCGCGAATGGCCGCCGCCACCTGACCGACCAGCTCCCGATCGGCGCCACTCACCGACAGCCGGGTGGGCGTCTCGACGGTGAAGCGAATGCCCTCCGGAGGCGGAAACTCGACCGGGTGCGAGAACCCCAGCGCCAGGACCAGGGTCTCGCCCTGGAGCTGGGCGCGGTACCCCACGCCACTGATCTCGAGGGCCTTGGTGAATCCCGCGGTCACCCCGGTGACCATGTTGGCGACCAGTGATCGGGTCAACCCATGCAGCGCCCGATGGCGCGGCTCATCGGATGGGCGGACGATGCGGAGGATGCCGTCATCGTGAACGACGGCCATCTCAGGGTGGACGTCCCGCTCCAACGTGCCCAGCGGGCCGGTCACGCTCAGGTGCTGACCGTCGAGGGTGACCTCGACACCATCGGGGATGGCAATGGGCAGGCGCCCGATTCGCGACATGCGGCTCCTTACCAGACGTAGCACAGCACCTCGCCGCCGAGATTCAGCTTCCGGGCCTGCTGCCCGGTCATGATCCCGTGGGAGGTGGAAAGGATGGCCACGCCCAGGCCGCCCAGGACGCGGGGAATCTCGGTCTTGCGCGCGTAGACGCGCAGACCCGGCTTGCTGATGCGCTTGAGACCGGTCACCACCGGCGTGCGGCCCTCGACGTATTTGAGGGTCAGCACCAGATGGTCATGGCCGTCGTCGACCCGCGCCTCGAACGAGGCGATGAACCCCTCCTCGGCCAGGATGCGAGCGATCTCGGTCTTCACGCGCGACGCGGGCAGGACGACTTCTCGATGTCGGGCCACGCTCGCGTTGCGCACGCGGGTCAGCATGTCGGCGATCGGATCGGTCATGTTCATGGCTACCAGCTCGACTTCATGACCCCCGGCAGCAGGCCGTCGAGGGCACGCTCCCGGAAGCAGATGCGGCACAGCGCGAAGCGCCGCATGTAGGCCCGCGGACGCCCGCACACCGTGCAGCGGTTGTGCTGGCGCACGCCGAACCGCGGCTTGCGCTGGGACTTGGCAATCATCGATTTCTTGGCCACGTTCGAATCGTCCTCAGCTCAGTTGGCGGCGAATGGCATGCCCAGCAGGGCGAGGAGGCGGCGGCCCTCCTCGTCGTTGCGGGCGGTGGTCACGATGCTGATCTCGAGGCCCCGCAGGCGGTCGATCTTGTCGTAGTCGATCTCCGGGTACATCAGCTGCTCGCGGAGCCCCAGGCTGAAGTTCCCCCGCCCGTCGAAGGATCCGGGGGACACGCCGCGGAAGTCACGAATGCGCGGGAGGGCCAGCCGCAGGGTGCGCTCGACGAAGTCGTACATCCGTTGCCCGCGGAGGGTGACTTTGGCGCCGACGGGCATCCCCGTCCGGAGCCGGAACTGGGCGATCGACTTGGTGGCGCGGGTCACGATCGGCTTCTGGCCGGTGATCGTGGCCAGGTCCCCGACGGCGGCGTCGATGGCCTTCGCATTCTGGATGGCCTCTCCCAGGCCGATGTTGACCACGACCTTCTCCAGGCGCGGGACCTGCATCGGGTTTGCGTACCGGAACTCGCGGATCAGGGCCGGCACCACCTCGTCGCGGTACCGGAGGCGGAGGCCGGCCAGCTCGCCCCCATTGGCAGCCCGCCGCTGCTTCGGAGGCGCCGCTGGCACGCTGGCGGACCGCCTGGCGGCCGACGTGGCGGCCTTCGTGGCTGCCGGCTTGGCGGGCTTGCGCGGCGCGGCGGCCTTCTTGGCTGCCGGCTTGGCGGGCTTGCGCGGCGCGGCGCTTGGTTCGTCGCTCACGCGGTCACCTCCAGCTGCTCCCCGCAGTGCTTGCAGACGCGCACCCGGGTCTGGTGCTGGTCATCCAGCCGCGCATGGCCGATGCGGGTCGGCTTCTCGCAGTTGGGGCACACGACCATGACGTTGCTGATCTGGACCGGCATCGGCAGGTCAATGATCCCCGCCGTCTGCGTACGGCCGCGCTGTGCGCGCTGGTGTCGCTTGGCCATGTTGATGCCGGGAATGACCACGGCCAGGCCGCGCCGCGTGCGCTCGACGCGCTCGACCTTGCCGCGCTTGCCACGGTCCTTGCCGGCCATGACCAGCACCGTGTCGCCCTTCCGAACGGCCATCACAGCACTTCCGGCGCGAGCGAAATGATCTTCATGTAGTTCCGCTCTCGCAGCTCGCGAGCCACCGGGCCGAAGATGCGGGTCCCACGCGGGTTGCCCTGCGGGGTGATGAGGACCGCCGCATTCTCGTCGAAGCGGATGTGGCTCCCGTCGGGGCGGCCGTAGCCCTTGGTGGTGCGGACGATGACCGCGCGGACGACCTCGCCCTTCTTCACGCCGGAGTTGGGCAGGGCCTGCTTGACGCTGGCCACGATGACGTCACCCACGGAGGCCGTCTCGCTCGTCGAGCGGCCCACGACCGTGATGCACATCAGCTCGCGTGCGCCCGTGTTGTCGGCGACCCGGAGCCGGGTCTGGCGTCGGATCATGCCGGATCGGCCTCGCTGAGCGCCGCCTTCGACTCCGGCCCCGACTCGGCCGCAGGCTCCGGCTCGGGGTTGAGGATCGCCTCATCGGCCATCGGTCCGGAAGCCATCTCGGCTGCCCCGTGGCCCAGGATCTCGACCAGCCGCCAGCGCTTGTCGCGTGACAGCGGCCGGCTCTCTTCGATGCGGACGCTATCCCCCACCCTCGCCGCGTTCTCCTCGTCGTGGGCCTTGAACTTCGTGGAGCGCCGGATGACGCGCTTGTAGATCGGATGGCGCTGCAGACGCTCGACGCTGACGACCACCGTCTTGTCCATCTTGTCGGACACCACGCGCCCGACCTTGGTCCGTCGCTTGCCGGCCATTACGCGGACTCCTGACTGGCGGCCGTGGCCGCGCGCTGGCGCTCGGTCATGACGGTGAGGATCCGCGCGATCCGCTGCCGGGTGGCCGGCAGGCGGCTGTGGTTCTTCTCCTGGCGGGTAGCCAGGTCGAACCGGATCTTCCAGAGCTCGAGCTTGGCATCGACCAGGGCCGCGGCAAGGTCCTGGTCACTGAGAGCGCGAACCTCACTGATGTCCATGTTCGACGCCCTCCTTGATGACGAACTTGGTCGAGATCGGCAGCTTGTGACTGGCCAGCCGCATCGCCTCGCGGGCGATCGTCTCCGGCACGCCGGACATCTCGAACATGATCCGGCCCGGCTTCACGACGGCGACCCAGTGGTCCGGTGCGCCCTTGCCCGATCCCATCCGGACCTCGGCCGGCTTCTTGGTGACCGGCTTGTCCGGAAAGACGCGGATCCAGACTCGGCCGCCACGCTTGATGTGGTGGGTCATCGCCCGTCGGGCAGCCTCGATCTGGCGGCTGGTCAGCCAGCACACCTCTTCGGCCATCAGGCCGTACTCCCCGAAGGAGACGGTGGTGCCGCCCTTGGCCAGACCTGCGCGGCGTCCGCGTTGGACCTTGCGATGCTTGACGCGCTTCGGCAGCAGCATGACTAGTCCTTCGCCTCGCTCTCGCTCGGGGTCTCAGGTTCGACCGATGCCGGCTGGGTCTCCGTGACGGCCTCGGCATCGGCGGCGGCCTCAACCGCGGGCTCAGCTTCCGCCTCGAGGGCAGCTTCCGGCTCAACGGCGGCCTCAGCCTCGGCGGCGGCCTCAACCCCGGACTCGTCCACGGCCACCGATTCGGCGACCTCGTCCACTGGCGCAGCCACAGCGACCGCCGCGTCGGCCGTCTCGGCCTCCTCGGCAGGAGTGGCTGCGGTCCGCGTCCGACGGGCGGGTCGGCCGCGAGTAGCGGCGCGTGGGGCCTCCCGCGGCTCGGTCCGGGCCGATCCCGGGAGATCGGCCAGCGTCTCGCCGCGGTAGATCCAGACCTTGACCCCGATTCGGCCGTAGGTCGTGTGGGCATGAACGACGCCGTAGCTGATGTCCGCGCGCAACGTGCCGAGCGGGATGCGACCTTCCTTGTCCCACTCCCGACGGGACATCTCCGTCCCGCCCAGGCGCCCGGAGACCTGGATCTTCACGCCCTTGGCGCCGGCCTTGATCGTGCGCTGAACGCCCTGCTTGACCGCCTTGCGGAAGGCGATCCGGCGCTCGAGCTGGCCGGCGATGCTCTGGGCCACCAGGACGGCGTCCAGTTCCGGCTGCAGGACCTCCTTGATCTCGAGCTTGACCTTCTTATCGGTCAGCTTGCCGATGGATGTCCGCAGCAGCTCGACGTTGGCGCCGCCCTTGCCGATCACGATCCCCGGCTTGGCGGTGTGGACCGTGACCGTTACGTGATTGATGCCGCGCTCGATCTCGACCTGGCTCACGCTGGCGTTGGCCAGCTGACGCGCGACCAGGGCGCGGATCTTCATGTCCTCCTGGAGCAGCGTCGCGTAGTCGCGATCGGCGTACCACTTCGCCAGCCACGGCTTGTTGATGCCCAGCCGATAGCCGTACGGATGCACCTTGTGACCCATCAGACGTCGCCTCCATCGGCGACCGATACGCTGATGTGGCTGGTGCGCTTGAGGATCTGGAAGGCGCGGCCCTGGGCGCGGGGTCGGATGCGTTTCAGGGTCGGTCCCTCGTTGGCGACCGCGGACACCACGCGCAGCTCGTCCGCGGTCAGGTTGAAGTTGTTCTCGGCATTGGCGGTCGCGCTGCGCAGGACCTTGGCCACGTCGCGTGCCGCGGCGTTGGGCATGAAGCGCAGGATGGCCGCCGCTTCCTCGACCGGGCGGCCCACGATCAGGTCAGCCACCAGGCGGACCTTGCGGGGGCTGATCCTGACGTACTTGGCAGTGGCGGTCACGCGCATGGGTCCAGTCCTACTTCAGCGCCGATGAGCGTTCGGTGTGCCGCCCGTGCCCGCGGAAGTGGCGGGTCGGGGCGAACTCGCCCAGGCGGTGGCCGACCATGTTCTCGGTCACGAACACCGGGACGTGGCGGCGACCGTCGTGGACCGCGATGGTATGGCCGATCATGGCCGGGAAGATCACCGACGCCCGCGACCAGGTCTTGAGGACCTTCTGTTCCTTGCGCTTGTTCATCTCGTCAATGCGTCCCAGCAGGCGGGCATCGACGAAGGGGCCCTTCTTCACGGAACGGCTCATCGCGCCTCCTTACCCGCGCCCGTAGCGGCGGCGCACGATCAGCCGATCGCTGGCCTGGTGCTTGCGGGTCCGCAGGCCCATGGCGGGCTTGCCCCACGGCGTCTTGGGCGGCATGCCGATGGGTGACTTGCCCTCGCCACCGCCGTGCGGGTGGTCGTTGGGATTCATGACCACGCCTCGCACTGACGGCCGGCGGCCGAGGTGCCGGCTCCGGCCGGCCTTGCCGATCTTCTGGTTCTCGTGCTCGAGGTTGCTGACCTGGCCCACGGTTGCCGTGCAGTTGGCGCGCACCCGTCGGACCTCCCCCGATGGCAACCGGATGGTGGCCATCTCCCCCTCCTTGGCCAGCAGCTGTGCCGCGCCCCCCGCGCTGCGCACGATCTGCCCGCCGCGGCCCGCAACCAGCTCCACGTTGTGGATCTGCGTGCCGAGCGGGATCTTGGACAACGGCAACGCGTTGCCCACCCGCGCCTCGGCCTCGGGGCCGGCCGTGACCTCGTCCCCGACCTGCAGGCCGTTGGGCAGCAGGATGTAGCGCTTGTCACCATCGGCGTAGTGGAGCAGGGCGATCCGGGCCGACCGGTTCGGGTCGTACTCGATCGTCGCGATCCGGGCGGGCACGCCGTGCTTGTCGCGCCGCCAGTCGATGACCCGATACAACCGCTTGTGACCGCCACCCTGGTGGCGGACCGTGAGCTTGCCCTGGCTGTTGCGCCCGGCGCTGGAGCCGAGACGCTCGGTCAGCGGCTTGTGCGGCCGGTCGGTCGTGACCTCCGCGAAGTCCGAGCGCGTCATCTGGCGCAGGGACGGCGTGTTGGGTCGGTAGCTGCGAAGCGGCATGGCTATACGACCTCGAACAGCTCGATCTTGTCGCCGGCGGAGATCGTCACCACCGCCTTGCGCCAGCCGCTGGTCATGCCCTTGGTCCGTCGCCCCCGGCTCTTCTGCTTGGGGTGCACGGTCTGCACCCGCACGCCCAACACCGTGACCTTGAACTCAGTCTCCACCGCGGCCTTGATCTGGAACTTGTTGGCGTCCTGCCGCACCGCGAAGGTGTAGTTGTTGCGCTCGATCTCGGCCACCGACTTCTCGCTGACCACGGGACGCAGCAGAACGTCATGGATGGTGCGCGCGCTCATGCGAACACCGCTTCGGCGCGGGCGACCCCGTCGCGGGTGAACACGATGGTGTCGGCCTCCAGCAGGTCGACCACGTTCAGGCTGTCGGCCAGGATGATGCGGACCTCGCGCAGGTTGGCCGCGGAGCGCTCCACGTTCTCGTCGCGGGCGGCGAGGACCAGCAGGACGCGGCCCTGCACATCCCACGCGGCCAGGCGCTCGACCAGGGCCTTGGTCTGGATCTTGTCCAGGCCGATGCCCTCGACCACCTTGACCGCACCGTCGGCGACCTTGGCGCTCAGCGCGCCGCGGAGGGCCGCGCGCCGGACCTTGTCATTGACCTTCACCGCGTAGTCACGCGGGTGCGGGCCAAAGACCACGCCGCCACCCCGCCACTGGGGCGACGTGCGACTGCCCTGGCGCGCCCGGCCGGTGCCCTTCTGGCGCCACGGCTTGCGGCCGCCGCCGCGGACCTGGGCCCGGGTCAGCGTGTCCGCGGTTCCGATCCGGCGCGCGTCCAGCTGGGCCATGGCGGCCTGGTGGATGAGGGCGCTGCGGACCGGCGCGCCGAACAGGGAGTCCGCCAGCTCGATGGAGCCCTTCTTGGTGCCCTTGGCGGTGAGGACTGGCGTGCTGGCCACGACTACTCCGCCTTCCGAATCAGGAGCATGGCGTTGCGGGCGCCGGGCACCGCCCCGCGGACCAGCAGCAATTGCCGGTCGGAGTCGACCCGGACCACCTGGAGCTTCTGGACGGTGATTCGGCGGTCGCCCAGATGGCCGCTCATCTTCATCCCCTTGTACACGCGGCCCGGCGTCGTCCCGGCTCCGATCGAGCCCGGCTGGCGAGTGTTGGTCGAGCCGTGGGTCACCGGCCCGCGGTGGAAGTGGTGGCGCTTGATGGTGCCCGCGAATCCACGCCCCTTGCTGACCCCGGTCACGTCCACCAGGTCGCCGGCCGCGAACAGGGTCACGTCGAGGGACTGCCCCGTCTCGAAACCCTCGGTGGAGTCCACCCGGAACTCGCGCATGACGCGCGGCCGCGGCGCGTCCTTCGGCAGTGCGGGCAGCTGGCCGGCCACCGGGCGGGTGACACGTCGGGCCACCCCGGCGCCGACCTGGACCGCCGCGTACCCGTCGCGCTCGACGTTGCGGAGCCGGGTCACCGTGTTCGGGGCAGCGGCAATGACGCTCACCGGGACGACGCTGCCGTCCTCGGCGAAGAGCCGCATCATGCCGAGCTTGCGCCCGATCAACCCGATTGCCATCACATCTTGATCTCGATGTCGACGCCCGCCGCCAGCGAGAGCCGCATCAGCGCATCGACCGTCTTCGACGAGGGATCGATGATGTCGATCAGCCGCTTGTGGGTTCGAATCTCGAACTGCTCCCGTCCGTCCTTGTGGATGAACGGGCCGCGGATGACCGTGAACTTCTCGATCCGCGTCGGCAGCGGAACGGGGCCGACGATCTCGGCGCCCGTCCGCTGGGCCGTCTCCACGATCTGCTCGGCCGACTGGTCGAGCAGCTTGTGGTCGTAGGCCCGAAGCCGGATGCGAATGCGCTGCTTGGCCATCGGCGGCTACGCGGGAAGCGCCGTGATCACGCCCGCGCCCACCGTGTGGCCGCCCTCGCGAATCGCGAAGCGCTGGCCCTGCTCGATGGCGATGGGCGTGATGAGCTCGACGTCGATGTTCACGTTGTCGCCGGGCATGATCATCTCCACCCCGGTCGGGAGCTCAATCGCGCCGGTGACGTCGGTCGTGCGCAGGTAGAACTGCGGCCGATAGCCGGTATAGAACGGCGTGTGGCGTCCACCCTCGTCCTTGCTCAGGACGTACACCTCGGCCTTGAACTTGGTGCCCGGCTTGATGCTGCCCGGCTTGGCCAGCACCTGCCCGCGCTCGATCTCCTCGCGCTCCACGCCGCGCAGCAGGATGCCTACGTTGTCGCCGGCCTGGCCTTCGTCGAGGGTCTTGTTGAACATCTCGACCCCGGTCACCACCAGCTGGCGGGCCTTGGCGTGGACGCCGACCTGCTCGATCGTCTCGCCCACCTTGACCTGGCCGCGTTCGATGCGTCCGGTGGCCACCGTGCCGCGGCCCTTGATCCCGAACACGTCCTCGACCGGCATCAGGAACGGCTTGTCCGTCTCCCGGGTCGGGGTCGGGATATACGTGTCGACCGCATCCATCAGCTGCTTGATGCTGGCGTAGTCCTCCGACTCCGGATCGTCGCTCTTCGACTCCAGGGCCTTGAGGGCCGAGCCACGGATGACGGGGATGTCGTCGCCGGGGAACTGGTACTTGCTGAGGAGCTCACGGACCTCCATCTCGACCAGGTCGATGAGCATCTCGTCGTCGACCATGTCCACCTTGTTGAGGTAGACCACGATCGACGGAACCTCGACCTGGCGGGCCAGGAGAATGTGCTCACGAGTCTGGGGCATGGGGCCGTCGGCGGCGGACACGACCAGGATCGCGCCGTCCATCTGGGCAGCACCGGTGATCATGTTCTTGATGTAGTCCGCGTGGCCGGGGCAGTCGACGTGGGCGTAGTGGCGCGCGTCGGTCTGGTACTCAACGTGGGCGATCGCGATCGTGATGCCGCGGGCCCGCTCCTCCGGAGCGTTGTCGATCGAGTCGAATGCGCGGAAGCTGGCCCCGCCCTTGAGGGCCAGGTACTTGGTGATGGCAGCCGTCAGCGTGGTCTTGCCATGGTCGACATGACCGATGGTGCCGACGTTGACGTGCGGCTTGGTGCGATCGAACTTCTGCTTGGCCATGGTGCTTGCTTTTCGTTCCTCCTGGGTGTCTAGCTCTTCGACTTGGCGATCAATTCGTTGGCGATGGACGCGGGGACTTCGGCATACCGGGCGAACTCCATCGAATAGGTGGCGCGGCCCTGGGTCATGGACCGCAGGTCTGTGGCGTAGCCGAACATCTCGGCCAGCGGGACGTGGGCAGCAATGACCCGCGAGGTTCCGCGTTCCTCGATGCTGTCCACCGAGCCGCGCCGGGCATTCAAGTTGCCGATCACGTCGCCCATGAAGTTCTCGGGGGTGACGACCTCGACCCGCATGACCGGCTCCAGGATGACCGGATCCGCCTTGGCCACGGCAGCCTTGGCGGCCAGCGAGCCGGCGATCTTGAACGCCATCTCGGACGAGTCGACCTCGTGGAACGAGCCGTCGATGAGCGTCGCTTTGGCGTCGATCAAAGGATAGCCGGCCAGCACGCCCCCGGCCAGGGCGTCGCGGATGCCCTCTTCGACCGCCTTCCAGAACTCGCGCGGGATGGCACCGCCCACGATCTTGGACTCGAAGATGTAGCCGCTTCCGCGCTCCAGCGGTTCGAGGGTGATGACCGCATGGCCGTACTGGCCCTTGCCCCCGGTCTGGCGCACGAGCCGTCCCTCGGCCTTGGCAGCCTTGCGGATCGCCTCGCGGTACGAGACCTGCGGCCGGCCGACGTTGGCCTGGACCTTGAACTCGCGCAGCATGCGGTCGACGATGACCTCCAGGTGCAGCTCGCCCATGCCCGCGATCCGGGTCTGGGACGACTCCTGGTCGGTGCTGACCCGGAAGGTCGGGTCCTCCTCCGCCAGCCGATGCAGGGCGAGCGCCATCTTGTCCTGGTCGGCCTTGGTCTTGGGCTCCACCGCCAGCTCGATGACCGGCTCCGGGAAGGTGATGGCCTCCAGCACGATGGGGTGCGCCTCATCGGTCAGGGTGTCGCCGGTGAAGGTGTTCTTCAAGCCCACCGCCGCGGCGATCTCGCCGGCGCTGACCGCGTCGACCTCCTCGCGGTGGTTGGCGTGGAGCTGGACCAGGCGCCCGACCCGCTCCTTGTGTCCCTTGGTCGAGTTGTAGACGTACGAGCCGCTCTTCAGCGTCCCGCTGTAGACCCGGAAGAAGGCGAGCTTGCCGACGAACGGGTCGGCGGCGATCTTGAAGGCCAGGGCCGCAAACGGCTCGTTCGGATCGGTATGCCGAACCACCTGCTCATGGGTGCGTGGATCGGTCCCGGTCACCGGCGGCACGTCCAGTGGGCTGGGCAGATAGTCGACGACCGCGTCGAGCATGGGCTGGATGCCCTTGTTCTTGAGCGCCGACCCGCACAGGACCGGCACGATCCGATACGCGAGCGTGCCCGCGCGCAGCGCGCGGCGCAGCTGATCGGCCTCCACCGGCTGACCCTCGAGGAACCTGTGGGCGATGTCATCGTCCAGGTCGGCCAGGGTCTCGACCAGCTTGTCGTGCCACGTCGCGGCCTCGTCCGCCAGCTCGGCCGGGATGGGCCCCGTCTGGCCGGGATCGTCCACGTCGTTGCCATAGGTGATCGCCTTCATGGAAACCAGGTCGATGACGCCGCGGAACGCCGACTCGGTGCCGATGGGCAGCTGGATCGGGACCGCGGTGGCGCCCAGCCGGTCGCGGATCATGTCCACCACCCGCCAGAAATCGGCTCCGGTGCGGTCGAGCTTGTTGACGAAGCAGAAGCGCGGAATTCCGTACTTATCGGCCTGGCGCCAGACGGTCTCGGACTGGGGCTCCACACCCGCCACGCCGTCGAAGACGACGACCGCGCCGTCGAGCACGCGCAGGCTGCGCTCGACCTCGACCGTGAAATCCACGTGGCCGGGCGTGTCGATAAGGTTGATTCGGTGATCGGCCCAGAAGCAGGTCGTGGCCGCGGCGGTGATCGTGATGCCGCGCTCCTGCTCCTGCTCCATCCAGTCCATGGTGGCCGCGCCCTCGTGGACCTCGCCGATCTTGTAGATCTTCTTGGTGTAGAACAGGATCCGCTCGGACACGGTCGTCTTGCCCGCGTCGATATGGGCGATGATCCCGATGTTTCGGGTGCGCTCCAGCGGATACTCGGTCGCCATCTCGGTCCCCAATCGTCGCGGGGCGGTTGCGACTACCACCGGAAGTGGCTGAAGGCCTTGTTGGCCTCCGCCATGCGGTGGGTGTCCTCCCGGCGCTTGACGGCAGCGCCGAGCCCATTCGCGGCGTCGATCAGCTCGGCCGCCAGCTTCTCGCTCATGCTGCGGCCATTCCGCTTGCGGGCAGCTTCGATGAGCCAGCGCATACCAAGCGAAACGCGCCGATCGGCGCGTACTTCGACGGGGATCTGGTAGGTCGAGCCCCCCACCCGCTTTGGCTTGACCTCGATCAGCGGCATGGCGTTGCGCATGGCGTGCTCGAGGACCTCGATCCCCGACCGTCCGGCCTGGCTCTCGGCGCGCGCCAGCGCGTCCTCCAGGATGCGAGATGCCAGCTGACGCTTGCCGCCGCGCATCAGCTTGTTCGTGAACTGGTCCATGGTCAGGGCGCTGCCAACCAGCTGCTCGTCGTACTTCGCCTTGCGGGCAACGGTGGGACGGCGCGGCACGTCTTAGGCCTTCCCCGCCGACTTGGCGCCGTACTTGGAACGGCTCTGCTGCCGATCGCGCACCCCGGCCGCGTCGAGCGGGCCGCGGATGATGTGGTACTTCACCGCGGGCAGGTCCGGTACCCGGCCGCCGCGGACGAGGACCACCGAGTGCTCCTGGAGGTTGTGACCGATGCCCGGGATGTACGCGGTGACCTCCATCCCGTTGGTGAGGCGCACGCGGGCGACCTTGCGCAGCGCTGAGTTCGGCTTCTTGGGCGTGCGGGTCATGACGGACAGGCAGACACCCCGCCGCTGGGGCGCGCCGCGCCCTTCGGAGGCGGTCTGGGTCAGGTTGTTGAACGTCCGCCGCAGGGCGGGCGCCTTGACCTTCTTGCGTACCGGCTTTCGGCCCTTGCGGACCAGCTGGTTGATGGTCGGCAACCGATACCTCTCGGACCTGCATTGATGACTGGTGGACAGGCTCCGCACCGGTCCCGTCGCGCCCTGGTCGGGGCACGGACCGAGAGGGTGAGACCCTCTTGGCGGAACACACACGAACGGCGTCCCGCGGTGCGGGACACCGACCTCGAAGTATAGGTTGAGCCCGCTCGGAGTGTCAATCGCGGGCCGCGTGGGCCGCGATTCCCGGGCTAGACCTTCTCGCCCTCGCTGAGGACCTCGAAGACCTCTTCCTCGACGACCGCCTCGATGGCCGGATTGTCGCCGGCGTCCATCAGCTCGGCGACGGTCTCGGCCGCTTCCTCGGCTGCCGCCTCGGCCTCCGCGGGGTCGATCACGCCGTCGGCATCGGCATCCGCATCGCCGGTGAGGAAGGTCATGGCCGCCTCGCGCTCGCGAATGGCCTCGACGTCCTCCGGCGACAGCTCCTTGGCCCGCAGAGCCTCCGCGCGCGCCAGGGCGCCGGTGCCTGCCGGGATGAGCTTGCCGATTATGACGTTCTCCTTGAGACCGATGAGGTGGTCCTTGGCGCCCTGGATGGCCGCCTCGGTGAGCACCCGGGTCGTCTCCTGGAACGACGCCGCAGCCAGGAACGAGCTGGTGTTGAGCGACGCCTTGGTCACTCCCAGCAGCACGGTCTGTGCCGTGGCCGGCTCCCCGCCCTCGGCCAGGATCCGGTTGTTCGTCTCCTCGAACTCGAAGCGGTCGATCATCTCCGACGGCAGCAGCTCGGTGTCACCCGGGTTGTCGACCATCACCTTGCGCAGCATCTGGCGCACGATGATCTCGACGTGCTTGTCGTTGATCGCCACGCCCTGGGATCGGTACACCTTCTGCACCTCGGTCACCAGGAAGCGCTGGACCGCGTCGACGCCCTTGATCTGGAGCAGGTCCTTGGGGTTCAGCGGGCCCTCGGTCAGCGGCTGGCCGGCGACCACTTCCCCCCCGGTCTCGGCCCGCAGGCGGGCCGAGTGCGGGACCTGGTATTCGCGCCGGTCGACCTCCTCGGAGCGTATGGTCACGTGGCGACCCTTGCGGGCCACCACCCCGGCGGTGGGTGACTTGACCGGGTGCGTCTCTCCGCCCACCTCGAGCTGGGCCAGAAGCTGGTCCTCGATCACCTCGTCGCCGTTCTCGACCAGGATCTCGTGCTTGGCGGTGAGCTTGATGGGGGTGTCGAACGCCTCGCGCCGCTCCACCACCACGCTGACCGGCTGGTCCGGACCGCCGCGCTGGACCTCGACTCGGCCGTCGATCTCGCTGACGATGGCCTGGCCCTTGGGGATCCGTGCCTCGAACAGCTCCTCCACCCGGGGCAGGCCCTGGGTGATGTCCTCGCCGGCCACGCCGCCGGTGTGGAACGTGCGCATCGTGAGCTGGGTGCCCGGCTCGCCGATCGACTGGGCGGCGATGATGCCCACCGCCTGGCCCAGCAGAACCAGCTGGCCCGACGCCAGGTTGCGGCCGTAGCACATCCGGCACACGCCATGACGGGCGGCGCAGGTCAGCGGCGACCGCACGTTAACGCGGTCGATCTCCGATGCGCCGATCCGCTCCACCGCGGCTTCGTCCAGCTCCTCGTTGCGCGCGGTGATCACCTTGCCGCTGACCGGGTCGGTGACGTCGATGCAGGCCATGCGGCCGATGAGCCGGTCCACGAACGGCTCGGGGATGTCGGCCGACTCCTCGCGGGTGATCCAGGTCCCGACGTCGGTCCCGCAGTCTTCCTCGCGGGTGATGACGTCCTGGGCCACGTCCACCAGGCGCCGGGTCAGGTAGCCCGAGTCCGCCGTCCGCAGGGCTGTGTCAGCCAGGCCCTTTCGCGCGCCGTGGCTCGAGATGAAGTACTCGAGCACGCTCATCCCCTCGCGCAGATTGGAGCGGATGGGCAGGTCGATGATCCGGCCCGACGGGTCGGCCATCAGGCCGCGCATGCCGGCCAGCTGGTGGACCTGGGTCACGTTTCCGCGCGCCCCGGAGTGGGTGATCATCCACACCGAGCCCTTGCGATCCAGCCCGTCCAGCATCTTGCTGGTCACCTCATCGGTCGTATCGCGCCAGACCTCGACGGTCTGGGTGTAGCGCTCGTCATCGGTGATGAAGCCCTTGCGGAACTCGCGCTCGATGTCGGTCACCTTGTGGTCGGCCTCGGCCAGCAGGGCCGCCTTCTCCTGGGGGACCTTGATGTCGTCGATCCCGATCGTGATCCCGGCCACGGTGGCGTAGTGGAAGCCGATGGTCTTGATGCCATCCACCAGGCTGGCGGTGGCCGCCGGCCCCAGGTCGCGGTAGCAGCGTGCGATCAGCTCCTTGAGCGCCTTGCGATCCATGATCTGGTTGGAGAAACCCAGCTCATCCGGAAGGGCGGAGTTGAAGATCAGCCGCCCGGCGGTGGTCTCCACCAGCTCCCCGTTGAGCTCGACCTTGATCGGGGCCTGGAGATGGATGACGCCCGCGTCGAGCGCCATCCGCGCCTCGTCGAATGACGAGAAGGCACGGCCCTTGCCGGCCGCCTCCGGATCCTCGACGGTCAGGTAGTAGCAACCCAGCACCATGTCGTGGGTGGGCGATACGACCGGCGCCCCGTCCGCTGCGCTGAGCAGGTTCTGGGTGGACAGCATCAGCTCCTTCGCTTCCTTCTGGGCAGCGGTCGAGAGCGGCACGTGAACCGCCATCTGGTCGCCGTCGAAGTCCGCGTTGAAGGCGAAGCACACCAGGGGGTGGATCTGGATGGCCGAACCCTCGACCAGGACCGGCATGAAGGCCTGGATCCCGAGCCGATGGAGGGTGGGTGCCCGGTTGAGGAGCACAGGGTGGTCCTGGATGACCTCCTCCAGCACGTCCCACACCTCGGGGCGTACCCGCTCCACGATTCGCTTGGCGCTCTTGATGTTGTGGGCGAAGCCCTTCTCCACCAGCTGGCGCATGACGAACGGCTTGAACAGCTCGAGCGCCATTTTCTTGGGCAGGCCGCACTGGTGGAGCTTCAGCTCGGGGCCGACCACGATGACCGAGCGGCCGCTGTAGTCGACTCGCTTGCCGAGCAGGTTCTGCCGGAACCGGCCCTGCTTGCCCTTGAGCATGTCGGACAGGCTCTTGAGCCGATGGTTGCCGGTGCCGCTGATGGCACGCCCGCGGCGCCCGTTGTCGATCAGCGCGTCGCAGGCCTCCTGGAGCATCCGCTTCTCGTTGCGAATGATGATCTCCGGCGCCTCCAGGTCCAGCAGCCGGCTCAGCCGGTTGTTGCGGTTGATGACCCGCCGATACAGGTCGTTCAGGTCGCTGGTCGCGAACCGTCCGCCGTCGAGCTGGACCATGGGTCGCAGGTCGGGCGGGATGACCGGCAGCGTGGTGAGGATCATCCACTCCGGGCGGGCGCCGCTCTTGCGGAAGGCCTCGATCAGGCGCAGCCGCTTGATCGCCTTCTTGCGGCGCTGGCCGCTGGTCTGGCGCATCTCGAGTTGGAGCTTCTCCGCCAGCTCGTCGAGGTTCAGGGCCTCGATGACCTTCTTGATCGCCTCCGCCCCCATCGAGGCGTCGAACAGGCGCCCGTGCTGCTCGGAAAGGTTGCGGTGCTCGGACTCGGTCAGGGTCTGCATGACCTTGATGTCGTTGATCTGCTGGCGGGCCAGGCGCGCCGCGAGGCGCGCGTCATCGGTCTCGCGAGCCAGGTGCTCGCGAGCCTCGGCCAGGGCACCGTCGAAGCCGCCGGTCAGATCGGTGATCTGCAGGTCGTGCCGTTCCTGGGCCCGGGTCTTCGCCTCGCCAGTGTCGGCCGTGACCGAGGCAACCTCGGCCTTGACCGCCGCGCGCAGGCGCGTGACCGACTCCTTGACCGGCTCACCCTCGCGCGCCACCACCTCGCCGGTGGCCGCGAAGACGACGTCTGCGATGACCGTCTTGCCGGCCGCCTTGAGATCGGACTCGATGGCCTTGGCGGCAGTTGTCAGCTCCTCGGCGCGCGCCTTCTGCCGCTCGGCCAGCATCTTCACCTCGGCCGCCAGCTCGCCGTTGATTGCCAGCCGGCGCTCCGAGACCTGCCCCTCCAGCTCGGCCTGCTTGTCGTCGACGACGGCCTTGGCCGCCGCGATGCGCTCGGCCAGCTCCTCGTCGACGCGTGCCAGTGCCTTCTCGCGCTCGCCCTCGTCGACCCGGGTCACCACCGACAGGGCGAAGTACAGGATCCGCTCCAGGTTGCGCGGGCTGATGTCGAGCAGGATTCCCAGCCGTGACGGGGTGCCCTTGAAGTACCAGATGTGGCTGACCGGGCTGGCCAGCTTGATGTGGCCCATCCGCTCACGACGGACCTTGCTGCGGGTCACCTCCACGCCGCACTTGTCGCAGATGATGCCCTTGTACCGAATCCGCTTGTACTTGCCGCAGTAGCACTCCCAGTCCTTGGTGGGACCGAAGATGCGCTCGTCGAACAGGCCGTCCTTCTCCGGCTTGAGGGTCCGGTAGTTGATCGTCTCCGGCTTGGTGACCTCGCCTGACGACCAGGACTTGATCTCGTCCGGCGAAGCCAGACCGATGCGGATGGCGTCGAAGTTGTTGACTTCCAGCATGTGCCCCTTATTCCTCAAAGCCCTGGAGGTTGATGCCGCCCAGGTCGGGCAGCGGATAGGAGCCGGTGTCCTCGACGAACCGGATCTCCTCTTCGTTCTCGTTCAGGATCTCGACCGACAGCCCGAGCGCCTGAAGCTCCTTGATCAGCACCTTGAACGACTCCGGCACGCCGGGCGCCTGGATCTCCTCGCCCTTGACGATGGCCTCGTAGGTCTGCACTCGGCCCAGCACGTCGTCGCTCTTCACGGTCAGCAGCTCCTGGAGGATGTTGGCCGCGCCATACGCCTCCAGGGCCCAGACCTCCATCTCGCCGAAGCGCTGGCCGCCGAACTGCGCCTTGCCGCCCAGCGGCTGCTGGGTGATGAGCGAGTAGGGGCCCGTGCTGCGGGCATGGATCTTGTCCTCCACCAGGTGGTGGAGCTTGAGCATGTAGATGTGGCCCACCGTCACCGGCTGGTCGAACGCGACGCCGGTCCGCCCGTCGTACAGGAGGCTCTTGCCATCCGTGGGCAGGCCGGCCTGCTCCAGCCGCTGGCGGATCTGCTCCTCGGTCGCGCCGTCGAAGACCGGAGTGGAGGCCTTCAGGCCCAGGGTGGTCATGGCCCAGCCCAGGTGGGTTTCCAGGATCTGGCCGATGTTCATCCGGCTCGGCACGCCGAGCGGGTTGAGGACGATGTCGACCGGCGTGCCGTCCGGCATGAACGGCATGTCCTCCGCCGGCAGGATCTTGGCGATGACGCCCTTGTTGCCGTGGCGGCCGGCCATCTTGTCGCCGACGGCAATCTTGCGCTTCTGGGCCACGCTGACGCGCACCAGGCGGTTGACCCCCGGAGCCAGCTCATCGCCCTGCTCGCGGCTGAACTCGCGGACCGCGACCACGATCCCCCGCTCCCCGTGGGGCAGGCGGAGGGACGAGTCCTTCACCTCGCGGGCCTTCTCGCCGAAGATCGCGCGCAGCAGCCGCTCCTCCGCGGTCAGCTCCGTCTCGCCCTTGGGGGTGATCTTGCCGACCAGGATGTCGCCGGGCTGGACCTCGGCGCCCTCGTAGATGATCCCGTCCTCGTTGAGGTCGCGGAGCGACTCGTCACCGACGTTCGGGATGTCGCGCGTGATCTCCTCGGGGCCGAGCTTCGTGTCCCGCGCCTCGACCTCGTGCTTCTCGATATGAATCGAGGTGAACAGGTCGTCGCGCACCAGCCGCTCGCTGATGACGATGGCGTCCTCGTAGTTGCCGCCTTCCCAGGGCAGGAACGCGACCAGGATGTTCTGGCCCAGGGCCAGCTCACCCTTGTCGGTCGAGGACGAATCGGCCAGGACCTGGCCTTCCACCACCCGGGCGCCGACGTCCACGATCGGGCGCTGGTGGATGCAGGTGCCCTGGTTGGAGCGGACGAACTTCTTGAGCCGATACGTGTCGAGCTGGTCCCCCTCGTCGCGCTCGACCATGATCTCGTCGGCGGTCACGCTCGTGACCGTGCCGGGCGCGCTGGCGGTCACCACCTGCTGGGAATCCAGCGCCGCGCGGTACTCGACCCCGGTCCCCACCACCGGAGCCTCGGGGACGATGAGCGGCACCGACTGGCGCATCATGTTCGAGCCCATCAGGGCCCGGTTCGCGTCGTCGTGCTCGAGGAACGGGATGAGGGCCGTCGCCACGCTGACGATCTGCTTGGGGCTGACGTCCATGTAGTCGACGTCGTCGGCCGGCTCGATGAGGAACTTGTCGCGGTAGCGGACCATGATCCGCTCCTCGACGAAGTGTTGGCCCGGATCCAACGGGGCGTTGGCCTGGGCGATGTAGAACTTCTCCTCCTCGTCCGCGGCCAGGTAGTCGATCTGGTCGGTCACGACGGGGCGGATGCGGATCGAGGCCAGCTTGTGGTCCTTGATCGTGGCCCACAGCTTGTCGGTGATGGTCGTCCCGGCCTTGGCCAGGACCTTGCGGCCGTCGGCGCCGAGGTCCTCGGACAGCGTCTCGCCCACCACATCGGCGGTCTTGTCCTTGTGGGACACCGAGCGCCGGACCCGCCGATAGGGGGTCTCGATGAACCCGTGCTTGTTGATCTTGCCGTAGGTCGCCAACGAGCCGATGAGACCGATGTTCGGCCCTTCCGGGGTCTCGATGGGGCACATCCGGCCGTAATGGGAGGGATGGACGTCACGAACGTCGAAACCGGCTCGCTCGCGCGACAGCCCACCCGGGCCGAGCGCCGACAGGCGGCGCTTATTGGTGAGCTCCGCCAGCGGGTTGGTCTGGTCCATGAACTGGCTGAGCTGGCTGCCGCCGAAGAACTCCTTCATCGCCGCCACCACGGGGCGGATGTTGATCAGCGAGTTCGGGGTGGCCTGCTCGGGATCGGTGATGGTCATCCGCTCCTTGACCACCCGCTCCATGCGGAGCAGGCCGATGCGGAACTGGTTCTGGATCAGCTCCCCGTTGGCGCGGATGCGGCGGTTGCCCAGATGGTCGATGTCGTCGCGCTGGCCACGGCCATTGTTCAGCTCGATGAGCTTGGCCACGATGGCGACGATGTCGTTCTGGCTGATGACCCGCGACTCGCGGGGCGTGTCCGGCTCCTCGGTCGGCAGCTCGAGGTTGAGCTTGGTCGCGATCTCGCGCAGCGCCTTGTTGAGCTTGTAGCGGCCCACCCGGCCCAGGTCATAGCGGCGGAAGTTGAAGAACAGGCTGTTGACCAGCGTCCGCGCGTTCTCGACCGTGGGCGGATCGCCGGGGCGCAGCTTCTTGTAGACCTCGACCAGGGCCTCTTCCTGGGTGCTGGTCGGGTCCTTCTCGAGGGTCAGCGCGACATACGGATGCTCGGGGTTGTCGTCGACCGCGCCGAAGATGCGGAGCATCTCCTGGCTGTCGACCAGGCCCACCGCCCGCAGGAGGGTGGTGACCGGGATCTTCCGCTTGCGATCGACCTTGACCGACAGGACGCTCCGGTTCGAGGTCTCGAACTCGAGCCACGCCCCTCGGTTCGGGATCAGCTTGGCGGTGTACAGCAGCCGGCCGGTCGCCGCGTCCTCGTCGACGTCGTAGTAGACGCCCGGGGAGCGGACCAGCTGGCTGACAACGACGCGCTCGGCGCCGTTGATGATGAAGGTGCCCTGATCGGTCATCCATGGGAAGTCGCCCATGAAGACTGTCTGACTCTTGACCTCCTCCGTCTCCTTGACGAGCAGGTCGACCTCGGCCCGCAGGGGCCGAGAGTAGGTCAGGTCACGAGTACGGCACTCGTCCTCGTTGAATTTGGGATCTTCGAAGTAGTAGTCGCGGAAGTGGAGGTCGAAGTTCTTGCTGGTGAAGTCGCTGATCGGGGTGATCTCGTCGAGGAGCTCGCGGAGCCCGGTGTTGACGAACCAGTGGAACGACTCGATCTGGGTCTGGATCAGGTTGGGAAGCGGGAGAACCTCCGGGATTCGAGAGAAGTTTTCACGGCTCGGAGCCAGCGCCGAGCGGCCGGCTGAGTCGGCCAGGGGCATGCAGCACTCCTTGAAGAGGCATGGGGGATCGGTGGAGAGACAGCGTGGGTCGCGGACACGCGAACAAGCAGTATAGCAGTCCGCACCGCTTCGTCAACTGAAGCGGTCGACTGGGTAGTGGTCTAGTTTGGATCGTAAGGCTCGGTAGCCTCAGCAACCTTGCCCAGCTCGCCCGCATCGCTGGCAACCAGCTCCTCGATAGACGGGCGCGATTCAGTCGGACGCGGCTCCGGCAGCGGCGCATCGCCACCGAACAGACCCGATTCCGGTGTCACTAGATCAGCCTTGCCTTCGAGCAGATCGGCCACCGTCACCAGCTCGACGGTGATTCCCTTCTTTGCCTTGACGCGAGCCGCTTCCTCATGAGCATCCCGGCTGAAGCTGAACCCAACGACATAGCCCTTCTTCTTGCCCGTCCGGTCAATCGCAGCCTGAAACGCGTCAACCGTGGGCCGGCCTACCCCTGACTGCTTGACCTGGATGGGTAGATGCTCGAAGAAGCTGAAACCGTCAATGCCCATATCCCCGCTTTTCTTCGGTGAGTGCGTTCCGTTCAGGCGATTGATGACCCAGTTCTGGAACTCGAACGGCTTGAGGGCATGCAACTGCGCCTCGGTGACGGGCATGCCAACTAGTTTCGCCGTCGCTCCGAGCTTGGCGAGGCGTCGGCTCATCAGTTCGACGGCGGTTGGGCTGATGTCAATGCCGATCCATTGCCGTCCTAGCCGTTGAGCCGCCACAAGCGTTTGTGCCGCAGCCGCAGAAGGGGTCGAGCACGATATCGCTAGGCTCACTGCTTGAGGCGATGATCATTTCCATAAGGGCTTCGGGCTTCTGGGTCGGGTAGCCGAGCCGTTCCTTCGTGCGTGACGAGAGCGTAATGTCCCACACGTCATCCGCGAGCTTCCCTGCCGGGTCAATGTAGTACCGCTTGTTGTATTTCTTCTGGACCCGGTAGATGCGGCCTTCCTCGTCACGCTGCCATTTCTTCAGCGTCGCCTCCGGCCACGGTTCGCGGGGATGATTCCACGTCACCAGAGAGGGCTTGCTCGCGGCGTAGCGGAAGATCGTGTCGTGGTTGCGGTGCAGCCATTTCTTCGGGGCACCGCTCGACGTTTCGTAGTGCCAGATGATCTCGTTGAGGAAGTTTCTCGCACCGAATACCTCATCGAGCATGACCTTGAGGTAATGCGAGGCGTGCTCATCGCAATGCAGATAGAACGTCCCGGTCGGCTTGAGGATGCGGTGCAGTTCGATGACCCGCTCGCGCATCCACTCGACATAGACGGTGACACCGCCTTGCCACCGGTCCTCGAACGAACGAATCTCCGCCTCATCGCCCCAAATGACCTCGTAGTGGCGGTTCGAGAAGAACGGCGGGTCCAGGTAGATCAGGTCCACGCACTCAGCGGGGAACTGTGACAAGCGTTGGAGGTTGTCGTCGCAGTAGATGACGCCGGTTTCGAGATAGCCGACTGGTGCCACGCGCGGAGCGTAGCAGCCTAATCGAGCAGGGCGGCGATCTCGTAAGGGGTCCAGACGTGATCGCTGATGCCCGCCGCCATCGCAGGAGTGACGTTCTTCCCGAGCGCCGAATGGGCCGCGCGAAGTTGTAGAACATGAACTGAATGGTCACGGCGTGGGCCAGGTTCTCGACCTTCTTTGAGAAGGCGTTTGTCAGCCGCGTGAATCGCCGCATGCCCATCCGGATGGTTAGGTTCATGCGCTCGACGTGCGAGGTCGAGATATGGTCCGGGTCGGGGTCGCCCATCATTACCCGCAACTCGATGCTCTTGACTACGTTTGGGGAGTAGCGGCGCGCGGTCGGAGAGGCGTCGTCGCTCTGTTGAATCCCGTAGTCCTTGATCACCTGGGCGTAGTCCACGTCGCGCCCGAACACGCGCTCGACCGCGCCGCTGTAGAGCAGGTTGCCGTCGGTGCTCAGTTGGATGCGGTTCGTGACCCGCTCCTTGAGATCGCTCAGGAAGGTGTCAGCATCGGTCTCGCTATGGTCCCCGACGAGCCACGTCACCATCAGCTTTGTGTCGGGATCGAGCGCCGTCCACGTCCACACGTCGCCGTAGCCGAACTGGCCCGCGTACTTCTCGGGAACGTGTCGAGCCTTGGCGTGGCAGAACGACCACAGCTCGTCGGCCTCGATCCGCCGACTGGGCAGGTGCCGAAGGGCAGCGTCCTGATAGCGGCTGG
Source organism: Chloroflexota bacterium (assembly GCA_040905185.1). Taxonomy (GTDB): domain Bacteria; phylum Chloroflexota; class Limnocylindria; order QHBO01; family QHBO01; genus DASTEQ01. The sequence continues at coordinate 28,803 of JBBDRZ010000008.1, read as the reverse complement.
TGGCTTCTCCGAGGTCGCGCAGCAGCTTGAGGACGGTCATCTTTGCCGCGCTGGTCATCCGGCACGTCGCGTTGATCGACGTACCCTCGACGAGACAGCGGATGATCTCGGCGCGCTTCTCGGTGCTCAGGCGGTTCATACTGGACAGAATGCTTGAGGATCGTGACAGCAGTCTGTCGCAATTGCTTGAGCGCTCAGGAATTCACGGGGTGATATCCTAGGAATCGGTGGTGGAGGCGGCGGGACTTGAACCCGCTGAGCAGGCTTTCCAAGGCCCGCGCTGCGAACCTGCCGCCCCCACCGCTTCTAGTCCCCGGACTGCATCCCGAGCAGCTTCTCGATCTTCGCCATGAGATCGAGGTCCGGCTCGCTCTTCTGCCGCAACAGTCCGATGAGGGCGCTGACGTAATCCGCTTGCAGTTCCTCGTTTGTCTTTGGACCTCGTGGACCGTCTCCCCCGTTACCGCCTCCCGGCCGGTGCTGCTCCTGCTCACGATCTTCTGGAACAGGTTCTTTTGGTGGGGCAGGCTGAATGGTCGGGATGATGAGCTGTGTCTTACTCCCGCGAACATCGAAGAATCCGGCGGCTTCTGCCGACGACATGAGCGCGTGGTAGGCGCGGTCGATCCTTTGTGGAACGACCCCGAATCGGGTACGCAGGGCGTTCTTCAAGCCAAACTTCGGCGGCAGCTCTTTGCCGTGGTACTCGTTGTAGATCTCTCGGAATAGCGGCACCCGCAGGAATGCATCAATCAAGCCTTGGCGCGTGTCGCCCTCTTGGATGGGGTAGAGGATCTTCTGCGCGTGCTGGGTAATGACCAGGCGCGCCGGAGGGCCTTCGATGAGACCGAACAACTTCGCGGCAGCGATACGGTTGATGAACGCGCCGTTGTTGGTGCTCTTGTAGCCCAGATAAGCCGCGAGCTGATCGTTTGTCGCGGTCCCGCCGCCCGACTCATGGATCGCCTTGGCGACGGCTACGCTGTCTGCTAGGTCATAGACGGGGAACTTGTAGAGCGAACGAGTAGGTTCCGGAGTCGGCTTGGCTACCGGGACCGCGACCGTGGCGTCCGACATGAGTAGAACTCCTTACGCATTGGGGGTAATGAACCATTACTCCCGTTGGGTAAGACTCTACTCCTCCCTGTCAACCCTCGTGCTCCATCGGGCGCGAGCCGCCTTCCGCGCGATCGAGCTTCGCTGTTCCTGGGTGAGCTTCGCGGCTCGTGCCCTGCCGCCCTTCAGCCCGCCCCGCCGACCTAGCTCGACCGCCAGGGGATCGCGCGTATCCTCAACTGGCTCAGCCTGACCAGTCGCCTCGTCCACGATGGACTTGGCGAGCTGATTCACGTCGCGCGGGCGCTTGGGTCGGTTCATGCCGAGCAGTCTGAGGGACGTCCACTAGAGCGGTCAAGCATATACCGCCGTCAAACTAGACCAGTACCGGTCGACTGGTAGTGGGTCAGTTTCAGAGGTGTGGTAGCGGGTCGATTTGACCCACTCCGCCTCGCCTATCCTTCCGCGATGCGGCTCACCGTGATCGGGGGCAGTGGCGGATATCCGGGTCATGGCCGCCCCTGCAGCGGATACCTCGTCGAGGCCGATGGCTTCGCCCTCCTAATCGACCCCGGGTACGGGGTGGCCACTGCGCTCTCGATTGATGCTGCGCCAGAATTCGATGCGGTGCTCGTCAGCCATGCCCACCCCGACCACTGCGCCGACCTGAACCCGATTCTCCGAGCCCGCGCGTGGGGGGACCGGCCTCTGCCGCCGCTCCCCGTCCACGCACTGCCAGGCGCACTTGACGCTGTCCTGGCCCTCGATCGACCGGAGGTGCTGGCCGGCTCCTACGCCCTCCGCCACTTGGAGTCCGGCGGCGAACTGACCATTGGGCCGTTCCAGATTTTGACCGCGCCGCTCCCGCACCCGCGACCGAACGTCGGGGTCCGCATCAGCGTCGGTACGCGATCGCTGGTGTACACCGGTGACTGCGGCCCATCGGAGGAGCTGGTCCACCTGGCCGATGGCGCGGACCTCCTCCTAGCGGAGGCCTCCTACGCCGGAGGCGTCCCGGCGGAGATCGTCGGCTCGCTCTCGAGCGCAGCTGACGTCGGTCGCGAGGCCGGAGCGGGAGGAGTCCAGCGCCTCGTCCTCACGCACCTCATGCCCGAGACTGGCGAGGCCGAGGCGATCGCGGCCGCGGCGCGGTTCTTCGCCGGCCCCATCTCCGTGGCGCGGCCGGGTTTCGTCGTCGAGGTCTGACTGGCCGACGTGTCTAGACACGCGCGGCCAACAGCGGCCAAGCGGGCGGCCGGCGGGTGCGGTTGACGACGATCCTCGTTGGCTCGGAGTTACCTACTGCACCGGCAGCGGGTCAGTTTGCTCAAATTGAGCCACTACCGGTCGACTGCCGGTCGACTGCCGGTCGACTGCCGGTCGACTGAAAATCCTCGGTCAGCGGGCTCAGGAGCTACTTGACCTCTACGGTGGCGCCGGCATCGGCCAACTTCTCCTTGACCGCGTCGGCCTCCTCGCGGGTCACACCCTCCTTGACCGCCTTGGGGGCGGCGTCGACCAGGTCCTTCGCTTCCTTGAGGCCCAGTCCGGTCAGCTCGCGCACGGCCTTGATGACCAGGATCTTGTTGGGGCCCACATCGGTCAGCACCGCGTCGAACTCGGTCTGCTCTTCGGCGGCCGCGGGCGCTCCCCCATCTCCGCCGGCGGCGGATGGGGCGGCGGCAACCGCCACCGGGGCGGCCGCGGTCACGCCGTAACGCTCCTCGAATGCCTTCACCAGCTCGCTCAGCTCCAGAACGGTCATGCTGTCAACGGCCTCGAGGATCTGGTCCTTGCTCAGGGTCTTAGTCGCCATGGTGTTATCCGTTCTCCTCGTCGGTAGTTGGTTCGCCGATCTCTTCGGTCTGTTCGGATTGTTCGGTCGATTCGGTCTGTTCGGTTTGTTCTGTCTGCACCGTCAGCTCCGTCTCGGCCTGATCGGTCTGTTCGGTCTGAACCGACGGCTCGGTTGGCTCGCTCGGCTGAGCCAGGTCAGCCGGCGGCGCGACCTCGGGTTGCCGCCTTTGCTCGGCGACCGCGTTGAGGACGCCGACGAGGTTGCGCAGGTTCGCGGCCAGCACGCTGGCCATGCCGGTCAGCGGGCCGACCATGCCCCCGGCCAGCCGGCCGAGCAGGACTTCGCGGCTGGGCAGGCTGGCCAGGCGCCCAAGGTCCGTGGCGCTGATCGGTTGCCCGGCCAACAAGCCACCTCGCAGGCTGACGACCTTGTACGGCCGGAAGGCCTCCTGCAGCGCGCGGGCCAGGCTGACCTCATCGCCGCTGGTGGCGGCGATGGCGGTGGGCCCGGCGAGGAGCGGCTTGAGCTCTTCGAGCCCCGCCTCATCGGCTGCCTTCTTCAGGAGTCGATTCTTGGCCACCTGCAGGCGGACGCCGTTCGCGCGCAGGGTCTTCCGAACCGTGTGCATCTCGGAGACGGTCAATCCCCGGTAGTCGGCCACGGCCAGCGCGGAGCTGGCGCGCAGCATGTCCACGAGCTGGCTCACGGCCTGGCGCTTGGCATCGGTCGGCATGAGTTGGGTCTGTCCACCTCCTGAAACGAAAAGTCCCCGCCGCCGACGGCGAGGACCAATCCCCTCAACGGGGGGCGGGCGTCCTGCCTCGGCGTGCCCCGGCCGAGGTTGCCATCGGCCGGTGATTAAGTCCGGGCCTGGGCCCGGGTCACATCGCTGTCTTGGGCTCTGAAGTTGTGCCGCTCGGCGCTGTCGTACCTCCGGTCAGGCCTGGGCGGCGGCGAGGGCGGATGGGATGTCGACCGCCACGCCGGGGCCCATGGTGGGGGCTAAGGTCAGTGTTCGCAAGTAGGTCCCCTTGGCACCCGATGGCTTGGCCCGATTGATCGCGTCCACCAGCGTGGCGACGTTGGCCTGCAGCTGGTCGGGCGTGAACGATGCGCGGCCCACCGGGGCGTGGACGATCCCCGCCCGGTCGACCTTGAACTCGATTCGGCCCGACTTCACCTCGGCCACGGCGCGCTCGATGTCGAAGGTGACCGTCCCCGACTTGGGGTTGGGCATCAGGCCACGGGGCCCGAGCTTCTTGCCCAGCTTGCCAACGACGCCCATGAGGTCCGGGGTGGCGATGGCAACCTCGAAATCGAGCCAGCCGTCGTCGATCTTCTTTACCAGGTCCTCGCCGCCAACCTCGTCGGCGCCGGCGCGCAGGGCCTCGACCGCCTTTTCGCCCTGGGCGAACACGATGACGCGGAGGTTGCGGCCGGTGCCATGCGGCAGGACGACCGTTCCGCGGACCAGCTGGTCGGCGTGACGGGGATCGATCCCCAACCGCAGGTGGGCCTCAACCGTGGCATCAAACTTGGCGGTGCTGACCTTGGGCAGCAGCTCACACGCCTCCGCGATGGGATAGCGACGGCCGGTCTCCAGCAGCGCGGCGGCGGCGCGGTACTTCTTGCCGTGGCGAGCCATCAGTCAGCCACCTCGATGCCCATGCTGCGCGCGGTGCCCTCGATGATCTTCATCGCGTGCTCGGTGTCGTTGGCGTTGAGGTCCACCATCTTGGCCTCGGCGATCTCCCGCAGCTGGCCGCGGGTGATGCTCCCCACTTTCTCGCGGTTCGGCTCGGCCGATCCGCTCTCGACCCCGGCTGCCCGCTTGAGCAGGGCCGCCGCCAGCGGAGCCATGGTGGTGAAGGTGAAGGACCGATCCTCGTACACCGTGATCTCGGCCGCCACGGTGTATCCGGACAGGTGGGCCGTCCGCTCGTTGAAGGCCTTCAGGAACTCGAGGATGTTGATGCCATGCTGGCCCAGGGCGGGGCCCACCGGGGCGGCGGCAGTCGCCTTGCCGGCCTGGCCCTGGACCCTGAGGATGGCACGTACTTTCTTGGCCACGTCTGTTCCTCCGAGGTGCTGGCGGGGCGGGTTGCGCCCCTCCCTCTACAACTTCTCGATCTGCAGGAAGTCGAGCTCGACCGGGGTCTCCCGACCGAAGATGCTGACCAGGACCCGAACCTTGTTGCGCTCCGGATGCACCTCGTCGACCGTCCCGATGAACTCGGCGAACGGCCCGTCGGTGACCCGCACGCTCTGGCCCTTCTGGAACTGGACCTTGAACTTGGGCGCCTCGACCCCCATCTGCTTGAGGATGGCCTTGACCTCGCTCTCGCGCAGCGGAGTGGGGCGGTTGCCCGATCCCACGAAGCTGGTCACGCCCGGGGTGTTGCGCACGACGTACCACGACTCGTCGGTCATGATCATCTCGACCAGGACGTAGCCGGGGAAGACCTTCTTGTTGACGGTCTGGCGCTGGCCGTTCCGGATCTCGATCTCCTCTTCCATCGGCACCAGGACCTGGAAGATCTGGTCCTCCACCCCCATCGACTCGATGCGGTGCTCGAGGTTGGTCTTGACCTTGTTCTCGTACCCGGAGTAGGTGTGGATCACGTACCACTGCTTGGTGGTGCGCTCGGCGGCATCCGGATCCGCCGGCTGCGGCGCCTCGCGGGAGAGGCGGGCGGCCTGGCGGGCTTCTTCGGTGCCTATCGGCTCGGTCATCGGTCTGTTCTCAGTCGTCCTGTCTGGTCGTGTTGGTCAGCTTGGTCATGGGGTCAGCAGGCGGTCCATCCCGATCAAGAGGAGGAAGTCGAGGATCGCGATATAGGCGCCCACGATCGCCGAAACGACGATCACGATCAGCGACAGGTTGACGACCTGGCGCCGGGTGGGCCACGCGACCTTGCGCAGCTCGGCCCAGCTTTCGGTGACGTAGGTGCGGGTCCTGGTGATCATGCGAGGCTTTCAGATGCTCCTCTGGATGGCCGACGGAACGGGCTGGCAGGGGCGGCGGGACTCGAACCCACAACCGCCGGTTTTGGAGACCGGTGCTCTACCAATTGAGCTACACCCCTCCGCTTACTTGGTTTCGCGATGCAGAGTGTGGTGCCGGCAGCGGGGACAGAACTTGTTCAGCTCCAGCCGCCCCGGGTCGTTTCGCTTGTTCTTCCGGGTGCTGTACGTGCGCTCCTTGCATTCGGTGCACGCCAGCGTGATGACCGGACGGTTCTCGGCCTTGGCCACGGGATTCGGTCCTTCAGGTCCTTCCCGTCGGACACGCCGAACAAGGGCCGGTCACCGGGGGAAGCCCCGTGATTCTATGGCTCAGCCCGATGGATTGTCAACGGCGTCCAGGTCGCGGCGAAGGAGGACGATCTGCGTGAAGGGCAGCCGAATGTCGCTGAAGACCTCGATGCTGACCACGAAGCCGATGAACAGGAACAGGATCCCCAGGAACTCGCCGACGAAGAAGGCACTCGTCGCACCGAACCGATTGGCGCCGCTCGTGATGGCCGGGATGAGGGCACCGATGGCGATGAGGATGGTGGCTGGCACGCGGCTGGAGAGCCGCCCAGACACCAGGGCCACGAGAGCGCCGGGCAGGGACGCGACCAGGTTGACAACGATGGCCACCGGCGCGAGCAGGAGGTTGGCCGCGAAGCGCCCGATGCCTTGAGCCGTGTTCAGCGAGTAGCGAATCACGCGTCGCTTGGGCATGAAGACGTACGCGCTGTACAGGGCGCCGAGGACCAGCACGAAGGCGCCGGTGATATTCATGAATGGCGTCAGCAGGCGCAGGTAGCCGGGGAACAGCTCCCCGGTGGGGATCCCGGTCGCCGGATCGAGCGCGTAGCCGGGCGCCGGCAATTCCACCACGGCCATCATGACCGCCGAGAGGACGGTCGCCCCCACAACCGCGACGGCCGCCAGGTGCGCCCATCGGTCATCTCGCAGAATGGTGAGGACGACCACCCCGGAGGCCAGCACCAGGGCTCCCAGGAAGTAGATCAGCGGAGCCGATCCCGAGTCGGGGTAGTGGTAGCGCTGATCGGTCAGGAAGGTGAAGAGGCCTGCCAACAGAAGCGAGACGGCGAAGGCGTAACCGAAGCGAGTCTTGGCCAGGAGGTAGGCGGTCCCCAGGCCCAGCCAGCCGGCGACCCACACGGCACCGATCAGGTACCAGATCCGGTACAGCGGTTCGTTCCAGCCGATCGCCCCGCCCAGGAACTCGGTACCGGCGCTGATGCCGTACCACAGCAGGCCGATGGTCCATACCAGCTGGTATGGCTGACGGCGACGGATCCACTGGTCGGCAACCATGGCCGCGAAGGCAAACGAGAGAACCGACGAGAGGAGCGGCAGGACGACGTTCAGATCCAAGGCCTTGGTGTCTCCGTGGTTATGGTGCTGGAGCCCACGTCCGGGCTCGAACCGGAGACCTCTTCCTTACCAAGGAAGTGCTCTGCCAACTGAGCTACGTGGGCCTGGCGCCCATTCTAGGCGTGGTGGGCAGGGAGGGAATCGAACCCCCACAGTCGAAAGACGGCTGATCTACAGTCAGCGGAGCTCACCACCTGCTCAACCTACCCACGGTGGCTGGCGGAGTATACCGATGGCCTCCGAGAGGCTCAAGGTGACGGGCTGGAGCCGACGGAGGGAATCGAACCCGCAACCGGCGGTTTACAAATGCGGCGGTGCGCTGTCCGTCGGTGTCCGAATGCGTCCACCCTGCTTCGAGCGACCTCTCATGTGAGACAGCGCCGCCGCATGCGTCCGCCGAGGTGAACGGTGTTGGGCGTCAAGCCGGGGCGTCAGCGCTCTAGAGCGGGTCCTCTCACCCCGGTCAGCTATCGGCAACGGCTGACTCTGAGCGAATCGGTCTCGGCCGAAGCAGCCTGTCTCGCGCGAGTCCAGCGTCCCGGATCATGTTGCTCACGTGTCCATACCGCCAGGCCGGTGGATGCAAAGCGTTCCAAGCCCGCCTCCGCACGTCCCAGGGCTCGCTGGGACGTTGGACCACGAACGCGGCCAACCGAGCTTGCCGGGCGCTGAGTGCACGACGGCGGGCTGGCCCGCGGACCCGGCGATAGAACGCCGCGACCGCCGAGGCCGGGAGCGTCGGGTCGATCCTGAGCACAATCCGGTCCATGGCCGCATAGCCCGAGGCATAGTGAATCTCGCGATCGGCCTCCAACGGGGTGTACGCGGGCGGGATGCCGGTAAGGACGTAGACCACGGCCAAGGCGTCCTGCCAGCCGTAGGCGAGCTCCAGGCCGCGAGCGACGTCCTGGAGTCGAGCCAAAGTACCGCCGTGTCGATAGCGGACCCGGTGAACCCGGTCGTCGCTGGGTATGCCGTACGCGAGCTCGCCAGCCAGCTCGGCCCCTTGGAGAGCCTTCCGATCACGGGCGGCGCTCCATCGGATCCAACCCTCGACCCGGTCCCATGGCATCACGCCGCCAATCTCAGCGCGTAGGGCAACAACGTCATCGTGAGCAGCTGCATCTGCGGCGATCAAGGAGGTCAGCGCCTGCCACATCTCTTCGCGGTCTCCTCGCCTTTGGGCTGGAGTGGCCGCACGGCGGTCGGCGCTGATCCGGATCAGATCCCGCGCGACTGCCACCACGTAGGCGATGTCGTCATCGGTCTGATCGGGCATGTCGGCCACGAAGCGGCGCTCGACCATGAACTCCCAGATGCGGTCCGAGAGGACCGTGCCGAGCTTGGACTCGACGGCAGCCCGAATCGCGACCAGCGATATCGCTTTAGACCCATGCTTAGGCGATGGCATAGCCTGCCAATCATAGCGGACCAAATGCGTCCGCAGCGCTCGATGGAGGTCAGCATGGACAGGCTGTTGCTACGGGTCGGCGAGGTCGCCGAGATCATGGGGATCAGCCGATCGACGGCATACGAGTTGATACGCCGTGGAGTGATCCCGGCTGCCCGAGTGGGAAGGTCTGTGCGGGTCAGACCAGAGGATCTGCGCACCCTGGCCGCGAAGCTTGTCGAGGAATTCGACGAGGAGGGCGAGCGCCGGCTAATCGTCCGATGAGGTGGCTCATCGTCTGGGCATCGATTTCCGGGCACCCTAAGTGGATCGCCCTGCCCATGGAGTTGCGCGGCGCTTGGATCACGCTGATGGCCTATGCCGCAGTCCAAGAGCCTGTCCGATGGCGCTTCCGGAACCGCGAGCACGCCGCGCTGCTTCTGCGGCGCGAAGGCGTCAGCGAGCCGGAGGCGATGGTAGAAGCGCTGATCGAGCGGGCCTGGCTCGACGTCCTGACCGATAGCCAGATAGAGATGCACGACCACACCGACTGGCAACGGTACCTGAGTGACATGCCTGATCAGCGTGCCGAACGGAAGCGACGGAGCCGTGCCGGTCACGAGGAACTGCAGCAGTCCTCGGTCACGAGTGGTCACGAGTCGGTCACGAACAGAGGAGAGAAGAAAAGAGAAGAAGAGAAATCGTCGCTGCGCGACGCGCCTGATGACGAGCCAGATGGGACTGAGACCATCCTTGACGCCCTGACCGAAGGTGGCCTGAACCCGGACTTGATCGCCGCTTTCGCCAACCGCCCTCGGCCGACAGCGGATCAATGAGGCGTGCGGACATGAGCGTGATGGGTGTGCGCCTCTTGTGCGGTGAATGTGCGGGTCCAAGGCGACCACCGCCGCCCCCTGTGGGTGATTTCGGGCTCAGTTCTCGAGCTCAGCGCCCGCCGGCCCCTACCCGCACAGCAGGACGCCTGTGCGGGTCGAAATCCAAGACTTCGCTCCCGTCCAATCGAGCGCGCGAGGGAATCCAGGACCCAGGGGGGAGGGCACGCTTGGAGCATGAATTACCACCGAACAGGCAAACCGCTGGTCCGCGGCGGCGACGCCAACCTCTGGCCCAATTCGACCACGAAATCCGGTCCCTGCGAGCTCCGGGCCATGGCCCCCTGGGGCGCTGACGCCCGCCCTGACGCCCCCTCCCAGCCCGGGATGACCCTGGTCTCGGAGTCCGGCCTGACCGTCCCGCAGCGGCTGGCAGTGCGCTCGACGGCCGCGGTGTACGAGTACACCTTCTCCAGGCGTCGGATCGCCGATCCGGTCGGGCAGATGCGCTCACCGCGGGACGCGATGGCGATCCTCCGCGACTACCTGCGCCCCGACGAGGCCGAGCAGGAGCGGCTCGTGGTGGCCCTGCTGAACATCAAGAACGTGGTCATCGGGATCGAAACGCTATACGTCGGCAACGCGTCCGGGATCCCAGTTCGGGTCGCGGAGGTGTTCCGCGGCGCGGTCCGCCTGAACGCCATCGCTCTAATCGTCGCCCACAACCATCCGTCAGGCGATCCGACCCCCTCGCTGAACGACTTGGCGATCACCGCCGAGCTGGCAGATGCGGCACGGCTCCTCGATGTCGAGTTCCTCGACCACGTCATCCTCGGCGGCGATGGTCAGAGTGCCTCCCTGCGGGCACTCGGTCACCTTGGCGCGTAGGGTGTCACGACGCGGACCCCACGAGGGGAACATCTACCAGCGGACCGACGGACGCTGGGAGGCACGCATCCACCTCGGGTATGCCGACGGTCGACGGCGTAGGAAATCGTTCTACGGCCATACCCGAGGTGAGGTCCAGGAGAAGCTGACGCGGGCGCTCCGCGACCAGTACCAGGGCCTGCCCGTGGGAACCGATGACCGCCTGACAGTCGGTCAGTTCCTGACCGGCTGGCTCAGTGACGCAGTACGGCCGTCGGTGCGGCCGAAGACCTACGCGACCTACGAAATGTATGCCCGCTGCCACCTCATCCCGGAGCTGGGGCGCATTCCACTCGCCCGCCTGGCACCGCAGGACGTCCAGCGGCTGATGAATCGCAAGCTTGCCGCGGGTCTGTCGCCGCAGACGGTCTGCCACCTCCGCGCGGTCCTGCGGCGGGCGCTCAATCAGGCGAACCGCTGGGGCCTGGTTCCCCGCAATGTGGCCACGCTTGTCGACCCACCACGCGTCCCGCGCCGCGAGGTCCCTGTGATGACGCCAGAAGAGGCCCGACACCTGCTCCTCGCCTTGCGAGGTGACCGTTTCGAGGCGCTGTTCACGCTCGCCCTGATGCTTGGACTCCGACAGGGGGAGGTGCTTGGCTTACGTTGGGAGGACGTCGATCTCCCATCCAGTCGGCTTGCGATCCGACACGCTCTCCAGCGCGTCAATGGGAAGCTCCAACTGGTGGAGCCGAAGACGCAACTGAGTCGCCGGTCGCTGATCATGCCGCCGATGTTGGTCGACGCGCTCCAAGCACAGCGGGTGCGACAGCTCGAAGAGCGCTTGTGGGCGGGAAGCCGATGGCGGGAGAGCGACCTCGTCTTCACCACCTCACTAGGGACCCCGCTAGACGGGACGAATGTGACCCACCGCTTCCAGGCAGTCCTCCGAGCGGCTGGTTTGCCGCGACTGAGATTCCAGGACTTGCGCCACGCCTGCGCGTCGCTGCTCCTCGCCCAGGGCGTCCACCCGCGGATCGTCATGGAGCAGCTCGGCCACTCCCAGATCAGTCTGACCCTGAACACCTACTCGCACGTCCTGCCCTCGCTCCAGGGCGAGGCTGCACAGCGAATGGAGGAGCTGCTCGCGACCTAGTGCGGGGCTTTCACTCTTGCGTCTCGCGACCCATACTCCGCCGCGAGTGCCCCACTGACCCGGAGTCTCGCCGTGCCCCTTGAAGGTGGGTGGTCCTGCCCGATCTGCAATTTCCCGAACTTGGCGGGCGACGTCGCGTGCTACATCTGTCACCGGGCCCGCCCACCGGCTGAAGGCGAGCTGGGTGTCCCCGGTCTGACAGAGGCGACCGACAGGAGCCGACTGCGGCCGATCCTCGTGGTCGGGGCTGGAATCACCCTGCTGGCTGTAGCGGCCGTCGCAGCTGCGGCTGTCGGCGGTTGGTTCGCTAACCCTGAACCGCTGGGCGCCCTCCCATCCGTTGCGGAGCCATTGGGTAGTGACGAGGCGAGCGACGGCGTACGCCCGAGCGACGCCCCCGGGACGTATACCGTTCGCCCCGGCGACACGCTGTACTCGATCGCGTTCAGTCTGGGGGTAAGCGAGGCGCAGCTGCGCTGGTGGAACCTCGATCAGTACCCGTCACTCCGCACGAACCCGCGCGACATCGCGGTCGGGTGGGTCCTGATCATTGACGGCCCGCCGATGCCGACCCCGACTCCGCGACCGACGCGCGCCGCCACGCCGAGCCCCGCTCTCACTGTTACCGGTGGATCGGCGTTGGTCGCCCTGCCTGTCCTTGGTGTCGACGTGTGGCTTGCGTCTGAGCGCTACTACCCGGTCACCTTCACGAATCCGCAGGAATTGAAGGCGTCCGCCGCGCAGAACATCCCAGCGGATTATGAGGGCGACACTCATCCCGACGCCTTGGCCTATGTCGAGCCGACCCTCGATGCCGAGCCGACATACGTCTTCAACCCCAACACGGGCGCGTGCACGATGACCGGTGCGACCTACTCAGCTACGTATGAGGCGATGTTGCCGCGGTGGGTGTCGCCGCCCAGCGTCCATCCGACGCTGCTCGCGTGGTGGCGCCAACTACTGGATCACATCACCTGGCATGAGAGTCAGCATGTCCACATCTTCGAGGAGTACCTCGGGGAGCTCGGACCGCGGGTGACGGCGCTACCTTGCGGTCTGTGGCAGACCCTTGTTGAGGATTGGACGTCAGATGTGACAGCAGCGCAGGCCGCCTTCGACGCCTCGGAGGCGAACTGGTACCAGAACTATCCGTACACCGGCCCCTGGGACTGGTAGGTCGCTACCGTTCCGCGTTCGCTACGGAACGTTCGTGGTTGAGGGCAACGAGCTTCTCCGGAATCTCGTCATCGGGCAGATCAGTGGGCCAGCCATACGCCTGCAGGACAGCGTGGTCGAGGTCAGCATGGGCGTTGGCCAGCCACGCGGGGCGCTCGTTGTACAGGTTAGTTAGGGTGCGGAGCTCGAGTTGATCGGCCACCAGGCCCGGAGGATTCAGCCAGCCAAGTCTTAGCTCGTCCAGTGTCTTCGCCGCCAGAGACACAGCGGCCTGCTCACCCTGGGTGGGCAGCGGGAATGGGAACGTTTCAAACGTGGTGGTCGGCGTATAGCGCGGTCGTGTCTCAAGCTGCGTCCCCAATCGGAGCGCCCAGAGTTCATGCAGCCGCGAATGGAGCACCCCGAATGTGAAGTCATCGTCACGTGCGATCACGATCAGGGCATGGTCCGGGACGGTTCGGGCGTCGAGCCAAGCGAAGAGACGATGTTTCGCAATCGTCGGCGTCACGATGTAGCGACCCAGCCTGCGGAGTGCAGTCCGCATCGCCGGGCGCGGTTCCATGTGAATCCACCACTTCTCCGAGTAGGTCGCGCGGCGGAGTCCCGCGCGTGTCGGCTTCACCTTTGACATCACATACTCGAACGGAGCTTCATATTTCGCCGCCTCTTCGAGGGGCATGGCGACGCCGAAGTCGATGATCCACATGTTCCGCGGGCGACGCGTGATATCGAGTCCGTTCGCCCACGGGTAGATCACGTCCCGATTGCTGCGCCCGTCGGGATTGGGCGAAGCAAGCATTTCGATCGCGACGTCCGCCGGTATGTCGAACGGACCCCCTTTCGTATCCGCCATGAAGGCGATCCCCCGGTTCTCGTGAAGCCGTTGGGCGGCCGTCAAGTCGATGCCGGACGTCAGATCGGCGTTTATGGACGGGACTGGCAGGTCATTGAGCAGCCGCTCGGGACTAGATCCATCGTCGTAGGCGATGAAGGAGATATGCACAGCGGCTCCATCCAGGATCCACGGGTCGTCGGGTCTCGCGTAGTAGATCTCCGCGGTCTCTTTGATGCGCTCCAGAACGCGGCGGTTGGCTCCGCCGCGGATCCCCTGTGTGGCTAGGAGACCTGCCTTTTCCACGCGTTTCTCCTCCAACATCGCGCGAGCCTTCTCGTGCCAGTACGTGACGAAGTCCGCCTCGCGCGGGACTCGTCCTTCGAAGATCCGGAACAGCTCTTCGACGTATGCATCGCCGAGGTACGTTCGCAGGAGCTTTCCGCCGAGGAAGGGCGGGTTGCCTACGATGAAGTTGGCGTTTGGCCAGTTCGCTTCGACGGGGTGATCCGAGTCAGTCCGGTCGATAAGGGCATCCCGGCACTCGATGGCTTCAAGCGGCCGAAGGATGGGGTTCCGCCGGTAGGCGTACCCATTGTTCAGCATCCACTGGATCTCGCCGATCCAGATCACGACTCTCGCGATCTCGGCCGCGTAGGCATTGATCTCGATCCCTTTGACGGCCTCCGGCCCGATTTGGGGGTATTGCATCGGTCGGCGGAGCGTTTGGGAGCCCCAGAGAATGGCCTCTCGTTCCATATCTTTCAAGGCCTGGAGGGCGACATACAGGAAGTTCCCCGACCCGCAGGCGGGATCGAGCACGGTGACTGAACGCAGTCGGTCGAGGAAGGCCTCAAACACCTTATGAGGGTTGTCCTTAGCGGGGGTCCGGGCCGTGAAATGCCGATGGGGACCTATCTCCGCTACTCGGGCTTTCATCGCCTCAAATTCCCGGCGCAAGGGATCGATCACCACAGGCCGCACCAGCCGCTCGATGGAGCCCCGATCCGTGTAATGGGCTCCCAGCTGTGACCGCTTGCCCGGATCGAGGCCGCGCTCGAAGAGCGTGCCGAATATGGCTGGTTCGACTTGTGACCAGTCGAGTCGAGAAACCTGGCGCAGAAGCTTCATCTCCTCGGCCAGGAGTGGCATCACGTCGGTTCCATCGAAAAGCCCACCGTTGAACCACTCGATCTTGTCGGTTCCGTACAGCCCTCCGGAATTCGACATCCGATCGAACAGCGCACTCAGCCCCTTGGAGAAGGCATCCGGCTCCGTGCTCGTGGCATCGATCAGCCGACCCAGGAGCCCCGACGGCAGGAGGCCCGAGTCCTCTGCGAACATGCAGAAGAGCAACTTGTTCAGAAAATGGGCAACGCCCTGTGGGCCATGGTCTCGATCCCGTAGCGCGGCAGCCAAGGTGGCAAAGTTCCTGGCCGCTTCCTCGGTGATCTGCTCAGGGGTTTTTGAAGGCCGGAGGGCTTCGGGGTCGCCCATCACCGCCCGCAGAATCCGAAGCGGCTCCATCGGCGCGGATGCCAGGTCGCCCAAGTCGAATCGGTACACCTGTTTGACGGTGTTGGTGAAGTTCGTGTGGACCTCGAAGCGGTCCATGTCGCTCACGACCAGGAGAGGAGGATTCTCCAGGGCTTCGCGGTAATTGAGGAGCTGGGTGTACGCGGCGACAAGGTCTTTCCTCTTGCCCTTGTACTCCCAAGCAAAGTGCCCCCGCTTCCAGACGTCGGCGAAACCGCCGCCGCCCTCGGTCTTCTCGGCACCCTTCTCGAAGGCGTACCAATCCCCTGACGGGTCGGCCTGCGTCGGCGTCGGATACCCAAGCATTCGGCACAGATCGATGAAGTGCTCCTTCGACCCGGCACTCTCTTTGACGCTAGCTGCTGACCACTTTGCGGCGAACTCGCTCGGAGTCACGATCTGGGAATGGTATGTCGGTTCAGATGCGGTCTGGCTAGTCATCGGCCCGTCGATCGTCTACACCTTCCCCGGATGCTAGATCGGCTACCTCCTCTCTTGGCGCCGGGCCTCAGGGTGGTGTTTGTGGGAACGCGGCCGGGGATGGAGTCCCTACGAACCGGCTTCTACTACGCCAGCCCCACGAACGCCTTCTACGCGACGCTCCACCAGAGCGGGTTTACGTCGCGGCTGTGGTCCGCAGTTGACTGTCGGGCGCTTCTGGGAGTTGGGATTGGCCTCGACGACGTCCACGACGATCCGGCTGCACTCCGGCGGCGCCTAGAGGAAGTGGCGCCGGTTGCGGTCTGCTTCAACAGCAAGCAAGCCCTCGCAGCGTTTGCTGGTGACGTCAGCGGGGACTGGCGGGGACCTGCCGCCGAACGACACGTTCTCATCGCTGACGTTCGCACGATTTGGGCTGTTCCCGACAGCTCGGGGCTAGCGGGCCGATTCCGTATTGAACGGGTCGCCCTTTTGCGCGACTTGCGGGCTCGGTTCGGCTGGACGCCGAAGCCGTAGCCTGGTCGGCTGCGTGGCTTGCGCCGTTCTTCTGGCCTCGGCCCAACCAACGCCCTGCCATCGGCGAACCTAGGGCTCGTCCTGATCGCCGGGGCGCAACCAGTTGGGACCAGGTTCGCGCTTCCAAAACGACCCCGCCGAGGGGAATCGATCGGGCGGGTCCGGGCCGTCGTAGAACCACTGGTCCGGCGGATGTCCGATCGACCCGATGGCGAAGTGCCAGCCGCTTGGAGTTCGACGCCACGCAAACCAGGACTGCCCACCCTTTCGGACGCGCATCTCTATGCCGTGGTCATCCGGGAGTCCCTTCGTGAACCCCGGCTGAAAGATCTTCAGTAGGTCATTTCGGTACCGCCCTCCCCGCTGGCGGTGCCATCCCATCTGGCAAGTGCCGAGCCAGCGCAGCGCGTCAACGGTCTCAACGAACTCGCGTCGATCGAGCTGGCGACCAGCGCCATCTGTCCCGGGGACGCCTGCGAACATGACCAGATGGTCACGCTCTCGTCGTTCGGCGTCCGCTTTCTCCCGCCGCCACAATCGGTATTCCGCAAGGATCCGAAGGGCCTCGCGGATCGAATCTGAAGTAGCAACGTCCTGGAGCCAGGAACCTGCCAGCGCGTGTACGTCCTTGTTCCGGACGTGCAACCCGAGCACGAGAGCCAGCTTCGCTCGTCGTCGCGCTGTCGCGGTGTCGGCCAGGCGAGCAATCCTCATGAACGCGAGTTCGTAGTTCGCGAACAGGGCCAAGCCGTAGACGAACATCATCGACGCCGCGCCCAACCAGACTGGCAGCAGAACGCTTCTTGCTACCCCGGCCGGGTCAAGAGCTGAGACGTCGCGTACCACGGAAAAGGCGGTTCCAGCTCCGATGGCGAGAACCAGAACACCAAGCAGCATCTCGGCGACCTCGGCCCAGCGCTTCGTGTCTGCCGAGAGACGGCCAGCGGCGGCCGCAAGCACGAGGACCACGGCAAGAACCTGAATCCCGAGCTCAACTGGCAGCGGGAATGACACGAGGTTCAAATAGACGGCGAAGACGAGCCCGGCGGCCGCGGTAAGTCGGAGCCTGCGCCTCACGTACCCGTCCTTCGAGGCCTCGTCGAAGTTGAAAAACATGACCACGCCAGACACAAGGAACCAGAGGACCGTGTCCTTGAGGAGGTCTGGCGTCCAGAGGGCCACCCGTCCCGCAAGTGCAACGACCACTACTACATACCCGGCGTAAAGAAGCAGCGGGATGACCAGCTTCGGGGTCAGAAATGCCAACAGGACGCTACGAAGCGCCTGGCGGATCTGGGGATTCCGCATCGCGAAAAGGAACCCCACCGTGAGGAGGAGGATGGTGGCGAGATCGCGGTCGGTCAGAATCACGGAACTCAGTCCCAAAGGCAGAGCGCGGCCACGGCCCTGGGCGTCAACCGGGGCGTCAAGTTGGACCCGGGTGGACCCGCGGAGAGCCGTCCACGCTCGATGGCGTGCTCAGAAGGTGGAGCCGACGGAGGGAATCGAACCCACAACCGGCGGTTTACAAAACCGCTGCTCTGCCATTGAGCTACGTCGGCCTGGTCCAGATTCTAGCCCCGGTCCGAGGTGACTGGGCTCACGCGCCCGGCGGTCGGTACTGGACAGCGCGTGACTTCTCGAGCGCGGCCAGCGTCTCCTCGATGGTCAGCAGGACGGTGGTCGAGAACGAGCTGAGTGCCCCACCAGAGCCGATGGCGATGACCACGGCGGCCACCGAGACGTTGTCAGGCGCCTCGACGACGGCGAAGCCGTCATCGGCTCCAAAGGCGTACCAGAAGCCGTGGACCTTGCCGCCGACCGAATCCATATAGCCGCGGAGGGCCGCACTGCGGTCCTCGGGATGCTCCCGCAGGCGGGCCCACGTGGCTGGCGTGTAGGTGAAGCGCATGAGGTACGTGGTCATGGGCGAGCTCCCCGATCGTCGAGGATGGAAGCCTACGGCCCGCCGCCCTCGCCGGGAAGCCCCCGCTGGCGAACGATTTCGAAGAGGAGCAGAGCCCCGGCGGTAGCGGCATTCAGGCTGGCCACGTGCCCGGCCATCGGGAAGCGCACCAGGACGTCGCAGCGGCGGCGCGCAGCACCGCTCAGCCCGCTTCCTTCGCTGCCGACCACGACCCCGATGGGACCGGTCAGGTCCGCCTCCCAGGCGACCGTCTCGGCGTCCTGGTCTGCCGCCACCAGCCGCAACCCGCCCTCATGGAGATCTGCAAGCGAAGAGCCCAGACTGGCGACTGGCGCGAGGCGCAGGTGTTCGCTGGCGCCGGCCGAGGACTTCACCGCGGCCGCGGTCAAGGGTGCGGAACCACGTTCCGGGAAGATCACGCCGTCCACCCCAGCCGCTTCGGCGGTGCGCAGTAGTGCACCCAGGTTTACGGGGTCCTGGAGGTGCTCGAGCACGAGCAGGAACGGCGGATGCGCTCCGTGGACGGCGGCCGCCAGGATCTCATTCGGGTCTGACCAACGCCGGGGGCCAACCTCCAGCAGGACGCCCTGGTGACCATCGAACCCGGCCAGCCGGCCGAGCCGGTCCCGTTCGACTTCCTCGATCGGGATGGATGCCTGCGTTGCGGCGCTCCTAATGGCGCGCAGCTCTGGACTGGGGCGTAGGCCGCGGGCCATCAAGAGGCGACGTCCCGCTCGTCCGGCGGCGAGGGCCTCCGCAACGGGCCGCCGGCCGCCGATCCACTCGCTCAAGGCGCACGCTCCACGAGGGCCACGGCCCAGGCCGCGATCCCCTCCCGGCCGGGGAATCCCAGCCCGTCGGTGGTCGTGCCGCGAACCGATACCTCGCCGGCGGGGAGGCCGACGAGCCCAGCCACCCGGGCCGCCATCTCGTCACGGCGAGGGCTGATGGCCGGCCGCTCCGCGCCGATCGCGAGGTCAACGCTGCGGGGCTCCCAACCGGCGGCCCGCACCTGCTCGACGGCGAGCCGAAGCAGCTCCCCGGAGTCGACGTCACGTGACGCGTCATCGGCCGGGAACAGGGTGCCGACGTCCCCCAGGCCCGCTGCCCCGAGCAGCGCGTCGATGATCGCGTGGAGGGCCGCGTCTCCGTCCGAGTGGCCGACCAGCCCACGCGGCTCGTCGGGGAACGCGACGCCACCCAGCCGTAACGGTCGACCAGCCTCCAGGCGGTGAGCATCGACACCCACCCCCGCCCGGACGGAACGCGGCGAACCGGAATCGCGCGCATCGGATCCGGGCATCGGCTTTTCCATCGGGGCCAATCGGCTCCGAAGGACCGCGCGCAGCAGATCCGCATCCGCCGGCTCGGTGAGCTTGCGGTTGGCCGGGTCGCCCTCCACGGTCCGCACCGTGACGCCGAGTGCGGTCAGCGCCGCCGCCTCGTCGGTCGGCTCCCAACCCTGCGACTGGGCCGCGTCCAGCGCCGCCCGCAGGACCCCCAGCCCGGAGGCCTGGGGGGTCTGGGCGGCGACCAGGTCGGTGCGATCCACCGTGTCGAGGACCCGCCCGTCGCGGGCCCGCTTGAGCGTGTCGTTGACCGCGACCACCGGGATCGCCGCCTCGCTGTCGGAGGCGGCGATAGCCACCCGCTGCATGAGCGCCACGGATGCCGCGGGGCGTGCCGCGTCGTGCACCAGGACCACCGTCGCGACGCCCACGCCCGCGTCGACGAGCGCTTCCAGCCCAGCTCGCACCGAGTCGGCCCGCATCTCCCCGCCGGCCACCAGGCGACAGCGTCGTGCGGCATGAGGCGGAAGGGCGGCGCGGTAGCGGTCCAGCCCGTCGGCGGGGACCACGAGCGCCACGACCGCCATCCCCGGCACGGCCAGCAGGGCGTCCAGGCTCCAGCGCCAGATGGCGCGACCCAGCGGCTCGAGCCACAGCTTGTCGGACCCCATCCGCCGGCCGCGACCGGCCGCGACCAGCACGCCGGCCAGCGGGCGCGCGGCGGTCGTCACGTCCCGTCGCGGGGCTGGGCGAAGATCATGCGGCCGGCCACCGTCTGCAGGACGCGGGTGACGGTGATCGGTACTTCGTGGTCGATGAACCGGCTCCCACTCTCGACCACGATCATGGTTCCGTCGTCCAGGTAGCCGACCCCTTGTCCGGGCTCCTTGCCCTCCTGGATGATCCGGACGCTCATCTCCTCGCCCGGGTGGACCACCGCCTTGACCGCGTTGGCCAGCTCATTGATGTTCAGGACGCGGATCCCCTGGAGCTCGGCCACCCGGTTGAGGTTGTAGTCGTTGGTCAGGATCGCGGCCCCCGTGTCGCGTGCCAGGGCCACCAGCTTGGCGTCGACCTCGTCCAGCTCGGGGTAGTTCGCCTCGCTGATCTCGACCGGGGTGACCCCGTCCTTCTGGAGCGCGGCCAGCATCTCGAGGCCACGGCGCCCGCGGTTGCGACGCAACGCATCGGGCGAATCGGCGATCCGCTGCAGCTCGTCCAGCACGAAGCGGGGCGCCACCAGGGCGCCCAGGATGAAGCCGGTCTTGCCGATATCCACGATCCGGCCGTCGATCACGGCGCTGGTATCGACCACGACCTTGGTCGGCACCCCGCGGCGACCACCCGGCGTGAGGCCCCCGATCGCCTTGAGGATGGCTTCGCGTTTGTACATGAACGCCCCGGCCATGATCGCCGCCAACATGAGCGAGACCACCACCGGCAGGATGGTGCCCAGGGCGCCTTCGAGCTGGGAAAGCGGGATCCCGATCAGGGCGCCCATGAGCAGACCGATGAGGATGCCCGCCACGCCCAGCACAAACTCGGCGGCGCCGGCCTCGGAGAGCCGGCCCACGGCCCAGCGGGTGGGATACAGGGTCACGTACGGGATGGCGAGGTAACCGAACAGGAGGGTGGCAACCACCACGGCCACCAGGAATGCCGGTCGGTTGGGCCCTCCGATCAGGTCCGGGGCGCGATCAAGAATGACCAGGCCGAGGCCAAACCCGAGGATGATGCCAAGGAGCGCGCCCGAAAGCCGAACGATGGTCTGCATGAGCTGATAAGTCCGCTTGGTGACCGTCGCGCGAGCCGATCACGAGATGAATGAACCGATGAGAACGATGAATTCGCGCGAGCCCGCCGGAGCGGGGCGCCACACTAGCACTCCGCGCCAGACCCGTCCAGACTGATATCCAGCCCCCGACCCAGCTGTCGGCGCGGGGCTAGCCCGCGACCTTGACTGGCTGTTTGCGCGTCGACTTCTTGGCGATCGTCACCTTGCCGTCGGCGTCCGCGTCGACCACGATCTTGTCGCCGCCCTGGAACTCTGCCATCAGCATCCGCTCGGCGAGCGGGTCCTCGATCTGGTTCTGGATCTCCCGGCGCAAGGGTCGGGCGCCGAATGCCTGGTCGAAGCCCTTGGTGATGATCGCGTCCTTGGCCGCATCGGTGACGGTCAGCTCCATTTGCTGCGCCGCCAGCTGGTCGCGGACCCGATTCAGCAGGAGGTCCACGATGGACCGGATCTCCTCGCGGGTCAGGCTGCGGAACACGACCGAGGCATCGATCCGGTTCAGGAACTCGGGGCGGAACAGGTTCTTCAGCTCGCCGAGGACCTTGTCCTTCATGCGGTCATACTCGGCGATGGCGAGGACGGCCGCGTCCCCGCCGGCCCGGAAGCCGATCGAGCTGTCGCGCTGGATGAGCTGGGCGCCGACGTTGCTGGTCATGATCACGATCGTGTTCCGGAAGTCCACGCGCCGGCCCTTGGCATCGGTCAGTTGGCCATCCTCAAGGATCTGGAGCAGGATGTTGAAGACCTCCGGGTGCGCCTTCTCGATCTCGTCCAGCAGGACCACGCTGTAGCTCTTGCGACGCACGGCCTCGGTCAGCTGCCCGCCCTCGTCATAGCCGACGTAGCCGGGCGGAGCGCCGACCAGGCGCGACACGTTGTGGCGCTCCATGAACTCGCTCATGTCGAGCTTCACCAGCGCCTCCTCCGAGCCGAACATGAACTCGGCCAGCGCCTTGGCCAGCTCGGTCTTGCCCACCCCGGTGGGGCCCAGGAACACGAATGAGCCGATCGGCCGCTTGGGATCCTTGAGGCCGGCACGGGCCCGTCGCACGGCGCTGCTGATGGTCTTGATGGCCTCGTCCTGGCCGATGACGCGCCGATGGAGTGCCTCCTCCATCTTGAGCAGGCGCTCCTTCTCCTCCTGGCTCATGCGGACGACGGGGATGCCGGTCCACATGCTGACGACCTGCGCGATCTCCTCGTCGCTGACCTCGGGCGTCTCCTTGGCCGCCTCCTCGTGCCACGCCTTGCGCAGCTCGTCGATCCGCTCCCGGCCCGTGGCCTCCTCGTCACGCAGCTTGGCGGCGCCCTCGTAGTCCTGGGCGGCAATTGCCCCGTCCTTGCGGCGGATGACCTCCTCCAGATCCTGCTGGGCCTCGCGCACGCTGGGCGGCGCCGACGCGTGGCGCAGGCGCACCCGGGATCCGGCCTCGTCGATCAGGTCGATGGCCTTGTCGGGCAGGGCTCGGTCGGCCACGTATCGGACCGAGAGGTCGACCGCGGCCCGGAGCGCCTCATCGGTGTACTTCACATGGTGGTGCTCCTCGTACCGCGTCCGGATGCCGAGGAGGATCGCGTTGGCCTGGTCAACGGTCGGCTCGTCGACCATGACCGGCTGGAAGCGCCGCTCCAGGGCCGCGTCCTTCTCGATGTACTTGCGGTACTCATCCAGGGTGGTAGCCCCGATGCACTGGAGCTCGCCGCGGGACAGCGGCGGCTTGAGGATGTTGGCAGCGTCAATCGCACCCTCGGCGGCCCCCGCCCCGACCAGGGTGTGGAGCTCGTCGATGAACAGGACCGAGTCGCTGCTGGCCCGCAGCTCCTCGATGATCTTCTTCAGGCGCTCCTCGAACTCGCCGCGATACTTGGTCCCGGCAACCAGCGAGCCGATGTCCAGCGTGAGCACCCGCTTGTCGAGCAGGGTGTCCGGGACGTCGCCGGCCACGATCTTGTGCGCCAGCGCTTCGGCGATGGCCGTCTTGCCCACCCCCGGTTCCCCGATCAGGGCCGGGTTGTTCTTCGTTTTGCGACCCAGGATCTGGATGACGCGCTCGATCTCCTTCTCGCGACCGATGACCGGGTCCAGCTTGCCGGCGCGCGCCAGCTCGGTCAGGTTGATTCCCAGGGCGTCCAGGGTCGGGGTCTTCGAAGAGCGCTTCGGCTCCTGGGACGGCGCGCTGGCGGTGCTCTGCGACAGGACGTGGATCACCTGGTGGCGGACCTTGTCGAGGTTCACGCCCAGGCTCTCGAGGACGCCGGCCGCGATCCCCTCGCCTTCGCGCACGAGGCCCAGGAGGAGATGCTCGGTGCCGATGTAGTTGTGGCCGAGGCGGCGCGCCTCGTCGATGGCCAGCTCGATGACGCGCTTGGCACGAGGCGTCAGGCCGACCTCGCCAACCACCGGGCGCTCGCCGCGGCCGATGATGAACTCCACCGCCTGCCGAACCTTCGACAGCTCGACGTTCATGTTCTCCAGGACGCGCGCGGCGACCCCCTCGCCCTCCCGCACCAGGCCGAGCAGGAGATGCTCGGTCCCGATGTAGTTGTGGTTGAAGCGCTGTGCTTCATCCTGGGCCAGGGTCAGGACCTTGCGTGCCCGGTCTGTGAACTTGTCGAAACGGTCCATGTGCCTCTACCCGTTCGCATCCATTGGCGACCCCCGCGAACCGTACTTGAGTGTACGGCACCGCCTTGTACCGGTGTCGCACGCGGTACGGGTGGGGTCAATAGGTGATACGGCCCATTCGGCCTGACGGATCACTCCGGAACCTTCGGCTGGATGGCGCGTGGTCCGGCCTGCGGCCGGCTCAGCCCTCTTGGGGCTCGCTCGATGCCGATCCCTCCTCGGGGGTGGGTTCGGCGGCCGCTTCCGCAGCCGCGGGCTTGCGCTTTCGACTCTTGGCCGGAGCCGCGGCTTTGACCTTTTTGGCCGCCGGTTCCTCGGCCACCGGTTCTTCGGCCACGGCCTCCACGGCCGGAGGTTCTTCGGCCACGGCCTCAGCAACCGCGGGTTCGGCCGCTGCCTCGGCAACCGGCTCGTCGGTGCGGAACTGGTCGAGCAGGCCGGACTCGGCAAAGGCCGCCGCCATGGTGTTGTCGATGCCTTCCTCGGGCTCCGCCGTCGCATCCTCGGGGCGATAGTCACGATCCCGGCCGCGACCACCCCGACGGTCACGCCGATCCCCGCGCTCCGCGCGATCGGTGCGCTCCACTCGGTCAGTCCGCTGGGACTGCTCGGGCGGCCGTTCGCCGCCTTCCGGTCGATCCGTGCGCTCCTCGTAGCGCGGCTGCACCATCGGTGTCGATCGGTCCTCCGTCTGCTTGAGGCTCAGGCCCAGCCGGTGGCGCTCGGAGTCGAGGCTGATGATCTTCAGCTTCAGCTCCTGGCCCTCGGAGACGACGTCGCCGGGATGCGCGACGCGGCTGTTCGAGAGCTCGCTGATGTGGATCAGGCCCTCGAGGCCCTCCTCGATCCGGACGAAGGCGCCGAAGTTGACCAGCTTGGTGACCGTGCCGTCGATGACATCGCCGATGGTGTACTTGGCCACCGACTCCTGCCACGGGTCGGGCTGGAGGCGACGGATGGACAGGCTGATCCGGCCCCGCTCGTGGTTGATGTCGATGACCTCGGCCTCGACCTCCTCGCCGATGGCGTAGGCGGTCTCGGGGTTGTTGACCTTGTTCCAGGACAGCTCGCTCTTATGCACCAGGCCGTCGATCCCGCCCAGGTCGACAAAGACGCCGAACGGCGCGATGCTCCGCACCTGTCCCGTGACACGCTGCCCGACGTTCAGGGAGCTGAACAACTCGTCGCGCTTCTCGCGGCGCTCCTCGTAGACGGCCACCTTCTCGGACAGGATGAGCCGATTCGCCTTGCGGTTGACCTCCAGGATCTTCAGCCGCAGGGTGCGGCCCACGAACGGCTGGAGCTTCTCCGCGATCTCCTGGGCGGCGTCGCGCGGCTGCTCGTCGCGCGGGCGTCGCGGGAAGTCGACGATCTGCGAGATCGGCACGAAGCCGCGTACGCCGAGGTCGACGATCAGGCCACCCTTGTTGTGGTCGATCACGCGAGCCTCGACGATCTCGCCCGCCTCGAAGCGCTCCTGCATCGCGCGCCACTTGCGCTCCAGGCCGGCGCGGCGGACGGACAGGACGGCGTGTCCCTCGGGCGACTCGGGCTGGAGGACGTAGACCAGGACCGGATCGCCGACCTTCAGCTCCTGCCGCGGCTCGTCGCCCTCGCGGGGTCCGCCGCGCCGGCCCAGCAGCTCACGGTTGGAAACCACACCCTCGCTCTTGCCGCCGAAGTCGACCAGCAGCTCGTCGGGATCGACCCGGACCACAAGGCCCTCCACCACGTCCCCATGGCGGAGGTTCTTGACTTCGTGCTCGGGGGAGTCGAGCAGCTCGGCCATAGTCGCCGGCTCGGGACGGGTATCAAGTACGGCCTCGGGCTCGAGCTCAGCGACGGCCTCTGCGGCCACCGGCTCGACAGGGGCCTGAAGCTCGGCAGGACCGTCGAGTTCGGCAGGACCGTCGAGTTCGGCAGCGGCCTCAACCGTCGGCGGCTCAGTGCCCACCGCCTCGGCCGGCGGCGTTTCCGGACCGGGCGCTTCGACCATCTGCTCATCGGCTGGTGCCTCGGCGGCGGCCTCGACAGCCGGTTCAGGGGTTGGCTCGACCTCGGGCTCCGCGACCATGGTGGCGGCCTCGGTGGCCTGCGCGGTCGGCGTTTCCGGCGCGTCCGCCGGGGGATCGGACCCGGCCGAGGACTCCTCGTCGGGAGCGGCGGGCTGCGGGTCTTCGATCAAGTGATGGGTGCTCCTGTCGATACCGGTCTCTCTGAAAACAGAACCGCCCTCCGCATGCGGAGGGCGTCAGCCCGGGTTGTGAACAGTCCTGGTCCTCGTTACGACGACTCGGTGCTCCTCCTGGGCGTTTGTGACGGCGTCCCGCACGTTTATCTGGTTGTCCTGCTCAGAGGCCGGCGTAGCATACCATCGGGGTCAATGGTGCCCGAGCGTGCCTGAGCTGCCGGATCTGACGGTCGTGGCCGAGGAGCTGGCGCGCCGTACGACCGATCGGGAGATCGCGGAAGCCTCCGCCCCAGCCCCCATCCTGCTGAGGGCCACCACCGACGACCTCGAGGCCCTGCGGGGCACGACCCTGGGGCCGGCCGCGCGGCGCGGGAAGTTCCTCGTCCTGCCGCTGCTCCGCGATGGAGCGGAGGACCGACTCCTGCTGGCCAACCCCATGCTGGCTGGCCGCTTCTGGTTGCTCGACAAACCGGGGCAACGGGTGCGGGCACGGACCGGACTGCGGTTGGTCTTCACCGATGGCGGCGAGCTGCGGTACGTCGACCGCGAGATGCTCGGCAAGCTGTATCTCGTCAACCGCACGCAGCTCGACCAGGTGCCCGGCTGGGCCGAGATGGGTCCCGACGCGGACGACCCGACCCTCACCCTGGACGCGTTTCGGGCGCGCATTCGACGCCACCCGGGGGAGTTGAAGTCGCTCCTCCGCAACCAGCATTTCGTAGCCGGCATCGGCAACGCCTACAGCGACGAGATCCTGTGGGCGGCCCGGCTGGCGCCGCTGCGCCGCCGGAGCAGCCTGCGGCCCGAGGACGTGGATCGGCTGTACGAATCCATGCGCCAGGTCCTGGCCGAGGCGACGTCCCGCCTGCGCGACCTCGTCCCGCCCGACATCGAGGTGCAGCATCGGGAATTCCTGCGCGTCCACCTCCGCGGCGGCGAGCCGTGCCCGCGGTGCGGGAAGCCACTGCGCCAGATCGGCGGAGACGAGGCGACGACGTTCTGCCGGACCTGCCAGCCGCCGATCTAGGGGACGGGAATGATCAGGACCTGGCCGGGATGGATGATGTCGCCGCTGATGCCGTTGGCGTCCCGGATCGCCTGGGCAGTCGTCCCGAAGCGGGCCGCGATCGCGTTGAGCGTGTCGCCGGACTGCACGATGTAGGTCACCGGGGTCGGGGCCGGGATGGGCGTCGGCGCCGGTGTCGGGGTCGGTTCTGGGGTTGCGGTGGGCGAGGCAGGCGGGGATGCGGTCCCGCTCGGTTCGGGCGACGGGGACGGCGAAACCGCGACCGACGGGGATGGGGACACATCCGGCGGGGATACCAGGCCCTGCAGCCCCCGCAGTCCCAGCCAGGACACCGCCGCGCCAATGCCGATGAGCAGGATCACGACCAGGGCGGCGGTACCAACGCGACGCGAGCGGGTCGGGATGATCGCCCGTGGCGCGGCTTCCAGCACGACGCGGGTGGAGCCGAAGGTCGCGTCCGGGGCGGCCGGCCCCCACGTGGGCCCGACCGGTCCGACAACCTCGACGTGGGTCCGATAGCGCGAGCACCCTTCATAGCCGCCCCCCAGGCAGAAGCGAACCTGGTGGTCGCGATCGATGGCCGAGAGCGATCCGCTGGCCGCACACCGGTGCGCGGGATCGGCGGTCGCCGACACGGCACGCGGGTCACCGCCCAGGGTCAGGAGGGGGCAGATGGTTTCCACGCCCCAAGAATACGGGGCCGGGGCACGCGGCGCCGGGAAAGCAAATATCCCGGCGACGACCTATTTTCCCAGGGAGTTGCCCCCCGAGTATCTTCGGCGCTGGAGAGCTTAACTTCCGTGTTCGGGATGGGAACGGGTGGTTCCTCTCCGCTAGCGTCACCGGGATATTCTTCAATTGCGACCCCACACCCCGAACGGGGCGGGTCAACCGACTCTGGAAGCACCGATTTGTATCGTCTCGGAAATCCGCGTCCAGCCACGTGCTAGACGCGTGAAAATAGGTCAAGCCCTCGACCGTTAGTACCGCTTCGCTGAACGCATTGCTGCGCGTACACGTGCGGCCTATCAAACAGCTAGTCTCGCTGCGGTCTTACCCGGTTAACCCGGTGGGGAACCTCATCTTGAGGCGAGCTTCGCACTTAGATGCTTTCAGTGCTTATCCCTGCCGAACATGGCTACCCAGCAATGCCGTTGGCACGACAACTGGAACACCATAGGTTCGTCCACTCCGGTCCTCTCGTACTAGGAGCAGCTCCTCGCAAGTTCCCTACGCCCACGGCGGATAGAGACCGAACTGTCTCACGACGTTCTGAACCCAGCTCGCGTACCGCTTTAATTGGCGAACAGCCAAACCCTTGGGACGTACTTCCGCCCCAGGATGCGACGAGCCGACATCGAGGTGCCAAACGGTGCCGTCGATGTGAACTCTTGGGCACCATAAGCCTGTTATCCCCGGGGTAGCTTTTATCCGTTGAGTGATACCCCTTCCACTCGGAAGGTATCAGATCACTAAGCCCGACTTTCGTCCCTGCTCGACTTGTAAGTCTCGCAGTCAAGCACCCTTATGCCTTTGCACTCTTCGGCTGGTTTCCATTCAGCCTGAGGGTACCTTTGGGCGCCTCCGTTACTCTTTAGGAGGCGACCGCCCCAGTCAAACTGCCTACCAGACACTGTCCGGCGCCCGGATTCACGGGTCGCCGTTAGAGCCGAAATCCAACAAGGGTGGTATTTCAACGTTGACTCCACCGAGGCTAGCGCCCCAGCTTCAAAGTCTCCCACCTATCCTACACATGCTGAACCTCAGTCCAATATCAAGCTACAGTAAAGCTCCACGGGGTCTTTTTGCCCTGCCGCGGGTAACCTGCATCTTCACAGGTATTTCAATTTCGCCGGATCCCTCGTTGAGACAGCGCCCAGATCGTTACGCCATTCGTGCGGGTCGGAACTTACCCGACAAGGAATTTCGCTACCTTAGGACCGTTATAGTTACGG
>JBBDRZ010000007.1:474281-748786 GCA_040905185.1 Chloroflexota bacterium | reverse complement strand
CGTTTACCGGGGCTTCAATTCAGGGCTTGCACCCCTCCTCTTAACCTTCCGGCACTGGGCAGGCGTCAGCCCCTATACGTCAGCTTTCGCTTTAGCAGAGACCTGTGTTTTTGATAAACAGTCGCCTGGGCCGTTTCACTGCGGCCTCGATCAGCGGCACACCGAAATGCGCGGCTGCGAGGCACCCCTTCTCCCGAAGTTACGGGGTCATGTTGCCGAGTTCCTTAACGAGGGTTCTTCCGATCGCCTTGGTATGCTCTACCCGTCTACCTGCGTCGGTTTGCGGTACGGACACCTCTGATCTCGCTAGACGCTTTTCTTGCAGGATCGGCTCGGTCGAATCAGCTTTCGCCTTTCATTCGCTTTTCGGAGTTATGAGAAGGCGGATTTGCCTACCTTCTCCCCCTACCGGCTTAGACGCACATAGCCAGAGTGCGCTCAACCTACCGTTCCCGGTCACGCCTTTGCTCTCAGGCCCGCTTCTCACCGGCTGCCTCGACAGCTTGCGCTGCCTCAGCTCACCGGCATCCACGGACCAGGCACCTTGCGGTGCAAACGATCGTCGGTGGTATCGGAATATCAACCGATTGTCCATCGCCTACGGCCTTCGCCCTCGGCTTAGGTCCGACTAACCCTGAGCGGATTAACCTTCCTCAGGAAACCTTAGACATACGGCGTGCACGTTTCTCACGTGCATTTCGCTACTCATGCCGGCATTCGCACTTCCGCACGCTCCAGCCGTCCTCACGGTCGACCTTCACTGCTGAGCGGAACGCTCCCCTACCACCGGCGCGGCCCGAAGGCCACACCGATCCGAAGCTTCGGTACCAGGCTTGAGCCCCGTTGGATCTTCGGCGCGGAATCACTTGACCAGTGAGCTGTTACGCACTCTTTAAATGGTGGCTGCTTCTGAGCCAACATCCTGGTTGTCTGAGCGACTCCACATCCTTTCCCACTTAGCCTGAATTTTGGGACCTTAGCTGTCGGTCTGAACTGTTTTTCTCTCGACCACGAAGCTTAGCCCTCGCAGTCTGACTCCCGGGGTATGCAGTCGTGGGATTCGGAGTTTGATTGGGTTTGGTAAGCGGGAAGCCCCCTAGCCCATTCAGTGCTCTACCCCCACGACTTAACCCCCGAGGCTAGCCCTAAAGCTATTTCGGGGAGAACCAGCTATCTCCGAGTTCGATTGGCATTTCACCGCTACCCACAGGTCATCCCACAACTTTTCAACGTTGACGAGTTCGGTCCTCCACGGAACATTACTTCCGCTTCAACCTGCCCATGGGTAGGTCACTCGGTTTCGGGTCTACTCGCGGCGACTCTGACGCCCTATTCAGACTCGCTTTCGCTGCGGCTTCGTCCTTCGCGGACTTAACCTTGCCACCTGCAAGTAACTCGCCGGCTCATTCTTCAAAAGGCACGCCATCAGGCTATGCGGCACGCAAGCGTCCCGCACAACACCCTCTGACTGTTTGTAAGCGCACGGTTTCAGGTACTATTTCACTCCCCTCCCGGGGTGCTTTTCACCTTTCCCTCACGGTACTAGTTCACTATCGGTCGCCAGGAGTATTCAGCCTTGGACGGTGGTCCGCCCAGGTTCCCACATGAGAGACCTTCCACGTGGTACTCAGGGACACGGCCGAGAGTCGGATCGCTTTCGCATACGGGGCTATCACCCTCTTCGGCTGGCCTTTCCAGGCCGCTTCCGCTAACGATACCGATTTGTAACTCTCTGCGAGCCTCACAGGGCACGCAGGCCGGCCCTACAACACCACGACCGCAACGGCTGTGACCTGTCACGCGGCCATGGTTTGGGCTCCTCCGCTTTCGCTCGCCACTACTCACGGAATACTTTCTGCTCCTCGAGGTACTGAGATGTTTCAGTTCCCTCGGTTACCTCGACCGATCTATGTATTCAATCGGCCGTACCCGGGCATTCCCCCGGGTGGGTTTCCCCATTCGGACATCTCCGGATCAAAGCTTGCTCGCAGCTCCCCGAAGCATTTCGCTGCCTGCCACGTCCTTCCTCGGCTCCTGGCGCCTAGGCATCCACCGCACGCCCTTTGTAGCTTGACCTACGTCTCACGCGTCCAGCACGGGGCTGGACTTTTAACGTGAGCGTGCCGTCGGATTTTTCCTCGACGAAATCGATGCTTCCAGATCTTCGGTTGATAAGTCGCGCCCGCTGTGGGCGCGCGCTGCGACGAGTCGCAGCGCCAGCGCGGTCATCCGCTGACCGACGACCACGACGGCTTGCGTCGCGCACGGCGGTCAGAGGACGGAGTGCTCTGGCGTTGTTCAAGATGAACGCGGGCACCGCGTCAACGGCGACCCGCGAGAGTCCACGAATGCTATCACCGACCGTTGTAACGGTCAAGGCAAGTGGTGGAGATGAGGGGACTCGAACCCCTGACCCCCTCCTTGCAAAGGAGGTGCTCTCCCAGCTGAGCTACATCCCCGCCGTGGACCGATGCTAGCCGATCGGCAGGGGTGGTGGGCGTTTCTGGACTCGAACCAGAGACCTCTGCCTTATCAGGGCAGTGCTCTAACCAGCTGAGCTAAACGCCCGCCTGGATCTCATCGGCTGAAGAGTGACAGGAACCCGCGTGGTCGGCGGGGCAGGTCTGATGGGTCTTCGAGGCGCCCAGGCCCCGCTTGCGCGGCGAGCCGATCCCTCGAATGATCGGTTCCTGGAATGGCCTGGTCGATCGACCTGGAAGTGGCGGATCAACGGCGAACCGTTGCTCCGCGAGCTCCCTAGAAAGGAGGTGATCCAGCCGCACCTTCCGGTACGGCTACCTTGTTACGACTTCGTCCCAATCACCAATCCCACCTTCGACGGCTGCCTCCTTGCGGTTGGCCCACCGGCTTCGGGTGTTATCGGCTTTCATGACGTGACGGGCGGTGTGTACAAGGCCCGGGAACATATTCACCGCAGTGTGCTGACCTGCGGTTACTAGCAACTCCGGCTTCATGCAGGCGAGTTGCAGCCTGCAATCCGAACTGAGACCGGCTTTAAGGGATTAGCTCCACCTCGCGGTTTGGCAACCCGTTGTACCGGCCATTGTAGCGTGTGTGTAGCCCAGGACATAAGGGCCATGCTGACTTGACGTCATCCCCACCTTCCTCCGAGTTTCTCTCGGCAGTCTGGCATGAGTGATACAACATGCCACGGGGGTTGCGCTCGTTGCGGGACTTAACCCAACATC
The DNA here is from genome assembly GCA_040905185.1 of Chloroflexota bacterium. Taxonomy (GTDB): domain Bacteria; phylum Chloroflexota; class Limnocylindria; order QHBO01; family QHBO01; genus DASTEQ01. The sequence continues at coordinate 745,577 of JBBDRZ010000007.1, read as the reverse complement.
TCACGACACGAGCTGACGACAGCCATGCAACACCTGCATATCGGTCCCTTTCGGGTCAGCGACGTTTCCGCCACCTACCGATACATGTCAAGCCCTGGTAAGGTTCTTCGCGTTTCGACGAATTAAACCACACGCTCCGCTGCTTGTGCGGGCCCCCGTCAATTCCTTTGAGTTTTAGCCTTGCGGCCGTACTCCCCAGGCGGAACACTTAATGCGTTAGCTTCGGCACTGCCGGGGTCGATACCGACAACGCCTAGTGTTCATCGTTTACGGCTAGGACTACCGGGGTATCTAATCCCGTTCGCTCCCCTAGCTTTCGCGCCTCAGCGTCAAGAGTGGGCCAGGTAGCCGCTTTCGCCACTGGTGTTCCTCCCGATATCTACGCATTTCACCACTACACCGGGAATTCCACTTCCCTCTCCTGCCTTCGAGTCGATCAGTATCGAATGACCCTCCCCAGTTAAGCCGGGGGCTTTCACACTCGACTTGAACGACCGCCTGCGCGCTCTTTACGCCCAGTAAATCCGGACAACGCTCGCCACCTACGTATTACCGCGGCTGCTGGCACGTAGTTAGCCGTGGCTTATTCCCCAGGTACCGTCTTGGATCTTCCCTGGGAAAAGAGGTTTACGACCCGAAGGCCTTCATCCCTCACGCGGAGTTGCTGCCTCAGACTTTCGTCCATTGGGCAAAATTCCCGACTGCTGCCTCCCGTAGGAGTCTGGGCCGTTCTCAGTCCCAGTCTGGCTGATCATCCTCTCAGACCAGCTACCGATCGTCGCCTTGGTGAGCCGTTACCTCGCCAACTAGCTAATCGGACGCAGGCCCCTCCGGAAGCGCCTTTCGGCTTTGGACGGCGATCCGATTCGCCGACCACATGCGGTATTAGCCACCCTTTCGGGCAGTTATTCCCCACTTCCGGGTAGGTCACCTACGCGTTACTCAGCCGTTCGCCACTAGGTTGATCGAGCAAGCCCGATCAACCCCGTGCGACTTGCATGTCTCATGCACCCCGCCAGCGTTTGTCCTGAGCCAGGATCAAACTCTCCGAACAAAAAACCAGTGGTCTCGCCTTGCGGCTGCTCCACCGGTAAAGGGTCCAGACGTTGGTCCCGCTGACTCGTGTGGGTTCCTGTCACTCTTCAGCTGATAAGGCAACGCCACCGATTGGATCGGCTTCGTTCGATTCGAGGCCTCCTTGGGAGAAACCCCGGTGTCCGCGCTGCGCGACACGGTGTCGCCGTTCACGGGCCACCTGCCGGTGGTCTACCGGCGCGACTGTTGAGTCTACGGGTGACCCTCAGGACTGTCAACCACGGCTGCTATGTCGGATCCATCTCGCGACGGCCCTGGAGGGACCGGATGAGGGTCACGTCATCGGCGTACTCGATGTCGCCGCCAACCGGCACGCCGCGCGCGATCCGGGTCACCGCCGGCACCGACGTCCCGAGAAGGTCGGCCAGGTACATGGCGGTCGCCTCTCCCTCCAGGGTGGGGTTCGTGGCCAGGATGACCTCAGCCAGTCCCCCGCCCTCGGCTCGCACCAGCAGCTCGCGGGCCTTGATCCGCTCCGGACCGATGCCGTCGATGGGGCTGATGGCGCCGTGCAGCACGTGGTAGCGGCCCTGGAATTCGCGGGTGCGCTCGATGGCCAGCACGTCGAGGGGCTCCTCGACCACGCAGATCCGGGTCGCGTCGCGCCGGGGGTCGGCGCAGATGGCGCACGGATCGACGTCGACCTCGGTGATGTTCCAGCACTCCGAGCAGTAGGCGACCTGCTCCTTGACCGCGACCAGCGCCTCCGCCAGGGCCCGAGCCTCGTCGGCCGGGCTGCGAAGCACGTGATAGGTGAGCCGCTGGGCGGTTTTGGGACCGACCCCGGGCAGCCGGTTGAAGGCCTCGATCAGGCGTGCGACAGGGGCGATCAGGCCAGCCATGGACCGATGTCGGTTCGGTTCAGCGCAAGCCGGGCAGGCCAGGCAGCCCCAGGCCGCCGGAGATGGCCGCCATCTTCTCCTCGGCCAGGCGCTTGCTCTGGGCCAGCGCGTCGGTGACCGCGGCAAAGACCAGGTCCTGGAGGAGCTCGACGTCGGACGCGTCCACGGTGGCGGGGTCGATCTCGACGGCGCGCAGCTCCTGGGCGCCGGTCATCACGACCCGGACCGCTCCCCCGCCGACGCTGGCTTCGACCGTCGTGTCGCGCAGCTCCTGCTGGACGCGGGCCATGTTGGCCTGCATCTCCTGGGCCATACGGGTCAGCTGACCGATGTTCACCGCGTCAGCGAACCTCGGGCGCGTCCACCAGCTGGCCGCCGGTGATCTCCAGGGTGCGCCGGAGGAGGGCCGCGGCCTCCGGGCTCTCGCTTGGCGAAATGGCCTGCTCGACGGTCAGCGGCTCGAGGTCGACCGAGGCCGCCACGGCCTCCACCGACCAGGCGCCGCCGAACATGTCGCCCAGCAGGTCTTCGATGGATCGTGCCCGGCCCGCGATCAGGCCGCGCATGAACTCGCGGCCCTCGGGAAAGGCGAGGGTCAGCCGAACGCCGTCCAGCTCGTAGGGCCGGCACTCCTTGATGAGCGGCTTGACGACGGGGTGGGCGCGCTCGACCACCTCGCCCCATCGGGAGCGGACCTCGGCCAGGGTGGGGCGCACACCGTTGGGAGACGGGAGAGGGGTTGAGTCGGCGCCCTTGCCCCCGGTCGGTGGCGGGGCTGGAGCCGGGTCGACAGGAGCGAGCCGAGCAGGCGATGTCGCCGCAGCCGGCAGAGCGGGCCGCGGGTTCGGCGTCGCGGGCGGCGGGGTCGCCGGCGATGCCGTCGGTACTGGTCGAGGCGCCGTCGACGTGGCCGCCTCCGCCGGCGCGGCCACTGCGGCAACGGGCTCAGTGGCGGAGTCGATGGCCAGCAGCTCCAGCTGGAGCCGAGCCCGGCCGTCGCGGGCACCGGTGGTGCCGGCCTCGGACGCGGTGCGCAGGATGGTCGCCAGGCGACGAGCGAGGGGCGGGTCGGTCGGCGCGGCCAGCAGGCGCCGGCGCCCCTCCCCCTCGAGCTGTTGCGCGACCTGGCCCAGGTCACGGCCCGCATCGGACAGGTCTGCGATCCGCTGCAGCGCGCCGGGGGCCTCGCCACTCACGAAGGCGTCGAGCAACCCGGCGATGGCCTCCTCATCGGCCAGCCCGACGGCATCCCGAACCGAATCCACCGCCACCTGGTCGCCGGCATAGGACATGACCTGGTCGAGCAGCGACTCGGCGTCGCGCATCCCCCCATCGGCCAGTCGGGCGATGAGGTCCAGGGCGGCCGGATCGGCCTGCACGCCCTCCGCGCTGGTGATGCGGGTCAGCTTGGCGGCAATCACATCGGTCGCCAGCCGGCGGAAATCGTAGCGCTGGGTGCGGCTGATGATGGTGGGCGGCACCCGGTGGGTATCGGTCGTGGCCAGGATGAAGACGACGTGGTCGGGTGGCTCCTCGATCAGCTTGAGCAGCGCGTTGAACGCGTGCGGGCTGAGCATGTGGACCTCGTCGATGATGTACACCCGGCGTCGAAGGTCGGAGGGCGCGGTCGAGGCCCGCATGACCAGGTCGCGGGCGTCCTCCACCAGGCCGTGGGAGGCGGCATCGATCTCGATCACGTCCAGCGCGCGTCCGTCGCGGATGGCCACGCAGGCCGCGCACCGATCACAGGGCTCGCCGTCGTCACCGCGCTCGAGGCAGTTGATGGCCTTGGCCAGGATGCGGGCGGTCGAGGTCTTGCCCGTGCCGCGGGGCCCGACGAAGAGGTAGGCGTGGACGATCCGATCGGTGGCCACCGCCCGGCGCAGGGTGTTGACGATGGGGTCCTGGCCGACCAGCTCGGCGAAGCGCTGGGCCCGCCAGCGACGGTACAGCGCGCGTCGCGGACCGGCCACCGGAGCGTTCAAATCGAGGTTGGGATCGGCTGGCACAGCGGTTTTGGGGCCTTTCAGCATGACCCGCTAACCCTACACCGAGCCGCGGGAAGGGGATTCGGCCGTGCGCCCGGCATCGGGCGTCGCGCCCCGCATTCACGCCGGAACCCGGCTCCAGCCAGGTCGTCCCACTGCCGCCGACGGGGATCGCTTACCGCTGCTTCCTTCCGGACCTGACGGGGTTCACGGGCCGCCGCTGCGTGGGACCCGACTCTCAACGTCGGGCGCCGTCATGGGAGGCGGAGGTCGACGACCTCAGCCGGGATTTCAGCCCCGCTGAAGCGGATTGCGGGTGACAGGGCACCGCTAGTTCCCCGCCTAAGCACGGCCGGGCCGGATGGTACGGGCGCGCGGTCGGTCGGTCAACGACGGCAGTGCTGGAAGTTGCCAAATGTCTGATGAGAACGACCTTAGGCGTGAGTTCGGGCAACTAGGACGGCGACGACGCCCTGATTCGTGCTCCTGCCGCCTTCTCCATCTGCGGAGCTGGGCTGCCGCGTGACCTAGGGTCCTTGTGGTTGGCATCTGGTGATTTCGAGGCCGCGTACCCCCGGCCGGTCGAGCCACTCATCGCGCTCAACGGGTGGCGGAGAGGGGGGGATTCGAACCCCCGACGGGTTGCCCCGAACCGCATTTCCAATGCGGCGCCATAGGCCTCTAGGCGACCTCTCCGCGAGGTGGCGGCGGAGCCCTTCAGGTGGCGGAGAGGGTGGGATTCGAACCCACGGTGCTCATCGCACACCGCTTTTCGAGAGCGGCACCATCAACCACTCGGACACCTCTCCGGCGGGCGAGTCTAGCAGAGGGGTGTGCTCAGGCCGGCAGGGCCGCCTCGTCGTTCAGGCGCCGAGCTTCGGCCTCCCGGACACCGGAGATGACCGCGATCTGGTGCGGCAGGACCGGGCTGCGGGCCAGGTCCAGGACCGATCCGGCGCACCCGCGTTCCGGGTCCCGGACGGCGAACACCAGGACCTCGACCCGGGCCTCTACCAGGGCACCGACGCACATGGCGCATGGCTCCTGGGTGGCGAAGATGGTCACCTCGCTCAGGCGGTGGCCCTCGAGCTTGCCGGCCGCGGCCTGGACGGCGCGCAGCACGGCATGGGCGGTGGGATCGTGGGTCTGCCGGCGACGGTCGTGCTCCCGGCCGATCATGGCGTCGTCAAGGACGGCCACCGCACCAACGGGGCGCTCGCCCTCGTCTGCTCCCCGGCGCGCTTCGGCGATCGCCTCGGCCATGAACAGCTCGTAGTTCACCGGACGCCGAGTCTAGCAGGCCGGTCCGCCCCACCCTGCCCTATGCTCTGGCCGTGGGCTGGTCCCGACTCGACACCCTGTTGCTCGGGACGCTGGTGGTCGCCGCCGCCGCCCTGCGACTGCCCGGCCTGGATTATCCGCCGGGTTTTGTGTTCGACGAGATCTTCTACGCCCAGAACGCATGCCTGTTCGTCGCCGGGCCTGGCGTGTGCGGAATCGCCGAGCCGCTCAGCAACGCTCATCCTCCGCTGGGCCAGTGGCTCATCGCCAGCGGGATTGCGGTCTTCGGCTACACCGAGTTCGGCTGGCGGATCGCGACCGCACTGACCGGGATCGTGTCCGTTGCCCTCCTGTACGTTCTCGCCCGCCGCCTCCTCACTCCGGTGGGTGGAACCGCAGCCGCCATCGGGGCCGCGGCGGCGGCGGCGCTGCTGGCGCTGGACTTCCTCCAGCTGGTGCATTCGCGAGTCGCCATGCTCGACGGCTTCCTCACGTTCTTCGTGTTGGCGGCGGTGCTCTGCGTCGTGCTCGACCGCGACCGTCGTCGGGACAAACCGGCCTCCGGTCTGGCCCGATTGGCGCTGGGGCGGCCATGGCGCCTGGCCGCGGGGGTGGCGCTGGGCGCCGCCGTGGCGGTCAAGTGGAGCGGCGCCTTCGCCGCCCTCGCGGTGGTGGGGCTGGTGGTGGCCAGTGAAATCGCGGCGCGGCGAGATGGCCGGAGCCTGGGCGCCGCGACCCGGGCGGCGTTTGGCGAGGAGGGACTGCGGACCGCGATCCTGCTCGGGCTCGTGCCGGTGGCGGTGTACACGGCCACCTACCTCGGGGTCGTGCCCGGGTCGCTCATCGGTCTGCCGTGGCAAGAGGGCACGTTCTGGCGCGGAGTCGCGCACCATCAGATCGCTCTGGCCCGCTTCTATTTCGGGCTGGAGGGGCACCATCCATACGAATCACCCGCCTGGTCGTGGCTGCTCCTGAAGCGTCCGGTCGCGTACTGGTTCGAGGGCGACGGGATCTACCGCGAGGTGATGGCGCTGGGCAACCCGGCGGCCTGGTGGCCGGCAGTCGTCGCGGCCATCGGGTTGACCGTGGCCTGGCTGCGGCGAGGGGCTCGGGCGTTTGCGCCAGAGGCGGTCGTGGTGGCGGGGGTGGCGGCGACCTACGGGCCGTGGCTGGCCGTCGGTGCAACCTGGAACGGGCTCATCTGGTACATCCTGCCCACCATCCCGTTCCTGTACCTGGGGCTGGGCCTGATCGCCGCAAGCGCCTGGGGCACGGTGCGGGGGCGGGTGTTGGCCGCGGTCGCGGGTGCGGTGATCGTGGCGGCGTTCGTGGTGTACTGGCCCCTGCTGGTGGCAGCTCCTCTCTCCCCCGACGACTGGCGGCGCCGCATGCTGTTCACCGATTGCGATCACCCCGGGGCGCCGGCCATGACCGTGCCAGATGCGATCACCAGCTCCGGGCTGCCGCCCGACGGGTGGTGCTGGATCTAGGCCCTCGGGGCCAACGAAGTCAGTTTCGGGCGCTCCGCGGCGCCATCGCGGGCCAGGATCAGGTCCACGATCCGCTCGCCGGCGTGCCCGTCGCCGAACGGGTTGACCCAGCTCCGGGGGGCGGTATGCATGGCCAGCGCGCCGTCAAGAATCCGGTCCGGATCGGCGCCCACCAGCCGGTTGGCTCCGACCTCGATCGACTCGGGGCGCTCGGTATTGTCACGGAGAGTGACGCAGGGCACTCGCAAGGTGCACGCCTCCTCCTGCAGCCCGCCCGAATCGGTCAGCATCAGCCCGGCACTGGCGTGGAGGGCCAGGAACTCGTGGTAGCCCAGCGAGGGGAGCATGCGGACAGACGGGTCGACGGCAATGCTCAGCTCGGACAGGCGCTGGCTGGTCCGCGGGTGGAGGGCTACCAGCGCGGGGATGTCCAGCGCCGAGGCGACCCGTTCGAGGCCTGCGAAGATCCCGCGCAGCCGTCCGGGGTCGCCCACGTTCTCCGCCCGATGCACCGTCGCGACGGCGTACTGTGACGGCTGGACGCCGAACATCGCCAGCACCGGTTCGGGATCGACACGACCACGCCGATAGAGCACCTCGTCGACCGCGGTGTTGCCGGTGACATGCACGCGCGCTGGCTCGATGCCCTCCCCCAGCAGGATGTCGCGGGCATGCTGCGTGGGGGCGAAGAGGTCCTCGGCCAGGTGGTCGACCAAGATGCGGTTGATCTCCTCGGGCATGGACCGGTCATACGAACGCAATCCGGCCTCGACGTGGCCGACCCGAAGCCCCAGCTTGTTGGACGCCAGTCCGGCTGCCAGGACGGAGTTCGTATCCCCCTCGACCAGCACCTCGTCTGGGTGTTCGTCGACGAGCACGCTCTCGATGGCCCTGATGATGGAGCTGATCTGGGCCAGGTGCGAGCCAGAGCCCACGCCGAGGTTGTGCGTCGGTCGCGGCAGTTCGAGCTGCTCGAAGAAGACGCCGTCGAGTTCAAACGAGTAGTGCTGGCCGGTGTGCAGCACCACGAACGGCACGTCCCGCGCCAGACAGGCGCGGATGACCGGGGCCAGCTTGATGATCTCGGGTCGTGTTCCGACCACGATCGCCAACTTCATGGTCGCTTCACCATTTCGGACGACCCGATCCCGGCCAGCCGCCGTCGAATGCGCTTCTCGGAGTACGTTGTGAAGCGCTCCACAAACCGGCGCCCCAGCAGCGCCAGCGTGCTGCGGATCGTGTGCAGTACACGCATCTTGCTCGAGCCGACCCGACCGCTGTAGTCGAGCTCGAGCGGAATCTCGCTGGCGCGGATCCCCACCTGGCGAAGGCGGAGCAGCAGGTCGACGACGGCCTCGAATCCGCGAGCCGTACAAAGCTGCTCGCCGTACACCAGGCGCGCGCGCTGGAGCGGGGGGATCCGGTAGGCCCGGAACTGGCAGGTGTAGTCGCGCACGCCTCGGATCGGGAAGGTGAGCTGGAAGACCAGCCGGCCAACGTCAGACAGCACTCGTCGGTATCCGGGCACGCCATGCACGCGAGACCCGCGTCGATACCGTGACGCGATCACCAGGTCGTAGCCCTGTGCCAGGCGATCGAGCATGCTCGGGATCAGCCGCGGTGGATGCGTGTTGTCGCCATCGAGCATGACGAGGACGTCCTCGGGGTCCGCCTGGTCGAGCACCCAGTAGATGCCCGTTCGGATGCCGGCGCCCAGCCCGCGGTTGGTGTCATGGCGGAGAACGTGCAGGGGTAGGGCGCCATGCGTCTCGGTGACGGCGGCCTCGGCCTCCACAACCGTGTCATCGGTGCTGCCGTCGTCCACCACCACTACCAGATAGCGATCGGAGCGCCCGCGCATGGCCGTTTCCACTGCCACGAGCGTCGGCCGGATGGTCCCTTCTTCGTTGTAGGCCGGGACGACGACGTAGATCATGCCGGCGCCTCGACGCGGGGCTCAGCGGCCGCATCGGCCAGCACTCCAGCGACGCGGATCGGGACCGAGTCGTTCACCGGAGCATGGTAGCGGCGCCGACTTGGAGATGATCAGGGGGCCGGGTCCGTATGCTCTCGGGAATGCGCGGTGCCTCATAGCCAGTCGATCTCGCCCTCGCTGGAGACGCCTCGCCGTCGGTCTGCTGGGGCCATTGATCAGCGCCGGGGCGATCGTGATCGTCCTGCAGACGGTCGACATCGGGCAGACCGCCGAGGCGCTTGGTGATACGAACCTACCGGTCCTGGCGCCTTGCCTTGGACTGGTTGCAGCCGGTATCGCCCTGCGGGCCATGCGCTGGCAACGCCTTCTGGTCCCGGCCGCCAATCGTGCGGTGCCGGTGCGCCGCATCACGCCGGTCGTCCTGATCGGGTACCTCGCGAACGCGGTTCTGCCGGCTCGCCTCGGAGAGCCGATCCGCGCCTACCTGCTGGCCCGCCGCGAGGGCCTGCATGCGTTCGAGGTCCTGGGGACCGCTCTCCTCGAGCGAATCCTGGACGTCGCGGTCCTCGCCATGATGGCGTTCCTCGCGTCATTGGCCGTCGGCGCTCCGTCGTGGGTCATCCAGCTCACCGGGGTCGCAGCAGCCGGCGGATTCCTCATCATCGGTGCGCTGACGCTGGGGGGCCTGCGGCCGGTGCTGCGCTTCCTCCACCGAGTGGCCGACCATGGCCGGTTCGCTGCCGCGAGGATGATCCTCACCAGGCTGGACCAGGTCGCCCAGGGATTCGGCGGGCGGTCCCAGCGGCGCCCGATTGCGGAGGCAGCTGGCCTCACCGGCGTGATCTGGCTCGTGGACACGACCGTGTGCTGGCTCGCGGCCCTGAGCCTTGGATCCGACCTGAGCCTCGCCGCCGCGCTGCTCATCATCGGGGTCGGGGCTCTCGGGACGTCCATTCCATCAGCGCCAGGCTCCATCGGCACCTTCGAGCTCGCCGCATCTGCTGCCGCGCGCGCCGTGGGCCTGGCGGCACCTGCCGCACTCAGCCTCGCGATCGTGGTCCACGCCATCACGTTGATACCGGTGGCGCTGGCGGGTGTGGCGGCGATGCTCGCGATGGGCCTGGGCAGCCTCTCCGACCTTGCGCGGGCGGCGAGGGAGAGCGGGGAGCCCGGTAACGGCGAACGCTAGTTGGTAGTGCGCTGACCCAGTGATGCAACGGGGCCCGGGCCCCGTACTCCCTCCAGATCGCCGCGCACGTCGCGGCCGCAGCCATCCCGGCGCCCCGGAGGGACCGCCTATCAGTCAGTCGCCACCTGCCATCGCGGTTCCGTGCGGCGTGCCGCGCCCGGCGCCCAGCTCAACGACCGGCACGCTCCGAAAGGGATTTCTACCCATGCGTACTGCAATTCTCAACCGTGGCGTCACGCTGTTCGTGCTGGCGCTGCTCGGTCTGGCCATGGTGGTTGGATCGGCGGCTCTGCGCGTCGGCGCCGCGGACCACCTCGATGCACCGACGGTCAAGAGCGACCATCGCATCGACATCAACGACGTCTACGTCTTCGAGGGTGCGAACCCGGCCAACACGGTCCTGGTCATGACCACCAACGTGAATGCGGAATTCTCATCGCCCACGACGTTCCGGTCCGGCGCCCTGTATGAGTTCAAGATCGACAACACCGGCGATGCCATCGAGGACGTCGCCTACCGTATCAAGTTCGGCGATGTCCGGGGCGATGGATCGCAGCAGATCCACGTCCAGCGCGCCGACGGTGCGGCCAACCCTGTCAGTGGTGCCGGCGGAAAGGTCGTCGCCAAGGGCAGCACGGGGCAGACGCTCAGCGTCGCGGGCGGCGGGATGGCGTGGGCCGGACTGGCCGACGACCCGTTCTACTTCGACCTGGTTGGGTTCTCCGCCTTCAAGGCCGCGGCTCTGACAGCTCTGGGAGATGGAGTGCTGACCGGCGCCGAGCTGGCTGGCGCGCTGGCCAATATCTGCTCCAGCAATCCAGCACCCAACTTCTTCGCCGGCTTTGACGCCACCGCCATTGTCCTCGAGGTCCCCGACTGGGCTCTCGACGGCAACAACATCAGCGGAGTCATCAGTGTGTGGGGCGAGACGGCCATCGTCGAAGGCGGCGTTCTGACGCAAGTCGAGCGCATGGGCCTGCCCACGATCAACACCGTCTTCAACCACAGCGACCCAACCAAGGAGGCCTACAACCGCGCCAACCCGTCCGGGGATCCGGCGCTGGTGGGCGGGAACATTTCGTTCCTGGTCTCGGCCATTGTCGGCGCCGCCGAGCAGCTCGGTGCGTATGGAGGGGCCGTCGACGAGGCGGCCTACGGGGCAGCCATCGCTGCTGCGCTGACGCCTGACGTGCTCACCTACGACACCGACGACCCGGCCAACTTCATTGTGTTGAATGGCCGTGGGCTGAACGACGACGTCATCAACGTCGCGTACAGCGCCGTGTCGATGGGCGCCCTCACCAGCGACTGCGTCCCCGAGGACAACACGCCGTCCGGGGCGTTCCCGTACCTCGGGACGGCAAACCCAAACCCATCGCCCCCCCGCCCGGGCCGCCCGCCGCGGCCGGCCCGGGGACACCACCTCATGACGATTCGCGAATTCACTCTCGCTCTCTCGCCGCGCCGCCAGGCGCGGTGGGTAGGCGTCGTTTTGACGGCATTAGTCGTCGTGTCCGGCACGCGGCTTGCGCCGGCGGTGCTGTCCGGCGCAGATGGCCCTCCTGACGCGCTTCTCGCGGATGCCCCCGTGCCGCCCGTTGTGGCGGGCGAGCAAACTCCGATCTCCGCCGCCACCGGCCTCGCGTCGCCCGATGAGCGGGTCGCGTTCTGGGAGCCACGCGTGGCCGCCGATCCGCGTGACTACCTCAGCGCAATGCACCTCGCCGACGCCTACCTGGATCGGGCGCGGGCGACTGCCGACCTCGCCGACCTGCAGCGCGCACAGGCTGTATTGGGCCAGGCCGCGGAAAGAGCCCCCGACCCGATGCTGGTCGTGCCGCGCCAGGCCCAGGTCGCATTCTCGCTCCACGAATTTTCGCGAGCGGCGTCACTTGCGGACGACGTTCTGGCCGGCGCCGCTGACGACCTGACCGCGCTGGCCGTGGCCGGCGACGCTCGTGTCGAGACGGGCGACCTGCTCGGGGCTCGCCAGCGGTATGACCGGCTCGCCATCCTTGCCCCGTCAGGTCCCGTCTGGAGCCGACTCGCCCGGCTCGCCTTCCTGGAGGCAGACATTTCCGCTGCCTTCCTGCTGGTGGGTCGTGCCATCGACGACGCGGAGGCCAACGGCTTCGGCGATGAAGCGGCGTTCTACCGCTATCAGCTCGGGGACCTCCACCGCGCCACCGGCGAGCTGGCGGCCGCATCGGCCGCCTACCAATCGGCCCTGGAGTCCCTGCCCGGATATCCCGCCGCCACGATCGGGCTGGCGCTGACTCGGGAGGGACAGGGCCGTCGCGCCGAGGCAATCGCCCTGCTCGAGGCGGCTACCACCCGCCTACCGACGCCAGAGGCGGTGGCCACACTGGGCGATCTGTACGTCCTCGCCGGAGACCTGGAGGCGGCGGAACGTGAATACGCCCTGGTCGAACGCATCGGCGAAGTCGCGCGGGCCACCGGCGCGGTCTACGACCGCCAGCTGGTCCTCTTCGCCGCCGACCATGATCGAGGGGTCGAGGCCGCCATCTCTCTTGCGGAGTCGGAGCTGGAGTTGCGGCAGGACATCTACGCGTGGGACGCGCTGGCCTGGGCGCTGTACAAGGGCGGCCGGCTGGACGAGGCGGCCACGGCAGCCGACCGTGCGCTGGCGCTCGGTACCCCCGATCCCCGATTGGCGTACCACGCGGGCATGATCGCGGCCGCCCGCGGCGAGACCGGAATGGCGCGGAGCCTGCTGACCCAGGCGCTGGCGGGAGCGGCGTACCTGCCGCCGCTCCAGGTCCCGATTGCGGAAACAGCCCTCGCCTCCCTGGGTGACCGAAGGCAATGAACCGGCGCCGGGTCCTACCGACCGCACTGTTGGCCGGCGCACTCCTTGCTATTGCCTCGCCGGCTGCGGCCCATCCGCTGGGCAACGCAACGGCCAACCGGGCCGTAGCGGTGACCGTCCTTCCCGAGGAGCTGCACATGACGTACGTGCTCGACCTGGCCGAGATCCCCGCGTACGCGGCGCTGTTGGACATGGATGTCGATACCGATGGACGGCAGTCGGAGACCGAGCGGGCGCGCTGGGCCTCCGGGGCATGCGACGCCGCGGCGACGGCACTGCAGGTCGCCGTTGACGATCTGCTGGTGCCGTTGGCGGCCCGTGATTCGCCGAAGCTGACATTCCCGCCCGGCGTGGGTGGCCTGGAGACCCTACGCCTGGAATGCCGACTCGCCGCGCCGCTCATGCCAACGGCCGAGGTACAGACCCTGTCGGTGACCGATACCGCGGACGACGGTCGGCGCGGCTGGCGCGAGATCACCATCATGGCCGGCGCAGGCGTCGTGCTGGCCACCTCGGATGCCCCGGCGGTGAGCCCGTCCGAGCTGCTGAGTGCCTACCCGGATGACCTGTTGCAGAGCCCTGTCGATGTCCGCGTCGTTCATGCCACGTTCCGGCCCGACACCTCAGGGCTCAACGCTGCAACGTCCGGCGGCGCCGGGACGGCCACGGCTCCCACCGGCACCGCCCCGGCCGACCCGCTGGCCGATCTGCTGGGCGGTACCGACACTCCCATGGCCTGGCTACTGGCCCTCGGCCTGGCCGCAGCCCTGGGCGCCGCCCATGCCCTCTCGCCGGGCCACGGGAAGGCGCTTATCGCGGCCTACCTGGTCGGGTCGCGCGGCACGCTGCGGCGGGCGGGCGCGCTGGGGCTCACCGTGGCGGTGTCGCACACCATGGGCGTCTTCGTCCTTGGCGCCATTGTCCTGTCGGCCAGTGAGCTACTTGTGCCCGATCGGGTAGTGGCCTGGCTGTCCATGGCTTCCGGGATCCTCGTCATCCTCCTCGGCGCGACCACGGCCCGTCGGGCGCTGGGTCGGCGCTCGCGCGGCCACGATCACGGCCACGACTCCGGCCATAGGCATGACCATGCCACTTCTGGATCGGACACGGTCGATCACGGCCATCCCCCGCTCCGCGAAGTCGTGACCCTGGGCCTGGCGGGCGGGCTCGTGCCAAGCACATCGGCCCTGATCGTCCTCCTTGTGGCCGTGACCACGGGGCGTGTGGTCGAGGGCATGGCGCTGATCGGCGCCTTCGGGCTGGGCATGGCGGTGGTGCTGGCCGGGCTTGCGGGCGCCACGAGCCTTGCCCGCAACGGTCTGGCTGATTCGCCTCGCCTGGCTGGCAGTCCCAGCGTTCGTCGAATCGCCAACGCGGTCCCGCTGGCCTCCGCGGCCGTCATCATGGTGGCCGGCGCTGCGGCCACCATCGGCGCCATCGGGAGCCTATGAACTGACGTGTTGCGCATCGGCTCGGCTTCGCATCCGGCGACCGGCGATGGCGTGCCTAGTGCCCGACGCCGACCGCTTCAGTATCCTCATCGGACCGATCCGCGCGGCAGGACCCGCCTTTCGGTTGCGGTGTTCGATGTCGTCCCGGCAGGGAGATCCTGGTTGAGCAATTCCGACGCACCCATTGATGACACGCTCCTGGCGGAGCGGATCCGCGCCGGCGACCGCGAGGCGCTGGGCGAGCTCTATGACCGATACGCTTCGCTGGCGCTCGCGTTGGCTCTGCGGGTGGTGACGGACCGATTCACCGCCGAGGACGTGGTCCACGACGCGTTCGTCGCGATCTGGCAGCACATCGACCGCTTCGACCCGTCGCGTGGCAGCCTGCGCGGCTGGCTGCTGACGGCGGTCCGCAATCGCGCCATCGATCGCGTCCGTGGCGCGCGACCGACGATGGAGCTCGGCGCCGCCGATGAGCAGTCTCTGCTCCAGACCGGCCCGAATCCCACCTGGGAGCTGGCGATCGCTCGCATCTCGGCTATCGAGCTGCGGGTCGTGCTGGCCACCCTGCCGGCCGAGCAGCGGGAAGCGATCGAGCTGGCCTATTTCGGCGGCCGCACCTACCGCGAGATCGCGCGGCTGACCGGTGTGCCAGAGGGAACGGCGAGCGGCCGCCTGCGGCTGGGGCTGGCCAAGCTGCGGGACGCGCTGCGTGTGCCAGTCGAGGCACAGCCGGTGGCAGTCCCCGTCGGGCGTGATGCGGAAGGACGTGAGCCATGAGCAGCTCCGAGTCAGATGCCTTGGACTGCGCGCGGGCCGACGAACTGGCCGGTGCCACCGCGCTCGGAGCGCTGGATCCGGACGAGTATCGGGCCGTCACGCAGCACGTGGCGACATGCGACCAGCCGCACGCTGAGCTCCGCGAGCTCCTTGGGTCGGACGCGGTCCTGGCGCTGGCGCTCGAGAAGAGGACGCCCGACCCTGCCCTCCGCACGCGGGTCATGGCCAGCGTCGCGGCCACGCCTCAGGATCACGCGGCTGCCGCCGCGCCGGCCCGGGATTCAATTCCGCCCGTCCGTCGGCCATGGCTTGACTGGTCGTCGGCCGGCCTCTGGCGTGGCCTGGCGGGCACAGCCGCAGTCGTGATCATCGCGCTGGGCGGATGGAACATCGGCCTGCGGCAGCAGATGGCGGTCCAGGATGCCGCGCTGGCCGCAATCGCCGACGTCGTGCTCGGGGGCCAGCCGGCCTACGCGGTGAGCGGACCCGCCGGCAGCGGTTACGTGATCGACAGCGAGGGGCCGGGGGCCACTTTCCTGGTGGCGGGACTCGATCGGCTGCCGGGTGGCGACATCTACGAGTTGTGGCTCCTGGACGCCGCCGGCACACCGCTGGCGGTGGGGACCATCGCGGTCGCCGATCCCGGGCTGGTGGTGGTCGCACTGGAGCAGGACCTGTCCGGCTTCGCGCTGTTCGCGGTGACCGTCGAGGCGGAGCGGGTCGACGCGCCCACCGGAGAGCCGGTCATGGTCGGCGCGATCAGTAACTGAATCGCGATCACTAACTGAGTGGCGTGCCCGAGAGGACTGAGACACGCGAAGTCGGTCCTTGTACCGATTCACGCACGAGGCGAGTGGGAGTCAGCCGCAGGTGAGGACATCGCGTAGCTGCACCGTTCGTATGGACGTTCTATTTTGATCTGGACCCACGACTCCCGCGCCGAACGTTGCCGACCCTTGCAAGCGGCTGACGTCCCAGCCGGCCGGAGCCCCGCCCGTCGGCAGCGCCGCCGTCGCGACGTGCGTAGCTCACGAGATGCTGCGCAGCGGCAAGAGGTGGCGGTCGAGGTCGTCATTAGGCGTCGACCGCGACGCCGGCATCAGTTCCACGACTGTCGGTCAGACCGCAGGCTACCGCCCGGCGATCAAGCCGGATCGACGACAGAGCGAGCACCGCCTTCGGGAGCTCGTCCCTCCGGGCATGCCGGCAGTGCCGCCGCTCACCGGTCACCAGGGGCAGGCGCGTCCGAGCGCGATGACCTGCTCGAAGGGGGCCGTCCGTCAGAGGAGTCTGATGCTCACGTGGCGGCGGCGGCAGCAGGATCGCCGACATAGAGATCGCCGGTCCGACCGGGACGGACCCGCGTTTCAGCGTCGCTCCGGCGATCCGTATCCCGATCGCAGGCCGCGACCAATGGGAGAAGGTTGCTCCGGAATCGGCGTAAGGAGGTCAAGTCCCAGGGACGCGACGTGCTACCTGCGCCCGGCCACGAGATCAGGTCCCCGCCTCCTGCAGGGCATACGCCACCGCGCGGTCGACCTCCATCCCATGTCCTTCCTGGTACATACGCTCGGCGGTGGCATCATCCAGGAAGGAGCTTGCGGCTCCCCGGACGTCGCCCACCATTTGGATCTCGAGCGGTGACGCCTCTCCCGCGCGTTCTCGAAGGGCGTCGGAAGCCCCTGCCAGACGGATCGCCCGCTCGTGCTGTCCGCGAAACAAGGCGAGGTCCGCGAAGGCGTACATGCCCGAAGCCGCCAGTCCCGTGAGGTCATGACGCTGGGCGGCGGTGAGGCTTGAGCGGAACCGCTTCTCGGCGGCCGCGTCGTTCCCCTCGATCCTGTCGACTCCACCCACCAGGCGCTCTGGCGATAGCGGACCGCGAGCACGACACTCGGGAGGGCGGGCAGCCCATAGATCACGACGATCCAGCTACTGGTCTGCGCCGCCGAAAGCCCGAGTCCCTGGGGTCCCGCCGCGGTCAGGACGATGCTCAGCACGGCGATGAAGATGATGGTGACGGGAACGGCCGCGGCCAGGGCCGGCAGCGTGCGTGGGAGTCCTTCTGGTCTCGAGGCCACCGAGTCTCAATCCTGCAGCGACTTCAGGAATCCGCGGACCTCGGCGTTGAAGCGCTCCGGAGCCTCCATGTCGCCCATGTGACCCACACCCGGCAGAAACACCAGCCTCGACCGCGGGATTCGGGCGTGCATGTCCTCGGCCACACTCAGTGGTGAACGCACATCCCTGTCGCCGTACAGCAGGAGCGTCGGCACGTCGATGCGGGGAAGTACGTCGCGGACATCGTGCTCGGCAAACCCGGAGCTCAAGAGCGCCCGCTGCCCGGCCGGATGGAAGTCGGACAGGATTGCCCTGACTTCGTCGACAAGCTCTGCCGGCGCCGAGTCCGTGAGCAAGCTGGGGAGGAATTCGCCCGCGAACTCCTCAGGCGACAGCTCGATCCGTCGCAACATTCCCTGCTTACGTTGCTCGGCAACTTCTGGCGGAAGGGAACCCGCCCATCCGGCATAGGCCGAGGCGAGGATCAGCGTCCTCGGGGTTGTTGGATGCCAGCGGTAGAGCTCCAATGCAAGCCCGCTGCCGAAGGACAGGCCGAGCACGTGCGGCCACACGAGCCCGAGTCCCTCGATGAAGGCGGCGAGACAGTCGGCGTAGTCGCGGGTGCGGAAGTGCTCGGGCGGATCGTCTGACCCACCGCATCCCGGCATGTCCCAGGCAACCACCGTGAAGTCGTCGGCGAGTCCATCAAGCTGGTGGCGCCACTCCCGGCTATCGAGAGGCCCGCCGTGGAGCAGGACAAGCGGTGGGCCGGTGCCGGCTCGCCGATAGGCGATGCGGAGCCCGCCGACCTCCATCTGGTCCATGCTGCCCTCCATGGTCCGGGCGCCAATTGACGGTGGATCGCAGGTACCGTTCAAACCCGGTCACCGCTCTAGTGCACCGCCCATGATGCCCCACTGGATCTCGTGATCGGGGACTCGGCCGCCGACGTTAGGCCGGAAAGCGCCTGGCACGCGATGAGCGACGCGAACGCCTGACAGAGCGGCCGCTTGAGAAGCCTGTCCTCGAGCCCGGGTCCCGTTGCCAGCGTCGGGCGCCTACGATGCCTCGCACGATGTCGGATCCGCATCCCGTTCGCCTGGTGGACCTCCTGGCGCCCCTTTCCTTGGTCACCGACCTCGGCATGGGTCAGCCAGCGGAGGACGCCATGCGCGCGTGCTTTCTTGGCACCGGCCTGGCCCGTCGGATGGGGCTATCGGAAGAAGACGCGTCACATGTCTTCTACACCACCCTGCTGCGTCACGTCGGCTGCACGGCCAGCGCCCACGAGGAGGCCGCCCACATCGGCGGGGACGAGCTCGCTACACGGCCCTTGGCTTTCCGGACCGATTTCAACTCCCCGCGCGAGGCGCTGCGCCTGATGGTCGGCATCCTGCGGCTGGTCCCGCCCGCGCGCCGACCGCGCGTGCTGCTCGGCTCGTTCGGCCCGTGGGGCGATCTGGCGCTCCACGCCACGTGCGAGGTCGGCGCCGAGATGGCCAGGCGGCTGGGAATGCACGACGCAGTGGCCCTGGGGCTCTATCAGAGCTTCGAGCGCTGGGACGGAAAGGGCGTCCCGCGGAAGCTGGCCGGCGAAGACATCGCGCTGCCGGCCCGCTTCGCGCAGGTCGCCACCTTGGCCGTGGCGCTCGATCAGGTCGCGGGAACCGAGGCGGCCGTGGCGGTCATCCGCGCGCGCTCGGGTGGCATGTTGGACCCGGCCGTCGCCGCGGCCTTCGCCCAACACGGCCCGGCGCTGCTCGCCGAGGTCACTGCGATCGACGTGCTGCCGGCGATCCTGGCCACGGAACCTGAGCCGCATCGCCGCGTCTCGCAAGGCGGCGTCGACGGGGTGGCTCGCGCCTTTGCCGACATGATCGATCTCAAATCGCGTTTCACGCACGGTCACTCGGCTGCGGTCGCCCAGCTCGCCGCCGGCGCGGGACGAACGCTCGGCCTTGGGGAAGTCGAGGTGACGGCTCTCAGACGCGCCGGCTGGCTGCACGATCTGGGACGGTTGAGCGTGCCCGACGGGATCTGGGAGAAGCGTGGCCGCCTCACCCCCGTCGAGTGGGAGCGGGTGCGCCTGCATCCGTACCACACCGAACGGATCCTGGCCCGATCCGACGCCTTGGCACCGCTCGCCGCTCTGGCCGGGATGCACCACGAACGGCAGGACGGCAGCGGCTACTACCGGCAGGCATCAGGAGCGGCGATTCCGATGTCTGCTCGGATCCTGGCGGTCGCGGATGCGTACCAGGCCATGACCCAGGAACGGGCGCATCGGCCGGCCCTGTCCGCCGACGCGGCGGCAGCCGAGGTCGACGCGGCGTGCCTGCGGGGTGGGCTTGATCGCGAGGCGGCAGGCGCCGTCCTCGAGGTTGGCGGGCAGCGGCTCCGCAGTCGTCGTGCGGCGCCGAGCGGGCTCAGCGAGCGGGAGGTCGAGGTGCTGCGCCTGGTCGCGCAGGGGCTGTCGAACCGCGACATCGCGAGCCGGCTGTTCATCTCGCCGCGGACCGCGGAGAGTCACGTGCAGCACATCTACACCAAGATCGGGCTGTCGACCCGGGCCGGCGCCGCGATGTTCGCCATGCGGCACGACCTGATCGCTTGAGGTTCCACTCGCGGGGCATCCGGGAGCGGAACAAAGAATCAGTAGCTCTACCGATGCGCCGGGGCGTGCCGACCGAGCATCCTGACAGGACGGCACCCCAAACAAGGTGCACGGTCAGGAAAATGCCGTGGTTGACGTCAGGTTCACCGAGAAGACGCCGCTAGGCAGCGAGCCAACGGGGGCCGCCGCCACGAGCCGTGGGCTGAACGTTCCAGTCGACGTCCGGGGGGCGAGCGTCGACGGGGCCAGGCTGGTGTACCGCGAGGTCGGCGCGGGCGATCCGGTGGTGTTCGTCCACGGCGGCATCTCGGACCTAACGATCTGGGATGCGCAGTTGCCGGTGATCGGGAGCGGTCACCGAGCGATCGCCTACAGCCGCCGCTACGCGTGGCCGAACGAGGATCTGCCGGCCGGCGAGCGGGACACGATGAGGCCGCACGTCGACGACCTGCTCGCGTTCCTGCGGGCGACGGACGCACGCCCCGCACACCTGGTCGGCAACTCGTGGGGCGCCTTCATCTGCCTGATGGCGGCCATCCGAGAGCCAGACTCGGTGCGCAGTCTGGTGCTCGAAGAGCCGCCGCTGGTCCCGCTGATCATGGGCAATCCGCCATCTCCGATCAACGCACTCAAAGCGATTCCGCGGCATCCCCTCGTCGCGCTGGCGGTGTTGGGGTTTGGCGCGCGAACGCTCGTCCCGGTGACGGCAGCCGTCAAGGCCGGAGACATTGAGAGCGGTGAGGAGGGCGCCGAACCAGACGTTGGGGGCAGCCTCGCACGCTTCGCGCGCGGCGTGATCGGCGAAGCGGCCTACGAGAAGCTGCCGGGCGACGTCCGCGCACATATGCGAGCGAACGCGTCGACCCACGTCGGCCAGTTCCTTGCGGACGGCGGTTTCGAATCGATTACCGAGTCGCAGATCCGGTCCGTTCGGCGCCCGGCGCTCGTCGTCACCGGGTCCGACAGCCCGGCGGCTCTGCGACGGCTTGCCGGTTTGCTGGCGTCGCTTCTGCCCAACGCTCGTCGCCTTGACGTGCCCGCCGCGACCCACCTGATGCATCTGCAGAACTCGGCAGCGTTCAATGCAGGGCTCTTGGAGTTTCTTGACTCCGAGCGGACCCAGAGAGGTCTGACATGACCCTGACACGGATCGGCGCGGACTCATCTCTCTGCTCTTTGGTCTTGCGGTCGCCGCTCTTGGTCTCACCGTAGCCGGTGTTCTTGCCTTTGGCGTCGGGCGATTTCAGGAGAGTGTCTCGGTCTGATCACCTCCAGGGAAAGGACAAATCGGATGTTCGCACGGGTTAGCACATTCCAGGCCTCACCGGAGCATCTCGACGAATCAACCAGACAGGCGATCGAGCAGATCGTGCCGGCCGCCGGCCAGCTCGCCGGATTTCAGGGGGTGCTGAGCCTGATCGATCGGGCCACCGGCAAGAGCATCACCATCACCCTCTGGCAGGATGAGGAGACGATGCGGGCCAGCGAGGAGGCCGCCAACCGGCTGCGCACCCAAAGTGCCGAGGCGGCCGGCGAATCCGTCGTTTCGGTGGAGCGCTACGAGGTCGCGTTGTCGGAACTGAGTCCGCTCGCTGCCTGACGGTCTCTTTGGGCCTCGGATCGGATCTTACGAGCGGATCGAGGTCCGAGGGCTTGACTTCGCGGAGGTCAAGCTGACGCCCGAGGCGTACGCTCACGGCCTGGCGTTGGCGCTGCCCGAGCGGGTGAGCCGCGTAAGGGCTGGATTGGCGTGCCCGAGAGGACTCGAACCTCCGACCTTTAGGTCCGCAACCTAACGCTCTATCCGCTGAGCTACGGGCACCCGGCGCAAGCTGGCGGAGAGGGAGGGATTCGAACCCTCGGAAGAGGAAATCCCCTTCAACGGTTTAGCAAACCGCCGCACTAGGCCACTATGCGACCTCTCCGGAAGCGGCGCCGATGATAGCATCAGCTCCTCTGGACCCGACCTCCGACGGCCGGTCCGTACACGCCTCGCGAACGGCCGCCAACCGCCCCGCAATCGAGACATAGACCTGTGACGCGCCTACTCATCATCGGTTATCCCGTACCTGCCAGCCCGGCCGAAGCGGTCCAGCGGGCAGCGCTGCAGGCTGCCGGTCGTGAGGTGGAGATCGAGCGCTGGGAGCGGAAGCCGCACCAGCTCAGCGAAGCGCTGGGCGAAGTCGTCCATCCCGACGTGATGGGGGCCATGATCGGCTCCCCGCACAAGGAGAAGGCCGCCTCGCTCATCGGTCTGTTGTCCGACGAAGCCCGTGCCAGCGGCGCGGTCAACGTGGCGGTCAACCAGGACGGACGCCTGCACGGGTACAACACCGATGTGGCCGGCGTGCGCGCCGGCCTGGAGTCCATCCTGCCCGAGGGCACCGCCCGGTGGCCGCGCCAGGCGGTGCTGCTGGGTGCCGGGGGTGGTGCCCGGGCGGTGGTATCGGTCCTGCTGGAGAGCGGGTTTAGACGGATTGCCGTCTTCAACCGCCACCTGCACCGGGCCGAGGCGCTGGTCGCCCACTTCGACCGTGCGGCGCGCGAGACGGACCTGCGGGCATTGCCGTGGCACGAGACGATCATCGAGGCCGAGCTCAGCAAGGCCCGGCTATTGGTGAACGCCTCCGGGGTTGGAGCCGATACCGACGAGAGCCCCATCTCGGCCGCCCTCCTGCCGGACGAGCTGTACGTCCTGGACCTGGTGCTGAACCGGGCGGAGACGCCCTTCATGCGGGACGCGGCGGCGCGGGGCGGGACCGTGGCCAACGGCCAGGGCTCGTTCCTGGTGGCGCAGGCCGCCGCCTTCCAGCTGTGGACCGGGGAGGACGCGCCGGCCGACGTGATGCGGACCGCCCTGGCGGACCACCTGGGCCTCCCCGAAGAGGGGCTCGCCGTCGTCGGCGACTGAGTCGCTCCGGCGGCCGGACCGTGATGTTCTACACCTCGGGCTGGGTCCACGTCATCTGCGGCTGCATGTTCTGCGGCAAGACCGACGAGATGCTCCGGCTTCTGCGCCGGTTCGCGATTGCCGGGCGCCAGGTGGTGCTCGTCAAGCCGCGGGTCGACACCCGGACCGCGGAGCAGTCGGTGATCTCGCGGTCGGGGGCGCAGCACATGGCCGTCACCGTGGACATGTCGGCTGAGATCGAGGCCGTGGTGGGGAACGCCGACATCGTGGCGGTCGAGGAAGGCCAGTTCTGGGATGACGGCCTGCCGGAGGTGGTCGAGCGCCTGGCCGATGCCGGCAAGCAGGTGCTGGTCACAGGGTTGGACCAGGACTACCGAGGGAACCCGTTCGGACCGATGCCGCGCCTGATGGCGCTGGCCGATCAGGTCACCAAGCTAACCGCCATCTGCATGGTGTGCGGGGAGCCGGCGACGCGGACCCAGCGGCTGATCGACGGGTTGCCGGCGCCCGTGGACTCACCCTTGATCATGGTGGGGGGCATGGGCGACGAGAAGTACGAGGCTCGCTGCCGCCTCCACCACGAGGTGCCCGCCGCGGCTTCCTAGGCAGGTGTGGTGCGCGACGGCACCGCTGAAACGTGTCTGCGCGGGCGCGGGCCCTTGTCCGCGCGCTTTCCTTGAGCGTAGGCTGCCGGACGGAGGAGACTGATGCGCAATCGAACCCGGATCGCCCGGATCGTGCTGGCCGCTTGCACGGCTCTTCTAATTGGCGCTTCCGCCGTTTGGGCGGCCCCGCCCGGCACGTTCACCAGTCCGGTCCGACTCGGGTTCGCGGCCGGAGACGATTGGGAGCCCTCGATCGCGGCGGACCGCTACGGGCACGTGTACGCGCTATGGACCCACTACGTCGGTTTCGGCGGCGGATCATCGGGTGAGATCGACCCGTCCTGTCCGGAGTGCCCGAGCCCGCACATGGTGATCCAGATCTCGAACGACAACGGAAAGACGTGGGCGGCGCCGCATGCCCTCGCGCCGTCCGAGACCCGGCAGGATGATCCCCAGATCGTGGTCGATGCAGCCGATGGGAGAACCGTTTACGCCGCCTACATGGAGGGCGACAAGTCGAGCATGTTCGTCGCCCGTTCCGACGACTTCGGTCAGACGTTCGAGCCGGTCCTGGTGGAGGAGATCGAGCGTGGGCTCGACAAGATCGCGCTCGCCGCCCGGGACGGCGATGTCTACCTCGTCTACCACAGCCAGCAGAAGATCTTCGCCTCGTTCTCCCACGACCGCGGCGAGACCTGGAATGTGGTTCAGCCTATCCACAACACGAACAGCAAGTTCGGCGTTTCCCTGCCCTCCGGGGCCGCGATCGACTCTACGGGGGCCGCCTACTTCGCGTGGAACGGCGTGAACAACCCGGGTCAGGCGAAGGGCACCATCAACCTGTACGTCACGAAGACGGCCGATGGCGGGGCGACGTGGACCACGTCGTTCGTCGACCAGTCGCAGGCGCCACCACCGTGCGATTGCGGTGGGTGGGATTACTGGGGAGCGCAGATGGCGATCGGGGTGGACGCCCAGGATCGGGTCTACGTCCTGTGGAACGCGAACCGGGTCAAGTACGGCCCGCAACGGATGTTCTTCGCCCGCTCCGCGGACGGCGCACAGACGTGGAGCACCCCGCTCGATGTTTCACTGGCGCCGGCTGGTTCGAACAACGTCTTCCCGGCGCTGGTCGCGACCGGGAACAGCGACGTGCGGATCGCGTGGCAGGACGACCGCAACGGCTTCGACGCCGGCGGAAACGATCCAGCGGCGCGATGGAATACGTACTACCGAAGCTCCACCAACGGCGGCGGCGGCTGGTCCGCGGAACGGAAGCTGTCAGCCTTCGTCGCCGGCTTCACGTACAAGTTCGCCACGCCTTCGGATGGCTACCTTCAGCCGTACGGCGACTACTTCGAGATTGATATCAACTCCGCCGGCAAGACCGTAGCGTTGTGGGGTGAGGGCAACAGCTACTTCGGCCCCGGAAACGTGTGGTTCGCCCGCCAGCAATAAAGGTCGCCTGGGGCCGGGTGGCGGAGGGGGTGGGATTCGAACCCACGGAGGCTTGCGCCTCAACGGTTTTCAAGACCGCCGCATTCGTCCGCTCTGCCACCCCTCCTCGTCGCATTCTACGGACACCCCGGCTAGGATCGGCGCGTGAAGGACCGCCCGCTCTACGCCCAGCTTCGCCGGGAAATGGAGACCGCCACCGACAATGAGCTGCTGGCCGACCTGGCGCGGTTCCTGGATTCCTTCGCCGACCACGACCCGGACTGTCCTGGCTTCGACGCCCACGGCCGGGATGCCGAGCTTGCGGCTTGCACCTGCGGGTTCGCGAGGCG
Source organism: Chloroflexota bacterium (assembly GCA_040905185.1). Lineage (GTDB taxonomy): Bacteria > Chloroflexota > Limnocylindria > QHBO01 > QHBO01 > DASTEQ01. The sequence continues at coordinate 720,717 of JBBDRZ010000007.1, read as the reverse complement.
GTACGACTTCCTCGATCAGCTCCAGCAGAGGCTGGACGGGTCGACCCGCTAGCGCTTCAGCCGAGACGTTCGGTCCTCGGCAGGTAGGGCAGCAGGGCCTCCGGGATCCGCACTGACCCATCCGGCTGGAGGTGGGTCTCGAGCAGCGCCGCGACCGTTCGAGCCAGGGCCACACCCGAGCCGTTGAGGGTGTGGACCAGCTCGGGCCGGGCATCGGCTGAGGATCGGTATCGGACGTTCATCCGCCGCGCCTGGAAATCGGTGTAGTTCGAGCAGGAGCTGACCTCCAGCCAGCGGCCCACCCCCGGCGCCCAGGCTTCCAGGTCGTAGCCGCGGGCCTGGGAGAACCCGACGTCGGCCGTGCAGCGCTCGACCGTCCGGTACGGCAGCTCGAGCGCCTCCAGCACGACCTCCGCATCGCGAGTCAGCGACTCGAGCTCCTCGTCGCTGGACTCGGGAGCGACGAATTTGACCAGCTCCACCTTGTCGAATTGGTGGACCCGGAGTAGGCCGCGAGTGTCCTTGCCGGCGGCGCCGGCCTCGCGCCGGAAGCACGGGGTGTAGGCGGCGTAGCGAACTGGCAGCGAGCCGGGGGGCAGGATCTCGTCGCGGTGGATGTTCGTGACCGGCACCTCGGCCGTGGGGGCCAGGTACAGGCCATCGCGCTCGACGGCGTACATCTGGCCCTCCTTGTCCGGCAGCTGCCCCGTGCCCCGGGCCGACTCGGCGCTGACCAGGACCGGCGGCCAGACCTCGGTGTAGCCGCGAGATGCCGCCATGTCCAGGAACAGACCGATGAGCGCGCGCTGGAGGCGCGCGCCGGCCCCGGTGTAGAGCACGAATCCGGAGCCACTGATCTTGGCCCCGCGCTCGAGATCGAACAGCCCGAGGCGGGCGCCGATCTCCCAATGTGGCGGACGCTGCCCGGGAGGCAGCGGCTCGCCCCAGGTGCGCACCACCGGGTTGTCCTCCGGGCCGCGGCCGTCCGGCACGGCGTCGTGGGGCGGATTGGGCACCAGCAGGAGGTCAGCTTCGATGGCCGCCTCCACTTCAGCCAGCTCCGCGTCCAGGGCGTCGATCCGCTCGCCGAGCTGGCCGAGAGATGCCTTGCGCGCCTCGGCTTCGGCAGTCTGCCCGGAGCGCATCAGCTCCCCCACCGCCCGACTGCCCTCGTTGCGCTCGTGCTTGGCGGCATCCGCCTCGGCCAGCAGGGCGCGGCGTCGCTCGTCCGCCGCGAGGAGCCGGTCGATCACCTCCGGCCTCTCGCCCTTGCGGGCGATGGCGCGCTTGACGCCGTCGGGATCGTCCCGGATGAGCTGGATCGAGATCACGCCACCCCTCCTGCGGCCCGGAGTCGCTCGACGACGAACGGCCGGTCCAGCGAGGCAAGGAGCCAACCGGCCCGGGGCCCGGACGGTCGTCCGAGAAACGCAGCGTACAGGGCGGCAAACCCCGCCCCCGCCCCGAGGCCGCGCTCCGTGGCGGCGGCGAAGATGGCGGATTGGAGACCCTCCCCCACCCATTCGGTGGCGGGCAGCACAGCCAGCGCGTCGGCCAACGCCGCGAGGAACGCGCGCTGGTCAGGGGCCAGGTCCGCCACCCCGTCGGGCACCGCGTCGCGGCGGACCTCGACCCGCGCCTCGGGCGGGGCGTAGGTGTCCAGCCAGGCCCGGACGGCGCGGGTGCGCTCATCGAGAATCACGAGCTCACGCTCGGTGAGCGGTCCACCCTTCTCCGCCGCCACGCGCTCCGCTACGTCGATCCCCGGCAGCTGGACGAGCAGCGCCAGGTGACCGAACGCGGGCCGGTGGGCAGCCGCCTCGGCGGCCACGTCCGCCTCGGCCTCGACCTGGGCAGCGGCGAAGATCCGATCGGCATCGGCAGGCAGCTCACCCCGGACGGGACGACCGGCGGTCGCGGCCGCCAGGCGGTCGAACTCGTCGACCTGCCGCGGAATGGCATCGGTCTGGTCCGGATCGAAGTCGAACGCCACGTTGGGGCGGTGGCGGACGAACAGCATCCGCAGCTCGTTGGGCGGCATGACGGCCGCGATCTCGTGGGCCGCCACGCCCTGGCCGCGGGAGGTGCTCATCTTGCGGCCGCCGATGTTGATGAACTCATACACCACGTTGATCGGTGGCTCCCGCTCGAACACCCGGCGCGCGATCGCGTCCGAGCGGTCGCGCGACCCGCCCGCCGTGGCGAGGTCCTTTCCGCAGCCCTCGATCGTCACCCCGAACAGGCTCCACTTGGCGGGCCAGTCCACGTTGAAGAACAGCTTGGCGTGGCCGCCGAACGGGGACGCGCGACCGCTGTTTCCGCAGCCCACCGCCCACTCCACCGCGTCCGGGCGGCAGGCATAGGCCACCGTCTGGCCGTCCCAATCGGTGGCCACCGTGGTGCCGATCCGGCCGCAGTTCTCGCAGATGACCGATACCGGCAGCCAGCTCGGTTCCTTCTCCACGCGGCTGACCTCGCGGTAGATAGTGCGAATCGTCTCGGCCGCGTCCAGGGCGACGCGGATGTATCGGTCCATCTGGCCCGCCGCGTACAGCTCGCTCATCCAGTACACCTCCGGGTGGAGGCCGAGCGGCTCAAAGGTGCCGAGGAACAGCTCCCCCACGAAATGGCGGGCGTAGCTGGCGGCGTCCGATCCGGGCGGGGCCGGGACGTGGGCCAGCGGCACGCCCATGTATCGGTCCACCGCATCCGGGGTGAGCAGGGCCTGGCTGTCCATGGGGTCGAGGTCGTCGACGCCATACCGGAAGGTGGCCTCCACGCCCGCCCGACGCAGGGAGCGCCAGATCTCGTCGTGAATGACCGGGCCGCGGAGGCTCCCGACGTGGACGGTGCCGGATGGGGTCTTCGAGTCGTTGACGACCTGCGGAGGCCCCGATTCAGCCGCCCTGGCCGCGATCTCGTCGGCCCAGAACACGGCGGCGCGGTTAGCGGACGCTGACCAGCGTGTAGGTCACCGGTCCGGCCGGGGCCTGGACGGTGACCGAATCCCCCTTCTTGTGGTCCATGAGCGCCACGCCGACCGGCGACTCGTTGCTGATCCGGCCCTCGCGTGGAGCGGCTTCGGCCGAGCCGACGATGGTGAACGTCTCCTTGCCATCCGGGCCCTGGATGACGACCGTCGAACCGATGCGGACCTTGTCCCCGTTGGGATGCTCGATGACCTCGGCGTTCTTGAGCTGCGCCTCGATGGTCGCGATTCGCCCCTCCAGGAACGACTGCTCCTGCTTGGCGTCCTCGTACTCGGCGTTCTCGGTGATGTCGCCGTCGAGCTTGGCGTCATGGATGCGCTGGGCCACCCGCGGCCGCTCCTCGACGATGAGGTGGCGCAGCTCGGCGCTCAGTCGCTCGACGCCCTCAGGGGTCAGGTACACGGGCTTGTTGTTCATCGCCTCAGGCGGGTGTCGCTCCCGATAACAAAAAAGCCCCAGCTCCCGCGGTTCGGGAAGCTGGCGTGTGCTGGCGTCGGCGAAGTGTAGGCGTGGGGTGGGCCGGTGTCAAAGTCCGCGCGGGTCAGTGGCCAACGGCCAATAGGACCACCACCAGGGCCGCCAGCGCGAGCCGCTCCAGGCAGAAGATGGCCACCGAACGTGTCCGCAGCCAGCGCAGCAGAAAGCCGATGGCGAGGGCTCCCGAGACGGCGGCGGCCACGAACCCGACGCCGATTGCGAACCATTCGGTCGAGGTGTGGCTGGCGGTGAGCAGGTGACGCGAGCCATACAGCCCCGCCCCGAGGGTGATGGGCGTGGCCAGCAGGAAGCTGAAGCGGGCGGCGGTTTGGCGGGTCAGGCCGAATGCCAGGCCGGTGGCGATCGTGGCGCCCGACCGGCTGATGCCGGGCAGCAGGGCGGCGGCCTGCGACAGGCCGATGGCCAGCGCCGGACCGGTTCCGATCGCGCCCAGATCGCGCTGGCGGGTCCCCAACCGATCCGTCACGAACAGCACCGCGGCGCCGATCACCAGAAAGCCCGCGATGGCCAGCCGCGAGAGGTCCGCGTCGCCATGGAAGGCGGCCTCGATGGCGTCCTCCAGCGCAAAGCCGATCAGCGCCGCCGGGATGGTGGCCACGACCAGCAGCCAGCCCAGCCGCCGGTCGGGGTCGTCGCCGATGCGTCGCTCGGCGACAGACCGGCCCAGCGCGCCGAGCAGGCGCAGCCAGTCACGGCCGACGTGGACGAGGAGCGCAAGCAGCGTCCCCAGGTGCAGGAACACGTTGAACGACAGGCTCCCGATCAGCCCGTCCTGCTCCCAGCCCAGGAGCCAGGGGGTCAGCTCCAGGTGGGCCGAGGAGCTGACCGGGATGAACTCGGTCAGGCCCTGGATGAGGCCGATCAACGCGGCCTGGATGATGAGGTCCATGCCCGCTCCCGGCAGCTCCTGGCCCCTCCGCCGTCAGCGGATGAAGAGCGGCGCCAGGACGAGGGTGATGGTGGCCAGCAGCTTGACCAGGACGTGAAGCGACGGACCCGCGGTGTCCTTGAACGGATCACCCACCGTGTCGCCGACCACCGCCGCGGCATGGGCTGCTGTCTTCTTGCCGATCACGTTGCCCTCGTCATCGGTCAGGTGCCCGGACTCGATGTACTTCTTGGCGTTGTCCCATGCTCCGCCGCCGTTGTTCAGGACGGTGGCCAGCAGGACGCCGGCAATGGTGCCGACCATGAGCATGCCGGCCATCGCCTCGTGGCCCAGGAGCAGGCCGACCAGGATGGGGGTGGCCACCGCCACCATGCCTGGCAGGATCATCTGGCGCAGCGCGGCGCGGGTCGTGATGTCCACCACCCGGGCGTAGTCTGGGCGCTGGGTGTAGTCCATGATCCCCGGCATCTCGCGGAACTGGCGCCGGACCTCGACGATGATGGACTGCGCCGTGGTGCCTACCGCGCGAATGGCCAGCGAGCTGAAGAAGTACACCAGCATGGCGCCGATCAGGGCCGCGATGAACACGTTGACGTCGGCCAGGTCGACCGATTCCATGAGCGGCCGCCCCTGGCGGGTGAAGATCAGGTTCACCTTATCGATGTAGGCGGAGAACAGGAGGAAGGCCGCCAGCGCCGCCGAGGCGATGGCGTATCCCTTGGTCAGGGCCTTGGTCGTGTTGCCCACCGCGTCCAGCCGGTCGGTGATCTCGCGGGCGCCACCCTCGGCCTTGGCGAACTGCGCGATCCCGCCGGCGTTGTCGGTGATCGGTCCGAAGGTGTCCATGGCCAGGATGTAGGCAGTCGTCATGAGCATGCCCATGGTCGCCACCGCGGTGCCGAAGATGCCCCCCACGTCGTGGCCCGCGACGTTCACCAGGCCCGCCTGGGAACCCAGCCAGTGGCTGGCAAACAGGGCGAGGCTGATGGTGATGGCCGTGACCGCGGTGGTCTCGAAGCCGACCGCCGTGCCGCTGATGATGTTCGTGGCCGGGCCGGTCTTGCTGGCCTCCGCGATCTCCTTCACGGGCCGCCAGGCGCCCGACGTGTAGTACTGGGTGATGTACACGAACGCCACGCTGGTGGCCAGCCCGACCACCCCGCACAGGAAGAACCAGACCCACACCGGGATGCCGTTGGCGCCGGGGGTTCCGCTGGTGTCCATCATCACGAACGTGACCAGCGCCAGGGCCAGGACCGAGAGAATGGTGGTGACCCAGTAGCCCCGGTTCAGCATGTTCATGGGTTCTTCGGTCTCGCGACCGCGGACGAAGAAGATGGCCACGATGGTGGCCAGGAGGCCGAACGCGCGGACCACGAGCGGGAAGAAGATCCACGCCTCGGGGTTGGGCCAGCCCGCTTCGCGGGCAATGACGTACACCCCGACCCCCAGGATCATGGCCCCGATGTTCTCGGCCGCGGTGGACTCGAACAGGTCGGCCCCACGGCCGGCGCAGTCGCCGACGTTGTCACCCACCAGGTCCGCGATGACCGCCGCGTTGCGCGGGTCATCCTCGGGGATGCCGGCCTCGATCTTGCCGACCAGGTCCGACCCGACATCGGCGGCCTTGGTGTAGATCCCGCCGCCCAGCTGGGCGAACAGGGCCACGAAGCTGGCCCCGAAGCCGAAGCCCACGATCAGGAACGGAGCCACGTCCGGGTTGGTGAAGCCGCCGTAGGTCACGAAAATGCCCCACACGCCGAGGAGGGAGAGGGCGACCACCAGGAACCCGGACACCGCGCCACCCCGCATGGCGACCTGGACCGCCTCAACCAGGCTGTGGCGGGCCGCGGCCGCGGTGCGCACGTTCGACTTCACCGAGATGTACATCCCGATCACCCCGGAGGCCATGGAGCACAGGGCCCCGACGAAGAACGCGACCGCGGTCATCACGCCAAGCTGTGCGCCGAATACGTCGGTGTCCGCCACCTCGGCCGTTTCGACCACCCCGATGACCAGGCCGATGATGGCTGCCCCGACGACCGCCAGCACGAGGATGGTCAGGTACTGGCGGCGGATGAAGGCGACCGCACCTTCCAGGATCGTGCCGGCCACATCCTCCATGGCCGGTGTGCCGGTGTCCCGACGCAGGACATCGCGGGCGAGGTAGATCGCAAAGGCCACCGCGGCCAGGCCCGCGACGGGAATCACCCAGGTGATGGGTTGAATCGGCATGGATCCTCCGTGGGGGCTCGGGCGACGGCGCCGGATGGTAGCCCGGGCTCGTTCGCAGGGTCAACCGGGTTATGCTTCCGCCCGTTTTGACCTACGTGCAGCCAGCCGCGGGACCGACCGGCGCCGAGCGTTCCGCGGTGCGCCGGACCGGCGGCTGCCTGCTCGAGATCGTGGAGACGGTGGTCCTGACCGCGGTCATCTACCTCGTCATCCACAACTTCGTGGCCCAGCCGTTCGAGGTCGAGCAGAACTCGATGGTGGCCACCATCCAGCCGGGCGACTACGTCCTGATCGACAAGCTCACGCCGCGCTGGGACGACTTCGCGCGCGGGGACGTGGTCGTCTTCGATCCGCCGGATGGCTACGAGCAGAGTGGGGTCCCGTTCATCAAGCGCGTCATCGGCCTGCCCGGCGAGACGGTTGTCCTCGAGAACGGGGTGGTCTTCATCAATCCGCCGGGTGGGGTGGCGGTGCGCGTCGACGAGCCGTACCTGGTGACCGGCGCGGACGGGACTCCGGCTCCCACCCTGCCCCGCGACGCGCTGGGCACGACCGAGTGGATCGTTCCCGACGGGCACTACTTCGTCATGGGTGACAACCGCCCCGACAGCCAGGATTCGCGCTTCTTTGGGCCCATCCAACGCGACCTGATCGTGGGACGCGCGTTCGTACGCTACTTCCCGCTGGATCGGATCACGCTGTTCGACTCGCCGCCCTACCCGGGCCTGGAATCGGCCGGGCGGGGCGATGGATCGGTTTGGGCGTATCAGCCGCGCGGCGGCTCGTCGGCCATCACCCACGTGTCGATCGTCCGCTCGTAGTCGACCACGGACCCGGCGTCAAACCACAGGGCAAGCTCCGCGTCGGCGGTTTCCGGCGCATCGGATGCGTGGATGAGGTTGCGCAGGCCGCTCACGCCGAGGTCGCCGCGGATGGTGCCTGGATCCGCCTGGTTGGGCATCGTCGTCCCGACCAGGCGACGCACGATGGCCACGGCGTCCGGCCCGGCAACCGCGATGACGGCCACCGGCCCGGAGGTGAGGAACTCCACCAGCTCGGCGTAGAAGTGCTTGCCGGCGTGGATGGCATAGTGCCGCTCGGCCATGTCGCGGGGCACCCATAGCAGGCGCAGGCCGACGACCTTGAGCCCCTTCCGCTCGAGCCGGCCGAGGATCTCGCCCACCAGCCCGCGCTGGACCCCATCCGGCTTGACCAGGACCAGGGTGCGCTCCATGACGGTGGGGTCTCCTCAGGCGCGAGCTAGGTCCGAGCGGCTCGGTCGTAAGCGGCGGCTGCCTCGCGCTCCCGTCCCGCCGCGCGGAGAAGGTCGCCGTACAGTACCAGACGCTCGGCGCTGGGCTGCGTCCCCAGATTGGGCTCCAGCAGGACCACCCCGGCGGCCGCGATCCGCGGGTCGCGCCGCAGGGCCAGGGTCAGCTCCCTATCGCCGGTTGCCAGGTCACTTTCCCCGTAGGCGATGGCCGCCGCGCCGAGCCGATCCTCGGCTGGGGACGCCTCGGACCCGGCGCTGGCGCTGGGTCCGGCCCACGATGGGTTCGGCCACTCCAGCCGGCTCGGGGCGCCGCGGCGCAGGCGCCACGCCTCGTCCGCGCCGACCGCGTTGACGACCCGCTCCAGCAGCCCCTCCGCCTGGCGCATCTCCCCCATGGCGGCCAGACCCTCGGCTTCGACCATCATCGTGATCGAGCGCCGGCGCTCCACGCCGCGGGGCCGCACCGCGCTGACCGCCTCGTAGGCGGCCACCGGCCGACCGGAGCGCCACAGGGTCTCGGCCAGAAGGGCGCGCGCCGCGTCCAGCTCTTCGGGGTTGCGGCCGGTCGCCTCCAAGGTCGCGATCCGGCGCCGCAGGGTGCCTTCCACGACGCCGTACTGGGCGGCGTCCATCTGGGCCCGGGCCAGGGCCAGCTGGTCTGGAACGAGGTCGATCCCGGTTTCGATGGTCATGCCGCGAGCAGGGCCTCAACTCGGCGTCGTCCTCGGAACGGCCCCAGCAAAACGATCCGCGCCAGGCTGGGTCGGAGGTAGGCCCGAGCGACACGGAGCAGGTCATCCGACGTGACCGCCTCGAGGTGCTCCACCACCTCTTCGACACTGAGGATCCGCGGCAGGAGGCTTTCCCCGGTGCCCAGCCAGGCGGCCACCGCGCTCGACTCCTCGAGGCGCAGCTCGATCCGCCCGCGGGTGTACGCCCGCGCCCGTTCGAGCTCGGACAGGGGGACCGGGTCCTGGACCACGCGCTCCAGCTGCTCGAGCGCGGCGCGGATGATGGCCGTCGACTGGGACGGGTCGAAGCCGGCGTGAATGCCCACCGTCCCGCAGTCGGCGTACGACGTGGCGAAGGTGCCGATGTCGTAGGCCAGGGAGCGCCGTTCGCGGAGCTCGACGAACAGGCGGCTGCTCATCCCATCGCCCAGGACCGCGCCCAGCAGGTCCAGCGCCCAGCGGTCCGGGTGGGTGCGCGAGACGCCGGGCATGCCCAGACACAGGTTGCCCTGGGTCAGGCGTCGGAAGGCGACCCGCACGCTGCCCGCGGACGTTGGCCGCGGGGCAGACAGACCCGCCGCCTTCCGGCGTCGCGCGTGCCGGCCGGAACCGACCCCGTCAGCCCGACCATCCCCGGATCCTGCCCGGTCGAACCAGCTCCGGGCCGTGCGGCGCACCTTCCGGTGGTCAATCGCCCCGGCCACCGCCAGCACCATGTGCTCGGGGGTGTACCAGCGGTGCCAGTGGCCCACCACGTCGGCGTGCGTCGTGCGCCGCACGCTGCGCGGCGTGCCCGCGATCTCGCGACCCAGCGGGTGGGTGCCGAACAGAAGCTCATCGAACAGGGCGAAGACATGGTCCGACGGGGAGTCGACGTACGCCCGGATCTCGTCGACCACGACCGGCTTCTCGGCCACCAGGTCCGCGGGCCGCAGGAGCGGGCGGAGGACCAGCTCGGCGACGACCTCGAAGGCGCGGTCGGCGCGGGTCCGCGGGACCCGGGAGGAGTACACGGTCAGCTCGCGGTCGGTCGACGCGTTGACGGTCCCACCGCAGGCCTCGATGGCCTCCGACAGGGCCCCCGGGGCGGGGTAGGCCCGGGTGCCTTTGAAGGCGAGGTGCTCCACCATGTGCGACAACCCGGCCTCGCCATCGGCCTCGTGGCGCGAGCCAACACCCACGAACAGGGCCACCGACACCGAGCGGGCGTGCGGCATCGCCTGGCTGACCACGCGGAGGCCGTTGGGGAGCACGCTGCGCTCGTGGGGCGGAGCGCCCCGCCTAGCCGTCCTCGTCCTCGTCGGGGGCATCGGGCGACTTGAGGAGCTCCATCTGGATGAAGTCCGGATCGAGCGCCAGGTCGTCCGGCGCGGTGGCCGGCGCCCGCATCGGCGCCTCGTCCTCGATGCCGATCTCGGTCGCCGTCTGGGCGAACTCGATGACCACCTTCTCGGAGCCGATGACCAGGGTGTAGGTCAGCAGCTGGTCGGAGGTGGTGTCGAACTGCAGGTAGTCGAATGAATCGAGGTTGAGGCAGATGGCCAGCGGAGTGAAGTAAGACGCGATCTCGGGGTGGTCGACCACCAGCCGCTCGACCCAGCCGGTGCCGCCACTGGCGACCTGGTTGCCGCGGAAGTAGCTGTAGGTCACCGTCTGCTTCAGGAGCGGACGCAGGATGTTGTAGATGTCGCTCTTGTCGGTGACCAGACCGGTGTTGATATAGAGCTTGGCGCGCGGTTCGGGCGTGGGCTCCATCGGTCTCTCCTGCGGGGTCTGGCGGAGTCTAGCATCGGAAGAAGCGGTCGAAACGGCTGTTACGATGTCCGACTGATGCGACTGTTGACCGCCGATATCGGCAACACGAACACCGGGGTTGGGCTCTTCGACGACGAGGTCATGGTCGGCGCCTGGCAGGCCGAGACCGATCCGCAGGCCACCGAGGATGAGCTGGCTGCCATGCTGTCGGGCCTGCTGGCCCTGGACGGGCATCGCCTGGACGGGTTGGATGCTGCCGCGCTGGCCTGTGTCGTCCCGGCGCTGGTCCCTACCTGGCGGCGGATGCTGACCCGCCGCGCCGGCGTGGAGCCGGTGGTCGTGGACGCGGCTGGGTTGAGCGGCGTGCTGGCGATCGAGATCGACCGCCCGGAGGAAGCCGGCGCCGATCGCCTGGTGAATGCCCTGGCGGCCCGCCGGGAGTTCGGCGGCCCGGCCATCGTGGTGGATCTCGGAACGAGCACCAACTTCGACGTCGTGAGCGCGGAGGGCGCCTATCTCGGCGGGGCGATCGCGCCCGGGCTGGGGGTCTCCGTCGACGCCCTGGTGGGGCGGACGGCCAAGCTGCCGCGGATTGAGCTCCGGCGCCCACCGCGCGCGATCGGCACCACCACCGTGCATGCCATGCAGAGCGGAACGGTGAACGGCTACATCGGGTTGCTGAGCGGCCTTCTCGCCGCCCTGCGCGGGGAGCTGGTCGAGCGCTCGCCGGCCGACGCCCGGGTCACGGTGGTGGCGACCGGCGGCTTCTCGCTCCAGCCATGGCTGGCCGAGGTGCCCGGCATCGACCGCGTGGAGCCGGAGCTCACCCTGCGTGGGATCCGGTACGCGTACGAGCAGATCACCTCGCGGACGGGCGCGCGGGCCGGCGTGGCCGGCGCCGACGGGAGCCCGGCGTGACGGACGCGATGAACGGGACGCTGGTCGGCCGCCGGGTGGTGGTCGGGGTCAGTGGCAGCATCGCCGCCTACAAGGCCGCGGTCCTGGTCCGCCAGCTGATGAACGCGGGGGCGATCGTGGACGTGGCCATGACACCGGCCGCAACGGCATTCGTGACGCCGCTGACATTTGCCTCGCTCACCCGCCGCCCTGTGTTCACCGACGTCATGGCGCTCGACCCCGACGAGCACATTGCGCACGTCGAGCTGGCCGAGGCGGCGGACGCCATCGTTCTGGCCCCGGCCACCGCCAACCTGGTGGGCAAGCTGGCGGCCGGGCTGGTGGACGACGCGGTGACGGCCATCGTGTGCGCCAGCCGGGCCCGGGTGATCGTGGCACCGGCCATGGACGCGGGGATGTGGACCCACCCGGCCACCCAACGCAACATCGAGACCCTGCGCGGCTTCGGGTACCTGGTCGTGGAGCCCGAGGTCGGGTCGCTGGCGTCAGGCCTGACCGGGATCGGGCGCCTGGCGGAGCCGGAGACGGTGCTGGCCGCGGTCGAGCGCCTGTTCGCGAGAGCCGGCGACCTGGACGGGCTGCGGGTCGCGATCAGCGCCGGCGGGACGCGGGAGCCCATCGACCCGGTGCGCTTCATCGGCAACCGGAGCAGCGGCAAGATGGGAGTGGCGCTGGCCGAGGCGGCTCGTGACCGGGGCGCAGCGGTGACCCTGGTGGCGGGCAGCCTGTCGGTGACCGCACCGCGCGGCGTGAACGTGGTGGATGCCACGACCGCCGCGACCATGCGCGAGGCGGTGCTCCGCATCGCCCCGGCCGCCGACATTCTGGTCATGGCCGCCGCGGTGTCCGACTATGCGCCGGCCAAGCCCAGCGGCCGCAAGATCAAGCGCAGCGCCGGCGGCCTGCGCCTGGAGCTCGTCCCCAACCCGGACATCATCGCCGAGGTGGGTGAGATGCCGGACGGCGTGCGGCCGTTCCTGGTTGGCTTCGCGGCCGAGAGCGACGAGCTGGAGGCCAACGCCACCGGCAAGCTGCGCGACAAGGGTCTGGACCTCATCGTCGCCAACAAGGTGGGTGGTCCGTTCGATGCGATCGGCTCCGAAGAGAACAAGGTCGTCGTGTTCGGGGCCGAGGGCGCCCTCACCGACTGGCCCATGCTCCCCAAGCGCCAGGTCGCCGAGCGACTGTGGGACCTCATCGCCGATCGTTACCGGGCCGAGCGCCCGGTCCGTCCGACCCCAACCCCGGCCCGGTCCTCTCGCTCGCGCACCGCGCGTCGTCCCCGCCAACAGGACGCGTAGGGGTGGAGGTCGTCCGCGGCGTCGACGAGCTGCGGGACGCGATCCTCGAGCTCCGAAAGGCGGGGCACGCCATCGGCTTCATCCCCACCACCGGCCTGGTGCATTCGGGTCAGCTGTCGCTCGTCCGTCGCTCGCGTGAGTCCGACGGCGGGGTGGTGGTCAGCAACCAGGCTGACCCAACCGGTGCCGCCGCCGAGGAGGATCGGCTGCTGACATTGCTGGAGATCGAGGGCGTAGACGTCGCGTTCCTGCCGTCGCACGAAACGGTCGACCCGCTGCACGTGACCCGGGTCACGGTGGACGGGCTGACCGGCCGCCTGGAGGGCGCATCGCGACCGGGATACCTCGACGAGGTGGCTACCACGACCATGCGCCTCCTCCACCTGGTCGGGCCGGCTCGCCTGTACCTGGGCCAGAAGGACGCTCAGCGGGTGGTGGTCGTCCGCCGCATGTTGCGCGACCTGTTCGTCAACGTCGAGCTGGTGGTGTGCCCGGTCGTCCGTGACCCGGATGGCCTGGCCGTGTCCGCCGCCAACATGGGGCTGTCGATCGAGGAGCGGCACGCGGCGACCTGCCTGTACGCGGCCATTGCCGCGGCCCAGGCCGCGCACGAGGGCGGCGAACGGTCAGCCGAAGTTCTTCGAGCGAGGATGAATGAGCACATCAGCGCCGAATCCCTGGCCCGGGTCGACTACGTCAGCGTTGCGGACGCGGTCACGCTGGCTGAGCTATCGCGTCTCGACGGGCCGGCGCTGGCCATGACCGCGGTGTGGATCGGCCGCTCACGACTGACGGACAACGTGCCGCTGGGCTGAGGTTGAGCGAAAGTACTACTGACCGCTGCCCCGGGATGGGTAGGATGGGTTGGGGAGGCCGGCGAGTGCCCACGTCCGGCCTCCTTTTCTATGGGCCGCGCCTGGCTGCGCTCTCGGTGACGCCTCCGCTTTCCGCACCCGCCGCCCGGAGGGCCGCCTTGTACGCCCGCTTCTGGGACTGGTAACGCTCCAGCGCCTCCGGCGTGTCCACGTCGCCCAGGGTCGGCCAGGTCGGCAGGCGCTCGGCCAGTCCCGGCAGCTGGACCCCGAACCGGCGAGACAGGATGGCGAGCAGCCCGTTCACCTTCAGCTCGCCGATGGATGGCAGGGCGCGCAGGCGAGCCTCGAGATCGGCGCCGTCGCGGGCTTCGCGCCAGATTCGGCTGGCGTCGCCGTCGTAGGTGTCCACGATGACCCGGCACAGCGCGGCCACGCGGCCCGCCATCGAGGCGGGGTACCGATGCAACGCGGGACGCTCGCGGAAGACGCGCTCCAGCTCGGCCGGGTCCATGGTCGCGATCCGTGTCGGGTCCAGGTGCCCGATGCGGCGGCGCAGCTCCCACGGGCCGTTGAACGCATGCTGGACGGTGACCTGCTGGTCAAGGGCAAAGCCGATGAGCAGCGCCAGCGGGTCCTCCCCCAGCAGCCGGTTGGCTTCGGGGTTATCGGTGAAGGGCAGCACGGGCGGCACCAAGGGGGTCCTCGCCTAGTCCTCGCGGCCGCCGCCGCTGGCTGCGCCACCGCCAGAGCCACCGCCGCCGCTGGGACCGGCGCGGCGCTCGATCCGTTCCACCGCCTCGCGCAGCCGGGCGACGAGCTCGGCGTCCACCATGTCCGGCTCCAGGTGCTCCCCCAGCCGCTCCATCAGGTCGGCCGCGATATTGAGCAGGATGTCGGCGTCGGCGATGAAGAATTGCGGCTCGTTGTTGTAGCGGACCAGGGTCAGCCGTCCCTGGAGGCTCGACCCGGCTTCTCCATGCAGAACCTGGGTCCCGAAGTTGTGGCCCTGGATCCCGTCGGGGTTGTTCAGGAAGTTCAGGGCGTTGTCGATGGCCAGCCCGAATCGGGCTCGCCAGCTGACAATCCGCTCGCCGATCTCCGGCGCCAGGCCGATCTGCCCCACTTCCTCGAACACCTCGCGGGTGACGGTCAACAGCCCGATGAGGGTCGACCCGGCCCGGTTGCCCAGCATGACCTGGAGCGACCGCTCCAGGGTGAAGACGTCGGAGTCGAATCGCGGGCTGGTCGTCACATCCGCCAGCAGGTCTTCGACGTTGTCCAGCTGACCCGGCTCGGACAAGGCGTTGCTGAGGGTCAGGATCTCCTCCCGGAAGAGAAAGCGCTCCTCGTGGTCGAGCATGGTCTACGGGTACAGGCCCCGCAACGTGGTGGCCTCCGCGACCCGCGACACGGCGACCATGTAGGCGGCAGTTCGCATGTGGACCTCGTGCAGGTCGCTCATCCGATGGACCGCCTCGAAGGCCCGATCCATGATCTCCTTCAGGCTCTCGTTGATCCGAGCCTCGGTCCAGAAGAACGACTGCATGTCCTGGACCCATTCGAAGTAGCTGACCGTGACGCCACCCGCATTGCACAGGATGTCGGGGATCAGGAAGATCCCGCGCTCGTACAGGATCTCATCCGCCTCAGGCGTGGTCGGGCCGTTGGCGGCCTCGGCCACCACCTTGGCCTGGATCCGGTCCGCGATGCTGCGCGTGATCTGGTTCTCCAGCGCGGCGGGAATGAGGATGTCGCAGGGGAGGGTCAGCAGCTCCTCGTTACTGACCGCATCCGCGCCGGGGAAGCCGGCCACCGTGCCGTGCTCCTGCTTCCACGCGCTGACCTTGGCCGGGTCGAGGCCGCTCGGGTTGTGGATGGCACCGGACGAGTCGCTGACTGCGACGATGGTCGACCCCTCAGCGGCCAGGAGCTGCGCGGCGATGGACCCTGCGTTGCCGTAGCCCTGGATGGCGACCCGTGCCTCGTCGAGGTGCAGGTGCAGCTGCCGGGAGGCCTGCTGCAGGGTGAACACCGCACCTCGGGCGGTGGCCTCGTTGCGCCCCAGCGATCCGCCGATGGCGACCGGCTTGCCGGTCACGACGCCCGAGATGGTGTAGCCGTTGTGCATGGAGTAGGTGTCCATCATCCAGGCCATGGTCTGAGCATTCGTGTTGACGTCGGGAGCCGGAATGTCACGGTCGGGGCCGATGAGCGGGCTGATCTCGGTCGTGAAGCGCCGGGTCAGGCCCTCCAGCTCGCGCTGCGAAAGTTGTTTGGGATCGACGATCACGCCTCCCTTCCCGCCTCCGTAGGGGATGTTGACCACCGCGCACTTCCAGGTCATCCACATGGCCAGGGCCCGGACCTCGTCCAGGGTGACGTCCTGGTGGTAGCGGATGCCGCCCTTGGCCGGCCCGCGCGAGAGGTTGTGCTGGACTCGGTAGCCCGTGAAGACCTCCACATGGCCGTCGTCCATGGTCACCGGGAAGTGGACCGTCAGCTCGCGCTTCGGAACGCGGAGGACTCGGCGCAGGCCCGGATCGAGGTCGAGCTTCTCGGCAGCCTCGTCGAACTGCTGCTGGGCAACGGCCCAGATGTTCGGCGCCTCGGCGACGGACGAGTAATCGGTCATGGGTGACGGACACGCTCCGTGGTGGCGGGCTGGAACGGGCGAAAAAGCGCGCCGATTATACGGGCGGGGCCGCGCGACGCCGAGTGCCACTTGGGCCGCGGCAAGGCGGGGCCTTCGGCGCCGCACCCTTTGGGCCGAGCCTAGGCGATCTCCACGGCCAGTGCCACCGCTCCCCCGCCGCCCAGGCACAGGGTGGCCAGGCCGCGCGTCCCGCCGCGGTGGCGCAGGGCGTACAGGAGCGTGGTCAGGACTCGCGCGCCAGACGCTCCGATCGGATGACCCAGGGCCACCGCACCGCCATTGACGTTGACCTTGTCCCAGTCGAACCCCAGGGCGTTGCCATCGGCCAGGACCTGGGCGGCGAAGGCCTCGTTGATCTCGATCAGGTCGAACTCGGCGAGGGGCACACCCACTCGTCCGACCAATCGTTGGACGCCCTCGATTGGCGCCTCGAACAGCCACTCCGGGGCGACGTCGGCCTGCGCGTAGCCCGTGATGCGGGCCATGGGGCGCAGTCCATCGCGCTCCACCACCTCGGACGAGGCCAGGACCAGGGCCGCGGCGCCATCGGTGATGCCCGGCGAGTTGCCGGCGGTGACGGTGCCGTCGTCGGTCTGGAAGGCGGGCTTGAGCCGGGCCAGGGCCTCGGCGGACGTGTCGGCGCGGGGGCCCTCATCGGTGTCGACCACCGTCGGTTCTTTCCTGCCGGGCACTTCGACCGGCACGATCTCGTCGGCGAACGCGCCCGATACGATGGCTGCCAGGGCGCGCTGATGGGACCGCAGGGCGAAGGCGTCCTGTGCCTCGCGGCTGACACCGTGCTTGGCCGCGACGCGCTCGGCGTGGATGCCCATATGGACGTCGCAGGCGCTGCACCACAGGCCGTCGTACACGGTGGCGTCCACCAGCTCCTGGTTGCCGAGCCGATACCCAGCCCGCGCGCCCGGCAGCAGATAGGGCCCCAGGTTCATGTTCTCCATGCCGCCGGCGACGATCACGTTGGCGTCGCCGGCCCGGATGGCGGCCGCGCCCAGCATCACTGCCTTAAGGCCCGAGCCACACACCTTGTTGATGGTGGTGGCGCTGACGGAGTCCGGGAGGCCGGCCTTGCGCGCGGCCTGGCGGGCGGGGGCCTGGCCCGCGCCGGCCTGGATGACCTGACCCATGAAGACCTCGTCCACCTGCTCGCCGGCGATGCCCGCCCGCTCAACTGCCGCCCGGATGGCGACCGCGCCCAGGTCCGTGGCCGGCACCGTGGACAGGCCTCCGCCGAACTTGCCGATGGGCGTGCGGGCGGCAGACAGGATGAATACGTCCGACGACATCGGCTTCATGCTAGCCCGAAAGCCGGTGCCGGGGCCGAATCGGCCCAGGCCGGAATCAGGCCGGCGTGCCCTAGTCCTCGAACAGCCGGTCGATCTGGGTCGGCCAGTTCTCCTGGACCACCCGCAGCTTGGTCTTCAGGGTCGGCGTCAGCTCCCCGTTCTCCTCGTCCAGGGCGCGGGGCAGCAGCGCGACGCGCCGCGGGCGCTCGAAGACGGCGAAGTCGTCCAGCAGCGTCCGCACATCACCCTCGATCAGCTGGCGGACGGCACGCTCCTCGACCAGCTGCTCCGGCGGCATGCCGCCCAACCCATGGGCCTCGGCCCACGGCAGCAGCTCGTCGAAGTTGGGCGCGATGAGCGCCCCGGTGTAGGGCTGGCGGTCTCCCAGGATGATGGCCTGGGCGATGTACTTGCTGGCGGAGAGTGCCGCCTCCATGGGGCCCGGTGACACGTTCTTGCCGTTGGCCAGGACGATGATGTTCTTCAGCCGATCGGTGATCGTGATGCGCCCGATCGCATCCAGCTCCCCGATGTCACCGGTATGGAACCAGCCGTCGGGGTCGATCGCCTTCGCCGTCTCGTCCGGCTGGTTGAGGTAGCCCAGCATGATCTGCGGCCCGCGGACCTGGATCTCGCCGGTCTCCGGATCGATCCGGACCTCGGTCGCAGGTGACGGGCGGCCGACCGTCCCGAACACGAAATCGCCCGGGCGGTTGATGCTGACCAAGGGGCTGGTCTCGGACAGGCCGTACCCCTCCAGGATGAGGATGCCGAGCGCGTAGAAGAACTCGCCCACCTCCCGGGACAGCGGTGCGGAGCCGGACACGAAGTAGCGCACCCGGCCGCCGGTCCGAGCCTTGACCTTGTGGTACACGAGACGGTCGGCGATGGCGTGCTGGATCTTCAGCCCCATCCCATCGGGCTTGCCGGCAAGGTGGTTCAGGTACCGCTTGCGCCCAACCTCGATCGCCCAGTGGAAGATGCGCCGGCGCAGCGGCGGCGCAGCCTCGACCGATGCCAGGACCCGACCGTAGACTCGCTCGTAGAAGCGCGGCACGGCTGCCATCACGGTGGGACGGACCTCGACCATGTTGTCGGCCAGGCGCTCGATGAGCGGCTCGGCATAGGCGACCGTGGACCCGTGGGCGAGGGGGATGACCTCGCCCGTAAGTCGCTCGAAGATGTGGGACAGGGGCAGCCAGGACAAGAACAGGTCGGTCTCGTAAAAGTCGACGATCTGGACCGCGGCCTCGTAGTTGTACAGGACGCCGGCGTGGGTGAGCATCGCGCCCTTCGGGTTGGCGGTCGTGCCCGAGGTGTGGATGATCGTCATCAGGTGCTCGCGCGGGATGGCCCGCCAGCCCGCCTCCCAGGCCGCGCGCTGCGCCGCATCAGCTTCGCGCGCCGCCAGGTCGTCCAGGGTCTGCGTCCCGGCCGCGAACTTGCCCGATGCGTCGAAGGTGACCACCTGACGGAGGGTCGGGCATTCGGCGCGGATGGACTCCACCTTGGCGGCCAGCTGCGCGTTCTCCACGAACACCAGGCGGGCACCCACGTTGTTGATGATGAAGGCCATCTGGCCCGGCTCGGTCTGGGGATAGATCGGACACGTGACCGCCCCCAGGGCCAGCGTGGCGAGATCCGCGACCAGCCACTCGGGGCGGGTACGCGAGGCAATGCAGACGGTGTCCCCGTCCCCGATGCCCAGGCCGTCGAGGCCCAGCGACGCGCGCGTCACCCAGTCCCAGAACTCGGCGTAGCTCCGGCTCACCCAGCCGCCGTCCTTGGGCAGCTTCCAGCGCAGCGCTTCCTTGTCGGGCAGGCGCTCGACTGACCGATGGATGAGCTCGACGACGCTGCGGGCTTTCTGGTCGTCCGGCATCAGCAGCGGCTCGACCTCGTTCCACATGCGTCGCCCAGCCGGCGCAGGGGCCACGGGGGCATTGGGTGCCGCAGTCGTCATCGATGTCTCCTCTCCTCCGGGGTCAGGCGATCTTATGTCCCCGTTCGTCGTACCGATAGAAGCCATGGCCCGATTTTCGGCCCAGGTGTCCGGCTGCCACCATCTGGCGCAACAGCGGGGCGGCCCGGAACTTCGGGTCGCCGAAGCCGCGGTACAGGACGTCGAGGATGCTCAGCATCACGTCGTTGCCGACGAAGTCGGACAGCTCGAGTGGGCCGATCGGGTGGTTCAGCCCCAGCCGGGCTCCGTTGTCGATCGCCTCGGCCGTTCCCGTCCCGTCCATGAGGGCGAAGACCGCCTCGTTGATGAACGGCGCCAGCATGCGGTTGACGATGAAGCCGGGGTAGTCCCGGCTCTCGATCACGGTCTTGCCGAGCTGGCCGGCGAACTCATGGCAGGCGGAGGCGGTCGCATCGGCAGTCTCCAGACCGCGGATGATCTCGATCAGTCCCATGACCGGGACGGGCGAGAAGAAGTGGAGGCCGATGAACCGATCCGGCCGATCGGTGGCCGTGGCCAGGGCCGTGATGCTGATCGACGAGGTGTTGGTGGCAAAGATCGCCGCCGCGTCGGCGACGTCGGTGATGGCGGCCCAGCTCTCGCGCTTGAGGGCCTCATCCTCGAACACGGCCTCGATGACGAGGTCGTGGCCGCCCGCTCCTTCGACCCCCACCCCGGTCGTCACGCGGCCCAGGATCGCGTCCGCGGCCGCCTGGTCGAGCTTGCCCTTCTCGACCTGGCGAGCCAGGTTACCGGCGATCCTCTGCCGCCCCTTGGCTGCCAGGTCCTCGGTCCGGTCGGCGAGGGTGACGGCCTTGCCGGCCGTGGCACTGACCTGGGCGATGCCGTGGCCCATCAAGCCCGCGCCGAGGACGAAGACCCGGTCCAGGCTCATGGCGGGAAAGCCTAGCAGCCGCCGTCAGCCGAGCAGACGGTCGGCGGCACTGAACGGATCCTCGCGTCGCTCGGCCACGGCCGTCACGGCCGCCGCCCAGTCCGCGGAGCGAGCCGCTCGCTCGTATGCGCGGGCGGCCACGGCCCGGCGCAGCAGCTCCCCGGCACGGGTCCGGACCTGCTCGGGCGTGCGGCCCGCCCGATGAGCCTCGATCGCCTCGCGCAGCGGCTCGACGCCGTCGCCGGCGATGGCGATGGACACCAGCACCGGCGGCGCCGGTCGGGACACGCGGCCGCCCGCGGTGGAGAGCATGGCCCGCAGCTGCCGGGCGGCCCGGTCGGCGCCGGGCCGATCGCCCTTGTTGACCACGACCACGTCGGCGATCTCCAGCAGCCCGGCCTTGATGGCCTGCACCTCGTCGCCCATCTCGGGCACTTCGACCACGACCGTCGTCTCGGCCAGGGTCGCGATCTCGACCTCGGCCTGCCCGGCGCCGACGGTCTCGATGACCACCGGGTCGTAGCCGGCCGCGTCCAGGGCGGCAGCCGTGAGCCAGGTCGTCGCCGCCAGCCCGCCCAGCCCGCCCCGCGAGGCCATGGACCGCACGAAGACGCCATCATCGCCGGCGTGGTCCATCATCCGGATCCGGTCCCCCATGATCGCGCCGCCGGTCATCGGGGAGCTGGGATCGACGGCGATCACGCCCACCCGCCGGCCGCGGCTCCGCCACGCTGCCACGAGGGCATTGACGAGGGTCGACTTGCCGCTTCCGGGAGGGCCGGTGATCCCCACCAGGTGGGCGTCGCGTCCGGCGGCGATGAGGGCTCCCAGCTCGGACGGGGGCAGCGCCCCGTCCTCGAGATCGGTCAGCAGCCGGGCCAGCGCCCGGCGGTCGCCGGCCTGCGCGTCGCGCAGCCGCTCCGCCAGCTCAGGCACGCCGACGGGCGTGCTCCCGGAAGTAGGCCGCGACCTGGCCGATGGTCGTCCCCGGGCCGAACACCTCCGCCACGCCGGCCGCCCTGAGCTTGGCGACATCGGCGTCAGGGATGATCCCGCCAGCCGCCACCAGCACGTCGTCCAGCCCCTTGTCCCGGACGAGCTCCACGATCCGCGGCAGCAGGGTCATGTGGGCACCGGACAGGATGGACAGGCCGACCACGTCGACGTCCTCCTGCTCGGCGGCATCGGCCACCATCTCCGGGGTCTGGCGCAGGCCGGTGTAGATGACCTCGAACCCCTCGTCGCGAAGGCCCCGCGCCAGCACCTTGGCTCCGCGGTCGTGACCGTCCAGGCCGGGTTTGGCGAGCAGGACGCGGATCGGGCGGGCGGACGCGTCGGCGGTCATCGGCCCGGCGATTCTAGCCCGGTCACCTCGGCCGGCACGAGCCTTCCGATCGTGGCCGCCATCTCGACATCACGCCCTGTCAAGCCTCCGGCGGCCTTGGTCGTGAGCCGAAACGTCACCCGTCGCCAGCGGATGTCGATGTCGGGATGGTGATCGGCCGCCTCGGCGGCATCGGCCACCGCGTTGACCAGGGCCATCGCGTCCCGGAAGGATGGGCAACGGACCGTCCGGACCAGGGTCTCCCCCTCGCGCCGCCATTCCGGCAATGCCCGGAGTGCCTCGTCGATCTTGTCCTCGGACAGTAGCGGAGCGTACGGCATCGGTCTGGTGGTCGGCTACCGCTCGAACGAGCGGCCAATGAAGGTCAGGAACTCGGCCCGGGTCTTGGGGTCGCTGCGGAACGTGCCGAGCATGGCGGAGGTGACCATGGTCGCCCCGGGGCGGCGGACCCCGCGCATCGCGATGCACAGGTGGGTCGTCTCGAGCACCACGCCGACCCCCTTCGGCTTCAGGCGGGTCATCAGGAAATCGGCGATCTGCTGGGTCATCCGCTCCTGGAGCTGGAGGCGGTGCGCGAACAGGTCCACCACGCGCGGGATCTTCGACAGACCGATGACCATGCCGCGGGGCAGATACCCGATATGGGCGTGGCCAAAGAACGGGATCAGGTGGTGCTCGCACAGCGAGTACAGCTCGATGTCGCGGACCACGACCATCTCGTCGTAGTCGACGTCGAAGGCCGCACCTTCCAGGAGCGAGTCCGGGTCGGTGCGATAGCCGTCGGTCAGCTGCTCAAGCGTGCGCCGCACCCGCCCCGGGGTGCCGCGCAGGCCGGGTCGGTCGGGATCCTCTCCGACCTCGGTCAGTAGGGTGCGGACCGCGTCCTCGACCAGGCGGGCGCGGGGATCGGGCTCCATGACCGCCGATGCTAGCAGCCGATGGTCGGACGCTGGCCCGGGCGTGGGTCCCCACGCTATCGTCAGGGGGTGATCATTCATCAGCCGGTCACCGACGCGGCCCGCCTGCTGAGGGCGTGGGGACGACGGCCGGCCGATCGCGTGGCCGCCGGCCTGGGGACCTGGCTGGACAACCGGTTCCATTACGTTCGCCGCCCCCGGGTCGAGGGAAAGCGGCTGGCGGGGGCCGTGATCGGCCCCGGCGGGACCTGGACCCTGGCCGACCTGTCCGAGGCGGGTCGGTACCGGAAGCGGAACGGGCACTGGTATCGGTTGAACCTGGGCACCGAGTCCTGGGTTCCCTGGGAGGCCGGAGCCGTCGCCGAGGCGCGGCTGGCGGGGCACCGGATGGAGCGGACGTTGGAGCGGGCGGGCCTGCCGGCGGTCGTGGAACCGGTGCTGGTCACTGGCTCGCGGACCTCCGTGACCTGGGACGTGGACCAGCGTCCGGGCGTCCACGTCCATTCGCACTCCGGCGCTGAGGAGCTGGCGGCCCGGATGAGCCGCGACCGGGTCCTGACCCCCACCCAGGTCACGCGGATCGTGGCCCTGCTGGACCCGCACCCGCCTCCACCGGCGCCGTCAGCCGGATGAGCACGAAGGCGCTGCGGTCGGCTGTCGCTACCGGGGCGGTCGGGATCGGCCTGGCCGTGGCGTGGATCTGGCCACCGTTGGCGACCCTGACCGTGTGGCCGTTCCTGATGGTCATCCCCGGCTGGGCGCTGGTGGCCTGGGGCTGCCGGGGTCGGGCCCGGATCTCCGCCACCGGCCGGCTCGGGCTGGCCGTCGTCCTCTCGGTGGCCGTCTCGGCCCACCTGACCTGGTGGCTGGCCATGCTGGTGGGTGGGTATGGGCGCGAGGTGGTCTTCGCGGCGGCCACGATGCTGGCGGTGCCGGTGCCACTCGCTGCCTGGCGAGCCACGACCGACCCTGGGTCCTGGCCTTCGGCCGGCGTTGGTCGGGTCGTGCGCGTCGCGATCCGCCACCCGGGCGGGATCCTTCTGGGGCTGGGCACGGTCGCCTGGGTCGCTGCGGTCCTGGCCCGCGGCCTGTGGCAGGTCGATCCATCGGGCGTCAGCGTCGGCGGGTCGAACTGGAGCGACCTGGGCGTCCACCTGTCCATCGCGCAGTCCGTGAATGCCGGGAACTTCCCGCCGCAGGTCCCTTTCTACGCCGGCCAACCGCTCGTCTACCACTGGTTCGCCGATTTCCACGCCGCGATCCTCGCCGAAGCCGCCGGCATGTTCGCGGTGCCCGTGTTCGTGATCCAGTCCGCGCTGCTGGCCGGCTCCTTGGCCCTGGTCGTCCACGGACTGGCGCTGGCCCTGGTCCGCGACTGGTCAGCCCGCCGCACGGCATTGTTGGCCACGGTCCTGGTCGTGCTCGGCGGCGGGCTGGGCTGGATGCGGTTGGTGGGCGACCTCGCCAACGGCTTGGGTGCGCCGTGGGATCTCCTGATGACCCATGCCTACGACAACCAGTGGCTGACTGGTTGGCCGTACTTCTCGATCCCCTCGGTGATGACCACCGGCCTGCTCGTCCATCGGGCCACGACCGCCGGCCTGCCGCTCCTGGTGGGAGCCGTTCTGCTGATGGTGGCCGGACTACCGTCCGCCCGGCGATTGCGGGCCGGCTTCGCGGACCATGCACGCCTCATCGTCCTGTCGGGGTTGGCGGGCGCGCTGCTGGCGCCGTTTCACTTCTTCTTCTTCCCGGTCCTGCCTCTCCTCGTACTCATCTGGGTCCTCGTCGGTCGGCGCCTGTTCGACCGGAGCGCACCGCGCCACGCCCTGCTCTTCGCGGGGCCGTACCTGCTGGCCATCCCGTTCGCGGCCGCCGCATTCAGTCAGGCCACCGGGTCGGGGTGGCTGCAGCTGGTGGCGATCTGGCCGACCGCGCCGGTCGGCGACGGCCCAGGAGGGGTCCTGTTCTTTTACGCCACCAACCTGGGAATCCCGTTCGCCCTGGCGCTGGTGGCGCTCGCCGTGCGCCAAACCCCCGCGCGGGCTTTCCTCGCCCTGTGGGTGGCCGCCCTGTTCCTGATCCCCAACGTGGTGCAGGTGAGCTTCGTGTCATTCGACATGAACAAGTACTTCCAGGCGATGTGGATCGCGGTCGCCATCCTGGCTGGCTGGCTGCTGGCCCGCGCGGGCGGCCTGGTCGTGGCGGGTGTGCTGGTCTTGAGTCTGGCCTCGCCGGTGCTGGCATCGGTACACACCGCCTTTTCGCAGAACTTCCTGATGAACGCTGACCATCTGGCGGCCAGCACCTGGATCGCGTCCGAGACGCCGGAGAGGGCGGTATTCGTGACCGACGACTGGATCATCGCCCCCACCGACCCGGGGGGCCGGCTTCGGCTCAGCAGCTTCGGGCCCTACATCGCGAATCTCGGTTACGAGCCGGCCGAACGCGAGGCCGCGATCCGCACCATCCGATGCGGGGGTGATCCGGAGGCCGCGGCAGCCCTCATGCGCGAATACGGCGCAACCTACGTCATTCCCGCGGGCGGGCCCCCCTGCGAAGGGCCGGTGGATTTCGCGGCGAGCGACCTCTTCGAGGAGGTCTACGCCAACCAGACCGTCCGGATCTTCCGCCTATCATCGGCGCCATGACCGACCCGGGGCTCGCACCGGCTCTTGCCGCGAGCGGCTCCGTGGTCGCCTTCGAGCACGTCACGAAGCGCTACCGGAACGGCCCGACAGCGGTGACCGACCTCTCGCTCGAGATCCGCGCCGGCGAGATCTGCGTCCTGGTCGGCCCGTCGGGGTGCGGCAAGACGACGACCATGAAGATGGTTAACCGCCTGGTCGAGCCGACCTCGGGTCGGGTAACCATTGATGGGGCCGATGTCGCCTCCCTGCCGCCGGTCGAGCTGCGTCGCCGGATCGGGTATGTCATCCAGCAGGTCGGGCTCTTCCCGCACCTGACGGTCGCCCAGAACGTGGCCGTCGTCCCACGCCTGCTGGACTGGGGCGAGGCCCGAATCACGGAACGGGTGGAGGAGTTGCTGGAACTGGTCGGGCTCGATCCGGGCGCCTATCGGTCCCGCTATCCGGCGGCCCTGTCCGGCGGCGAGCGCCAGCGGGTGGGAGTGGCCCGGGCGATGGCCGCCGACCCCAGCGTCCTGCTGATGGACGAGCCGTTCGGGGCGGTGGATCCAATCCGCCGCGAGCGGCTCCAGAACGAGTTCCTCCGGCTGCAGGCGCGGCTGCGCAAGACGATCGTGTTCGTCACCCACGACGTGGACGAGGCGATCAAGATGGCCGACCGGATCGCGATCTTCCAGATCGGAGGCGTGCTGGCCCAGTACGACAGCCCCGATCGCCTCCTGGCCGCTCCGGCCAGTCCGTTCGTCGAGCACTTCGTGGGCGCTGACCGCGGACTGAAGCGCCTGTCCCTGGCTCGCGTCCGCGATCTCCCGCTCGAATCGCCCGTCACGGTCGCCGCCGGCGAGTCCTTCGCCGCGGCTCGCCGGCGCCTGCCGGATGGGACCCTGTGGGCCCTGGTCACCGATGCCCAACGGCGGCCGCTGGGCTGGATCGCGGCCGACGACCTCGCTGGCGACGGCACGGTCGATGCGGCCATGGCCGTTCCGGGGTCCACACTCCTCCAACCCGAGTCGACCCTTCGCGACGCGTTGTCGGCCATGCTGGTGTCTTCGGTCCAGCTGGGCGTGGTGGTGGACGAGCACGACGCGGTGCTGGGGGTCATCAGTGTGGCCGCCATCTCGCAGACCCTGCAGGACGGCGCCGGGAGCCCGCCGCCATGACCGAAGAGGCGCCCTTCTTCCGCCTGGACTGGGTCTTCGACAACCTGGACATGCTGGTCCAGCGCACTGGCGAGCACGTGGTGCTGACTCTCATCGGGGTCGGCGCCGGCATCCTCATCGCGTTTCCCGTGACCCTGCTCATCCATCGCCGCCGGCGGCTCATTGGCCCGGTCCTCGGCTTGGCCGGCATCCTGTACGCCATCCCCAGTCTCGCCCTGTTCGGCCTCCTGATCCCGGTCACCGGCATCGGGCTCGTGACGGCCGAGATCGCGCTGGTCAGCTACACGCTGCTGATCCTCGTCCGCAACGGGCTGTCTGGACTGGACGGCGTCGCGCCCGAGATCGTGGAGGCGGCGACGGGGATGGGCCACACCCGCATCCAGCAGCTGTGGCGTGTCCAGCTTCCGTTGGCCACCCCGGTCATCATCGCCGGCATCCGGATCGCGACCGTGACCACCATCGGGCTGGTGGCCGTCACCGCCCTCATCGGCCAGGGCGGCCTGGGATTTGTGATCATCACCATCGGCATCAATCGCTTCTTCCCGACCGCCATCCTGGTGGGCGTCGGACTGTCCGTCCTGTTGGCCGTGCTGGCCGATCGCGGCCTGGTGCTCGCCGAACGGGCCCTGACGCCCTGGACGCGCGCCGGATCCGGGGAGGGCTGACGGGATGGACTTCCTGGCCGAAGTGGCCGCCTGGTTCACCGACCCGGCAAGCTGGTCTGGCCGCGACGCCATCCCGGCCCGGGTTGGCGAGCACCTGGCCCTGTCGGGCGTCTCCCTCCTGGCCGGCCTGGCCATCGCCCTGCCGCTGGGACTGTTCATCGGCCACACCCGGCGCTGGGCGGGAGCCGTGGTCGCCATCACCAACATGGGACGGGCCGTTCCATCGGTGGGGATCCTCGGTCTTGCCCTGCCGCTCACCCTCCAGCTGGGCTGGGGCATCGGGGTGCCTCCCACGCTCCTGGCGCTGACCGTGCTGGCCATTCCTCCCATCGTCCTGAACGCGTACGTGGGCATCCGGGACGTCGAGCCGGATCTGGTCGAGGCGGCCCGAGGAATGGGGATGCGCGAGTCCCAGGTCCTGCGAAGAGTGGAGCTGCCCATCGCGCTGCCGGTCATCCTGGCCGGGGTCCGGACCGCGTCGATCCAGGTCATCGCCACCGCCACCCTGGGCGCCATCCTGTCCACCGGCGGCCTGGGCCGCTACATCGTCGACGGCATCGCCCGCCAGGATTACCCCCGCATGTTCGGCGGGGCGCTGCTGGTCATGACCCTGGCCCTGACCAGCGAGGTGCTGTTCGCCCTCGCCCAGCGGGCCGCCGTGTCACCGGGCCTGCGCGGCGCCTCGACCCGCCTGCCCGAGACGGAAGCTGGCCTCGCCTAATAACCGCCGTCCGGCGAACGATGGTAACTGCTAGACTCCGCGGGCGGGCCCGCACCAGGCGAGCCCGGGTCGGCGCGAACCGATCGAGAACCACAGAGGAGGACCCAATGCGGAAGATCCGCATGCTCGCCGTCGGGGCGACTGCGCTGGCGCTGCTGCTCAGTGCCTGCCAGCCGGGTGACGGCAGCAGCCCAAGCCCGAGTTCCGGCGCACCTTCGACACCCGCGGAACTCCCCACCGTGATCGTCGGCTCAGCCGACTTCGACGAGTCGGCCATCGTGGCCGAGATCTACGCCCAGGCCCTGGAGGCCGCGGGATTCACCGTCGAGCGTCACCTGTTCTTCGGGACCCGGGAGACGACCCTGCCGGCCCTGGAGAGTGGCGACCTGAATCTCATGCCCGAGTACATCGGTTCTCTGACCGAGGCGCTGGAGGCCACGGCGGACGCCGACCCCGGGGTCACGTTTTCCAACCTGAATGCGGCTCTGACCGACCGCGGCCTGGCGGCCTTCAGCTTCTCGCCCGGGCAGGACTCGGACGGGTTTGCGGTGACCGCCGAGACGGCCCAGGAGTACGGCCTGGAGACGATGAGCGACATCGCGCCCATTGCGGATCAGTTCACCTGGGGCCTACCGCCGGAGTGCGCCGAGCGCCCGCTGTGCGGGCTCGGCTTGGAAGCCGTGTACGGCATCGACGTGACCGCCATCCCGGTTGAAAACCTGGCGCCCTGCAGCACCGCCATGGCCGAGGCGCTCAACGCCGGAGCCATCGGCGTCGCGCGGGTGTGCACCACCCAGGCGCAGATCGCGCAGTACAACCTCGTCGTGCTGGTGGATGACCGGGGCCTGAACCCGGCTCAAAACCTGGCCCCCGTGGTGACGGAGGAGCTGGCGGCCGCCGGGGGTGACCTGCTGGAGTCCACCTTGGACGCCGTCTCGGCCGAATTGACCACCGACCAGCTGAGCGAGCTCAACCTCCTGGTCAGCGTCGAGCTTCAGGACCTGGAAGAGGTGGCCCAGGCCTGGCTGGAGGACCGCGGCTTGATCTGACGGTTGCGCTCAGAGCAGCCCCGGACCGATGGTGGCCGGCCGTAAGGCCGGCCACCTTTATGCTTGAGGCCGATGGGTCACCGATGAACGAGCACCTCGATCTGGCTGACTGGAGACGGCGGGTATCGGCCCTGTACGCCGACCTGCGCGCGGACCGGGATCCAGGCCCGGATCGCCTGAGGGCGTTCCGGGGCGTCAAGGACGAGCTGTTCCGCGAACATCCCCAGTCGCCAATCCCCGCGGCCGTGCGCCCGGCATTCCGCGGGCTCGCGTACTGGCCGCACGACCCGGCGCTCCGGCTGTCGGCCACCCTGGAGCCCGATCCGGAGGCGACACCACTCGACCTGCCGGTGTCCACCGGCGACAAGTCCGCCTTCAGCCGGATCGGCTGGGTGCCCTTCGAGGTGACCGGGTCGGTCCAGCGCCTGGGGGTCTACTGGCTGGCCGGATACGGGGGCGGCATCTTCATCCCGTTCCGCGATGCAACCAGCGGGGAGGCCACGTATGGCGGCGGCCGCTACCTGTGGGACTCGGTCAAGGGCGCCGACCTCGGGTCAGACGGGGATCGGCTGGTGCTGGACTTCAACTACGCGTACCACCCTTCGTGCACGTACGACCCCCGATGGAGCTGCCCGCTGGCGCCGCGCGACAACTGGCTCGCCGTGGCCATCCAGGCCGGTGAGCGGCTCGACACCGGCGTGGACCACCGCCTGCCATGAGCCAGGCGCCGGGCGAGCTTCCCGCCTTCGGCACCCCGGGGCGGTGCCTGAAGTGCGGGCGCCCGATTGACCTCCAGGAGACGATGTGCGACGTCTGCAACCGCGCCGGCATGACGGCGCCGGCCGCCACCCAGATGCACGGGACGGTGGCGGTGGCGATCGTGGGCTCGGTCGTCGCCATGGGCGTGGTGGCCTCGATCCTGGTCGGTGGGGTCGGGCCGTTCACCAGTGACGTGCTGGCGGTGGGGCCGGTGGCCGAGGCATCGGTCGTGGTGACGTTGCAGGTCAACAACCAGGGATCGCGGGCGGGACGCGCTCGGTGTGAGCTGACCGCCGTCAACGGGGCGGGCAGCCCCGTGGCACGGACGGTGGCCCTGTCGCCGCCGGTGCCGGCCGGTGGCTCCGTTCCGTTCGACGCCCAGATCGCGGGTTTGACCACCGACCCGTCCCGGGTCATGGTGCGATGCCAATGATGGTCCGCGTGCTCGTCATCGTCCTGGGCGCCATCGTGGTTGCCGGGCTCGTGGCGTCCCAGCTCATCGGCACCAACAGGTCACAGTTCCCCGACCCGGTGTTCGATCAGGCGGTCTACGACGAGGCCGGGGTCCTGGGTGCCGCTACCGAAGCCATCTTCGAACAGCGGATCGATGCCCTCGAGTCGCGGAGCGGGGCGGAGGTCGCCATCTACCTCCAGGTCGACCCGAGCCAGGATTTCGAGACCAATCTCGCCTTGGCTGAGGCCTTGATCAACGAGTGGGGCGTCGGCCGTGCCGGATATGACGATGGATTCGTGATCCTCGTCAGCTTCGAAGAGGACCTGGTCCACGGGGTGATCAGCACATATGCCGGCAGCGGCTTCAAGGCCGTGTACCTGTCGGTCGATGACCAGGAGCGGCTCATCAATCAGCACATGGCGCCCGACTTTCGTGCGGGGCAGGTGGGGACCGGCCTGATGGCTGCCCTGGAGGTGGTGGACGCGGCGGTGACCCCCGCGGCCACCGAGCGGCTGGACAGGTAACGCCAGGTCAACGCCCTGGTCGGCATCCCCGGCGGGATCCTGGCCCTGATCCTGACCGGCGGGACGGCGTTCGTCGCATGGCGCCGTCATGGGGATGATCCGGAGCTCGTCGATTCGCCTTCGGTGCTGATGGCCGGGCCACCCGCCGAAATGACTCCACCGCTGGCGACGGTGCTCCGGGAGGGGCGTGCCGGATCGAACGCCCTGCGCACAGTCCCGGTGGAGCTCGCGGGCGGCGGTCTGATCCGATTCCGGAACCTGGAGCGTGCCAAGGACGTCAAGCGCACGGACGAACCGGACCCCCTGACCGATCCGGCCCTGGACCTGCCGGATCCGCCGGTTGACCGGCCGCAGCCGTCGGGCCTGCTCGGCGAGGCGTATCGCGAGCTCGTGATTCGCGGCGGGTCCGAGCGTTCGCTGCGACGCGAGACGCTGTGGGGCATCAACCAGGCACTCGATCCCATCAAGGGTCAGCTCGAGCAGGAAGCCGTCCGCCTGGGGTGGCTGACCCGCCTTCCCACCCCGGAAATCACCCGCTGGGTGTTCATCGGAGTCACTGAAGCCGTCGTCGGCGGCGGGGCCATATTCGTGGGCAACACGATCCCCATGAGCGGGCTGACCCTGGTCGGTGCCGCGCTCGTCATCGGTGGCCTGGTAACGGCGGCCATTGGCAGCCAGATGTCCAAGCGAACCCCGAACGGAGCGTACGTGGACGCCATGCTGAAGGCCTACCGGCGCACTCTCGAAAAGACCCTGGAGCAGGCGAGGTCCATGGCCGAAGTGGTCCAGGATCCGACTGTGCGCGTGCTGGCCGACACGCCCGACAAGGCCGTCGTGTGGGGCGTGGCACTCGGATTGCACCAGCAGGTGGGCGAGGTCCTGGCCCGCGAGATGGCCGACCCCCAGACCCGGGCCATGAGCCAGGCCTCGGGTGCCTATTACCCGATATGGTTGGGCTCGTCTACCGGGTCGGGCGCCGGGGATGGCGGAGGCGGCCTCTTCTCGGGCTCGGGCATCCCCGACATCGGAGGCATGTTGGGGACCGTGGGCAGCATCGGGTCCGCTCCGTCGTCGTCGGGCGGCGGAGGCTTCGGCGGCGGTGGAGGCGGCGGGGGCGGAGGCGCCAGCGGCGGCTTCTAGGCGCGCATTACAAACTGAGTGGCGCGTTTTTCAAACTTTGGGTATCGTGACCGCATGACATATGACCGCGACCGCCGCCCCCGGCGGCCAGACGACCGTCGGCCGGGCCCCGACCGCTATCGACCCACTGACCGGCCCGGCCCGCGCCGCGGACGGCCTCCGTTCCAGTCCGGGCCGCGCCCGCCATTCGACTCGGGGCCTCGACCCCCGCGACCGGGTGGCCCCGACGAGGGCGCCATGTCGATTCGCCTCGACCCGCGGCACCTGGGCACCCTGCGTGCCCTCGCCTCGGAGGCCGGGGTGCGCCCCGGAGAGCTGGTGACTCTGTGGGTCACCGAGCGGCTCGACGCCGAGCGCCGCGGAGCTCCGTCCCCTATCGACGTCGGGCCGGTGCTCGAGTCGTTGAACGACCGGATCGAAGCGTTGACCCGGCGCGTCGACGGGCTCGCGTCGCGTGAAGCCGCTCCGGCCACCAGCGGTGCGACGAGCGCCACGGCCGCCGCGGCCGCCGCGGCCGATTCGGTGATGCATGAACCGGCTCCCCCCCGGCGCCGCGGCCGCCCGCCGAAGTCGGAATCCACCCCGGCCGCGACGAGGAAGGTCAAGCGCGCCCGCGGCAAGAACCCAGCGGTCCCGTTGCACGACGAGATCGCGGCCGTGCTGGCCGAGCGCGGACCGCTGAGCGCGGGCGAACTGGCGGCGGCCGTGACCGCCCGCGGTGTCTACGCCCCCCCGCGCAGCGGCAAGCCGTTGGACGCGACCGCGGTCAGCGTCCGGGTCTCGAACCCCCGCTATCGGAGCCGATTCACGCGCGGCGAGGGAAAGATCGGCCTGGCCGGCTAGTCCTCCAGGACGAACGTCACCAGGATATTGACCTGGAACTCCAGTTCCCCATCCGCGCCGACGCTGACCCGCTGCTCCTTGATCCACGCGCTCTTGACGCCCCGCAGGGTGCGCCGCGCGCGGGCGATGCCCTGTCGCACGGCGTCCTCGAAGCTCTCATTCGAGGTGCAGCTGAGCTCGGTAACCCTGGCAACCGACATCGGTCAATCCTCCTCCACTGACACGGGATCCTAGTCTAGGCCGACCCGAGTCTAGGCCGACCCGCGCTCCGCGATGGTCAGGATGCGGGCCGGGTTCTCGATCGTCATCCGCTCCAGCTCGCCCTCCCCGACGGCCGCCGTCCGGAGCGCCGGCAGGAAATGCTGCTGGAGGTAGGTGTACCCAAAGCCGCCATTCACCTTCAGCTGCATGTCATGGCATACGTCCTGGCTGAGCAGGATCTGTCCGCCGAAACCACGATCCAGCAACTCGACCAGCAGCTCCACGATCCGCGGCTCGCGTGGCTCGTCCACCGGGTCGAAGCGATGACCCAGGAAATCGAACTCGAGGTTCGCCCCGCGCTCGAGGATGGCGAGGTAGTGATCGAGGTCAGGCCACGAGTCGGCGTGACCGATCACGACCCGCTGCGGATCGACTCCCTCGTCAAGGAAGATCTGCAGCTGCGCGCGGCCAACCGCGGACTGGACGCCGTGGGTGGTGATCGCCATTCCCGTTCGCTGCGCGGCGCGGGCGGCTGCCCGGTGCACCCGCTCCTCGATGGCGCTGACCCAGGGCTTGTCCGTGCCGATCTCGCCGATGATGCCGGGCCGGACGCCCGTCTCACCGACGCCCTGCTCGAACTCGCCCACCAGCTCGTCGGCCAGGTCGTCCACGGTGCGCCGATCGATCCCGGCCTCGACCGGGTAGTACGGCGCGCGGTACCAGCCACATCCCATCACGATCTGAACGCCGGTGCGGTTGGCCAGGCGCCGCAGACGCTCTGGATCGCGGCCGATGCCTGGAAGCGTGAGATCGACCAGGGTACGTCCGCCTCGGCGCCGAAAGTCGCGTAGCTCCTCGGCCACGGTCAGCTCGTCGGCGGCCAGCTCCCAGTAGTCGAACCGCCCCGGGACATGCCACAGCGAGATCTTCGTGTGCTCGTGGGGAAGCGCAAACCCGACTCGTTCCGCGGGGATCGGTCCAGAAACGGTCATCACCCGGGGGGCCATGGCGGTACCTCGGTTGGGGGCGTCGGTCGGGATCAGCGAGCCGCCGACGTCTCGGTAAGATTGGCGCGGCCATGTTGCCACTCCGCACCTGCGGCGCGCAAAAGGGCTACCCCGAAGGATCGGCAAGTGCTACAACAACCCGGACGGCCGCCCAACTCTGACGGCCCGCACCATTGGAGGTCCGTGGAGCGATGAATCAGCGGCCAACGGGGGTCACCATCCTTGCCATCCTGGCATTTGTAGGAGGCATCCTCTCGATACTGGGCGCTCTTGCCCTGCTGGGTCTGGGAGGCTTCCTGGCGGGTGCCGGATTCGGGGGACTGGCGGTCTTCTTCGGAATCTATGCGTTGGTCTGGGGAGCGCTGGCGCTCTGGATCGGTTGGGGCTTCTGGCAGCTGCGTCCGTCCGCGTGGCGATGGGGCATCATCCTGATGGTGATCGGAGCCGTGATCACGATCATCCAGGTCCCCCTCGGCTACAGTGGCGGCATTGCCAGCGCGGCGATTTCGGTCGCCATCGACCTGGCAGTCATCTACTACCTGACCACCCCCGCCGTCCGCGCCGCATTCGGACAGTCGACCTCTGGCGGCATGATGGACGCGGTCATGGGGGCCTTCGGCATGGGCGGCGGAGGAACTGCTGCGGCGGCTTCGGCTCCGCCCTCGGCCCCGCCGGTCGAACCGCCGGCCATGAGCCCGCCAGCCTCGAGCTCCTGGGGCAGCTCGACCGGGTCGTCGACCGGCGGCGAGACGTCGTCTGGCGGCGAGGCGGCCACGCGCGACGAGGACGAGAAACTCTAGCGATTCCGTCGAACCCGCGCACCACGCGTCTCGTGGGCGCCCGGCGGTCCACCGCCGAGGCGCCCACAATGGTTCTGTGACCGTGGCCTCATGACCGCCGACCGTCCCACCGACAACGGCGCCCAGCTGTGGGCTGGCGCCCAGGCCGAGCTGGACGCCGTGGCCGAGCGCCTGGGCCTGGACGACGGGATGCACCGCGTCCTGCGTGTCCCGAAGCGCGAGCTGGAGGTGCACTTCCCGGTGCGCTTCGATGATGGCCACGTCGAGGCGGTCACCGGCTGGCGCGTCCACCACAACATCAACCGCGGACCCTCCACCGGTGGCGTGCGCTACACCGCCGACCTGACCCTGGACGTGGTGCGCGCCAACGCGATGTGGAACACGTGGAAGGCGGCCCTGGTCGAGATCCCGTACGGCGGCGCCTTCGGCGGGGTGGTGATCAACCCCAAGAAGCTGTCCGCCCACGAACGGGAGGGCCTGACGCGCCGCTACACGACCGAGATCAGCCCTCTCATCGGTCCCAGCCAGGACATCCCCATGCCAGACGTCAACACCGACGACCAGACCATGGCCTGGATGATGGACACGTTCTCGATGCATCGCGGCTACACGATCCGCGGCGTGGTGACGGGCAAGCCGCCGTCCATCGGCGGCTCGCGCGGACAGCGCGAGGCCGTCAGCCGCGGGGCGCTGCGGGCCATCCAGGCCGTTGCCCGCCAGCAGGGAGTGGCCCTGGACGGAGCGCGCGTCGTGGTCCAGGGCTTCGGGCGGGTGGGCACCATCCTGGCCGAGATGCTGGCCGCGGCGGGCGCCCGGGTCGTGGCCCTGGCCGACGACCGCCACGCGGTCCGCAATTCCGATGGCATCGCCATCGGGACGGCCGTCGCGCACATGGCCGAGCGGGACACGATCGACGAGCTGCGGGGCGCCGAAGCCGTCGACCGCCGCGAGGTGTTCGGGGAGCCGTGCGAGATCCTGATCAGCGCCGGCCTGTCGCACCAGATCACGCAGGCCATTGCCCCCACGATCCAGGCCAGGATCGTGGCCGAGGCCGCGAATGGGCCGACCACGACGGAGGCGGATCGGATCCTGCGCGACAAGGGGGTCACGGTCATCCCCGACATCCTTGGCACCGCGGGTGGTTTCGTGGTTGGCTACTTCGAATGGGTCCAGGATCTGCAGTCCTTCTTCTGGACCGATGCCGAGGTTGCGGCGGAGCTCGACCGCGTGATGGATGACGCGGCGCTTGCGGTCATGTCGGCCGCCGAGCAGCACCACACGGACCTGCGGACCGCCGCCCTGATGGTGGCCGTGGGCCGTACGGCAACGGCAACCACCCTTCGCGGCCTCTACCCGTAGGCTGGGTGGCGAAGCGCCGAGTTGCCCCTCGCCGAGCCAGCCTCGAAGATGACGGCGTGAGCCAGGGACCGGGCCCCGAACGCAAGCCACGCTTCACGACCCAGTCGGGGGTCGAGATCAATCGCGTCTACACCGCCGCCGACCTGCCCGATTGGGATCCCGCGCGCGACCTGGGCGAGCCTGGCCAGCCACCGTTCACGCGGGGGATCCATGCCACGGGCCACCGGGGGCGGCTGTGGACGATGCGGATGTTCGCCGGCTTCGGCGCGGCCGAAGATACGAACGCCCGCTTCCGGCGCCTCATCGCGGAGGGTGGGACCGGGCTCTCCATCGCGTATGACATGCCGACCCTGTACGGGTACGACCACGACGACCCGCATGCCGCGGGGGAGTTCGGGACCTGCGGCGTGGCGGTCAGCAGCCTGGCCGACATGGAGATCCTGTTGTCGGGGCTGCCCATCGGCGAGATCAGCACCTCGATGACCATCAACTCGCCGGCGGCCATGATCTGGGCCATGTACCTGGTCGCCGCCGAGAAGGCGGGCGTCCCCCGGGCCGAGCTCGCCGGCACGCTCCAGAACGACATCCTGAAAGAGTTCATCGCCCAGAAGGAGTACATCTTCCCGCCCGCCCCCTCGCTGCGCCTGGTCACCGACACGGTCGAGTTCGGGACCCGCGAGATGCCGCGCTGGAACACGATCAGCATCAGCGGCTACCACATCCGGGAGGCGGGCTCGACGGCGGTCCAGGAGCTGGCGTTCACGATCGCCGACGGGATCGCGTACGTGGAGGACGCCCTGGCCCGCGGGCTGCGCTTCGATGACTTCGCGCCCCGCCTGTCGTTCTTCTTCAACAGCCACAACGACTTTTTCGAGGAGGTCGCGAAGTTCCGGGCCGCGCGCCGGATGTGGCACCGGTTGTGCGTCGAGCGCTTCGGCGCCGAGAACGAGCGCTCGACCTGGATGCGCTTCCACACCCAGACCGCCGGCGTGTCGCTGACAGCCCAGCAGCCGCTGAACAACCTGACCCGGGTCGCGATCCAGGCCCTGGCCGCGGTCCTGGGTGGCACGCAGTCGCTGCATACCGATGCGTACGACGAGGCGTGGGCGGTCCCCTCGGAAGCGGCCGCCCTGCTCGCCCTGCGCCAGCAGCAGATCCTGGCCGAGGAGTCCGGAGTGGCGAACACGGTCGACCCGTTGGGGGGCTCGTACTTCGTGGAGGCACTCACCAACCAGACCGAGGCCGCGGCCTGGGACTACATCCGGCGCATCGACGACATCGGCGGCATGCTGCGGGCCGTGGAAGACGGGTTCCCGCAGGCCGAGATCGCGGACGCGGCCTATGTCCAGAGCCGCGCCCTGGAAGACGGGGAGCACCAGATCGTGGGGGTCACCCGCAACGTCGACCGTGACGAGGAGCTCAGCGTCCCGTTGCTCGAGATCACTCCGGACATGGAGCGGCGCCACCTGGACCGCTTGGCGCGGGTACGGGCCGAGCGCGACGCGGATGCGCATGCGCGGGCCGTGACCCGCTTGCAGGAGGAGGCGGCCCGACCGGCCGTCAACCTCATGCCGGCCATCATCGAGGCGGTCGAGGCCTACGCCACCATCGGCGAGATGTGCGGCGTTCTGCGTGGTGTCTTCGGGGAGTACCGCGAGCCCCTCGCCGTCTGAGCGCCGTGCACGTTCACCTGGTCGACGCCACCTTCGAGCTGTTCCGCGCCTACCACTCCCGGCCGCCGGAGCGCGGTCCGGATGGCCGCCCGGTCAATGCCGTCCGCGGCCTGGTCGACTCCCTGCTCAGCCTGCTGCGCGAACCGGATGTGACCCACGTCGGCGCCGCCACCGACCACGTCATCGAAAGCTGGCGCAATGACGTGTATCCGGGCTATAAATCCAGCGCCGGGGTCCCGCGCGATCTGCTGGCCCAATTCGCCGATGCCGAGCGCGCCATCCGCGGGCTGGGCATCACCTGCTGGGCGATGGTCGAAGATGAGGCCGACGACGCCCTGGCCACGGTCACCGCCCGGCTGGCGACCGACCCTCGGGTCGAGCGGATCGTGATCTGCAGCGTGGACAAGGATCTTGCCCAGTGCGTCCGTGGGGAGCGGATCGTTCTCCGCGACCGGATGCGCAAGATCACCTACGACGCGGCAGGGGTGGTCGCCAAGTTCGGCGTCCGCCCGACCAGCATCCCCGACTACCTGGCCCTCGTCGGCGACAGCTCCGACGGCTATCCGGGCCTCCCCGGCTGGGGCGCCCGGAGCGCGGGAGCGGTGCTCGCCCGGTGGGGGCACCTGGAGTCCATCCCCGATGATCCGCTGACCTGGGAGGTGGACATGCGCGGGACGGGACGCTTGGCCGCGAACCTGCGCCAGCACCGGGACGAGGCCCTCCTGTACCGTCGGCTGGCCATCCTGGGCACCGATTCGGATTCCCCCGGCACCCTGGCCGACCTCGCCTGGCGCGGCGTGCCGCGCGAGGCGTTCCTGGACCTGTGCGCGGAGCTCGGCTTCGAATCCGTTCCGGGGCGTGTCCACCGCTGGGCCTGATCGGATCGGTACCCTCGACGCCTCGGAGCCCGGACCTTTGACCCGGCTGACCCCAGCACAGCCCGCCGATATCGTGGGAGGCGATGCCGCGCCGTGCTCTGGCGGCGTCGTTCCTGACCGCGGCCACCCTCCTGGGCAGCGGGCTCCCGGGGCAGCTCGCCCCGGTCACCGCGTCCTCGTGCAGTGGCTGGACCAGCCAGACGACTCCGCCGCCCACCATCCGCGTGTTTCGGGCTGCCACCGGAGCCGTCGAGACCGTCGATTTCAAGGTCTATGCCAAGAACGTCCTGAGTCGTGAGTGGATCGGGTCGTGGACGACCGAGTCGCTGCGCTCGGGCGGGGTGGCGGTGAAGATGTACGCCTGGTACCACGTCCTCCACTGGCGCGGCCTGACGAGCGCCGCGGGGGCGTGCTTCGACGTCTACGACGACACCCGAGACCAGGTCTACAACCCGTCGCAGCCCACCTGGGCCAGCGCCGCGGCGGCCGTGGATGCCACCTGGGGTACCCGCGCCCTGAAGAACGGAAGCATCTACCCGACCTACTACAACGCGGGATCCTCGAATGAGGCATGCGGAGCCAACGCCAACGGCTGGCGGATGTACCAGTGGGGCACCCAGGCCTGCGGCCTGGCGGGGATGACCGCAGCCCAAATCATGCTCACGTACTACTACCCCAGCTGGACGGTGACCGATGCCCCGCCACCGCCGCCCACGCCAACGCCGGTACCCACACCCATCCCGACCCCCTCCCCGACCGCGTCGCCAACGCTGACCCCCGTGCCAAGTGTGCCGCCCGCCGAGACGCCGGCCCCCACGGCCACGCCCCAGCCCACCCCCGCACCCACAGCCGCGCCGACGCCGGCACCCACCCCGGGTGGCAACCCCGGCGGCGGGCAATCGGGCATCGTTGGTCAGTCCACTCCCCCGCCACCGCCGGCGGCCAACCCGGTCGAGGTGACGGTGGCTGTCGCCGCCTCGGCCGCACCCAGCCAGGGAGCAACCCGGTCGGCGCCGTGGCTCCGCCGGCCGGCCTCGCCAGGTCCGGCGGCGACCCACCAGTCTCCGATGTTCCGCGCCCTCGCGGCGGCGGCGATTCGTGACCTGGCCGTCCGGCTGGCCATCCCGTTGTTCGTCGGGCGTTCCGACCCGGGAATAGCCGCGCCACCGGTCGAGCTTCCCGCCGTCATCGGTCGCTAGGCCGAACGCGCCCCGACTACCCCGCTGCCCTGGCCTCCCGCCACGCGGTCACCGCCAGGTCGGCGGTGGCCAGGTCCTGGATCGCCAGTCCCACGCTCTTGAAGATGGTTATGGCCGCCGGGTCACGGTTCGCGGCCCATCCGGGCACCAGGCTGCCGATCTCGATGTACTCGTCGGCATCGAGTTGGCCGGCGGCAACCGCAGCGGCCAGGTCGCCCGCCTCGGCGGCGGCCGCGGCGCGCGAGTCCACGGCCACCAGCGCCGCGCGGCCAAAGGCCTCCGGCGGAACCTCGACCATCCCCATCCGGAACGACCCGATGGCGTTGACATGGGCACCCGGCTCCAGCCACGCGGCGTCGAACACCGGCGTCTGGGACGGAGTGACGCAGCACACGATGTCGGCGCCGCGGACCGCCGCCTCGGGCGAGTCCACCGCCCGCACCGACGCCGGCACCTCCGCATCCATGGCCGCCGCGAACGCCTCCCGCGGACCCGGGCGGCGGGAATAGAGCCGGACCTCACGAATCGGCCGCGCGGCCAGCACGGCCCGGATCTGCCATTCGGCCTGCACCCCGGCGCCCAAGAGCGCCATCACGGTGGCGTCGGAACGGGACATCAGCCGCGCGCCGACTCCGGACGCGGCACCGGTCCGCATGGCCGTCACGGTCGGTGCGTCGAGCTGGAACCCGGGTTCGCCGGTTTGGGCGTCGAA
Organism: Chloroflexota bacterium; assembly: GCA_040905185.1. Classification (GTDB taxonomy): domain Bacteria; phylum Chloroflexota; class Limnocylindria; order QHBO01; family QHBO01; genus DASTEQ01. Next base: position 680,443 of record JBBDRZ010000007.1, on the reverse strand, counting down.
CCAGGTCACGACACCCTGGATCGTGGGCAGACCTCGCTCCGGGTTGCCCGGGACCCAGCTGATGAGCTTGACGGCGGCCCCGGACCCACCCTCGCGCACGGCGGGCATGAGGACCAGCAGCCCGCCGCCACCGAGCTCGACGTGGTGGCGCAACGGTGAGCGGTCGCGGCCCGCGGCCACGTCACGGTAGGCGGCCTCGACCGCGTCGAGCAGGCGCTCGATGGGAACCAGCGAGCGCAGGCCGGCGGCGTCAATCAGCTCCATCGGCCCCGGAGTCTACCCGCCCCCCGTGCGCTAGCATCGGTCCGCCATGAGCCCCGTCCCGCTGATCATCGCCCACGTCAGCCTGGCCATCCTGCTCCTGCTGCCGAACCTGCTGGCGCCGTTCGTCCTGCGCCGTGACTCGGCGACCCGCGGCCAGGGCCGCCTGGCTCGGCTAGTGCTCACGCTCCAGGGTCCGGGCTTATTCTGGATCGGGCTCGGCGTGGCCATCACCGGGATCGGTCTGCTGGTGGTCATCGGCCTGGAGCTGCTGGCCCAGCCATGGCTCCTGGTGGCCCTGGGCCTGTACGCCGCCAACCTGGTCGTGGCGGCGGTCGTGGCGCGGCCCAACCTGCGGCGGCTGCTCGGCCTATCGGGCGCGCTGGACCAGGAGACGTGGGCCCGTCTGGCCCGACGGCAGCGCTACCTGGCGTACGGGATGGCGGGCGCCATCGGCGTCATCGGGCTGTTGATGATGACCAAGCCCCAGCTGTGGTGAGTCCGGCGGTATCCTCGGTCAGAAGAGTCGGTCGAGCGGATTCGGCGTGCCCAGCACGAATGACGCCCCGACGATGATGACGAGCAGGGCGACGGCAAAGACGCCCAGCCACTTCAAGACCTCCCACATGGTCCACGGATTCTAGGGCCGCGGCGCAAGTGCCCCCTCCGCGCCAGCTCAACCTGGGCCTGTACGACACCCGGCGGGCCGGAGTCCTGCCACTCGAGCCGATTGGTGACGGACCCCTCGGACTGTACGTGTGCGGCATCACCCCGTACGACACGACCCACCTGGGCCATGCCTTCACCTACCTGGCGTTCGACGTCCTGCACCGCTACCTCGAGTACCTCGGCCACCCGGTCCGCTACGTTCAGAACCTGACCGATGTCGACGACGACATGCTCCGCCACGCCCGCGATCAGGGCGAGGACTACCTGGCCATGGGCCGCCTGCACACGGACCGCTTCCTGGCCGACATGGCGGCCCTGAACTGGCTCCCGCCCGACGTGTACCCGCGCGCCACGGAGCACATCCCGCACATGGTGGCCATGATCGAGCCCCTGCTGGCGGCCGGCCTCGCGTATCGGTCAGTCCGATACGTGTTCCTGTCGGTGGCCGCCGACCCGGAGTTCGGGTCCCTGGCTCACGTGCCGGCGGCGGATCGCCTGGCGCTGGCCAACCAGCGCGGCAACGATCCGGACCTACCCGGCAAGCGCGACCCGCTGGACCCGGTGCTGTGGCAGCCGTCGCTCCCCGACGAGCCCGCCTGGCCCTCGCCCTGGGGGGACGGGCGGCCGGGTTGGCACATCGAGTGCTCCGCCATGAGCGTGACCCACCTCGGACCCCGGTTCGAGATCCACGGCGGTGGGCGGGACCTCGCCTTCCCGCACCATGAGACCGAACGCACGCAGTCGGAGGGCGCCACCGGCGTCCGGCCCGTGGTTGGTCACTGGGTCCACACCGGCATGGTCCACCACGCCGATGAGAAGATGAGCAAGTCGGTGGGCAACCTGGTCATGATCCGCGACCTGCTCGAGCGCTGGCCGGGCGATGCCATCCGGCTGGCGCTCACCCGCCACCATTACCGCGCCGATCTGACCTGGGCCGAGTCGATGGCGGCGGAGGCCCAGTTGACACTCCAGCGCTGGACCCAGGCCGTGGCGGTTCCGCGGTCGGCGCGGGACATGCCGGGCGACCGGATGCCACTCACCGAGGAGGTGGCCACGCTGCGAGAGAGCGCTTTGGCTGCCCTGGACGATGACCTCGACACGCCTCGCGTCGTGACCACCCTTGATCAGCTGGCCGGGCTGGCGCTCGGACTGGACCGGGACTCGGCCGATCGGGAAGCCGCCGGAGCGGTCCTGCGCGACCTTGCGACCCGGATCCTGGGTCTGCGCCTGGAGCCGGCCGCGTGACGGCGTCACCGCCGGTGCCGCCCAGCGTCCAGTTGGGGGAGGTCGTCCCGCCCGAGGATCCGGAGGACTGGCGTCAGCCGCTCACCTGGGTCGTGGCCGGCGGGATGCTGGCCGCGCCGGCGGTGGCCGCGGTGTGGTTCATCGTCGCCCCGCCGACCGATCCGTACGGGGCGACTACCGGTATATCGGCCCTGGCGGCCACCCTGGCCGCCGGCGCGGCCGTCACCGGAGCCAGCCAGCGGGGCGGCGGGCGCGCGGCGCTGGTGACCCTGGGAGCCGGTCTGTTCGGTGCCCTGGGCGTGGTGGCCATCGGCACGATCCTCGCCGGCGGGTCCGCGCTCGACAGCGCGGCGGCGGCCGCGGTAGCCGGGACGGGAGGCACCCTGGCCGCGGCGGCGCTGGCGGCGCTGCTGGCGACGGCCGGGCGGCTGCGGCGCTACCTGTCTCCGGCGCTGGCGGGTGGGTTCGCCGCCGCGCTGCTGACGGAGCTCCTGTTCAGCCTGTGAGCGGGGCCTCCACCGGGCCGATTCAGCCGGAAGGGGACGGGGGGACGGGCGGCGACTTCCGCGCCAGCCGCTGCGCCAGCCCGCCGACGGTCAAGGCCAGGCCCAGGCCGATGATCGCCAGCGCCCCGATCAACCGGAACGCCTCGCCGCCGAAGGCGGTCGCCAGGGCCATGTAGGCCACCACCGCGGCAATCGCCACCGCGGCGCCGATCCACTTGAAGGCCGGCGCATCGGCCAGCCAGCCGGCGGCATACAGGCCCAGGCCCAGGCTGAAGGGGACCACCGTCCAGAGCGTCGCCCACTCCGACCATCGGTCGGTGAGGCTCGTGTACAGGAGCGCCAGGCCCACCAGCAGCAGCAGGACGCCGGGGATGACCATCCCCGCGCGGAGCCGCCGTGACAGCCGCGAGAACAGGATGGGAACGAGGAAGAACAGGGAGAGGCCGACCAGCGCCATCGGCCACCAGGCCAGCAGGTCAGTGTCGAGTCCGTGGGACGCGAACCACTCGCCGATCCACGTCGAGCTCAGCACGATGAGCCCGATCACGAGCAGCATGAGGCCCACCGTCAGCTCCAGGGTCCGACTCACGCGGCGGAGTATGCGGCCGATACCATGCGGTCGCCAACCACTGGGGCCGGCGGTACGCGGGCAGTCACGGCGCGATACGGACCGTCGAGGACCATGCCCGGATGGACGATCAGCGGTTGGGCACGGCGATTCGAAGCCTCCGCCACGCCCGGGGCTGGCGCCAGGCGGACATCGCGCGCCGCGCCGGCGTCAGCCGGACATCGGTCTGGCTCGTCGAGCGCGGCCAGGCCGAGCGACTGACGATTCGCACCGTCAAGCGAGTAGCGTCGGCGGCAGGACTATTCCTCGGCTGGGACACCGGACCCGCTCCCCAGCTTGGTCGGGCTCGAGATGCCGATCACGCGACCCTTACCGAGGCTACCGCCCGGCAACTCGCCGAAGCGGGTTGGGAGGTCCGGCCCGAAGTGAGTTTCAGCCGGTACGGAGAGCGTGGCCGGGTCGACTTGTTGGCGTATCACCCGGATGTACGCATCCTGCTGGTGATCGAAGTGAAGACACTGATCGTCGACGTCCAGCAGCTCCTCGGTAGTCTCGATGTGAAGGCACGCCTCGCGCCGTCCGCGGCTCGCGAATGGGGCTGGGCCGCGCGGGCGGTCGTCCCGGCCCTGGTGGTGGCCGAGGGCACGACGAACCGACGCCGACTCTCCGAGCATCCGATCCTCTTCGCCAGGTTCGCGCTTCGCGGCTGGTCGGCGACGAGGTGGATCCGATCCCCCGTGGTGGGGGTGAGCGGGCTGCTTCTGCTTGCGAAGTTGCCAAAAGCCAATCTGGGCGACCTTAGGCGTGCGGGACGGCAGCGAGTGCGACGCGCGAGGCCATGACTGAGCTCGCGGCAGCTCCGCGGCGGGGCGGCGAAGCCGGCCAAGCGGGCCAGATGCCCTCGATCCTCGCCTAGGGTCCAGATCGCTGGACATTTGGCGAGATCCCGCATCGGGCGGCGGAATCCGGCGGGCCAAAGCGGGCTAGGACTCGCCCTCCCAGCCGGGTTGGGGCATGCGCAGGGGCTTGTCCTTGCGGTAGCCGAGCAGGTAGTCGGCCTGCATCAGGGTGTGGATCTGGCTGGTCCCTTCGTAGATGACCGAGCCCTTCGAGTTGCGCAGGTAGCGCTCGACGGGGTACTCGTCGGAGTAGCCGTACGCACCGTGAACCTGGATGGCGTCCATCGCGGACTGCACCGCATGGTCGGTGCAGAACCACTTGGCCAGGCTGGTCTCGCGGGTGCTGCGCAGGCCCTGGTTCTTCAGCCAGCCGGCCTTCCAGACCAGCAGCCGCCCGGCCTCGATCCCCTGCTGCATGCGCGCCAGCATCTGCTTGATGAGTTGGTGGCGACCAATCTCCTCCCCGAACGTCTTGCGCTCATGGGCGTACTTGACCGATGCCTCCAGGCAGGCCACGGCCAGCCCGACGCTGCCAGCGGCGACCGTGTACCGACCCTGGTCAATGGCGCTCATCGCGATGGTGAACCCCTCCCCCTCCTCGCCTACCCGGTTGGCCGCGGGGACCTCGCAGTCGCTGAAGTACACAATCCCGGTGTTGCCGGCTCGCACGCCCAGCTTGCCGTGGAGCGAATCGGAGCTGAACCCCGGGAAGTCGCGCTCCACGATGAATGCGGTGATGCCCTTGTAGCCGAGCGAGCGGTCGACAGTGGCGAAGACCAGGAAGAAGTCGGCGGTATCGGCCAGGCTGATCCAGACCTTCGATCCGTTCAGGATGTACCGATCCCCGTCGCGTCGGGCGGTGGTGGCCAGGTTGGCGGCGTCGCTGCCCACCCCCGGCTCGGTCAGGCCAAAGGTCGCCAGCTTCTCCCCGCGCGCCTGGGGGACGAGGTAGCGCTGCTTCTGATCCTCGTCTCCCCACTGCAGGAGCGTCAGCGAGTTCAGCCCGCTGTGGACGCTGAGAATGACTCTGAACGCGGTGTCGGCCCGCTCCATCTCCTCGCACAGGGCGGCGAACGCGATGTAGTCCATCCCCGACCCGCCGTAGCGTTCGGGGATGGGCAGCCCCAGGAACCCGACCGCACCCATCTTCTCGTACAGGCCACGGTCGTAGGTCGAGGTCGAGTCGAGCTCCCGGATGCGGGGCACGATCTCGCGCTCGCCGAAGGCGCGAGCCGTGCGCTGCACCTCGCGCTGCTCATCGGTCAGGGAGAAGTCGACCATTGGTGCCGGATTCTAGCCGCCTGAAACCCGGCGCTGGGTGGCTTGCAATTCCGATATCAGCAGTCGGGTATTGACGGCGCCCGTGGCCCCCGGATAGCATGTCCGGGGCGCCGCGCAACCGGCCGCCTCAGCCGGCTCGCCAGCCCCTACACGAGGAGTCCGCATTGGAACTGGGTGCCCTGACCTCCGGACTGCTGACCGGCCTGCGCGAGGGCGTCGAGGCCGCCCTCATCGTCGCCATCATCCTCGCCTACCTCGATCGGACCGGGAATCGGCGCCACTTCCGGCGGGTGTGGCTGGGCGTCGCCGCCGCAGTCGCCCTGAGCGTGGTCATCGGTGTCACCCTGTGGGCCACCATCGGCGGCCTGCCCGAGCCCAGTGAGCAGGTCTTCGAGGCCGCGGCGATGCTCCTCGCCGCGTCGGTCGTGACCTGGATGCTCTTCTGGATGCGTCGCGTGGCCGCCAACATGCGCCACGAGCTGGAGGCCAAGGTCGACCGCTCGCTGACCGAGGCGTCGATCTGGGGCCTTTCCATCCTCGCCTTCACCGCCGTCATTCGGGAGGGCATCGAGACCGCGCTCTTCCTCCTCGGCCAGGTGGCCGCCGCGTCATCGGCCCAGACCGGTTCGCTGGCCGTGCTGGGGGGCGCCTTCATCGGCCTCCTGGCGGCGCTCGGCATCGGCTACGGCTTCTACCGCGGCGCACAGGTCATCAACCTTCGGACCTTCTTCCGCTGGACCGGTGCGGCGTTGATCCTCATCGCCGCCGGGCTCCTGAGCCACGCCATCCACGAGCTGGTGGAGGTCGGCGTCATTACCTTCGGCACCGAGATCGCCTTCGACCTGAGCGGCATCCTCCCCCATGCCGGCGAGGGCTTCCTGGCGCTGGTCGGCTCCCTGCTGCGGGCCATGTTCGGCTACACGTCCCAGCCGGAGTGGATCACGTTCCTGACCTGGCTGGGGTACATCGTGTTCGTCCTGCCGCTCTACCTGCGGCCGGTCCGGCCGGCCGAGGCCGCGAGCCGACCCGTGGAGCAGACGACCGCCAAGGCCTAGGCCGGATCAGTCGGGAACCTGAATCCCCACGAAACGCAGCACCTGGCGCCACGCGTCGGCGGCGGCGTCGGCATGCGCTTCAGCGCCGCGGTCGAAGAACGAGTGCGGCGCTTCGGGGTAGGTGATGAGCCGATGCTCGACGCCCGCGGCCTGGAGTGCGGCATCGAAGGCCGCCACGTCCTCGGCCGGGATTCCGGGATCGGCACCGCCGAATAGTCCCAGCACCGGACATTCGAACCTCGGCGCCAGCTCTACCGGGGTGGGCTGCCCGGGCCAGAAGGGCTTCGCGTGCGGCCCATAGAAGCCGATGACACCCGCCAGGCCATGACCCTCCGCGGCCTGGATGAACGATATGCGGCCGCCGAAACAGAAGCCCATCGTGTAGACCCGTTCCGCCGAGCCGCCATCGGAGGCGCGCAGTGCGTCGGCGGCAGCCCGCACGTCGAGGGCGATGGTCTGGGGCTCGGTCTGCGCGACATGCGGCTTGGACTCGAAGTCCGCTCCGCGGCGGCCAGCTCCCGCCGTTCGGGCGTACAGGTCAACGGCCACGGCATGCACTCCGGCCTCGGCCAGCCGATTGGCCAGGTCCTCGTAGAACGGATGCAGGCCGCGGACGTCGGGTAGAACGACGATGCCGGGCCCGCCCGGGGAGGCAGCGCGCGCGAGATGGGCCGCGAACTGGGTGCCGTCGGCCGAGGTCAGGACCAGGTCACGGGCGTCGACTGCACCGCCGCGGATGGGGGGCAGCGGGGGGCGTGCATCGGCCGGATGGCACATCGGTCAGCCGATGTTGAGCATCGCCACCGCGGTGCCGGCCACCAGCAGCCCGGCGACACCCAGGTACACGGCCACCCGCATCAGCATCGGCATGCCCGCGATGACAGTCCCGCCGGCGATCTGCCATTGGCCGGCCAGGGTGAACGCTGGCGACGGCGGCAGCAGCCAGCCGAGGACGAGGCCGACGGCCAGGCCGCCCAGGTGGCCGGTGACGCTGATCCCCGGCACGAAGAACGTGAAGGCCAGGTTGATGAACAGCAGTGAGCCGATCTGACCCAGGACCATGCGCGTCTGGCGCGGCAGCGCCAGGTGGCGGCGCCGGGAGACCGCGAACGCCAGGCCCAGCAGCCCGAAGATGGCGCCGCTGGCCCCAACCGCCGGCTGGTCGGGAGCGGCCAGGACGGTCAACACGGAGCCCCCGGCGGCGCACAGGAGATAGATGGCCAGGTACTCGATGCGACCGTACAGCTGCTCGAGCAGCGGCCCGAACAGATACAGAGCCCACATGTTGAACAGGATGTGGAGCAGGTTGACGTGCAGGAAGGCGCTGGTCAGGATCCGCCACCACTCGCCGGCCGCCACCGCGTCGCCACTCACGAAGCCTGCCTCCAGCAAGGGCCCACTCGCCCCCAGAGCCCCGCCGCCCAGAACCGTGTCAAGCACGAACACGCCCACGGTGGCGCCGATGAGGACCCAGGTCACGAACGGGGCGTAGGTGGCATACGCCGCTCGCGATCGATTGAACTCGCGGCGGGCGGTGAAGTCGTGGCCCGTCTCCTTGGACAGCCAGGCCATCCGGCTGGCGATGGCCGGGCGTTCCATGGGCGGGGCCCGGCGATCGGCCTCCCGGTAGGCTTCGATGGCGCCATTCAGATCGCCGTCGCGCACCAGCTGCTCGGCCATCGACCGCCAGCCGAGCCACGAGGCGGCACTCTCGGTGTCCGCGGCGGCCCTCCAGGCCCGCATGGCGCCGGCTTCGTCATCCATGCGGTACCGCCCGGTGCCGATCAACATCCACGCCGCGCCGGCCAGCTCAGGATCGCCGGACCGGGTCATGTCCTCGACCGCCGCCAGGGCTGGTTCAGGATGGCCCGAGTCGAGGAGGCGGCGCGCCTCGGCGAGGACGGCCATCGGGTCGGCGGACATGCCGGCGTAGTATGCCGCGCCATGCGAACGACCGCCGGACGTGGGTCCGACGGTCGTTTGCGCCCCCCTGGAGGGGCCTGCCCGCCCGTCGCCCCGGGCGGTGGTCTTATGGGAGCCCCGTGTGAGGGCCGGGGTTACTTGGCCCGGTGCAGGAACTCCACCACGTCGTTGTACCGGAAGCGGCGGTCACCGCGCTTGACGACGCGGAAGAACGGCAGCTCGCCGCGGTCGCCAAGGCGCTTCACGGTGTTGACGTGGAGATGCAGCATCTCGGCCACCTCGGTGGCCGTCAGCAGTTTGCCGCCTTCGTCTTGAATCATGTGTGGTGTTGCTCTCCAAACCACTCTGGTGAGGTATGAGCCGCGCCGGCTCGGAGGGTACTGGTCGGCGCGGCTCGTGTTCGGATAGTAGGGTTCCGGTGCTCTGCGGAGCCCCGGTACGTTCGGTCCGAGGCGGGAGTACATTCGGAGGCGAAATGGCCGCTGCGGACCACGATTCCGATCCGCCCATATACGAGCGCCACGTCTTCGTCTGCACCTCGGGGGAGTGGTGCCCGGCCGTCGACGGTGATGGCCTGGGCATCCACGCTGCACTGAAAGCGCGCGTGGCCGAGGCCGGCATCGCCGACCGAGTCCGCGTCAACCACTCCGGTTGCTTCTCCCAATGCGGGAACGGCCCGATGGTCGTGGTCTACCCCGAGGGGATCTGGTACGCGGCCGTCAGCCCGGCTGATTCGGCGGAGATCGTGGAACGCCACCTCGTCGCCGGAGAGCCGGTGGAGCGGCTTCGGTTCCGGCCGGCCACTCTCGGATCGCACGAGCTGGAACGCGATCCGGACGGCAGGCCCATCGGTCGCTCCGCCCCATGGCCCACGCCGGGCCGAACCCAGGCCGGCTAGGGTCAGGCAGGCGGCGTTCGGTCTATCGGGTTACCCCGCCGGCTTCCTCGCTGATGCGCTGGGCGAGGTAAACGGGCAGCACCGACAGCAGGATCAGGACCAGCGCCACTACGTTGACCACGGGCAGCTCGTTCGGTCTCTGGATGGCGCCCAGGATCCACAGCGGGATGGTTTCCGTTCCGGGGCCTGCCGTGAAGTTGGTGACGATGACTTCATCAAAGGAGAGCGCAAACGCCAGGAGGGCGCCCGAAAGAAGGGCCGTGCGAATGCCGGGCAGCGTGATCCGGCGGAACGTGCTGAACGAGTCCGCCCCCAGGTCGGCGGATGCCTCCTCCGGCGAGCGCGGCAGGCGTCGGAGCCGGGCGATGACGTTGTTGTAGGCAATCACGACACAGAAGGTGGCGTGGCCGATGATGATCGTGGCCAGCCCGAAGTCGATGCCCACCGTCTGGAAGGTCGTGCTCAGCGCGACGCCTGTGACGACGCCGGGCAGCGCAATGGGGAGGATGACGATGAACGAGATGGTCTCCTTGCCGAAGAACTCGAACCGTTGGACGGCCAGGGCAGCCAGCGTCCCCAGAATCAGGGCGACCGCCGTCGCGCCCACGCCGGCCAGGATCGAGTTCCAGAAGGCCTCGATGATCCGCGGGTTGGCGGCCGCCTGGGCGAACCAGTTCAGGGTGAAGCCAGTCGGTGGCCAGGCCAGCGTTCGACTCGGGTTGAAGGCGTAGATGGCCAGGACGACCAGCGGCAAATACAGGAACGCCAGCACGCCCCCCGAGAACATCCGCAGGGCGACCCGAACCAGCGGCGACTCAGTCACAGGTCCACTCCCTCACAGCGAGGCGAACGCGCCGAAGCGGCGTGCGATCAGCAGGTACACGACCATGATCACGATTGGCAGCAAGGAGTAGGCGGCCGCAATCGGCAGGCTGCCCAGGGTCGAGTTGTCGTAGATGACGTTCCCGATGAACTTCGTGTTCGAGATCAGGGCCGGAGTGATGTAGTCCCCGAGCGAAAGGGAGAAGCTGAAGATCGACCCGGCGACGACGGCGGGCAGGGCCAGGGGCAGCACGACCCGGCGAAACGTCCGCCACGAGCGTGCCCCGAGGTCGCTCGACGCCTCGAGCAGCGTGTTTGGAATGCGTTCCAACCCGACATAGATCGGGAGGATCATGTACGGCAGCCACAGGTAGCTGAGCACCAGCCAGCTCCCGGCGACCTCCGTGAGCCCAGGCCCCTCGAGTCCGATTGGGCCCAGCAACGAGTCCAGCAGACCGTTGCCCTGCAGGATCGCCCGCCAGGCGTAGATCTTCACCAGGTAGCTCGCCCACAATGGCATGAGCACGGCCACCACCAGCAGGCGTCGTCGGCGGGGCGACGCCACGCGGGCCATGTAGTACGCGATCGGGAACCCCAGGGCGATGTCGGTGAGGGTTACCAGCAATGCAACCGAGATGGTCCGTGTCGCAATGGTGCGGTAGACGTCGACCGTGAAAATTGTCTCGAACGCGTCCAGCGTCCATGTGAATGGGATGACCTGGCCGCTGAAGGCGTCTTTTTCCCAGAACGCGTTGAGGAGCAGGATGACCAGGGAGCCGAGATAGATCAGGACCATCCAGACCCACGGCCCGGACAGCAGGAGCCGGAGTTGGACTCGGGGTCGGACGTGGAGCCACACCGCAAACCGACGACCCACCGTCGGCTGGATGGGCGCCGCTGACGGCGTCATGGCCTGACCTCAGACGGAATGTGAGCGGCTCCCCGGAGGATGTCCTACGGGGAGCCGCTGGTTGCTACAGGACCGGAAGCGCGACGACCTCAGCCGCCAACGATGCCAGTCCAGGCCTCGACCCAAGCATCCCAGTCCACACACTCGGTCGCGTCGTCATCGTCGGCGCAGTCGACCTGCGGAGTCGCCCAGTACCAAACCCGGGCGAAATACTCTTCGTCGGTCGCGTGGAAGGTTTCGCAGTGCCCGGGGGAGAGCGCCTCGGCGGCCTCACATGCGGCGTCACTGGTTGCTGCCTCCCCGAACCACACCGTCGCCTGGGCATTCGCATCCGCTGATGCCATGTGGTTCATCCACATGTACATGCAGTTCGGGTGCGCCGCGTCGGATGCGATCATCCAGGTGTCAGACCACCCCGTCGACCCCTCGTCGGGCAGGGTGACCGCCACCGGCGAATCGGTCAGGTTGTTGGCCTGGTACTGCCAGGTCGTGCCGACCACGGCTTCCTCGGCGGCGAAGGACTGGATCTGTTCCGCGGCCGTGCCCCAGTAGATCGCGTGCTGGCTCTGGTCCTGGAGCAGTGCCACCGCGGCATCGAACTGCTCCTGGTTGAGCTGGTACGGGTTTTCGATACCGAGGTCGGGGTTGGTCTGCATCAGGTGCAGGGCGGCATCGGCGATGTAGATCGCGTAGTTGTAGATGCTGACCTGACCTGAATACTCCGCCGCGTCCTCCCACACCGGAGCCCAGCTGGTGGGGGCTGCGGTGATCACGTCGGTGTTGTACATGAGCAGGTTGGCGCCTCGGCCGTGCGGCACGCCGTATGGGACCCCGTCCACGGAGTTGTGCGGCTGGAGCTTCAGGCCGTCGAAGATCTGCGCGTAGTTCGGAATAAGCTCGACATTGACCGGGGCCACGGTCCCGGCCGCGATGAGCCGGAGGGTGGCATCGCCTGAGGCGGAGATGCCGTCGTATTCACCGGTCTGCATCAGGTCGACACCATTGCCTGAGTCGTTCATGTCGGTGGTGTTCACCTGGCAGCCGGTCTCATCTTCGAAGGGGGTAACCCAGTCGTACGCCGGGTCGTTCTCGCCGCGCTCGGCGTACCCCGCCCAGATGACCAAGTTGAGCTCGCCCTCGCCCTCGCCCAGCTGCTCGAGCATCCCGCTTGGCGCGGGCGATGCGCATGCGGCCGCCACCAGGCCGAGGACGACCAGCAGCGCCGGGATTCGCAGTTTCCTCATGGACTCTCCACTCCCTCTTGTGCCCCCTCCGTTTCCTGGCCGGCGGCCAGGCTCAACACGTGGTGCCGCTTCCAGATCAGACGAACGGGTCGCCCCCGTGCGGCGAGAACCTCCATGGATGAGGTCTGTAGGTTCTGCTGGGTGACAACCAGTTCGCCACCAGCATCCAGGGCAACGATATATCGCGTATCCGATCCCAGGTAGACCACTTCGCGCACCTGACCGGTCGTCGACTGCTCGTCGGCTCCGGGATCCGTCGCTGGATCCTCGATCCTGATCTTCTCCGGTCGGACCGTAAAGATGCCGTCTCGACCGATGACCGCTCGGGCAGTCTCGTCCTGGAGCAGGTTCGACGTGCCGACGAAGCCGGCCACGAACGTCGTGGCCGGATGCTCATATACGTCGGCCGGGGTTCCCACCTGCTCGATCGACCCCCGATTGAACACCGCCAGCCGATCGCTCATGGTGAGAGCCTCGTCCTGGTCGTGGGTGACGTACACGAACGTGATCCCAACTTCCTTCTGGATGTCCTTCAGCTCGATCTGCATCTGCTGGCGCAGCTTCAGGTCCAGGGCACCCAGCGGCTCGTCGAGCAGCAGGACGCGGGGCCGGTTGACCAGCGCCCGGGCCAGGGCCACGCGCTGGCGCTGTCCTCCGGACAGCTGGTTCGGGCGCCGGTTCTCGAAACCATCCAGTCGCACCATGGTCAGCGCCTCTGCGACCCGGGCGTCGCGCTCGGCGCGCGCAACCTTGCGGATCTCCAGGCCGTAGGCAACGTTCTGGCCCACCGTCATGTGCGGGAACAGGGCGTAGTCCTGGAACACGGTATTCACGTCGCGGTCGAATGGCGGAACGCCGGTGACGTCGCGGCCATGGAGGAGGATCCGGCCGGCGGTCGGCAGCTCGAAGCCGGCAATCAGTCGCAGGGTGGTGGTCTTGCCCGAGCCCGATGGCCCGAGCATCGAGAAGAACTCACCGTCGGCGATCTCGAGGTCGATCCCGGCAACGGCCACCACGTCGCCGAAGGTCTTCTCCAGGCCCTCGAGTTTGACCGCCGGGACCGATGACCGCGCCGCCGGTGCGGCCTGCGGAGCAGCAGTGTCGATCGCCACGGGCACCTCGGGATCAAGTCACGCCAGGCAGGGCGGCGCAAGGATTGGCGCACTCTGCGATGCGTGACGCGTCCGTGTCAATACCGTCGGCTGGTACAGTCCGCGACCTGCCCGAAGGGACACACGTGATCCAGCCTGGGGTGTTGTGGGGAGTGGCCACCGGCGCCGCGTGGGGGGTGGCGGACTTCGCGGGCGGCCTTGCCTCGCGGCGCGCGGCGCCGATCGCGGTAACGGCCGGTTCGCAAGTAATTGGGCTCCTCGCCCTCCTGGTCGGGCTCGTCGTCCTGGGGCCCGCCGCACCGGCACCCGAGACGCTGGCTCTGGGCGCCCTGGCTGGGATCGGTGGCGGACTCGGTCTCGCCTTCCTGTACCAGGCCCTGTCCACCGGGGCCATGGGCCTTGTGTCGGCGCTGTCCGGGGCAGGCGCGGCCGTCATCCCTCTACTGGTGACGGTAATGCTGGGAGCCGAGCTGGCGTTGGTGGCGGTAGCCGGGGTGGGGTGCGTGATGGCCGCGGCCGTGGCGGCCACCGACATTTCGCGCGACGCTGCGAGCCGCTCGGCCCTCCTCCTGTCGCTGGGCGCGGCGGTCGGGTTCAGCACCTGGTACCTGATCATCGACCGCGCGGCCGAGCAGAACGGGCTCTGGGCGCTGGTAGCCAGCCGAGCGGCCGCCGTCGCGGTGACCGTCGCCATCGTGGCGTTCACGCGCGCACGGTCCAACTTGCCCGCCCTCCGATCCGTCTTCCCGCTCATCGTGGCGGCCGGCGTGCTCGACGTGGCGGCCAACGTGTTCTTCGTTCTCGCGCGCGACGACATCAGCGTCGCGCTGGCCGCTCCCCTGTCGGGCCTCTACCCGCTGGCCACCATGGTCCTGGCGCGGGTCGTCCTGGGGGAGCGCCTGCCGCGGCTGGGACTCCTGAGCGTGATGCTGGCGGTGGCCGGGATCGTGCTCATCTCGCTGGGTCGTTAGAGGCGCCCGCACGCCCGTGGTAAGCCGCCCGTAAGCGACCGGTAACCACCCGTCGGTTCTCCTCCCGCCAGCCACACGCGGAGGAGGACCGATGTCGACGCACACCCGCGCGACGACCGGCGGCGGCTTCCCGGGCTGATCACCGGGGGCGGGGCAGCCCGGCGCTATCATCGCGGCGCATGACCTTCGACCGGGTCGCCGTGGTCGAGGATGCCCTGGATGGACTCCTCACCGGCCTGACGCCCGCCGCCCGCCTGGAGCGGGACGCACCGCTGCGCCCGGGCTCAACCCTGACCGCGCGGGGAGCGGTCGAGCTGTTCGAGGACCAGGTCGCCAGCCGCCAGCTGGACGTGGCCGCACGGCGCCTGAAGAAGACGAGCCGCAGCTTCCACACCATCGGCGGTGCCGGCCACGAGAACAACGCGGTCCTCGGCGCCCAGCTGCGGATCACCGATCCATCCTTCCTCCACTACCGATCGGGCGGATTCATGATGGCCCGGGCCCGGCAGCTGGCGGGCAGCACGCCGGCCTTCGACGCATTGCTCGGCATCGTCGCGTCCCGTGAGGACCCCATCGCCCGGGGACGGCACAAGGTATGGGGCAGCCGGCCACTGTGGGTGCCGCCCCAGACCTCGACCATCGCCTCCCACCTGCCCAAGGCGGTCGGGATGGCCTTCTCCCTGGCCCGCGCGCGGCGGTTGGGGCTCGGGGATGAGCTGCCATCCGATGCCATCGTGATGTGCTCGTTCGGCGATGCCACGGTGAATCATGCCACCGCCCTGGCGGCCTTCAACACCGCGCGCTACGGCGCGCGCATCGGTCTGCCCATGCCCATCCTGTTCGTGTGTGAGGACAACCAGACGGGCATCAGTGTGCCCACTCCCGAGGGCTGGCTGGCCGAGACATTCTCGACCCAAACCCACCTCCACTACCGGCACGCGTCGGGCGAGCTCGAGGAGGTGTGGGACGCGGTGGCGGGGGCCATCCGGCTGGTCCGGTCGGCCCGCGAGCCGGTCTTCCTGCACCTCGAGGTCGTACGCCTGTGGGGTCATGCCGGAAGCGACGCGGAGCAGGTGTACCGATCGCTGGACGAGATCGCCGCCACCGAAAGCCACGATCCGCTGCTGCGCAACGCGCGGCACCTGGTGGAGACCGGTGCCGCAACTCCCGACCAGCTCCGGGCCCTGGTGGCCGACGTCCGGGATCGGATCCAGGCCGCCGCCGAAGAAGCGACCCTTCGCCCGCGGCTGACGACCACCGCAGAGGTGACGGCCCCGCTGGCGCCCTACCACCCGAAGCAGGTGGCGGCGCGGGCGGCCAAGCCCGTGCTCAAGGTGGACGTCCGGCGCGCGACGTTCGGCGGGACCCTCCCCGAGGAGGCGACCAAGCCAAACTCCCGGACGGTGGCCGGACTCATCAACGCCGCCCTGACCGACGAGCTGGCGCGCCGGCCCGAGCTGATCGTGTTCGGCGAGGACGTCGCTCGCAAGGGCGGCGTCTACAACGTGACCCACGACCTCCAGCAGCGCTTCGGCGCCGGTCGGGTCTTCGACACCCTGCTGGACGAGACGTCGATCCTGGGCATCGCGCAGGGGGCGGCACACGCGGGGCTGCTGCCCATCCCCGAGATCCAGTACCTGGCCTACCTGCACAACGCGCTGGACCAGATCCGGGGCGAGGCGGCCACGCTCCAGTTCTTCAGCTCCGGCCAGTTCCGCAACCCCATGGTCGTGCGGGTTCCGGGCCTTGCGTACCAGAAGGGCTTCGGTGGCCACTTCCACAACGACAACAGCATCGGCGCGTTGCGCGACATTCCCGGCCTGGTGATAGCCGTCCCGGCGCGGGGCGATGACGCCGCCCGGATGCTGCGAGGAGCAGTGGCCATGGCACGGGAGGACGGGCTGGTCGTGATCTACCTGGAGCCCATCGCCCTGTACCACGAGCGCGACCTGCACACCGATGGCGACGGCGGCTGGCTGGCCGACTACCCGCCCCCTCCCGGGCACCTGCTGCCAGGCCAGGTGGGGGTGTACGGAGCCGATGCGACCGATCTGCTCATCGTCAGTTATGCGAACGGGCTCCGCCTCTCCCTTCAGGCCCAGGCCGTCCTGGCGCGGGAGCACGGGATCGCGGCCCGAGTGCTGGATCTGCGCTGGCTGGCGCCGCTCCCGTTTGAGGCGGTCCGAAGCCATGCTGCGGACTGCGGACGGGTGCTCATCGTGGACGAATGCCGCGCCACCGGCGGCGGTGTGGCCGATGCGTTGATCGCGGACCTCGCGGAGCGCGCGTTCGGCGGCCGGCTGGCCAGCGTGCGGGCGGTCGACTCGTTTGTCCCGCTGGGGACGGCTACTGCAGCGGTACTGGTGGGCCTGGACCACGTCGTGGCCGCGGCGGTCAGGACTGCCCGCTCGAAACCCCGGGCAAAGCCAACCCGGCGCCGCCCCCGATCCCCGTCGGGCAGCCGGCCGTGATCGACGAGCGGCCCCGGGCGGTGCTGATCCTTCCGGGGCGCGGCGCCTACACCGCCGCGTCTCTGGGATCTCTCCCCGCCGAGCACCCGCTCGTCCAGCGGGCCGAGGCGCTGCGCGCTGACCTGGGGCTCGACAGTCTGCTGGCGTTGGATGCCGCGGACGAGTTCGAGGCCGCCGTCCATCTCCGGCCGGCCAACGCGTCGCCCCTTATCTGGCTCATATCGCTCCTGGACGCCGAGCGCGCCATGGCCGACCACCGGGTCGTGGCCGTCATCGGCAACTCGCTGGGCTGGTACACCGCCCTGGCCGTCGGGGATGCCCTGGACTTCGACGACGCCTTCCAGCTTGTGCAGGGCATCGCCCTGCTCCAGGAAGAGGCGACGGCGGACGGAAGCGGCGGTCAGGTCATCTATCCCCGCTTCGGCGCCGACTGGCAGCCCGCCCCGGAGCTGGCCGCGGCCATCGACGCCGCGCTGGTCGACGGCGGCGAGGTGTTCCCCAGCGTGGATCTGGGCGGATACCTCGTCCTGGCCGGGACCGATGCCGGTATAGGCCGGCTCCTCGAAACCCTGCCACCGGTCCAGATCGGGGAGCGCCACTTCCCGCTGCGTCTCGCGTTCCACGGCCCATATCACACTCCGCTCCTGGCGCCGGTGGCTGAGGCTGCGGCGGCCCGTTTCGGCAGTCTGGGCTGGCGGGCGCCGAGCCTGACCCTGATCGACGGTCGCGGGGTGCGCTTCACCCTCTGGGCCACCGATCCATCCGACCTGGCTCGCTACACCCTGGGCGAGCAGCTCATCACGCCATACGACTTCGCGGCCGGGGCGCGGGTCGCCCTGCGCGAATACGCCCCTCAGGTGCTGGTCCTGACCGGGCCTGGGAACACGCTGGGAGGCGTGGCCGGCCAGCTCGTGGTGGCCGAGGGCTACCACGGCCTGCGAACGCGGGGCGACTTCGAGTCGGCCCAGGCCAGCGACTCGCCCCTGGTCCTGTCCATGCATCGGTAGGGTCACGAGTCGGCTCTTGGCGTCCCCGGCAGGATTCGAACCTGCGACCCGCTGCTTAGAAGGCAGCCGCTCTGGTCCACTGAGCTACGGGGACCCGGACAAGAATAGACAGGCTAGACTCATCGGGCCATGGTCAGGGAGTCCTCAGGACCGCCGCCGCAGCTCCAGCCCACGCAACTGGAGATCGACAAGGGCCTGCTGCGCGACGAGGACCTGCTGAACCCGGAGCACCTGCGGCGCATGGACCAGACCCTCCTGCGCCGAAACCTGGACCACGCCCGGATCACCTCGCGCAAGCTGTCACTCCAGCTGCAGCAGTTCGTGCACCTGTACACCCCCGAGGCCAACGAGCTGCGGCGCCGAATCGAGAAATACCTGCTCATGGAGCAGCTCATCGAGACCGAGATGGCGAGACGCCATACCTACTGAATTGTGGATATCTGGGCGCCCCAAACAGGCCATCGTGGATAACTCGCGAAGGCTCGACCGGCTGCGGGAACCGGTCCGCTAGGCGGTCAGACCCGGGGCCGATCCGGGAACTCGTAAGACGCCGATGGGCGGCGCACCGCGGCGACGACTGTCCAAGCTAGACGCCGAGCGGACCGACGACGCTCGCTTCGCGCACGTCGGGCAGGGCGGCCACCACCTCGCCCACCCAGCGCGCGAGTCGCGGCATCTCGAATAACGAGAAGGTCACGCCATAGGCCTCGAGCTGCTCAAACCCCCATCCGTTGAACTCGCGGCGTGCGGCAACGACCCACATTTCGTCATACAGGTCGGGCCATGCGCGCGGACGACGGCGGTGGCAGAAGCGGATGAACTCGGCGACCTCGGGTGGCGGAGCGGCGGGCGGGTCGGTGTCCGGCGGGCGCTCCGGGGGAGCGTCAAGAACCGGGTAGACGGGATCGATCTTGACCACGGCGAGGAGGCGACTCGATAAGGACGGGGATGGATGATGACGACCGGACTCCGATCCTAGGCGTCGGGGGCGAATGGTAGGAGCCGATGGCGGCGCCCGGAAGGGGTGATGTCCACCAACTTGTCCACAATCCTTTCCACCGATGGCTCTCGGGTGGACAGGTCGCCATCAGGCGGTGGACAGAGGACCGAATTGGGCTTGACGACCGCCGCGACGCGCCCGGCGAAGGTGAACGAGCGGGGAACGATCTACCAAGCGGGTCGGTATTTCTGACCCCGATTCCAAGCGGGCATCGGGTTCGGATTCGCATCAGGAAACGTCCCGACCTCCTCGACCTCGTCCGATGGGATGCCTTCCCCGCGTCCGGCGCCCGGCCGCCGGGTCACGGCGACGCTGGAGATCGTGGCGACCGCAGATGGGACGAGGAAGGTGAACGCGATCCACCCATGGTCAGGGCGCAGACGACGTCCCAACACCTCGGCGCCGTGACTTGACGAGCGTCAGGATGACGCCCACGAGCGCGGCAATCGCAATTGCCCGTCTCCAGGCCGACGGATGGGTTGCGAGGCCGATCCACACTCGATAGTGTCCATGCCGTCAGCCTACGATGAGTGGCAGATTCACCGTCAGGTCCCAGACGCCGACCGCCAGCAGCGCGGCCCCGAGCACGAGCTGCAACGGCCGCTGGTGGCGGCTGATCGCGCGAGCCAGCTGCGCACCGCGGACGTGACCCAGGCTGCCAAGCACGAACAGCGGCAGACCGAAGCCGATGCCGAAGCTCACGAAGAAGGCCAGCCGCCCCAGCGCATCGCCGATCGTCAGGCTGAAGGCGAAGATGCCGACCAGGAAAGGGCCGCTGCACGGCACCGCGATCTGCGCGAAGAGGAGCCCGTACAGGAAGGCCCCCAGCGTTGGGCCATGGCCGCCAAGCGTGTCAGCCGACGGCTGCGGCAGGCGGGCGAATGGATTGACGCCCCAAAGCAGTAATACGCCGAGCGCGATAAGCAGCCCGTCGGCGATCGGCAGGACGACCCGATTGAAATCACCGAGCGGTGCGGCAAGCACCGCGATCAGGGCACCGATGGCGACCATGCCCACCACGACGCCGGCCCAGACGAGCAGGGCAGCGACCGCCGGCGCAAGACCGGGTCGAGCCATAGCCACCGCGGCGCCGCCGGGACCTGCCGGCGCCGGCGGCTGGCCAGTCAGGTAAGCAAGGAAGGCGGGGTACAGCGGCAGGATGCAGGGCGTCACGGTGGCGCCAATTCCCGCGGCGAACGCGCCGAGGTACTCCACTTCTGGCGGGCCAGGCCTCAGCCGGCCGCCAGTTCGGCCGCCAGCTCATCGGCCGAGCGAATGCGACCGAACTCGAGCGCGCGAATCCGACCATCGGCGGAGATCACGAAGGTGGGAGTCGATGGCGGATTGGTGACACCGAACCCGTAGCGATCGGTGAGCAGCTGGACCAGTTGCGGATCGGCCATCGCGAAGCGCCAGTCGAAGCCCTCGCGGACGGCGTATTCGGCGAGGTCCTCCGCGCGCTCGTTGGGATCGACATCGATACCGACCGAATGGAAATCAGCCAAGCCATGGGCGTCGACCACCTCGCGCTGCTGGGCCAGGCAGGTCGTGCACCAGATGGCCATCGCCTCGACGAGCACCGGCTTGTCGGCCGCCAGCTCGCCCAGGGTGAACGTCGCGCCCGTGCGGACGTCCACCAGCTCCAGCGCCAGCAGCGGATCCGTATCGGTTGCACCGGCACCCTGCTCGCTCGCGGCCGGGGCCGAACATGCGGCGACCAACAACGCGATGCCGGCCACGACGGGGAGCAGCGCCCTCACGGGCAGGAGCCTAGTCCCTGGACGTGAGGACCGCATGTAAGCAAGATCACGCTGGACAGTGATGGCCAGGCCCGCCGAATGACTGATCGGAGGCTACCTGCCTTCCGACCAGATGCGGTACCCCTCGCCGAAGGCGGCGAAGGCGAACCAGTACGGTGTATCCACCTGGACGCGGTGCAGCCGCCCCCCCGAGTGCGGGCCGGCG
Organism: Chloroflexota bacterium; assembly: GCA_040905185.1. Lineage (GTDB taxonomy): Bacteria > Chloroflexota > Limnocylindria > QHBO01 > QHBO01 > DASTEQ01. The sequence goes on along the minus strand of JBBDRZ010000007.1, from coordinate 659,636 downwards.
GTCGCCTCCCCGAGCGAGTTCCACTCTGTGCCGGACTGGACATCGGCGAGCACGCTGCCGCGCAGCTCGAATGACAGGACGGCGTCGTCGTACCTTCGGTCGAAGGCGACCACCGTGCCGACTTGATCGCTGCGCTCGATGAGCTGATTGCCCAGCACGCTGCGAACGCCGGGTTGCCACCAGACGACCACTGGGAGGCCGCCGAGGTTCAGATCGACCAACCCGCCGGCGTCCGCCAGGCGCCGGAACGGGAGGACCACGGTCTCGCCGTTTGCGCTCACCACGGCGACACGTTCCTTGGGATCAACGCAACCCTCGGCTCCCTCGCAAGCCAGGAGCTCGGCCATTTTGAAGTACGGGTTACCCTCGACCAGATCCCAGCCCGGATACGGGTTCCGGCCATAGGGGCGGTCGTAGCCGGTGGCTCGGTCCAGGACGTCGGCATCGGGGTGGGCCGTCCTGAATTCGGACCAGGCGACGAGGCTGGACGGCAGGATCTCGAGGTGCCGTCCGGCGTGGGTCCCGATCAGGCCGACACCGGTCGCCTGCTGCCACCAGGTCTCGGTTTGACGGTCGTACATCACCAGGTCGCTGCGACGCAGGTATCCGGTTACGCCGAACTCGAGCGCTTCTTCGTCGAGGCGGGCGTCGAACACGACCGCGGTGTGGCAGAGCGGGCAGAACGTGACGACGATCGGCTCGCCGTCCACCAGGTCGTTCACGATCTCGTGCCACAGCAGGATCTGAAGCGGATACGCCCGCCACGTGCCGTTGCGCTCAACGGCGATGACCGGCTCGTCATCCAGGATCCAGCTTATTCCCGATGCGGGGACCACGGCCGGCCGCGAGAGCGCAGGGATAGCGTCGCGCCACGGGAGGGCCCGGATGAAGTCATCGAGCGACACATGATCGGCGAGGCGGTCGAAATCGGTCCGCCAAGGATCGACGATCGGCGAGTTGGACGCCACCGGCCGGCCCGATGCGGGCTGCTGCGGGACCGGAGCCGGCCCGGCGCAAGCCGCAAGCAGGAGGGCTGCGATGATGGCCAGGACGCCGCCGCGAGGCACGTTCACCCCTGTCCGGGCTGCCAGATTCGCGTGTCGGGCCGGAAGACCACCCACGCGAACCAGAACGGCGAATCGGCGACGAGCAGCTCGAGTAGCGCGCCCTCGAGCTCACCCGCCACGGCTCGGCCATCGAAAGACCAGCTTGATCCGGTCTCGAGGTCGCGCATCGCCCCATCCTGGGCGGGCTCGAACGTGAGCGCGCGCCCATCGACCTCGCGGCTGAAGGCGTTGGCCGCGCCCACGATCTGACCACCGGCCACGGTCGGGCCGCCGAGGCCGGAGGCGGCGCCATCGGTCCAGAAGACGACGATCGGCTCACCGCCAACATCGTCGTTGACCACGGGATGGTCGGCCAGGAACGGGAACGGATAAGCGGCGGCCTCATCGTTGATCACGATTCCCAAGATGCGAACCTTGGGCGACAGGCGGCCATCCAGGAGGGTCTTGTCTTCGAGCAGGAACGGATCGGAGTCGACCGAGTCGTAGCCGGGATAGGGATTGCGGTCGTAGTCGCGGGGATGGCCGGTCTCGCGGGAGAGGACGACACCGTCGGGGTGCGCCTCGACGAACTGCCCCCAGCTGATCAGCTGGCTGGGAAGGAACTCCAGCTGCGTGCCCGCCAGCTGGCCGACGATGGCCTGGCCCGTGGCCTGCTGCCACCAGGTCTCGGTCTGACGGTCGTACATCACCAGGTCCGAGTGGCGCAAGTTGCCGGTGGTGCCAAAGTCGAGCACCCGCCCGTCGAGGGTGCGATCGAACGCGATGGCAGTGTGGCACAGCGGGCAGAAGGTGATGGCCACCGGCATATCGGCCACGACGTCGTTCACGATCTCGTGCCAGATCAGGATCTGGATCGGATACGCGCGCCAGTCGTCACCGATGCCGAAGGCGATCACCGGCTCCCGGTCGATCAGCCAGTCGACGACATCGACCGGCCGGAACTTCGGTTGGTCGATGGCCGGGATACCGTCCTTTCCGGGTCCACCGCCGATGATCTCCTCCAGCGGAACCTCGTGCCGCGAGAAATCCGTCCGCCACCCAAACGTGGGGACACGAAGTCCCGCCTCGGCCGGGTCGAATGTGGGAGTGGCAGGACCGCGAGGTGTGGGGGCCCCTTCCGACCCACGAGGTCCCGCGCACGCGGCGGCAAGCACGCTGAACCCGATCAACATGCCGAGCAGGCGCCGCACGGCACGTAGTTTCTCGGGTAGCCCCAGCGGCGTCTGTAGGCTTGCTGACAGGCGTCAAGGCGCGGCAAGCCGTTTGGTCCATGATTGGCGCCATGATGAAGCGGATGTGGCGGCGTGCGGACAACCGAGAAGTGGACGTCCCCACCGGCGCCCCGTTAACCGATGCCGAGCTGAAGGCCGGCCTCCTGCGCGAAGTCGACCTCTTCGCTGGATTGAGCTTCGAGCAGCTGAGGGACATCAGCCAGACGCTGCCGATGACGACCTGCCGGACCGGCGGGCTGGTTACCTCACCCGATGAGGACGACGAGCGGCTCTACATCGTCAAGAGCGGTCGAGTCCGCCTCTACCGCCTCACGCCCGACGGTAAGCAGCTGACGCTCGACATCCTCGACAAGGGCCGCGTCGTGGGCCGCATGTCGTGGCTGGGGCAGGAGCTGACCGATGTGTACGCCGAAGCGATCGAGGACGCGGTGATCTGCAGCTTCACACCCGCCGAGCTGCGGAGGCTGATCGAGCGGTTTCCGGCGATTGGCCTGAACATCATTCGCCACCTGTCTGACCGACTGGCGGCCTCCGAGCGCGAGCGGGAGGTCATGGCGTTCCGCTCGGTGCAACAGCGCCTGGCCACGCGCCTCGTCGAACTCGCCGACCGCTTCGGCCAGCCGAACGATGGCGGGGTGGCCATCGACGCCCGGCTGACCCAGCAGGAGCTGGCCGACATGATCGGGACGTCACGCGAGACGCTGGCGACGAGCATCAGCGCGCTCCGGGAGCTCGGCGTGATCGAAATGGAGCATCAGCAGGTGCTCATTCGGGACCTAGACCGGCTGCGGGAGCTACGTGGCCCTTGACGAATCGCGCTGACGAGGCGCGGGTGTGGGCCCGATTACATCGGTCCGGGATAGATGCCCCCAGATTATCGGCCCGGTGACCGTGTCGATTTCATCCGAGCCGTTGGCCTGGCGGCTGCCGGACATCCCCGCTCCGGGTGGACCGCTTCACTCGGTCGACCGGGAGACGATGCTCGCGGCCGACCGCATCGCCACCGACCGACTTGGCATCGGTCTGACGCAGTTGATGGAGAACGCGGGACGCGAGCTGGCGGAGCTGACTCGCCAGGCGCTCGGCGGGTCGATGGCCGGTCGGCGGGTGCTCGTCCTGGCCGGCACGGGGAACAACGCCGGCGGCGGGCTGGTCGCGGCGCGACGCCTCGCAGGCTGGGGAGCCGCCGTCTGCGTCGCCTTCGCGCGCCCGATCCTGAGGCTGCGCCCCGCGGCGCGCGCCCAGGTCGAGCCCCTGCTGGCGGCAGGCGTCCGAACGGCGGTGGCAGGGCAGGACCGATCCTATGCCGAGCTGGCCAAGGAGGTCCCGGGTGTCGATGCCGTACTCGACGCCCTGATTGGGTACAGCCTGCGCGGCGCCCCCGACGACACGATCCAGCCGCTGATTGGTTTGGCGGCCCTGGGTCATGGGCCGGTGATCAGCCTTGACGTCCCGACCGGCATCGATGCGACCACCGGCGAGCGACCCGGCGCCGCGGTGGTGGCTCAGATCACGCTGGCCTTGGCCCTGCCCAAGCGCGGGACAGAGATTGGCGAGGGTCGGCTTCACTCCGGCACGCGCTATCTGGCCGACATCGGGATCCCAAGCGTGGTCTTCCGCGAGCTCGGCATCGACGCCGTGCCAACCTTCAGCACGGGGTCGCTGCTCCGCCTCGACTAGAAACCGCTGCTGCAAGCCAAAGGCTACTACCATCCTTACCTTCGAGCCGGCCCGCGGTGGCGTCATGCGGGACGCCGAAACCGGGTCGAGCTGGTCGTTTCGATGGCCGCGCGACGGCCGGCCCGACACCCGAATCTGGCAGCCCGATCCCGGGTACTCCGCGCTCGTCAGGCGTTCCGGCCCGCAAGCACCTCGCGCATCGATCGACCGTAGGGCCAGAAGTCGTCGCGTTCGCCTTGCTCCCAGCGTTCCCGGAGCCCGGAAGCGCCGAGGTCCCAGTCGGGCCGGATTCGCCGCGTCACCTCCCGCAGGTCCCGTCGGAGGTCGTCGTTCGACGGCCGGCCCCAATACCAGTAGCCGTTGTACATGGAGTAGATGCGGAGTCCCGGCTCTAAGACGAGGGTGTGCGGGATCATCGGGTCGTGGTGCGGGTCGGTGTACTCGGCGATATCGAGGTCCTGCTGGACGGTCCGACCGGGGTCTGACAGGAATGGCCAGCCAGCACCGAGTGCGTCGCGCATCTCGTTCGTATCGATAAGGTTGTCGGTGCTGATCGTGACCAGCCTGGTGTACGCGACGTTGATCTCTGGGTGGAGCTCCACCAGGTTGCGCAGCTGCCGGCGGTCCTTGGGACAGAAGTGGCCACGCGAGAGGACGAGAATCATCGGATCGCTGCCCTGGAGCTCGGACAGCCGGCGGCGACGCCCGGTCTGGTCGGGCAGCTCGTAGTCCGGGAACGTGGCCCCCGGGAGGATGTCGGGTCGCATGCAGGAACTCCCTGTGCTGTTGGAGCCCGATCATCGGCGCGGGTCGCTGGGTTGGTCCGTAACCTCGAATACACCCTGGGCGGCGTAATCGCCCTCACATCGGCTCCACTTCGGAGGAGCCTACCGTTCAACCGATGGCCTCTTCACTCGAGGTTCCCGCGTTCACCCTGGGCTTGGCGGCGGCGCCCACCTACGTCTCGACCGCGCAGACCGCGGTGGAGGCTCTGGAAGCCCGGCTGACCGATCGCCCGCGAAGCCGGTCGCTGTACACGGCGCTGACGACTGATGCCGAAGCGATCGCTCTGTGGGACCTGGCCAACTACATGACAGTCGGCAAGCTCGGATATAACGATCACGGTCCGCTCCACGCCCGTCTGACGGGATCGGCCGCGGTCCAGATCCTCGAGCTGCTCGTCGCTGGGGGCCACGCCCCTGACGTCATCTCGAGCGGCATCGGCGATCTGGACGATGCGACGCTCGTGGTGCTGGCGGGAGGGATGCTGCACGATGTGGGGAACGCGCTCCATCGAGAGGGCCAGGCTCAGAACGGCGCCCTTCTGGCCGACCCACTCCTCCGCCGGCTCTTGGATCCGATCTACCCGGATCTTCGCCAGGCCCACCTCATTCGGGCGCTCGTCCTCGCCACCATCGGTGCCCACGACACCCACGTTCCGCCACTCACGTTGGGGGCCGCGATCGTGGTTCTCGCCGACGCGATCGACATGACCGCGGGCCGAGGTCAGGCAACGTTCGAGCGGGGCCGGATCGACATCCATTCCGTTTCCGCTCTCGCAATCAGCCAGGTCTCAGTCCGGGCCGGAACCGACCGACCCGTCCACATCGAGGTCGAGATGCACAGCGACGCTGGGCTGTTCCAGCTCCAGGAGACCCTCGTCCGCAAGCTCCTGCGCACCCCGCTGCGTGACCTCGTGAGCGTCACCGCCTGCGTCGCAGGACGGGACGCTCACGATCCGACCCAGATCATCGACTGCATCGCGCTCGTCGAGGGCGAGCTCACCTCACAGGCCAGCGCTCCCGAATCCGAATAGAGCCCTGGACTCGTGCATGCAGCCCACGACCTGCCGGTGCTGGGGGATGCGGCAGGGACCACCGGGGCCGGCGCTCGTTACCTCACGATACGTAACTTCGGACCACTGCAGAACGTCACTGTCCGCCTCGAGAACCCACTGGTGATCGTGGCCGAAGACGGCGTCCCGGTCACCCTCCTCCTGCGGGCGATCCGGTGCCTGGTCGACCCTAGCGCCCGACCGCGGCCTGAGGACTTCCGCGACCCTGCTCGTCCCATCGAGATGGGCCTTTCCGACGGGTCTGGTGCCCGCCTTGCCGGCCTCCGTGCCACTCGCATTGCAGAGGCGGTTAGCCTGCACCGGACCCACCCTGGGATGGACGGCCCCGTCGTCTTCCTTGGTGCGGCCCGGCGAGAGGGGCTCCGCTTCGCCGACGTGTCCCGTCGTCTGAGGCTGAACACCGGTCAGTTCCCCGCGCCCGATCAGCACCACAGCGGGTCGCTGCGCCTCCTCGAATTGTGCGAGGCCTGCCTAGCGTGCGATGTCAGTTCCGCGTGGATCCTCATCGAGTCGCCCGAGCTCTTCCTGGGCCCGCATGCCCAGCGCGCCCTCGCTTCGTTGCTGCGGGCGCTCGCGAGCTGTGGCAATCAGGTCGTCTACACCACCCACTCGCCAAACTTGGTCGACGGACGACATACCGATGGGATCGTCCGTCTGGCCCGCGATCAACGTGGTGGCCTGGCGGCTATCCAGGGGCCGCACATCCCTCTGAGTGGCGTTCCGGATCTCGTCCGCCGGCTCGCCAGCTTCGACCGGGAGCGAAATGGGATGTTCTTCGCGCGGCGGGCGCTCGTGGTGGAAGGAGCCTCGGAACGTCTCAGCTTGCCGTTCGCCTTCCGCCTGCTGGGCCATGAGCCCGACGCGGAAGGAGTCGCAATCGTGGACGCCGGGGGCAAGGGCAACCTGCCCTTCATCGCCCGCACAATTCGGGCCCTGAGCATCCCAACGGTCGTCCTGCATGACCGGGACGCGCCGGCCGACGGCCAGGAGAGCGTCGAGGATTTGCTGCTGAATCGTGCCATCGCGATGGCAGCGGGCCAGCGCAATGTTGTCCAACTGACCCCCGACTTTGAGGGCGTCAGCCGCCTCCGTGCACGCGCGCGGCACAAGCCGTCTCAGGCCTGGCTCCGCTACGCGGAAATGGTCGAGGCCGCCGAGCTGCCGGCCCCAATCGTCGAGGCGATCGGGCGCCTCATGGGCCGCTGACCGAACCGGCGCGCCGCACGCGGGAAACGTCCCGCCGCAGCGTCCAGGGAGTAACGAGCACGGCTCGGGCCAGGGGCGACCGGATCGGGAAGTCGGCGGCCTCAGCCAGCCAACTGCCGCCCGGCGATCTCCTGCTCCGCCCCCTCCTGCTCCGCGAGGAGGGCGGCCCGCTGTTCGGGGCTCATTCCCCGCACCAACGGCCGGTCATCCTGCTCGAGGAGTCGCCGCTTGCCGTCGGGCGAGTAGAGATGGCCCGACTTGATCGCCTTCGTCGCCAGGTAGAAGCGGTTGTATTCGTTGGGCTCAACCTCGAGCGGGACGCGCTCAACGACCTCGACGCCGTGCCGAGCCAGGTCGTCGACCTTGCGCGGGTTGTTCGTGCAGAGGCGGATCGAGTGGACGCGCAGTGTGTCGAGCATGTGGGCCCCTACGGCGTAGTCGCGCTCGTCGTCGCGGAAACCCAGCGCGACGTTGGCTTCGACCGTGTCGTAGCCGTGGTCCTGGAGACCATAGGTCCGGATCTTGTTGAGGAACCCGATGCCGCGTCCCTCCTGGCGGAGGTAGAGGAGCAGCCCGGTCTCTTGGCTGCCCAGGAACGCCAGCGCCGCCTCAAGCTGGTCGCGGCAATCGCACCGCAGCGAGCCGATGGCGTCACCAGTGAGGCACTCCGAATGGAGACGTACCGGCACGCCCTCGGCGTCGGTCGGATCGCCCTTCACGAACGCCGCATGCTCCTTGCCGTCTCGGTCGTTCCAGAAGGCGACGACCTGGAACAGCCCGAAGCGGGTGGGAAGATCCGCTACCGCAGCGACACGGACGCAGATCTCGTCAGCGCCATAGCCACGGCACCGATGATCGCGGCCCTCGCCCAGCAGCTCATCGACGGTCAGCGGCGCGATTGCCATCTGTGATGCCTCCTCTCCGTGGAAACAGCTTCTCGCCCACTCTGAACCGGCAAGTGCTCCCCGGCTGTGGTGATGGCCACAACTGGCTACTCGGCGCAGCAGGAGAGCTTCGAGACGTCTCGGCTGAAGGCCAAGGCGCCGATCTTGAGTGCCTCGTTCATCGTCGGGTAGACATGGATGAGGTCGATGAAGTCGCTGAGCGTCGCCTTGAAGTGGAGCGCCATCGCCGCCTCTCCAATCACCTCGTCGGCGCCCTCGCCGATCATGTGGACGCCGAGGACCCTCTCGTCGATCGTCGAGGCGATGAACTTGACGACCCCCTCCGTCTTGTGAATCGCCCCGGCACGGGGGACGTAGGCGAGGGGTGTCGTCTTCGTCACCGCGGGTACGTGTTTCGCCCTGACCTCGGCCTCGGATAGGCCGACCACGCCAATCGGCGGATCGGTGAAGACGACTCTCGGGATGACCCGGCCGTCGAAGCGCCGCTTCGCCTCGGCCAGGGCGTTCTCGGCGACGATCCTACCCTGCCGAGCACCGACCGGGGTCGCCAGCTGGGAGTTGTGCTGGTCGCCGATGACGTCCCCTGCGGCCCAGATGTGGGGCTGGCCGGTCTGGAGCTCCGCGTCGACGATCACATGTCCGGCGTCGTCGGTCGCGACGCCGGCCGCGGCGAGGTCGAGGGTCCCAGTGTTCGGCGTGCGTCCGGTCGCGACGAGAAGTCGGTCGGCGCGGAGGCGCCGCTCGGCGGTCCCCTGCTGGACCGCGAGTTCGACGCGCCGATCGTCGCCGCCCACTCGCTTCACGCGCGCGCCGGTCACGACCTGGATGCCTTCGCGCTCGAACGCCTGGGCGAGCACCTGGCCGAGCTCTGGCTCGTAACCGGACAGGAGCTGCCCGGACCGCTGGACGATTGTCACGCTGCTGCCGAGGCGGGCGAACATTTGGGCCAGCTCGACCGCGACGTACCCCCCGCCGAGGACGATGAGCGAGCTGGGGAGATCTGTCAGACGGTCGTCCTCGTCAGCGTCGAGAAGGTCGCTGGTCAGGTAGGGGACCGTCTCGAGCCCCGGGATCGACGGGACGCTCGGCCGGCTGCCGGTCGCGACGAGGACTCGGTCCGCCGCAATCCGCCGACCGTCGACGGCGATCGCGTGCGGATCTTCGAAGTGGGCGTCGCCAGTCAGGAGCTCGAAGTCGGTGAAGCCCTCCGCCACGCTCACGTACTTCTTCGCCCGGTAGTCGCGGACGACCTCGTCCTTCTGGCCGATCAAGCCACGGAAGTCAACCTCAATCCGAGCCGGGGCCAGGCCGGCATAGCGCGGGTGGCCCGCCTCCCAAACGATGCGTGCCGCCTCGATGAGGTTCTTCGAGGGCAGGCAGCCGCGGTTGGCGCACGTTCCGCCAATCGTCCGGCGCTCCACCATCGCGACGCGGGCGCCGAGCTCGTTGGCCTTGATCGCGCCAGCGAAGGCCGTCGAGCCGGAGCCGAGGATGAGGAGATCGAAGGGTGCGGTCATCGGTCATCAGATCCTTGAGTTCTGGGTGAGCCCCTAGCCTGCGCGATTGCACGCCAAGCGGATGTAAGCGAGCATACGGCACGGCGTATTAGTATAACCTCAGTCGTATCAAGCAGATCGCCGTCACGCGGCGAAAAGGAGCAGCACGTGACCGCCGACAACCGGCAGCTTCAGTACATCGACCTCGGTGTCGGCCGCATGACCTGCGACGACTGTGTCCGGACCGTCACCGACGCCCTTGAGTCAGTGCCCGGCGTGAAGAGCGCTGGCGTCAGTCTCGAGCGCCGGAGCGCCCGCGTAGAGGCCGACCCGTCCGTCGAGCCCGAGCGACTGACGGCAGCCGTTCGGGCCTCGGGCTACAACGCTTTCGTCCGACCCCCGAGGACCGCGGCATGAGCGTCGATCCGCCGACCCCAATCGGGCTCAGCAACCTGCCGAGCGCCGCGACACGGGCGGAGCTGAGCCGCCCGGAGGTCCTGGCCACCTTCTTTCAGGGCCTTGCCGACCCGACCCGGGTGCGGATCCTCGAGCTCCTCGCGGAGCGACCTCGGACGGTATCCGAGCTGCAGCACGAACTTGGGCTCGCCCAGGGTCGGGTTTCGAGTCACCTGTCCTGCCTGCGCTGGTGTGGCTACGTCCTCGCTACCGTCGCGGGTCGCCACAACCGCTACCAACTGATCGATCCTCGTATCCGCGACATCCTGGCTGGCGCCGAGTCGATCGTCCGGGAAAACGCGACCCGCTTGACCTCGTGCCTTGTCCTGGCCACCGAGGAGCGCTGACATCTCCCCGGACCCTTGCTGCGGCGACCAGCGGGCGATTTGACGAAGGTCCGAGCGGCTCTGGGCCGAGCGCTTCGGCCCACCATGCGACCGTAGCACCCGGCCTGCAAGGTCCGCGGGTGGCTAGCCCAGGGGGTCCCGCGAGCCGCGATGAGCCCTGCGGCGTCCGGCGGTCGTACTGTCGAACCCGTACCGAGGAGGATGTCTGATGCGCAGCGTGACCTATTCGATGGGCGTCTCACTTGACGGCTACATCGTCGGGCCGGACGGCGACATCACTGCGCCGCCGCCCGACGAGGAGGTCTGGCGCTTCGTCACCGACGAGATTCGACAGGTCGGCGTCCACCTGTTGGGACGACGGCTGTACGAGACGATGCTGTACTGGGAGACCGCCGACCAGGATCCATCGCTCGACGACGCAGAGCTCGAGTGGGCCGCGCTCTGGAAACCGCTCCCCAAGGTGGTGTTCTCGACCACCCTGTCGGCGGTGCACGGCAATGCCCGCCTGGCCTCCGGCGGCCTGGCGGAGGAGATCGAGCGGCTGCGCGCCGAGCCGGGGGAGGGCGACATCGCGATCGGCGGCGCAACGCTCGCCGCCGAGGCGGCCGCGTTGGGTCTGATCGACGAGTACCGGGCCAGGGTGTACCCGGTGCTGGTTGGCGGTGGCATTCCGTTCTTTCCCCAGCGCGAGCGCCGGGTGGATCTCGAACTGGTCGAGACCCGCACCTTCAGCTCGAGAGTCGTCTACCTCCGCTACCGCGTGGCGCGCTAGCCGGCTCCGGCAGAGTGGGCAGCCGATCGGCATCTTCGCCCGCGTGAGGGGCACCGAGCGAGCCGAAATCGGCTCGATATGAGCACGGATCTGCGGTGTCGATGAGACTTGGTACCGCATACCGGAATCGAGGCGGTGGTCCGGCCAGCTCCGGCTGAGCACGAATCTTCGGGTGGAATCCGGCCATCTCCGAGCCGTTCCGGCCGGCTACAGGGTACGAATAAGGGTACAAGGCTAGCGGTAACGGTCAGGATTAATAAGCCTCCCGCCAGGCGGGTTCAGCCGTCGAAGGGCTCGAAACCGTCGGCGATCCGCGGCCAGGGTCGGACGGCCTCCACGGCGGCCGCCAATGTGAAGAGCAGGTCCTCGCGGTAGCGCGGACCGACGAGTTGGAGCCCGAATGGTGGTCCGTCTGGGTGCCGACCGGCGGGGAGGCTGAGGGCGGGATGGCCCGACAGGTTCATCGGCCCGGTATTGAGGACATCGAGAGGCAGACCAGGGCCTTCGGCCTCGCGGCCCGGAACCAAACCCTCCGGCGTCCAGCCTGGCACGGTAAGCGTGGGCGTTATGAGCACCGCGTCTTCCCGCAGCAGGTCGTCCAGTTCGCGAACATAGCCAAAGCGGCGCCGCCGGGCAGCGACATACGTGTCGATCCCGACCTCGAGCGCGGCCGTCATCCAGCGGGCGAATCCCGCCTCGAACAGGCCTTCGGCGATGGCGTGCTGGACGGTGGACCGACCAAGGTCGTGGGCGGACTCCACGGCTGCGATGGTGAACCAATCGGCATCGGCATCGCCGGTTCGGAAGATGCCGGGCCGCAGCCATTCGACTGCTAGTCCGAGGTCACGTTCGAGCATCCGGACTGCATCGCGGAAGAGTCTAGCCACGACTGGAGCCAATGGCGGGCCTGGTACGAGCCGCTCGGTCGCAAGCACCCGCGAGGGCGCGGACTGACTTCGACTTGAATCCGATATCGGGCCGGGCTGCGCGCTCGGATCGCCGGCGGTGGGCCCAGTTTCCAGCGTCAGGAGGAGCCTGAGGTCAGCGACGGTCGTGGCGAGCGGTCCATCGGTGGAGAGATCCATCCAGGTTGGAATTGGATCACGAGCGATGATGCCATTGGTCGGTTTTAGCCCAACCAGCCCGCAGAGCGCGGCCGGGATGCGAATCGATCCGCCGCCGTCGCTGGCCGTCGCCAGGGGCGCCACGCCTGATGCCAGCGAGGCCGCCGATCCTCCACTCGATCCTCCCGGGGACCAGGCTGCCGCCCATGGATTAATGGTGGCCCCGAACACGCGATTAGCGGTGTATCCCTCGAACGCAAACTCAGGAACGTTGGTTTTGCCCACGACGATCGCGCCCGCCCCCTGGAGGCGATGGGGAACGAGGCCATCGCTGGTGGCGGGAGCGTCGTCGGCCCGGAGGAGGGAGCCGAAGGTTGTTCGAAGTCCGCTTACATCCTCGATGTCCTTCACGAGGAGTGGCAGGCCATGAAGTCGTCCGCTCACCTCTCGGCGGCGGACCGCGGTGTCGGCGGCGCGCGCGTCGTCGATCGCCTTCTCCTCCCGGATGAGCACCACCGCATTCAGGTTGCGGGTTGCAGTGATCCGAGACAGCGCTCGATCGACGAGCTCGGTTGCGCTTACGCCTCGAGTACGAACCAAGCTGACGAGCCGCGCGAGTTCACCCCTTGGCGCCGACTGCGCAGCCTCAAGGACAGGTGAGGCGCGCTGGCTCTTGGTCCGCGATGGCGTCATGGCCGACCGTGCGGGATTTCCTCAGGCTTTTCGTACCAGGCGATCCGATCGCCGATTTGTGCTCGCAACCTCCACCGCACGGATTTGGGCGTCGCGTCGATCGCCGCGCGGAGCTCCTCTAGCTGCGCCGCAGGGTCGAATGGCGCAGCTCGACCGAAGTCGAGCTCGTCTGGCTTGAGCTCGCGCGACACGAACGCGTTCAGCTGGTCGAGGTTGCCGGTCGCCGTCCGCCACCAGCCCCAGTCGTTCGACGTGAGGTCAGTGATGCGAGCGAGCGAGATCCCCGCGCAGCCTGCATCGGCCCCAGTCAGCGGGTACTCGGCCACGAGCGCGAGCGCGTCGAGCATGTCCTTGCGGTTGATCTTGACGATCTGCAGCTTCGAAAGCAGCAAGTCTGCAGGTGGCAGCGTTACGTCGCAGATCGACAGCCTGTCATCGAAATCAAGCCGGTGGCACATCTCGAGGCGGTCAATGAGGACATCCACGGGTCGGTTTCGTTCCGGGTCGACGAAATAGAGCTGCTTATGCCCGTACAGGGTGTTGTACTGGCGATCAGGCACGTACCCCTCCGCAGACATCAGCGCAGCAAGCGAGCTCCCGTCCCGACTCCGGGTCGCCAAGTCAATGTCGCGCTGCTCGCGTTCGATGGGGGCCTTCCAATCGGGACACAGGGCGTGGAAGGCGAGCCCGCCCATGAGCCGGACTTCGAACTGGCGGTCCTGGGCGAGCTGAACGATCCGCAGCGCCTCGCTCAGCGGATCCTGTTGTGTCCGCGATCCACTGGTGACCTGCACATCGTCCGTCACGCTCGTCGTCGAGTCCGAACGCGCTCTCCGCCGGTCGCCATGCCACCCAACAGGTGCATGATCATGTAGCCGGCCAGACGCAGCGAGATCATCGCGGGGTGGTCATAGGCGGGAATGAGCTCGACGATGTCGACGACCGCCGGCTTGCGAGCACCGATCAATTCGCAGGCACGAAGCATCTCGCGCGCAGTCAGGCCGCCGGGTTCGGGGGCATCGGTGCCGGGCATGGCCGAGGCATCGACCACGTCGCTGTCGAGGCTGCAGTAAAACGCCTCAGTTCCGTCAGTAACGAGGTCCAGCGCCTCGCGGACCACCTCCTGGATCCCTCGCTCCTCGATCTCATTCATCCGGTACACGCGAATCCCGTGCTCATCCACGAAGTCCCACTGCTCGGGCGGGTTGAGCGCTCCACGCGCACCGACGATTGCCACGTTGCGGGGGTCAACGTTGGGGAGCTCGATCATCCGAGCGACGTGAGACCAATTGGTGAATCGTTCCCCAGCGAAGTTGGGCTGGCAGTCGATATGGGCATCGAAGTGGATATAGCCGAGCTTGCCGCTGATGCGCCTGGACAGCGCCGCACCGATCGGAATGGGGATGGAATGATCGCCGCCGATGCAGATCGGCATGGCGCCTGCGGCAAGCACCTGGTCGACGTACCGCTCGATGTACGAGCGCGACCGCTCGGCATCGGCCGGGATCATCGGGACGTCCCCCACGTCGGCGATGTGGAATTCGTCGAAAACGTTGATATCGAAGTCGCCGAGGTAGGGCAGGAACATCTCGCTCACATAGCGCAGCGCGCGTGGAGCGTGACTCGATCCGGATCGGTATACGGTCGCCTGGTCGTACGGCACCCCCAGGAACGCGACTTTCGCGCCCATCTCCCGCAACGCCTCCGTGCTGCACGGTACCCACGGTGCCCCCATGAACGAAGGGAGATTCGACTGGGGAAGGCCGGGGCCCTCCCAGCCCTCCGGTCCCAGCGCGTATGGCTTGCGATCAGGCATGGCAGCCTCCTCCTACGTCACCCGACGCCGTCACCAACCCCAACGGATAGGTAGATCGTCGGTGAGGATCTCGACGCGCCCATCGCGGTTGACGACCACCATGTCCTCGAAGCCTGCGGCGTGACCGTTGCGCCCTACCTGGATCTCGATCGACCATACGCTGCCCGCCATGACGGGCACGTTCTCGTCTGGCGTATTCCGGGCCAGCCACGGATCGTCAAAGGCGTGCCCATCACCGTGACCGAAGCACGGGAAGCTCGAGTTGAACGCCACTTCGTCCGTGAATCCGTTCGACACGAGGAACTCCTTCCCCACGTCGAAAAGCTCTCCGGCGGTGATCTGGGGTCTCATCGCGCCAATGACGGCGTGGACACAACCGGCCGCGCCCTCGATGATCTCCCTCTGCCAGTCGGCGGGCCTATCTCCGGCCACGCGGGTGCGCACGATATCGTAGATGTAGCCGTTGACGTAGCCGTAGTTGTCGGGATGGACGATATCGCCGGCCTGGTATGGGGTGGCGGCGTCCCAGCTCGGCAGACGCGCGAACTGGAAGTGGCCGGAGCACGCGCCCGATGCCAGCGGGACGTCCCACTGGGCGACACCCGGCGTCCTCGCCCCGAGGCTGAGCGCCGCAGCCGCCAGGTCTCCATCGTCGTTGCCGATCACGACCTCCTCCATCATGGCGCGGGTGATCGCTGAGCCAACCTTCGCCGAGTAGCGGAGCATCTCGATCTCCGCGTCGGACTTCTCCATCCGCAGCCCCATCACCAGGTCGTCGGCATCGCGCAACTGGGCGCCGGACAGTTCAGTCGCCAGGTATCGATACGCCGAAGCCGGCATCGCCTCAAGACCAACGACCCCGATGTCGCCTTCCCCGAACCCGTGCCGCCGGGCGGCCTCTGCCACCCCCCGATAGAGGTTGCGGTCCACGTGGACAGCGTCAGCGCTGACGAGGTCGGTTCGCCAATCGGGGATCTCCACGCACAGCTCAGATTCGCCGTCTGCGGTCAGGATCACGGCGGAGTGGCTGCGACCGGTCCACAGCGGCGGCTTGTCATTGATCCACGGGAACGGCCCGTAGTGATTGGTGAGGTAGAGGACGTCCCCGAAATTGTCATAGGTGGCGCCGCCGCGGGACCACACGATCAGCCCGCGGTAGCCCAGCTCCCGGGCCCGGGCAGCGGCCTTTGCGCGGCGCTCGGGAAACTCGGCCGCCGGAATCCGCGGCTGATCCGCGACGTCGAACGGCAGCTGGCCCATGGCTTCCTCCAGTGGATAGTTTCCTCTTCTGAAGCAACAGCGGCAAACTACTACACGATCTATCGGACCGACAAGTCGGCCTTGACGTTTTCTGAATTCTTGGCTACGTTTCGAGACGGAACGTGTCAGTGGAGTCTCCCGCGTCCGTGCGAGTCGTCTACACGGCCAAGCATCAGCTTCACGACCCCGAGTTCGAGGTAACTGCCGGCCGCCGGATAGACGCCTTCGAGGTGGGTCAACGCGTTGAGGCCATCCGCTCCGTCCTCGACGCAGACGGGACCTTCGATTTCGACGCGCCCGTCGAGCACGGCATCGAGCCGATCCTCGCCGTCCACGACGAGGGCCTCGTACGCTTCCTCGAGTCGGCGTGGCCCGTCTGGCGTACGCGCGGGATGGCGACGGATGCCATCGTGCCGGACACGTTCCTGCATCCGGGCCTCCGAGCGGGCATGGAGGCAGCGGTCATGCCCGACTCGCCATGTGGCCAGTCCGGTTTCTATTGTTTCGACACCGCGACGCCAATCGTGCCGGGCACGTGGGAGGCCACCCGCTCAGCGTGTGACGCGGGCCTGACCGCGGCCGAACTCGTCCTGGCGGGGGAGCGAGTGGCATATGCGCTGACGCGCCCGCCCGGCCATCACGCGGCCCGCGACGTCTACGGCGGCTACTGCTACCTGAATCACGCCGCCGTCGCGACTGACTGGATCGCGGCACGGGGCGGAACGCGAGTGGCGGTACTCGACCTTGACTTCCACCACGGCAACGGGACCCAGCAGATCTTTTACCACCGGGCGGACGTGCTGTACGCGAGTATCCATGCCGACCCGGCGAACACGTTTCCATACTTCGCCGGACATGCGTCGGAAACCGGGGCAGGCGAAGGTCGCCGAACCACGTTCAACCAGCCCCTGCCGGCCGGAACGGATGACGCCACCTACCTGGCCGCCGTGGGCCGAGCGGTTGAGCGGATCCTCGACTTCGGGGCAGGCATCATTGTGGTCAGTCTCGGCTTCGACACCTATGGGCAGGACCCGATTGGCAACTTCGCGCTGACCACCCCTGTGTATCACGAGACCGGGCGGCGCGTAGCTGTGGCTGGTCTGCCGCTCGTCCTCATCCAGGAAGGCGGTTATCACCTGCCGTCCCTGGGGCGAAATGCCTACGAATGGTTGCTCGGGGCGCAGAGCCGCCCGGCGGCCTTCGCAACGACCGCGCCCGCGGTGACCGCCAAGTGAGCGATGGACGGGTCCTCGACGACCTCGACTCGACTGATCTGGCGATCCTCGAGCTTTTGCAGCAGCAGGGCCGTACGCCAAACGCTCAGATCGCACGATTGATCGACGTCTCAGAGCCGACCGTGCGCAAGCGCATCGACCGCATGGTCCAGGACGACATCATCAAGGTCGTGGCAGTCCTCAACCCCCGCAAGACCGGGTATGCCACAGACGTGCTGATCGGCATCCGAACCGAGACGGGGAGGCTGCGGGCGGTGGGCGATGCCCTCGCTGAGCGCGACGACGTCGTCTACCTGGGGTACACGACTGGCCGCTACGACATCCTTGTGGAGCTGCTGTTCCGCGATGACGAGCAGCTCTTCCGGTTCATCGAGGAGGACGTTCCGATGCTCGGCGGCATCGTGTCGACGGAGACCTTCCACGTCCTTCAGACCGGGAAGATCAACTACGACTGGAAGCTGCCCGAGCCGTGGGATCGCGTGAGGGGGGAGGGCAAGCAGGGGCGCTCGCGAGTCCAGACCGAATCGACTCGAGAGCGACAAGCCATATCATCGGCTTCGAGCCGATAGGAAGGAGCGCAGCGTGGCCGATCGCATGGAGATGCCCCGGGAGGCGGGGTCCACTCGATTCTTCGCCCGCCAGGCGACTGGCCTGGTCCGGGAGGTCTCTTGGCTTGACGCAGCTATCTACAACCTGATCTGGTCATCGATCCCCCTGGCGATTGCATTCGTGCTCGCGTTCGGGACCGCGTTCTACATCGGCGCCGACCTGTACCTCGCGACGCTCATCGCGTTCGTGCTCTGCCTGCCCACAGCGATTCTGTACGCGATGTTGAGTGCGGCGGTCCCGCGCTCCGGAGGCGACTACACATGGATTAGCCGTGCTATTCACCCGGCCATCGGCTTTGCCAGCAACCTGAGCTTCAGTTTCTGGGCGACGTTCTTCATCGGCATCTACGCCGTCTATCTGGGCTTCTACGGGATCGGGCCGACCCTCAGAGTCATTGCCGCGTACACGGCGAACCCGGGGCTGCTCAGTCTGTCTGACTTCTTCTTCACCTCCACTGGGGTGCTCGTCAGCGGCGCGATCATCGTGGTCGTGTCCGCCGCCATGCTGTCGTTCGGCCGCGGACTGCGTGGTTTCATGCGCTTCCAGCGCTGGGCGTTCGTGGTCTGGGGAATCGGGGCGGTTGTCTTGCCTGTGGTCGTCCTGCTCGTGACGTCCCCCGCCGCCTTCGAGGCCAATTTCGACGCCTACACCCAGGCTCTCGGATCACCGGCGGGCGCGTTCGACGCCATGGTCGCGGATAGCGCATATGCCCCAGGGGCGGTCACGCTTGGGGCGACCGTGCTGGCGGTGACGCTGCCCTACTACACGTTGGGCTTCATCTTCCAGTCCGCTTACTTCGGCGGCGAGATCAAAGCGGGCCGACGCAGCACGCTGCTGTCGATACCGGGCGCACAAGTGGTCGCCGTACTGGCCATCCTCCTCTCCATCCTTGCCTTCCTGCCCACCATTGGCGGCGGGCTGCTGGCGGCGACCGGCAACCAGCTCTTCGCGGTTTCGGACTACAGCCAGTATGGGTTCACCTTCGCGCCTATCTACACCGAGCTTGCGGCCATCGGCTCGGGAAACGTTGTCATTGGGACGATCATCACCTTCGGCATGCTCCTGCTATTCGTTGTCTTCGTACCCCAGACCATGATCCTCATCTCCCGCAACCTGTTCGCCTGGTCATTTGACAGGCTCACGCCAACCTGGACCTCCGAGGTCAACACACGCACGCACTCGCCCGTGAACGCGATGATCGTCATCGCCGTCGTCAGCCTCATTAGCGTCGCGATCGTCGGCTTCAACCAAAACCTGACGTTCATCGTCGGCCTGCTGGGGCTGACCTGGACGTACGTGGCGGTCGCGGTCGCCGGGGTCATGTTCCCCACACGCCAGCCGGAAACGTTCGAGGCGTCCCCCTACAACCAGAGGTGGGGAGGCATGCCGGTGATGCGGATCGTGGGCGTGCTCGCTCTCGTCGGCATGCTGGGAATCGTCTGGATCCTGCTGAGCGACGCGAACTCGGGGACCAGCCTGGCAGGCAATCCCGAACGAGTCGTACTCGGAGTGGCCGTGTGGATCGTGGGCGTGGTGCTCTACTTCGTGATCCGCGCCTTGCAGGCGTCTCGCGGGGTGAATGTCGATCTGGCGTATCGGGAGATCCCGCCCGAATGACCTTGGCAATGACGTAGGCATGCCCCTCTGGCGTCGATCCGAGTCCAAGCCGTACCGGCTCTTCTTCGTCGCCGACCTGCACGGTTCGGAGAAGTGCTTTCGGAAGTTCATCAACGCGGGCACCTACTACGACGTTGACGCGCTGATTCTCGGTGGTGATGTCACCGGTAAGGCGCTCGTCCCTATCGTGCGGCGAGATGACGGAACGTACGAAACTCGCCTGCTGGGGCGGACCGACGTCATGCGCGACGAGACCGAGGTCAAGCGCGTCGAGAGCCAGATCAGATTCAATGGGTTCTACCCGTTTCGCTCCAATCCCGAGGAGATTGCAGCGCTCGAACGCGACCCCAGGCTCCGGGCAACGCATTTCCAGGAGGTAATCTCGCGTGACATCCGTCGCTGGGTCGAGCTGGCCGACGAACGGTTGGCCGATACTGGCATCCAGTGCATCGTGATCCCGGGGAATGATGACGAGCCGTTCGTCGGCGATCTCCTCTCCGCGGCCCGGCGCCTTCGCAATCCTGAGGGCGAGGTGATCGAGCTCGGCCCGTATCAGGTGCTGAGCTACGGCTGGTCGAATATCACGCCGTGGCGGAGTCCTCGCGAGCTCGACGAGGACGTTCTCGAGCAGCGAATCGAGGGGATCGCCGCAGGGCTTGAGCCGGGCAAGCCTGCAATCTTCAACCTGCACGTTCCGCCATTCGGGAGCGGCATCGACAACGCACCTGAGATCCGAGCAGATCTTTCCCTCGTCGGGGGATCGGCAGCGGCGATGGTGCCGGTCGGCAGCCACGCGGTTCGGCGAGTGATCGAGCGACATCAGCCGATGCTCGGTCTGCACGGCCACATCCATGAGTCGCGCGGCAAGGCTCGCATTGGGCGATCGATATGTCTCAACCCAGGCAGTGACTACAACACCGGCATTCTCAAGGGCGTGATCGTCAGTCTCATCGGGGACCAGGTCGCCGATGCACAGTTCGTGGCCGCATGACGCGCATCGCTAATTCCGGATCATCCTGAACCACCCCTGCCGCCAAGCCGGTGGTCACGTGCAAGTAGACCGAAGGGCTCACGGGCTCGAGCCCTCGTGACGCGATGCATCAACTCTCGGGCCTCGCCCTGCCGAAGGTCCAGAGGTTGCCCTCCAGGGTCACGGGCGCTGCAGCCGCGCATGTCAAGGGCGTCGTACGGCTCAACTGCTCCATGGGCTGTGGAGCAGGCCGGATGGACGGTCGTTCGATGGAGCCCGGATCCCACCATGCAGTCCCGGTCCTCGGGGCGAACATGCAGCGGCAAGCGGACAGACCGCACAGCTGGGATCCTGCAAGGGTACGAATAAGGGTACGGCGGGGATCCATCCATAGTGCGGTACCACGAAAATCACAACATCTGGAGGTCATGGAGGACGGGTACCACCAGATATTGTGGTGGGTTGGTACCGCATACCGGATTCCCTGTGAACCGTCTCATACGTCTCAGCCGCGTTCACGTAGTACCTCGAAGAGACACATGAGACACAAGAAACAGGAGCCGTAAGGGCTCCGATAAGGGCTCCCCGCGCCAGATGTTGTGGTGTATTGGTACCGCATACCGGATTCGAACCGGTGATCTCCGCCTTGAGAGGGCGGTGTCCTGGGCCTCTAGACGAATGCGGCGCGGCAGTCGCGGGCGACCTGGTCGGGGCCGGCTGGGAGTATAGCAACCGCCCTCCGAAGCCCTCAACGAGATAGCTCCGTCGACGGCCTCGTGGCCCCGTGCGGTGTCTATGCGGTCGCGGGTGGGATCTCGATGAGCACCTCCTCGAGGTTCTTCTTCGCGATCCCGGGCACGGTTGCGTCTGCCGCGGGGTACCCGACGGGCATGACGACGTACGGCCGCTCGTTGCGCGGCCGGCCGAGCATCTCGCTGAGAAATCTCATCGGGCTCGGGGTGTGAACAAGGGTGGCCAGACCGGCGTGCGTAAGCGACGCCAGGAGAATGCCGACCGCGATGCCGACCGACTCGCGAACGTAGTAGTGCTTGACCTTCCGCAGGGTCTTCCCCGCTCTGGGGAGGCCATACACCTGCTCGAAGACGACGATCAGCCATGGCGCGTCGGTCAGGTGGGGCTTGTGCCAGTCCGTGCCGAGGGGAGCAAGCGCCGCCAGCCACTCTGGCGACATGCGGTGTTCGTAGCTCTCCCGCTCTTCCGCTTCAGCCGCTGCTCGGATCCGCGCGCGCAGGCCCGGCTCGTCCCCGATGAGCACGAAGGTCCACGGTTGCTGGTTCGCCCCGCTTGGAGCCAGCGACGCGACACGAATGGCATTGACGACGAGGTCGCGGGGAACGGGTCGCGGTGAGAAGTCGCGGACGGAGCGTCGGCGCCGCATCGTTTTCAGGAACTGCTCAGAGGCAGCGAGGCGCTGCTCCGTGGTCAGCCGCGGAACACGATATGGAACGCGGGTGGTGGACATGGTCAGGATCCTACCCGTGTTGATCGTGGCGCCTCTGCGGCGACTGGCTGGGGCCGACCCTAGCGGCGGGCGGCCCCCACCAGGTCGGCGTTGGCGGCCATCATCCCGTGGCGCCGTTCCTCGAGCCAGCCGAGGATGGACGCGGCGACCGCCGGCCAGGTCTCGGAACCCATGACCAGCCCAAAATGGCTGGCCCCGGGGATGTACTCGTAGGTCGCCCCCAGCAGGTCGGCCGTGCGGCGCGCTTCCGACGGATGGATCACGTCGTCCAGGCCGGCACCGATGACCAGGGTCGGCATCCGGATCAGACCGGGGTCGATGGCCACGCCCAGCATCCGCTCCTGGCGGGCGCGTCCCGACTCGCGGGCGCCGACCAGCAGCTCCTGCATCTTGGACAGCTCCTCATCGGTCATGTCAGGCATCCACGCCCGCAGCTCGTCCAGGGGTGCCAGCCAGCCCCACCACGCGGCGTCGTACACGCCCGGGACGGACTTCAGCTCATGGTCGGCCGGGCGTCGGGGAAGTGCCGCGGCCGGCGGGGAAGGCGCCAGCAGGACCAGGCCGAGCACGGGGCGCGACTGGGCGTACAGCAGGGCGGCCAGGGCCCCCATCCCCCACCCGATCAGCACCGGGGGGCGCCCCAGGTGACGGGCCGCGATCCCGATGTCATCGGCGTAATCCCGCATCCGGGTGTCCTCCAGATCGGCCAGGTCGGAGGTGAAATGGCCGCGCAGGTTCAGCGCGTGCGCTTCCCAGCCGCGCTCGGCGAAATAGGACGCGAAGCTCGACCACAGCCACGAACCGGTGAGCACGCCATGCACCAGGAGAAGTGGGGGTTTGCGGCTGCGACGCTCGGGCTGATGGGTCTCGACGTGGATGCCCTCGGGCTCGATGAAGACCTCGTCGCGCTTGATGGCCTGGACCACGGTGTGCTCAACCCTCCAGCGGATAGAAGACCATCCCGGTCAGCAGCTTCGGATAGAAGTAGGTCGACTTCTGCGGCATGACGTCCCCGGCGGCCGCCACCGCGGTCAACTCCTCCAGCCGGGTGGGGCGCACCAGGATCGCCGCCGCCACCTCGCCGCGGGCAACGCGGGTGCGGGCATCGGCCTCGCTCCTAGTGTAGAGGAGCGTTTCCCCGGCGGCCACGTCCGCCTCGGTGATGCCCAGCCGGTCGCCGAGCAGCGCAGCGTGGAGCACGGCCAGGTCGAGCCGGCGGGCCGGCGCGCTCATCGGCTCGCGCCGCATCCTTTCGGCCGCGACGTCCACGTCCCCGATCAGGAGCCAACCCTCCCCGTCGGGCAGGACCAGGCCGAACACCGCTTCCTCCACCTCGCGCAGGTCCGCCAGCCGCTCGGCCAGCTGCTCCGGAGCCACCGGCACGGCCTGGAACAGCGGATCGGGGCCCTGGACCAGGGCGCGCAGACGATCGGCATCCACCCGTCGCAAGAGCCGATGGGTGGGCCGGATCTCGAGCTGCTCCTGGGCGGCATTGACCAGCACCGCCATCACCCAATCCGCCGCCAGGGCGCCCGGTGCAGCACCGCCGGGGATCGGTCTGGACCGGACCTCGGCCTGGTAGGCCAGCGCGGTCTCATACCGATGGTGGCCGTCGGCGACCACCAGCCGCCTCCGGGACAGGTAGGCAGCCAGGCCCTGGTCGGACTCGATCACGCCGACTCGATGCAGAAGCCCGTCCCCGTCGCGGGCCCGCCACTCGTCGAAGACCGCCCGCTCGACGAGCGGCGCATAGCGCGCCGAGCGGTCGGCGTACAGGATCAGGATTGGGCTGAGCTGGGTCTGGGTCGCCCGGAGCAGGCCCAGTCGATCCTCCTTGGGTCCGGGCATCGTGTGCTCATGGGGCCGGATGCCGGGCCCCCACGGCTCCAGGCGGATGCGGGCCAGGATCCCGCGCACCGCGGCCGACTCCGCGGAATCGGCCGCCTGATAGCGGTACGCGTAGAAGGATGCCCGCGATCGGATGCTCAACGTCCCGTCCGCCTGCCACGCCGAAAGTGCCTCGGCGGCCGCCCGGTGCGGGGCCGCCTCCGCGCTCAGCTCCAGCCGGACCGCATTGCGCGGGTGACGCGCCAGCAGGGCAGCCCGCTGCGAGTCGGAGATCACGTCAAACGGCGGGCACACCAGATCGGTAAGATCCGCCACCCGACCGGCGGCCGCAGCGCCCTCGCCCGGTCGTTGTACCCGGGCCGGGATGTCGCCGCTGCCGAACCGATCCAGCGCATAGCCGAGCCCGCGCAGCGGGCGCACCAGGGGCATGGGCCGAGTCTAGCCGCCGATCTCTTCGAAAGTGGCTCCGTCGTCCGGGGTCCGCCGGCTGGGTCCCGTGTCGGGCCGGCGCAGGAACAAGACGGCGGCCGCCCCAACGGTCAGCAGCACCGCCATGGGCACGAACGGCAGCCGCCGGTAGTCCACCGGCCAGATCACGCTCACGACTCGCTCGGTGCGGTTTCCCACGGGATCGACCGCGACCACGCGGACGTCGCTGGGCAAGAGCCCTGCGGACACGGGGCCGGCGAACGAGCCGTCCTGCTCGACGCGGACCTCCGTCCCGTCGATCGTGACCGTTGCGCCGGGAACCGTCTGCCCAACCACCGCGGGGCTGAAGTTGAACAGTGCCTCGTTCGGGGTGATGACCAGCGAAGGGGGCTGACGGTAGACCCGGATCCGCCACGTGCCGTAGTACGCGTGCCCGGCAGGAGTCACCAGCCAGATGCTGGCCGTGGCGCCCGAGCCGTCGGGCGCGTTGGGGCCGGCTGCCTCGAGCAGTTGGATCCGGGCCACCCCATCTGCCCCCAGGGTCAGGTTGCCGGAGGGGCGGCCGCGCGTCGCCCACCAGACGGTCGTGCCGGGCGGACCACTGATTTCGGCGTAGGCCGCCTCGTCGCCCACGATCAGCCCCGTCGGATGATCCGGGTCGGTGGCCACGCCGAGGAAGGTGGGTGCCAGGTGTCCTCCGTCCGACTCCGGTTCCAAGACCGATGAGGTCGCCACCAGCCGCAGCGCGGAAGGGTTCCGGGCAGCCAGGAGCGTCACCTCCGGCGGCCCGGCATTGAGGCGGGCGAATTCGGAGAAATCGGTCAGGAGCGCAACCCACTCACCGCCCGGACCGACGGTGCCCACCGGCTCCAGCCCGGGGAGCAATGCCAGCGACGTGACTTCGGCGAGGACGTCCGGATCTGGTACGGGGCGGACCAGCTGACCGCCGAACACGTACACGTCGCGGTCTCCGGGTAGGCCGCCGGGGATCACGCCGATGAACGGCGTCAGGGAGGTCGCGACCTCTCCCTGCACGGTCGCAGCGAAGGCGACGGGACGGGTGTCTCGCCCGAACGCGGTGGACGGGCCCGCCCCGCCGCCCAAATCACCGGGCAGCACCAGCACCGACCCCGGATCCTGGAACGCGACGCCGGCCACGATCCGCGTATGGGCACCCGTGCCAAAGACCGCGGATGGCGCTCCGCCACTGGTCCGGGCAGCTTGCCGATCCGGCTGCCCATCTCGCGGCCATGACCACAGGAAGAGAATCGAGCCGTCGGTCGTGAGCACGGCCGGACCGGTTTCCAGGCTCAGCGCGTGGGCGGCGATCACGTCGCCGAGATCGCCGCGCTCGACGAACGGCGCCCCGGCTCGCAGGCTCACCCGGTGCAGACCAGTGGGCTGGCTGCGCCCAGGCCCGATCAGTGGCCCGGCCAGCAGCACCTCCTCGCCCGGGAATCCGTCGGAATCGCCAATATCCAGAATCGTGCCGCAGCAGCCGGTGACGCTCGGGATGGTGAAGGCGGTCCGGGCAAAGCGCTCGCCGTTCCAGCGCAGCAGGGCGAGGTCCAGGACCTGGCTCAGGTCGTTGAGCGGGCCTTCGGTGACCAACAGCTCGTCGGTGCCGTCGGCGTCCATGTCCGCGGCAACGACCTCGACCGCCAGTCGCTCGGTGTCCGCCACGAGCCGGAGCTCCAGCGTTCGGTCCTTGTCCACGACCTCCCAGATGGTCAGGCAGCACGGCAGGTCGAACTGCGTGTCGCCACCCATAATTGCCAACAGCAAGATCTCGCGGCCGTCGCGGTGCGCACGGAGAAGTCTGGCCGGCTCGTCCAGGTGCACCGGGATCATGCCCTCGCGGTCGATCCCCGAGCGGCCCGCCTCGGTCATCAGCGCATCACCGCTCGCCGGGCGCCGTAGCGGGACGGCGCTTCCGTGGCCGGCGGCCGACACGCCCAGGGCAAGGTCGTCGACGTACCACGTCCGCAGCGCCGCCAGTCCCGGATCGTCGCTGGAGCTGGTGACCACCACGAGGTCGCGCGTGCCATCGGCATCCAGATCGAACGCGATGGCGTCCGTGACGAATGGCAGGACGATCGCTTCGGGCTCGGCAGGAAGTGGCGTGCCAGGGATGGGGTCGACCGCGGCCGCCGGCGCGGGCGCAACCAGGAGGCCGATCAGCATGGCGAAGCCGCATGCCGTCCGGGCCAAGTGTCGGTGTCCGCCCATGAACCCGTCAGCCGCGCAGGGCGCGGATCGGCTCCAGGGTGGCGGGGTCCTCGAGCGCCGAGACGTCGCCCGCATCCAGGCCCAGGTACGCGGCGCGCGCCACCCGCCGCAGGATCTTGCCGTTGCGAGTCTTGGGGAGAGCCGGAACGAGATGCACGGCGGCGGGGCGGAAGGACTTGCCGAGCTGACGAACCACGTAGTCCGCCACCATCTCGGTCGGGGACTTTCCCAACTCCTCGAGCACATAGGAACCGGCCGCGGACACGACGAAGATGACGATTGCCTCACCCTTGATCTCATCGGGCACACCGATGGCCAGGGCCTCGACAGCGACGGGGCTGGCTACGGCCGCCGACTCGAGCTCGGCGGGACCGACCCGCTTCCCGGCAACCTTGATCGTGTCGTCCGACCGGCCGCCGATGTACCAGAAGCCGTCGGGGTCGATGCGCGCCCAGTCACCGTGAACCCAGACCCCCGGCAGGCGCCGCCAGTAGGCCTCCAGGTACCGATCCGGATCGCGCCAGAAACCCTGGGTCATCCCGGGCCATGGTTGGCGGATGACCAGCTCCCCCACCTCGCCGCGGACCGGGCGCCCGTCGCCGTCCACCACACCGGCCGCCATGCCGGGACACGGCCCGGCGAACGAGCACGGAGCGATGGGGGTGATGGTCGTGCAGCCGACGATCCCGCCGCTGATCTCGGTCCCGCCGGAGTAGTTGATGATCGGCAGCCGCTCCCCGCCCACGGCGCGGTGCAGCCACCACCACGGGTCGGGGTTCCATGGCTCCCCGGTGGAGCCCAGCACGAACAGCGACGACAGGTCGTGGGCCAGAACGGGCTCCGACCCGTGGGTCATCAGGGCCCGGATCGCGGTGGGGCTGATCCCAAGGTGGGTGACCGCGTGGCGCTCCGCCACCGCCCACAGCCGATCCGGACCGGGGAAATCCGGCGTGCCCTCGTAGATGACCAGTGTCGCACCGAGCAGCAGCGCCCCGCATACGGCCCACGGGCCCATCATCCAGCCCATGTCCGTGAACCAGAACAGCACGTCGCCGGCCTGGAGGTCGAAGCAATGGGCCAGGTCCACGGCACTCTTGAGCGGAAACCCGCCGTGGACGTGGACCGCGCCCTTGGGTTTCCCGGTGGTGCCCGAGGTGTAGATCACCAGGAACGGATCGTTCGCGTCGCTCCGGACCGATGCCAGCGGCTTGTCGCCGGCCGCCGCCAGCGCCTCGTCCCAGGCCACGTCCCGGTCGGGCCTCCAGGACCCCTCACCGGCGGCATCGCCCAGCCGGCGCACGACCAGACACCGCTCCACGCTCGGCGCTTCGGCCAGCGCCGCGTCGGCCACCGCCTTCATGGACACCGCCTTCCCGCGCCGCCAGAACCCGTCGGCCGTGACGAGCAACCGGGCTTCGCAGTCCGCCAACCGGCTGGCGACAGCCGGCGCCCCATAGCCGGAGAAGATGGGCGTGTAGATGGCCCCCAGCTTCCCGACGGCCAGGACCGCGATCACCGCCTCGGGAATCATGGGCAGGAAGATCCCCACCCGGTCGCCACGGCCCACCCCCAGGGCCACCATGGCTCGTGCCGCGCGGTCCACCTCGGAACGCAGCTCCCCGCGGGAGAAGCATCGGACCGCGCCGTCCTCCCCCTCCCAGACGAGCGCCTGTTCGTCGGGCCGCGCGGCCGCCGGCTCATCCACCGCCGCGGCCACGTAGTTGAACCCGGCTCCCACCCACCAGCGAGCCCACTCGGGCCCCCGCGACACGTCGAGCACGGTCTCGGGCTCCGGATCGAAGCGGATTCCCAGGTCCGCCACGGCCGCCGACCAGAACCAGGCCGGATCGGCCTCCGCGCGGGCCTGGAGGTCCTCCAGGTCGGCGCAGCCGACATCGGTCAGAAACCGGCGCAGCCGGCTGCGTTCGAGATACGCAGGAGAGGGTCGCCAGGCCGCCGCGGGCGAATCGGTTCCGAACCGCGGCCCGGCCGCTCGCACGGCCATCGGTCTCACATGGCCCGAATGCCGAGCAGGTTGCGGGCGATGACCAGGCGCTGAATCTCGCTCGTCCCCTCCCCGATCTCGGTCAGCTTCGCGTCGCGCAGGTAGCGCTCGACGCGGTACTCGCGCACGTACCCGTACCCGCCGTGCACCTGGATGGCCGCGTTCGTCGCTCGGGCTGCCACCTCGGAGGCGTACAGCTTGGCCATGGCGGCCTCGGTGCTGTACGGCTTGCCCGCGTCCTTGAGCCAGGCCGCGCGGTAGACCAGCAGCCGCGCCGCGTCGATCTCGGTGGCCATGTCGGCGATCTGGAAGGCCACGCCCTGGAAGGAGGCGATGGGCCGGCCGAACTGCTCGCGCTGCTTGGCATACGCCGATGCGGCCTCCAGGGCCGCCTGGGCCAGGCCAAGGGCCATGGCGCCGATCCCGATCCGGCCGCCGTCCAGGATCTTCAGGAACAGCTTGTCGCCCTCGCCCTCGGTGCCCAGCAGGTTGGTGACCGGGATCCGGCAGCCATCGAACAGGAGCTCCCCGGTGGCCGAGGCGTGGAGCCCCAGCTTTTCCAGCAGCCGGCCGAACGTGAATCCGGGCGTGCCCTTCTCCACGATGAAGGCACTGATCCGCCCGCCCTCCGCTCCCTGCTCGGTGACCGCAGCCACGATGTAGATGTCCGCCACCCCGGCGTTGGTGATGAACTGCTTGGCCCCGTCGATGACCCACTCGTCGCCGTCGCGGCGAGCCCGCGTCTTCGTCCCCCGCGAGTCGCTCCCGGCCCCCGGCTCGGTCAGCCCATACGCGCCGAGCTTCTGCCCGCTGGCCAGCGGGCGCAGGAACCGTTCCTGCTGCTCCGGGGTGCCGGCCATCGCCACCGGGCCGGCGCCCAGCGACGTGTGGGCCGACACGATGATCGCCACGCTGCCCGACACCCGGGCCAACTCCTCGATGGTGATGGCGTAGGCCAGGTTGTCCAGGCCGGTGCCGCCCACCTCGGTCGGGTACGGCACCCCCAGCAGGCCCAGATCGGCCGCCTCGCGGATGAGCTGGCTCGGGAATTCGCCGCGGACCTCCATCTCGTCCGCCTGGGGCGCGATCCGTCGCTCGGCGAAGTCACGGACGGTGCGCCGGATGTCCTCGTGGGCAGGTGACAGGGCGAAGTCCATCGGTCCGGCGAGTCTATCAGCGCCCACTCGGCGCGCCCTCCGGCAATGTTGCCCTGCGACCTATACTGCCGGGACGTTGGAGGGTGCCCGGTTGCCCGAGGTTGACGTCCGCCTGGAGCGGGTCACCAAGCAGTTCAACGAGACCGTCGCGGTTGACGACCTCTCGCTCGACATCTGGCGCGGGGAGTTCTTCTCCCTGCTTGGCCCGTCGGGCTGCGGCAAGACGACCACCCTGCGCATGATCGGCGGTTTCGAGGAGCCGACCAGCGGGACCATCTACCTGGCCGACAAGGACGTCACCGGCCTCCCGCCCTTCAAGCGCAACGTCAACACCGTCTTCCAGAACTACGCCCTCTTCCCGCACCTGAACATCTACGAGAACGTCGCCTTCGGGCTGCGCCGCCGCAAGGTGGCCGATGCGGAGATCAAGACCCGGGTCGGCGAGATGCTGGAGCTGGTGGAGCTTCCCGGCTTCGAGCAGCGCAAGCCGACCATGCTGTCTGGCGGCCAGCAGCAGCGGGTCGCCCTGGCCCGCGCCCTGATCAACCACCCGCAGGTCCTTTTGCTGGACGAGCCACTCGGCGCGCTGGACCTGAAGCTGCGCAAGCAGATGCAGCTCGAGCTGAAGCGGATCCAGACCGAGGTCGGGATCACGTTCATCTACGTGACCCACGACCAGGACGAGGCCATGACCATGTCGAACCGGATCGCGGTCATGCGCGCCGGCCACATCGAGCAGCTGGGCGACCCGGAGAGCCTGTACGAGCGGCCCGAGACCGCGTTCGTGGCCGGCTTCCTGGGCGTGTCAAACCTGCTGGAGGGCGAGGTCGCCGGCCACGAGGGCGGGATGATCGCCATTCGCCTCACCGACGGGACGGTCATCCGTGCGCCCGCCGGCGACAACGGTCAGCGGCAGGTCCGACTCGGCATCCGGCCCGAGAAGCTGCGGGTGGTGAAGTCCGGCGACGGCCAGGCCGCGGCCGCCGATCTCAATGCCGTGGAGGGCACCGTCCTGGACTCCAGCTACGTCGGGGTCAGCACCCAGTACCTGGTTCAGACCCGCGACGGCCACCGCATGACCGCCTATTCCCAGAACCTGGAGACCGCCAGCGTGGCCGAAGCCCTGGCCGATGGCCAGAAGGTCCGGCTCACCTGGCAGCCGCGTCACACCTTTGTGATTGCCGGTCCGGCGGAGCACGTCGGCGGCGACCCCCATGCCCCGGAGGAGGAAGGAAATACCGATGTCTGACGAGCAGCGCAGCCGTATCGAGATGGCCATCGTCCGCGCCATGCAGAAGGACCGCATTTCGCGGCGCACGTTCCTGGGCCGAGCCGGAAAGGGCGGGATCGCCATCGGCGCCGCGCTGACCCTGCCGGGGCTGCTGGCCGCGTGTCAGCCGGGAGGGGCCGCCACCCTGGAGTGGGCCAACTGGCCGGCGTACATCGACATCGATGAGGAGTCCGACCCGAACCCGACGCCATACCCAACCCTCAACGCCTTCATCGAGCAGACCGGGATCAACGTCAACTACGTCGAGGCCATCAACGACAACGAGGAGTTCTTCGGGACGATCTTCCCGGACCTGCAGGCCGGCAACCCGACCGGGTGGGACATCGTCACCCCCACCGACTGGATGGTCGAGAAGCTCATCCGCCTGGGCTACGTCCAGGAGCTCGATCACTCGAAGCTGCCGAATCTCGCCCCCAACGCGGCCGAGTTCGCGGTCGATCAGTGGTTCGACCCAGGCAATGCGTACAGCGTGTACTGGCAGGGTGGGATCACGGGCATCGGCTACAACCCGATGCTCACCGGGCGTGAGATCACCAGCTTCGAGGACCTGTTCGACCCGGCGTTCAAGGACCTGGGCGTCGGGCTGTTCAGCGATACCCGCGACATGCTGAGCCTGAGCCTGCTCTCGCTGGGCATCGTCCCCGCCAACGCCACCATGGACGACGTGACGCGCGCCCAGGAGAAGCTGCTGACGGCGGCCGAGGCGGGACAGTTCCGCGGCTTCTACGGCAACGAATACTACGACGAGCTGGCGGCCGGCAACCTGGCGCTGACCGTGGCGTGGTCGGGCGACGTGACCCAGATGAAGCTCTACGACAACGCCGACGTCGCGTTCGTGGTTCCGGCCGAGGGGGGCATGCGCTGGAACGACAACCTGGTCATTCCCAACGGTTCCACCAACCAGGACGCCGCCCATCAGCTGATCAACTACTGGTATGACCCGGTGCCCGCGACGACCCTGGCCGAATACATCGGCTACTTCTCACCGGTTGCGGAGGTGCCCGACCGGATCCAGGCCGACGCTGACGCGGCCCGGGCGGACGGAGACGATGCCACGGCTGACGAGCTGGAGGTCTTCGCGGCCACCGTGGCTCCCACCGAGGACCAGATCGCCAACACCTACCCATACAAGCAGCTCGCCGAGGATGAGGAGACTCAGTGGAACAACCTCTGGCTCCAGGTCATGTCGTGACCGCGGTTCTAACCGCGGTGTTGACCGCCGCCTGACGGTCGCGGCCTGACCGCGCCCGCCAAGCCCGTGCGCCGCGGCCGGGGCCTGGTCCCCTACCTCTTCCTGCTGCCGGGAGGAGCGTGGCTGGTCATCTTCTTCGCCATCCCCATGGCGATCATGCTGCTCGTCTCGCTGCAGGAAGGCTCGCTCTCAACCGGGTACCAACTGACCTGGAACTTCGGTATCTACCCGGAGGTCATCGGCGAGTTCTCCGATCAGATCGTCCGATCGGTGACGTACGCGTTCGCCACCACCGTGCTCACCCTGCTGATCGGCTATCCCATGGCGTACACGATTGCCTTCCGAGGCGGACGGCTTAAGAACGCGCTGCTCCTGATCGTGGTCCTGCCGTTCTTCGTCAGTTTCATCATCCGGACCCTCAACTGGAAGATGATCCTGGCGGACAACGGGATCGTCCTGGGGCCGCTCAAGGAAATCGGCTTCCTGGACCAGGGGTTCCACCTGATTGCCACCCCGGCCGGTGTCATCGGCGGGCTGACCTACAACTTCCTGCCGTTCATGGTCCTGCCGCTGTACGTCGCTCTCGAGAAGATCGACCCCCGCTTGATCGAGGCCGGGATGGACCTGTTCGCCAGTCGGGCGCAGGCCTTCTGGCGCGTCACCTTCCCGCTGTCCCTCCCGGGCGTCGTGGCGGGGTCGCTCCTCACCTTCATCCCGGCCGTCGGTGACTTCATCAACGCCGAGCTGATTGGCGCCGCCAACCGGGACGTCACCATGATCGGCAACATCATCCAGTTCAAGTACCTCAACGCCAACGACTTCCCCGCCGCGTCGGCGCTCGGGTTCGTCCTGCTGGTGGGGGTGATGGTCTTGATCGCGATCTACACCCGGGTGGTCGGCACCGAGCGGCTGACGAGTTGACCGGTGACCAGGTGACCCTCCGATGACCGCTGCCGCCCCGCCCCTCGGGTCCGCGCCGGTGCGGTCCGCACCTCTCGGTCAGCGCCTGTCCGGCCTGGTGCTGCCGGCAATCACCGCCCTGGCGGTGGTGTTCCTGTTCGCGCCGCTGGTGGTGATGGTCATCTTCAGCTTCAACGACCCGGCGGGACGCCAGAACATCACGTGGCAGGGATTCACGCTCAACAATTACGTCACCCTCTGGGGCCGTCCCGACATCACCGGGCCCATGCTCACGAGCCTCACGATTGCCGCCATCTCGACCCTGGTGGCCACCATATTCGGGACGCTCATTGCGCTGGCGCTCACCCGCTACGACTTCCGTGGCCGCAGCTCCACCAATCTGCTGATCTTCCTGCCCATGACCGCGCCGGAGATCATCCTCGGCGCGTCGCTGCTGACGTTGTGGGTCTCAATGGGGCTGGGGCGCGGCTTCGTCACCATCCTGGTGGCGCACATCATGTTCAACATCAGCTTCGTGGTGGTCACCGTCCGGGCCCGGCTGATCGGCTTCAACCGATCGCTGGAGGAGGCCGGTATGGACCTGTATGCCGATGCCTGGACGACCTTCTGGAAGGTCACCTTCCCCCTCATCTTCCCCGGCATCCTGGCCGCGGCCCTGCTGGCGTTCTCGCTGTCGATCGACGATTACGTCATCACGGTCTTCAACGCCGGACGAACGGTGACCTTCCCGCTGTGGGTCTTCGGCGTGAGCCGACTGGGCATTCCGCCCGAGGTGAACGTGCTGGGCTCGCTCATCCTGCTGCTGGCGGTCGCGTTCATCGCGGTGCAGCTATGGCAGTCCCGGCGCCAGGCGGCGGCCGGCGGGCCGGTTACCATCCGCGGCAGGTAACCACGCAGCGCACGAAGATCCCGCCGACGGAGCCATACCGATGACCACTGAAGCCCCCACCGGACCGATGCTCGACGAGCGCGCCGACGACTCGAGCGTGTGGCTGGCGCGCCGCGCCGGCATCCCCGCCGTGTGGGCGCGCTACACCGAGCTGGTCGTGGACCGCGGGGAGGGGTCGTGGGTCGTCACCCACGATGGGGATCGGTACCTTGACTACACCTGCGGGATCGGGGTCACGAACACCGGGCATGCCCATCCGCGGGTGGCGGCGGCGATTGCCGAGCAGGCCGGGAAGATCATCCACGCCCAGCAGAACATCCTGTACCACAAGCCCGGGCTGGAGCTCCACGAGCGGCTGCCGCGTTACTTCCCGGGGGCCGCACCGGCGGGCGGCGCACCGGCGGGCGGCGCACCGGCGAGCGGCGCGGCCGGCGCGGCGCGGGCTGACGACGAGGCAGCGGCCGGCGACGACATCGGTCTATTCCTGTCCAACTCCGGGGCCGAGGCCATCGAGGCGGCCGTCAAGCTGGCGAAGATCGCCACCCATCGGCCGGCGATCGTGGCGTTCCGGGGCGGGTTCCACGGCCGGACCCACGGGACGATGTCGCTGACCAGCTCCGCGATCAAGAACCGCGGCCACTACGAGCCGCTGCTGGCGAGCGCCTACTTCGCGCCGTACCCGTATCCGTTGCGCAACCCGACCGGGCGGGACCAGGCGTCGGCCCTGACCTGGACGATGGTGCAGCTGGACGAGCTGTTCGCCACGCTGGTGTATCCGGAGGACGTGGCCGCGTTCCTGGTGGAGCCCGTGCTCGGGGAGGGCGGGTACGTCGTCCCACCCGACGGCTTCCTTCCCGCCCTGCGGGAGCTGGCCGACCGCCACGGGATCCTGCTCATCGTCGACGAGGTGCAGTCCGGCTACGGGCGCACGGGCCGGTTCTTCGCCACCGAGTGGAGTGGGATCCGTCCCGACATCGTGGTCATGGCCAAGGGCATCGCCTCGGGCATGCCACTGTCGGGAATCCTCGCGCCCAGGGACCTGCTGGCCAAGTTCCCGCCCGGTGCCCACGGCGGCACGTACGGCGGCAACGCGGTGTCGTGCGCGGCCGCGCTGGCGACCCTCGACGTGTTCGAGGACGAGGGCCTGGTCGCCCGGGCCGAGACGCTCGGCCATCGGCTCCTCAACGGTCTGCGCCAGGCCGCAGCAGGCCACCCGTTCGTGGCCGAAGTCCGTGGCCGCGGCCTGATGGTCGGCATCGAGTTCGCCGACCCCGACAGCCTGGTCCCCCGCCCCGACCTGGCCAAGGCGGTCATCACCGAGGCCCTCGCGCATCGGCTCCTGCTCCTGTCCTGCGGCACCTGGGGCCAGGTCGTCCGCATCATCCCGCCCCTCGTCACCACCGAGCAGGAAATCGACCAATCCGTTTCGATTCTGGCTGAGGCCCTCGCCGCCACCTCCCTGGCTTGAGGCAACGCTGGCGGCCATATCGGGGCAGTTTGTCCCTGGCCACGGACCTATCAGCCAAGCATCCCAACGGCTTGGCCCGGAAACGGCGCCATCGTGGCTGACTAACCCTCAGCCGGGGACAGGCCGACATCGAAACGGCCGAAACGGGCATCCAACGACCATTGCCTGGCCGATACGTCCACCCGGCGGGACAACTGCACAGATTCAACCTAATCCCGAGATAACGCGGCCCAGGTAGCCTCCCCGCGTGGCGAATCGCGAGCGCCGACTGCAGCGGGCGGAGTGGTACATCCAGCGAGACGTCCGAGACACGGCCGATGAACTGCGCCGTGCCCGACTTGCCGCAGGACTCACCATTCGCCAGGTCGCGTCACTGATCGGCGTCGGGCGGACAACCGTCCTCCGCATCGAACAGGGTTGGTTGCCGGGACCGAGGCCGATGTTGTTGGCAAGGCACGCGGCGGCAGTGGGGCTGCGGGCGAGGATTCGGCTCTACCCAGGGGACGGGGCGGTGCGGGACGCCGGCCAGGTGGCGTTGATTCGGCGCTTTCGCGAGCGGATCGGGAACGCCGGTCGGTGGGCATTCGAGGTCCCGATTCCGCTCCCCGGGGATCAGCGGGCGCTGGACGCGGTGTTAACGGTGGCCCGCGGGCGCATCGGTCTGGAGTTCTACGTTCGGTTGGCGGACTGCCAGGCTCAGTTGCGTGCCGCCCACCTCAAGCAGCGGGACGCGGAGCTGGACCGGATGGTGATCGTGGTCAAGGCGACGCATGCCAACCGGAGGGCGCTGCGGGAAGCGGCGCCGGCCATCGCCGACGCGTTCCCCGGCTCAACGCGCCGCTTGCTGGCGACGCTCGCCGCCGGGGAGCTGCCGCCCGCCAACGGCGTGATCCTTTTCTAGGAGCTCCCTAGCGGGGCAACATCACCGGTAGCGCTCGAGGCGCTCCAGGATGGCGTTGGCCTGCGCCCAGTCGGCCTCGGTGGGCTGCTCCCCGGGGTGCAGGTGGAGGATCGGCACCACGTTCCAGGCGGGGCCATCCCGATGCGGAATGTGGATCCCCAGGTCGCCCCGGTCGAGGAGCGCCACGACACTGGCCCCGCTCGCCCCTCCCTCAGACACGGCCCGCTCGAGGCTGTCGACGAAGGCCTCCGCCCCACCGAACTCGAGACCGACCCGCATCGCCAGCAGCCCGGTCTCCGGCAGCTGAACCGTCATGCCGCCTCCGGCAGCTGAATCGTCATGCCGCCTCCGGCAGCTGAACCGTCATGCCGCCACTCGCCTACGCCGCCACCAGGTCCAGCAGCCAGCTGAACACGACCGCGCTGCCGATGACCATCAGCACGATGCCCAGGATGACGACCACGAACCCAAAACCGCTGGCCCAGACGGGGATGCGCCCCTCCCCGGCGGGGACCGGCACGTCATACGGAGCCGCGATCCAGGTCGCCAGCGCGTCACCGTCGACCCGGGTCTCCACGTCCTCGTCGAACGGCATGACCACCACCCGCTCCCGGCCGGTGCTCTCCACCGCCCCCGGCTCGGCCAGGATGAGGACGCGGGGCATATCGGTCTGGCTGAGGAGGATGGCGTGGTCGCCGGAGGCGCTGGTCAACGGCTGGGCTTCGACCACGCCGCGACCAACGGGGAACTTCTCCGCCTGCCCGTACGCGCCGCTGTCCCCGCCACTCTCGACCGTCGCGCCACCCACGCCGCCGAGCATACCCGCCTAGGATGTCGATCCGCGCGCTGCCCGTTCGTCGTAGATACAGTGGCGGCACGAGACCGCCGCCTCAAGCCCCGTAGGAGGAACCCATGCGCTACGCGATTCTGATCTACGACGAGGAGACGGCCAACCCGTCGCCCACCCCGCCCGACCCGCAGGTCATCCAGCAGGTCTCGGATGCGTACGAGAAGTACACCAAGATGCTCCGCGACGCGAATGCGTACTTGGGCGGCGACGGCCTCCAGCCGGTCTCGACCGCCACCACCATCCGCGTCCGCGACGGCCAGACCCTGACCACCGACGGCCCGTTCGCCGAGACCAAGGAAGGGCTCGGCGGCTTCTACCTGATCGAGGCCCGCGACCTGGACCACGCCCTGGAGCTGGCGGCCGCCTGCCCCGGCGCCCACTACGGATCGATCGAAGTCCGCCCCGTTCTCATGTCCCCGGAGTCCGACGCGGTTCCGGTGGGCGAGGCCGATGCGGCGGTGAGCTCCGCCTCCTGAGGGCCGTTGCCGAACGCGACCACCCCCCGCGAGGTCGTCGACCGCCTGTTCCGCGAGGAGCACGGGCGGGCGGTCGCGACGCTCATCCGGGTCCTGGGCGACTTCGACCTGGCCGAGGAGAGCCTCCAGGACGCCTACCTGGTGGCGCTCGAGAAATGGCCGGCAGCCGGGCTGCCTCGCAATCCAGCGGGCTGGATCGTCACCACGGCCCGGAATCGGGCCATTGATCGGCTCCGGCGCGCCAGGCGCCTGACCGATAAGGAAGCGCTACTCCGTTCCGAGGCGGCCGTCGCCGCCGACGCGGCGGAGGCAGCGGCCGAAACGGGATCCGCGGACGAGGAGCCGATGTCCATCCCCGATGACCGGCTGCGGCTGATGTTCACCTGCTGCCACCCGGCCCTGGCGCTCGAGTCGCGGATCGCGCTGACCCTTCGCACGCTGGGCGGGCTGACCACGCCCGAGATCGCGCGGGCGTTCCTTATCCCTGAGCCGACTCTCGCCCAGCGCCTGGTACGCGCCAAACGAAAGATCCGCGACGCGGCGATTCCGTATCGCGTCCCGCCCGACGCCGTGTTGCCCGAGCGGCTGGACGGCGTCCTGCGGGTCCTGTACCTCGTCTTCAACGAGGGCTACGGCGCGTCATCGGGCGACAGCCTCATCCGGCGCGAGCTGTGCGCGGAGGCGATCCGCCTGGCCCGCGTCCTGGTCGCGCTGATGCCGGACGAGCCCGAAGCCCTGGGCTTGCTGGCCCTGATGCTGCTCCATGACGCGCGGCGAGATGCGCGGGTCGACCCCGACGGACAGCTGGTGCTGCTCGAGGACCAGGATCGGTCACGCTGGAACGCGGCCCAGATAACGGAGGGTCGCGAGCTGGTGGAGCGGGCGCTGCGCCACGGGAGAGCCGGGCCGTACCAGCTCCAGGCGGCCATCGCGGCAGTCCACGACGGGGCGGCCACCCCGGCCGACACCGATTGGTCTGAGATCCTTGCCCTGTACGACGCGCTACTGCGGCTCACGCCAACTCCGGTCGTGGAGCTGAACCGGGCGGTGGCAGTGGCCATGGCAGACGGCCCGGCGGCGGGCCTGGCGATCATGGACCGCCTCGACGGGGACGGGCAGCTGGAGTCCTACTCCTACCTTCACTCGGGGCGCGCCGACCTGCTGCGCCGCCTCGGCCGCCGGGACGAGGCCCGGTCGGCGTACGAACGGGCCGTGGTGCTCACCGCGAACGCGGCCGAACGCGCGTTCCTCGCCCGGCGCCTGCAGGAGGTCGCCACTCCCGAAACCTAGTAACTGAGGACCGATACGCCCTGCCGCTCGAAATCGGCTCGGTTCCGGGTGACCACGGTCGCACCCAGGCTGACGGCTACCGCCGCGATCAATGCATCCCCGAGCCCCAGCTTGCCCCCCGCGCCATGCCGTGCATGCCGGGAGTCAGCCGCCCAGCGCGCCGCGTCGGGTGTTGTCGAGACATATTCGAGCGCATCCAGCAGCCGTTGGATACGAGCCCGATGCGGCGGATCCCCAAGGGAGAGTGCCTCACAGGTGACCACGTCGCACGTGAACAGGTCGCCCGTCTCGGAGAACAGGCGGTCCAGCGCAGCTGCCGCGTCGGGGTCTGCGTTGGCGTGGTCGATGATCAGGGTTGTATCGAGGAGGTACCGCACCGTCAGTCGGTCTCCTCCTCTCGCAGGGCACGGACCCAAGCCAGCACTTCGTCCGGCGTCATGGCGTACGGGGTACCCGCCAAAACGCCGGCTGTCTCGCGGATGGCCTTCCCCAGCCGATCCCGCTTCACTCGCTGGGCGACGGCCTCCGCCACGTACCGGCTTCGCCCGCGCGGGCCGGCCAGCTCGTCCACATCGCGCAGCAGTTCCTCGGGAAGCGTCAGGTTCGTTCGTGCCAGCGCCATACCGATTCACCCATGAGTGTGCATATCTATGCGCCGATGCTAGCACACTCGGGGGACCAGCGGCGGCGAGTAGAGTTGCGCGACGTGTCCGATTCGCAGCCGACGGCCCGTCCGGACCAGGCAACGCTCCTCGCGTTCCTGGGGGTCGTCGTGTTCGGAGGCGCCAACGCGGTCGCCGTCAAGCTGACGGTCGATGAGCTCGCCCCGTTCTGGGGAGCCGGGCTGCGGTTCGTGGCAGCCGGCGCCCTGATGATGCTGGTCGTGCTCGTCACGCGGCGGTCGCTGCCGCGGGGCCGCAGCCTGTGGGGAGCTGCCCTGTACGGCGTGGTGGGTTTCTCCGCGAGCTACGGCCTCGCGTACACCGGCCTGCAAGACGTTCCGGCGGGCACCGCCATGGTCTTCATTTCGCTGACCCCGCTGTTCACGTTCGGGCTGGCGATCGCCCACCGCCAGGAGCGGTTCCACGTCCAGGGTCTGCTCGGCGCGCTCATTGCGGTGGTCGGTATCGGCATCGTGTTCGTCGACCAGCTGAGCGCGGACGTGCCCCTGTTCTCGCTGCTGCTGATCCTGCTGGCGGCGCTGGCCATCGCCGAGTCCGGCGTCATCGTGAAATGGATCCCCAAGAGCGACCCGTTCGCCACCAACGGGGTCGCCATGCTGACCGGCGCAGCGCTGCTGCTGATCCTCTCGCTGGTGGCTGGCGAGCCGAGAGACCTTCCCACGCAGGCCGCGACGTGGGTAGCCATCGGCTACCTGGTGGTCCTTGGCTCGGTGGTGATGTTCTCGCTGTACGTCTTCGCGCTGCAACGGTGGACGGCGTCCGCGGTCTCCTACGTGACCCTGCTGATGCCTCTGGTGACGGTGGCCCTGGCCGCCGTTCTCACCGGCGAGCGCATTACGCCGTCGTTCGTGCTGGGCAGCGCCGTGATCCTGGGCGGCGTGTACGTCGGCGCCTTCCTCAAGTACCGGCCTGGCCGCTCATCCGCGTCCAGCCTTCCAGAGTGCCTCCCTATCGACGCGTGCGCGGAAGCGGAGGCCGAGCCGGCCGCTGCCTGACCGGATATCAGGTTCGGCCTCTGCTCAGACCGCCAATCGTGAGCGGCCGCTCACCGTGCGCCGAGCCACGGCAGCCAGGGTGTCGAGCAGCCCTGGATCGGCGTTGAGCGATCCGATCCGGTGGAACCTCAACCCGCACGCCTCGGCCTGCTCGCGCGCGGCGACGTCGATGTCGTAGAGGATCTCCAGGTGGTCCGCCAGGAACTGGACCGGCGCGACGACGACCGAGCGCCGTCCGGCCGCGGCGAGCTCGGGCAGGAGGTCAGCGAAGTCGGGCTTCATCCATTCGCCCGGCTCGTGACCGGCGCTCTGCCAGCAGAAGGACCAATGCCCGTCCGCCAGGTTTGCACCGGCCGCGACGGCCTCGGCCGTGTCTCGGAGCTGAGCCAGATAGCCAGGCTCCTGATCGGCTACGCGCCTCGGCAGGCTGTGCGCCGTCATCAGCACGGTGACCCCGTGGACCTCGTCCCCTGGGAGGCGATCGAGCGCCTCGCGTACGCGGCCGGCAAGGGCCGCGATGAACGCCGGCTCGTCGTGCCAGGCACCGGCGATGTCGACCCGCGGCGCCCGATCACCGAGCTCCGCCCGGGCCTCCTCGATCGCCCTCGCATATCCGCCCATCAGCAGCGGCGAGAACTGCGGCGAGAGGACAACCGCGGCGATCCTTTCGACTCCACGCTCCGCGAGCTCCCGCATGCCGTCCGCGATCGACGGCGCGGAGAACCGCATCCCCACGTCGACCGGCCAGCCGAGCACATCCGCCAGCGCGGCGGCCTGTGAGCGCGTGATCTCGATGAGCGGCGAGCCGCCGATGAGCCGATACCGTCGCGTGAACTCGTCGACGAGCTCGCCTGCCGGTTCCCGCCCACCGCGGACGCGCGCCAGATACGCGCGGATGTCGTCGCGGTCGAGCGAGGCCGGCGAGCCATACGTCATGAGGAGCGCGCCCTCGCGTGCGCCGGTGTGTGCGCGCGCCCGACTCACCCCGCGGCCTCGGCCACGACACCGGCCCGGCTGGTCTGCTCGTGAACAAAGTCGACAAGGCGACGAAGGAGCGCGGGATCGGTGCCGGGCAGGACCCCGTGGCCGAGATTGAACACATGGCCGACACGGCCGT
This sequence comes from Chloroflexota bacterium, assembly GCA_040905185.1. GTDB lineage: Bacteria > Chloroflexota > Limnocylindria > QHBO01 > QHBO01 > DASTEQ01. The sequence continues at coordinate 618,132 of JBBDRZ010000007.1, read as the reverse complement.
CGGCTTCGTCGAGCACCGCCCGTGCGCCCGCTTCGGTCGCCTCCCAGCCGGCGAGGAGGCGCGCCGCGTCGAGGTTGCCCTGGACGCCCCGGTCCGGGCCGACGCGTCGCCAGGCTTCGGCCAATGACATCCGGTGGTCGACCCCGATGACGTCGCCGCCGGCATCGGCCATGAGCTCCAGCAGCGCCGCGTTCCCGGTCCCGAAATGGATCGACGGCACCGCGTTCAGGCCCGCGAAGATCCGTCGGACGTGGGGCTGGACGAAGGCCGCGTAGTCGGCCGGCCCCAGGCCCCCGACCCAGGTGTCGAACAGCTGGACGACGTCCGCGCCCGCCTCGACCTGGGCCCGGAGATAGGCCACGACCATCGTGGACAGGCGATCCATGAGGTCATGCCACGCGACAGGCTCGCGGTACATGAACGCCTTCGCGATTGCGTAGTCGCGCGACGGGCGGCCCTCGATGAGATAGCAGGCGAGCGTAAACGGCGCGCCCGAGAAGCCGATCATGCCGGCCTTCCCGTCGAGCTCGCGCCGGACGAGGCGGATGGCGTCCAGCGTGAACGAGACCCCGGCCGGATCAAATGGCCGGAGTGCCTCGACGTCGGCGGCCGAGCGGATCGGTCGGTCGATGATCGGGCCGACCTCGGGCTCGATCCGCAGGTCCACGCCCATCGGCTCGAGCGGCAGCATGATGTCGGCGAACAGGACTGCCGCGTCGACGCCGAGCTCGCGGATCGGCATCAGCGTGACCTCGGCACACAGGTCCGGGGTTTTGGCCAGCTCGAGGATGCCGTATCGCTCGCGGAGACTGCGGTAGGCGGCGAAGCTTCGCCCGGCCTGGCGCATGAACCAGACCGGAGTCGCGTCGACCGGCTCGCGCCGGCAGGCGCGCAGGAACCGATCGTTCATGCCCGGAACGCCGCCCGCGCCGCGTCCACGGTGGCCTCGAGCGCCGCCGATCGGTGGGCCATCGAGACGAACCAGGCCTCGAACGGCGACGGTGGCAGCAGGATCCCGCGATCGAGCATCGCTCCGAAGAACCGGGCAAACGCCCCGCGATCAGCGGCGAGTGCCTCCGCGGCGTTGAGCGGCGGCGTCGGCCGGAAGAAAACCGTCAGGAGCGAACCGACCCGGGCGATGGACACCACACGGCCCGCCTCGGTCGCCGCGGCACGAAGCCCGGACTCGAGCGATTCCGCGTGCACCTCGAGTTCGCTGTACCGCGGCCCGGTGAGCTGGGCCAGCGTCGCGATCCCGGCCGCCATCGTGAGCGGGTGCCCCGACAGCGTGCCGGCCTGGTAGACCGCGCCGGCGGGGGCGACGAGGTCCATCACGTCGGCCCGCCCGCCATAGGCGCCGATGGGCATCCCGCCGCCGATGATCTTGCCCAGGGTCGTCAGGTCCGGCCGGATGCCGAAGCGATCCTGGGCGCCGCCAGGACCAACCCGGAAGCCGGTGATCACCTCGTCGAAGATCAGCAATGCGCCGTCGGCTCGCGTCGTCTCGCGGAGCTGCTCGAGGAAGCCGGCCGCGGGCGGGACGACGCCGACGTTTGCCGCGACGGGCTCGACGATCACGGCGGCGATCCGGCCCGGATGCTCGGCGAAGGCGCTGGTGACCGCTGTCGGGTCGTTGTAGGGCAGGACGAGCGTCAGCGCGGCGGTCGCCTCGGGGACGCCGGCGCTGCCCGGGATTCCCTGGGTCGCAACCCCCGAACCGGCCTCGACCAGCAGGCCGTCGGAGTGGCCGTGATAGGCGCCGGCGAATTTCACGACGAGGTCGCGGCCGGACGCCGCGCGCGCCAGCCGCAGGGCGCTCATGACCGCCTCGGTGCCCGATGACGTGAACCGCAGGCGCTCGATCGACGGCATGGCTCTCCGGATCGCTTCGCCGAGCTCGACCTCGAGCGGATGGGTCGCGCCGAGCGCGAAGCCGTTCCGGGCTGCTTCGACGACCGCGTCAACGACGGTGGGATGAGCATGACCGAGGATGGCCGGCCCCCAGGCGCCGATGTAGTCGACGTAGCGCCGGCCGTCCACGTCCCAGACGTCAGCGCCCGCGCCGAGTTCGAGCACGAGCGGTGGACGCCCAACGGCGAGGAAGGCGCGGACCGGGCTGTTCACCCCGCCAGGAAAGAGGCCCTCTGCCCGCGCGATGAGGTCGGGGCTGCGGATGTCGGTCTCCGTCGAAGCCGTCATGGCGCACCCAGGAGGCTGACGATCTCCTCGACCGGGCGCTGGATCCCGAGCAGGATCGGGGTGTCGCGGACGGTCGAGCGCCGGCTTTCGGTGCCGCGCAGAGCCCGGACGAGGTCGCCGAAGACGACGAGATCGTCGGTCTCGTAGGCGACGACGAAGTCCTGGCCGTCGAGGCCGAATGAGTACGCCAGCGCCTGGCGGACCATCGGGTACTCGTGGCCGACTTTCATGTGCTCGTTCATGACGCCCTGGCGTGCCTCGCGCGAGAGGAGATACCAGTCCGTGCTCTTCGTGAACGGGTAGACGACGAGGTACCGCGAGCGCTCGCCGCTGAAGAGCGACTGCTCCTGGTCGGTCGGCTTCTTGACGTACTGCGACGGGCCGACTCGGCCGACGAGCGAGTGGCGGACGGTGAGCCAGCGGCCGAGACCGGCCCGCAGCAGCGCGGCCGCCGCGGTCTCGAGCCCGTCGATCGTGGGCGCCATCCGCCACAACAGCAGATCGACGCCGGGCTCCAGCCCGATCGAGGAATAGGTGATGCTCCGGACGCCGTCGAGCTCGGCCGCCGCTTCCGCCTCCGTGAAGCGGACGGCGTCATCGTGGCGTTCCTCGTCGCTCCGGCGACGCCAGGCCGGATCGAGGCCCAGGGCAAGGGCCTGGATGTAGATCGGCTCGTCAGAGCTCATCGGTCCTCCCGCAGCCAGGTCGCCAGATCGGTGGCGGCGTAGGTGATGACGATCCCGGCGCCGGCGCGGACGATCGCCGTGACGGCCTCGGTCATCGCCCGGCGGCCGTCGAGCCAGCCGCGCTCCGCGGCGGCGACCAGCATCGCGTACTCGCCGGACACCTGGTACGCGGCGATCGGCAGGTCGAACCGGGCGCGTGCGGCGGTGATGAGGTCGAGGGCCGGGAGCGCCGGCTTGACGAGCAGAATGTCCGCGCCCTCCGCGACGTCGAGGGCCATCTCGCGGACCGCCTCCCGCCCGTTGGCCGGGTCCATCTGGTAGCCGCGCCGGTCGCCGAACGCCGGGGCGCTGTCGGCGGCCTCTCGGAACGGGCCGTAGAAGGCCGACGCGTGCTTTGCCGCGTAGGCCATGATCGCGGTCTGGTCGAGCCCGGCGGCGTCGAGCGCCGCCCGGATCGCCGCCACCTGGCCGTCCATCATCGCGCTCGGAGCGACGATGTCGGCGCCGGTCCGGGCCTGGCTGACCGCTGTCTCGGCGAGGCGGACCAGGGCCGCGTCGTTGTCGACGGATCCGTCGGCCGCGAGCGGACCGCAATGGCCGTGGTCGGTGTACTCGCACAGGCACGTGTCGGCGATCGTCACGAGCGACAGCTCGAGCGCGCGGATCCGGCGGAGAGCCTCCTGGACGATCCCATCCTCGGCCGACGCACCGCTGCCGATGGCATCCTTCGTCTCCGGCAGGCCGAACAGGATGACGCCGCCCACACCGCGCTCGGCGAGGCGCGCGGCCTCGTCGGCGGCCACGTCCGGCGACAGCCGGGCCACCCCGGGCATCGAGGCGATCGGCTCGCGCACGCCGGAGCCCGGCCGGACGAAGAGCGGCGCGACCAGCATCGCCGGCTGGGGGCGGGTCTCCCGCACCAACGCCCGCAACGCGGCCGTTCGCCGCAGCCGGCGGGGCCGGATCGCGAGCGGCGCCCTGGAGGCGGAGATGGCGATGGCTGGGGGTGCTTCAAAGTCAAGCATCATCCGACCTGCTTCGGTTGAGTCGCCAGGGCACGGGCGGTCGTGACGGCAAGCGCAGCTGCCTCCGGGATCGCCGACACCGCGAGGACCGAGAAGCCAGCCGCGCGGGCATCCACTGCCGTTTTCGGACCGATGCAGACCGAGGGGATCGAGGACAAGTCGACAGACGCGGCGCGGGCGAGCGCCACCAGGCCCCGGACGGTCGAGCCGCTCGTGAACACGACGGCGTCGATCGGCCCGTCCGACAGGGCACGACGGAGCAGCGGACCGGAGCTCGCCGGCGCCTCGCGAGTCCGGTAGGCCACGACGTCGTCAACCTCTGCGCCTCGGGCGCGCAGGGCGACCGCGAGCTCCTTGTCGGCGAGATCGCCCCGAACGACGAGGACCCGCTGGCCGGGAACAACCGGCAGCTCGTCGGCCATCACGCTGCTGTTGGCCTGGCTGGGCTGGATATCGACCGTGATGCCCTCGTCCTCAAGGACGGCCCGGGTGGCCGGGCCGATGGCCGCCCAGTTCGGCGTTCCCAGCCGCGTGGGGATGCGCCTGCCGGCGTCGAGAATCGCCCGCGCGCCATTCGCGCTGGTGATGACCACCCATGCATAGGTGTGGAGGTGGTGCGCCGAGGAGTCGAGCGCGCCGCCGGGTGGATCGGCCTCGACCGCGATCGTCGGAACCGCGACGGGCACCAGGCCCTCGTGACGAAGTGCCGACGCGAGCTCGGCCGCCTGGTCGGCCGCCCGCGTGACCAGGACTCGGCGAGCCATCGGGCGCGACGTCTCCGGCTCGACGTCGTCCACTGGCGCTCGGACTCGGGTGCGGGAATCGAGCGCGGCAGCGAGCTCGCGGGCGAGATCCGTGCCGGCTGCCAGGGGCCCGCGGCGCCGGGCGACGGCAGTGCCGGAGCCGTCCGGGCTGGCGTAGCCGCCGAGGAGGTCGAGCTCGTCATCGGTGATGGTGGCGAGGGCGCCGATCGGGGCGCGGCAGCCTCCTCCGGATGCGCTGAGGAACGCCCGTTCGGCCTCGACTGCGAGGCGCGTCGATCGGTCGTCGATCGCCGCCACCAGCTCGAGCATCCGCGCGTCGTCGCGCCGAACTTGGACGGCGATCGCGCCCTGGCCTGGCGCGGGCGGCACGACCTCGGGTTCGAGCCGCTCCGCGATCCGATCACCCCGCCCGATTCGATCCAGCCCTGCGCACGCCAGGACCAGGGCGTCCGTGGCGCCAGCGTCGAGCCGGCGCAGGCGGGTGTCGACATTGCCGTGAAGCGGATGAACCGCGAGGTCCGGGCGCCGCGCGAGCAAGAACCCAGTCCGCCGGGGGCTGTCGGTCCCGACGCGAGAGCCCGGCCGCAGATCGTCCAGCCGTCGCTCCTCCGCGTCGGCCCGCACGACGAGGGCATCGCGCGGGTCTCCCCGGGGCAGATAGGCGCCGACCTGTAGCCGCGGGTCCTCGTCGGTCGGAACGTCCTTCGCGCTGTGGATCGCGACGTCGACGCGGCCGGCGAGCAACGCCCGCTCAATCGCCGCCACGAAAACCCCCTCGCCCCAGGCTTCGTCCGGCGCATGGCGATCGCCCTCGGTTTCGACCACCACGATCCGGCTATTTCGGCCTGCGCGCTCGAATGCCTCGACGACCAGCGTCGCCTGGGCCAGAGCCAGCAGGCTGCCCCGGGAGCCGATCGCGATCTCTCGGCTGTTCACAGGGCGAAGATGTCCCGGACGACGCGCTCGGCGCGACCGTCGGAATCCCGTCCAAGGCGCTCGAGAGGCTCGCGGAGCAGTCGCTTGGCCAGATGTCGGGTCATCCCCTCGATTGCGTCCCGGGCCTCGGGTTGCAGGTCGGGGAGCCGCCGCCAGAGCGCCGCGAGCTCAGCCTCGCGTTCGAGATCCGCACGCTTGATGAGCGCGTCGGCTGCGGCGCGTCCATCCCGGCCCGCAAGCCAGTCGAGGAATTCCGCCGTCATGCTGTCGACCAGTGCCTCCAGCCGAGCGAGTGAGCCGCCCTGGAGTGCCTCTGGCTCGGGGTCGGCGAGCGCCAGGGCGTCGGCCGAGACAAAGCGCTGACCGATAGCCGCAGCGGCCAGCTCAGGGACGGCCGCAGGCACCGACAGATCGACGACGACGGTCCTGCTCGCACGCAGTGCTTCCACGGTGCCCGCGCCGATCGGCCATGGTCCGCTGAGAGCCAGAACGACGCCGGCGAACGCGCCAGTCTGTGCGCCGGGGTCGAATGGGACGATCCGAGCGCCGGTCAAGGACGCAAGAGAATGAGCGCCCTCGGCAGAACGGTTCGCGATCGTGACCGAGGCCCCGGCGGCGTTGGCCGCGCGGGCGGCCAGACGACCGATCCGGCCGGCGCCGACGATGAGGATGTCGCGACCGCGGATCGGGCCGATCTGACGCTCGATCGACGCGAGCGCGACGTCCGCGAGCGAGCGCGGCGGACCCTGACGCCACGACCGAGCGCGACGTCCCGCCTTCAGCGCGATGGCGAACAGCCGCGCCAGAACCGTGTCGAAACCGCCGGCGGTGCGCGCCGCATCGACCGATTCGCGGAGCTGGTGGAGGATCTGATCTTCGCCGACGACGACCGAATCACGCCCGACCGCGACCGCGATCGCGTGCCGGACCGCCGGCTCACCGGTCAGAGCCCTGCCGCCGGCGGGCACCAGGACCGCGAGTGCCATTCGCTCCGTGTCGTCCGGACAGATGACGTAACCCTCGACGCGGTGGCAGGTATCCAGAATCAGTGCCTTGCCGGTCAGCTCGTCCCGCAGTCGCGCCGCGAACCGCTCGCGCTCAACGGCGGGGACCTGGCGGGCGTGGGTGACCAGCGCCACGATGGCGCCCGGCTCCGCCGGGTTCACGCGTCTCGGTTCTCGGGCACGACAGCCGCAACCGGCAGTCCGGGGCGACGGCGGCGCCCGGCCCGACCCCGGCTCTTGGCCACGTTGTGGCCGCCCATCGTCGCCACCAGCAGGCGGTCCATCGCCCGCTCGGCGGCCTCCAGAAGGTCAGTCGTCTCCGCGGCGTCGAACCCGCGCCGGCGGGCCGCAACGGCGAGCTCGTGATGGAACGGCGTGCGGAACCTCAGAAAGGCCTCGATGGTCTGGCTGAGCGAAAGGCCGAGCGTCGCGGCCACCCGGCCATACTCCGCCGCGGTGACCGATGCCTCCCTCAGATGGTGCGAGGCAGTCTCCGGCCGGGTCGCATCGACGTATTGGAGGAGGCTCGCGGCGAGGACCTGACCCCGCTCCCGAAAGAGGATGCGCTGCTCGTCGCTGAGGGTGAGGACCCAGGGTAGTTCCGGAGCCCCATCCCGATTCGCGCGACGGTACGTTCGCGCGATCCTGCTCGGCGTGAACCCCGCGCCACCCAGCGTGGGCCGGCGCGCACGATCGGCCGGCAGCAGACGCTCGAGCGCGGCCCGCGAGAACCGGCGATGGCCACCGGGAGTCGTGAAGACCCGGAGGCGGCCGGCATCGCTCCAGCGGCGCAACGTAGCAGGCGAGACGCCAAGCACACGGCTGGCTTCAGAAAGGGCTACCCAATCGCGATCGGCGAATTGACGACGGGCCAAAACCTACTCAAATCTCATCAAAGGTTCGCGACCCGCTTACTGTACCACTCCGCTGCTCCGGTTGAGAAGGGCAAGCGTCGGCGCCAGGGCGCGGATGCTGTCCGCCGTGATCGGGTCGAGGACGAGCTGGACGTGGCCGATCCCCTCCGCCGCAAAGGCGCGCAGCGCCGCCGCCAACACCGCCGGCTCCCCGGAGATGGCCTCCGCAGCGGGGCGGTTCGAGTAGCCCTGCGGTCCGCCCGGCGCCCCCGGGAACTTGACCAACACGGCGACCGTCCGTTCCAATGTCGCCGGATCCCGCCCTACCGACCGACACGCGGCGTCGACCTGGTCGCGGATGGGCCGATACCCCTCCGGCGAGTTCCCGAACCACGTGAACCAGGCGTTCCACGACTGCACCCAGGGCAGGGTGATGGCCAGCATCCGCTCCCCGATCGAGCCCACCATCAGCGGCGGTCCCTCCGAACGCGGCCCACGCGGCAGGAGCTCGGCATCGGTAAGGCTGTAGTAAGTGCCGTGAAAGTCGCATCGGCCATCATGGAGGAGCGTTCGAATGACGGTGAAGGCCTCCTCGAAGCGGCTGACCCGATGATCGAACGGATACCCGTAGGCCAGGTACTCGGCCTCGTTCCAGCCGGCGCCCAGGCCCAGGATCAGCCGCCCGCCGGAGATCTCGTCCAGGGTGGCCGCCTTCTTGGCCAGCATGGCCGGGTTGTGGAACGAGGTCGCCGCCACCAGCGGGCCCAATTCGACGCGCTCGGTGACGGCGGCGATGGCCGCCAGCTGGGTCCACGCCTCCCACGGGCCGCGGGCGGGCTGGTCTTCGTATCGGTACAGGAGGTGGTCGCCCACCCAGATCGAGTCCAGGCCGATGTCCTCCGCTGCGCGCGCCATCTCGCGCAAATCCGCCCAGCGCGGCACCCACTCGACCTCGGGGAGCTGCACCCCCACCTTCAGCTGACGCGTCATGCCGGCTCGCGACGACGCTCACGGCGATATAGGACCACCTGCCACATGCCAGCGCGGATCCAGCGCTGCTCCCGGAAACCGGCCCGGTCCATGAGCCCGTCAACCCGAGCGCGGCGATGGATGAACCAACGGTCCGGCCGCCTCGCCAGCGTCCACCAGACGTTGTGCACGCGCATGTACGCGCGCATCCACCATGCATCGTGCGGATAGCTCAGGGCCACTAACCGCGTCCCCGGTCTGACCGCCGCCCCGAGGAGGCGATCCAGGTATGGGTAGCAGCAGATCACGTGGTCCAAGGTCACGACATCGGCGTCCGGCAGCCCGTCCGCCAGCTCCACCACGTCCCCGTAGTAGTACTGGACCCGATCCGCCACGCCCCGACGTTCCGCCTCGGCCCGGGCCACGGCCAGGTATTCCCGCGACGCGTCGACGTCGACCGCGCTCGCCGCCCCGGCCGCCAGGAGCTCCAGGTGGACGATGCCGATTCCCGCCCCAACGTTCAGCAGCCGCGCGCCCTCCACCCCCTCGGCCAGCACCGCATCCAGCAGGGCCTGGGTGCTCTCGGACGTCCCGAGCTCCTGCCACTCCTCCAGTTGGGCCTCGGCATCGCGGCCGTCGCAGCCGATCAGCTCGAGGTCCTCGTCACAACAGAATCGTTCGGGGAGCGCCGGAGGCATGCTGGGATCCTATCGGACGCCGCGATGCCATCGGACGCCGCGATCCCATCGGACGGGTCTCTGGAAGTGTGCTAAGATGCACATCTGCTCTGGTGGGAAACCATCAGAGGAGTAGAGAGGCCTCGAAGGCAGGAAGTCCGAAAGGACGGAGAGCAGTCGAGGTCTTTCGCTATGTGCCAGATCCGGGTCTGATAGCGTATTTGCTATCAGCTGGTGCTATGATTCGGGCATGCGAGCCGCCACTCTCCTCCGCCACTCGCGCCATCGCGCCGGCATGACCCAGCGACAGCTGGCGGCGGCCGCGGGCACACCGCAGTCCACGATCGGGCGGATCGAGACCGGGCGCGTCAACCCGACCCTCGACAACCTGCGCCAATTGCTGCGGGCCGCCGGCCAGGACCTGGAGCTGGCACCCGTCGCCGGTGCGGGCGAGGACCACACCCTGATCCGTGACCGCCTGCGACTCACCCCGGCGGCCCGGGCTGCCCTGGCCGTTACGGAAGCGCGCGCGGCCGCGCGCCTCCAGCCGCAGCCGGCTGCGAGACGAAAATGACCACCCCGCGCGAATTCGACCCCATCCGGGCGCTTCAGACCCTGAATCGGTACGAGGTCAGATACGTCCTCATCGGTGGGTTCGCCGGCAAGCTCCTCGGATCCACCATCCTCACCGTCGACATCGACGTCTGTTACGCCCGCGACCGAGCCAACCTGGAGCGTCTCGCCGCGGCGCTCCGGGAGCTGCACGCCTATCTACGGGGCACCCCCGAGGGCCTCCCCTTCCGGCTCGACGCGGAGACCCTCCAGCGCGGCGACAGCTTCACGTTCGTGACCGATGCGGGCGACCTCGACATTCTCGGCACCCCATCCGGCACCACCGGCTACGAGGAGTTGAGCCGCAACGCCACGACCCTCGACCTGGGGGAGGTCACCGTTCAGGTAGCCGCCCTGGAGGACCTGATGGCCATGAAGCGCGCCTCCGGCCGCCGCCGAGACCGCATCCACCTGGAGGTCCTGGCCGCCCTCCGCGACGAGATCGAACGAGAAGCTGGATCCGAACGCTAGGACGGGCCCAGCACCACCACCTCGGTCCGCTCGGTCTTCCCCTTCAACGAGAGCGACCGGTGCTCCAGCCCGTCGTCGCTCAGGTGCGCGGCCGCGACCGCCGCGTCAGTCACCAGCAGCTCCCCCGCCCCGGCCGCGGACGCCAGGCGAGCCGCCACGTTGACCGGGTCGCCCAGGGCGGTCATGTCCACCATGTCCCCCTCGCCCACGGTGCCCACGTAGGCCACGCCGGTGTTCACCCCCGCCCCCACCGGCAGCCAGGGATCCGGCGTGTCATTACCTGTGGCCGAGAGCAGCCTGCGCCCGGCCTCAATGGCCCGCAGGGCGTGGAGCTCCCCCGCCAGGGCCGGGACGAAGATGGCAAACACCTCGTCGCCCTTCAACTTGTCCACGATCGCATCGCGCTCGATGAGCACCTCGGAGGCGGTTTGGAAGAATCGGTCCATCAGGGCCCGGAACTGGGCGGGGCCGAGCGATTCGGCCAGCGGCGTCGACTCCCGGACGTCGGCGAACAGCAGGCTGCACTCGATCTCCGCCCCTGACCGATGCTTCGCGATGGACCGGAAGCACCCGGAGCAGTACTTGGGATTCATCGGCCACGGCCCCAGGCCGATGCCCCGCATCACCGCGCCGCCCACGCCGCCGAAGGGCCGAGTGCACGACTTGCAGCGGGGCTGGCTGGGCAGCCGACCCCAGAAACGGCGCATGTGCCGAAACGGCTGCTCGGTCCCGGCCAGCAGGCCGCGGCTGCGCTGCTCGTCCTGTGCATGGCGCTCTTCGTCGCCCGAACCGCCTTGGCCCATCATCACGACGGCCCCAGCACGACGACGTCGGTCGGCTTGGACTTCCCCTGCTTGGTCGGCCCCATCGCTTATCCGCCCGTCCGCGATCGGGGCGGCACGAACCAGGCCACCAGCGCCGCCGCGAGCGCCCCGCCGGAGGTCCCGAGGATCTGGTCGAACAACGTGTCGGTATACGCCGTGGCCAGCTCCGGTGAGTCCTTGATGAACGTCACGTACTCGGCCAGCTCCCACACGATGGCCGACAGAGCCGCGTACCCGACGGCCAGCCCGAATCGGTTCAGGCGCCCCAGAGGCAGGAACGCCAGCGCCAGCGCGACCCCGCCGGTCAGGAGCCCCCAGTTCACGAAGTGGTTCGCGTCATCCCACCACTCGATCGTGTCGTACAGGTCGAGCGCGTTCCCCGCCACGTCGATGAGGAATGGCAGCGTGATCAGGATGTCGATCAGCACCGGATACGGATGGCGGCGGAACCGGAAGAACCAGATGGCCGGCACCAGCAGCATCGCCAGGCCGTAGGTCAGGACCCGCCCCTGCATCGCCTTGCCGGCGAACTGCGGCAGGTCCGGGAACAGGAGTGCCAGCCCCAGCAGCGCGACCAGCGCGACCTTGATACCGATATCGACCGCCAGCAGGACCCAGGCACTCGGCCGCATCGGTCGCAGACTGCGCCGCCGGCTCTCAGCGGTCAAGGCAAAGGACCGATGATTGAACCGACATGGAGCCGAAGTGGGGCAACCCGGTAGATGGCGTCATCCTGCCCAGGGGCACGTTCGGTGACCACGGGGAGCGGCGACCCGCCGGAAACACGACCTTCGAGGTCACCTTCACCTTCAAGGAGCACGCGGACAACAACCGGGGTCTTGGGACGGACATCGGGAACGCCCGCTGCGACGCCCTGGTGCGGGCGATGGCCGATGGTACGGTCGTACAACGAGGACCCGACCCGGGGAACGGCGCCCTGATCGTCCGAATCCAGCACGGGAATACCGGGTTCTCAACCGGCTACGCGCACATGTCATCGTTCAGCGTGCGGCTCGGCCAGGGCGTCAGACGCGGCGATCCCATCGGCGTGGTCGGCAAGACAGGCGCAGACGCCTGCCACCTGCATTTCGACATCTCGGAGGGCGACAGGCAGCTCGACCCGTGGCCACGGCTGGAACAGAATCAGGACGCGGACTTGGAGACGACCATCGTCAGGTATCCCACACCACGGATATGGCACACCAGGGGCGGGGTCCTTACTGGCCGACGCACGGGACCCGCCCCGCTCACCAACTCAACGCCCTTCGCCGCGGGCTCGCCTGCCGAAGCCGATGCCGAAGTCACCGTCCAGCCCACACCGGCCGGCTGGCCGGCGGGTCCGTACCTGAGCGTGAGCACAGGTGGCATGGCGGGATTCCTGGTCGCCTTCTCCGATGTTGACCCCGGAACCGCACCCCTGCCGGCCGCGGCCCAGATCGAGGCCGCCACCTCGCCCCTGAATGCGGAGATCACCCGCCTGACGGCGCAGAACACAGACCTGAAGAAACAGCTCAAATCCGTCCAACGCCAACTCGCAGCCCTGGCCGCCGGCGTCCCCGCCGGCGGTCCCTGACCCGGGCAGTTCGTCAGGCCGGCGAGACGACTGGCAGCCCGGCGGCCCGAGCCGCGTCGGCCAGCCGCTGATCGTAAGTCACGACTGCCGAGAGGTCCGCTCCCATGCGGAGCGCGCCGGCCAGGTGAATCGCATCGAGCGTGCGAAGGCTGGCCGGCTCGACTGCGGCCGCCGTATCGACCAGTTCAGCGTCCAGATCAACAAGGTCGAGGTGCGCAATGACCTCCGCGGCTCGGGGTTGGGCCGCTGGCTCCCGCCGGGTCACCGCACGGACGACCTCAACGATCGCTATTCGGTGCGTCACGTGGCGCGACGATTTGGCCAGGAACGTCAGCAGTGGTTGACTCTCCGGCTCAGGCAGGACGAGTTTCACCAGTGCCGACGCGTCCACGTAGCAGATCGACTCGCCTACCACGGCTCCTCGTCACGCATCTCCTGAAGGATCTCCGACAGGGGACGGCCCGCACCCAGGTCAGGCGGTACCTGCGGCTCGAGATCGAGTAGATTCCCGTGCCCGCGCGTGGCCTTGCCCTCGGCGATCAGGCGGTCCAGGACGGACATCGGTTCATCTAGCAAAGGCGTTAACCGGGCCACGGGGCGCCCATGTTCGGTGACCTCGTAGGTGCGCCCTTCCTCCCGGATCTTCTTTACGTAGACCGATAGGTTCTGGCGCAGTTCACGGATTCCGACCTTCGGCAGATCAGCCATGACGCACATGGTAGCACATCTCGCTCAGGGGTTAGAATGCACGGGACCACCAAGGAGTAACCACGCATGAAGTGGGTCACCCGCGAACACCCCAAGACCGATCGGATCGCCTGTCCATGGTTGATCCGCAAGTTCATCGATCACGACGCCGAGATCCTGTACGTCCCCGACGCCGAGGTCCTCCCCACGGCCGAGCGCGAGGGCGCCATCAGCTTCGACGCGCCGGGGGCCCGCTACACCCACCGCGACAGCCTGTGCTCGTTCGAGGTCCTGATCGCGGACTACCAGCTGACCGATCCTGCCCTCGAGATCATGGCTCCCATCGTCCACGGCGCCGATATCGACAAGGGCATCGACACCACGCGCGAGTCGGCTGGCCTGATCGCCATCTCCCACGGCTTTGCGCTGTTGGAGCTGACCGATGAACGCCAGCTGGAGCTCGAGCTTCCCGTCTACGACGCCCTCTACGCCTGGTGCCAAACGCAGGTCCTGAGCCCGGTTTCCGCCTAAACCTCACACCGCGCCCGTCCCCCATCCCGCGGGGTGAGCCGCAAGCGCGCGCTCCTCGACCTCGAGGCCGGGAGCGTTGTCCATCACATGTACCGATCGGCCACTTTCTGACCCGATCTGTCCGTTTCCTGGCCGAATTGTTCATCTCATGGACCGAAGCGACCGATATTGGCCTCGGATGGCATCAAAGACCAGAAAATGTGTCCGATGTGTCCATCTGATGAACATCGGGGCGGGGCGACGGGCGGGGCGACGAAACGCGGGGGCGGAGGGGACACCGGGCGCTCTGTAGGGTAAAGCGGGAACGGAGGCGATGGCGTAGACTCGGCGGGTCCCGCTCGACGGGTCCTCCCGCACAGACGGGACGGGCCACCTCACGGCGGATCCACCCACGGGAGAACTCACCGAGCATGACTGCTGCCTCCGCCGCCCAAACCGCCGCCGCCCCCGACTACGACCGCGCCCCCATCGAGCTGCCCCATCGGGAGCGGATGGAGATCCTGCTCGTCGTCCTGCTGGGCATGTTCCTGGCCGCCCTGGACAACACCATCGTGGGCACCGCCCTGCCCACCATCGTCACCGAGCTGAACGGCAACGACGTCTACATCTGGCCCTTCACGGCCTATCTGCTGACGGCCACCGCCAGCGGCCCCATCTACGGCAAGCTGTCCGACCTGTTCGGCCGGCGACCCATCTTCATCATCGGCGTCGGCATCTTCCTGCTGGGCTCGTTCCTGAGCGGCATCTCCCAGGAGATGTGGCAGTTCATCGGGTTCCGTGGGATCCAGGGCCTGGGCGCCGGGGCGCTGTTCCCGGTGGCGCTGGCCATCATCGGCGACATCTTCGCGCCGTCGGAGCGCGGCAAGTACCAGGGATTCTTCGGCGCCATGTTCGGGATCGCGTTCCTCATCGGTCCGGCCATGGGCGGCCTGATCACCGACAACATCAGCTGGCACTGGATCTTCTTCGTGAACATCCCGCTGGGGCTCATCGTCCTGTTCGTCATCTGGCGCGTGCTGCCCACCCACCGCGACCCGAACGCGACCCGCAACATCGACTACCTGGGCGCGGCCCTGCTGGTGGCGGCCCTGGTTCCCATCCTCATCGGCTTCACCCAGAAGCAGTTCGGCGAATGGACCGATCCCGATGTGGGCGGCCTGATCGCGCTGGGCCTGGTCATGGCGGCGGCCTTCGTGTGGGCCGAGTCACGGGCCAAGGACCCCATCCTGCCGCTCCACCTGTTCCGGATCCGGTACTTCACGGCCAGCGTGATGGCCATGTTCTTCGCGGCCGTCGGGTTCTTCGCGGCGGTCGTGTTCCTGCCCCGCTGGTTCCAGGTCGTGAACGGCAGCTCGGCCACCGAGTCCGGCTATCAGATCCTGCCCCTGCTGGGCGGGCTCATCGTGGCGGCCGTCGTCTCGGGCCAGATCGTGGCCCGCACCGGGCGGTACAAGCCCATCATCTTCGGCTCGCTCCTGGTCCTGGCCGGCGGCCTGTTCCTGCTCACCAACATCCGGCCCGACACCGATCTCCCCGTCCTGTGGCTGTGGATGGCCATCACCGGCCTGGGCATCGGTCCGGCCTTCGCAGTCTTCACCCTGGTGGTGCAGAACAACGTGCCCGTCCGGGAGCTGGGCACCGGTACGTCGAGCGTGACCCTGTTCCAGCAGGTGGGCGGCACGGTGGGCCTGGCCATCACCGGCTCGCTCTTCACCTCGGTCCTGCTGGAGGAGATCCCGAACCAGCTCGAGGAGCTTGGCGTGCCGCCGGCGTTCGCCGGTCAGCTGGCCGGTGGGGACGCCCTGAACAACCTGGCCGGCGTGGGCGACCTGGGGGCCGCCATCCTGGCGCAGGTCCCGCCCGCGTTCCAGGCCCAGGTGGAGCCGTTCATCCCGGCCATCGTGAACGCCATCCACACCGCGTTCTCGATCGCCACCTCGGCGACCTTCAGCATCGGGGTCGTCACCTCGCTGCTGGCGGCGGCCGTGGTCCTGGTCTGGATGCCGGGCGGCCGGATGGGTGCCACGGTAGAGTCACCCGCGCCGTCCACCTCCTCGCGCGACCCGGAGCCGGCTACCAGCTAACGCGCGCCGCCAATTTGACTCGGCTGGGTCAGCGGGCCACTCGATTGAACGCCCAGAGAGTCGCCAGCTGGAGAATCACGCCGACGACGAGGATCGAAAGCAGCGCCGCGCCGATCGCGTTCCAGTCGTACCCGGTGACCATGAGCGACCGGATGGCCTCGATGACGTAGGTGATCGGGTTCCACTGGTTGACGACCTGCATCCAGTCCGGCATGAGCTCCTCGGGCACGAAGGCGGTCGAGGCGAACATCAGCGGGAACAGGAGCAGCGAGAAGGTGCTCGTGGCCTGCTCGCTCCTGGTGATCAGGGCCGGGATGAAGCTCGCCCCGGCCAGCGCAAGGCCGAACAGGCCGGCGAGGGTGATGATCAGCAAGAAGCCGCCGACACCGGTCACGATGCTGGCGCCCAGCAGCAGGCTGATGATCAGGATGATGCCCGCCATGACCGCGGCCTGGAAGAAGAGCGGCACCATCTCGCTGGCCAGGATCGACCAGCGATGGATGGGGCTGACCCTCAGCTTGTCGGTGTAGCCGCTGCGGTATTCCACCAGCAAGCCGAACCCGGACCAGGCCACGGCCATGAAGGCGGTGAACGCCACCTGGCCGGGGGCGAGGTACGCGAGGTAGCTCGTCTGGCTCCCGAATCCGGGCAGCTGCACGATATCCTCGTACAGCTGGCTGAACACGAACAGCTGGATGAGGGGGAAGAAGATGATGCTGACGATGTTGGCCGGGACGCGCAGGAAGCGGCGGGTGGTCCGCAGCCCCAGGTAGTAGGTCTCGTAGGCGATCGCAGTCATCGGTCTATCGCAGTCATCGGTCTATTGCCACCCCAGGGAGATGGGCTGATCGGCAGCTTCCTCACGGATATGGCGGCCGGTGTACTTCAAGAACACGCTGTCCAGGCTGGGCTGGCTCATCTGGAGCCCCGCGATCGGTACGCCATCGCCGTCGAGCCGTCGGAGAAGCGCCGGGACAGTTGCGCTGGCGTTGGGCACGGACAGGCTCACTCCCTCCGGGTGCGAAGTGACCGCATCGGCGGGGACCATGCCCTCCAGGAGCCGGCGGACCTGGCTCCGCAGGCTGTCCAGCTCCCCGTTGGTGGGCTTCAGCTGAAGCACGACCGTGTCGGCGCCGACGCTCCGCTTCAGCTCGTCCGGTGCCCCATCGACCACGATCTGGCCGTTGTCGATGATCGCCAGCCGGGTGCAGAGCCGATCGGCCTCCTCCATGTAGTGCGTCGTCAGCAACATGGTCGTTCCAGCTTGACCGATGCGCTCGAGCTCTTCCCACAGCGCGGTCCGGCTCTGGGGGTCCAGGCCTTCGGTCGGCTCGTCCAGGATGAGGACCGGAGGCCGATGCATGAGCGCGCTGGCCAGGTCGATCCGTCGCTTCATGCCGCCCGAGTAGCTGCCGGTCAGCTTGTCGCCCACCGAGGTCAGCCCCATCAGCTCCAGCAGCTCGTCCGCCCGGCGGCGAACCTCGGGACGGGGCATCCGCTGCAGAACGCCGGCCAGCTCGAGCGTCTCGCGCCCCGTCGAAAAGGCGTCCAGAGCCGGGGTCTGCTGGGCCAGGCCCAGGCTCTTCCGAACCTCGCCCGACTGGGTGGCGACGTCGAATCCCGCCACCCAGGCTTGGCCCTCCGTCTGGCGCAGGAGGGTGGCCAGGATGCGGATGGTGGTCGTCTTGCCGGCGCCGTTGGGCCCGAGGAAGCCGAACAGCTCGCCCGGCTGCACTGCGAATGAGATCCCGTCCACGGCACGCGTGTCGTCGCCGTAGACCTTGACGAGGTCGCGGACCTCGATGATGGCTGAATCGCTGCGTTCGGTCATGCTGAGTTCTCCGGGCGGGCCAGTTTAGCCAGCAACCGTTAGACCGGCCACTCGGCCAGAATTCATCGGTCTCCCGAACCCCCGAACCGTGGGTTAACGGCCGAGACGTCGGCGGGCGATGGTGCGATACACGTCGCGCCGGTGCCCGACTCGGATGACCAACACCACCAGGCGCTCGTCGATCACCCGATAGACGATCCGATACTCCCCAACCCGGATCCGAAGGAGGTCATCAAGGCCCTTGAGCTGCTTTGCGCCCGCCGGACGCGGCTCCTTGACGAGCCTATCGATCGCGGTCTTCAGCCGCTGCTTGATGGCCGGCGGGCTCTTCTCGAGGTTTCGCTTGGCAGCCGGTAGCAGTTCGATCCGATAGCCGTCTGTCATCGGCTACAGACCGAGGTCGCGCTTGACCTCTTCCCACGGGATCGTCGTCTGGTTCTCCGGGTCTGCGAGGGCCTCACGCGCCAACTCGAGATCAATCTCGTCCTCGAGATCCTCGAGGAACTCGACGTCCTCGATTGGCACCACGGCAGCCACCGCCTTGCCGTGGCGGGTCAGCCGCACCCGCTCGCCTCCGAACGCAACCTGGTTGATGATGGTGGCGAACTGCTCGCGCGCCTCGCTGATCCGATGCTCGAGCGGAGCGGTCGTGTCGTCGTACGTCATGTACACATCGTACGTTTTGACCCGATTGGCGTCAAGCTCCCCGCCCTGTGCGCAGCATTGACCCACTCCTGGTCGCGATGTATACATACATCGTGGAACGCACCCAGATCTACCTGTCGCGAGCCCAGGAGACAGCACTTGACCGCGAGGCTCGTCGCACGGGCCTGACCCGCTCACACCTCATCCGCGAGGCGATCGACCAGGCGTACCTCCCCAATTCGGCCAGCGAGGAGACCCTCGAGGCCCTCGAGGCGTCAGCCGGCGCGTGGGCCAACCGGACCGATTCCGGGGAGGACTACGTGGAACGCCTCCGGTCCGGCCAGCGGCTCGCCGAGCTGTGGGGCGATCGATGGGCAGACCACGATGACGCGGAGGATGACGAGGACGCCGATGCGACTGGTGGTTGACTCGTCCGTCCTTGTCGACCACCTCCGCGGTGACCGCCGCGCCCATGACACCCTCCGTCACGCCGCCGAGCGCGGGGATGAGCTGTGGGGCGTGGTCATCGGCCGGGCCGAGGTGCTGGCCGGCATGCGCTCGGCGGAGCGCTCGCTCACCCACCGGCTGCTGGATGCGCTTCGGTGGCTGGACGTAGATGTTGCGCTGGCCGATGCCGCCGGGCGCCTGTCCCGCCGGTATCGCCGATCCCATCCTGGGCTCCAGCTGGCCGACTGCCTGATCGCCGCGGGAGTGGAGCAACTGGACGCGCGCCTGGTGACACTGAACGTCCGCCACTTCCCGATGTTCCCGGACCTGGAGCCGCCGTACCGCTGATCGGGGCCGCTGACGGCCTGCTCGATGGGCGGAGTCAACCGAGGATCCGGGTAGAGCCGGTGGCGGACCCGATGCACGACAGCTCGACCGTTGCACGCCCCGCGTTCTATCCTCCCCGGCAACCCAGCGCCGGAGGAACCGCTCGATGGCTGAAGTCGTCACCCTGGTCACCGGCAACATCGCGCCGGAACGGGCCCACGAAGTGGCCGATTCCTACCGCGAGGCGCTCCGCGACGGCCCGCCGCCCGACATCGAGGAGACCTTCCTGCTCCGCACCGATGACGGCCGGGTGGGCATCCTCAGCGTTTGGCATCGCCGCGCCGACCTGGACGCCATGCTGGCCAGTGGCGAGGAGCCGTTCGCTCGGCGGCTCATTCGCGGCGCGGGGGGCACGCCCGAGGTGACGATCTTCAAGATCGTCCATCGCGCGACCAGCGGCCCGCGCCCATGACGGCGCCAAGCCGCCATCAGGGCGGCGCGAGCCAGACGGCCTGGCCATCCAGATCATCGTCTGCCGGATGAGCAGCGAGCAGCGCATCAAGGACCCTGACCAGGCGACCGATGGCCCGCTTCGTTGACGGAAACCGCCGCGGCGAGGCGAAGACCAGCCCGGCATGCGACCGGCCTCTCACCACAGCCGCTCGGTGCAACTCGATGAAGTCGGTTACGTCCGCGGTCACGACCGCGCGGCCCGCCTCCGTGGCCTGGCGCAGCAGCGCTCCATCCGACCGATCCGGGCCGATGAGGAGATCCCGCGCCGCTACCACGTCGTGACCGCGCTGCCGCAGCTGGCGAGCAATCTCAGGCGAGAAATGCTCATCCAGGACGAGCCTCACCGCAGAATCGCGCGTTCGCGGCGCGCGGCCGCCTCCTCACGCTCCGCGACGGCCGCCTGTGTGGCCAACCACTGGTCGATCTCGTCAGGGAATGAGGCGTAGTACCGCACCGCGTCGCGAATTCGGCCTTCGGGCACCTCGAGGTAGCGGGCCGTGGCGGCTGCCGAACCGCGATTCGCCTTGACGATGCCGATGACCTCCCACACGTCGAGGCCGATACCCACCAGGACCGCTCGTCTCCCGGCCGGTCCGTCCACGAAGCCGATGCCGGGGTGCTCGTCCATCCGCAGCCCCTCTTCCAGGTAGCGCTCAGCCAGGCCGGTCCGCGTCTCGCGGATCTGGTGGGCCCGCTCGTCGAGGCGGGCCAGGGTCGGCTCGGGAAGCCGAAACGTCAGATGTTGGCGGGGTGCTGCCATGTGCCACAGCGTACCACAGTGGATGGAAACCGTCCGCCGGCACCACGACGTTATCCGCGAGACGGTGGGCGGGCACCGCGGCCGGGTCGTGGAGACCCAGGGGGACGGCTCGCTGCTGGCGTTTGCAAGCGCTCGGCGGGCCGTGACCTGCGCGAAGGCCATTCAGACGGCGATCCGTGACGCGTTCGCGGAGGCCTCACCGCCGATCCGGGTACGGATTGGCATTCACACCGGCGACGTCCTGCAGGAGGCCGATGGCTTCTACGGGACCACGGTGAACTACGCCGCGCGGGTCGCGAGCCATGCGCTCGGAGGTGAGGTGCTCGTCTCGAGCCTGGTGCACGATCTGGTCGGCGATTCGGGAGTCAAGTTCCTCGAGAGCCGAGACGTCGAGCTGAAGGGGCTCGATGGCACCCATCGGCTGTTCGCGATCGCCGTCTCCTGAGCGCGCCGCGGGGTCCGGGGGTCAGCCGCAGGTCGCCAGCCCAGTCAGCGGGTGATCGACGGCCTACGTCCTGATGGACCGATAGCGCCGCGGGCAGGTGTGGCTGAAGGCGGCGTAGGCGGCCAGGTACCAGGGCTTGCCTTCGCCCTCGTCCCACGTGTACGCGCTGAGCCGATCGGAGGCCAGCGCCCGACCGCAGCGGGCGCAGCGATTGTGGTTGTCGCAGCGGCAATGGACCCCGATGACGCGGGGTGTCGGGTCGCCGTTCCCCTCGCCCCGAACGGCGAGGAACTCCCCCGCCAGGCCCCGGCACCGCCGGCAGCGGCGCAGCCCGGCCGGAGGCTGGACCCCGCTCCGATCGCGGCGCGGACGCGACAGCCGGGCGATGTCGTCCGGGCCGGCGCGCCGGCCACCCTCCAGCCCGTCGCCGACCTGGTAGCCGCCGGGGGTATGCGCGGCCGCGTACGTCGCCAGCCGCGCCCGCCGCGCGCGGACGTCGGGGCTGTCCGGGATCGGCTCGGCCAGGGGTAAGCGCTCGACAACCGGAATGCCCAACGGGAGGTGCGCGTCGGCCCGGATGGCGCCGCCGGGGTCGACGTACACCGCATCGGCCGGACCGAGGCACAGGCACGACTCCAGCTGGTTGGCGGCCGCCTGGCGGCGGGCCAGGTCGATGAGCCGCTGGCGGGGCCAGTCGGCGGGCAGGATGGCCACGTTGCGCAGGTCGGTGTGGCCGATGCGGGTCACCAGGTAGGGGTAACCGTCGAACGGGCGAGGCATGGTCCTCAGTCCTCCTATCGATCCTGGCTGGGGCACCGTCTCCGCCGTGAGGGACAGCGGTTCGGTTGCCGGGCCGTCATCGAGCCAGGGCTCTCGGGCCACTCGTGATAGGTCGCCGCAGTGAGTGCGACTACGCGGACTATAGGCCAATCACCACAACGGGAGGAATCCCGAGCAGTCGATCCGCTCCGCCGCCGCGTACCGGCGATAGAGCGCCTCGTGCGCCTCCAGCAGTGAGACGTGGAATGAGCGGTAATGCCCGCTCTCCCCACTCGAAGGGCGGCACACCACGTGATGGACCGGCCCCCCCGCCGGGTCCGCGCGGTGCAGCGGATGCCAGTGGTAGCCCATCTCGCCGCCCATCAGCCGATCCAGTGAGTGATACACGTACTCTCGCACCACCCAGCGGCTGCGCCGGCGTTCATGCCACTCCTCGTACCGGAACGTCGCCTCGCTGGCCAGCCCGTGCCCCGGCGCCTCGAGGTTGAAGCGCCGGTATCCGGGGTCCGCCGGATCCTCGGTGACCGTCAGCTCGCCATCGATCGCCAGGCGCTGTTCAACCGTAAGCCACCAGCGGTGCAGCTGTTGCCCGGTCCGGCCGTCGGTCCGGCCGACGGTCATGCCGAAACGGGCGAGCGATCCTCGGTTTGGGCGGCCTGCCGCCCAGCGGCGCTGGCTCCCGGCTCGCGGGTGCGGTGGATGGGCTGCAGCGCCGCGTCCTGGAGCCAGGTCAGCAGCGCGGCGTGGGGAATCCGATACGTCCGCTCCGACAGCCGCACCGCGTGCAGACGCCCATCGTGGATGTAGCGCAGGATGGTCGAGGGGTGTTGCCCGGTGATCCTGGCCACCTCGAGTGGCGCGTAGAACGGCTTCCGCTCAAACACAGTTCCTGCTTCTCATGCGTGTTACGTCAACATACTGCACATGTAGCAGTTGTCAACATCCCTTCTGGACCAGACCGATGATGGTGGCGACCCCTTACCGCCAACCTACTCGACGCTGATCTTCAGCCGCCGATGGCCGCGCGGTCATGAGCGCGACCGTAGACTCGCCTCGTGCGCGAAACGCCCGAGGAGATCGCGGAGCTCCAGCGGATGTTCGACGCGCACCTGGCCCGCGCCAACCCGCACATGATCGCCATCGTTACCCCGGAGCGGCGCCTGACCGCGGAGCAGGTATGCCGATACCTGGAGGGCACCCGGATCGTCGCCTTCGCCACGGTCACGCCTCGCGGCCAGCCCCGCGTCTCCCCGCTCGACAGCCTCTTCCTCCACGGCCGATTCACCCTGTCGACCGATGTCAAGGCCACCCGGATCGCCCACCTGCGGGCCAATGCCGCCTGCTCGGCGGTCTACATGGAGGCCGACCGGATCGCGGTGGTCGCCAACGGGACGGTGGAGTGGATCACCCGTGAGCACATCGACCACGACGAGATCCACGGGGCGTGGATGGCGCAGTACGGGTCCGATCCATACACGTGGGGCGACGTCGTCTTCTTCCGGATCGCCCCGATCTCGATGTGGGCCTACGCCTCGCGCCCCAAGGACTTCCCGGCGGAGTAGCCCGCCCAGACTGCCGACCCTCTCTGGCTAGCGCTCTGCCCGCTTCCGCGCCTTGGCTTTCCCCTGGCGGAGCCGATCCTCCTCGTCCGTCACCAGCCGGAAGCGGCCTTTCGCCCGCTGGTACCACTCGTAGAAGACGCCGCGTTTTCCCTTCGAGAAGTCGTACTCCTCCAGCAAGTCGTCTCGCTCTTGTTCGGGGCCTGGCTTCTTCATGGCAGTTCCCGCCCAGAGGCGGGCCGTGCTGAGATGATCCGCATGGTACTCCCGCGTTCGGCATGGCTAACCACCAGCCCTCGGCCAAGGTCAGAACGCCCGATGGTGATCCACCGGGCCTCCCCTCCGGAGTGCCAGATGCCGACCACGGTTACGGCCTGCGGATCGTCGAATACGGTGGTCGCCTCGCGGAAACCGACTCCGTGCTTATGCCGATTGCGCGCGGCCTTGCCCGGATCCCACTCGAACCCCGGCAGCTCTTGGTCGGGCCCCGGCACGACCCCACGGTCGCAGCTGCACCCTTCACCGTGTCGGAAAACCCATCAGAAACGCACTTGTACGGACGACCGAACAAGTGGCAGAATGACCACCTCTCGAGGAGATTCTGCACCGGTGGTCCTCAGCGCCGAGATCGATCGCGACCGGGGCGTCCCGCTGTACCTGCAGATCCGCCAGCAGGTGCTGGCGCTCATCGACAAGCGCCAGCTCAGCGCGGGTGACGCACTGCCGTCCGAGAACGAGCTCCGCGATCTGTTCCGCGTTAGCCGCGCCACGATTCGCCACACGCTGGGGCTGCTGGAGCGCGACGGGCTGGTCGAGCGCCACCAGGGCCGCGGCACGTTCGTCGCCCTGCCCCGCCTGAGCCGCACACTCCCCGACCTTGCTTCGTTCACCGAGCACCTGACCGAGCAGCGGATGCGGTCGTCAAGTCGGCTGGTGGCTTTCGAGCGGCTGGGGGCAGGCGAGTCACCGCGGCACTCCGTCTCGGACGACGAACCAGCGCCCGCCGAGCACTATCCAGGGACCGAGGTCGTCCGATTCGTGCGCCTGCGGATCGCCAACGACACGCCGGTGGGCGTCCACACCACGCTCACCCCAGCCTGGTTCGCCGCCGCGATTGGCCTCACCGAGGCCGAGCTGCTGCGCGAGCCCGGCTTCTCGTTCTACGCAGCCATCGAAGGCTCCGGGCACCGCTTGGCGTGGGCCGAAGAGCATCTTGTGGCGCGTGGCGCGGGAACGTCGGAGGCGGCGCTGCTCGGGGTGTCGAGGGGGACCCCGGTGATGAGCGTCCTGCGTCTCAGTCGATCGGCCAACGACGAGCTGGTCGAAGCGGTGCGGGCGATATACCTCGGTGACAAGTACGACTACGTGGTTCAGCTTGAGCGACGAAACCGGTAGGAGGAGAGACCCATGAGACACATTCCGCGCTTTGCCAGAGTGGTGCCGGTGGCGGCCCTGCTCTTGACCGCCTGCACGACCAGCGGCTCGCCGCCGCCAGGCGCAACCGAGACCGTCACGGCGAGCCCCGAGGCGGCGACATGCCCGGAGGTGGCGATGATCATCGCCCAGGGCGGCCTCGGAGATCAAAGCTACAACGACCTGGCTAATGAGGGGCTGACCCGAGCTGAGGATGAGTTCGGCATCGAGGCGCAGCGGATTGAATCCCCCGACATCGTCAGTCAGGGGGAGGCGGTCCTGCGGCAGGCCGGCCAGGCTGGATTCGGCGTCGTGATCGACCTCGAGTTCAGCACGGCCGATGCGCTGACCGCCGTCGCCGGTGATTTCCCCGATACCCAGTGGACCTTCATGAACCTGCCGCTCGAGGGTGACAACATCACGAGCTTCGTCTTCGCCGAGCACGAAGGCGGCTACCTGGCCGGCGCTTTGGCCGCACTGGTTACGAGTGACACCTCCATCCCGGGCATCAATGACGATCTGGTCATCGGTGCCGTGGGCGGCACGAAATCAACCGGCATCGACAAGTTCATCGTCGGGTTCATGCAGGGCGCCATGGACATCAACCCCGATGTCGAGGTCCTGGTGAGCTACACGAACGACTTCGGCGATGCCACCAAGGGCCAGCAGGCGGCTGAGGCCATGTTCGAGCAGGGGGCCGACATCGTCTACCAGATCGCCGGCGGCGCCGGCCTGGGTGTGATCCAGGAGGCCGAGGACGCTGGCAAGTGGGCGATCGGTGTCGACACCGATCAGTCGTCTATCGCGCCCGACGCGGTCCTGACCAGCATGGTCAAGCGGACCGATGAGGCCGTCTACCAGTCCGTCAAGGGCTGCGCGGAGGGCACGCTGGGCGGAGAGGTCGTGAACCTCGACCTCGCGGCGGGAGGCGTGGAGCTCGGACCCATCCACGAATTGGTCCCGAGCGAGTACGTCGACCAGGTCGACGAGCTGCGGCAGCAGATCATCGACGGTGAGATCGAGGTCTGGAACGTCATCGAGCAGGGGTATCCAGACTACTTCCCCGAATGAACGCGCCGCACCTGGAGGTGCGCGGGCTGACAAAGCGGTTCGACGCCGTCGTGGCCAACGACGGCGTCAACCTCTCCATTCCGCGCGGCTCGATCCACGCCGTCGTTGGCGAGAACGGGGCGGGCAAGACGACCCTGGTCCGCATCGTCTACGGGCTCGAGCACGCCGACAGCGGTGAGATCCTGGTCGACGGCGAGACTGTGCGGCTCGAGTCGCCGCAGGCCGCCATCGCCCGCGGGATCGGCATGGTCCAGCAGCATTTTCAGCTCATCCCCGGGCTCTCGGCGCTCGAGAACCTGGTGCTTGGAGCCGAACCGCGGCGAGGGGGCATGCTCGACCGTGGGGAAGCCCGTCGTCGAGCAAAGCGTCTCGCCGAGCAATTGCGGGCGCGGATTGACTGGGATGCGCCCGTCGGCCGGCTCTCGGTAGGAGCGCGCCAGCGACTCGAGATCATGCGGCTCCTGTATCGGGACGCGGAGCTGCTTATCTTCGACGAGCCCACCACGGTGCTGACCCCCGGCGAGGTCGAGGACCTGTTCGCCGTCCTGCGCGAGCTCGCCACCGGTGGACGGACGATCGTCTTCATCAGCCACAAGCTCGGCGAGGTCCTGGCCATCGCCCAGCGGGTGACGGTCATGCGCCGGGGCCGCGCCGTCGCGACCGTCGACGCCGCCGACACCGATGCCGGCCAGTTGGCCGGCCTGATGGTGGGCGACCCCGGCCTGGCCCTCACGCTCGAACAGCCCCAGGCCCGTGTCGCCTCGTCCAGCGCAGGCGAGCCAGTCTTGGAGCTGGAGGACTGCGGCCTCGCCGGGGACGGCGGCCGGCGGATGCTCGACGGTGTCACGCTCCAGGTCCGAGCCGGGGAGATCGTGGGCATTGCCGGGGTGGAGGGCAACGGTCAGCGCGAGCTGATCGACGTGGCGCTCGGCTTCCGCAGGCCCGACACGGGGAGTGTTCGCATCGGTGGACGCGAGGCCACCCACCTGGGCATCCGCCAGCGGCGCCGGATGGGGCTGGCCTACATCCCCGAGGACCGCACCACGGAAGGCCTGGATCCGCAGGGGCCGGTCACCCGCAGCGCGATCGCGCTTCGCTACGATCGGCCGCCCATCGCGCGAGGCGCCATCATCGACGCCGCCGCGGCACGCGCCTATGCCAGCGGGTTGCTCGAGCGCTACGACGTGGTGGCCGCCGGCCCCGAGGCGCCGGTGCGCTCTCTGTCCGGAGGCAACGCCCAGCGGCTGGTCGTCGGTCGCGAGCTGGATGAGGGCGGGGCCGTGCTCGTCGCCGCGCACCCCAGCCGCGGGGTAGATGTCAAGGGCACCAACTTCATCCACGCACAGCTCCTGGGGCTCCGTGACCGGGGGGCTGCCGTGCTGCTCATCAGCGAGGAACTGACCGAGCTGGCTCAGCTGTCGGATCGGATGGCGGTCCTCTATGAGGGCCGGATCGTCGGCACCTTCGATCGCGGAGCGATCGACATCCATCGGCTGGGACGGTTGATGACGGGCGCTGAGGAAGCGCCGGCAGCATGAGCGTCGAAGCCGGCCGTGCCCCGGCGACCGTGATCTCGCCGCTGCGTGGGACGGCGGCCAGCGCCGCGTGGGCACTCGTTCCCTTCGCCGCCGCCCTCGTCGCGGGGGCGCTGGTGCTGCTCGTCACTGGGCGCGATCCGGTGGCGACCTACGGCCTGCTCGTTGAGCAGTCGCTGGGCAGCACGCCGGCCATCGCCAACACCCTTGTGCAGACGACGCCGGTGCTCTTCGCGGGCCTGGCGACGGCGGTCGCCTTCCGCGCCGGTGTCTTCAACGTGGGTGTCGAAGGCGCCCTCTACGTCGGCGCCTTCGCGGCGGCCTGGGTCGGCTTCACGTTCCTGGGCCTGCCGGGCCTCATCCTCCTCCCAGCGGCCCTGCTGCTGGCGGCCGCGGTGGGTGCCGCCTGGTCCTTCGTCCCCGGCTTCCTGCGCGCCCGCTGGCAGGTGGACGAGGTGGTCACCACCCTGATGCTCAACTTCGTCGCGATCCAGCTCACCTCGTACCTCGTCAACGGCCCGTTCCTGGCGGTGGGCACCGCAAACTCGATGAGCCCCCTGATCGCCGCGGAGGCGCGGCTGGGCTCGCTCGCGCCGCCCAGCCAGCTGAGCATCGGCTTCCCGCTGGCCATCGCCGCGGCGGCTGCCTTCTGGTTCGTCTTCCGCAAGACCACCCTGGGCTACGAGCTCGACCTGGTCGGCTCGAGCTCGCGGTTCGCGGCCACGGCAGGCATCAGCCTGGTCCGGGTCATCGTGGTTGCGATGGTCGTCTCCGGCGTCATCGCCGGCATCGCCGGCGCGGTGCAGGTCCTGGGCGTCAACGGCCGCTTCATCGACCACTTCTCGCCCGGCTTCGGGTTCACCGGCATCGCGGTAGCGCTGCTCGGACGCAACACCGCCATCGGCTGCGTGCTGGCCGCCGTCTTCTTCGGCGCCCTCAGCAACGGCTCAGCGATGATGCAGCTCTTCAGCGACATCCCGCTCGACCTGGTCAACCTGCTCTCCGGGCTGGTGATGATCCTGGCGGTGGTGAACTTCGCCGGTCTGCGGCCGCGGCGCATCGTGCCGGCCGCCGCGCTCGCCCCGGCCGATGAGCGCCAGGATCCGGATTGATGGACCTGCTCGTCAACATCCTGGCGGCCGCGGCCACCGTCAGCACACCGCTGCTCCTGGCGGCCATGGGCGGCCTCATCAACCGCCAGGGCGGGATCGTCAACATCGGCCTCGAGGCGAAGATGCTGAGCGGCGCCTTCGTGGCGGTGCTGATCGCCTGGCAGACAGGCAACCTGTGGCTGGCGGTCGCCAGCGCAGCCGTCGCCGGAGCCGTGGTGGGACTCCTCTTCTCGCTGGTCGTGACACGGCTGGGGGCGAACGAGATCATCGCCGGGCTGGGACTAAACATCGCGGTGGCGGGATTGATCGGCTACCTGCTGCCGGTCGTCTTCGACGTCTTCGGCACCCTGCGCCCGCCCGACCTCGAGCGCCTGCCGCGGCTGGAGATCCCGCTCCTGCACGACGTGCCGGTGCTGGGCCGCATCCTGTCCGGCAAGGACCCGCTGACCTACGCGAGCTGGATCAGCGTCCCGATCGTGGCCTGGTTTCTGTACCGCACGGTATGGGGCCTCCGCCTGCGGGCCAGTGGCGCGGACCTCGAGGCGGCACGCGCCGCGGGCATCCCGGCCCTGCGCTGGCGGGACATCTCGACCGTCATCGCCGGGGCGCTCGCCGGCCTGGCCGGTGCGCAGCTGTCGATCGGGCAGATCGGCCTCTTCGCGGTGGGCATGATCGCCGGCCGCGGGTTCATCGCCCTGGCTGCCTTCTACTTCGGGGCCGCGCGCCCGTGGCCGACCGCCGGCGCCGCCATACTGTTCGGTATCTTCGATGCCGCCACCGCCCGCGTGCAGGGGTTCGGCGTGCCGGTCCAGTTGGTGCAGATGCTCCCCTACCTGGCGGTGGTGGTGGCGCTGACCCTGATCGCGATCGCCCGGCGACATCGCGAGCCCGCGTGGGTGACTTCATGACCGACGAACGGACCGATACGCGACGCGCGCTGGTGCTGGTCGACGTCAACAACGCGTTCTTCGACGAGCGAGGCCAGTTCCACTACCCGGCCGCGGCCGAGGTGCTGCCCGGGATCCGCGCCCTGCTCGATGCGGCCCGCGCGGCGGGCACGCTCGTCGTCCACGTCCGCGAAGCCCACCACCCCGGACTCGACGACTTCGAGTCGACGAAGCTTCCCGCCCACTGCATCGCCGGGGAGTTCGACGCCGCGCCGTACCCCGGCTTCGAGGCCGTCCCCGGCGAGCCGGAGCTGGGGAAGCGGCGCTACTCCGCGTTCTTTGCCACCGAGCTCGAGCTCCTGCTCCGCGAGCAGGGGATCGAGGAGGTCACCTTCGCGGGCGTGAAGACCAACGTCTGTATGCGCGCATCGGTGCAGGATGCCTTCGCCCACGGCTTTCGGCCGGTCCTCGTGCGCGGCGCGGTCAACTCGAACCGCCCGAACCTCCACGAGGCCGCTCTCGAGGACGTGGAGCGCTACTTCGGCGAGGTGATCGACCTCGACGAGGCGGTCGCGCGCCTGGGCGGTGCTGAGACCCTACACGGATGAACCCGCCTGAGGTGCTCGTCAGCGGCTATGCCAGCATCGACGAGGCGTACACCGTCTCGCGGCTGGCCGGCCCGGCGCAGACCGGCATCCTATCTGGCCCGGTGCGCCCCGAGGCCCGACACGGCGGCTGCGGCCCGAATACCGCCCGCGCGCTCGCTCGCCTCGGCGTGGAGACCGGCCTCGTCACCTGGGTTGGCGACGATCCGGAGGGGCATGCCCTGCTGGACGGCCTCAAGGAGGCTGGCGTCGACGTCACCGGCGTCGAGATGGGCCGCGGGCTATCGCCGCGCAGCCTGCTGATGTACGACCGCAACGGCGACGCCGCCTGCTACTTCCACCCGTCGGGCTCCGCCGGCCAACGCGTGGGTCCAGCGGTAAAGGCGCGGCTGGACACGGTCCCGTGGCTGGCGATCACGGTGGGTCCGAGCTCCCTGACGGAGCAGCTCCTCGATCGGCGCGGCCCGACGACGCGCCTGGCCTGGAACGTCAAGGCCGATCCGGCCTCCTTCCCGCCCGACCTCTGCCGCCGCCTGATGGACGCTGACCTGGTCTGCCTCAACCGCGGCGAACTCACCTTCCTGGCCGCCGCGCTCCAACTCCCGCCTTCGGTCGAGCCGATGCAGCTGGTGGAGCGCGGCGCGGGATGCGTGGTCCTGACGCGCGGTGCCGAGGGCTACCTGGTGGCGACCATGGCGGGGACGGTAGAACGCCCCGTCGAGCAGATCGCCAGCGAGGATCCGACGGGCGCTGGCGACGCCTTCTTCGCCGGTGTCCTCGCGAGCCTGGTGCGCGGTCAGCCACCGGTAGACGCGGCGGCCGCTGGCGCCCGAGTTGCGGCCGACTTCCTCGCGTCTCGCGGGCGCCCGCCGGCGGAGGTGCCGTCGTGACCCGCGAGTCTGCCTGGTACCTGGGCGTCGGCCGTGACGAGGTCGCCGATCGGGCGATCCTGGTCGGCGACCCGGGCCGGATCGACCTCTTCGCCGAGCAGCTGACGGGCTCGACCGCCAGCGGTGGCGATCGGGCGCTGCGCACCGTGACCGGCAGCTTCCGCGAACGCCGGGTGACGGTCTGCTCCTTCGGCATGGGAGCGCCAATCGCAGTCGTCGTCCTCGAGGAGCTCGCCACGCTGGGCGTGCGGAGCGTGCTGCGCGCCGGGACGGTGATGAGCCTGGGTGACGTACCGCTGGGTACCCTGGTCCTGGCCGACGCCGCGCTGCGGGGCGAGGCAACCTCGGCCACCTACCTGCCGCCGGATGGTCCCGCGCGCGCCGACGGGGCGCTGACCGAATGCCTGGCACAGGTGCTGACCGAGAAGGGCGCGGCCTATCGCCGCGGCCTGGTCGCCAGCTACGACGGTTTCTACAGCCAGCTCTTCGCAATCCACGACGAACGCCGCGAGCGCATCGATGCACTGGCCGACAATCTGCGCCGCAAAGGCGTCATCGCCGCCGACATGGAAACGTCGGCGCTGCTGGCCGTCGCTCCCCTGCTGGGCGTGCGTGCAGCGTCCCTCTGCCTGGCGAGCGTGGACGGCCCGACCCAGCGTCGGCTCGATCCCAAGCGCCGCGGCGACGCCGAGCGCCGCCTGGTGCGGGTGGCGTTGGAGGCCATGCACCGATTCGAGCAGGAGGGGCCCTCGCGCTGATGTTCCACGCCGATCTGTTCATCGGCGGCGTGTGGCGACCGGCTGCATCCGGCGAGACGGTCAGTATCCCGGACCCGGCGACCGGCGAGCCAGTGGGGACGGCAGCCCTGGGCAGAGTCGAGGACGCGCGGGCGGCGCTCGAGGCGGCGGAGGAGGCCTTCCCGGCGTGGTCCCAGACGCCGTCGCAGGAGCGCGCACTCATCCTGTACGAGGCCGCCCGGCTGGTCCGCGAGCGGATGGAGACGATCGCCCGCACCCTGACCCTGGAGCAGGGCAAGCCGCTGGCCGACTCGCGCAAGGAGATCGCCTTCGCCTGCGAAGTCATCGACTACTACGCCGATGCGGCGCAGCGCATCGGCGGCGACTGGCGCCCCACCCGCCAACCCAACACCCGCAGCCTGGTCATCCGCCAGCCGGTTGGCGTGGTGGTGGCGATCGTGCCCTGGAACTACCCCATCGACCTGCTGAGCTGGAAAGTCGGCCCAGCCCTGGCAGCCGGGTGCACGGTGGTGGCCAAGCCGGCGACGGAGACGCCGCTGGCCACCGCGCAGGTCATCCAGGCCTACGCCGACGCCGGGCTCCCACCCGGCGTCCTAAACCTGGTCATCGGTCGCGGCTCGGTCGTCGGCGACGAACTGGTGCGCAACCCCATCAGCCGCCTCATCGCCATCACCGGTTCCACGGAAACCGGGCGCCACGTCATGCGCCTGGCGGCCGACCATATCAAGCGCCTCTCGCTGGAGCTCGGTGGCCAGACCCCGCTCATCGTCCTCGATGATGCGGACCTCGACGTCGTCGTCCCGGCCGCGGTGCGGCGGAGCTACTCGAACATGGGGCAGATCTGCATCGCGGTGAACCGCGTCTTCGTGGCCGATGCGATGGCCGACGCCTTCACCGATGCCTTCGCGCAACGGGCGCGCGGCCTGCGCCTGGGCCATGGCCTGGATCCCGAGGTCGAGTACGGCCCGCTGCTGAACGAAGCCACCCGCCAGCGATCGGTCGACCACGTCACCGAAGCGGTGGCCGCTGGGGCACGGCTGGTCGCCGGCGGGCGGGTCCCGGACGGCGACCGCTTCGCGCGCGGCTGGTTCTACGAGCCGACCGTTCTGGTCGACGTCGAGCCCGACATGCGCGTCATGCGCGAGGAGACCTTCGGCCCGGTGGCCGCCATCCGCCGCTACCGCTCGCTCGACGAGGCCATCGCCATGGCCAACGACTCACCCTATGGTCTGGCCGCCTACGTCTTCGGCAGCGACCTTGAGCGCTGCCTGTACGTGGCTGAGCGCCTACAGGCCGGCGGCGTGGGGGTCAACGTCAACGACGTCACAGAGCTGGCCGCCCCCTTCGGTGGCTGGAAGGAGTCAGGCTTCGGCCGTGAGCTGGGCCCAGAGGGGCTTGAGCACTGCTATGAGTTGAAGCACATCCGCATCGGCCTGAGCCAAAACTGACCGATGAAATGGGTCACCCGCGAACACCCCAAGACCGACCGGATCGCCTGCCCCTGGCTGATCCGCATGTACATCCGACCTGAAGCCGAGATCCTCTACGTCCCCGATGCCGAGGTGCTCCCGATCGCCACCCGGAAAGGGGCCACCGGCTTCGACGCG
The DNA here is from genome assembly GCA_040905185.1 of Chloroflexota bacterium. Lineage (GTDB taxonomy): Bacteria > Chloroflexota > Limnocylindria > QHBO01 > QHBO01 > DASTEQ01. The sequence goes on along the minus strand of JBBDRZ010000007.1, from coordinate 585,051 downwards.
CCACCGTTACACCTCGGGATCAGCCCCGCGTCTCACCACTGGACACGCTCTTCCTGCATGGCCGATTCACCCTGTCGACCGATGCGAAGGCCACCCGGATCGCCCACTTGCGGGCCAATGCCGCCTGCTCGGCGGTCTACATGGAGGCAGACCGGATCGCGGTGGTCGCCAACGGAACCTTCCATTCGGTGAGCTGATCGGACAGGACCCGTTTCGCATCGGCGATCTTGTCGACCCCGACCACGATCGTGGCCTTGCCATTGGTGGTCTGCACCGGCGCGAACAGCTCGATGTTCACCCCCGCATCGGCCCACTTCTGTGCGGTCTTGGCGGCGGTGCCCGGCCTGTCCTCGAGCGAGATTGTCAGCACGGGGACCTCGCGGTACGTGATGCCCGCCCCGGTCAGCGCGGTCTTCACCCCCGCCTCGTCGGTCGCCAGGAAGGCGGACCCGGCACGCGAGCCCCGACCCAGGCTGAAGGCGTAGAGGTTGATGTCACGCTGTGCGATGACCGATGCCTGCCGGGCAAGCTCACCCGGCTTGTTAGCGCTTTCGATGATGAAAGCCTGCATAGGGAACGTACCTCCTGCAGCGTCCCGACCTTGGCCCCTGCCTGGTCCTCGGGATCACTGCTCCGGACGGGTCCGCTCGGCAGTGAGAGTCGGACACTGTCGCGGGTGGACCCCGGTGGCCCACGCCTCAACACCCGTCCGAGTCCCCTATTTTTCCTCCCCTCGCGGCGAGGTGTCGAACCACGCTCGAAGGCATCGGCCCCGAGGCGGCCAAGGCCGCGGGTCAGACCGCCGGGATCGTTCGCCGGTAAACGAGCACGCGCCAGTACCACGGCCCGCCGCGGTGGATGGACTCATATCCCAGCCCGTCCATGATGTCGTCGATGTCCCGATGCCGGTGCGGATACCAGCGGTCTGGCCGGCGAAGCAGTAGAAGGCGGACGTTGTCGGCGCGCTGTAAGGCGCGCGACCACCAGGTATCGGGCGGGAGCGTCAAGCCCAGCAGCTTTGGCGCCAACCAGGCGGCCGCGCGCAAGAACCGGTCCAGGTACGGATAGCAGCACACAACGGCATCCGCGGCGACGATGTCGGCCGCGGGCAGCTCGGCAGCCAGCTCCACCACGTCGCCATACTGATATTCGACGCGACCCGCCAATCCACGCCGCTCGGACTCCTCTCGAGCCGCCGCGAGGTACTCCTGCGAGGCGTCGACGTCCACCGCCTGTGCCGCACCGGCCTCCAGAAGCGCCAGGTGGACGGCCCCGACCCCAGCTCCGATCTCGCGGACGGTGGTCCCCTCTACGCCCTCGGCGCGCAATGCGTCGATGAGCTCCCGCGTGTGCGTCCGCGGCCCGTCCCGCCGGAGCCGCTCCAGATCCCGGCGCCAGCCGAGGCCGTCATGCCCGAGCCGCTCGAGGTCCTCGTCGCAGCAGAACCGTTCGGGAAGGCCACGCATGGACCGATGGTCGCCGCTCCGTCAAGCGCCGTGGGTGCTAACCAGGCGACGGCTCGCGGCGGTGGCGGCCACCAGGACGATGAACAGCGCGAGCAGAAGAGTCATCGCCAGGGCGCGTCGTCAAACCGGGCAACAGCCGTCCCGCGGCATAACGGCGGCTCTAGAATCGGGATCAAGTCGTTCGAGGGATTGCCATGCCGACTGACAGCCACGGGAATGCCTACGTCGAATTCCCGATGTCCGATCAGGAATTCATCCGTCCGACGCTCGTGAAAGATGCGGCTTGGGCTGGAGCGGCAACGATTCGCATCCAGAAACGTCGGGGGAACGGGAGACTCGCCCAGGGCCCGGAGTTCCCGAGTAGTAAGGCGGGCGAACTGGCGAGATCGCTCATCGAACTCCTCCAGGCAAGCTAGTTGTGGCCTACGAAGGAGTCAAGGTCCGCGACATCGTCGAACGTGCGGTCACCCATGCCTGGAGCATCCCGGAGTTTCAGCGTGGTTTCGTGTGGAAGGCCACCCAGGTTCGCGATCTCATCGAGTCGTTGTGGCTCAACTACCCGATTGGCTCGCTCCTCGTTTGGGACGCGGGGCTCCAGACGGTCGAAGAGAAGAATGTCGTTGACGCCCTCCGCCCCAGGTGGTTGGTCGATGGGCAGCAAAGAGCGACCGCCCTGAGCATCCTGTTTGGCCGGAAGCCCTATTGGTGGACCGATGGCGAGGAGTGGGAGAAGACCCTGCGAAGGTACGACATTCGGTTTGACGTCGATGCATCGGAGCCGCCGTTCTTCGTGGTGGCGAACGCGCCTATCCGAAAAGCGAAGGGCCATCGCTTTATCCCGCTGAGCCGCCTACTGACTTTGGACCTGGACAAGAGGGCCGATGACCGGGCGAAGCTTCAAGACCTCGCGAAGGACATCAAGCTGGAAGGGCTGTGCGACGGCAAGGACGCGATGGATGTCTATTCGACTCTCCACGACCTCGCCGCGACTCGCGAACACGATGTTCCCGTGATCGTGATCGACCACGATCTCGAGGATGTCGTTGAGATCTTCGCCCGACTGAACAGCAGAGGCACCCGGGTCACCGAGGCCGACATCTACCTGGGGATCGTCGCGGCACGAACGCCGAAATGGGTTCGCACTACATTCCTGCCCTACTTAAGAACTCTGGAAGACGCGGGATTCGCAATCAGTCCAAACCTGCTGTTCAGAACGCTTACGGCTGTCGGCGAGAAGCGCGTCCGCTTCAAGGAGATCCGGGATGAATTCTGGAACCGAGAATTCATCGAGCCCGCCTGGGAGCGCACGACCAGAGGATGGGAGTCGCTCATCGCTCGCTTCCACCAACTGGGGGTTCTGAGTAACGACCCGATGCCCACGGAGGCTGCGCTTGTCACCGCAGTAGCCCTAGTGGAGAGGTGGCCGGACGCATCGTTTGAGCCGGTCATGTACTGGTTCTTGCAGGCGTCTCGATTCGGCCGCTACAGCGGATCGGGCACCACTTCACTCGATGAGGATCTTCGGGACATTTCTGAGCCTGCAACGCGGCAAGAGGCGCTGGATCGCCTGCTCAAGCGTTTCGATCATGAGAAGCCGATGGAGTCAGAGGACTTCCTGCGCGACTACGGTGATAGTCGATTCGGTCGGTTCATCCTCTACCTGCTGGTGTACCGGAAAGCCGCGCGCGATTGGGACGCAGCGGGCCACAGAATCGGATTCGAAGGGGCAAAGCTGCTTCGGGACTTCCGGCCGCAGTGGCATCACATTTTCCCGCGGAAGTTCCTTGAAGGGAAAGTTCCCGATGAGGAAATCGACGCACTGGCCAACATTGCGGCGATCGGTCCGCAGATCAACATCCGCATTAGCGCGAAGGACCCGCTTGACTACATCGATCGCTATGGCATCACGGCGGACAAGCTGGAAGCGCAGTACATCACCGGTTCGGTTGGTGATATGTCCGTGTCGAATTTCCGGCCCTGGCTGGAGCGTCGAGCCGAGCGGATGGCGGCGGCCGCCAACCAGTTCCTCAGCGACCTCCGAACCGGCGGGTAGCACACCTCCCGCAAACTCGAAGGCTGTCTCAGTCTGGGTCCCGCGGCCCAGTCAGACCTCGTAGACCTTCATGATCTCGTCGCCGTAATGGTTGATGACCTTCACCGCGATCTTTCCTGAGGCCGGCCGCGGGAACGGCCGCGAGGTCGCCGAATAGAGCGATGTCCAGGCTGCCTCGTCGATATCCGCGCGCAGCGCCCGCTGGAGCTTCTCGTAAGGCTGGTCGCCGCCGGGGAAGTACGCGTGCCGCACGAAGAACGACTCACCGTTGTAGTCGGTGTCGATGAACCAGCAGGCGATCTCGTCGGGTGAGTCGGACCGGAGCTCGCCGCTGGTCGGGTCGTAGACGTCGATCCCGCGAATGTCCGCCTGGAGCATGCCGTCGTCGATCGTGCGGATCTCGATATCGGGCTGGCCGAAGACGGTGAATAGGTTGGCAGCGCCGGTCTTCTTCAGGTCGTCGCCCAGGATGAGGTCGGCGTTCATCCGCGCGAAGACGATGGGCAGGTTGCCGACCGACGAGGTCTCCTGGGCCCGATCGTCAAAGGCGAAGCCGCAGATCACCAGCAGGTCGAACCAGCCCGCCGCCTCCTTGGCGGCCTCCCGCACCAGCTCGGTCCCCACCGTGCCGTATTGCGGACCGATGACGACCGCCGCCCGCTTCCGCGCCCCGGCCTCATCAAACAGGCCCTCGGCTTGGATCGCGCGACCGGCGAAGCGCTCCAAAGTCTCGAAGACGAGGCGCTGGTCCTTGATCTGGTTCTGGACACCGGCCTTGCGCAGGTTGGCGAGCACCATCTCGATGAATCGCGCCTGATCCTCCACCGGCTCGATGCCGTCCTCGGTGGAACCATCGCCAGCTGCGGGCATGGACCGATGCGGCGAAAGGCTCTCGACGGTGAACGGGCCTGACACACGGACGACCTTGCGATCTTCGTACGGGCGGTCGTACAGGATTTCGGTCTCCGCGTGGCGGGCAATCGCGGCTTCAATCTCCTCGTGCGTCATGCCTTCGCGGATGTCGGGGTTCTGTGCGATCGACTTCAGGGTCACGTGCGGCACGCGCTCGTACACGAACCCGCGGCGGACGTCGCCGGTCGTCGGCAGCATAGGGCTCGGCGGCGCCTGGCCAGTCAGGTCGGCCTCCTTTCGGATGCCCGCTTCCGAATCCGCGAGTACGTACCACGGGTACTTCGCGGCCATCAAGCGGGAGCGCGCGAGCGCGAGTGCTACTCGGCTCGTGTCGATCGTGATCCATCGCCTCCCCAACTCCTCAGCGACATATGCCGTCGTCCCGGAGCCGCATGTTGGATCGAGGACGAGGTCGCCCGGATTGGTCGTCATGAGGAGGCATCGCTCCAGAATGCCTCGGTTGGTCTGCACAACATAGACCGGTTCCGGCTCGCCATGGAAGTCCCAGATGTTGGAGATCGGGCTGCGACCGAAATCGTCGAAGTAGACGAGCCCGCGGGCAGTGTTACGGGCTGCTCGGAGGCGTCCGGCTAGCGCTAGGCGCCTCATCCCCACTTCTGGGTCATACGTCCAGTGTCGATCTGCCCCAGGCACCAGTGCCTGCCCTTCCAGCACAAATGGCTCGCTCCTCGTTGCGCTCGGGTCCTGGCTAACCAGCGGATAGTCATCAGAAAACACTCGGATTGATTGACTCGCGAGCTGTTCTGCGGTCAGTTCGGCGGTCCGCTGGACTGAACCGTCCGGCAGAAGGGCATGGCGATATCGTGCGCGCTCTGACAATGGGTCCTTCGGCTCGGTGAGGCGTCGGGTTCTAACGTTGTCCCGGTCCTTTGCGTACCAGAGCAGGTAGTCGTTGATTGGGTCGGTCACCATTGTCACTGACTTCTTTTTGACGACTATTGTGACAAGCGCGTTTGGGGCACCGAACACCTCATCCAAGATCGCACGTACTAGGTGGACGTTCTCGTCGCCTATCTGGACGAAGATCGACCCTGTTTCAGCGAGGAGCTCACGAGCGACGAGGAGCCGGTCGCGCATATACGCCAGGTAGGAGTGGATTCCGAGCTCCCAAGTGTCGCGATAGGCGCGGACCTGCTCGGGCTGGCGCGTCAGGTCGGTGTCCTTGCCGTCGCGGACGTCACGCTTGCGAGTCGAAACCTGCCAGTTCGAGCCGAACTTGATCCCGTACGGCGGGTCGACATAGATCGTCTGAACCTGGCCCTTGAGGCCCTCCTTTTCGGCGAGGCTCGTCATGACCAGGAGCGAGTCGCCCAGGATCATTCGGTTCGTCCACCTCATCTGGTGCTGGTAGAACTCGACGCGCTCTTCCAGCTCCATCCCGTTGAAGTCGCCGAACAGGTCGAGCTGTTGCTCGTGGCGGGCCGCTGATGTGGCGCGCAAGTCCTCGATTAGCGCCTGCGGGCTGACGTGCTCCTGGATGTAGACCGGGACCGATGGCACCTCCAGCGGATGCGCGTCCTGTTCGTCCTTGCCCTTCCAGACGAGCTGCGGGTCAAGGCTGGGGTCGCGCGGGTAAAGCACTCTCTTCGGTTCCTTCTCGTCCGCGGCCGCGAACGCCTCGAGCTCAGAGGTGGGAATGTTCGCGCGCTGGTCCCCGGGGTGGCGGGTGTGGTCAACCTTCGTCGGGGGTTTGGCCGGGCCAGTCTTACGCGCCACTCGTTACTCCTCCCTTAGCCTCGACGATTTCCTGGATGGTGACGGCGATGAGGTCGGCCGCTTCGGCCGGGTCGGTGATCTCGGTGAATGCCCAGCGGCCGAACTCGCGCAGGTTGCTGACGGCCGGCACCCAGTAGGTCGCGGCGGAATCGGTCTTGGCAACCTTGTCCTTCTTCCGCTCGCCGGTGACCTCGATCAGGAGGTTGATCGGATCCTGATCGGCGGCGCCGATCCGCACGACGAAGTCGGGGATGTACTGGCCCTGGGCGCCCTCGTGGGTGTACGGGATCCGGAGCACGCCCGGGTTCTTGAACCACGCGAGCACCTCATCCAGGCGGTCGAGGGTGTACGCCACCTTCGACTCCCAGCCCGAGTCCTCGACGCAGTAGTTGAGGTGGCTCTTGGCCGTCGCGTACACCGTCTTGGTGGTCTGGAAGTCCACCTCCGCGGTTGAGCCGATGGCGTCGTACGGGCGTAGGATCGGCAGGAGACGCTTGTCTCCCTGCGTCCCGCGGACGATGGCGCTCTGGATCCTCTCCGCCGCCGCGTGGCTGTACTGAGTGATCATCAGCATCTGATCGAATGCGCCGCCCTTGCGGATCACGCATTCGTCCATCCACCGCTCGACGATGGGCAGGACCTGCGGGAACAGCCAAGGCTTGGGTCGGGAGTCTGCGTCGAGGAGGTACCCCTCGACCACCCGCTTGGCCAGGGTAAACGCCACCTGCTGACGGCGGTGCTTCTTCAGCTCGTCGAGCGTCGTCTGGATGGACTCCCCAACGATTGGGTCGAGCTCAACGTGGAGCGGGACCTCATCGGTCGACAGCGTCAGGGTGAGCTCGGGCGCGAAGGTTGCGACCAGGTGTTCGGTGGGCATGTCCCACCGGTAACCGATGACCCGCGGGAAGCTGATCTCGTATTCGCCGCGATCGGGGAGGGCAAACACCCGGTGGACGGGCTTGGGTTCAGGGATTCTGCCGCTGCCGACGGTTGGGATGAAGCTGAACGGAACGCCGAACACCTCGGCGTACTCCGGGTCGAACATGCCGCTGGCATTCGGTTCGTAGCTGATCCGTCGTAGCCCGCGGCCCACCACCTGCTCGCATAGCAGCTGGGTCCCAAATGCGCGGACGCCGAGGATGTGGGTCACCGTGGTTGCATCCCAGCCCTCGGTTAGCATCGAGACGCTGACGACGCAGCGGATCTGCTCGCCCAGCTTCCCCTTCTTGCCGATGGTCGTCATGACCTCGCGCAGGAGGTCCTCATCGGTCACCTCGTCGGGGTTGCCGCCACGGAGGCGGAGCTCGGCCTTGAACTCGGCGATCTCGGCCGCGGCGATCTTCTTGAAGTTGGCGTCCATCGCCTCGCCCGCTTCGAGCTGGGCGGAGTCAATCAGCAAGGTGTTGGGCTGGTCGACCCAGGCACCCTCGCTCGCATTCGAGAACAGCGGCAGGTTGCCGGTTCGGATCGTGGTGTTGCCGGCGGCATCGGTCTGTGGATAGCCGGCGATCCAGTCGTACACCATTTTGCTGACCGTGGTGTTCGAGCAGACCACGATGAACACCGGCGGTGAGCCGCGTTCGGTGGCCGCGTCCCAGAGCGCGAACGACTTCTCGTAGTTGTTGTAGAGGTGCAGGAGGGCCGCCTCGAGCTCCTTCGGAAGCCTTGGATCCACGGCCGCTTCCGTGACATCACGTCCACGCTTCGGCAGCTCGTCCCGGATGCGGACCCACAGGTTGCGGAATGTCGGGAGGTCGCCCTCCATAACGTCGTCAGCGGTGGGGACCCGGGGGATCTTCACGATCCCGGACTCAATGGCGTCGATCAGGCTGAAGTCCGACACCACCCAGGGGAACAGCGTCCCCTCCTTGTAGCCAGAGCCGCTGAGGAAGAACGGAGTGGCGGACAGGTCAAAGACCGCGCGGATCCGCACCTTCTTCTGAACCGCCCGCAGACCGTTCAGCCAGACATGGGCCGCCTTGTTCGCCTCTTCGGCTTCCCGCTTCTCGTCGCCGGTGAGCTTCACTCCCTCGTCCTGGGAACCCGCAGGCGCCGCCTGGTAGCAGTGATGTGCCTCGTCATTGAGGACGACGATGTTCTGGCGATTGCCGATCCCGCGCAGAACGCGGCGGACCATTTCACCTTCGGTCTCGAGGAAGCGATCCTTGTCGCCGTCAGGCCCGATGACGACCTTCTTGGTCAGCGAGGCACCCTCGAACTTGTCACGACGAATCAGCTGGTGGTAGTTGGTGATGACCACCGTCGCCGCCTGCAGTCGATTGAACAGGTCGCGCGGCAGGAGATCGCGTTCCTCGTAGTAGTTGTCGGGGGCGTTCGGCTTGAGGACCCGCAGCCGGTCGCGGATGGTGATGCCCGGCGTGACGACCAGGAAGGTGTCCGAGAACCGCGCGTCCATCGGGTTGTTCAGCTTGTTCAGCGCCTGCCAGGCGATGAGCATGGCCATGACCACCGTCTTGCCCGACCCGGTGGCCATCTTGAAGGCGACGCGGTACAGCCCGCCGCTCTTCTTGGTGGCCTCCTCCCGCAGGAGGTTGTCGATCCATGGCTCGCTCTTCCCGGCCACCTCAGTGATGAAGATGGCTGTCTCGAGCGCCTCGATCTGGCAGAAGAAGAGGGGCTTGAGACGATCCTCATCGGTCCAGTAGGTGAGCAGGTCTCGGGTCGTGGCGGTGACGCCCGGCCAACCCGCCTTCCGCCAGGCTACGATGTGCGTCCGGACGCGGTTGATGGTGGCGTTTTCCTGCATCTGCTCCGACGTCCAGTTGCCGGGAAGCGGCATCTGTTCGGCCGGAGGTTCGGCGCCGGCCTTGGCGACCTTGCGCTTGGGCTGGGCGATCGGGACGAAGTAGGTGCTGCTTCGACGCCCGTCGACAATCTCGCTGGTGATGCCGTCCACGTCGAACCGAAAATGGCGCGTCGGCTCGCCGTACGGCGAGTTGAGGATCGGATTCTCAATGACCGTGCCGGGCATCAGGCTCGGAGGCTTCCTCCCTGTACAGCAACCATACCGCGTGCTCCGGCCAGTCGGATGTCACGGACAGGTGATGACCAAAGTCTGATGAAGGCGAGGCGCGCTCTCGCGGGCGTCAGGTCGTAGCGGGCACACAGATCGTCGAAGCAAATCGGATTCGGTTCCGCATCGAGCCGATGGCGACGGGCCGCTGATCCTCCTGCACGGCTTCCCACAGTTCTCGGTCATGTCGAGGCGCATCCTGTCGGCGCTCGCCGAGCGGGGCTATCGGGCCGCTGGAAGCGCTAACCGGGCAACCTCCCACTAGCCGTCCTGGGCACTGTCAACCCTCATGTCGCGTCCTGCAATAAGGCGTAGGGACCTATCAAGAGCCCAGATGGACCGAGCGACGCGGAGGGTGGCGGTAACCACGCAAACAAGGGCGACATAGAGCCCCGGTCTCGTGGCCGCGTGTCCGACGTCCAGTACGAGCAGAGTGAGCGCGGAAACCGTCACGGTGCCTAGCCATTTGGTAGCGGAGACGAAGACCTGCCAAAGCACGGGATATTGGGTGCTTGCACGAAGGCGCCGCATGGATGGGCTGTCGGACACTGACACGATAATCGCAGCGGCAGCCAATTCGAAGCCAAGCAGAGATCCGGCGACAGCAGCAAGGGAAGTCCAGATAGTCGAACGGTCTCGAGGCAAGATCTGATCGACCAACGAGTTGCCGAAGGTGACCTCGACGAGTACAAGCCCCACGCCGACTGCGCCGCCGACCAGCGCTTCGTTGCGAAGAAAGTGCGGTTCCCAGTAGGTCCGGAGGAGGTTGCGCATCTCAGACGCCGACCGCGGCTGCGGTCTGGATCTCGTCCGCGCTCTCCTGGTACGCCTGATGGATGGCAGCGTAGGCACCTGCGGAATCAAGGGCCCGCGAGCGCGGAGACCGCCGGCGTATGCGCTTCGTGACCGCAATCTGTTCGGCGAGGATGTCGATACTCTCGCGGGCCCCATCTGAGTAGGTTTCAATTTCGAACGACCTGGCACCGCTCCTAATGTCGCTGTTGCCAGCCAGACGGCGGACACGCTGGATCATGCCCTCTACGAGCGAGCCGCCCCTCTCGTAGGGCCGAGGCCGTAGGACAAGCTCGACTTGGCCGGGTTCGGCCGCACGGAAGGCGGCGTCGAAGGCCTCCGCGAGTGACCGGTCGACGGCCCGCACAGTGGGCACGAGCTCACGGTCGATCTTCATCCTCAAGAGCCTGACCTCACCGACGGAGTCCAACCGGCGAAGGACGTCTGACCGAACGAGTTGGCGGATGAAGACAGCTTCGCCGAGCTTGGCCGTGATGAGATCGGCCAGCCGTCCGATTCGGGGACCATAGAAGTTGAAGTCTGAGCCGAGGATTCCCCGATCAAAGCCAACAACGTGGATCTGCTCCGCCAGCCCCGCGTCGCGGGCAATGTGCAGCGCACTAAGCCTCCCGTTCCGTTCAACTTGAGGAAGTTCCGTCCGTCTGACATCTCCGAGGCGAACATGGGCTGGTATCTCCTGGTCAGCCCAGCAGCATGTGATTCTGTTTCCGTCGTCCAGGTATCGATCTGGGGACGCCGCCAGGGCGTCCAAACGCGCAGCGAAATCCGATAATTGGACGGGCGCGGGATTCGCGACGTCCTCGGTTTGCCGATACAGACGGAAGAACTGAATCCGACGCTCAAGTCCCGCTTCAGGTCGCCTGGCCATACTCCACCCCTCATCGCGATGAACGATCGCGGATTCTCGCGACAGCTTAGGTGTCACCGAAGTGTCGCCGTCGCCTGAATCGGTATCGGATCGCCCTCGGCCCCCAATCCCACGAGCGCGAGAAGTACGCACAGGCGCCTGGGCTGGACAGGGCGCATCCGGGTCGTAAATGTTGATCATGTGGCGGCACGTTCTGCCGGCGCTCGTGGAGCGCGGCTACCGGGCCGTCGCTCCGGACCTACGCGGCATTGGCCAGACCAGCCGGCCGACCCGCATCGGAGACTATCGGCTCCGCATCCTGGGCGATGACGTCGCCGCCCTGATCGAGGCCCTCGGCGAGCGGAAGGCAGACCTGGTCGGCCATGACTGGGGCGGCCTGATCGCCTGGGAGACCGCGTTCGCCCACCCGGAGGTGGTGGATCGGCTCATCACCGTGAGCGGGCCGGCGGCGCAATCCCGCTGCGCCGATGGGGAGCCCGCCTCCGCGGGCTGGGACAAACGACGCGGATCGGTCACGTCTGCATGCGCTCGCTACTTTGGTGGCAGGTGCCTGGACAGAACCTCCGTTACACGCCTGATCGCCAGCGCGTCCAGCAACTGGTCAGTCAGCACAAGCTTCGTAATGGAGCGGGTGCCTTCGAGCCGCACGCCGTTATAGGAGTTAGGCGGGAGGAGCAAGGGCCATTCTCCGCGGACGAAGCAGAGAACCGGTGTGATGGGCGGTGGCTTTGGTTCCACCGACGCCAAAGCGTGCTCAACCGCTTCGACCTGCCAGTTCATGTTCTCAGCGAGCCGCGAGCAGTCACGACGGCCCACGTATAGGCGCTCGTCGCGCTTGAACAAGCCGCCGACGTCGCGAACCCGAATCGTCCCCTCGTAGCGCTTGGCATCGATCACGAAGACGCCGCCGGGAGCGATGACGATGTGATCGATGTTTCCCCTCGTGCCAGGAACGCGGCGATCGTGAAGGACGCGAATGCCCTCAACGCCGGCGAGTGCATTGGCCAGTTCCTGCTCTCCTTCAGAGCCTCGCGCCCAGGCTCTCGTGGACTGCGGGTCGTCGGATAGCGCAAGGATCGCGCCGCCGAGTCGACGGCCGAATCGCCCTTTGACACGCGTCTCGCGGCCCGCAACCCTTCGCTCGTATTCTCGCTGGGCCGACGCCCCTGCCACGCCAGTGTCGAAGGTCGCCGTTCCAGGACCGTCCTCGATAGGACACGAAACGCACTGAACCGACTTCTGGACGCGGTCATATAGGGCGTCCGCGCCTGCGGCGAGCGAGGTCCCGCAACGGACGCACGTACCCGGATACCTCAACCGGAGGCGTCGCATTCCAACCTACTGTGGCGACTCCTCGGTCTCGCGGCCACCTTCACGGGCTGGGCCAGGATCCTTCATCGGCTTACCACTGCGTCAACGCTGAAGAGCCTCGCTCCGCAGCTTCGACGTCGCCGCATCAGACAACGAGCGCAGTGTTGACCGGTGTCATCAGGTCGCGCGCCCGCTCGAGCACGGCCGCGTCACGTTAGCTGATTCCGGGCTGCTCCACGCACAGCAGAGTAGCGTGTTCGCTTGTCGCGGCTAGGCGGTCGCGAATCTCAGCGGAAGTCTCAGCCGGTGGCTTGCGACCCCCCCCCCGGCCATCACTATGCGCCTTGTGACATCCAAGGTGTCGCGGTAGGTCGATAAGGTTGCAGCGTTGACGAAGCAGCAGCAAGGCACAGCAGATTTTGGCGACCAACTACGCGGCGTACTGGATTCCTGGCCTCGACAACGACGCGATCGACCCCGACGACGCCCTCGCCCTTGGCTTCGACTGGCTCCGACAAGCCGAACGCCAGCACGGCAGTAGTGGCGTGCTGGTCATGAATGCCGCCTCGATGCGTCACAATCGACCGCTGCTCGGTTCGGCTCCGTGGGACATTGTTTCAACGCGATCGCACAGGTCCTATGGCAGCGGCCCGGTCCTGGCTGTATGGCCCGTGGCCCGGACACTCGAGCTGGCGGAGCAGCTAGCGTACCGAACGGCGCTCTGTGTTATCCCTGGGACCCTGTTCGACTTGTCGCCCTGGGTCCGGCGCACGGGCGCCGAGTGCCTCGCCGATGGGTTCGCCGTCGATCCCGGCGAGGCGATCTCCGCGGAGGTTCGCGAGGAGCTCGACAACATGCTCTCGTTCGATGGCCACAACGGCTTCCTCGGCGCGGGTGGCAAGGAGTACGCGATCCGGACGCTCCGCGACATCTCGCGCCGGGCCGACGCGCCCACATCCGAGGCGATCGAGGAGTACCTCGCAGGCAGCGGCGAGACGAACGCCAAAGGCGCTGCTAGAGTCGCGAGGTGGTACGACGAGATCCGCGAGGGCAAGCGGCACCTCGATTACGCCCGTCGGCCGATCTGACGTCGTGGACAGGGCACCCCGCTTCGCTTCACGCGGAACGCTCACGCCGGCATGTCGGTGCCTCGAACAGAAATGACGTTCGCCCCGTTCGTAGACGCGACGGACTTGCGCCAGTGGTCCGACCGACGCGAGGCTCAGGAGAAGCTTCCTGAGCTTGTCCGGCGACTTGTCTTTGCGACCGTCGGCGGCCTTCGTCGCGTTCAGTTCCGATCGGGCGAGGGTGTGCAGATCGGTGGCTGGGATGGCGTCGTCGATGCCGAAACTGGGAACGCATTCGTCCCGGCAGCGGTCTCCGGCTGGGAGCTTGGGGTCCAGCGCGGCGTGCCCGGAAAGGCGGACGATGACTACGCCGCGAGGACCGCGAATCCCGGGGACCTCAACCCAGCCGAAACGGCCTTTGTATTCGCCACGTCACGGCGGTTCCGTGACAAGGCGACGTGGGCTGCCTCTAGACGCGCGGACGGCGTCTGGCGAGACGTTGTTGCGCTCGACGGTGATGACCTCGCAGCCTGGCTCGAGCAGGCGCCCGCGGTCCACGCCTGGATCTCGGCCGAACTCGGCAAACTCCCGGCCGGCGTCCGGTCGCTCGACGAAGCCTGGCGCGCGTGGGCGGACGCCTGCCTCCCATCGCTCTCGGTCGGACTGACGCTCGGCGGCCGCGACGATGCGACGGCGGCGGTCGCGGGTTGGTTGGCCGGCACCGGCGCCGTCCACGCGCTTACGGGCGACGGTGTCGAGGAGGCGCTTGGTTTCATCGCAGCGGTGGCCAAGTCGCTGCCCGATGACAGTCGACTATCGGCGTTGTCGCGGTCGATCGTGGTCGAGACGCCCGATGCTTGGCGGCAACTCGCGCGCGTTACTCGCCCGCTCGTGCTCATCCCGACCTTCGTTCCGCCCGACGCCGCGGTTGTCGCGCAGTCGGGCCACTCGGTGATCGTGCCTGCTGATCGGGCCACACCGATCAGCTCCCCGGTCGACCTGCCGCGGCTCCGGCGTGAAACCGCCGTCGAGCGCTTGCGGGAGATGGGAATACCGGACGGAGCTCTCGACGATCTGGCGACTCTCGGCCGACGGAGCCTTCTCGCCCTACGACGACGCCTGCGGCTAAGCCCGGTCGCCGAGCGACCAGACTGGGCTTCGGGCGCTCACGCCCAGGACCTCATTCCGGCCATGCTGGCCGGCCGGTGGCGAGAGGACAGTCCAAGCGACCGAGATGCGCTCGGACGACTCGCGAACCGGTCCTATGACGAGCTCGCTTCTGTACTCGCGCGTTGGTTCGACGCCGCGGAACCACCGCTGCGACGCGACGGCCCCGCGATCCTGGTTGTCGCCCCGGAAGATGCGTGGGCGATGCTTGGGCCGCTGATCACTGCCCCGACCGCCGAGCAGTTCAGCGGCGTCGCCATCTACGTGCTCGGCGCCACGGATCCCGCGCGCACACTCCCGCGCGACGAGCGATGGCTGGCCGGGATCCGGGGATTGCTCCGACCACACTCGGACCTGCTTCGGGAGGGCCTGTCTGAGGGCCTTGTCCGCCTCGCCATGATCCCGGCGGTCGCCGGACGATCGGGTCAGGAACGGGCTGACGCAGTCGTCGCCTCATTGCTTAGAACGGCTAACGCCGACGCGTCCGCAGCGCTGTGGGCGTCTCTCGGCGATGCGCTCCCGCTCCTCGCCGAGGCGGCACCAGATCGGTTCATCGAGGCGGTCGAGCGCGGGCTGGCCG
The DNA here is from genome assembly GCA_040905185.1 of Chloroflexota bacterium. GTDB lineage: Bacteria > Chloroflexota > Limnocylindria > QHBO01 > QHBO01 > DASTEQ01. The sequence goes on along the minus strand of JBBDRZ010000007.1, from coordinate 570,043 downwards.
GTCCCGATCCGGTCCTTGTCCGCCTGTTCACCGATGCGACGGACGCGGGCTCGCTCACGGCGCCCGGCCCTGACCACGGCGGGCTTCTCTGGGCTCTCGAGGGAACGGCATGGTCGCCGGCCCACTTCGCGCGAAGCGCTGCTTGTCTGGCGCGGTTCGCTGCCCTCGATCCCGGTGGCCGGTGGGCAAATCGACCGAAGAACTCCCTGGCGGAGATCTTCCACCCGATGATGCCCCAGACGAACGCTGGACCCGCGGAGAGACTGGCGATGCTCGACACGATCCGTCGCCAAGAGCCGGTGGCCGCGTGGCAACTGCTGGTCGACCTGCTTCCGGAGCGGATGGGCGTGCTCACCTTCACGCACCGCCCTCGCGTACGCGACTGGCGGCCCGATAAGCCGGAACCCGTTACATACGGCGAAGCGTTCGCGACGATCGCCGAGGTGGTCGTACGCGTGATCGAGGATGCAGGCAGTGACGTGGCGAGGTGGGCCGAGATAGTTGGCTCGGTCTACGATCTCCCTCCGAATTCACGCGCCACCGTCGTGACGGCTTTGGAAGGGCTACAGCCCACCTCCGACGACGACGCGCGGCATGCGCTCGTCGCGAAGATCCGCGAGATTTCGGCGCAGCACCGGCGCTTCCCCGATGCGCAATGGCGGATGCCGGAAGGGGACATCGATCGGCTCGATGCGGTTATGACGCGACTGGAAAGCAGCAACCCCGTACGGCGACATTCGTGGTTGTTCACCCAGATGCCTGATCTGCCTGAGCCGCGCGGCGATGACTGGCGCGCGTATGACCTGATGGTGAGCGAGCGGCGCGATCAGGCGATTGAGGAGGTCTGGACCTCGGGCGGGGTCGCCGCGCTGCGGGTGCTCGCGGAGAAGGCCGAGATGCCCTGGCTCGTCGGACGGGCAGCCGCCAGCCTGCAACCAACGGAAGAGGACCAGGCGGAGATATTCGAGCTGCTGGAGAGCCCAGACAAGCGGCTATCGGGCCTGGCGGCGGGCTACATAGCTGGGCGTCACGCTCGCGACGGCTGGACATGGGTAAAAGGCGAGCTATCGGAGCGCGCCGCTCGGTGGTCCCCCGCCCGACGGGGAGCATTCCTCACAAGCCTTCCCGCCGAACCCACCACATGGGACTGGGCTGATCGCCTGGGCGCTGAGACCAAGGAGGCGTACTGGCGGGGCGTTTGGCCTGGTGCGCTGGCAGATCGCACAGCAGCCGGTCGAGCGGCGAGGGAACTCGTGGCCGTGGGGCGCTCGCACCTTGCCGTCGATCTTCTAGCCTTGCATCGGGAACACCTGGCGGCGACGGATCGAGAGACCGTCTTCGAAGCGCTAGAGGAAGCGGCGAAGACGCCCGCCGATCCCGCCGTCGGCCCCCCGATTCAATCGTGGGACGTCGCGCGTCTTCTCGACTTCCTCGAGGATGGGGGTGAACCACAGGGTGTCCGCCTTGCCGGTCTCGAGTGGCAGTACCTGCCGTTGCTCCGCCACAGCGACAGGCCCGCGAAGCTGCTCCATGCCGAGCTCTCACGCGACCCCGACTTCTTCGTGACCGTGCTGAGTTGGCTCTTTCGCTCAGAGGAGGAAGAGCCCCGCGAGCTCTCCGAAAGCGATCAGCTAAGGGCCCACTACGCGTTTGAACTGCTGAACTCGTGGCAGCGTGTGCCTGGCATGCGTGAAGACGGGACTGTGGATGCGGCAGCGCTTTGTGAATGGGTCGATGCCGCCCGAGCGGCGCTAGCCGCGAATGGACGAGGGGAGATCGGCGATCAGAGGATCGGCCACATCCTCCGTTGTGCCCCGGCCGGCGAGGACGGGCGTTGGCCGGCGGAAGCCGTCCGTGACCTGCTCGAGGATCTCCGGTCTGAGCACGTTGAGACCGGACTGAGCGTCGAGATACGCAATAGCCGTGGGGTCACGTCGCGAAGCCCGACGGAAGGCGGCGAGCAGGAGCGAAGGCTTGCGGGTGATCTGAGAGCCGACGCAAGTGTGCTAGGCGCGCGGTGGCCACGAATCGCGGCAGTCCTCAACGACGTCGCGGAGAGCTACGAAGCCGAAGCCCGTCGATGGGACGACGAGGCGCAGCTGACCGAAGACACTTGGCGCTGACGCCGATCCCATAACCAGACTCTCCATAGCGGGAGTAGGCGTGAAGCAGGACGGCCGACGACTTCACTCTCGCTAATGACTCTCAGAATGACTCTCAATCTGCGTCGCGCGGCCGATTCTGAGCACGAATTGGGGTGGACGTCCGGCGGCTGTTAACCGCCTGGTCGGCTGACTCCCCCAATGCGTTCTTAAGCGCATCAGTCTCCTCGTGCGGGCCGAGATCGCCCGGCGCCGCGTGGCCGCTTTCCAGTCGACGCCGCCGCCCGACGGCAACTCGACCTCGCCCGTGACGAGGTCCACCATGCCCTCGAGGAGCTCGTCCTTGCTGGCGATGTAGTGGTACAGCTACCCGCTGGCTGAGGCCAGGCGCGCCCTGATCCGCTACCTCGGGACGGGGCGGGCGCGGGGCAAGGTCGTCGTCACGATCTAGGTATCGGCGGTGAGGACCTCACGAAGCTTGGCCGCAAACGCGTCAGGATCTCCCGTCTGGCCGTACTCCCCGCCCAGGAATCCGCCGTGGTCGCTTGGGAAGATGACCGGCGGCGTCCCGAGCCGCTCGGCCACGGCGTGGGCGCTACGGCTCGCCATCTGCCCCTTCGACTCCGCGCCGGCGGGCCACGATGATCCGGCTCGAGGCAGCCCGCAGCGCGTCGAAGTCGGGCTCGTAATGGGTGGTGGTGATCATGTTCTGGCCGAGCATCGGATCGGTCCGCGAGCCGTCGTCCTCGGTCGGCAGCCCGAAGGTCGCGGGGTCGGGCGCTGGCTGGCCGGCGGTCTCCGCGGTGAAAGGTCCTTCATGGCTGGTGACTGCGATGAAGTGCGCCATCCCCGCGCCCCAGCCCTTGCGGAGATAGGTCTCCTGGATGGCCCGGGCCGCGGCGAGCACATGCTCACGGTCCGGGAGGACCGAGGCGAGCGGCGGTTCGTGCGCCACGAGGGTCCGGACGTCCTCGGGGTACTTGGCCACCAGGGCGAGCGCGTTCACCGCGCCACCGCTGCTGGCGAACAGGTCGACCGGCCCGCCACCCACGGCCTGGATGACCCGATGCACGTCATCGGCGTGTACCTCGGGGGTGAGGGGTCCATCGGATCGGTCTTCTGGCTTCGCTCGGTTCCCCGCGGATCGTAGGTGACCACGGTGCGGTCGGCGAAGTGGCCGGCGAGGGTCGGGAACCCGCCGGCGCCCATCGGTGAGCCGATGAGCACCAGGATCGGCTCGGTGCTCTCCGCGTTGCGCCGGATGTCATAGGCCAGCGTCGCGCCTGGCACCACCAGGCTGTGGGTGGTCGGCTGGGTGGTCGTTGTCGCGGTCATGAGGCTCTCCCTGAGTGCGCTGCCTGCTCGGCCAGAATCGCGTCGATCTGGCCCACGGCCTGCTTCAGGCCCTCCTCGGAGCCCATGGCCAGGACCTGCTCCATGGCCTCGGCACTCGAGAAGATGCTCTGGATCGACATCCGGGTGCGTCCGCCGCCGATGTCCTCGATCGTGACGCGCGCCTCGCTGGTCGGCAAGTCGGTATTCGGCGTGCCATCGTCGTTGGCGAAGCCGTCGCGGAAGGTGAGCCGATACGGGGGCTCGGTCTGGAGCACCTCCCAGTAGCCGCGCGGCTGGTCTCCCTCAGGCCCGGTCATGTGGTACTCGACGCGACCACCGGGGCGCAGGTCGTGGAGGGTGACGGTGGCGGGGTAGGTGGGTGGGCCCCACCAGCGCTCGAGCTGGCGCGGATCGGCCCACAGCTGCCACACCCGATCGGCCGGTGCATCGAACTCGGCATCCAGGGTCATGGTCAGGGCATCGGTGTCCTTGCGGACGGCAGTGACGGTCATCGGTCGGTCTCCTTCGGGTTCTCGCCGCTGTCGGCGACGAGCTGGGTCATGCGGTCGATCCGCCCGCGCCACAGCTCCTCGTATCGGTCGAGCAGGCCGCGCGTCACGCGCAGCCCCTCGGGGTTGGTGCGGACCACCTTGCGCCGCCCGATCCGCTCCTTGGTGACCAACCCCGCCCGCTCGAGGATCGCGACGTGCTTCTGCACCGCCGCGAAGCTCATCGGGTAGTGGCTGGCCATCTCGGCGATCCCCTCCTCGCCGTCGATCGCGCGGCGCACGATGTCACGGCGCGTGGCATCCGCCAACGCGCCGAACATGCGGTCGAAGTCGGGTGGCGCGAACTGCATGGGATACAACCATACGGTTGTACGTCATGCCTGTCAAGCCGTGATGGAGGGTTCGTGGAGATGGTGACCGCGTTCCTGGGGGAGGAGTTCGGTTAGTCCGGTCGGCGAAACCCGGCGGCCTCAAGGACAAGATCCTCGGGCACACCGAGCAGAGTCCAGATCCCGACGTCCTCGTCGATGTCGGGCCAGTGGATGGAGGTGCCCATGCCCTCCAGGGTCCAGTTTCGGCGCTGCTGGGGCGTGGCGTTGGCCAAGCGGCGTGAGGTGCTGAGTGGCGCGCTCAGCTCACGGCCATCGGTCAGCCGGTCGTCGGCGAGCGAACGATCCTGAACCCGCACGACTGGAGGGTCCGCGCCACATCGGCCGCGAAGGGGAGGCCGTCGAGAACGACGCCCTTGCGCTTTGGCGACAGGAGCTCGATTCCCACCAGGGAGCCGTTGGCGGCGTAGTCGAGGCCGCGGGAGTCATCGAGTTGAATGTGCCTGCGTACGGCGCCTTCGGACAGCTGGAGGTACGCCGCGTCAACGGACTCGTCGTATTCGAGCAGGCAGTTGGTCACGCTTCGGTCCGGTTGCGCCATGTGCTCACCACCCTACCATCGGAGGTGTCGACCACAACCTCGACCCTCCCGTTGGGGAGGCTAGGTCGCCAGGCCGGACAGACGATCCCTCAGCGCGGCGACGAATGCCCCTGGTTCGGACACGCGGATCCGGTCGCCCGCGCGGTGGTCGCGGACGTTGAAGGTCAGCAGCCACGCACACTCCGTGGCCAGAGCGGCGGCCAGGATGGGGCAGTCCTTCGGGTCGCAGGCATCGGCGGCCACGAGTCGGCGGACCGCGACTGGGGTGGGCTCAGTCGCGGGGTGACAAGCAGCGGCCACGATGGCCCGGAACGCGGGAAGGGCAGCGGGAAGCTTGGCAGCCAGGTTCCGCTCGACCTCATCCCGCGCCTGATGCGAAGTGAACGCCTGGATGACGCCCAGTTCCGACAGTTGCAGGACGAGATGACTGGCGCCGGTGGGCGACGCCGACCCGGCGAACAGGACGTCCGCGTCGACGAAGACCTGGACCGGCTCAGCGCCGACGCTGGGCGCGCCGTTTGCTGGCCTGGCGTCCGGTCTGTTCGGCAAGGTAGCTGGCTCGCTGCTCCCGCACGCCCCGCAGGAGCTCCTCGAGGCTGAGGCCCGCCTCCCGTGTGAGGTATTCGATCTCGGCCGCCAGCTTGCCAACCACGCTGACCCGTGGCGACAGCAGGAGGGCGCCATCGAGGTCGACCAGGGTGAGGGGATCCCCCTCATCGAGGCCGTACCGCTCCCGAATACGGGCCGGCAGGGTCAGGGTCCCGCGCCCACGGAGCTGAAGAACTCGCGAGTGCATCGACTCAGGATAGCAGGAATACGGAATTCCTGACAGTCAGTAGGTCAAGCCTTGATTCCCTGCCGTTCGAAGTCAGGGCGGTTGCGGTCAAGTCCGGGACCTTCCGCTTCGGGTCGCTTATCAAGATCGGAAGCATGCCCGGCGGAGTCATCACACGGCGACAGGCTAGGTGTCGCGACCGGGGTCCAGGATCGGGCTATGACGGTCGACTACCACCAGTGCATCAACCGGAACCTGCCGCTGCGGGAGCGCGGGTGCACGTCCAAGGTCATGTTCCTGAGCCGCCGCGAGGCGCGCTCCATCGGCCGCCAAGCGTGGGTCTCGAGCAGCCCACGGCGATACCACTGCCGCTGGTGCGATGGCTGGCACCTCGGCTATCGTCGACGCCAGTAGATTGGCGATTGTGGCCCACAGGACGGACAGCCTGAGTGACTGGGCCGAGGCGGTTGAGCGCGGTGGACGTCGCCTCTTATTGCTCCGATGCTCGAACGACGTCGCCGGCCAAGTTGAACGGGCCCTTCGTCTGTCTCCGTCCGATCGTGTTCGAGTGCCAGAAGCCGACCGTGGCGAGTGGACGCATCGACTCCCGCTTCGGGGCCCTCTCACCATCCGTGACAAGGACCTTCTCGGCTTGCTGCAGGCCGTCGTCACGCTTCGGCTCGACGGGCCATTCAGGGTGGCCATTGCGTTGGACAGATACAAGGACCCAACCACGAGCGAGGATTCGTATCTCTGGAAGAACACGCCCATCGGCCAGCTCTTCCACGATGCCAAGTACGGCGGCGACACAGCTGCGGGCAAGGCGCTGGCGCGAGAACTGCACGCGTTCATCTCGACACACCCGGACTATGCGAGCGCTGAAGCAATCGTCGCCGTACCGAGTCATACCCCGGCCCGTTTCAGTGAGCGATTGGCTAGAGCGGTGGGAAGAATGTCGGCTCTTCCGGTGGTCGTCTCTGATGAGGCTGCTGGCGAGGGACGAGCCGTCAAGGGCTTAGATGATGGCGAACGCGCAGTGCAACTATTTAGGCTGGATCCAAATGCCGTTCACGGTAAGCAGGTGATTGTCATGGACGACATGGTCCGGTCCGGAAGAACGCTCGTTGCGGTAGGTGAAGCTGCCTCGAACGCGGGAGCCGCTCGAGTGGTAGGTCTGGCGGCCGTCCGAACAATGCGAAACTAGGCAAAGATGGCAAGCGGTGCACTCCTCCGCGCGGTGGGCGCCTGGCATACCTGGAAGTCTCCCGCCAAGGTCCTGAGCGCGCTCCGCACCGGTGGGGAGGGCACCCTGGAACAGTCGCTGGCGTCGATGGACGACCATGAGCGCGAGCGCATGGAAGGCCTCGCCGATCAACTTGCCGACCACGGAGTTGGTGTCCTGACGTATGGCACGAAGGGATATCCGCGTCGCTTGGCCAACCTCCCATCACCACCGCCGCTCATCGCATATCGAGGCAACCTCAGCCTCCTAGCCTCGCCCGGGATCGGCGTGTGTGGGGCAAGGTCCGCGTCAGATGCCGGGCTGACAGCTGCAAGGCGAGTTGGGGAAACGGCGGCGGTTCATGGGCTCGTGGTTATCGCCGGAAACGCCGCGGGTGTCGACACCACCGCCCAGACGGCCGCACTGAATGCGGGAGGATCGATCGTCCTCGTGCTTCCTGAGGGGATCGCGAGAACCGCATTGGCTCATGAGGCCGACGACCTGGCGGCGGATTGGGACCGTGTCCTGGTGCTGTCTCAGTTCCCGTTCACACAGCCTTGGACTGTCTGGGGAGCAATGGCCCGCAATTCGCTGATCGCAGCCTTGGGTGACGCGCTGATCGTCATCGAAGCTGGCGAGCAGGGAGGTACCCGGGCGGCCGGCGAAGTGGCTCTTAGGCTGGGCCAGCGTGTCTTCGTCTTGCAGTTCGAGGACGGGATGCCGGAGGGGAACCGGGCGCTCATTGAGTTAGGGGCGAAAGCCGTCCGGAACCCCAGCGAGTTGATGGATGCCATTCAGGAAGCACAATCCCGACGAGCAGCTGATCCTGACCTCCAACTCGCCCTGCCCCTCTAATCGGCCTACAACCACCCACGCCGCTTGAAGATGACGTAGAGCAGGATCCCGCGACCTGGCGGAGTATCCTCAGGCAGGCCAAGATCGACCTGAAGGAGCGCTGATGGAGTACGCGGTCGTCATCGAGAAGACCGGCAACGGGTACGCAGCTTACGTGCCTGACCTGCCGGGCTGTGTGGCCGCCGCTGACACGAGCGAGGAAACCAGAGCGCTGATCGCGTCGGCAATTCGGGCCCACCTGGAGCTGATGCGGGAGTATGGCGACCCCATCCCGCAGCCCACCGCCTCAGCACACCAAGTGGAGGTCGGCTAGTCCTCCGGCTCCCGGCCGCCACCATCGGTTAGGGAGCTAGCGCCCCCAGAAGTCGACGCGCATCACCACCTGGCGGAGGGTCGGCCGGCTGACCTCGGTGAACCCGGCGGCGAAGACGCCGTGGCTGCAGCGGCGACAGGCTAGGTGTCACGACCGGGGCCCAACATCGGGCCATGACGGTCGACTACCACCAGTTCATCCGCTGATAAGGCCATGACGACACAGTGGACTGGTGCCCAAAGTGCGCGACGCCATCCGCCTGGTGCAGGCGCAGGGTTGGCGGCTCTCGCGGACGCGCGGGAGCCATCGGCAATACCAGCATCCAAGCAGACCCGGGCTCGTGACGATCGCAGGCAGACCGAGCAAGGATCTGCCGACCCCAATCTGGCGGAGTATCCTCCGGCAGGCTGGAATCGACCCCAAGGAGCGCTGAATGCGGTACGCGGTGATCTATGAGAAGTCAGACAACGGGTACGCCGCGTACGTCCCCGATTTGCCGGGCTGCATCGCGGCCGGCGATACGTTGGGTGAGGTCGAGGACCTGATGCACACCGCAATCGAGATGCATCTGGAGGGCATGCGCGAGGCCGGTGAGCCGATCCCAGCCGCCACGACCTGGGCCGAGCTGGTGGAGGTCGCCTAGGTCACTCCTCGCCGATGTCCTCGTTCCAGATCTCTGGATGGGCGGCGATGAAATCGTTCATGAGTTCGAGACACTCCGCGGAGTCGAGGTTGACGACCTCAACCCCCCGCGCACGGAGGTAGTCCTCGCCACCCACGAACGTCCGGTTCTCGCCCATCACCACCCGCGGGATGCCGTACAGGAGGATGGCCCCGCTGCACATGTCGCACGGCGACAGGGTGGTGTACATGGTCGAGCGCCGGTAGACCGCCGCCGGCAGGCGGCCGGCGTTCTCGAGGGCATCGGTCTCGCCATGGCGGATGGCACTGCCCTGCTGCACCCGTCGGTTGTGGCCGACGCCCAGGACGGTGCCGTCATCGGCGACCAGGGCACCGCCGATGGGTACGCCGCCCTCGTCGCGCCCGATCCGGGCCTCGGCGATGGCATGGGCGAGGAACTCGTGGTCGCGGTCGCGGATGGTCATCGGTCCATTCGTTCCTCCAGATCAGGGTCGAGATGGGATCGCGTGCCGCCCGACGCGACGCCAGATGACGTGGGGATCGCCCGCCGCGGGGCCGTATTGGAAGGTCGCCCGGCCATCCGGCGCCCACGTCATCTCGAAGATGCCCGGCGCGCCCTGGACACCCTTCACCCGGATGCCGGGACGAAACCGACGGTCGTTGACGAGGTCGGCATCAAACCGTGCATGCACGGCTAGGAACCGCTTGCGCTGTGTCTCGGTCAGCGCGCGCCAGTCGCGGTCGAACTGTGAGGTCCGGCTGTGTCGAGCCACAGCTCAACCCAGGCTGTCGCGGAAGGCATCTCCCGGAACCGGCTCGCTCACCCGACCGGCGGCGATATCCGCGCTGGCGGCCCGCTCTCCGGCCTGCCACGCATCAGTCCAGAACCATGACTGGCTGGCATCGATGACGAGCTTCGGGCGCAGGATGATCGCCTCTCCGTCCACGGATGCCTCGAGGTAGGTTCCTTCGTCCAGGCGGACTGCACGGCGGATGTCATCGGGCAGGGTGATCTGGCCCTTGCCCCGGACCCTGATGAGTGACATGCGGATTCCCCTGGGGTGCGAGGTGTATGACTGTCGCACTATCGCACTGTCGGATGGACAGGTCAACCCCTGCCATGGTCGGATCGAGTCCGCGATCAGGGCTCGATCGCAAGGAACTCAGCTGCGGCGATACGGCTTGAGGTAGGCGCCGGGGTAGGCAACGTTGCGGCCGGAGATGGCCAGCGCGGCAATGACGACCAGGTAGGGCAGGGCCAGGAGCAGCTCGAACGGCAGCTCGCCGAAGCCGGGCAGGATCCGGAGCCGGAACTGCAAAGAGAAGATCAGCGAGAAGATCAGGGCGCCGATGACGCCGCGGCCGATGCGCCAGCGCCCGAAGATGACGAGCGCCACGCACACCCAGCCCCGGCCGGCAATGATGTCGAGGGTGAAACTGCCCAGTAAGGCGAGGGTGATGAAGGCCCCGCCGATGGCCATCAGCGCCCCGCCGATCATCAGCGCCAGGTACCGGGTGCGGGCGACGTTCACCCCGGCCGCATCGGCGGCCTCCGGGTTCTCGCCCACCGCGCGAATCTCCAGGCCGAAGCTCGAGCGCTGGAGGACGTACCACGCGACCGGCACCACGACCAGGAACGCGATCCAGGTCAGGGCGTACTGGTCGAAGATCGCGCCCACCTCGCCCAGGCCGGCCAGTCCGTCGAATGGGTTGACGATCGGCATGGGCTCAATCCGCTGCAGCTCACCGCCCTGGAAGATGAGCCGGTTCGTGAACTCCGACGCGCCGATGAGGCCGATGGTCAGGCCGATGCCCGAGACGTGCTGGTTGGCGCCTAGGGTCACCGTCAGGAGCGCCATGATGGCCCCCGCGCCCAGCCCCACCCCGATCGCCGCCGCCAGGCCAAGCAACGGCGAGCCGGTCACCCAGGCGGTGGCGAAGCCGGCGAACGCGCCGGCGTACATGGTGCCCTCGATGCCCAGGTTCAGCACCCCGCTGCGCTCGGCGTACGTCTCGCCCACGGTGCCGTAGACCAGGGGCGTGGCGTTGCGCAGGGTGGCGGCCAGCAGATCGACGAGGAACGTCATCCGGGCTGGCCCTCCGCCGCGACGTCAGCCGCCCCGACCTCAGCCGCCGTCTCCGAGCCGCCGCCCTCCTCCGGTCGGGTTGGCCTGAACCGATAGCGCCTGAGTGCCAGCAGGGCGACCGTGGTCAGGAGCAGGACGCCCTGCACCACCGCGCCCAGCTGCGAGGGGATGCCCAGCGAGCGGGCGGCAGTGCTGGCCCCCACCGTGAGGTCGCCCAGGAACAGGGCCGCCAGGACAACCCCGGGCATGGTGAGGGTTCCCAGGGTGGCGACCACGATCCCGGTGTAGCCATAACCCGGCGATAAGCCGCTGGTCAGTCGGTTCTGAATGCCAGCCACCTCGCTCACGCCCGCCAGGCCGGCGATGGCCCCGCTCACCAGGGCCGCCGCGAGCAGGGTCCGGCCGACGTTGATCCCCGCGAAGCGCGCCCCGTGGGGGCTCAGGCCCGCGGCCCGCAGCCGCAGCCCGGCCGGGGTGCGGGCCAGGACGTACCAGGCGATGACGATGACAGCGAGCGCCAGCAGGAAGCCCAGGTGGAGCCGGGAGCGCTCGAGGAGCTGGGGGAACTCGGCCACCGCCGCGATGCGCGGCGACTCCGGGAAGCCGGTGACCGGGTCGCGCCACGGGCCGTGGAGCAGGCCGTTCACCAGCAGCAGAGCCACCGGGTTGAGGAGGAGGGTGGTGACCACCTCGTCGATCCCGAACCGGATGCGGAGGATGGCCGGCACCAGCGCCCACGCCGCCCCGGCCAGCGCCCCGGCGATGATCATGGCCGCCAGGGCCGCGATGGGCGGCCACCCGCCGACCACCATGCCCACCCCGGCAGCGGCGATGGCGCCCAGCAGCAGCTGGCCCTCGGCGCCGATGTTCCAGTAGCCGGCCCGGAAGGCGATGGCCACCGCCGCCCCGGTGAAGAGGATCGGGGTCGCGGTGACGAGGACCTCGATCGCCGTGAACCCGCTCGTGAGCGGGTTGATGACGAACAGGGCGTAGGCCTGGATGGGGTTCGCGCCGGCGAGCAGGATGGGACCGGCGGTGATGGCGAAGGTGATGAGGATGGCGGCCAGCACCAGGACCGGCGTGGACCACGGGGAGAGGCGGAATCGGCTCCGCATCCAGCTGGGCACTATGCGGCCCTTCCGCGCCCGGCCATCAGCATGCCCAGGTGCTCGACGTCCGCCTCGGCCGCGGTCACCTGGCCCACGAGGCGCCCCTCGTACAGGACCACCAGCCGATCCGCCAGCGCCAGCAGCTCGTCGAGGTCCTCTGACACGAGCAGCACCGCGGCACCGCGCTGGCGGGCGGCGAGGAGCTGGGAGCGGACGTACTCGGTGGCCCCCACGTCCAGGCCGCGGGTCGGCTGCGACACGACGAGCACCCGCGGGTCGCGCGACAGGACGCGGGCCAGCAGGACCTTCTGGACGTTGCCGCCCGACAGGGTCACCACCGGGTCGTCGGGTCGGGCCCGGATGTCGAAGCGGGCGATGAGCTCGTCCGCGTGAGCGCGCACCGCCGGCTCGTCGATCCGCCCGCCGCGGCGGAACGCGTCCAGCCGCTCGAGGACCAGGTTGTAGGCCACCGACAGGTCGCCGACCAGGCTGGCGTGGCGGTCCTCGGGGATGCGCCCCACGCCGGCGGCCATCACGGCGGTGGGGTTGGCGGCTGTCACCTCGGTGTCGCCCACGGTGATCGACCCGCCGGTCGGGCGCCGCATCCCGGACAGGACCTCGACCAGCTCGGTCTGACCGTTGCCCGACACCCCGGCCACGCCCACGATCTCGCCCGCGGCGACGTCCAGGGAGACATCGGTCAGCGCCGGCAGCCCCTGGGTGCCCGTGGCGTGGAGGTCGCGGATGCGGAGGATCGGCTCGTGGGCAGCCTGGCTGGCATCGGGTGATCGTTCGACCCCGAAGCTCGGACGACCGACCATCATCCGCGCCAGCTCGCGCTCGGCGGTCTGCCCGTCCACCATGCCCACCACCTCGCCGCGGCGGAGCACCGTGATCCGGTGGCTGATGGCCCGCACCTCGGCCAGCTTGTGGCTGATGAACACGACGGACATCCCCTCGCCGACCAGCAGGCGGAGGGTGGCGAACAGGGCCTGCACCTCGTCGGGGACCAGGACCGCGGTGGGCTCGTCGAGGATGAGGATGCGGCACTCGCGGGAGAGGGCCTTGAGGATCTCGACCCGCTGCTGCTCCCCCACCGACAGGTCCGCGACCCTGGCGGCGGGATCCACCTTGATGCCGAGGCGCGCGGACGCCTCCTCGGTCTGGCGCCGCGCCTGGTCGAGGTCGAGCCGGAGCGTGCTGCCCCGACCGAGGACCAGGTTCTCGGCCACGGTCATCGGCCGCACCAGGGCGAAATGCTGGGTCACCATCCCGACGCCCGCCTCGATCGCGTCGCGCGGCGAGCGGATGGCCTTTAGCTCGTTCCTCACCAGGATCTGACCGGCGTCGGGATGGGTCAGCCCGTACGCGATCCGCATGGCGGTCGTCTTCCCCGCCCCGTTCTCGCCCAAGAGGGCGTGGACCTCCCCGGCCCGGACCTCGAAGTCGATCCGGTCGTTGGCGACGAGGTCCCCGAAGCGCTTGGTGATGCCGCGGAGCGCGAGTGCCGGCGCGCCGGGTGAGACGCCGGGTGACGCGCCGGCCGGCGCGCCACCTACGCCCATCTTGGGACCGCTAGCCGGGCACCACCGAGCCCGGCGGGGTGGCCTCGTTGATGTCGACCCGGAAGGTTCCGGCCTTGATCTGCGCCTCCCGCTCCGCGACCAGGGCGGCCACGTCGTCCGGCACGCCGCCGGGGACCTCGGTGTTGATCGACGCCAATGCGGCGCCGCCCTTGGCCACCATCGAGAAGTCCTTGAGGTCCTGGGCGGTGTACGAGCCGGCCAGGACCTGGTCAATGACGTACTTCGCGGTTGGGACCATGTTCCAGGTCACGCTGGTCACGACGTGACCCGGCGCCAGCGACTGCTGGTCGCTCATGTTGCCGATGGCGACCAGGTCCCTCTCCTGCGCCGCCTCGATCACCCCGAAGCGCTCCGCGAACAGGACGTCGGCATCGGCACCAACCTGCGCCAGGGCCGCTTCCTTGGCCGCGGCGGGATCGAACCAGCTGTTGAGGAAGGTGACCTTGACCTCGACATCCGGGTTCGTCTCCTGCGCCCCGGCGATGAAGGCGTTGACGATGCGGTTCACCTCGGGCACCGGGTAGCCGCCCACGACGCCCACCACGTTGGTCTGGGTCACGCCGCCGGCGATCATGCCGGCCAGGTAGGCCGGCTCATGGATCCAGTTGTCGAAGACCGAGAAGTTCGGCTCGGCCGGCCCACCGCCGGAGCCGAACACGAAGGCGATATCGGGGTAGTCGGCCGCCACGGCGCGCACGGCTTCCTCGTTGCCGAAGGCGTCGCCGAAGATGATGTCGGGCTGGTCCTGCTCCGCCGTCTCGCGCAGTACTCGCTCCATGTCACCGGCGTAGCCGATGTCATCGGCGAAGGTGTACTCGATGCGCCCGGCGTCGGCCTCCGCCTGGAGCGCGGCGTGGATGACGCCATCCCATGGCTCCTCGATCTGGGTGGCGAAGGCGCCGAAGACCTTGAGCGTGCCGCCAGCTCCGCCGTCCGGTGACGGCGAGGCGCAGGCGCCGAGCACAAGCAGGGCGCTGAATGCGATGGCCAGCGGGCGCCAGGCAGCCCTGCGGCGGGTGACAAATGGAATGCGTGCGTCCATCGACTGGGACCTCCTCCGAGCGACCCCCGGGCATTGGGATCAGACGGCCTAGCCTATGCCACACGGGTCGGCGCCGCACGACTTGTTCGCGCGACTGGCCCATCCGGTGGTGATCGGTCGGCCGATCGCGGCGGCCTAGCCGGACTGAAGCAGTTGCGCGATCCGTTGGTGGGAGACGCCCAGCAGAACGCCGGCATCACGAACGGTGAGCCCTTCCTCCACCAGACGTCGCGCGGCTTGGCGGGTCAGCTGACCGGCGACATCCTGGGCCTTCGCGGCCTGGGATCTTGCGGCGGTCGCTTGGTCGACGATGGCACGGACCGTGTCGGGCATTTCGGGAACCACTATCACTTCAAAGGAGTCGGGAGCAACGTTCAGCACGCCCGCGATGGCATCTCGGGCCATGTCCTCAGCCTGGTCGATACGGCGGACCTGGGTGTGCACCCCGCGGATGCCCTCTGCATCCAAGGCCCACCATCCACCAGAGCGGCGAGCACGAACCGTGTAGCGTTTCATGGCCGCCACCAGCCCTCGCCGAAGATCGATTCCAGTTCACGCATGATGGCCTCGGCTGTCCGTTCGCTGATATCGCGATGTCGCGGGACGGCAAAGGACAATCCACCCACCTCCCAGATTTCGTGCTGGCTCCCCTGTCGGTTGAGTCCGCACCGAATGCCTCGTTCCGCAGCCGCGAAGCGGATCCGATGGATGAGCGCCCGGCGCTTCAACGATCATAGTCTAGCGACATAGCCAGATCAAGCCTAGGGATCTAGACTTACTTCGGGCTTATCGGTGCATTTGGCCGGAACGCCTACGGGTTGCGCTTGAGCTTCCGCCAGCCGCCGGCTCGGTTGTTGGCGATGATCTGCTTGAACATCGCCTTGAGCGCGGGTGCGTTGGCGGCCTGGCCCTGACGGATGGCGACGGTCCGGCCAGTCTGATTGTCCTGACCGCCGGTGATGATCCCCTCCGGATCCGGGACGATCCCGCCGTCGTACAGGAAGACGTTGACGTGGTCCTTCGCCGCCAGGAGCGCGCAGATGTTGCCCTCCAGGACGAAGTACGGGCGGTTGGTGAACTTGATCGTCTCGATGACCCCCGGTTCGGCCACGTGGACCAGGTCGCGGACCTCACGGCAGATGTCCTGCTGCCAGTTCGGCAGGGCATCGATGTAGGCATCGACCCGCGGATCAGCGGTGTACGTCATCGGCCTACGCTGTCTGGCTGTACAGCAGCGATCCCGGCGTGGTGAGCAGCTCCCCGGTCTCGAGCCACGTCTTGAGGCCGGACAGAATTTGAGGCCATCCGCCGTACAGCTCTTCGTTGGCGCCCTCGCGCAGCTGGTCGTGGGTCACCGTCAGCCGGCACGAATCGCCGACCGGTTCGATCTCCCAGGTGATGCGCGAGGTGCCCTCCGCCTTCGCGTCGTCGGACCACAGCGCCACCATGCTCTGGACCAGCCGGCGCGGGGGGTCGACCTCGAGGTTGACGCCCTCGCCCAGCAGCCCCTCGGCGCCGGGGTGGCTCATCTCGAAGCGCGAGCCGGGCGTGAAGTCGGAGTTCTGCCGGGTGCCGAAGTGGTACTTGGGCCGGATCTCGGGATCGGTGATCGCCTGCCAGAGTTGCTCGGGTGTGGTCTTGATGTAGATCTCGTAGATCTTCTCCATCGGTCATTCCTCCAATTGGCTCTTGAGCCCGGTCAGGGCTGAGACCCAGGGCTCGGCGTACTTGCTCACCCATCGGTCATGGATGAGTCGGATGGGGACCGGGTTCAGGAAGTGGAGCTTCTCGCGCCCGCGGCGCCGGGTCACCACCAGGCCCGCCTCCTCGAGCAGCCGCAGGTGCTTCATGACGCCGAAGCGCGTCATCGAGAAGCGCCCCTTGAGCGACCGCAATGACTGCCCATCCTCGCGGAAGAGCTCGTCGAGCAGGGCTCGCCGGGTCGGATCGGCCAGGGCTCTGAACACCTCGTCCATTGGCGAGACTATAGGTGACCGCTTGGTCACCTGTCAAGCCTTAGGCGCCGTCCGCGATGGCGGGGACGTCCAGGCCGAGATGGTGGGCCAGGGCGCGGCGGACCTGCCGGCGCAGGGCGGGATCGGTCAGGGAGCCGAGCGCAGGGGTCCGCACGCGCTCGGCAGAGATGGTCCGTAGCTGGCTGCAAACGATGACGCCATCTCGCGTCTGCCCAGCTTCCCCGATCGGAATGGCGACGTCGCCCGGATACCGAGGGTCGGCGCGCGACGCCGTGATGGGGCAGACGGTCAGCAGCCCAGACCTGTGGAATGGTTCGTAGGAGACAACCAGAGCGCGGCGGCTTCCTGCCTGCTCGTGGCCCTGCGTTGGCTCGAGGTCAACGATGACGGTCGCCCACCGCAGACGGCCAGTCAGACGGGCTCTGCTGGCCACGTCTCGAGATCGGCAGCGCGGAACGTGTCCTCCAGGGCCAGACTCTCGTTTCGGAATGCCGGATCCACGGCGGCTCGTTCCCAGGCCTCGGACTCTTCGCGCTCCTGGACCTGGCGTCGCAGCTCGTCAACGGCGAGCTCCACGACCGCATCCTGGGACGGCGCCACCGCGTACCGGTCTGACAGCTCGCGGACGGCGTGAACCGTCCGCGGGGCGAGGTTGTAGGTTCGCTTCACGCGGGTTGCCATGGCTCGAATGCTGACACGTGTCTATTTGGGTGTCAATCCGGGTCCACGATCCCCCGTCGGCCCGACGGTCGTTGCCCCGCTATGCTCGGGGCTGAGGCCAAGCCGATCAGGAGGACCGATCGATTGAGACTATTCGGGCCGCCGAGCATCAAGAAGCTCGAGTCCAAGCGGGACGTTGCCGCTCTGGTTGAGTCGCTCCGGGGGCCGGATCCGTCGCGCAGCCGGGAGGCGGCCGAGGCATTGGGCGGGCTCGGAGACCAGCAGGCCGCTCCCGCCTTGATCGACGCCCTCCAGGACGAGTCGCTCCGCGACGTGGCCGCCGTCTCGTTGCTGGCATTGACGCCCGAGGCCGTGGACATCCTGGTCATGGCGCTCCGCCAGGCCCATCCCGATGTCCGCGCCGCATCGCAGGATCCCAACGTTCGGGCTGCCATCGCCGGCATCCTGGGCCGGGCCGGTGACCGGCGGGCGGTGGAGCCGTTGATCACGGCCCTCGACGACCTTCCCGAGGTGGGCATGGCCGCGGCGGAAGCCCTGGGCCGGCTGGGGGATCCGCGCGCCGTGGAGCCGCTCACCCGGTTGACGGCGCCGTTTGGTGTCACCGCGGTGGAGGCGCTCGGCGAGCTGGGGGGCGAGCAGGCCACGGCCGCGGTCGTCGACTGGGTGATTCCCGAGGATGGGCAGATCCGCAGCGAGCCGGCGGAGGCCGCGGCGGCCATCCGGGCTCTTGGCAAGCTGGGCCCGCGGGACATCGTGATGCCGGTCATCGATCGGATCAGCGGCCACTTCCCCGGCCAGGGGACGCCCTACGGCGACATGATTCACGAGGCGGTATCGGACGCTGAGGCGTCGCTGGGCGTATCGGTCAATTAGGTTCGAGGCGCCGCAGGCACCAGCCGGCTCGTGGCGTTGGCTGCCGTGGGCGAGGACAACCCGGAGTAGCGTATCACCAATATTGACAGGCTCGGTAGGAATCCATACTCTCTCGGTATGAAAGCCATCGTTTCCGAGAAGGGTCAGGTCACGATTCCCAAGCCGCTGCGTGCCCGTCTGGGGATCAAGCCCGGCGCGGTGCTCGATTTCGAGGCCGAAGCTGGCCGGCTCGTCGCCCGCAAGGCCCAGACGCTCGATCCGGTCGATGCGGCGTGGGGAATCCTGAAACTCCCCGAGCCGGTGGACGCCTTCATCGAGCGCACGCGCGGCCGCGGATGATCACGGCCGTGGACACCAGCGTCCTGTTGGACGTCTTTGCCGCCGACCCGCGCTTCGGGCCGTCCTCCCGCGGGGCTCTGCGCCGGTGCCTGGCGGAGGGCAGCCTGGTCGCGTGCGACGTGGTGTGGGCCGAGGTGGCGGCTGCGTTCGATGATCCGGTGGCCGCCGCGGGTGCCCTGGATGGGCTCGAAGTGGGCTACGACGGCGTCGATCGGGACGCGGCACTTGGCGCCGGGTTGGCTTGGCGGCGCTATCGGGCGACGGGCGGAACCCGTCGACGGATCCTCCCCGATCTCATCATCGGTGCCCATGCCGTCGCCAATGCGGAGCGGCTGCTGACCCGCGACCGCGGCTTCTATCGGTCCTCGTTCACCCAGCTGACGATCCTGGATCCGACGCGCCCGACTGAATGATTTGAAGCGGGTCGCGGGCGCCAGGCACCCCCACGCCGCCCATCGGGGATGACCAGTGGCGCCGCGTTGTACCGTACCCATCCCGCTACCAGAGGTGATCCGTGGCCAAGTACCTTTTCATCGGCCGTTACACCGCGGAGGGCGCCAAGGGCCTGCTCCAAGAGGGCGGATCCGGCCGGCGCGACGCGGCCCGCCAGGTTGTCGAGTCCGTGGGCGGCTCGTTCGAATCCCTGTACTGGGGCTTCGGCAAGGACGACTTCTACGCGATCGTCGACTTGCCCAGCCACGCCGCCGCGGCGGCTGTCAGCCTCACCATCGGCGCGTCCGGAGCCTCAAGCGTGCGGAGCATTCCGCTCATGACCGCCGAGGACCTCGACGCCGCTACGAAGTTGTCCCCCTCATTCCGCCCGCCAGGAGCCTAGGAGATAGACCGATGACCGAGCAATCAGCCGCAACCATGAAGCGCACATCCGATGCGTCCATAGCGCTGCTTCGTCAGGCTCTGGACGCCTTCAATCGCGGCGACGCGCAAGCAGCGGCCGAATTCCTTGCCGATGACGTCGAATGGTACGAAATCGGTCGCGCCGAGCCCATCATGGGCAAGGAAGCCCTCGCCGCTCGCTATGCCTCGGCCATGCCCGGGTGGAACATCACCGGCGATCTCCATGACATCGTGGCCAACGACGATCACGCCATTGCGCTGGTGACGGCTACGGCCAACATGGGCGGCCGGAGTCTCACGTACCGGGTCGCGGAGATCTATCACATCCGCGACGGGAAGATCGCCGCCCGCTGGGCCTTCTCCGACGACACCGCGGCCATCAACGCGTTCTTCGCCGGCACCTAGCCCGCCGCAGCCGTTAAGCCTCGGCTGCCCTGCGACGCAACTCCCCGAGGTAGGCCGCCGCTCCCCGCCACGTAGGCCAGGTCGGCTCGACCTCGTAGGGTGGCGGTAGCTCGGAGATTCGCCCCCCGCTATCCACCAGGATCGCGCGGCGGCCCGCGGCCCGCGCCTGGTCCATATCTGTCGTCAACACCTTCCCATCCGCGATTTCGGCCAAGACGAGGTAGGCCGCATCGTAGGCGGTGAGGCGTTGTCTCTCGGCACGATCGATGACCATCACCCGGGATACGCCCTCCGTTTCGACGGCGCTGATACCCAATTCGTCCAGCTCACGGACAGCTTCGAGGACCGCACCGCCCGCCCAGCCGTGACGCCGAATGAGGCTGTTGATCACCTCCAGCCAAAAGAACGCCGGCACCAAAATGGGTCCTTGATGGTCTCCGAGGATGCGGCGGATTTCCCACTCCGCGACCTCGTGGCGAATCAGCGCGACTGCGGCCGAGGCGTCGACGATCAGCGGTTTCATCCATGCTCCCCATGTCCGTGGTCGCGTTCCCACCGAATCGAAGCGGCCGCGTCGAGGTCACCCGGCTTCGGCGGGTGGGCGATCGCCATCCGCTTGGCAAAGGCCTCCAGACGGTCGAGGGCAGCCAATCGGCGCTTGATCATCTCCTCATCGGGCTGGTCCAGGCGAGTCCCGTCCTCGTACGGGACGAGGATTGCCATGGGTCGGTGGTCGCGCTCAATCACGATCCGCTCCCCGGCCGAGGCGCGGTCCAGCCACTCCCCCATCTTGCGCCGCAGGTCCATAGCCGTGATGGTTCTCATATCCAGATAGTATAGCCGGCTCTCATAGCCTGTGGTTTACCCAAGGGAAGCCAGATCCATGACCATGACTGTCCCATCCGGGCCGGTTCGCTCGACCGATATGGCTCCGCCGCTTGGAGTCAATAGCTCCCTGGCAATGGTGAGACCGATGCCGGCGCCGGCCGCTGTGCCGGCGCCGGGCTGAGCGGCGCGGGCTGGATCGGATCGATAGAAGCGCTCGAAGATGTGCGGGAGGTCCTCGGCGGGGATGCCGGGGCCCTGGTCGATGACCCGGATCTGAACCCGGTCGTTGCCCTCTCCGACGGAGGTGGCGGTGACCCGGACGGTCTTCCCGCTCGGGGCGTGCTGGGCGGCATTGGTCATCAGGTTGCGCAGAGCGCGGCCCAGGTGCGCGGGGTCGGCCCAGGCCGCGAGCTCCGGCGCCACGGGCTCCAACTCGAGCTTCACGCCTCTTTCGCGGTACAGGCCGTCGAGCGCGGAAGCGGCCTCGGCCAGGATGGTGGCTACCTCGACCCGCTCGGGGCGTGCCTGGAGGGGCGCGGCCTCGGCGCTGGCCAGCTCCCCGAGCTGGACGATCACGCTCCCGAGTGCGGAGGCGGACGCGCGCGCGGCCTCCAAGTTGGCACGATTCTTGGGCACGACCCCGTCGATCATGGCCTGCAACTGCCCCTCCAGCACGGTGGCGGGGGTGGCCAGGTCGTGGGCCATGTCGGTCGCCGCGCGGCGGCGGAGCAACTCCGTCTGTTCCAGCCGCGTGGCCATGGTGTTGAAGGCACCGGCCAGCTCCTGCGACTCGCGGTCGCCGCCGCCGGTGGCCCGCGCCGCATGGTCGCCGCCTTCCAGGCGGGAAGCGGCGGCGGCCACGTCCTGCAACGGCCGCGTCTGTCGACGCGCTATCCATACCGACAGCCCCGCGATGATGAGCAGGGACACCAGCCCCGACACCAGCAACGCCCCGTTGAACAGGCGGAGGAACGGTTGCTCGGGGTTCTGGACCGCCACGATGGCCGTGATTGTCGCGACCTCCTGGCCACCCACCATCACCGGCGCATCAAGCCCGCGGGACTCTCCGGCCGGGAGGTTCTGCGGGCCGAAGTGCGAGATCTCGGCGCCCTCGGGGCCGTACACGGTCACCGGGCCGTGCAGGCTCCGCGACAGGCGGGTCAGGACCGATCGGGCCTCGCGCAGCGTCCCTCCCTGGCGGAGCAACTCGCCCAATGCGTCCGCGGTGGTGTCCACCTGCTCCTGCTGCTGGGCGATCACCACGTCATCGAACGACCGACTCACCACCCGGTTGACAACCGCACCCGTCAGGAGCAAGACGACCAGCACCGCGGCCGACAGGACCAGGCCCAGGCGCAGGGCGAGGGGCATGCCGGTAGCGGCAAGGGTGGGCGCCGCGGGCGAGCGGGTGCTCCCCGTGGTGGGCGGCAGGGCCGTCGTCATTCCGCGTCCCGGCTGGCCACCAGCCGATACCCGGCCTGGGGAACCGTCTCGATCAGCCACGGGTCCGCCGCGTCGTCCCCCAGCTTGCGGCGCAGGTTGGCCACGTGGACGTCCACGACCCGCTCGAACACCTCGTCCGGCCGCCGCGCCACGGCCTCCAGCAGCTGCTCGCGGGTCAGGACGCTCCCCGGGCGGCGAGCCAGGGCCAGCAGCAGCCGGGCCTCGCCCGGTGTCAGCCGCCCTGACCGGGCGGCATCGGTCCCCTCCCCCGCCAACGTGTACCGGCGAGTGGCCGGATCCAGCGCCAGGCGTCCGCGGGCCAGCGACAGCATCGGTTCATCGGTCAGGTTATGCCCATTCCCACCCGATGGCGCCGCGCGCCGCAGGATGGCTGCCACCCGGGCGGTCACCTCGTGGGGGTTGAACGGCTTGCCCAGGTAGTCGTCGGCCCCGTGCCGCAGGCCGGCGATCCGGTCGGCATCGGTCCGCTTGGCCGAGGTGATCAGCACCGGGACCGATCCGCGGTCGCGCAGCTCCTCGAGCACCGTCTCGCCCTGCATCCTGGGGAGCATCAGGTCGAGGATCACCAGGTCGGGCGGTTGGGCGTCGTAGGCGACCAGGGCCGCGGCGCCGTCACCGACGTCGGTCACTGCGTAGCCCTCTCGTTCCAGGTACAGGCGCAGGAGGGCGCGCAGCTGCGGCTCGTCCTCGACGATCAGGATCCGCGGCTTGTGCGCCCCGGGGCCGTTCGGGCGGGAGTGGCTATTCGGGCGCGCCATGTGTGGGGCAGATGCTATCGGTCCGCCCATTCAGGAGATGTGAAGGCCCCGCTGGCTCTTGTACACCACGTGTACGCATCGGCCAAGAACCCTCCGGTGCGGCGTTGGTTTTGGCTCCTGCGGGGCCAATTTGGTCACGTCGTCAACATTCCGGCCCAGATCAGGGGCTTCCGGACGCCTCAGGCGGTCAACTTTGGCCGATACGTACGCCACGTGTACAAACGCTCGGCCGGTGACTTTCTACACTGGGCCCGGAAATGGAGACCTGGCACGCGATCAACACGGTTCGGGTCGTCCGGCGGTTCGCCGACCGGCCGCTGGCTGACGAGCATCTCGATCGCATCCTGAACGCCGGCCGCCGGACGGGCAGCAGCAAGAATGAGCAGAAGTGGGCGTTCATCTCGGTGACGAACCGTGAGGTACTGAACCAGCTCACCGGGGTGGGGCGATACGCGGACCACCTGGCGGGCGCACCCGTCGCGGTGGCCCTCGTCGCGCCCGATGACCGCGGGCGCGGATCACGCTCGCTGCTGTGGGACCTGGGCCGCGCAGCCCAGAACATGGTGTTGGCGGCATGGGAGCTGGGGATCGGCAGCGCGCCGGCAACGGTGTTCGACTTCGACCTCGCCGCGCAGGTGCTCGGCCTGCCGGAGGGGCAGCGGTGTCACTATCTGCTGTCGTTCGGGTATCCGGCCGACTCGTCGGTGCTCACCGCGCCGAACAAGCCAGGTGGCCGCAAGCCGCTCGAGGCCGTGGTTCACCGGGAGCGCTGGTAGGCCCGCCCCGTCGCGGGTTCCGTCGCGCCCCGGAAAGTGGGGGCGAATCGTCGAATGGCGGTGGCCCGCTGTACACGACGTGTACACATCGGCCAAGCAGGCTCGGATTCCGCGTGGCTTGGGCACTTGCGCGGCCGAAATTCGTCACGTCCTGAACATTTCGGCCAGATCGCGGGCCTCGGAGAGGCTTCCTGAGCGCTCGGGCGGTCAAAGTTGGCCGATACGTACACCACGTGTACATGCCCGCAGTTCGCGCGGCGTCGTCGCGCTCTGCCCTGAAAGCGAAACGCCCGGTCCGAAGACCGGGCGTTCCAGTTGCGAGTGGGTCGGGGCCTAGGCGGCCTGGACCTTCACGGCGCGGTCACCCTTGGGGCTGGACTCAACCTCAAAGGCCACGGACTCGCCGCCAACCAGGCGGTCGAAGTCCAGGGAAGCGGCGAGCTCGTTCTTGTGGAAGAAGTATTCCTTCCCGTCGGGGCCGCCGATAAACCCGAAGCCGCGCTCCGAGATAACTCTCTTGATCGTTCCGGTAGTCATTCCAAAAACCTCTGTCTCCTCGAACCAACACTTGCCTCACACAGCCGGCTCGAAGAGGAACCAACGACTACGCGAAGTCCATCGGAGAAGCCGATGAAGGCCCATAGGGTACCACTACCGGCCCGAAATGGCCGTTTTCCGACCCGGATTGGGCCCTTACCGATCCGGAACGGCCGCCTGAGCCCTCGCGGAAGCGGTGGCTGGGACCGATCCGCCATTCGCGGTTCCGACCTCGCCCTTGGTCCACGGCTCGGCCCACGAATAGCGGTGGCTCGTCTGCTCAAGCGCCTCCAGCACGTCCGCGCGGGCGAGATCCAGCTGGGCGCTCATCTTGCGAGCGTGGGGCCAATCCCCGTCGGGCATCTCGAGTTCCGCGCTGACGGCGGCGCGGGCACGGCGGTAGGCCTGGATGGCGTCGTTCGCGGTGCGGGTGATCTGGTTCGTAGCCTCGCGGAGCATTCGCAGGCGCTCTTCGGGCCGCTGCTCCTCCGCCAGACGGCGATCGAGGATCTCGATCAGATCAGCGATGGTGCCCGGGGCACGCTGGAGGAGCTGGAGATCGGGCACGCGGCGGCCCAGGCGGGTGTGCGCTGGCCTTATCGGCACCGCGGGCTCCGGATCATAAAGACACTCCTTCCGCGCGGCCTCAGCGATCGGGTCTCGCCGGACCAAAGAAGGAGTGATCGGAGGAGCCGCGATGCGAATGCCCCTGACTCGGGGCTCCTAAGGATACCACCCAGGGGTAAGGCGCCCGGGGACAGGGCCCCGGGCGCCTCGTGAAGCGCGCCCTTAGTGCTGGACGTCGATGACGACGCGGCTGGGATCTGTCAGTTGGAAGACCCGCAGGCACTCCCCGCCATTGACCCCGAGGTACCAGTTGTGGGTGGCCTCGAAGTCACCGAACTCGACGAACTGGACGATCTGCGCGTAGCCAGGCTCGAAGTTGGTCGGGCCCTGGTACGGCTGTTCGCCTGTCTGGGTGTCCCACTTCGTGGCGCCGGTCAGGGTGATTCGATACACCGGTGATCCCGCGACCGTCAGCGGCAGGCCGCTCGGGTCCCGAACGTACGGCGGCTGAGCGAGGTCGAGCTCCAGGTTCGGCGTTCCGCCGTCGTACTCGAACACGATCCGGTCGTACCCATCGTGAGTCCCGACCCGAATGTCCTGCGCGACCAGCGGGTGGAAGTCGCTGCCGACCGCAGCGAGCGTGATCGGCAGGTCGCAGGTGAACGGCGGCAGATCAGACGACGGGGACGGCTCAACCGAGGGCTGGACCGATGGCGAAGGCTGGGCTGAGGGGGTCGCTTCGGCCGATGTCGCGGGGGAAGCGGTTTCGCTGGGGCCCGGGCCTCCCACCAGGACACCTGAGCGAAGCTGCAGACCGACGATCACGGCCAGCGCCAGAACCGCCGCCGCAGCGCCAGCGGCGAACGCCCAGTTCGTCTTCTGGGGCGCTTCCGCCCGGTCAGCCACCTCCGACCACAGGTCGGGCGCGGGCAACCGGTCAAGGCTGCGAAAACGTTCGCGGAGGTCAGGCATCGGTATCACCTAGTAGTTCCTTCAGCCGCTTGCGACCGCGGCTCAAATTGGCTCGCACGGAGAGCTGGGACATCCCCGTCCGACGTGCGATTTCTCGCACCGGGGCATCGGCGTAGTAGAAGAGGATGACGGCCGCGCGCTGCTTGTCGGGGAGCTTCGCCAGGGCGTGCAGCAGATCCAAATCGGCCGACGGCGGGAGATACCCTCGGTCCGGGATTCGGTCGATACCCATTGGGCGGTGCTTCAGCTCACCTGCGGCAATACGAAAGGCCGCGCGCCAGACCCATGCTGGAAGGTCGTTGATGCCACTTCCGCGGCGGAGGGCCTGGGCGAAGGCCTCGGCGACTGCGTCACTGGCGAGGTCGGGGTCGCGAGCGAACGCGACCAGCGCTCGCCACAGGCGGTCGCCTTCCTGGCGGTAGACCGCCTCGACCTCCTGTGTCCCACTGGCCGTGGCTGCCACGATCACCATCTTGGTCGTAAAGGGTGGAGAAATGCCCAAAAGGTGACGTGGGTTCTTTCGCGATGTACATCAGATGTACGCATCGGTCACGAAAACGGAGCGGCGAGGCCGGAAGGGCCCCTAATGGTCGGTGTTGTTCATGGCATGGACATTTCCGCCCGGAATCGGCCTTCGTGAGCGCCGCGGCAGCGCCAGGCTGACCGATCTGTACACCTGGTGAACAACGAGCCGACGGCCGTGGACGACTGAGGCCCACGACGTTTCGCCGCGACTCTTGACGCGATCTTCACCGCGAGCGGGGAAAGTCCGGGTTGCCAGGGAGGGCACCAACACAAAGGCACTCCCCAACGAGGTAGCACGGAACGATGTCTCAGCCAGTCAAGCTCCTGGGCGGCGCGGCCGCCCTGATCACCGCGGCCATGGTGGGCGGCACCCTCATCGGTTCAGTGCTGGCCGCACCGGGCTCGACTGCCAGCGACGACCTGCTGCTGGCGGTCGGCGAAGACACATCCGGCGCGACTGGCGAGTACTGCCAAGTCTTCCTCGACACCTTTGCCGAGGAGCTGGGCGTGGGGACCGATGAGCTGGCCCCCGCAGCGAAGGCCGCAGCCATTGCCGCCGTCAACCAGGCCGTCGAGAACGGCGACCTGACCGAGGATCAGGGCGCCGCGGCCATCGAGCGGATCAACAACCGGGACGGCACCGGATGCGCGTTCATCGGCTTCCACCTCCGGCACGGGGCACACCACGGCGCGCGGGTCGAGTTCATGTCCGGCGTGTTCGAGTCCGCGGCCAAGTCCCTGGGCATGGAGGTCAGCGAGCTTCGCGAGGCCTTGGTTGATTCCACGCTCGAGGAAGTCGCCGAGGCCCAGGGTGTCGACTACGCCGATGTCGTCGCGGCCGCCCTTGCTTCCGCCAAGGCCGATCTCGACGCGGCGGTCGAAGCCGGCACCATCACCCAGGACAAGGCCGATGCGATCTCCGCGCGGCTGGAGACCTGGCTGAACGAGGGGGGCATCGGGAATTGGGGCGAGCGTGACGGCCGCCCGGGACCGGGTCGCCCGGGACCGGATCGCCCGTTCTTCTTCGGCCCGCCAAGCTCACCTGACGGCTCAACGGATAGCTCCGCGGAGGGAACCTCCGCCTAGCTCGAGCCGTCTTGTTGCCTGAGGGCCGCCCTGGCTGTGGGGCGGCCCTTTTGGCTTCCTAACCGGCGGGCTCCCGAGCTCTCTGGCCGCCGAAGTCGCGTATCACACCCCTTCGTGGTATGGCGGTAGCGTGGTAGCCGGCCTCGCCGAGCACGGGTACCACGAAAGGGTGTCACGCATAGGGTGGGCTGCTCCGCTGAGCGCCTCAGGTCGGGTACTTCTGGGTGACTCGTGTGGGGGATTCGGATACGGTCCGGTGCGGTCGTACGATCGGGCCATGGCCGCGGTAACCCGTTCCCATGCGGTGCTGGCCGGGCTCGCCATCGGCGAGACGCTGGCCGATCCGACCGGCATTCGCCGACTGCTGCGCCATTACCTGGCGCGCCCGGTGACGGCGGTGTTCGTCGCGGTCCCGCTGGTAAGCGCGCTCTTGGACCTGGGAACGCCATCGCTTCTCCTCACATTGAGCGGCCTGGCGGCGATCCACCTCGCCACCGACGTGCTGCTGGAGCGGATCGGTCATCCCATCTCACCCGACCGACTCCTCCAGCTGAGCCTGATCACCTGGCCGGCCGGATTCGCCGTCCTGGGCGCGGCGGGCTGGACGGCGTCCACGGGAGAATTCCACGGCGATCTGATCGTGCTGGTCGGCGTGGTGGTGGCCGGCTTCGTGGGCATCGTCACCCAGCCGGTCACCGCGGTCCTGTGGGGAGTGGCTGCCCTGGCGGCCCTGGCCATGGGAGCTTCGCTGCAGGGGCCGGTGACCGCCGTAACGATGATCGCCGCGGCGTCCATTGCGGTCGGCACGTTATTCGGCTCCGTGCTGGGCGGGATTCTCGAGCGATTCATGGACCGCCGTCGTCACCTGCTCCAGGAGATGACCCGGATTCGGTCGGCCGACGACCCGTTCATGATCGCGTCCGCGTTCATCGACGCCCTCACGCGCTGGACGGCCGTCCACACCGCCTCGCTGACGTGGTTCACGGAGGACGGTCGCTCGGTCCTGCTCGCCATCCGGGGCGAGAACCTGCCGCCCGCCCTGACCCAGGGCAACACGCTCCCCGACCACCGCAACGAGTACATGCGCCGGATGGCGGCCAACGGCCCGTGGATCACGGGCTGGGCGGTACGTGACGACGACGAAGGCTATTCGCGGGCGGTGGCCGCGGCGGGCGTCAGCACCGCGGCCTACGTCCCGCTGGTGCACGAGGGCCGCCTGCTGGGCGTGCTCGGGGTTGGGCAGGGCCAGGCGACCGGCGGCCGGGCCACCATTTCCGAGGAGTTCCCAATCCTGGTCGAAGTGGCGGAGTACGCCACGACGGCCCTGGGACCGCGCTTGGCCGATGCCGAGGCGCGGTCCACGGCATCGGAGATCCTCGACACCGTCCTGGAGCGCGGGCTGTTCTGGCCGGTATTCCAGCCCATCCGTGCTCTGTCGTCGGGTGAGATCGTGGGCTACGAGGGGCTCAGCCGATTCGACGCCCCGGTGTCGACCGGACACCTGTTCCACCAGGCCGTGATCGTGAACCGGCTCCGCGACCTGGAAGTCGCCACCTTGCAGGCCACGATCGACGCCTCACCAGCCCTGCCACCCGCCTGCTGGCTGAGTATCAACAGCTCACCCCACCTGCTGACCGATACCGAAACCCTGTCCGCGATCGTGGGCTCGACCCAACGCCCGGTGGTGATCGAGCTTTCCGAGCACGAGCTGGTCACCGATTACGAGTCCATCGCCTCGGCGCTGGGACGCCTCGGCCCGTCCTACAGCCTGGCGGTCGACGACGCCGGGGCGGGCTTCGCCAGCCTGCGCCATATCCTCGAGGCGCGACCGGCCTACGTGAAGCTGGACCTGGCGCTGGTCCAGGGACTGGCGGAAGACGCCACCCGCCGCGCGCTGGTGGCGGCCATGGTCCATTTCGCGGCCGAAGCGGGCTTCACGCTCATCGCGGAGGGCGTGGAGTCAAAGGCCGATCTCCGGGCGTTGCGGGTTCTGGGCGTGCACATGGGCCAGGGGTTCCTGCTCGGCAGGCCGGAACGGATCCGGGAAGCGGGTTTCCGCCCGACCCTGAGTGCGGCGGGGCGGCGGACCGTGACGGGGCATTCATAAGGAAGGGCTGAAGCTCACATCGGTCATCATTCCGCGGTTATGACAGGTGGAATGCCGACCTCGCGCATCGACTGGCTGATCTTCCTGGCCCTGGGCCTGATGTGGGGCAGCAGCTACCTGTTCATCAAGATCGGGGTCGAGACCCTCGAGCCGTTCACGCTGATCGCGCTGCGCCTCGGGATCGGGCTTATCGTCCTGGCGACGGTCGTGGCGGTGGCGCGCGAGCCACTTCCCCGCAGCGCGCGAATGTATGGCCACCTGGTCGTCATGTCCATCGTCAGCGTTGCGCTGCCGTTCTTCCTGATCACGTTCGCCGAACAAACGACCGACTCGGCGCTGGCGGCCATCTTCGGTGCGTCGGTGCCGTTGTTCGTGATCGTGATCGCGGCAATCTTCCTCCGCGACGAACCGATCACGGTCAACCGGCTGGCCGGCCTGGCCATCGGCTTTGCCGGGGTGGTGATCCTCGTCAGCCCGGGCCTGGCCGCCATATCCGGCTCCAACCCGATCGGCGAGATCGCGCTCATCGGTTCGTCCCTCTCGTATGCGGCGGGCGGGGTATACGCCCGCCGGAACGTCCGCGAGCTGCGACCGATGATCGCGGCCGTCTTCCAGGTGGGGTTCGCGTTCGCCATCACCGCGGCATTGGCACTGGTGCTGGAGCGGCCGTTCGCGACCGTCGTCCGCCCCGACACCGTGATCTCCGTCCTCTGGCTGGGGATCCTCGGCTCGGGCCTCGCCTACCTCGCGTTCTTCCGATTGCTGGGGCGGTGGGGCGCGACGCGGACGTCTCTGGTCGCGTACCTCCTCCCGGTGGTCGGCATCGTGCTGGGAGTCCTGGTGCTGAGCGAGCAGATGGATGCCCGGATCCTGCTCGGGACTGCGTTCATCATCGGCGGCGTGGCGCTCGTCAACAGCCGATTCGGGCAGCGGCGCCTGTTCGGTCGCCAGGACGCCGGGACGGTGGCCGCGCCGCGGCCCTAGGCGGTTTCGCTGGAGGCCAATTCCAACGGTCGGTGCTGCCGCAGGTGGAAGGCCAGGTCCAGCGCCGTCTTGCCGACGATCAGCACCAGCAGCGATCCGACCGGCGTGCCCAGGAAGATGCTCACGAAGGCGCCCAGCAGGATGGTGAGATGCATGATCACCAACCGGCCGTAGGGCTGGGTCATGACCTGGGCTGGGGATAGGGTCTTGTATTCGCCGCGCCCGAGGTAGTTCGTCCAGAACGAGACGCCATGGCTGATGGACAGACCGATGGTGCCCAGGGCCAAGACCCCCAGATCGAGGTTGGGTCCGGTCAGCGGAGCCGGAATCGTTCCGTTGGGGCCGATGGACGGGTCGCTGGCGAGCGCCGGGATCAAGGTGAAGACGAATACCCCGTGAACGATCCAGAACAGGCCGTAGTGGAAGGAGAAGAACGCGGCCACTGCCCGGGGGCTCCTCTCGCTGATCGGCCGTCCGTTCACCGTCCAGCCGAGAAGCGGAGCGGTTCCTTCGGCGCGCAGAATTTTGAGGATGTTGATGACGCCCACGACGCCGTTCTCGACCCAGTACAGGGCCAAGATCAGGAGCAGGTCCCAGCCCAGCCACAGGACACCGCCCAGCGGGACGAGGTTGAAGAGGACCAGCAGGGCGGCGGCCGCGGCCGAGGAGCTGACCTCATACGCCTCAACCGCGCGCTGGAGCAGGCCGCGCGTGGGTATGGGCTGGGCGCTGCTCACCGTGTCACAGCCTTTCGTGCTATCGCGCTACACGATGTCACGAAGGACTGTGAGGCGAGGGCGCGTGGGCCGATGGGCCGTGTTGCCCTCCTGGCTGAGGGCCAATTCGCGAGCCGCGTGGTCAGCCGCCACCCCAGGCCAGCGGCCGCGGACGCATCGATTCGGCCTGATTCCAGGCGTCCCACTCCTCGACCACCAGGCCGTCGGCGTCGAACTGCAACACCGAGATGCCGGCCAGGGTCACCGGCTCGTCGTTCTCGATTTGGGTTGCCCACCACGGGACGGCCGCCCGGTTGCCGTCGACCACCGGATCGCCGAACCACGCGGTGACCGTGTGCTCCGAGGCGAACGACTGGGTCACATACTCCCGCGCGCCGTCCAGGCCGCGATACGGCTCGCGGAACGGCTCAGTCCAGTACTCGCAATTCGGGGCGTACAGGGTCAGCACTGCCTCCACGTCCCGCGCCTCCCACGCGCGCTTCCAGGTCTGGGCCCAGCGCTGCGCCGCGGACCGCGCATCGGTCATGCGCTAATCCTTAGCCGCCGATGCGGGACATGTTGCGGGGCGGGGGCCGGAAGCCCGGATCGCCGATGTGGTGCTTGAGCTCCTTGTTCCAGGCCGCCTCACGGACGATCTCCTCCAGCTCGGCGTCAGAGGCGCCGGCACGCATCGGTCCGCGCAGATCGGTCTCGTCGATGCTGAACAGGCACGTCCGCAGGGTCCCCTCGGCGGTCAGCCGCAGCCGGTCGCACGCGTCGCAGAACGGCTCGCTGACCGGGTTGATGAAGCCGATCTCGCCCACCCCATCCGCAAACCGATACACCCGGCTGGTCTGGGCCGGGTCGGCCATCGGCATCGGCTCCAGTGGAAGCCAGTCCGACGGGACCGATGCCTCCAGGGCTGCCTTGAGCTCGGCTCCGGTCAGGACCGAGTCGGGCGACCATCGGCCGCCCCCGTCCAGGGGCATGAACTCGATGAAGCGGACCACGTAGCCGCGCGTGCGGGCCAGGTCGGCGAAGGCCCGGACCTCCCGGTCGGTGGTGTCACGCAGGGCGACGGCGTTGACCTTGATCGGTCTCAGCTGGGGGTAGGCCTCCGCGGCGCGGAGACCGGCCAGGACCTGGTTCAGCGCATCGCGGCGGGTGATGTCGCGGAAGGTCTCGGCCACCAGCGAGTCGACACTGACGTTCAGCCGCTGGAGGCCTGCGTCAGCCAGGGCGGCAACGTGGCGTTCGAGCAGGAACCCGTTGGTGGTCAGCGACAGGTCAGTCAGGCCGAGTGGCTCCATGGCGGCCAGGCGACGCACGATATCGGGCAGCTCACGGCGGACGAGCGGCTCGCCGCCGGTGAGCCGCACGTTGGTGATCCCCAGCCGGACGAGGAGGCCCACCAGGCGCTCGATCTCGTCGGGGGTGAGCAGCTCCCGGTGGGGCAGGAACGTCATGTCCTCCGAGGGCATGCAATACAGGCAGCGGAACTGGCAGGCATCGGTCACGCTGACGCGGAGCGCCCGCAGTGTGCGCCCGAAGCCGTCGACCAGCGGCCCCTCCCCGTGGGCGTGGTGCGGAGCTGTGCCGTTCCCGTTGGACGTGGCGCCCACGACGGGCCGCCTGGGCACCTTGGGCAGCTCCGTGATCTGGGTCAGCACCCGCGCCATCGGTACAGGGTGCCAGATAACTAGTAGGTCAGCTCCGTGTCGGCGAGGATCTCCTGCTGGTCGAGGAAGATGTCTTCCAGGTCGCAGTCGACCCCGTTCAGGTCGTAGCTCGCGGGCGGCAGCTCCACGGTGACCCCATCGTCAGGCTCAATGACCTGCTCCGCGCCCAGCCAGTCCGCTCCCCAGAAGGTCGAGGTGACCGGGGAGATGAACAGGTAGCAGATGGTCTCGGGGCCGTCGTTCGACACGGTGAGGACCACCGGGGCCAGGTCGTCGCCGAGCCCGACGAAGCTGCCCGTGATGAGCTCCCGTTCCACGTTGAGAGCCAGGTCCCACATCCCCTCGGTGACGCCGTTCTCCTGGAGGACGCAGACCCACCACGATCCGCTCTCGCCGCCGATCCACACCTCCTCTAGGTAGGAAACGTCCTCCTGGATCTCGCCGTCCAGGCTCCAGATCGCGTCGTACGTGACCCCGTCCGCCATGCCGCTGTACTCCCACCATCCGCACAGCTCGGTCGCGCCCGACGCCAGCCACACCGGGTCGCCTTCGGGGGTGAAGTCGGTGCCGTCCGGCGGCTGGGCATCGGTGAAGATCGGCCGCTCGAATGTGACCTCGTCGACGTTGAAGGTGGTGGGCCCCGGGTTGGGGTCCTCGGCCGCATCGGGCAGCCCGCCGATCGGCTCATAGGCGACACCCGCCTCGACCGCCGCCAGCATGTCCCGGACCAGGTTGATGGGCCGCAGGCTGTTCAGGAAGCCGCCCAGGGGGATGCATTCGTCGTCGTCGTCGATGACCCCGTCGCGGTTGGTATCGGTCACCACGCGGCAATCCACGATCTCGCCCGTATCGCCGGCCCCCAGCTGGGTGGGCACCCCGATCAGCTCGCCCGCAGCGTTGGCTGCCAGACCCCCGCTGTTGCCGCCGAGGATGGTGGCATCGGTCTTGATCCAGGCGTGCGAGCCGAGGGTGGGATTGGCCGTGAAGCCCGAGACATGGCCATAGGTCAGGGTGATCGTGTCGCCGCCGACCGAGGGATAGCCCAGGATGATCAGCTCGTCGCCGATGCCGACCGAGTCCGAGTCTCCCAGCGGGATGGGCTCCAACGCGCCGTCGTACGGGCCGCCGCCCATGTTCTCGGTGATCCGGATGATGGCCAGGTCCAGGACCGAGTCGGCCGCCACCACCTCGGCGTGGTAGGCGCGCTCGGGTGGCGTGTCCGCCTGCTGGGTGACCGCGATGATCAGGTCGTCCAGCTCGACGTCGCCGGGGGTGGCGACGTGGGCGTTGGTGAGAATGAGGCCGTCCTCGCTGATCACGGTACCCGAGCCCCAGGCCACCATCGTGCCCCCGGACATCATCTGGACCTGGACCACCGAGCGGGCGAGGGCTTCCTCCACCATCTCCGGGGTGACCGATCCGGCGGGGCCCGGGTTGAGCGGGGAGTCCGGGATGAGACGCAACGCCACCAGCACGCTGATGACCAAGGTGCCCACCGCAGCCAGGCCCTGCATCCAGGCCGGGGCGCCGGCGAGCCGGCTGCCCACGTTGCTGGGCGGTGGGACCGAAGGCGGGCCGAGTGTGCCGGTCGGGGGGCCTGGGGTGGCGAGAGGTGGGGTGGCCGGGGGTTGGTCAGATGTGGGCGGTGTCGGGGGCGGCGTGGGCGTTGGGCCTGGGCCCGAGTCGGAGGTCATGAGGGCGATTCTCCGCAGCCGATGATTGCGGGGCTCACTCTACAGGGTAGGCTTCGCGTCATGACGAAGATCGGCTACGCGGCCATGCTCGAGCAGTTTCATCCGACCCAGCTGCTGGGGTGGTGCGAACAGGCGGAGGCGGCCGGATTCTCGGCCGGCTTCATGGTCAGCGAGCACTTCCATCCGTGGACCCCGCAACAGGGTCAGGCCGCGTTCGCGTGGGCTTTCATGGGTGCGCTGGGGCAGCGGACGACCCTGCCGTTCGGGACGGCGGTCACGACTCCGGGGTTTCGGTATCACCCAGCGGTCATCGCCCACGCCGCGGCCACGATGGGGGCCATGTACCCCGGCCGCTTCTGGCTGGGCCTGGGCGCCGGGGAGGCGCTCAACGAGCATGTCATCGGCGGGGAGTGGCCGGAGATCGGCGTCCGGAGCAGCATGCTGTTCGAGGCCATCGAGGTCATCTCGAAGCTGTTCTCCGGGGACGTGGTCAAGCACGACGGGGAGTACTTCACCCTCGAGTCGGCGCGGCTCTACACCCGACCGGAGGAACCGGTACCCATCTACGTCGCGACGGCCGGGCCCTACAACGCCAAGCGGACGGGCCGGCACGCGGACGGCCTAATCACGGTGGGAGCGGCGGACGAAAAGCTGGACCTGCTGTGGGGCAAGTTCGCCGAGGGCGCTCGGGAGTCGGGGAAGGACCCGGAGGCCATGCCCAAGCTGCTCCAGGTCCACGTGTCGTGGGCCGACACCCAGGCCGAGGCGGAGGCCCAGGCCCTGCGCGAGTGGCCGAACGGGGGCATGCCCTTCCCCAAGCAGGACATCCGAAATCCGGAGGACTTCGCCAGCATGGCGAAGCTGGTCCGCCTGGAGGACTATGCCAACCGGATGCTCATCAGCGCCGACCTGGACGAGCACGTCGCCGCGTTGCAGCGCTTCGTGGACATGGGGTTCTGGGAGGTCCACGTCCACAACGTCGGCCGCAACCAGGCGGAGTTCATCCGCGCCTACGGGGAGCGGGTCCTGCCGCAGCTCAAGCTCGATTGATGAGCCTCGGTCCGGACGGGCGGCCTCGCCCGGCCGTGTGCTCCCAGAGCCGATGACCGAACCGATCTTCCTGCCCACCCCAGACGGCCGCAGCCTGGACCTGTACCTGGCGGGACCGCCTGACGGGATCCCGCTCCTCTTCCATTTCGGCACGCCCTCATCCGGACTGCCGTTCGATCCCGCGGTGGAGGTCTTTGCCGGGCGGGGACTGCGCCACGTGAGCTTCAGCCGAGCCGGATACGGCTCGTCCACCCGTCGGCCGGGACGCTCGGTAGCCGATGTGATCGACGATGTCAGAACCGTGCTGGAGCACATCGGTGCCGAGTCGGTCTACGTCATCGGCTGGTCGGGCGGCGGGCCGCATGCCCTGGCCACCGCGGCACTCATGCCGGAGCGAGTCAGGGCGGTGGCCCTCATCGGTGGGGTGGCACCGTATCCCGCCGAGGGTCTGGATTGGACCGCCGGCATGGGCGCGGAAAACGTCGAGGAGTTCGACGCCGCGCTGGAGGGACCGGAAGCGCTGATCGCGTTCAAGGAACGGGAGTGGCCCGAGCTGGTCAAGGTCACCGGCCCGCAGGTCGCCGATGCCTTCGGGGACCTCATCGACGAGGTCGACCGCCGTTCACTGACCGGCGAATTCGCGGAGTGGGTGGCCGCTTCAATGCGAGACGCGCTGCGCGAGGGGTATTGGGGCTGGTTCGACGATGACATGGCGTTCATCAAGCCCTGGGGCTTCGACCTGGATTCCGTTCGCGTACCCGTCCACGTCTGGCAGGGTGGCCACGACCGGATGGT
The DNA here is from genome assembly GCA_040905185.1 of Chloroflexota bacterium. Lineage (GTDB taxonomy): Bacteria > Chloroflexota > Limnocylindria > QHBO01 > QHBO01 > DASTEQ01. Next base: position 533,869 of record JBBDRZ010000007.1, on the reverse strand, counting down.
GCCCTTCGCCCACGGGGAGTGGCTCGCCGCGCACATCCCCACCGCCCGGTCTCACCTTCTCCCCGAGCACGGCCACCTGACCCTCGCGGTGGACTCGTTTCCGCGGATCCTCGACGGACTCCTCTCCGCGTGATGTTCACCTGGCGTACATAACGGCCAACTTGACGCCGATCCGAGGGCCTGAACGGCTCATGCATGCCCGTTTGGTACACCCAGTGATCACAACAGGCCAAAAGGCGCTATCTGTGACCCTGAGAGCCGTCATTTGGGCCGCACATTGGCCGATAGGTACATGTGGTGAACATTCGACGCGAAAGCCGCACGGGGTTCTGTGTCTGGCGCCGGGCGGGGATCAGGACCTAGGGCCTCGAGACGCTTCATCCCGGGGTTCGGCTAGCCCAGGGTCAGAGCGTCCGGATGCTTGACCTGCGCTCCCATGGGCTACTCCACCGACTCCCATACTGTGGCGATCCCCTGCCCCACCCCGATGCACATGGTCGCCAGCCCGTAGCGGGCCCCGCGCCGTCGCATCTCGTGGCCCAGGGTCGCCACCAGGCGGGCACCGGAGGCGCCCAGTGGGTGACCGATCGCGATGGCACCCCCGTTGACGTTGACCTTCTCCGCATCCAGCCCCAGCTCCCGCATGCACGGGAGCGCCTGGGCGGCGAAGGCCTCGTTCAGCTCAATCAGGTCGATGTCGCTCACCGACAGGCCGGCACGCGACAGGGCGAGGCGGGACGCCGGGACGGGGCCCAGGCCCATGGTTGCCGGATCCACCCCGGCCACGGCGGACGACCGCATCCGAATTAGAGGACGCAGGCCTGCCTCCCGCGCCCGGGCCTCGGACATGACCACCACCGCCGCCGCCCCGTCGTTGATCCCGCTGCTGTTCCCCGCGGTCACGGAGCCCGACTCGTCCTTTCGGAACGCCGGCTTCAGGCCGGCCAGCTGCTCCAGCGTCGTCTCGGGTCGCGGGTGCTCATCGCGGTCCACGACCACCGTCTCGCCCCGCGTCGGCCCCGGCACCGATATCGGTATGACCTCATCGGCAAACCGACCCGCCTCGAACGCCGCCGCCCACCGCTGGTGCGATGCCAGGGCGAATCGGTCCTGGTCAAACCGCGAGACGGCCACTTTCTCCACCACGTTCTCGGCGGTTTCGCCCATCGAGTACGGGTAGTGGACATCGGCCAGGCGGGGGTTCGTGAAGCGCCAGCCCAGGGTCGTGTCGTAGATCGTCTGCTCGCCGCGCGGGAACGCGGCCGAGGGCTTGGCCATGACCATGGGCGCGCGGGTCATGGACTCGGAGCCGCCCGCGACGAAGACTTCGCCATCGCCTGCGGTGATGGCATGCGCCGCCGCCACGATCGCCTGCATCCCCGATCCGCACAGCCGGTTCACCGTCTGCCCGGGGACCGATACCGGCAGCCCCGCCAACAGCACGGCCATCCGGCCTACGTTGCGGTTGTCCTCGCCGGCCTGGTTGGCGGCACCGATGATCACGTCGTCGATGGACTCCGGATCCAGGCCGGTTCGCTCGACCACGGCGCGGATGACGTGCGCGGCCATGTCATCGGGGCGCGCATTGGCAAGCGCACCGCCGTATCGGCCGAACGGCGTGCGCAGTCCGTCAACGACCACCGCCGTCCGCGCGGGCTCGGTCACCATGCCGACAGTATGCCCGCCGGGAGCCGCGGGGTCGGGGTCAGTAGTCGGCCACCGGCACCGGCGTCAGGGCAAAGTCGCGGCCGTTGCGGGTCAGAATGGCGGCGTCGCAGGCCTCGGCGGCGGCGGCGATCAGCGCGTCGGCCAGTGAGAGCGTCCAACCGTGCAACCGGGCCTCCGCGCGCCATCGTCCCGCACGCTCGGCGGCATCGGGCCCGGGCTGGACGTACTCCGGGAGGTTCAGGAGTGCACTGAGCCGCTCAAGGTCGACCGCACGGACACCCGACCACGCCTCGCAGCCCACGATCTCGTTCAGGAACAGGTCGTCCCCGTCGGCCATCATCCGATCGAGGGTCGCCACAGCATCCGGGCTATCGCGGAGATAGTCGATGACGAATGTCGTGTCGAGCAGGTACCGCATGGGCGCCTACGACTGGTCCAGTCTCGGAGGGCCGTGTTGCGGGCCGTAGGTCTTCTCGGTACGCCCCTTCCGAACCCACTCAACCACCGCTTCGGAGGTGGGAAACAGCGGATGGTCCTTCCACATGCCGCGTGCGGCCTCGAAGCCTGCGCGCATCCGGTCGCGGCGCACCCGTGCCGCGAGGGCCTCGGCCACATATCGGCTGCGACCGCGGGGCCCGGCGTATTTGTCAGCCTCCTCCACCAGTTCACGCGGGAGGACCAAGTTTGTGCGCATGGTCATGCGCACAATTATGCGCATTGGCCGATGGGTGTCAAGATGCAACCGCGCACCGACTAGCATCGGCCGATGGGTGCGCGTTCCTGATGGCGGACCGGTCCTGGCCCCTGCCGATCCCCGGAATCCGGCGGGCATGGTGGCTGCGCGAGGCGCTGGCCACCGAGGCAGCCGTGGGTCGGGTCGCGCCGGCGCCTCCATTGCAAGGCCATGCGACCGCCGAAGTGGCGATCATCGGCGGCGGGTACACCGGGATGTGGACCGCCTACTTCCTGACCGAGCGGGCACCCGGGGTGCGGATCGTGCTGCTGGAACAGGACATCTGCGGCGGCGGACCGTCAGGTCGGAACGGCGGCTTCGTCCACGGCTGGTGGGAGCAGCTCCCCTACCTGGTCACGCGGTACGGCGCCAAGGCTGGCATCGAGCTGGCGGACGCCGCCGACGAAGTGGTGGACGGGATCGGCGCGTGGTGCGCGCAGCACGGCGTGGACGCGTGGTACCGCAAGGCCGGCTACCTGGCGGCGAACGCGTTTCCGGCGGTCGACAGCGGCTTCGAGGCCACCGCGGCCAAGGTGGAGCGGCTGGGGGCCGGCGGCCAGCTGGCCGCCTGGGATGCGGCCGCCGTCCAGCAGGTCTGCGCCTCGCCCGCCTTCCGCGACGGCCTGTGGATGCCCAGCGCGGCCTCGATCCAGCCCGCCCGGCTGGCCCGGGGGCTGCGCCGCGTGCTGCTGGAGCGGGGCGTGACGATCCACGAGAACACCCGGGTCCGCCGGCTGGACCCAAACGCCGGGTCCGGCGCGCCGGGTCAACCCGGCATCCGGATATGGACCGATAACGGATCGGTAAGGGCCCACCAGGCAGTCTTGGCCGTCAACGCCTGGGCGGCCGGGTGGCCCGGACATCGGCTCCGGCTCCTGGCGTGGGGCAGCTACATGGTCATGACCGAGCCGATCCCGGATCGGCTCGAGGCACTGGGCTGGACCGGCGGGGAGCTGCTCAGTGACACGCGCTTCACGATCAGCTACTTCCGTACGACCCAGGACGGGCGGATCGCCTTCGGGGCCGGGGTCGGAGCGGCCGGCTTCGACGGCCGCATCGGTCGGACCTTCACCCACGACCGGCAGGCCATCGCCCGGGTGGCGGCCAACTTCGACCACCTGTTCCCCATGCTGCGCGACGTCCGGTTCGAGGATGCGTGGGGTGGACCGATCGATATCACGGGCGACCGCTTCCCGGTGATCGCGTCGCGGGACGGCGGCCGCGTCCACTACGCATACGGGTTCTCCGGCAACGGGTCGGGGCCGGCGCGCCTGGCGGGGCGCGTGCTGGCGGCGCTGGTGGACGATCCCTACGACCCGTTGGCCCGGCTGGCGCTGGTCGGCCGCGGGCAGCGGATCCTTCCCCCGGAGCCGTTTCGCTACGTCGGGGCGCGGCTCATCCGCGAGGCGCTCATCCGCCGCGACGACGCCCTGGACGCCGGCCGTCGCCCGGGCCTCGCGGTCCGGGCCCTGGCCCGCGTTCCCAGCCTGCTCGGGTATCGATTCGAGCACTAGCCGCGCGCTGGCGGCGCGATCGGGCTGTTCGGCGCCCAAGAACAGGTCGCTGGACCCTGTTCAGCCCACCGCCAATGCTCGAACCTGCGGTCAACCGGCGCGATTCGTCGTGGCGGTACCGCGGCCGTTTTCAAGCGGGCCGCTACGCAAGGAGGCACCGTGATGACACGGGTGCTCATCGTCCACCACGACAAAGACGTCGCGGACATCGAAGGCGACGCGCTGCGTCGAGCCGGCTACGAGGTCGACCAATGCGCCGGACCAATCGGCGGCAACCCCTGTCCCGTCCTGCATGGAGAGCGCTGCTGGCAGGTGGAGTTGGCCGACGTTCTCGTCTACGACGTGTGGGCTTCCGGCGACGGAGCCCGCGCGCTGATTGACGATCTGCGAGACCTGCATCCAGACAAGCCGGTGGTGCTGACGTCCCCCGGGCCGATGCTGAATTGGGCTGAGATCCGCGGGCATCATCGCGTGATCCCCGTTCCGTGGGCGGCCAGCGGGGATGGTCTCCCCGACGCGATCGAAAACGCGCTGAAGACCGGCGCCGATCAGCGGCCGAGCGACCAGGACCGTCATTTGGCAACCAAACCGCCACAGCAGCGCGCGACCCTCGGGCCTCATTGGTGACATTGGGTTCTCAACCCGCGGTGGTGGGTGCCTTTCCTCGTTGACCGCTCAGAGAGCCCCGGCGTAGCATCACCGCCACGACCGGGGACCCCTGGCCGAAGAGGAGGTTGGTTGTGCTCGCCCGTACCCGCCGCCTGCGCGCCGCGCCGGCCCTGTTTGTCACCATCGCGTTGGTCCTCGCCTCGTGCCAGGGGGCCGAGCCCCAGGAGCTGCTGGTCCTCGAATGGGCCGGCTACGAGGCCGAGGACTTCTGGACTGATTTCCAGACCGCTAACCCAGAGGTCCCGGTTGACTTCGAGTTCGGCACCACCGACGCCGACATCCTGTCCCTGATGCAGGCCGGCAGCCAGGCCGACATCTTCCACTTCTACACCGGCTGGCAACAGTTCTACGTCGACGAGGGGCTGGTGCGCGAGATCGACACCAGCAAGCTGACCAACTGGGATGCAGTCCCTGCCGACATGCAGGCCCTGGGCCAGATCGACGGCAAGCAGTACTTCATCCCCTGGGACTGGGGCTTCAGCTCCATCCTGTACAACACCGAGCAGCTTCCTGACGGCGTCAGCAGCTGGGATGCGCTCTTCAACGAGGAATACGCCGGCCATGTCGCCATGTGGGACGACGGCCCCGCCGCGGTGACCGTATCCGCCTACATCAACGGCTGGGACGAGACCGCCATCACTGACGAGCAGCTGGCCCAGATCGAGGAAGACTGGATCGCCCAGAAGCCGCTGAACCTCCACTACTGGGACTCCGAGTACGAGAACCTGTGCCCTGAGGTTATCAGTGGCGACATCTGGGTCGCCTACGCGTGGCCGGGCTGCTACGCGACTGCCCTGTACGAGGGCGTGCCGGTGGCCTACGCCAACCCGGAGGAGGGCCGCAACTCGTGGGTCGGCCTGTACGGCATCAACGCCGATACCGACAGCTACGAGCTGGCGCTCCAGTTCCTGGACCTCAAGCTGGCGGAGCTGACCTGCGGCAACGCGGTCACCCTCTTCTACTACGGGTGCGCCAACGGGGACGTCATGGCCGCGGTCGAGGACCCGGTCCTGATCGAGGCGTTCGGCCTGAACGACCCGAGCATCCTGGAGGCGACCAACTTCACGCCGCCGGTCACGGCCGAGCAGCGCGACGCGTGGACCGCGATGTGGACGAGGGTCAAGGCCGAATAGGGGTTCGGCCGTTCATGTCGGCCTACCGATAGACCGATGCTGGGGCGGCGAGGGGCGCTTCGCTTCCTCGCCCTCCCGCCCTACGCCTGGCTGGGGCTGTTCTTCGTCCTGCCCCTGATCTTGATCATCGCGATCAGCTTCCGGCCCGAGACGGGGCCGATCGACTTCGACGACCCGTGGGCGCCTTCGCTGGTCCAGTACCAGCGGGTGTGGGAGACCGCGTCGTACCTGCGCCTGTTGGGCATATCGGTCCTCATGGCGCTGGTGGTTGCGGGCACTGCGACCTTGCTGGCATACCCGATCGCCTACTTCCTGGCCTTCCGGGCGCGGGATCGGGCCGTGTTCTACCTGGTCCTGCTCCTCATCCCGTTTGCCGCGAGCTACCTGCTGAAGATCATGGCCTGGCGCCTGATGCTGGGCCAGGCAGGAGTGATCAACTCCTTCCTCCAGTTTGCGGGCCTCACCTCCGCGCCGCTCGATCTGCTGCTGTACTCGCGGGCGGCGGTGATCATCGCGCTGGTGTACGTCTGGGTCCCGTTCGCGGCACTCCCCATCTACGCCGCCATGCAGCGGATCGACCGCGGCCACCAGGAAGCGGCCGCCGACCTGGGCGCCGGACCGTGGAGCCGGTTCTGGCGGATCACCGTTCCGCTCAGCCTCCCCGGGGCGCTGGCCGCGTTCTTCATGGTCTTCATCCCCACCGTCGGGGAGTACGTGACGCCCTCGCTGGTGGGCGGGACCGAGGGCTTCATGTACGGCAACCTGATCCAGGACTTCTTCACCAGCGCCGCCAACTGGGCCCAGGGGTCAGCCCTGTCGGTGATCATGCTGGTCGTCACCCTCGTCCTGGTCGTGGTGGCGCTGCGGGTGGTCAATGTGCGGCGGCTGACGACATGACGGGCGCGGCCCGGACGCGCTCCGCGGTCGGGGTGGGCCGCACCCGGGTCCCCCTGCGCGCGACCTATCTCGGGATGCTCCTCCTCCTGTACTTCCCCATCGCCCTGCTGTTCCTGTTCTCGGTCAGCCAGAACTCGTCGCTGAGCTTCCCCATCCAGGGGTTCACCCTGGATTGGTACCGGGAAGTGTTCGAGGACGCGTCCCTCCTCGAAGCGGCCCGGAATTCGCTGTTGGTGGGTTTCGCGGCCGCCACCCTGGCGACGCTCATCGGCTTCGCGGTCAGCGTGGCCGTGGTCCGCTTCCGCTTCCGGGGCCGTGCGGGGCTGGTGGGGCTGGCGGGCCTGCCTCTTATCGTCCCGTTCATCGTTCTCGGGGTGTCGCTGTTTCTGCTGTTCATCTTCGTGGACATCCCGCGCTCGCTGGCGACCATCGCCATCGGTCATTCCGTCGTGGCGGTGCCGTTCGCGACCCTGATCCTGCTGGCGCGGATGGTCGGCCTGGACCCGAACCTCGAGGACGCGGCCATGGACCTGGGAGCGACCTACCGCACCACGCTCCGCCGAGTGGTGGTGCCGCTCATGGGGCCGTCAATCCTGTCGGCGTGGTTGACGTGCTTCATCGTCTCGTTCGACGAAGTGGCCATCGCCCTGTTCCTGGCCGGCGGCGATCCCACCTTCCCGATCTTCCTTTACGGGCAGCTGCGGTTCGCTCAGCGGCTCCCCGTGTTGATCGCCATGGCGGTCCTGCTGATGATCGGGACCGTGACCCTGACCCTCATCGCGTTCCGGCTGGGCCGCCGCCGCACCTGACCCGCCTGCCGCGCGCCTGATGCCATCGGGCCTAAACGCCCTGACGGGGCAATTTGTTCACCACGTGGACGTATCGGCCAAGAAGGAAGCCAGTTCCGCCCCAGTCGGCCTTCTGCATGGCCGTTTTGGTCACCCAGTGACGGTTTCGGCCAAGAAATGCGCTGATTTCGGGCCAGACGACCGCAAGGTTGGCCGTTATGTACACCACGTGAACAATCGGCATTCGTGCCCGCGCCAGACGGGCCGCTGGAGCTGAGGTCAGTGGCGGTGCGCGGGATGAGTTGAGGCCACCGCGTCGAGGAGTCGGCGAGACGCCAGGGCGACCTCGACCACGGCCTCGTCGAATGCCGCCTCATTGGCCGCGGACGGGCGGCGGTAGCCACTCACCTTGCGGACGTACTGGAGCGCGGCGGCGGTGATGTCGTCGTCCGGAGCCACTTCGGCCCCGTCCCGCAGGACGTGAATGGATCTGCACATGGCGCAAGCCTAGCGCGGCGCCGACGATCCCGCGGAGCCGGCCCCGCGGCGCCCCCACGGGCCGACCAGGCGGCAGCGGCACCCACGCGCGAGCAGCGCTAGAACTCGGGGATCAGCTCCTCGAGCGAGTCGATGACCCGATCCGCTGCGGCGACATCGGTCTCGGCGAATTGGGGCACCGCGATGCACGCCAGCCCGGCCGCCTTGGCCGACGCTACTCCCGCCCCGGAGTCCTCCAACGCCAACACGTGCTCCGGCGCCACCCCCAGCCGCTCGCAGATGAGAAGGTAGATGTCCGGGGCGGGCTTGGAGCGAGCCACGTCATCCGAGGTCACGATCACGTCGAAGACATCGGTCAAGCGGGCCGTGGCCAATGCGGCGTCGACCAGGCGCCGAGGCGAGTTCGAGGCCAGGGCCAGCGGCAGCCGGCCGCGCAGGCGAGCCACCAGCTCAAGCGCTCCCGGCCGGCCGGCCACCGCCACCTGCAACGCGTCGTACATCGCAAGGACCATCTCCTCGACCAGCGCCGGACCCTGCTCCGGCGGCTGACCCAGCCGCTCGGCGAAGTAGCGCGCCGTGGTGTCGAACGCGGTCCCGATCACGGCCAGCTTGTCCTCGCGCGTGAACACGGCGCCGTGGGCGGCAAACAGCTGCTCCTCCGCCGCTTGCCACACGACCTCGGTGTCAAGCAGCAGCCCGTCCATGTCGAAGACGACCGCCCGATACCGATGCGGAGGCTCAGCCCCCATCAGGTGGCGTCGAAGAACGACCCGCCACTCCCCGCCAGGGAGCGCAGGAGCGGCACCACGGCATAGCGAGCATCTGGGGCAGTAGTGCCCAGCGCGTCGAGAAGGGCGACCACGCGTTCCAGGCCCAGACGCTCGCCCCAGGCAAGGGGTCCCTCGGGCCAGTTGGTGCCGAGGCGCATGGCGGTGTCGATGGCCGCCGGACTGGCGGTCCGATCCTCCACCGCGGACACGGCCTCGTTCACGACCGTGGCCAGGATCCGCTCCGTGATGGCATCGGCGTGGACTGGCTCAACCCCTCGGGGAGCGGGATCCGGTGCGAGCCCCACCCACGGAGCGCCCCGTTCCCCATCGGTCCAGTCATAGAAGCCGGCTCCGCTCTTCCGCCCCAGCCGCCCGGCCTTGACGAGGACCCGTTGCAACGCATGCGGCAGGTAGCGCGGCGCCCGGCCGAAGCCTTCCCACACGCTCTCGCTTACGGCCAGGTTGACGTCCAGGCCGATGGTGTCGATGAGCTCGAACGGGCCCATCCGGAACCCGGCCTCCCGCATGGTGGCGTCAATCGTCGGGGCGTCGGACGCGCCCTCACCCAGGATGCGGAGCGCCTCGAGGTAGAACGGGCGCGCGACCCGGTTGACGATGAACCCGGGCGTGTCCGCCGCCTCGACCGGCGTCTTGCCCAGCTGGCGCGCCAGTGCCACCGCGGCCTCCACGACGTCCCGATCGGTACGCGAGGCGCCGATGACTTCGACCAACGCCATCAGCGGGACGGGGTTGAAAAAGTGCATCCCCACCACGCGCTCCGGACGCGTCGCGGCCTCGGCGATGCGCCCCACCGACAACGACGAGGTGTTGGTGGCCAGGATGGTCGACGGTCCCGCTGCGGCATCCAGCTGCCGGAACGCGTCGCGCTTGAGGTCCATCTCCTCGGGGATGGCCTCGATCACGAATTCCGCGGCGGCCAGGTCGGCCACCGAAGCGGCCTCGCGGATGCGGCCCATGGCGGCCTCGGCCAGGCCCGCGTTCAGCTCGCCCTTGGCCACCCGGCGCTCCAGGAAGCCGCCGATCCGGTCACGCGCACGCTCGTACGCCCCGGACACCGGGTCGAGCAGCGCCACCTCCAGGCCGGCCTCGGCCGCGACCTGGGCAATCCCCGCCCCCATCGTCCCGGCGCCCAGGACCCCGATGCGCTGGATGTCCCTCAACGGCCGGTGAAGCGCGGGTCGCGCTTCTCGGCGAATGCGGCCACGCCTTCGGCGTGGTCATCGGTCCGCCCGGCCAGCTCCTGGAGCTCGGCTTCCAGCTTCAGGCTGGCGGCCAGGTCGGCCTGCTCAGCCTGGTTGATGGACCGCTTGGCCAGTCCGATGGCCGCCGTCGGCGCAGCGGCCAGGCGGCGCGCCACCTCGCGCACCCCATCCGCAAAATCGGTCGCCGGAAAGACGCGGTTGACGAGCCCCGCCTCGGCCGCGTCAGCGGCCGACATCGGTTCACCGCTGAAGATCGTTTCTGCCGCCCGATGGCGACCCAGGGTCCGAACCAGGGATCGGGTCGAGCCCGAGTCGGGCACCAGGCCGATGCGGACGAAGGCTTGGATGAACCTGGCGTCCTCCGAGGCGTAGACCAGGTCGCAGGCCAGCGCGATGCTGACGCCGGCTCCGGCGGCGACTCCGTTGACGGCCGCGACCACCGGTTTGGGCAGCTCGCGGAGGGCCGTGATGAGCGGGTTGTATTCATCGGTCAGGACGCGGCGGAACTGGCGCTCGCCCGTGCCGGCGCGCAGGTCGGCACCCGAGCAGAAGCCTCGACCCTCACCGGTGATGACCAGGCAGCGCACCGCGTCGTCGCGCCCTGCTGCCTTCACCGCGGCCAGCAGCTCGCGGCGCATGGTCGCGTTCAGCGCGTTGAGCGAGTCGGGGCGGTTGAGGGTGATGGTGCCGACGCCGTCGGCGAGGGTCCAGCGGATGGTCTCGTGCGCAGGCTCGGCCACGAGACCGATTCTAGCCAGCCGCGCCGGCTAGCCTGCCGCGGTCCCCGCGTGGCGCTGGCGGAAGGTGCGGCCCTTGATCCGGTTGCCGCATACGGCCATGGTGCACCACGCCCCCGAATGGTTCCGGGAGTGGTCGTAGAACGCCCACTGGCATTCGTCGTTGCGGCACACCTTGAGCCGCTCCCAGGTGCCCCCGGTCATGGCGTCGTAGACCGTCCCCAGCAGTCGGGCCACGGCGGGCGCGATGCCCTTCCCGCTGTCCCCGTCGAGCCGCGCCCCGCCGTTGAGGCGCATCCGCAACGGGTAGCGGGCAGCAATCCGGTCCAGCCGTCGGCGCGCCTGCGTTCCATTGGCGTGGCCCGCGTTGGCGGCCAGGACGCCGCGCAGGGTCTCGCGGAGCTCGCGGGCGGCAGCCAGGTCGCGTTCGGTGAGGCGGCGGCCGGAGGGCAGGAGGCCGCGCTCGATCATCCAGGCCGAGAGGTCCGCTGGTGTGGAGAGACCCTCCCAATCCGTTTCCACGTCAAAGGTGTTCACGAACTGGCGAAGCAGCTCCAGCTGACCAGGGGCCGGCGGACGCCGAGCGGCGTCATCCGCCGCCGGCACCGTCAATGGTGTCGCCAATCTTCCTCTCCAGGTGTCATTCCAATCACCGGTGTAATGCGTTGACAGGTTAGGACTAACTGTCATACGATATACACAGGTTAGCACAAGGGTCAACCACAGCGAAGGCACACAGCAGAGGCACGAGCGATGTTCCAGGTCGAGCACCCAACCGACTATCTCAACCGGATCGAGGCTGAGCGCGAACGGATCGATCGACGCAACAGACTCTTGAGAGCGCTTCGTGGGTCGACCCCGCCCTTCAGCCGGGCCACCGAGCAGGAGCTGCGACGCGTGATGCGCGAACAGCTCCACGCACAGACCGAGGCCGGACGATGACCCGGCGCTCGGCCCCCGAGCAATGCTGACGGCCCGTCGTCCGCGGTTCAGCGCCCCTTGAAGTCGGGGTCGCGCTTCTCCAGGAAGGCGGCCATGCCCTCCTTCTGGTCGTCGGACGCGAAGAGCAGGTAGAACAGCCGCCGCTCATGCGCCAGGCCATTGGTCAGGCTCATCTCGAAGGCGGCATTGACCGATTCCTTCGCCAGCCGGAGGGCCAGCGGCGCCCGCTTGGCCATCTCCGACGCCAGGGCCAGGGCATCCTCGACCAGCAGCTCGTCGGTCACGACTCGTGAGACGAGGCCGATGCGCTCCGCCTCCGCGGCCGTGATCGGCTCGCCGGTCAGGATCATCTCCATCGCCTTGCTCTTGCCGATGGCTCGCGGCAGACGCTGGGTCCCGCCGGCGCCGGGCATGACACCGATCTTGATCTCGGGCTGACCGAAGCGGGCGCTCTCCGCGGCGATGATGATGTCCAGGGCCATGGCCAGCTCACAGCCACCGCCCAGGCACCAGCCCGCCACCGCCGCGATCACGGGCTTGGACACCTTGCGGACCCGATCCCACTGGGCGATGCGGTTGGTGCGCAGCATGTCGATCGGCGACGCGGCCGCCATCTCCCCGATGTCCGCGCCCGCGGCAAAGGCGCGCTCGCTGCCTGTCACCACGATGACCCGGATCGCGTCGTCGCGATCGAGGGCCTCGAGCGACTCGCACAGCGCGTCCATGGTCGGCCCGTTCAGGGCGTTCAGCTGCTTGGGCCGATTCAGTCGGATGAGGGCGACCCGGCGCGCCTCGTCGCGCTCGACCAGGACCAGCGACTCGGCGGTCATGGCGTGCGCATCACGGGATGGACTCGAAGACCGATGGGAGCTTGACCGCACAGGCGCTGCAGTACTCCGCGTACGCCGACAGCCCAGACTGACCGCAGTCCGGGCAGGTCCTGCCCGTGCCGGATTGGAGTGCCCGCAGCGCCTCCACGCGTGGCGGGCGCTTCTCGTGGAAGGCGGCCACCGCCTCCCGGGTCTCGTCGTCGGTGGAGTGCAGGGCCAGCCATTCGCGGGCGTGGGTCACGGTCTGGGCCCACACCAAATCCTTCCACCAGTTGAGCTGGGTCTTCGTGTAGCGCAGCGCCTCCGGCAGCTTGCGGTTCAGGTTGGTGACCAGCCCGTCGACCGTGGCATCCAGCTCACCGCGCGGCACGACCCGCGACACGAGCCCCCACTCCAGGGCCCGCCCGGCGGGGATCCGCTCACACAGCATCACGATCTCTCGGGCCCGCCGATCGCCCACCAGCAGCGGCAGCCACTGGGTGGCGCCACCAGCCGGCACCGAACCGTGCTCCGGCCCCACGTGGCGGATGTACGTGTCGTCGGCCATGACCGCCAGGTCGCACGCCATCTGGAGCTCGTTGCCACCCCCCACGCACGCCCCGTTGATGCGGGCGATGGTCGGCTTGCCGATGCTTCGCAGGCGGTCGTGCATCTCGATGAAGGCCCCCATCCAGCGCCAGTACTGCCCGCTGGTGGAGCCCATGGCCGCCTGCTCGTCCAGATCGGCCCCGGTGCAGAACGCCTTCTCTCCGACGCCGGTGACCACGATCACCGACACCGATTCGTCCCACGCGGCCTGCTCGAACGCCGCGCCCAGCTCACGGAGGGTGCGGAAGTCGAAGGCGTTCATGACCTGCGGACGATCGATCGTCACCATCGCCACCCGGCGCGCATCGTCGCGCGCGTATCGGATCCGGTCGAACCCCAGGCTGGCCGGATCGGCGGCGACGGGGGCTTCCGGTTCGGTCATGGGGATGCATTCTCGGCGATCAGGAGGGTCACGCCGGCTCCGGCGAAGGTGCGGAGGTCCCGCCCGCTCTCGACGCCGGCCTCGGAGGCCAATGCGGCTTCCAGATCGGCGCGGGAATCGAACGCCATCTCGGCGATCAGGTAATACGCCGGCGGTCGACCGCCCACCCCTTCGGGCCGTGTCAGGCGCAGGTCGCGAAGCCCGGGGTAGCGCCGGATGATCGGAGTGTGGGTGTCACGGTAGTGGACGTCGAACGCGGCCGGGTCCTCGGGGGGCGCGTAGAGGGCGATCAGGCGGACGGCCACGCGTCGGGGGCTACTGTTTGTTCTTGAAGTAGTCGGCGTTGATCTGGATGTAGTTCGTCCACTGCTCGGGGGTCGCGTCCTCGGCGAAGATGGCGGTCACCGGGCACTCAGGCTCGCACGCTCCGCAATCGATGCATTCGTCCGGATCGATGAAGAACATCGTGTCGTCGTCGGTTGCGTGGATGCAGTCGACGGGACAAACGTCGACGCACGACCCGTCCTTGACCCCGATGCACGGTTCCGTGATGACGTACGTCATACCCGGCCGATGGTACACCGATGACCCCGCGCATACCCGATGCGCGAGGGGTACAGTCGCGCGCATGCCACTCCCTTGGTCACCCGACCACCCGCCCCTGATCGTCGCCGCCGCCACTCCTCTGTCCGCCGATGGCACGGGCCTCGACGAGGATGCGATTGGACCGATGGTGGCCTTCCTGGAAGGCCACGGCGCCGACGGAGTGTTCTGCTGCGGAACCACCGGGGAGGGGATGCTGCTCTCGGTTGACGAGCGGCGGCGTCTTACGACTGCGTTCCGCGGCGCGGTGCGTGGCGCGCTGGTGGTCCACGCCGGGGCGCAGACCACGGCCGATACCATCGCCCTGGCCAGGCATGCCGCGGAAAGCGGTGCGGACGGGGTGGCGGTCATTCCCCCGCCCTACTTCCCGCTCGACCCCGAGGCGCTGACCGATCACCTGGCGGCCGCGGCGGCCGCCTGCGACCCGCTGCCGTTCTTCGTGTACATCTTCACGCGGCGGAGTGGCTATCCCCTGCCGGTCGAGGTCATCCGCCGAGTCGCCGACCGGGCCGACAACCTGGCTGGGCTCAAGGTGTCGGAGTCGCCGTTCGCCGAGGTCGCCCCCTACCTGGGGTTGGGCCTTCCGGTCCTTGTCGGCTCCGAGCCGCTCATCGTCCAGGCCCTCGAAGCCGGGGCGGCAGGGACGGTGAGCGCGCTGGCTGCCGCCTTCCCCGACGTGGTGCGCGGGGTGCTGGACGCTCCCAGCCCGCTCGGCGCCGGCAGACTGGATGCGTTGCGCTCCGCGATGGAGGCGCAGCCGTTCATCCCATCTGTGAAGCACGCCCTGGCGCGGCGCGGTGTCCCGGTCAGCGCTGGGATGCGACGCCCACTCCGTCCGCTGACCGACGAGCAGGCGAATCGGCTGGACGCGGCGCTGGCCGAGCTGGAGGGGTCCGCCGTCGGAGTCTAGCCAGTCGCGATCTCGGCGGCCGCTGCGGCCGCCCGCAACCGGGCGTAACCCGGCTTGATCTGCTCGTTGATGACCCGGATTCGGCCGTCGAAGGGCAGGAACGCGCTCTTGATCGCGTTCAGGGTCAGCCACTCCATGTCGTCCAGGCCGATCCCGAACGTCCGGGCAATCACGGCGAACTCATCGGTCAGCGAAATGCCGCTCATGAGGCGGTTGTCGGTGTTGAGGGTGACCCGGAACCGAAGGCGACGTAAAAGGTCGAACGGATGCTCGGCGATGGAGCGCACGGCGCCGGTGTGAACGTTCGAGCTGGGACACATCTCGAGCGGGACCCGGGTATCGCGGACGTAGGCCGCCAGGCGGCCGAGCGACACCCTGCCGTCGGGATGGACCGTGATGTCGTCCACGATTCGGACCCCGTGTCCCAGCCGCTCCGCGCCACACCACTGCAGCGCCTCCCAGATCGACGGCAGGCCAAAGGCCTCGCCGGCGTGCAGACTGAAGTGGAAGTTCTCGTGGGCAATGAGCTGGAACGCATCCAGGTAGCGTGTGGGCGGGTAGCCTGCCTCCGGGCCGGCCATGTCGAAGCCCAGCACGCCGTGGTCGCGGTGACGGACCGCCAGCTCGGCGATTTCCACCGAGCGTGCCGCCTGGCGCATGGCGCTGATCAGAAGGCCCGTCGTGATGGGGCGTCCCTCGGCCCCTCTCCGGAATCCCGCCAGGACCGCGGTCACCACCTCGTCCAGGGTCATGCCCCCCTGGAGGTGCTGTTCCGGCGCGAAGCGGACCTCCGCGTACACCACCCCATCGGCCGCCAGGTCCTCGATGCACTCGGCCGCGACCCGCTCGAGGGCTTCGGGTGTCTGCATGACGCCGACGGTGTGGACGAATCCTTCCAGGTAGTGCTCGAGGCTGGTGCCGTCCGCGCCGCGACGGAACCAGGTCGCCAGTGCGTCGGGATCGGTCGTCGGCAGGTCGCGGTACCCGGTCTCGGCCGCCAGCTCGATCACGGTCCGCGGCCGCAGACCCCCATCCAGGTGGTCGTGGAGCAGCGCCTTGGGCGCACGCCTGATCGTTTCGAGATTGAGGGTCGGGGCCGCCGGCACCATGACCGTCATTGTGCCGCAGGCGTGGCCGCAGGCGTGGCCGCAGGCGTGGCCGCAGGCTCGCCCAGCGCATCCGCCAGGGCCTGGTCCACCGTCAGCGAGCGTCCGACGTCCCAGGCGGCCTGGTAGCGTTCCTCGCCGAGCTGCGCCTTCGCCTCGCTGAACGGGTCGCCCAGGCGGAGCCACTCGGGTGGTGGCCCACCACCGGCCTCCTCGCGGATGGCGGCGTTGGCGCCGAGTAGCCGCACACCCCGCTCCGGGTCGCCGGTAGTGATGAGGACGGCCGCCAATCCCTGCAGTGGCTCGATCACGGCCAGCGTGGCACCCAGGTCGCGGGCGATCCGGATCGCGGACTGATAGTGCTCGGCCGCGTCGTCGAAACGCCCCTGGAGGCGGGCGACCTGCCCAACGGTGTGGTGCCCGGCCCCGATCGCCATCCGGTCGTTCGAGCGCTCGGCCATGGCCAACGCCTCCTCGAGCCGGGAACGCGCCGTCTCGAAGTCATCGGTCATGAAGGCGGTGTAGCCCTCGGCCTCCAGGAACCGGACCACGAGGCGGTCGTCGCCGAGCTCGCGGGCCAGCGCAGCCCCCTCGCCGAAGGCGGCCCGGACCGATTCCATGTCACCCCTGATGGCGTCCATGGAGCCGGTGTTGTAGAGCGCGTCGGCCAGACTGCCGCGATCGCCCAGCTCCCGGTAGATCGCCTCCGCCTCTTCGTACCATGCGGTCGCTGCCGGGTAGTCGTTCCGCCAGTAGGCGATCCCCGCCGCCCCGGTCAGCCCCTTCGCGCGCGCCGCCGTCCTGGCGACCGCCGACGGAAGAGCCAGCAGCCGATCGAACCACATGCGGCCCTCGGACAGGTGTGAACGCAGGTGCCAGAAACGCCATAACGCGTACCCCAGGCGCATGCCGAGCTCGGCCTGATCCGACCCGATGGCCCAGATGAGCGCGGCCCGGTAGTTGTCGTGATCGTGGTCGATCCGCTCGACGGCGTCGGGTGACTGAGTCAGCTCCGGCTCGGTGGCCTCGGCGACCGCGGTGAAATGCTCGGCGTGACGGCGTGCGAGCTCATCTCGCTCCCCGCTCGCCAAAAGCTGCTCGAGGGCGTACTCGCGAATGGTTTCGAGCATCGTGAACCGCGACTCCCCGTGGACCCCCTCGTCGCGTCGGATGAGGCTCTGGTCGAGCAGGCTCGCATGTCCCTCCAGGGTGTCCAAGGCGATATCGCCTGGCCGGCCGACGACCTCGGCGGCGTCGAGCGTCCAGCCGCCGGCGAACACCGCCAGGCGTCGAAAGAGCGCCTGCTCACCCGACGGCAGCAGGCCGTGGCTCCACGCGATCGTCTCGCGCAGGGCCCGCTGGCGCGCCGGGAGATCCCGCGGCCCCGCGGCCAGGAAAGCCAGCCGGTCGTCCAGCCGGGTGACGATCTGCTCCGGGGCGAGGACTTTGACCTTGGCCGCCGCGAGCTCGATCGCCAGCGGCAATCCGTCAAGACGGGCCACGATCCGGGCGATCGCCGGCCAGGACTCATCGGTCACCCCGAACTCCGGACGCGCGGCCCGCGCCCGTTCGACGAACAGCGTGACTCCCTCGTAGGTCGACAGCGCGGCCAATGGCGGCAGCTGGGCGGGATCGGGGATCCGGAGGGGCGGGACCGGGAACTCATGCTCCCCGGAGAGGTGCAGGACGGCTCGACTGGTGACCATGACCCGCAGCCGGCTGGCCGCGCCCAGGAGGTCGGCCACCAGCGGCGCGGCATCGGTCACCTGCTCGAAATTGTCGAGGACCAGCAGCAGTTCCTTGTCGCGGAGCTCCTCGGCGAGGGTGTCGGCCAGCGGCTTGCCAGGGGCCTCGCGCACGCCTGCGCTCGAGGCCACCGCGGAGGTCACGAGGGATGCATCGGTAAGCGGCGCCAGGTCGACGAAGAACGCCCCATCGGCAAAATGGGTGAGGCGCTCGGCGGCCACCTGGAGGGCAAGCCGGGTCTTGCCGGTCCCGCCGGGGCCGGTCAGGGTCACCAGGCGCGCCCGGTCCAGAAGGTCGCCCACCGCCGCAATCTCGCCTTCGCGGCCGACGAAGCTCGTCAGCTGGACAGGGAGGTTGTTGGGCCGGGCGGACAGGGTGCGCAGGGGTGGGAACTCGACCGCCAGGCCATCGATGTCCAGCTGGTACAGGTCCTCAGGCTGGGCGAGGTCCCTGAGCCGATGCGGCCCAAGGTCCCGCAGCCTCACGCCCTCCGGCAGGGCGCCCTCGACCAGCGAGCGGGTCGCACCGCTCAGGACGACCTGTCCGCCGTGCCCCGCAGCCGCGATGCGCGCGGCACGATGAACATCCAGGCCGATGTAGTTGTCCCCGCCCAAGGTTCCCTGCCCGGTGTGAATGCCGATCCGGACCCGAACCTCCGCGCCGTCGGGCCACAGAGCGGCCGCCAACGCGCGCTGGGTCGCGACACCGGCGGCCACGCCGCGCGCGGCATCGTCGAACACGGCGAACACCGCATCGCCCTCGGACCCGAACTGAATTCCGCCCTCCGCCGCCACCGCCCCCCGGACCACGCTTCCATGGAGATCGATCAGCTCCCGATACCTGTCACCCAGCGCCTGGACCAGCCGCGTCGACCCCTCGATGTCGGTGAACAGAAACGTCACCGTTCCGCTGGGAAGTGCTGACACGATTCAGCTGCCCGGCACCGCGCCCGAGTCACGCACGTCGCACCAGGCCCGGACCACGGCCCGGAGATCGTCCGCGCCGTGCTCGAAAAGGCTGACGAACTTCGCGGCGCGGGGCTGGACGCTGACCAGGTTGCCCCGGTAGCTGAACGTCGGCGTGCTCCACTTCACCGATTCGATGATGCGCGGGTCAGCGTCCAGGATGACCTCCCGCACGCGTTCGACGACGGCCTTGTGCGGGTTGGCGTATGCCTCGAACCAGGCGTCCACGTCCGGATTGCGCTTCATCGCGCGGCCCGAGTGGTCGCGGCTTCATTCATCTCGAATCGTGACGGCGGGGCCGCGGCGGCCAGGCGCGCGATCTCGGCATCGGTCAGGTCGTAGCCGAAGCGGATGGCCGCCACGTTTTCGTCCTGGTAACGGCGCGGTAAGGAGCCGCGAATCGCCTCCTCGTCATAGTCAATGTCCGCCAGTCGCAAGAGACGGCCGAGCGCGATCATGTTCCCGAACAGCTCCTTGCCGAAGTGCTCGGACCCCAGCGAGGCAAATGGGATCTGCTCGTCGCCCGGCAGGCCGAGGCCGAGGTCGGTGACCACCTTGCGCCCGCTGATCCGCAGGTGGCCTCTGTCGGCCAGCCGGAGCAGGATGTCCGCCTCCTCGACAACCGGGTTGTCGATCGGCGTGTCGCTGAACGTGACGAACGCGTCGGACATGGAGCCGCGAACCGAAGAGTCGTAGTCCAGCAGGACGGTCACCTGCTTCCCCATCCGGGCCAGCAGCGTGCCCAGCACCCCGGCGATGAGTCGGACTCCCTGGCCGCCAACCCCGTCAAGCGCGATGCGGGTCGCCATGCCTGCTCCAGCCAGCCCTATGCCTCGAGCTCGGCCGGGTCGATCCCGGCCTCGCGCAGGGCGTCGGCCAGCGTCAGCTCGCCCTTCGCGACCCGCAGCTTCACCTCCGGCTCGAGACGCTGCATGAGGGCCAGCTTCTTCTGGGCCTCGGCGCGCTTGCGCGCCTTCTCGTCATCGGAGACCGATGGGCGATCGGCTTTCGTCGGAGCCTCTGCCGGTGCGGGGGCCGCGGGAGCCGCACCCTGCGCCGCGGCGCCATCGGCCGCCGCGGCGCCATCGGCCTGGGCCCCGTTGGTTCGTTCGGCGTGGCCTTCGGGGTACACGATGCCCAGCTCGAACGGTCCCAACCGGTCCGCGCCTTTCGGCGCTCGCTTGTAGGTCTTGCGGTAGAAGGTCAGCATGTCGTTTGCATTGGCGAACCCGATCCGTCGTCCGTTGTTCTCGATGCACTGGGACGTGATGTCCACGAATGCGAATCCGTCGTGGCTGATCGCCTCGCGGATGGCGGTCCGCATCTGGGGCTGGTGGTAGACCGTGGTTCGCGCGTACAACGCGTGCGGGGAGCTGCGGACGATCCCCTGCAGGTTGATGGGCGTGTTCGGGTTGCCGCCCGGCGAGGACAGGGTCTTGGTCCCAGTGGGCGTGGTCGGCCCGGTCTGGCCACCGGTCAGGCCGTAGATCTCGTTGTTGTTGCACAGGACCGTGATCCGCGCGTTGCGTCGGATGGCGTGGATCAGGTGGTTGCCGCCGATGCTGGCCGTGTCCCCGTCGCCCGCCACGACGATCACGTTCAGCTCCGGGCGCACCGTCTTGATGGCCTCGGCCACCGGCAGGGTCCGCCCGTGAAGGGTGTAGACCGACTCGAACTTCATGTAGCTGCCCATCCGCCCGGTGCAGCCGATGCCGGTCACGATCACCGTGTTGGTGTGGTCCAGGCCCAGCTCGTCGAGGACCATGGCCAGCTCGATCATGATCGTGCCGATGCCACAGCCGGGGCACCAGATGGTCGGGAACAGGTCCATCTTGAGTTTGGACTTGAAGCCGAGCTCGGCGAAGGCGGCCTCGGGCATCAGCCGATCCCCAGCGGAGCGCGGGTCGCGCGCTCGGCGGGTGCAGGGGGGATGGGCGGCTCGTCGGGTCCATCGGCCAGGACTCGCTCCAGGCCGGCATTGACCGCCTCCAGGCTGATCCGGCCGCCGAGCAGCGGGACGCGTTTGACCTCACGGCGGAGGGCCAGCTCGGCCATGTCTGCGTACTGCCCGTCGTTGGCCTCGATGGCCACGATGTGTTCGTACCCATCCGCGACCGCTCGCAGCTCATCGGTGAGCATGGGGTGGATCCGGATGGGGCGGAACAGGGCGTAGTCGGCGGCCAGGGGCGCGGCGACGCGCGACACGATCCCGTAGCAGATGATCAGGATCTTGGCGTCGGTGTTCCAGCCGTGCTCATAGAGGGAGTACCGGGCCGCCACCTGAAGGTGGCGGCGCTTGGCGGCGTAGAACTGGCGCAGGTACTCGTCCGCGTCGGCGGTGGCCGGCTCGCCGGCGTTGGGGCCGTGCTCGTACATCAGGACCCCGGCGAAAAAGCGCGGGTCGGCCTCGCCGTTGCGGGCCAGGGGCACCAGCTCGCGAGGCGCGACCGTGACGCCGGCCTCCAGCTCGTCCAGGTCCACGACCTCGTTCAGGTGGGCCACGAACGTGTCGGACAGGAGAACGACCGGGGAGCGCGACTCCTCCGCCGCGTTGAACGCCGCCACCGCCAGCGTGAAGGCTTCGGCGACCGAGTTCGGATACAGCGCGAGGGGGGTGTAGTCGCCGCTGCTCCCGTACCGAACCTGGAGGATGTCGCCCTGGCCGGGCATGGTGGGCATCCCGGTCGCCGGCCCGACCCGCTGGACGTCCACGAACACGCACGGCACGCCCACCTTCTGCGCGTAGCCGATGGCTTCCTGCATCAGGCTGAAGCCCGGGCCACTGGTGGCGGTGAAGGACTTGGCCCCTGCCAGCGAGGCGCTGATCACGGCGTTGGCGCTGGCGATCTCATCCTCGGCCTGGAGGAAGCCGAACTCGGGGTGCTGGGCCGCCCAGCCCGAGGCCACGTTCAGGATCTCGGTCGAGGGGCTGATGGGGTAGCCGGCGTAGTACGAGGCCCCCGCCGCGATGGCGCCCCGGAAGACCGCCTCATTGCCCTGGACCAGGCGGCGCATCGGTCTAGTCCTCGGTCTCCGCGCCGGCCGCCTGCTGGCTCTCGCCTCCCTGGCCGCCCCCCTTCTGGCCACCCTTCGCAGCGTAGGCCGCCACGGCGGCCGGGATCATCTCGATCGCCAGGTCAGGACAATAGCGTTCGCACAGGCCACACAGGATGCAGTTCTCCAGCTCGAGGATGGCGTCGTCGCGCAGCACGAGCGTGCCCTTGGGGCAGATGTCGACGCAGATGTCGCAGCGCTTGCAGAAAACCGGGTTCCAGGTGATGTTCTGGTAGTCGATCCAGCGCACGCCGTCGTGGTGGTTGGTCGAGGTCCCGGTGCCGAAATCGAGGGCGGTGGCGACCCGTTCGTTGCTCATAGGGGGACCGATGATAGTCGTGCCGCCTCCGGGGCGGGTATCAATGCGCCCCGGCCGTGTTGCCGGGGCTCATGTTCAGACAGGAGCAGTTACTGGATCTGGCCGCGGATCTCCCCACCGGGGAAGTCACCGGGTCCGGTGTCGACATCCCCAACGCCATCATTGGTGTGCAAGGGATAGGGTGGCAGCCAGCCAGATCAGTTTGGTTGAGCGTCGCATGGGTATCCTCCGAGAATTGGTCCCATCATGGGTACCCGATGAAGGAGTCTTTATCCAACGCGAGGCACGGCGAGCGGTGCGATGAAGCACCGCCGGCACGTCATGCGACACGTACCGCTCGCCGCTTCCTGACCGCCTCGCTGCTGCTGCTCGCCGGCTGCTCGGGCCTCTTCCCGAACCCGACCCCCTCCCCGACGCACCGGCCGCCACCCGCCGCCACGCCCATTCCCTCCCCCATTCCGAGCCCAACCCCGGAGCCCCTCGCGGAATTCCCGCTCCCCGTGGTCACGGGCCAGACCGGCTTCCGGTCCGAGATCACCGTGGCCGAGGTGAGCGCGCACCTGGCCCTCGGGACCATCCTCGTCCCGTGCGAGGTCAGCGTTGTGATCGGCTCTGTGGTCAGCCCCGCGGGAAGTACCGAGTGCCTCGACGGCCTCCGGATCCCGACCGCGCTGGCAGAGGACCCGCAAGCGCTGGCGCTGCTGCCACCCGGCCTGGTCAGTCCGGCCACGAAAGTCCTTCGCATCGGCCCGGCTGACCCGTTCGGCGGACCGCGGGCTCGCCGCCACTACTACCCGGTGCGCGGCAGCGCAATCGGCCTACCTGAATCCTGGACCGCGTATGACCGAGACGAGATCCGAAACCTCATGTCGCTCGGGGACTCGTGCCCCGACCGGGGGGTTGCCTACCAGGCCATCACCCTCGGCCGTGGCTGGCCGTGGGTCTTCGACGGCGGCCACGCCATCTACCGGCGGATCTATCCGAACCCGGTGGCACCAGGCAGCGTGGGCTACGGATTCAACATCGTGGACGCCGTGCCGGCCGGGGACACCGGCGCCGTCGCCCGCCTGGTGCGGGACGCCGACGTCACGGTCGACGACTTCGAATGCCCCGTCGTCGACAACTGGCAGGTGAATGGCGGCACTGTGTTCTCGATCGATCCGGCGGTCCTGCCCCACCTCCGTGACGACTTCGGCGTCGACGTGGCCACCCTCGCCGCGAACCACGTCCTGGACCAGGGCGTGGCGGGGCTCCTGGAGACGATTGCCAAGTTCTATGCGGCCGGCATCCCGATCACAGGCATGGGTGCCGACCTGGAGGCCGCTTTGGAGCCGGCACTGGTTGAAGTCGGGGGAATGACCTTCGCCTTCGTCGGCTTCAACGAGATCCCCGGCGCCAGCCCGGCGGGTGTCGATCAACCGGGCGTGGCGTGGATCAACCAGCCGAATGCGGAAGAGGCCGTTCGGCGGGCGCGCGAGGCCGGAGCCGCGCTCGTGTTCTGCATGCCGCAATGGGGCCTGCCGGAGTATCGGTCGGGATGGAGTGCGCTTCAGATCCAGCACCAGGCCATGTTCTATGCGGCCGGCTGCGACCACATCCTGGGCTCTGGCACGCATTGGGCCGGACCGATTGGGTTCAGCCGAACCGATGACGGCGCGCTTCACTACGCGATTGGCAGCCATGGCAACTTCCTGTTCGGCCAGGATTGGAGCCAGGAGACGCAGGAGGGGGTCATCGTGGAGCTCGCGTTCCGGGGTACCGAGGTGGCCCAGGTCCGCCTGTATCCCTACATCATCCTGGACCAGGCCCAGCCGGCTCTGACCGATCCGCTGACCGACGGAGCGCACGTCCTGCGGCGCGTCTACGACAGCTCGGGCTGGGCCCACTAGGCGGTGCGCTCCGCCGTCGGCTCCACGGCCGCTTCGGGCTCCGGCACGTCCCGCGGCCGGCCGCTGACCATGGCGACCACCGCGCCGATGATGATCAGGCTCGCCAGCCAGGTTCGTGGCGTCATGGGCTCGCTGAGCACGATGGCGCCGAGCGCCACGGCCACCACCGGGTTCACGTAGGCGTAGGTCGAGACCACGCTGATCGAGGCATGGTGCAGGACCCAGATATAGGCCGTGAAGGCCACAACCGAGCCGAACACGATGAGGTAGAGGACCGCCAGCAACGACGCGCTGGAGAAGGTGCTGGGATCGACCGCCGACAGCTCGCCGCGCAGGAGGCCGACCCCCAGCATCACCGTCCCACCCGCGACCATCTCGAGCCCGGCGCCCTGGAATGGCGAGCGCGGCAACGGAGCGCGGCGGGCATAGATGGACCCCAGAGACCAGCAGACGGCCGCCCCGGCCACCAGGCCGATCCCGACCGGGTCGATGGCCGCGACCCCCTCCAGCGGGACGACCAGGATGCCCACGCCCACCGCGCCCGCCACAAGACCGGCGAGCGCCAGCCGGCTGGGACGTTGCCCTGCCACCAGGGCCTCGAAGATGGCCATCCAGATCGGCGAGGTGGCCACGATCAGGGCCGCGATCCCCGACGGGATGCGCTGCTCGGCGAGCACCACGCCCCCGTTCCCGCCCAGCAGGAGGAGGGTGCCGATGATGAGCGCCGAGCGCCAGTGGAGCCAGCTCGGCCGCTCGCCCGGCTGGCGGCGCGCGCGCCGCCAGATCGCGATCCCGGCCAGCAACAGTAGACCTGCTGTGGCATAGCGGACGCCTGCGGCCACCAGCGGCGGCAGGGTCTGGATCATGACCGCGATGGCGAGGTAGGTCGAGCCCCAGACCACGTACACGATCAGCAGGGCGGCCGCGACCGCCCAGGGCGACGTGGGGCGCTGATCGGGCCGGGTCACCGGCGCATTGTGCCCGGACGGGGCGAGTACCATTTGACGCCCATGTCCCGGTCCTGGCGCCTCCTGACTGCCACGCTCCTGGTCCTAACGGCCTGCGTGCCATCGGCTTCCAGCCCCGTCCCCGGAGCGTCAGGGTCGCCGCCTTCGGCGTCGGTGGCCGCGTCCGGGGAACCATCCGCATTGGGTTCAGCCGAGGCAACTGATTCCGAGACGCCGAGCGGTGGACTACCCGACTTCGTCTGCGATCTGCCGATCATCGGTGCGGCCAGCATCGGGCTCGCTCATCTCGCCGACGTGCGGGTGGGCACCCACGCCGGGTACGACCGCATCGTGTTCGAGTTCATGGAGGACGGGACACCGGAGTTCCGGATCGAAGCCGCTGACCCGCCGTTCAGCATGGATCCAAGCGGTATGCCGATGGCGGTCAACGGGTCGGCGTTCCTGCAGATCATTCTCAACGGCGGCACCAAGGTCGGCGACGACGGGAGCCCCACCTACACCGGTCCCACCGAGTTCGGACCGGGCTTCGACCAGCTGGTGGACCTCATCGAGCGGGGCGACTTCGAGGCGATCAACAACTGGTACGTGGGGATGGCCGGCGAGGGATGCCTGCGCGCCTTCGTGCTCAGCGACCCGAGCCGCATCGTGATCGACCTTGAGCACTGATTCGGCGACACCCCCAACCGGCGCCCTCGACACGTCGAAGGCGTACGCGGCCCGGTTCGCCACCGAGCGGGGCGAGATCGTGTGTGAGCTGTTCGCTGCCGATGCGCCACTCACGGTGGAGAACTTCGTGAACCTGGCGCGGGCGGGGTTCTATGACGGGACGACCTTCCATCGGGTCATCCGCGGCTTCATGGCCCAGGGCGGTGATCCGACGGGGACCGGGACCGGTGGCCCGGGCTACCAGTTCGGCGATGAGTTCAGTCCGCGGCTGCACCACGACGCGGCGGGCGTGCTGTCGATGGCCAACGCC
Source organism: Chloroflexota bacterium (assembly GCA_040905185.1). Lineage (GTDB taxonomy): Bacteria > Chloroflexota > Limnocylindria > QHBO01 > QHBO01 > DASTEQ01. The sequence goes on along the minus strand of JBBDRZ010000007.1, from coordinate 507,961 downwards.
GGCCCGAACACGAATGGCAGCCAATTCTTCATCACCTTCGCGCCGACGCCGCATCTCGATGGGAAGCACTCCGTGTTCGGTCGCGTGACGGACGGCATGGACGTGCTGCTCTCCCTTCGCGAGCGCGATCCATCCCGCGACACGGTCCTCGGCGACCGCATCGAGCGTATCGAGATCAGCGAGGAGCCGAAGCCCTAGCCGATATCGTGGCGGTTCAGGCGGCCTCGTACAGCAGGGCGTAGGTGACGGCCGGGTCGGGCGCGAAGTCGAAGCTCGTTCCGCACGCGCTGCACAGCAGCTCATCGGAATCTCGGTCGACCTCGAACGCGACCTCGTCGTCGCACCAGGGGCAGATCAGGTGAACAGTCATGCGCGCACTGTCGGTGCGCTCCGCGACACCTCTCCTGTCGCATACTACTTGCGCGATTGCGCAACTACTGATACCGTCACCTTCGTGATGACCACCGCTCTCCCGGCCGAGGCACAACGCGACCGCTCCGCGGCGGTGGCCCGTGCCCTGGCGGACCCCAAGCGGCTGTGCGTCCTCGAGTTCCTCGCCGATGGCGGCGAGCGCTCGGTCGGGGACCTGTCTCGGAACGTCGGGTGCCAGGTCCCGAACATGAGCCAACACCTCGCTGTCCTCCGCGCTGCCGGCATCGTCGCCAGCCGCCGTGACGGCAGCACCGTCCTGTACCGCATCGCCGATCGCAGCGTGCTGGACCTGGTCGGCGCCCTGCAACGGGTCGCCGGCTGAACGGCGCCCCACCAACAGTCCACGAAAGGAACCACTGAGCCAATGTCCTCCAACGTCCCCGAGGTCACCGATGCCACCTTCGACGAGCTGGTGACCCAGAATGATCGCCCGGTCATCGTCGACTTCTGGGCCGCCTGGTGCGGTCCCTGTCGCCTGGTCGCGCCCGAGATCGACAAGATTGCCGAGAAGTACGCCGGCCAGGTCGACGTCTACAAGCTCGACGTCGATGCCAACCCGCACATCGCATCCCACTTCGGGATCATGAGCATCCCGACCGTCGCCTACTTCCAGAAGGGTCAGCCACCCAAGGCCGCGGTCGGGTTCCGGCCCATGGCTGCATTGGAGACGGCGTTCGGCCTGGACAGCCTGGCCGCCTCGGCGTAAGCCTCAGCCTCCAGCCCCGCCCAACCCAGCGCCCGGGCCGCCGCCCGGGCGCTCTGTATGCTCACCCCATGCGGGCATTGACCCGGGGCTCACTGCAGGCCGCACCGCGGGCCGCGATTCTGGGCCTCGTCCTTGCCGCGCTGGCCGCGGCCGTGCCCCTTGGTCCAGCCGACGTTCGAGCCGGCGGAGGCCTGGTCACCGTCGCCGACGCGACGTACCTGGTCCAACCCGACCTGGCGCGGGTCCGCGTGACCATCGACGCGGTATCGACCTCCTACGAGGTGGACACGCCTGAGGGGCGGATCTACTACTCCGGCCTCACGATCTCCGTGCCGCCCGACGTGAGCAACGTGGCCGTCACCTCGAGTGGAGTTCCGCTTCGGGCCAGCGCCACGGCCACGGCCGACGTCACCCGGATCGAGATCGAATTCGGGACGGCCGTCTTTCATGGGCAGAGCTACGGATATCGGATCACCTTCGACATGGTCGACCCGGGCGGGACCGCGGACCGCGACTTTCGGATCGGCCACAGCGTGGCCGCATTCCCGGTCTGGGCATTCGGCAGCGATGGGGCCTCAGGCAACAGCGTGGTGGTCCTGCTTCCGCCAACCTTCACCCCCAGCGTGTATGGCGGACCGCTGAGCGAGACCGTCCAGGGCGACGGGTCGGTCCGACTCGCCGCCAGCGTGAGCAACGCCTCGATCTGGTTCGCGTACGTCACGGCCGAGCGTCCAGGCCTGTTCACCAGCATCCCCTTCACCCTGACCGTGGGCGACGCGGAGGCCAGCGTGATCATTCGGGCCTGGGACGACGACCCGGACTGGGCGGCGCGCACCCAGGATCTGCTGACCGTAGGGCTGCCGGTCCTGGCCGAGCTCATCGGGCTGCCGTGGGCGGTGTTCGGCAACCTCAAGGTCGAGGAGTCCGCCAACCGGCTGGGCGACTACGCGGGGATCTACAACCAGACGACCGAGAAGATCAACGTCCGGTACGACGCCGATGCCACGGTGACCCTGCATGAAGCCGCCCATGTCTGGTTCAACGACGATCTCTTCCGCGACCGATGGATCGGCGAGGCGTGGGCCGAGTTCTACGCCGTCCACTCCGCCGAGGCGATCGGGGTTACCGGCGAGACCTTCACCCTGACCGATGACCTGCTGGCGGCCCGGATCCCGCTCAACGACTGGGCCGGGATCGGTCTGGAGGGCCCCGATGTCGAGGCGTTCGCATATGCCGCGGCCTACAACCTGGCGGAGCTGATCTTCGATCGGACCGATTTTGACGGTCTGCGGGCCGTGTGGCGCGCCGCCAACGACGCCGAGATGGCCTACCAGCCACTCCACGCCGCGAGTGCGCCCCGGACCGGCGTGGCCATCACCCAGCAGGGCTGGCAGCGCCTGCTGGACCTGCTCGAGGAGCGGACCGCAGCCGCGTACGACGACCTGTGGTCCGAATGGGTCGTGAACGACGCGCAGAAAGCGCAGCTGACCGAGCGCGCCGAGACGCGCGCACTCTACTTCGCGGGCGTGGCAGCGGCTGGAGACTGGGAGCTGCCCGAGCTGATCCGTTATGACCTGAGCAGCTGGCAGTTCGAGGACGTCGTCGCCGAGCTCGAGCTGGCCGACCGGGTGCTGGCCAAGGCGGATGCCATCGCAGATCTGGCGGCCGACCTGGAGCTCACGCCGCCGGACCAGCTGCAGGCCGCGTTCGAAGGCAACGATGGATTGGAAGCCGCGCTGGATGAGGGCGAGTCCGAGCTGACCGCGGTCGAGGACATACGGGAAGCCACGACCGCGCTGGCCGCGGATCCCGGCTTCGTGGCGTGGGTCGGCCTCCTGTTCTCGGATCCGGGCCTCGAGCTGGCGGCCGCCCGCGAGGCCTGGGAGGAGGGTGACAGCGAGGCGGCCGCGTCCGGGGCTGGCTCGGTCATGCTCACCCTGGACGAGGCCGACGACCGCGGCGCCGAGAGGCTGGCGGCGAGCGGTGGCGTCCTGTTGGTCGTGGGGAGCGGGGCGGCCTTCGTCTGGCGACGTCGAGCCCGGCGTGGGCCGCCGACCGACCCAGGCGGGGGAGACGAGGCGCCGGCCGAAGGCGATGCGCCGGCGGCGGAGGATCAGGCGCCGGCCGCCGGCGACGACGAGGCGACCGGCTAGGCCGCCGACTCGTCCGCCCGCACTTCCGGCTCCCGTAGACTCGTTCATCTTCGTGACCGGATCCATCACGGCCGTCCTGCTGGGCAACTTCACGCTCCGCTTCTCGACGGGGCTGACCGGTGCGCTGCTGCTCTTCTACCTGACCGACCTGCCGAAGTTCGACCCGGACGTCGTCGCGGTGTCGGCATTCACGGCCGGCGTGCTGGGGGCGCTGTACTTCGCAGCCGAGCTGATCCTGTCCCCGTTCTTCGGGATGGCGGCCGACCGGTTTGGGACGCACCGCCTCATGCAGCCGGGCCCGATCATGGGCGGCGTGGCGGTCATCGCCACCGCCCTGACCACCAGCGTCCCGCTACTGGCTGGCCTGCGGTTCCTGGAGGGAGCGGCCGCGGCGGCCAGTGTCCCCGCCGCGTTGGGCTACATCGCCATCGCCACCTCGCGCAGCCAGGCGCTCCGGGGCCGCGTCGTGGCCCGCTTCGAGGTGGCTACCCTGGGCGGGGTGGGCATCGGGTCGGCCGCGGCCGGCTTCCTGTACTCGGCCATGGGGCCAACTGCGTTCTACCTCAACGCCGTCATCTACGGGATCACGTTGCTCATCCTGCGCTACGGGGTCGAGGACCTGCCCGAGCACGTGCCCGCCGCACCGGGCGAGGAGACCGTGCCGGCCGCCCTGTTCCACCTCGGGCGCTACCGTGAGGTGCTCCGCAGCCGGCCGGTGTGGCTGCTGGCCCCGACCTGGATCGCGCTCAACGCCCTCCTCGGCTCGTGGGGGACGCAGGCGTTGTTCCAACTGGTCCAGGAGCCATCGGATCGCTTCGCGGACCAGTTCCTGATGCAGGGCTTCGAGCCGTGGCAAGCTGGCCTCGTCCTGGGCGTCGGCCTGCTGGTGCTGTTCAGCGGACTCCTGTACTGGGGCAACCGGTTCGCGCGTCAACGACGGACGACGATCATCGGGATCGGGCTGGCCGGCGGCGGCGTCTTCGTGGCGGCGGTCCTGGCCCTCAACCACTCGTCCAGCCTGCCGGTCTGGTTCCTGGCTGGTCTGCTGGGCATCGCCGCGGCCGGCCTGTTTGTGCTCGCCGGCGCTACGCCCGCCGCGGTCGGCTTCCTCTCCGACGTGAGCGAGGGATACCCCGGCCGGCGGGGCGTGATCATGGGCCTGTACTCGGTGTTCCTGGCCGTGGGCCAGATCATCGGCTCGGTCGTCGCCGGCGTCGCCGCGCAGTGGGGCGGCATCGACGGACTCCTCATCGCCAGCGGCGGCCTGCTCGTCGTGGCGCTCATCCCACTCGGACAGCTGCGCGCGGCGGAGCACCACATGCCCGTTCATCCGGAAGCGGCCGCCGAGCAGGCGGCCACCGCCGAGCGGGCGGGCACCGGCAACTCGGTATCCTAGGCGCCCAATGCGCCTCTCCCGGCTCTTCTTCACGACCCTGCGCGAGGATCCCGCGGATGCCGAGATGGTCTCCCACAGGCTCCTCGTGCGGGCCGGATATGTTCGCCAGCTGGGCTCCGGGATCTATTCGCTGCTGCCGCTCGGCTTCCGGGTCACCCGCCGTGTGGAGCAGGTTATCCGCGAGGAGTTGAACGCCATCGGCGGCCAGGAGATGGAGATGCCGGTGGTCCACCCGGCCGACCTGTGGAAGGAGTCGGGGCGCTATCAGAAGATCGGTCCGGAACTGGTGCGCTTCAAGGACCGCGCCGGCCGGGACATGGTGCTGGCCATGACCCACGAAGAGGTGGTCGCCGACCTTGTCCGCGACTTCGTCCACAGCTACCGGCAGCTGCCGGTAATCGTGTACCACTTTCAGACCAAGTTTCGCGACGAGCCGCGCTCCCGGGGCGGGCTGATCCGGGTCCGCGAGTTCGTCATGAAGGACAGCTACACGTTAGACGCCGACGAGGCGGGGCTCGACCGCGGGTACGAGCTCCACCGCGAGGCCTACGTGAAGATCTTCCAGCGCCTGGGGCTCCCGACCGTGATCGTCGGGTCGGATGTCGGGATCATGGGCGGCAGCGAAGCCCACGAGTTCATGGTCCTCAACGAGTACGGCGAGGACACGCTCGTCCTGTGCGAGTCGTGCGGGTATGCGGCCAACCAGCAGGTCGCGATCGTGGCCCGGCCGGACCCACCGGCCGAAGAACCGATGAACGCCGAGGAGGTGGCGACCCCCGCCGCCGACACCATCGCCTCGCTGGCCGAGCAACTGGGGATCGGCACCGATCGCACGGCCAAGGCCATGTTCTACCTCACCGGCGACGGCCGCCTCGTGACCGCCATCGTGCGCGGCGACTTCGAGGTCAACGAGACGAAGCTGACCAACGCCGTGAAGGCGGTGGGTGGCCTGCGGCCGGCCCACGTCGAAGAGATCCGGGCCGCCGGCATGGAGCCCGGCTACGCCTCGCCGATCGGCGCCCATGACACGGTGGTGGTGGTCGACGAGCTGGCCGCGCGCTCGCCGAACCTGGTTGCGGGCGCCAATCGGCACGGGTACCACCTGCTGAACGTGAACCACGGCCGCGACTTCAGCGCCGACCTGGTGGTGGACATCACCAACGCGCGCGAGGGAGACCCGTGCCGCCAGTGCGGCAAGCCGGTCGTCCTGCGCCACGGGATCGAGGTCGGCAACATCTTCAAGCTGGGCACCGATTTCACCAGGGCCCTGGGCGCCACCTACCTGGCCGAGGACGGCAGCCGCCAGCTGGTGGTCATGGGGAGCTACGGGATCGGCCTGGGGCGCAACGTGGCCTGCATCGTGGAGGAGCATCACGACGAGAAGGGGATCGTCTGGCCACGCGAGGTGGCGCCCTACCCGGCGCACCTGGTCGCGCTCGGAGCCGGCAAGGACCCGGCCGTGGGCGAGGCCGCCGAGGGCCTCTATCAGCGCCTGACCGATGCCGGGGTGGAGATCCTGTACGACGACCGCGACGAGTCCCCCGGCGTCAAGCTGACCGATGCCGAGCTGCTGGGGATGCCGACCATCCTGACCATCTCGACCCGGTCACTGGCTGCGGGCGGGGTGGAAGTAACCGATCGGGCCAGCGGCGAACGCGGGGTCCGGCCACTGGCCGACGTGGAAGCCGATCTGGTCGCCCACGCTTCCTAGACGGCGCGCAGCTGGGGGAAGACCTCGGCGCCGAGCCGCGCCAGGTGGGACGTGTCGTTCACGCCTCGGACGCTGAAGATGACGTGCTGGGCGCCCGCCTCCGCCAGGGCGCCCCAGCGGTCGATCAGCTGCGCAGGCGAGTCCCGCTCCAGGTCCACGCCCTTGAGGACGCTGCGCTCGATCTCCTCGTACGGGCGCCCCACCCGCTCGCAGTGCTCGCGCAGGACCGCGTATTTGTGACGCAGGGTGTCGGGGTCACCAAATATGTTCGAGGCGTCCGCGTACTGTGCCACCAGGCGCAACGTCTTCCGCTCCCCGCCCCCGCCAATCATGATCGGGATGCGCGGACGGCTGATGGACTGGGGCGAGTTCAGCAGCCGAGTGGCCGTGAAGTGCTTCCCGTCGTGCCGTCCCTGGGTGCCGCTGCCTCCGGACCACATGGCGTGGGCCATCTGGAGTGTCTCCTCGAGCATCTCGAAGCGCTCGCGCAGCGGCGGAAACGCCCACCCCAGCGCCCGAGACTCATCCTCATTCCAGGCGGCCCCGATCCCGAACCAGGCCCGGCCGCCGGACAGCACGTCCAGGGTGGTGGTGGCCTTGATCCAGATGCCCGGCGGCCGGTAGTGGATCCCGCCCACCATCAGCCCCAGTCGAGCCCGCTTCGAATGGGCGGCCATGAAGGCCAGGGCCGTCTGGCCGTCGAGCATCGGCGCCTCCGGCGGACCAAGGCCCCGGATCTGGAAGAAATGGTCCATGACCCAGATCGAGTCGAAGCCGACCTCGTCGGCGGCCTGCACCACCCGCGCCAGGGTGGGGCCGATGGCGGCTGCGCCGCCGGGCCAGGTGAAGGAGCTGATCTGGAGGCCGAACTTCACGCAGCGGTGGGGGCCGGAACGGCTGCCCCGCGCAACCTCATGACTCGACCGTGACGCCCTTCCAGAAGGCTACGTAGCCCTCGATGTTCTTGGCCGCGTCCGACGGCTCGGGATAGAACCACGCGGCATCGCGGTTCTCGGCGCCGTCGACGGCCAGGGTGTAGTAGCTGGCCTCGCCCTTCCACCAACACGTGGTGTGGGTGTCGCTCGGCTTCAGGAATTCGGACTTCACGGTGTCGGGCGGAAAGTACACGTTGCCCTCGACCATCTCGAAGCGGTCGCTCTCGGCGATCACCGCCCCGTTCCAGGTCGCGCGTGCCATGGCCGTAGGGTACTCCGGATCGCAAAGCGCCAACACGCGCGCCGCTGGACGGGAAACGCGGAAGCGGCGCGATCTGGTCGCGCCGCCTCCCGGCTTGTCAGCTAGCGGGTCGGAATTCCTACGCCACGGCCTCGGCAGTGGCCATCGCCACCGGCTCGTACTCGACATCGGTCAGTCCGCCGGCCAGGTATTGGTCGTAGGCCGCCATGTCGAAATAGCCGTGCCCCGACAGGTTGAACAGGATGACCCGCGACTCCCCCGCCTCGCGGGCCTCGAGCGCCTCGTCGATGGCGGCCCGGATGGCATGGCTCGACTCGGGGGCCGGAATCAACCCCTCGGTCCGAGCGAACTGGATCGCGGCCTCGAAGCACGGGTTCTGGGCGTACGCCCGGGCCTCGATGAACCCCAGCTCGTAGAGGTGTGATACCAGCGGCGCCATGCCGTGATAGCGCAGCCCACCGGCGTGAATGGGCGCCGGCCGGAACTCGTGACCCAGGGTATGCATCTTCAGCAACGGGGTCATGCCCACCGCGTCGCCGAAGTCATACCGATACTCCCCGCGAGTCAGGCTCGGACACGAGGAGGGCTCCACGGCCAGGAACCGGGTCTGGCTGTTCCCCGCCAACCGGTCGCGGAGGAACGGGAACGCGATGCCCGAGAAGTTCGAGCCGCCGCCCGCGCAGCCGATGACGACGTCGGGCGCGTCGCCCGCCATCTCCATCTGCTTGATGGCCTCCTGACCGATCACCGTCTGATGCAGCAGGACGTGGTTGAGGGCGCTCCCGATCGAGTACTTGGTGTCTTCCCGGCTGGCGGCCTCCTCGACGGCCTCGCTGATGGCGACGCCCAGGCTGCCGGTCGAGTCCGTATCGGCGGCCAGGACCTGCCGGCCGGCGTTGGTTTCGCGAGATGGGGACGGGACCACCGTCGCGCCCATGGTCTGGATGAAGCTGCGCCGATACGGCTTCTGCTCGTATGACACGCGCACCATGAAGACCTTGGTCTCGATCCCGAACAGCGCCCCGGCCAGGGCGAGAGCGCTCCCCCACTGGCCAGCTCCGGTCTCGGTGACCAGGCGCGTGACCCCCTCGGCCTGGTTGTAGAACGCCTGGGCGATGGCCGTGTTCGGCTTGTGGGAGCCGGCCGGCGACACGCTCTCGTTCTTGTAGTAGATGCGCGCGGGTGTATCCAGCGCCCGCTCCAGGCCGAGGGCCCGGATCAGGGGTGAGGGCCGGTAGGTCCGATACGCCTCGCGCACCGGTTCGGGGATCTCGATGAACCGCTCGGCGCTGACTTCCTGGCGAATGAGCTCCATCGGGAACAGGGGGGCCAACGCCTCGGGACCGATGGGCTCGCGTGTCGCCGGGTGTAATGGCGGAGGCAATGGCTCCGGCAGGTCTGCGGCGATGTTGTAGAAGTGGGTCGGCAGTTCACTCTCGGGGAGCACGTACCGACGCTGCGGGGAACTGGACACGACGGTGACCTCCTGAGAACAACGCGACCCCTCCGTCTCAAAGGACGAGGGGGTCTTCTCGTGGTGCCACCTTTGTTCCCCGGTGTTCTCACCCGGGCTCGTTCGACCACGGCGCGCCGTTGCCGGCTCACGATGGCCTCGGCCTTGATATCGGTGCCTCTCCGCCGGTGGCTACTGGCGCCAGACCGATGTCCGCGCGTTGGCTGCCGGAGCTCCCGGGTCCATTCGCCGGTCGCGCCGCCGCCGGGGTCTCACTGCTCCCGACTCCCTGGAGGCTCGCCTGACCGGGTACTCGTCCCGATCGTCGCTGTATTCAACTGTGGCTCGGACGCTACCGACTTGGCACGCCCGCTGTCAAGAGCGGGCCGCCGCCAATGGCCTGAGTCCCACCTTGGCAAGCTCGGCGCGGGCCAGCCGGTCGTATCGCCCGGCGACCCAGTCCCCAAACGGATCGGGGGAGAACTCCAGGAGCTCGTCGTACTCGAGCCGGTGCAGCGCCCGCGATGCGAGCAGGTGTTTAACCTGTCCTGCCTCGAGGGCGATCGGCGGCCGCCTAACAACGCGTTTGGCCGCTCGGAGTCGGCGAAGCCGGCTCACCCGCCACGGCAGGTAGCGGTTCAGCCACGGCACCAGCGCGGCGGCGACCAATAGCAGGGCCAGCAGGATGGCGATCGCGAGCAGGAGCCGCTCGAGGTCGTTTCCGAAGCTGATCAGTGGATTCGCGGCCGCGGCGAACGCCCCGCCGACGGCATCTGCCGCCCCTTCACCGATCAGCGGGATGCCACGTATCGCCTCTGCCACCTCCCGCCCGGCTGCGCCCAGGCTCGTGCCACCCTCGGCCACGAAGCGCCCCGTGCCGGCGAGGTCGGCCAGAAACGAATACAGATTCCAGCCGAGCGTGCCCCAGAACCAGACCCATGCCAGCGTCGCGGCGTCCGCGAGGATCTCGCCGAGGCGCGCCCTCGGCAACTCGCTCCAGATGATCACGGCGGTTACTCCTGATCGGTGTTGGCGTTGCAAGGATGTTGGCGCAGCGCGATCATTCGCGCCGAGGAGGTCGTCATGACAGAGGAAGAACGCCGAACCACCGTCACCCAGGAAACCATCGAGGCGCCGGGCGCCGTCGCCCAGTCCACGACCACCCGCCGCGAAATACGCCCCAGTGGGGGTGAAACCTTCCGCCGTGTCGTGGTCCTGATCTTCGGGATCATCCAGATCCTGATCGGGCTGCGCTTCGTGCTGCTGCTGATCGACGCAGACGAGACGAATGCGCTGGTCAGCGCCATCCTGAACTTCAGCCAGCTGTTTGTCGGGCCGTTCGAGGGGGTGCTGCGCACGGACGGGCTCGCCGCCCAGGGCTCGTACCTCGACATTACGGCCATCGTCGCCTTCGTCGGCTGGAGCCTGCTCGAGGCGGTCCTGATTTGGGGCGCGAAGATCTTCCGGCGAGAGCCCGCCTGATCGTCTGCTACGACGGCGAATGCGGGGTATGCCTCGCCGCCGTCGAGCGCCTGCGGAAACTCGACAGCGCTGAACGGCTTCGGTTCGTGCCCGCCCAGCGGGTCACGAGCGAGTTCCCTGACTTCGCCGCCCGAATCGAGCCCGGCGTACTCCCGTCCGCTCTGCACGTCGTAGAGCCGGACGGTCGCTGGGTTTCCGGCGGCGAGGCGGTGCTCCGGATCGCGGAAACCCTCCCGCGCCTGCGGTTCGTGGCTCGCTTGGGCCGTCTGCCCGTTGTCAACCGCCTGGTGGAGCCGATGTACAGGCTCGTGGCCCGGCATCGGCATCGGCTCAGCCGGCTGCTACGCCCGGCAGGGTAGGCGGGAGGACCACCTCGAAGCAGGTGCGGCCCGGCTTGGACTCGACGTCCAGGGTGCCGCCATGCTGGACGACGATGTTGTGGCTCAGGTGGAGGCCGAGGCCGGTCCCCACGCCGGGCGGCTTGGTGGTGAAGAACGGCTCGAAGATCTTGGAGAGGGTCGCCGGCGGGATGCCCGGTCCGGAGTCGCAGATGGTGACACGCACCCCGCCGGCATCGGTCCGTTCGACCCGAATGCCGATCTCGCCCTGGCCGTCCATGGCATCCGCCGCGTTGTCGAGCAGGTTCGTCCACACCTGGTTCAGCTCGCTGCCCCAGCCTTCGATCTCGGGCAGGTCGGGCGCGTAGTCTCGGGTGACGGTGACCTCGGCCAGCTTGTGGGCCAGGATGAGCAGCGTGTCGTCGATGCCCCGGCACACGTTGAAGCGCTGGATCGGCGCCTGGTCGAGGTACGCATAGCCCTTCACCGCCCCGACGATGGCGCTGATTCGCTCGGCGGCCATCTGGATCTCGGCCAGCAACTCGTCGGCGGTGGCCACGCTGGCCAGCCAGCGCACCGCGGGCTCCACCCCCGCGGGCTCGAACCCGGCCAGCGCCCGCTGCACGTCATCAGCCGTCCAGCCCGCCGCAGTGAGCTGTCCGGCGGCCTGCTCGGGGCTCGCCGAATCAGGAAGGCCGGCGCTGCGCAGGGCAGCCACGATCTCATCAGTCCGGTCGGAGCGGGTCAGCGCGTCCAGCGGCCGCCCCGCCTCGGAGGGCGACGCGCCGATCAACCCTTCTAGCTGCGGGTTCCCGGCCGTAATGCCCGCCGCGGCCGCATTCCGCTCCCGCGTCACCTCGACCAGTGACCCCGCGGACCGACGGATGGCCGCCGCCGGGTTGTTCAGCTCATGGGCCAGCCCCGCCGCCAGCGTCCCCAGGCCGGCCAGCTTTTCGCGTTGGCGGAGGGCCTCCTCCATCCCGCGCAGCCGCCCGGTGATGGTCCGGATGAGGGCCAGGACGGCGTCCGGTCCGGCGGTGAGGAGGTCACCCAGGGCTGCGGAGGGGATGCGCAGCACCTCGACCTGGTCCACGGCCCTGACCGATGCCATGCGCTGGCCCCGCTCCAGCCCGGCGATCTCGCCCTGGATCGATCCGGGGCCGACGCGGTTGAGGTAGACATCGGCGTTGCCGGACCGCTTGGTGATTTCCAGCTCCCCGGCGACCACGACGTACAGGTCCTCGGCCGGATCGCCCTCCTGGATCAGGTACTCCCCCGGTGCCAGGTGGAGGGGCTGGGTGTGCCCCGCCAGCCGTTCGAGGTACTCGTCGGCGAGCTCGGCAAAAAGGGGCGTGGCCCGCAGCTGTTCGGCACGGGGACTGGCCACGGCGCTTACAGCGTGGCGAGGTATTGGTGGACGAACTGGATGGCCATGGCGCCCTCCCCCACCGCGCTGGCGATGCGTTTGACCGATCGGGCGCGGACGTCGCCCGCGGCGAAGACGCCGGGCACGCTCGACTCCAGCAGGAAGGGCTCCCGATCGAGGCCCCAGCCCGCAGGACGCTTCCCGTCGCGAAGGACGGCCGGACCGGTGGCCACGAAGCCGGCCTCGTCTCGCTCCACCTCTGCCGGCAGCCAGTCGGTCCGCGGTTGCTGCCCGATGAACACGAAAAGGGCTGCCACGGGAAGCGTTTCCGAGGTTGGGCTGCTGCCGTCGCCGGTGTCACACGTCAGGCTGGCGGCGGCCAGGTGGCCCTCCCCCGACACGGCGCTGATGGCGGTCTGGTAGCGAACCTCGATGTTCGGGACGGCCGTGATCTGGTCGATCAGGTACTGGCTCATGGCCGACAGGGCGGGGGTGCGCACCATGAGCAGGACTCGCTTGGCAAAGCCGGCCAGGTACATGGCTGCCTGGCCCGCCGAGTTGCCGCCGCCCACGACTCCCACCTCCAGGTCGCGGTACAGGACCGCCTCGGTGACCGCGGCCCCGTAGTAGACGCCGGCCCCGGCCAGCTCGGCGGCGCCGGGGATCTCGAGCTGGCGGTAGCTCACCCCAGTGGCGATCACCACCGTCTGGCAGCTGATCTCGGACCCGTCGTCGAGGGTGATGATCCGATACGGGTCCGCGCGCCGGATGCCCGTCACCTCCCGCGGGGACAGGATCTCGGCACCCAGCCGGCGGGCCTGGGTCAGCGCCCGGCGGGCCAGTTCGCCGCCCGACAGGCCAGCCGGAAAGCCAAGGTAGTTCTCGATCCGGCTGGTGGTTCCCGCCTGCCCGCCGGGCGCCTCGCGCTCGATGAGGACGGTCTTCAGCCCCTCGGACGCTCCGTACACCGCGGCTGCCAGGCCGGACGGTCCGCCACCCACGATGGCCAGGTCGTAGAACGGCAGCGCGGCCACGGTCTGGATCCCGACCTTCTCGGCGATCTGCCGGGTGGATGGGTCGCGCAGAAGGGTGCCGTCTTCGAGCACGACCAGCGGCACGGCGGGGTCGATATCGGCTTCCTCCATCCCCGCGCCCAACGCCACCCGCCGCCCCTCCGGGTCGCTCACCGGATCGAGCCACTGGTACGGGACCTGGTTGCGGGTCAGGTAGTCGCGGATCTCGTGGCCGCGAGCGGCCCAGCGCCCCGCCACCAGCCGCAGGCCGCTGAACGGCGGGCGGTAGCCGGCCGCCCAGTCGGCCACGAGCTCGTCGAGGATCGGGTACAGCTTGTCCTCGGGTGGATCCCACGGCTTGAGCAGGTACTGGTCGAGCCGGATCTCGTTGATGGCGCGGATGGCGACATCGGTATCGGCATAGGCGGTGAGCAGGACGCGCCGGGCGTCCGGCTGGAGGTCGATTGCCTGGGACAGGAACTCGATCCCGGTCATGTTCGGCATCCGCTGGTCGACCACGAACACGGCCACCGGGTCGCCCCGCACCGTCAGCTCACGAACGGCGTCCAGCGCCTCGGCACCGCTGGGGGCGGCCACGATCCGGTAGTCCTTGGCGTATCGGGTCCGGAGGTCCCGCTCGATGGCGCGCAGGACCGGGACGTCGTCGTCGACACACACGATGGTGGGGCGGGTGGCCACTTTCGGAGTCTAGCCGTCGCGGATCACGCGCGGGTCAGGATAGGATTCGGCTCATGAGCCCCGCCCAGCAGCGCGCCGATGTCGTCATCGTGGGTGGGGCGGTCATGGGCTCGGCGGTGGCCTCCTTCCTGGCCCGGGATCCTGATTTCTGGGGCTCCGTCCTGGTCATCGAGCGCGACCCGACATATGCCACCGCATCGACGACCCTGTCGGTGGCATCAGTCCGCCAGCAGTTCTCCACTCCGGTGAACATCCAGATGAGCCAGTTCGCGGTGCAGGTCCTCAAGCACCCGGACCTGTGGTTCCCCCTCCTCGACCCGGTCCCGGAGTTCGACTTCGTCGAAGGCGGGTACCTGTTCCTGGCCTCGGCGGGCGGTGGGGGGGTCCTGTGGGCCAACCATGCCATCCAGCGCGAGGAGAACGTGCAGGTCGTCATCCTTTCCCCCGACGAACTGAGCCATCGGTTCCCGTGGCTGACCACGGAAGACCTGGCCGGCGGGTCGCTGGGCACGTCCGGCGAGGGCTGGTTCGACGCCACCGCCATGATGCACGCGTTCCAGAACTCGGCCCGGGCGTCAGGCGTCAAGTACCTCACCGGGGAGGTGACCGGCATCCTGTCGTTCGGCGGGCGGGTGGACGCAGTCATGCTGTCCGACGGGCGGCTGATCGAATGCGGGACGCTGGTGAACGCGGCCGGTCCGCGGGCCGGGGCGGTGGCCCGCTTTGCCGGCGTGGAGCTCCCGGTCGTGCCCCGCAAGCGGATGGTCTATTCGTTCTCGTGCCGCAAGGAGATCCCCGACGCGCCGCTGGTCATCGACCCCAGCGGGGTGTACTTCCGCCCCGACGCCCCGCACTACATCGGCGGCTATTCGCCTCGCGACGGGGAGCCGGATCCCGACACCCTCGACCTGACCGTCGACCTCGCCCCGTGGGAGGACCGCGTCTGGCCGGCCATGGCCCACCGCGTGCCCGACTTCGAGGCGGTCAAGATGCGTCGCGCGTGGGCCGGTCACTACGAGGTCAACACCGTCGACCATAACGCGATCATCGGCCCCCACCCGCAGGTGAAGAACCTGCTGTTCGCCAACGGCTTCTCGGGGCACGGGCTCCAGCAGGCGCCGGCCGTCGGCCGCGGCCTGGCCGAGCTGATCATTCACGGCGCGTATCGGACGATTGATCTGACCCCGCTCGGCTACGAGCGCATCGCGCGG
Source organism: Chloroflexota bacterium (assembly GCA_040905185.1). GTDB lineage: Bacteria > Chloroflexota > Limnocylindria > QHBO01 > QHBO01 > DASTEQ01. The sequence goes on along the minus strand of JBBDRZ010000007.1, from coordinate 492,804 downwards.
GGGCAGCCCCTCCGCGAATTGAACGTGGTGTAACTGATGCGCGGTCTGGTCGCGATCGGGGTGGGCATCGGGGTGGTGGCGATCCTGGCCGTGGTGGCGGTGGGGTTGTCGGCCGCCGGGGATCCGGACCAGTTCCCGGCCGACTCGCCCCAGGCCGCCCTGCAGGCGTATCTCCAGGCGTTCGAGGAGGAGGACTACGGGGCCGCGCACGCGTTCTTCTCGGCGGACGTGCAGCGCCAGATGAGCCTCGAGGAATTCGAGCAAGCCGTACGCAACTACGGGATGTACGCCGGCGATTCGCGACGGGTCCTGTATGACGGCACGCGAGGCACCGGCGATCACGTGACCCTACAACTGACGGTGGAGGTCCTCTCCGGGGGGTTGGCCACCGACCGATATTCGTATCCGACCGAGGTGCCCATGGTGCGCGAAGATGAGGTCTGGCGCATCGATCAGGCCCTGGTCCATCTCGACCCCGCGCCCGTCCCCGCACCGGCTCCGGTCGACTAGAGGGCCATACCGATGCAGGCCGCTCGACGGCTCTACGTGTACCTGTTGTCGGGGGTGTCGCTCGGCTTCGTCCTGTTCGGGCTTCAGTCGCTGGTCCGGGTCCTGCTCGAGACGGTCGGCATGCGCGGGGACGTGCTGTCGGGCCAGCTCGACGCCAGCCAGCAGCTCAGCGGCGCGCTGGCCCTGGTCGGGGTGGGGACCCCGGTGTGGCTCCTCCACTGGTGGTTCGCCGAGCGCAGCATCCGTCCCGAGCACGACCCATCGGACGCCGAACGTCAGTCCGCCCTGCGTGCCCTGTACTTCGCGTTGCTGCTGGCCATCCTGATCGCCATCTTCGCCTTCGCAGTCAGCGACCTTGTCTTCGGGCTGTTGGCCGACCTCTTCCCGGCCCCGGACACGTATTCCGGTTCTCCGGCTGACGCGGCGCTCGCGACGGCGCTGGTGGGTGGTGCGGCCTGGGGGTACCACGCGCTCCTGCGCCGACGTGACATGGCCGCCGGGGAGCTGCGCCGGGCGGCCGTGTGGTTGCCGCGGGCGTACCTGTATGGGGCCGCCTTTGGCGGCGCGGTGTGGTCTTTGACGAGCCTCGTCCCGCTGATCGATGCCGCGGTCCGGAGCGCGGTCGGCGACACGGTCGAGCCGTACGTGTGGATCGGCTCAGTCGGACCGACCATCGTCGGAGCGGTGATCTGGGCTGGACATGCGTCGTATGCCAGCCGCCTCCGAGCCGATCCCGGATGGCGCGGCGCGAGCGAGCGGGCAGCGCGGCTGCGGCTCGGATACTTGGTGGCCCTGATCGTGGTCGGCGTGACCGGCACCATCGCGCTCGTGTCAGCCGCGCTCGAGCCGGTGCTGGCGGCCCTGCTGGGCGTGGGCCGACCGCCGGACCAGATCGTGCCGGCCATGGCGACTGGCGCGATCGCGGCCCTTCCGTTCGCACTCGCCTGGTGGTTCCACGCCCGGAGCTTGCGGCGAGAGGCCACCGTCGACGTCGATGCGGATCGCCCCGGGCTGGCCTGGCGGCTGGAGCACGTTGCGGTCGGCCTGACCGGGCTCGCGTTTGCGGCAGCCGGCAGCGCCCGCCTGATCACGATCACGCTGGACGCGGCCCTCGGCGCGCATCCCGAGTTGAGCAGCCCCGTCAGCGAATTGGCGCTCGATCTCCCGCTGGCGGTCCTCGGGGGCGTGGTCTGGATCTGGGCCTGGGCGCCCATGGAGCGGCGCCACCGAGCCTTTCCCCGAGCCGAGGCGGCGTCGACGGTCCGGCGGGCTGGGCTGCTCATCGTGCTGGCCGTCGCGGTCATCGCCGGGCTGTCCAGCCTGGCGCTGATCCTGTATCGGCTTTTCGGATTCCTGCTCGGCGCCGGGTTGAGCGGAGACGCGGTCGCTGAGTTGAGCACCCCGGCCGGCATCCTGCTCGTCGCCCTCGTGGCTGGGCTGTATCACGGTCTGGCGTTGCGGGGGGACCTCGCCGTGGCGGTGCCGCCTCAACCTCAACCTGCCGCAGCCGAGCAGGAAACGGCCGCGGGCGTGCCGGAGCCGATCCCGACCGAGGAGGCCGAGTGGGAGACCGAGGGCGGCCCGGTGCTTCCGCCCGGCATCCCGTTGACGCTCCGCGGACCGGATGGCTCGGACCTCGAGGCGGCGCTGAAGGCGGCACGCGACGCGCTGCCGGAGGGCTACCGTCTGGAGCGCGACTGATCCATGTGTGGCCGATTCGCGCAGCCCCATTCCGCGGAGGAGCTGGCCCGCATCTTCCGGGCCCGGCCGACGGTCGACCTTCCCGGGGAGCGGTACAACGTGGCGCCCACCGACGAGGTGGCCGGCGTGGTCGAGCACCACGGGGAGCGGGTCATCGAGCCCTTCCGGTGGGGCCTCGTCCCGTGGTACGCGGAGGACCGAAAGGGGGCGGCACGCCTCATCAACGCGCGGGCCGAGACGGTGGAGCGCTCTCCGGCCTTCCGAACCTCGTTCGCCAAGCGCCGCCTCATCGTCCCGGCCGCCGCGTTCTACGAGTGGCACCGTGCGGATGGCCGTCGCGAGCCGTTCGCCGTGCGGCGCCGGGATGGGGAGCCGCTGGCCCTGGCCGGAGTGTGGGCCATCTGGCGTGACGCGGACACCGGGGAGCGGCTGTACACCTGCTCGATCCTGACCACGGTTCCCAACGACCTCGTGTCGCCCATCCACGACCGGATGCCGGTGATCCTGGATCCGGCCGACTGGGACCTGTGGCTGTCGGAGGACGCGCGCCTCGCCGAGCTGCGCGCGCTCCTGTTCCCGTTTCCGTCCCAGCCCCTGGACGCCTACCCCGTCTCGGCCGCCGTGAACAGTGTCCGCAACGACGGGGCCGAGCTTCTGGCGCCCATCGGGTGACGGTCCTCGACCTCCCGCTCGGGGCGCTGGTTGTGCTGATCGGCCCGTCGGGGAGCGGGAAGTCGACCCTGGCGGCCCGACACTTTTCCACGGCCGAGGTGCTCGCCTCGGACGATTACCGCGCGGCCGTCTCGGGTGACGCGGGCGACCAGTCGGTGACCGGCGAGGCGTTCGGAGGCCTGCACGCCGACCTGGAGCGCCGGATGGCGGCCGGCGAGCTGACCGTGATTGACGCGACCAACGTCCAGGGATGGGCCCGCCGCCCGCTCATGGCCGCGGCCGCGCGTCATCGCCGCTCCACGGTCGCCTTGGTGCTGGCCCTCCCGCTGGAGACCAGCCTGGCCCGCAACGCCGCCCGGACCGACCGACGTGTCCCGCCCTCCGCGGTTCGCAGACAGGATCGCTTCCTGCGGGCGTCGTTGCCGAACCTCGGGGAGGAGGGATATGAGGCCGTCGTGGTGCTCACCGACCACGACCAGGTGGAAAGTCTCGAGGTGCGCCGGATTCCGGACACAACGTAATGTCCCGAAGGAACGGCACCCGACCCTTTGATGCAATCTCCGGAGCCGTCACCAGGACCTTGATGCAATCTCAGACCCGGATCGTGCTGCCCCTTCGGGACTCGCGAATCATAGGCCCCCACCTAACATCCCCACAATGGGGGTTATCCACCACTTTCCTGCCTAATTGCGCACTCATCCACAGGTTCTCCACATCTCCGACCAGCGCTGATAACCTGCCCACAACATGGATCCGCACCGTCCCGGTGGCTGGAAGAAGTCCTCCGCGGAGCTCGTGAACAGCTTCGCAGCCGCGATCGCGGCGCTCCCCGAGCTCGAACGTCGCCAGATGTTCGGCTACCCGGCGGCCTTCACCAACGGCCACCTGGTCACCAGCCTCCACGAAGAGCATTGGATCGTCCGTCTACCCGATGCGGGCCTCGCGGAGCTGGCGATGCTGGGCGGCACGCGGTTCGAGCCCATGCCCGGCAAGCCGATGCGCGGCTACCTCGCCTTCCCTCCAGAGATGGTCGCGAACCCCGACGCCCTCCAGCCGTGGCTGGAGCGGGCGCTCGCGCATGTGCTCGAGATGCCGCCCAAGGAGAAGGCGAAGCGTTGACCTAGGCGGGCCGACGGGATCGCCGCATCCCGGCCACGACCTGCTCGCGGGTTTTCATCGGTCTGGCCGCTCGCGGATCACAGGTTCATACTGAGTTGCATGACGACCGTGGCGGCGTTGGCAGACTGGCTGGACCGATACGAGCAGGCGTGGCGCAACAACGACGCCGCCCAGATTCGGGCGCTGTTCACCGACGATGCGGTCTACCGATGGCACCCCTGGGAGGAGCCCGCCGACGGTGCGGACGGCAGCGAGGAGATCGTCCAGGCCTGGCTCGAGCAGCCCGACGATCCGGACGACTGGACCCTCGAATGCGAGCCCCTGGCCGTCAACGGCGACCTCGGCGTGGCCCGCTGCGTGACGCGCTACCGGGCCACCGCCCGCGCCCCGGCCCGGGTCTATCACAACGTCTGGCTCGTATCCCTGACCGATGACGGCCGCTGCTCGGAGTTCACCGAGTACTACATGAAGGAGCCCACCGAGGAAACGGCGTAGTCCGGTCGGGTAGCCTGCGGGCGTGGCCGCCACCTTTCATGTTCTGCACACGGGATACGCCGATGATCGAGGCGTCGGGGCAACGGTGAGCCTGGTCCTGGACGGGGACGCCCGGATCGTGATCGACCCCGGGATGGTGGCCGGCCGAGAGCAGATCCTCCGGCCGCTGCGGGACCACGGCCTCGCCCCGGAAGACGTGACCCACGTCTTCCTGACCCACCACCACCCGGACCACGCGGTCAATGCCGCCCTGTTCCCGAACGCGGCGGTGGTCGACTTCTGGGCCACCTATCGCGGAACTGACTGGACCGATCATCAAGGCGACGGCCATCGCCTGTCCCCGCACGCGTCGCTGATCCTGACGCCGGGCCACACCACCGAGGACGCGACGCTCCTGGTCGAGACCGATGACGGGGTGGTGGCCTGCACCCACCTGTGGTGGCACGCCGACCGGACGCCGCAGATCGATCCCCTGGCCGATGACCAGGCGGCGCTGGACGCGAGCCGGGCCCGCGTCCTGGCCCTGGCCGACATCGTGGTCCCAGGCCACGGCCCACCGTTCCGGGTCGCCGGCGGATCGGTATCCTGACCGGCGTGAGCGTGGATCGGCTGGAGCATTCGGAGGAGTGGCGGGTCCGGACCTTCGAGCTGGACTCCAACGGGCACGTCAACAACGCGGTCTACCTGAACTACGCCGAGCAGGTGGCGGTCGACCACGCCGAGGCGCTGGGGTTCGGGCGGGAGTGGGCTGACCGGCACCAGGTGGCGTGGGCGGTGCGTGAGCATCAGGTGGTGTACCACCGCCCGGCCGTGTACCGGGATCTGCTGCTCCTGTCGACCCGGGTCCAGTCCCTGGGCGGGGTGCGGGCCGTCCGGCACACGACGATCCGGCGCGAGGCTGACGGGGAGCTGCTGGCCGAGGTCACGACCCAATGGGTGTGCCTCAAGCTGCCCGAGCAGCGCCCAACACGCATCCCGGCCGATCTCCTGGCCGCCTATGCGCGAGACCTCGGGACCTGAATGCCGCGCGCGCGTGACCGAGACGATGGTCGGCCGCGACGGCATCACGGCCCATGCCCTGCCCCATGACCGGTTGATCGAGGTCATGCGCCGATATGGCCGGAACCTGGAGCCGTCTCGGGGCGTCTGAGCCTCACATGCCGGGTCTGCATCGGGGCCCGGATCGAGGAGACACGCATGGCCGAGAACACTCAATCAGGCATCCCGCGCTGGGCAGTGGCCTTGTCCGGGGTCGCGGTCGCCGTCGTCGCCGTCGCGGCGATCCAGCTGAGCAGCGGCGCGCCTGCGCCATCGCCAGATCCAACCGATCCGGGTGGCGGAGGTGACGGCGTGGGGATGTGCATCCAGTACTCGATCGAGGAGCTGAAGGCACGCGACTTCGCATTCGACGGGACCTTCACGGCTCTCAATGGCGACCAGGCGACCTTCGTCGTCAACACCGCGTTCTGGGGCGTGGGGGAGGGCACGTCGATCACGTTGACCGCCGGTATCGGCATGACATCCGAGCAAGGGATCGCGCTGGACGGCGGACCGCTCCTGATGGCCGGCGAGCGTTACCTGATTTCGGGCGACGACATCTACGCTTGGACCTGTGGCTACTCGCTGGTGTACGACCCGGCCGTCGCCGCCGAGTGGGCGGCAGCCGCTCCCTGAGGCAGACCGCAGGAGCCGACACGGTGGCGGACGGATCGGGATTCCGGTTTAGCCGCCGGCGCGCTCCACGAACCTCCCCAGGACGGTGTCCCAGCCGGAGTCGTAGCCGGTAGCCCGTTCCGGGGCCGTGGCGCCGTGGACCTCCCAGCCGCGATGGTCGAGCTCGACCCGGGTCGCGTTTGGGCCTTCAGCGACGAACCGGATCGAGAGCTGCGTGGCCAGAGCCGCGTCATACCCGGGGTGCCAGGTCGTGGAGAAGCCGCCCGGCGGATCCCAGGCGATGATCGTTCCCCAGATTTCGGTCCCCTCCGGCGTGCGCTCGTAGATCCGTCCGCCGACGCCGCCGTCCAGCACGACCTCCACGGCGGCTGACTCCGCCACCGAATGCGTGCCGCCGGGCCACCACGACCCGATCCCGTCCGTGAACAAGCGGAACGCGGCCTCCTGCGACAGCGGCACCGTCACGCTCTTGCGGACCACCGGGTCTGTCTGTGTGTCCATTGCCTACTCCTTCGCTGCTGCCTCCGAGGCGGCCCGGTACGCCTCCAGCGCCCGGCCCCAGAACTCCTCCATCCAGGTGCGGAGCGCACCCAGCCCATCCGCGCTGACGGCGTACACCCTGCGCGTCCCGTTCGGCCGGACCGATACCAGCCCGGCATCCAGCAGCACCCGGAGGTGCTGCGACACGGCTGGGCGGGTCACGGGCATCCCATCCGCGATCTGATGCACGGCCATCGGGCCCGACAGCAGCCGCTCGAAGATGCGACGCCGGGTCGGGTCTCCCAGCGCACCGAGGACATCCAACGGGTTAGTCGTCACTAACCGTTAGTATACACTTACCTATATGGCGCCGTCAAGAGCTGCCGGGCGTGAGGAACACGCGCCGCTTGGACTTGGACCTCTCGGTTGAGGTCCCCACGGAGGGCGCTGCGGTCCCCCTCAGGCAACCCTGATCGGCCACACTGCGCGGCGATGATCCACCGCCTGGCCGGTTTCCTGCGCGGAAGCCTCGACGCGCTCGAGGAGCGGAACTTCCGGCTGCTGTGGATCGGCCAGACCACCTCCGGCCTGGGCGACACGCTGGTCTACGTGGCGCTGGCGTTCGCGGTGCTGGCGCTCACCGGCAGCGCCATCGACCTCGGCCTGGTCCTGGCGGCCAATGCGCTGCCGCGGGTCGTCCTGCTGCTGGTCGGGGGCGTGTGGGCCGACCGGCTGCCGCGCCAACTGGTGATGGTCGGCTGCGACGTCGTGCGCGGGGTGCTGCAGGCCGCGCTGGCGATCCTGTTCCTGACCGGCACCGCGGAGCTGTGGCACCTCGGTGTCGCGGCGGCGCTGAATGGGGCGGCGTCGGCGTTCTTCATCCCTGCTGCCAACGGCCTCATCCCGCAGGTCGTCAGCGGGCCCCGCCTGCAGCAGGCCAACGCCCTGATGAACCTGTCGCAGAGCCTGACGTGGGTGCTGGGACCGACCCTATCGGGCCTCATCGTCGCCACCGGCGGACCCGGCTGGGTGTTTGCTATCGACGCGGTCAGCTTCGCGGTCAGCACCGTCTCCCTGCTGGCCATGCGTCTGCCGGGACTGGTCGCGCCAGCGCGGCGCGCGTTTCTGGACGACCTGACCCATGGCTGGCGCGAGGTCAGGGCCCGCAGCTGGTTCATGGCGGGGCTGGTGGTGTTCGCGTTGGGGAACATGGCCAGTGCGTCGTTCCAGGTCCTCGGACCGGTTGTCGCCGATCGCGAGCTGGGCGGCGCCTCTGCCTGGGGACTGATCTTGACCGGCGGCGCGCTTGGTGGCCTCGCCGGAGGCGCCATTGCGCTCCGATTTCGGCCGTCGCGGCCGCTCCTCGCGTCGTTCGGGATGGGCCCACTGATGTTCATTCCCCTGCTGCTCCTGATCCCACCGGCGCCAGTGCTGGCCCTGGCCGCAGCAGACTTCGCCGCGGTGGGGGCGATCATCCTGGGCAACACCCTGTGGGACACCACCGTCCAGGAGAACGTCCCGCAGGAGTCCCTGTCGCGGGTGAATTCGTACGACTGGATGGTCTCGCTCATCTTCCAACCCATCGCCTTCGCGGTGGTCGGGCCGCTGGCCGTGGCCGTGGGCGAGGGCGAGACCCTCATCCTGGCATTCGTGCTGGGCACGGGCGCCAACCTGGCCGTCCTGGCCGTGCCCAGCGTCCGCAACCTGCGGCGGCGGGAGGTGGTCGCAGCGGGCACCTCGGTCCCCTGATTGTCCACCAGGTGGACGTATCGGCCAATTTCTACCCGCAGGCACCGGTCGGGAGGTCCTCCTTGGCCAGATGCCTCACGCGGTGGACCAATCGGCCAACATCAGGGCCGTTTCAGCGCCAAGGCGCTCGTTTCTTGGCCGTTATGTCCACTCCATGGACAACCGGTCGAACCGTCCACCCCGAAATGCAATATCGCGCCGCCTCTACCCCTCAAGGGAAGGGTCTCTCCGCTGCCGTAGACTGGATGCATGTTCTCGTTTCTGACCGGACGCAAGTCCGCCATGCCCGATCCCGCCAAAGCGCTCCCCGGCCGGGGCGAAGCACTCCCTACCGCCGAGCGCCACTTCATCAACGACCAGCCCCTGAAGGGCCCGTATCCGGATGGCGCCGAGATCGCCGACTTCGCGGCGGGCTGTTTCTGGGGCGTCGAGAAGACGTTCTGGCAGATCCCCGGCGTGATCGTCACCGCGGTGGGGTACCAGGGCGGCTACACCCCCAACCCGAGCTACGGCGAGGTGTGCACCGGCCAGACCGGCCATGCCGAGGCGGTGCGGGTCGTGTTCGACCCGACCCGGGTCACCTACGAGCAGCTGCTCAAGGCCTTCTGGGAGGAGCATGATCCCACCCAGGGCATGCGCCAGGGCAACGACATGGGCACTTCGTATCGGTCAGCCATTTACACCCATACCGATGCCCAGCGCGAGGCCGCGCTGGGCTCGCGGGAGATGTACGGCCGCGAGCTGGCCAAGGCCGGATACGGACCGATCACCACCGAGATCGCCGCTGCGGGGCCGTTCTACTTCGCCGAGGACTACCACCAGCAGTACCTGGCCAAGAACCCGAACGGTTACTGCCCTGATCACAGCACCGGGGTCTCGTGCCCGATCGGGCTGGGGGTCGCCGCACCAGCCGCAGCGGAGCCGATCACGCAGGTCTAGGACGACTTTCCCCCGCTCCGGTACTTGTGGCCGAGGTCCCAAGCACCGCCTCGGCTGCTAGCGTCGGGTAATGGACTTCCTCGCCAACGATCTGACCAAGCTTCTGCTGGCGGCCGCTGTCGTCGCGCTGGTTGCCGGTGTGGCAGTGGTCAGGCGTGCCCGGCCGCACGGCGGTCGCGTCATTCGGGTTGTTGGCATCGGCGGCGGCGGCGCGAACGCGGTCGAGGCCATGATCCGGGCCGGGATGCGTGGCGTCGACTACGTCGTGGTGAACACCGATCTCCACGCCCTGCGTCGGTCATCGGCCCGCACGAAGATTGCGATCGGGAAAGCGATGACCAACGGTCTTGGGACCGGTGGTGACGCTCCGCTCGGCGAGACGGCGGCTCGTGACGGCGCCGAAGTGATCGGCCGCGCGCTGGCGGGTTCCGACCTGGTCGTGATCACGGCAGGGCTGGGCGGTGGGACCGGGTCGGGCGCCGCTCCGGTGGTGGCCGATATCGCCCGCCAGCACGGCGCCCTGACCATGGCCGTCGTGACCAAGCCGTTCAGATTCGAGGGCGCTCGCCGTCAGCAGGTCGCGCAGACCGCCGCGGGGATCCTGGAAGACAAGGCCGACGCAGTGGCGACTGTTCCCAACGACCGGGTGCGCGACGTCATGCCCGCCGACGTGACGGTGGAAGATGCGTTCCGGTCCATCGATGAGGTCCTGCGCCGCAGCCTTGGCGAGATCGTCGCTCTCATCGCGGTCCCCGGCCGAATCAACATTGACTTCGCGGACGTGCGGGCGGTCCTACAGGGTGGCGGGGCGGCCGTGGTAGGCCTCGGTCGCGCAGGGGGCGAAAACCGAGCCGCCGAGGCTACTCGCAGCGCGATGGCGGCAACCCTCCTCGAGGCTCGGATGGAAGGAGCAACGTCGATCCTGCTAAACGTGAGTGGCTCGCGCAAGCTCAAGCTGGCCGAGCTCGACGAGGTGGCCAAGACCGTGCTTGCCACGGCCGGCCAGGACGCGAACGTCGTGTTTGGGATGAGCCTTGACAGCCGCCTGCGGGACGAGGTGCAGGTCACCCTCATCGCGACCGGCTTCGATGGGGCGCCACCTGCCGAGGAGTCGACCGCCACGTCCGCGGGCGCGGCGCCGGCGGAATGGCGTCCCGTCTGGCTACGCCGGTCCGGCGCGGACCCCGATCCCGGGCCGGCGCCCAGCACGCCAGGCCCTCGCGCACGGCGCGCGAAGCGGACAGCCTCGCGGCAGCATTAACCAGCCGATGGCAACCCTGACCCGGGGTTGGTTACCGAGGGCTGATACAGCCTTCGGTGGGCTACTTCTTCTTGGCCGCAGGCTTCTTGGCCGCAGGCTTCTTGGCAGCCGGCTTCTTCGTGTCGTGGTGGCTCACCCTAATTCCTCCATCGGGCGCAGGCGCCGAAGTCGCGCCTGACGCCGGGTTGGTGGCCGGGGGCTGATACAGCCCTCGGGCGGTTACTTCTTCTTGGCCGCAGGCTTCTTGGCCGCAGGCTTCTTGGCCGCAGGCTTCTTGGCCGCAGGCTTCTTTGGGGCCACGCTCATTCCTCCATTGGGCGTCCCGATCCTGGCGTCGGGATCTCGGGACGGATTGTAGGGCCGAGGTCAGGTCCACTGGGGAGCTTCAGGCGCATTACTCCATCGGCTTACCGTTGCGGTGCACGGCCTTGAGTTGAGCGCCGGGTCAGGGCTAGACTCGGAGGATCAAGCAGGCCCCAGAAGGAAGGTCAAGTGTGGCCCGGACCCCCCTCATGCGCGCGCTGCAGCAGATGGCCGCCGACCACGCCGAGGCCGAGCGACGGGGCGTGGATGTCCACCGGATCCGCGAAGAGCGCCTCAGCGCGGGCGAACCACAGCACGACCGGCTGACGCGCCGGGAGTTTCTCGCTGGGAGCGCGGCCCTCGGCGCGGCTGCCATGTTCGGTGGGCGCCTCCTGTTTCCCACCCGGACGAGAGCGGCAAGCCCGCGGATCGCTATCGTTGGCGGCGGCATTGCCGGCCTGACGGCCGCCCTGACGCTGGCCGACAGGGGTGTTACCTCGACGGTCTACGAGTCATCGCGCGATCGGGTCGGTGGGCGGATGTTCACGGATCGCAGCGGCTACTGGGCCGACGGCCAGATCACCGAGTGGGGCGGCGAGCTGATCGACACGGGCCACAAGACGGTCCGGTTCCTCGCCCAGCGGTTCAGGCTGAAGCTCGTCGACCTCGTCGGCGCTGAGCCAAACGGATCCGAGCCGACCTACTTCTTCGATGGCTCCTACTACCCGAAGGCGCAGGCTGATCAGGACTTCCAGCCCGTTCACCAGGCGCTTTCGAGGGACACCTGGGCGGCGAGCTACCCCACGACCTTCGAGATCAACACACCTGAGGGGATCGCGCTCGATAACACGAGCATCTACGACTGGATCGAGACCCGCGTCCCGGGCGGTCATGGCTCACCCCTGGGACAGCTCCTCGACGTCGCCTACGACATCGAGTTCGGCGCGCCGACCACCGACCAGTCATCGCTCAACCTCGTCTATCTGCTCGGGTACAACGCCTCGCCCGGCAACTTTGCGGTCTTCGGCGGCAGCGACGAGCGCTACCACATCTTTGCCGGCAACCAGAGCCTGCCGGAGGCGATCCGCGACGCGCTCCCTTCTGAAACAGTCCAGCCCGGCTGGCGAATGACTACGATCGCGCGAAGCGCAGGGGTCTACGCGCTCGAGTTCGACACACCATTCGGGAGACGGACGGTGACCGCCGACCACGTCATCCTCGCTTTCCACTTTGGCGTCCTGCGCACACTCAATTACCGGCGCGCCGGTTTCGACGCGCGGAAGGTGCAGGCGATCGAACAGCTCGGCCTGGGCCACAACGGGAAGCTCAACGTGCAGTTCACCGACCGCCACTGGAACACGGACGGCCCGTGGCCGGCGATCGGCAACGGCGAGTCGTATGCGGACACGGGCTACCAGAACACCTGGGACGTCACGCGCGGCCAAGCTGGGTCCCACGGCATCCTGGTCGATTACACCGGGGGCAACGTGACTGACTCGATTGCCGCCTCTGGACCCTACACGCGCGCGTCGGAGAGCCGCCAGGTGACAGCCGCGGCCAAGACGTTCCTCAGGCAGCTCGAGCCGGTCTACCCGGGGATCTCGAACTCGAACCGCTGGAACGGGCGTGCATCGCTCTCGCTGCCGCATCTCGACCCGAACTACAACTGCTCCTACTCGTATTGGCGAGTCGGCCAGTACCACACCATCGGTGGCTACGAGGGCGTCCGCCAGGGCAATGTCCACTTCGCGGGCGAGCACACCTCGGTGGACTTCCAAGGCTGGATGGAGGGCGGCGCGATCACCGGCGTTCGTGCCGCGAATGAGGTCTTGGCCGACCTGAAGTAGCCGGCTAGCTCCCGAAGAACCGCAGCTCCGCCGCGCCGCGGAGGTCGATCCGCGCTCCCGACGGGGCGAGCACGTAGCGCATCACGATCCCGTGGCAAGTCGAGCAGCGCAGCACGGTGCCTGGGCCGTGAACGTAGGCGAGTAGGGTGGCCATCGGCCCCCGATGACCGCAATGTGCGCAGCGGTGCACGACCACCGTCAGGTCGATCCCGAACAGCTCCTCAAGATCGCCCGCGACCGCGTTCGCGTCGAGAACCAGGCGTTCATCGATCATCGCGTTCCCTCAGCTCGTGGGCCCGAAGCGCTCGGTCCGGATCCGGCCGGGATCCACCCCGAGTTCGACCAGGCTGTTGGCGGCCGCCTCCACCAGGAGGGTCGGCCCGCAGATGTAGGTCAAGGGCTGGGGACCGATGCCTCCCAACGCCTCCTCCAACATGGGTCTATCGATGCGCCGTCCGAATCCGGTCCATCCGGGAGGCTGAGCACGGGTAAGGGTGTGGAGGACCCGGAGTCCGTCTTCATTCGCCGCCAGTTCCTCCAGCTCGTCGCGATAGATGACGTCGTCCCAGGTTCGTGAGCTGTACACCAGCGTCGCTGAAACCGGCGCATCGACCCCCGCTCGTTCTCGCAGGATCGCCATCAGCGGCACGATTCCCGACCCGCCTGCGATCAGGAGAAGTGGGCCTCCGAACGAGGGTTCCCATACGAAGTAGCCCCCGATCGGCCCCCGCACCTCGACCTCGTCCCCGGTGACGAGGACGTCGTGAAAGTACGGGGAGACCTCACCCTCGGCGATCCGTTCGACCGTCAGGTCCACCCGGCCATCGGGCCCAGGTGCGGAGGCGATGGAGTAGCTGCGCTGGGCCTGGTACCCGTCAGCGGCGGTGAGTCGCACGTCGACATGCTGCCCCGGGCGATGGGTCTGCCATTGCGGCACGAGCAACGAGAACGATTTCACGTCGGACGTCTCATCGCGGATCTCGGCGACCGTGGCAACCTTCCATCCCAGCGGTTGCGACGGCATCGGTACGGTTCGGGTTCAGTCGCCGGAGTAGCGCTCTTCGCGCCAAGGGTCGCCACGGTTGTGGTAGCCAAGCGACTCCCAGAAGCCGGGCACGTCATGCTCGATCAGGCGCAGGCCGCGCACCCACTTCGCGCTCTTCCAGAAGTACAGGTGCGGAACGACCAGCCGGGCCGGGCCACCATGCGCCGGCTCGAGCGGGGACCCGTCGTATTGATACGCGACGAAGGCCTGGTTGTTCAGGACATCGGTGAGGGGCAGGTTGGTCGTGTAGCCCCCGTACGAATGGGCGGTGACGAATTGCGCCCGCGGGTCGAGCTCCACGGCCGCGAGAAGATCGTCGACGCTCACCCCGTGCCAGCCGGTGTCGAGCTTGGTCCATTTCGTGACGCAACTGATGTCGACCGTCCAGTCGCGCGCCGGCAGGGCAAGGAACTGCTCCCAACTCCAGCGAACTGGCGCCGGCACCAGGCCCTCGATCGTGAACTCCCATTGGTCGAGCGGGATCTGCGGGGTGGGACCCGCGGAAAGGACCGGGAACCCGTCGGTCAGGTACTGGCCGGGTGGCGTGCGGCCCGCGCGGTCGGTATCGGTGTCGCGCTTGCGGCCGATGAAGCCGCGCGAGACGAAGCGATCCGTCACGCGCCGAGTCTAGTCGCTACCACTTCCGGGCTGGGCCGCCTCGATGTCGTCCACGGCGTCCTGAAGGCTGGCAGCCATGTCGGCAGAACCGATGCGTCCATCCTGCTCGAAACGATCGATGGCGCGTCGGAGATCGCGGAAGGCCTTATTGACGTCGCCCTGCGTGCCATCCTCCACCGCTTTGGCAACGTCATCGGCGAGCTCATCGAGGTCGTGGGGGCCTCGGATTCGATCAGACCCTCCTCATCGCCGCTGTCCACTAGGTCCTTGAACGCATCGATCGCTTCGGAGAGCGTGAGCGGGGCGGGCACGGGCGTCGGGGATGGACTGGCCGTAGGGGATGGAGATGGCGTAGCGAACGCAGTTGGGGAAGGGCTCGCCCCCGGCGCATCCGGAACCGTGACGGCCGCCAGCAGCAGCACCAGCGCGAGGAAGATCCCCAGCGCGGCGACCACGACCGCCGTCCCCGGGGACAGGCGGAGTGGCGGCCTCGTTTCACGGGCACCAGGCCCCGAACCGGCGGGCGCGGACGGGACCTGGGTTACCGGAGGGGCGGGGGGAACAGGCACGACGGGAGGTATGCCCGGGAGGGGGATAGCGGGAAGGGTCGGTTCGTCGAGTGCGTGGTCGAGGGCCCCTGGGGCCGCATCGGTCTCCAGCCAACTTCGCAATTGGGCGGCCAGCGCTCCCGCGGACGACGGACGCCGCTCCGGATCTGGGTCGAGGGTGGGGCGCACGATCGCCGACAGCGACGGCGGGGCGCCCTCGATCACCATCGGAGGCGTCCGCTGCGCCGCTGCCAGGGCAACCGGCGAGCTGACCTGGTAGGGAGGTTGTCCGGTCAGCATCTCGGTCAGCAGAACGCCAACCGCATATACGTCGGCCGGGGGGCCGGCCGGCTCACCCCGCAGTTGCTCGGGGGCCAGGTATCGCAGGGTGCCGGCAATCGTGCCGGTATCGGTCAGCCGTTGGGCTTCGTCCGCCAGCAGGCGAGCGATCCCGAAATCCGCCAGGCGGGCCTCGCCATCCACGCCGAGGAGCACGTTCGCGGCCTTGACGTCCCGGTGCACCACGCCGCGTTCGTGCGCGTGGGCCAGCGCTTCCGCGACCTCGGCCGCGATCCGCACCGCGGCCCGCGGCGGCAGCGCGCCCTCGCGCTTGAGCCGATCGGCCAATGACTCGCCCTCGACCAGCTCGAGGATGACGGCCGCCGATGCCTCTTCGTCGATCGCCACGTCGTACACGGCGACGATGCCTGGATGCGAGAGGGAGGCCGCAGCCCGCGCCTCCTGGATGAGGCGAGTGCGGGTGGTGGGATCGGCCAGCAGGTGGCGGTGGAGCACCTTGACCGCCACCGGACGCTCCAGAACCGTATCCCGTCCCCGCCAAACCTCCGCACTGCCGCCGCTCGCGAGCCGTTGTTCGAGGACGTATCGCTCGGCGAGGGATTCCGGGAGGCGCGGCGTTTCGGGTTCGGGCGCGGTCACGCGCACATGCTAAGGGACGACCTCTGGGCCGGCTGTGACCCTACCGCTGGATCTGGTCGCCGGCTCCCGGTCATCGTCCTTGAACGCATGGCTGACGGTTAGAGGACAGATGTCGCTGGTACTCTCACGCCATGAAGGGTGATCGAGTCGAGGCCGTGGTCGACACCGGCCAGGGCACGCAGACCTTCGTGATCGAGGCCACTCGCGCCGGGCGGCGCCTGGAAGTGGCCACCAGCCGGGGCGTGGTCGAGGTCAGCGAGGTGACCCGATCCGGGACCCCGGTGCGGACCGGACGCTTCATGGCCAGCCGCTTGATTGCATTGGTCGAGTTCCCTGCCCACGAGGGGAAAGAGTCGCAGGTCGAGGTCTCCACCCGCCGCCGAATCACGACCGTCGGCGAGGAGTGACCCAACCCGCCGACCTGGTGCTGGTCGGCGCGCGCGTCGAACCCATCGCGCCCCGATCCCGGCTCGCGGATGCGGTTGCGGTGAGCGCGGGACGCATCAGCGCCGTCGGGACCGCTGCGGACGTGGAGAGGCTGGTCGGCCCGAAGACACGCCTCGTCCGCCTCCACGGGGAGACGCTGCTCCCCGGATTCCAGGACGCGCACGTCCACCCGGTGTACGGCGGCCTGACCCTGCGCAGATGCAACCTCCACGGCCTTCCTGACCAGGATGCCTACCTGGCGGCCCTCGCCGCCTACGCCGCCGGGCATCCCGAGCTGGAGTGGCTGACCGGGAACGGATGGACCTATGGTCCCTTTCCGGGCGGCATTCCGCGCCGGGAGACCCTGGATCGAGTAGTCGGCGACCGGCCGGTGTTGCTGACCGCATACGACGGACACTCGACGTGGGTCAACACCAGGGCCCTGGAGCTGGCCGGTATCACGGCCGAGACCCCAGACCCCGCGTACGGCCGCATCGAGCGCGACCCCGACGGGACGCCGGTGGGGCTCCTGTCCGAGACGGCCCAGGGGCTGGTCGACCGGCTCGTCCCGGAGCCAACCCACGCTGAGCTGGTGGAATCACTCCTCCACAGCCAGCGGCACCTCCATTCGCTGGGCATCACCGCCTGGCACGACCCCGGCGTCAACCCCGAATGGCTGCCTGCCTATCGTGACCTGGCGGAGTCCGGCCGACTCACCGCGCGGGTGGTGGCCGCCCAGCAGTGGTGGCCGTGGGGGGAGACGAAAGAGCCCGATCCCCTGCCCCGTCTGCTGGCGCAGCGCGAGGCGCTGCGCATCGGTGCATTGCGAGCGGACGTCGTGAAGTTCTGGCTGGACGGGGTGTTCGAAAACGGGACCGCTGTCGTCCTGGAACCCTACCTGGGGACCGATGGAGCGGTCACCGACAACCGCGGCACCCCGAACTACGGCGACGAGGAGCTCATGACCGCGGTCATCGAGCTGGAGCGCAACGGGTTCGACAGCCACTTCCACGCCATCGGGGACGGTGCGGTCCGCCAGGCGCTGGACGCCGTGGCCGCCGCGCGGGCGGCCAACGGTCCCCGTGACGTCCGGCACTCGATCGCCCACATCGAGCTGATCCATGCCGACGACATCAGCCGCTTCGCGGCGCTTGACGTGGCCGCCAACATGCAGCCCTTCTGGGCGAAGGACGACCGGGACACGCGCGAAATCCTGATGCCGCGCCTCGGCGCAAAGCGGGTTGGCGCCCGATACGCGTTCGGGGATCTCCGCCGCTCCGGGGCCCGCCTCGCGGGCGGCAGCGACTGGACGGTCACGACCGCGAATCCCCTGGAGGAGATCGAGGTCGCCATCCGACGGGTCGACCCCAGCCAGCGCGATGCCGATCCTTTCCGGCCGGACCAGCGGTTGGACCTGGACACCGCGTTGGCGGCATTCACCATGGGTTCGGCGTGGGTGAACCGAATGGAGGCCGATACCGGGACGATCGAGGTGGGCAAGCTGGCTGACCTGGTCGTCCTCGACCGCGATCTGCGAGCCATTCCCGATGGCCGAACGGCGGACGCGAGGGTGGTGACGACTTTCGTCGAAGGGGCGGCCGTCTTCGAAGGGTAGGGCCGGGCTACGGCGTGAAGCTCACCGCCAGGACGGCCATGTTGGTGACCTTGGCCGAGGTCCAGCTCATGGTCACCATCGGCCCGCCGGCTTCCTCCGACCCGGCACCGCGGAGGTTGTCGAGGCCCTTCTTCGTGTTGGTTTGCCAGTGCTCGGTCTGTCCCGCGCCAGCCGTGTAGGACGTGGTGCTGTTGTTCCCATACAGCACGTCGAGGACCAGGCTTCCGGCCTGAGAAGCCACGTTGACGCTGATCGAGTTGCTGTTGGTGGCGGCGCCGACCGGAGTCCCCACGGTCCCTGCGCCGGCCAGGGCGTGGACCCCCATGACCCGCTTGGCGCTGGCGCTCAGGACGTGGTTCACGCTGGAGCCACTCACGGTCGGAGTCGGGTTGGCGAGGGTCCAGACTTCAACCGATCCCCCCGCGGGGGCGGTCTGGCGGCCGACGAAGGTCATCGCCTGATCCTGGCTCGGGTCGCCCGCGTTGGGACGCCAGGTGACGGAGGTCAGCTGGGTCGATGTCGAGCTGATGCTCACCATGGCCACCAGGCGGTTGGAACCCGGCGGCAGGGTGAACGCGACCG
>JBBDRZ010000007.1:0-474181 GCA_040905185.1 Chloroflexota bacterium | reverse complement strand
CCGGCCGTCGCGCTGGTCAGGTTCGGGGCCCCCGGCACGACCGGGTCGGGCGGCGGTTCACCGCTGACCGACTGGGCCGCTCGTAAGGCGTTGATCATCGGTTCGGGGATCCCATCCGGGTCGTCGGGCCACGTGCCCTGCCCGCTGCACTCACCGTCCGCGCCGGCCACCGTCCCGTTCGGGCACTCGCCGGACTGGCGCAGGAGGGTCCGGGCCTGGGAAGGCGTCAGGCTGGGGCTGAGGGCGGCCATGAGCGCCGCCACCCCGCTGACATGCGGCGTCGCCATGCTCGTGCCGCTGCTCGTCGAATACGCACCTCCGGCCCAGGTGGAATACACGCTCACGCCGGGGGCAATCACATCGACCGATGCGCCGTAGTTGCTGAAGAAGGCGAACGTGTCGTCGCATTCCATCCAGCCCAGGTCGGCCACGAAGCCACAGCCGGCGAGCCCGCCGGGGGCCGCGTCGAAGTCGGCCAGGGCCGACACGCCAATGACCTCGTCGAACGCCGCGGGCACGAAGCTCGATGCGTTGACCGCCGAGTTGCCAGGCCCCGGCAACCATCGTGATCCCGGCCGCGTAGGCGTTGCAGACGGCCGTGTGGAGGGCGTCGGTGACGCAGTCGCCCCACGACCGCTGCTCGCCAAAGCTCATGTTCAGGACGTCGACGTCGTTCGAGGGGTCCGCGTCGGCGTTCAACGATAGGACGTGATCGAATCCGCACAGGACCAGGGACTCGCTCGAGTTGCCGGCATCGTCAAATACCTTGACCGCCACCAGCCGCGCCTCGGGCGCGACCCCCACCACGCCGACTCCGTTGAGGGGTGCGGCCGCGGTTCCCGCGACATGCGTCCCATGCCCGTACCCGTCGTTCGGTGGGAGGGCGGGCGCCACGCAGTTCTTCCCCAGGCCCTGGTCGATGGCGTTGACCAGGTCGGGGTGATCCAGGTCGATGCCGGTGTCCATGATGGCAATCCGAGCCCCGTTGCCCCGGTAGCCCTGGTGGTACGCGCTATTGGCCGGCGTGTCGTTGTCGTACGCGGAGATGCGTTCGATCCCGTTCGGAAGCGATTCGGTCAGGTACACCGGGTAGTCCGGCGCGACCGAGGCCACCAGCGGGTTGTGGCGGAGCGCGTCAGCGGCCGCGGCGGATCCGCGGAACTGGAAGCCGTGGATCGCGTAGGTGTAGACGTGGCCCACGCGGCCGCCGACCCCCCGGGCCAGGGATCCGGCCTGGCCGGCCGAGCCCGAGCCTGGAGCCAGGGTCACGATCCACGAATCATGAGACGGGCCGCCACCCACCGATGGCGGAGCATCGGTCGAACGGGATCCGGCCACGGCAAGGGGCACCATGGGACCGACCAGCATGGCCAGCCCCACCAGCGCAACGGAAGAAGTCCTGATGAATCTGCGCATGAGTGGACGGCCATTCTGCGACCCGCGCGCCCCAAACGGAAGGGGGAGGTGCTGCGAGGCACCAGAACATCGGAGACCCGCCGGGTAGCTCTTTCGGCCGCCGACCCTCCGCGTCGGGCGGCAATCCGACCGCTATGCGGGGGCCGGGCGCCTGACGTACCGAACGGCGACGGTGGAAACCGCGATGCTGAGCGCCACTCCGGCCAGGATGGCGGTGTACAGGATGGGGTCGATGACCCCCGCCGCCAGCCCGACCGAGGCAAGCACGAAGCTGAACTCACCGATCTGGCCCAGACCAATGGCCAGCTGGCCCGAGTTTGCACTGAGGCGCAGCACGCGGGCCAGAACGTAGATGACCGCCACCTTGCCGAAAACCAGCAGGGCCAGGACCGTGGCCAGCCACGGCAGGGCCTCCGGGAGGCGCGAGGGGTCGATCAGGCTGCCTACCGCCACGAAGAACAGGATGGCGAAGAGGTCGCGGAACGGCAGGATCCGCCGCCGTGCCTCAGCCGCCTCGTGGCTCTCGCCGATGACGAGGCCGGCGATGAAGGCGGCCAGGGCCATGGGAATCTGGAAGACCAGTCCACCCAGGCCCGCGATTGCCAGCCCCGCCCCGATCGTCACCACCAGGAACAGGTCCTTGTCGGAGTGCACCGCGCGCAGGACCCGCGGCAGGACCCAGGCGGCCGCGACAGCCAGGCCGATGAACGCCGCCAGACCGATGAGCGTCAGGTACCAGGGCCGGTCCTCGGCGCCGATGGCCGCGATCAGGATCCCGGTCAGGATCACGCCGGTCACGTCCTGGAGGATGGCCCAGCCCACCAGCGCCAGCTCGGTGGGGGGATCGGTCGTCCGGCGGCGGCTGCGGGTGATGTTGATCACGACGACGGTTGACGAGAAGGCGACCGCCAGCCCAAGCACCGCGCCGGCCACCGGACCGATCCCGGTCATGAGCCCGATCCCGATTCCGGCCACGGCGGTGATCACCATCTGGAGAGGGGCCGTCCACACCAGGGCCCGCTGCTCACGGCGGAGCGTGAAGACGTCGATCTCGATCCCGACCTCGAACAGGAGGAGGATGACGCCGATATCGGCCAGGAGGTGCAGCTGCTCCGGATCCGCCACGAATCCCGGTGTGAAGGGAGACACCGCCAGGCCGACCGCCAGGTAGCCCACGACCGCAGGCAGATGGACCCGCCGCGCGGCCCACCCGGCGGCTGCAGCGGCCAGCAGCAGGGCGCCGATCTCCAGGATGGTGGGGGCGGTGATCTCCAAGCGGCCGCCCCGCCGCTACCGCTTGCGGGCCAGGGTCAGGCCGTCCGCGATGGGTACCATGGACAGGCTGACCCGCTCGTTGGAGGCGAGCATGCGGTTCAGCTCCCGAATGCCGCGCACCGAGACGTTGTCGACCTCGGGCTGCGCCACCTCGCCGCCCCAGAACACGTTGTCGATGGCCATCAGCCCGCCGCGCCGGAGCAGGGTCAGGATCCGGTCGGCATAGGCGGGGTAGTTGTCCTTGTCGGCGTCCAGGAACGCGAAGTCGAACGTGCCGGCCAGCCCTTCAGCCACCATCGCGTGCAGGGTGTCCAGGGCGGGGCCCAGCCGCAGCTCGATCTTGTCCGCCACGCCCGCCTGGGCCCAGTAGCGGCGGGCGACATCGGTCCATTCGCGGCTGAGGTCGCAGCACACGAGCCGGCCGTCAGCCGGCAGGGCCAGGGCCACGCTGAGTGACGAGTAGCCGGTGAAGGTGCCCACCTCGAGGCAGCGACGAGCGCCGGTGAGCTCGACCAGGAGCGCCATGAGCGCGCCCTGCTCGGGCGCGATCTGCATGTCATGCTCCGGCATGGCGGCCGTCTCGGCGCGGAGCTGGCGGAGGAGATCCGGCTCTCGCACGCCCACGTCGAGCAGATAGGCGTGGAGCTCGTCGGGCAGGCCGAGGGTAGCGTTCGACACGGTCGCTGCTCAGCCCGGAGTTGGTGGGGCCGGTGGAGTGGGCGCTGCGACCTGCGCTCCCCACGACGGGGCAGCCGGTGGGTGGCGCCGCTGCCAGGCCTCGGCCGCCGCCACGGTCATGGCCCCCAAGCCCAGGACGATGACGCACAGCTTCACGATGCCGCCGATCTCGGGCAGCGAGGTCGCGGCCACCACGATCAGCGCCCCGACGACCAGAAGGAACAGCTCCTGCCAGCGGCTCTGCGCCCAGCCACGCGCCACCAGCTGGGCCAGGGCCAGGCCGACCACTGCATCCACCACGAACGAGGCGGCGACCACCAGGGCGAGGGTGCTGATCATGAGGTCCACGATCCCGGCCCAGATGGCGATCCCCGCCAGGCCATCCAGCGTGACCGATCCCAGGGCGACCCCGACCAGGATCATGAGCAGGATCACCGCGATGAACTGGATGATGTAGCCGACCAGGATGCCGATGCCCATCCCGACCGAGGCCAGCGGACGTCGGCGGAGTGCGCTTTCCGAGGCACGGAGCGCGCCCGGGACGAGCCACAGCCCAACGGCGCCGAACAGGACCACGGTGAGCAGCTGGCGGAGGGCGTCTGCCGCGATGCGGACCGGTTCCGACAGCGCCGGTTCAGACGGCTCGAACCCGGTGTCGAGGGTCACATTCTCGCTGCCAGCCACCGATCCGTTCCGAGACGAATAGGTCGTTGCGGTCCCGTACACGCTTCCGGCGATGGCGCCGCTCACGGTGACGTCACCCGCCCCGAAGATCAGGTCCTCCCCCACAGACCCGCTGGCCGCGACATCGATCTGGCCGGCTCCGGCCAGCAGGTCCTCGCCCACCGAACCAGTGAGACTGATCCGTCCGGCGCCCACCCGAGCGTCCCCGTCGACCGTGCCATGGACGAATAGCTCACCCGAGCCCGCCACCAGGTCTCCGAGCACCGAGCCGTTGATGGTGACCGTGCCCGAGGCCACGACGAGGTCGCCTTCAACCGTGCCGTCCACGATGACTTCCCCACCGAACACGTACAGGTCGTGCGCCACCACCTCGCCCGCGTCCACGGTCACCGTATCGCCGGTGCGCAGCTTGTCCTCCACGTCGCCACCGGCCATGACGGCGCCGACGCCGACCAGGATCAGGGCCAGGGCGCCAAGAGCGGCAATCCGAACGCTTCGCGCCAGCATCAGCTCAGTATCCCAAGGTTGGCCTTCCACGGGCCAACGTCCTCCGAATATCGGACCGCCATGGCTTGCTGCGCCTGGCGCAGGTGATTGAGGTCGTGTACGACCCACGTGGCCAGCAGCTCGCGCATGGTCACCTCGCCCAGGGTCGGGTGGAGTCCGCGTCGGTCCAGCACCCCGGCATCGGTCAGGAGGGAGCGGACAGATTCCAGGTTGCCGCTCCGGAGTCGGGTGAATTGGTCGAGGACGAGCTCCAGCGACTGGCCGGCATAGCGAGCCGATTGGTCGCCGTGGTCGACGGGAGGAAAGGCCTGGGTGGGTCCCTGCTCAAGGATGAGACGGGCGCGGACGAGCCAGTCGTTCTCCTCGATGTAGGCGAGGTGGCAGACGACCTGGTACGCGCTCCAGTTCTCGGGGTCCGGTCGCGACTCGGTCCATGCCACCGGCAGGCCCACCAGCTGCTCACGCAGGGCACGCGGCGTGCGCTCGAGGAGCGCGAAGGTGTCTTCGAGCTGGAAGGTCACGATACGCCGATCGTACCCGGTTGGAGGCCTTGCCTCCATCTGGTCCGCGGGACGCCCGCGGACTACCCTGCACCGGTCGGCTTTCGTGGGCCGATGGAATCGATTCGGAGGGCGTCATGAGCCTGGACATGGTCGGTCAACTCAACTGGTTGGCGGTCTTCGTGGGAGCCGCTATCTACTTCGTGCTGGGTGCCATCTGGTATGCCCCGCCACTGCTGGGCCGAGCGTGGCAACGGTCGATCGGGTGGGATCCCGAGGCGACGCCGCCCCAGATGCGGATCACCACCTATGCGATCCCGGCGGTCGCGTACCTGGTGATGGCCGTGGCAACCGGCATGCTGGCGGCAGCCACCGGGTCGAACACACTCGAGAGCGGGATCATCCTGGGGCTCGTGGTCGGTATCGGCTATGCACTGGCCCGAACCGCCGTGGATGCGACGTTCACACCAAATCTTCCCCAGCCGTGGGTGTGGTTCGCGATCACCGGCACGTACCACGTGGTGGGGCTGATCATCGTGGCGGTCGTCGTATCGGTCTGGGTCTGACCGCGCGTGGAACAGTCCCGGGCGCGGAGTGCGGCCGAGATCCTGAACGACCTGTTGAGGGCGGCCCAGCTGCCCTGAGCCGCCGGTTGTCAGTCGCAGCGCCGATCACGCCGATCGTCAACGGCACCTCGAGGAGCTTGATCCCCGAGTCGCTCTTGATAATCAGGCGACGGACGTTGCCCTCGTGGACGAGCTCCCGGAACTTGGGCCAGCAGCTCGTCACCGGTGATCTTGAATTCTTCGGTCTTGGGGGGTGCCTGGGTGGTCAGTAGCCGAAGCGCACCACCACCAGCTGGTCGGCAGCAGACTCGGCGCCCCATACCTCACCCGGTCGGCCCAGGAGCTGGCGCACGTTCGCTGGCTGGCTCTCGAGCGGGAAGGATCGGAACGTTTCGGTCTCCGGGTCGAAGCGGACGATGGCGTTGGCGCCGAAATCGGTGAGCCAGACGGCATCGGTCTCGTCGACGTACACCGCGTATGCCTGCGGGGCTGCCCCGGGCAGGGGCCACTCCTGCCAGGCGCCGGTCGCGGGTTCGTAGACCGCGACCTGGCCGACGAACCACTCCGCCACCCAGATGCGTCCCCGCGAGTCCGACCAGGCGCGCCGCGCACCCGCCCCCACGGTCGGGGGATCCAGGACCGTGACCGCCCCTGTCATCGTGTCGACCGCGCCCAGATAGCTGCCCGCCAACGAGCTGTAGTAGATGTCCCCGGACGGCGTGGCGGTGATCCCGTACGGACCGGCGCCACGCAGAGCGGGAAAGACTTCAATGGCGCCGCTAGACGGGTCCAGAGATCCGTAGTAGCCGGCTTGGCCGGTGAACCACAGGATCCCGTCGCCGTCGAAGGCGGCCGTGTTCAGGTTGGCGCCGGGCGTGGAACCCGGCAGCCGGTAGATGGTGACCGCGAAGGTCTCCGGGTCGACGCGGACGATGGCGTTCAGCCCGCTATCCGTGATCCAGGGCGCCCCGTCGGGGCCGACGATCACTCCGTGCGGAGAAGAGCCGGGCCCCAGCGCCACCTCGCGCACCTCTCCGGTGTCCGGATCCAGCCAGCCCAGCTCGCCGCTGCGCTGCGCCGTGTACCAGACTCCACCGTCGGCGGCCGGCGCGACGTCGTGCGGCGCCGACCCGGCGGGGACCGGATAGGTGTCCACCGCGAAGGTCATCTCGCCCAACGGGGTCGGGGAAGGGCTGGCCGCAGGCTCCGAGCTCTCGACCCGGGTCGATGGCGACGGCGAGCCGACCGGGGTGGGCGACGCGGACTGGACCGAGCATGCCGCCAGGGCGAGGCTCAGGGCCAGGCTCGTCCACGACCCGCGCTTCATGACCTTCAATAGGGTACGGGTTGCGCCGGTGTTCATCGTCTCGCGCTCGGTACCATGCGACGGTGATCATCAGAGGGCGTCGTTGGGCCCTGCCCATCAGCGGCCCCGTGAGCCAGTCGGAGGGCTGATCAGACAGGATCGGCATTCGCCGGTACTCTGAGCGCCGAATGATCATCGAGGTCGACGGCCTCGCCAAGCACTTCGGCGAGATCGAGGCGGTCAAGGGCGTGACGTTCGGCGTGGAGCCGGGCGAGATCTTCGGCTTCCTGGGCCCCAATGGGGCGGGCAAGACGACGACCATCAACATGCTCTGCACCCTCATTGCCCCCAGCGCCGGATCCGCGCGGGTCAACGGCTTCGACGTGCGCCACGAGCGCAGCGAGGTCCGCCGCTCCATCGGTCTGGTCTTTCAGCAGACCACCCTGGACGAGTACCTGTCCGCGGAGCAGAACCTCCGCTTCCACGCGTACGCGTACGGCATCCCCGCCGGGCTGCGGGAGCAGCGCATGACCGAGCTGCTGGCCATGGTCGACCTGACCGACCGCCGGAAGGGCGACGTGCGGAAGTACTCGGGCGGCATGAAGCGTCGCCTGGAGATCGCTCGCGGCCTGCTCCACCACCCCAAAGTGCTGTTTCTGGACGAGCCCACCCTGGGCCTGGACCCGCAGACCCGACGCCTGATCTGGGACTACCTGCGCGCGCTGCGCGAGCAGGAGGGGCTGACCATCTTCCTGACCACGCACTACATGGACGAGGCCGAGCACAGCGACCGGATCGCGGTCATCGACCACGGCCGGATCGTGGGACTGGACACGCCCAACGGGTTGAAACGTTCCGTGGGAGGTGACCTGGTGACCATCGCGGCAGCCGACAACCAGGCCGCGGCGATCGAGATCGGCGAGCGGTACGGGACCGAGGCTGCCGTCCGCGACGGGACGGTGAGCTTCACCGTGTCCCACGGGCCCGAGTTCCTTCCCGAGTTCGTCCGCACTTTCAGCCAGCCGCTGGCATCGGTCACGGTGCGGCAGCCGACCCTGGACGACGTGTTCCTGCACCTGACCGGTCGCGAGATTCGCGACGAGGAGCTGGACTCGCAGGAGCAGCTCGTGGCGCGCATGGCGCGCTTCCGGGGCCGCCAAAGTCGATGAACCGATGACCAGGATGAGCCGATGACCGAGATCTGGCGCGGGACCTGGGTCGTGTCCTACCGCGAGCTGCTGCGCTTCGTCAACGAGAGGTCGCGGCTCGTGGGCTCATTCGCCCAGCCGTTGCTGTTCCTGGTCATCTTCGGGGCCGGCTTCGGGAACCTGATCGGCTCGCTGGCGCCGGGGGTGGATTTCATCCAGTTCATGTACCCCGGGATCATCGCCATGGGCGTGCTGACGACCTCGCTGTTTGCCGGGGTCAGCGTGGTCTGGGACCGCGAGTTCGGCTTCCTGCGCGAGCTGCTGGTGGCGCCCCTGGGGCGGGCCGGGATCGTGCTGGGCAAGGCGATCGGCGCCTGCGTGGTGGCCGTGCTCCAGGTGTTCCTGATGCTGCTCATCGCGCCCGTCGTCGGCGTCGACCTGGATGTCGGGATGGTGGCCCTCCTCGTCCCGGTCGTTTTCGTGCTGTCCATCGCCCTGTCCGGGCTGGGGATCCTGGTCGCCAGCTTCATGCGCTCGCAGCAGGGCTTCCAGCTCATCATCCAGCTCCTGATCTTCCCGCTCATCTTCCTGGCCGGGGTCTTCTTCCCGGTCAACCAGGCGCCCGACTGGCTCCAGGTCCTCAGCAAGTTCAACCCGCTGACGTATGGGGTGGACGCCATCCGCCAGGTGTTCCTGGGCAGCGACGCTGCCGCGTCACTGGGCGTTACCGTGGGCGGCCACATCATGACCCTGCCCGAGGAGGTGGCGTTGATGGCGGCCTTCGCCATCGTCCTGCTTGGCGCGGCGGTGTGGGGCTTCAACCGCCAGGAGTAGTCACCATGCCGCCACGCTCCACCCCCGGCCGTTCCGCGCCCGGCCGTTCCGCGCCCCGACTCCGACTGGTGGGCGACGCGATCGACGCCAGCCAGCCTGCGTCGCAAGCGACTCCCCCGGACGCTGACACCGACCCGCTCGATGCCTACTCACGCATCGTGACCGCGGTCGCGGAGCGGCTTCTGCGCCAGGTCGTCCTGCTCCGGGTGGGACGCGCGAGCGCCCGGCGGGATCGGGCCGGTCTCGGCTCCGGCGTGGTGGTCAGCCAGGACGGGTACATCCTGACCTCGGCCCACGTCCTGGCAGGCGCGCGCGAGGGGGTGGCCGCCTTCTCCGACGGGCGCGAGCTGCCGATCGAGATCGTCGGCCGCGACCCGCTGTCCGACATGGCTGTCGTCCGGGTCGACGGCGGCCGGCTCGAGGCCGCCGAGCTGGGGGATGCGGATCGGCTCCGGGTGGGCCAGCTGGTGGTGGCGGTCGGTTCCCCGCTGGGACTGGCGGGCTCGGTGACGGCGGGGGTGGTCAGCGCCCTGGGGCGCTCACTGCCGACCGGCACCGGCAGTGCGACTCGCATCGTCGAGAACGTCATCCAGACCGATGCCGCCCTGAACCCCGGCAACTCCGGCGGGGCGCTGGCGGATGCCAACGGTCAGGTGGTGGGAATCAACACCGCAGTCGCGGCCATCGGTGTCGGGCTGGCGGTGCCCATCAACGCCGCCAGCCGGCGGATCATCGGTGCGCTCATGCGCGATGGGCGCTTCCGCCGCGCATTCCTGGGCATCGCCGGCATGCGCCGGCCGCTTCCGCCGCGCGTGGCTCGGGCCCTGAATCGGGCGGCGGGGATCGGCCTGACCGAGGTCGTGCCCAACAGCCCGGCCGAGGCAGCCGGTCTGCGCGACGGCGACCTGGTCCTCGACGTCGACGGTCAGCCGGTGGGCGATGCGAGCGACCTCCAGCGCCTGATGGTGGGCGAGACGATCGGGCGTCCGCTGCCGGTCCGTATCCTGCGCATCGGGGAGGTTCGCGATCTGACCATCATCCCGGTGGAGCTGAAGCCGTGAGCGCCGACGATCCGTTTCCGCGCCAACGGTTCGGGGCGCTTGTCCGGCGTCTGCCGCGCTACGGCCGCCTGGCGTGGGCCCTCAGCCGCCATCCGAAGGTCACCGGCCGGCGTCGGGCGGCCCTGGCAGCGGCCGTGATCTACGTCCTGTCCCCGATCGATCTCGTCCCGGGGTTCATTCCGGTGGCTGGCCAGCTTGACGACGCCGCGGCCGTGCTGCTCGCCCTCAGCCTGGCGCTGCGGAGCCTGACCCCGGCGGAGCGGGCGGCCGCGCTGGCCTCGGCCGATCTGGCGGCGGGCGATATCCAGGACGACCTGGCGACCATTCGCGCCTGCTACGCGTGGATGGGGCGTACCGGTCTGCGGCTCGGGCGGCGCGGGGCGGGCATCCTGGCCCGGGGAGCTGGCCGGGTCGCGCGCCGGGTGGCATCCGGCGTGGGCAGCCGGCTGCGGCGGACGCACGAGGGTGAGACGGGCTAAGTCAGCCGATCCCCAGCTCGTCGAGCGACGCGTCCAGGGTGGCCGGTCCGGACGCGCGTTATTCCAACAGCCTTCCCGCGGGTTCTGGATCCCCACCTCGCGGGAGCCAAGATCTCAGCTCGTCGGAGACGAGCGGAACGGATGCAGGTTCGAGGGTCATCCTGGCATCACTGCCGCGCGCGACGATGAAGTTAACCTCCATCTCGGGATCCAGATCCGGGAAGTCCGAGCGGTTGTGGGCCCCACGGGTCTCCTCGCGCGCGATCGCCCCCCGCAGGGTGGCTTCGGCGGTGCCCAGCATCGCCTCCACGTCGAGGATGTGGGCCAGGTCGCCCCAACCCTCCTCGCTGGGCCGCACGTCGACGCTCGGCAGCGTCGAGCGGACCTCGTCCAGCATCCCGAGGGCTCGCTCCATGTCGCCGGCTTCACGTACCACACCGCAGTAATCCCACATCAGGTTCCTGATCTCGCGCTGTACTGCCCGGCTGAGCTCGGTCCCCTTGTGGATCATGCTGTCGAGGTAGGCGTGTGCCTCCTCGACGACTCGTTTGGCGCGCAGTTGCGATTCGCGTTCCAGCGAAAATCGCGCCGCTGCCTCACCGGCACGACGCCCGAACACCAAGGTGTCCACCAGCGAGTTGCCACCCAGCCGATTGGCGCCGTGTAGTCCCGCCGTGCACTCGCCAGCGGCCCATAGTCCGTGAACCTCGGTGGCGTGGGTCGGCGGGTCGACCACGATCCCGCCCATCGAGTAGTGAGCCGTGGGCGCGACCTCCATCGGCTCCTTGGCGATGTCGAGCATCTGATACTCCACGAATAGGCGGTACATTCGCGGCAGCTTTTCGAGGATGACGTCCTTGCCGAGGTGGGTCACGTCGAGGAAGACGCCGCCGTTGGGACCGCCCCGACCTTCCTTGATCTCGGTGTAGTTGGCCAGGGCGACGCGGTCGCGACTGCCCAGCTCCATCCGCTGCGGGTCGTAGCGCTGCATGAAGCGCTCGCCTTTGGCGTTGTACAGCCGCCCGCCCTCGCCCCGCACGGCCTCGGTGACCAGGGTTCCGGCGGCCTCCTCGGGCAGCAGCATCCCGGTGGGATGGAACTGGACGAGCTCCATGTCCATCAGCCGTGCCCCGGCCTGGAATGCGAGCCACATACCCTCGCCGTAGTTCTCGTCGCGCCGCGAAGAGCTGCGACGCCAGATGCGTGTATGCCCACCGCCGCACACCACGACCGCATCGGCTTCATAGACCGTGCGATCCCCGGTGTGGAGATCGAACGCCAGCGCGCCGAAGCACTGGCTGTCGGCGGTGAGCAGGCGCGAGACGTACTGGTCCTCGATCACCGGGATATCCAGCTTCTGCACTTGTTCGGCCAGCGTAGAAAGGACAGCCCGCCCGGTGTAGTCCCCGGCGTAGCAGGTGCGCCGGTACGTGTGGGCGCCAAAGAAGCGCTGGTCAAGCCTGCCGTCGCTGGTGCGGGCCAACGGGCAGCCCCAGTCAGCCAGCTCATTGATTGCCGCCGGTGCCTCACGGGTCATGATCTCGACCACGCGCGGATCGCTCAGGTAATAGCCCTCGCGCATGGTGTCTGCGAAGTGCTGCTGCCACGAGTCCTCCGGGTCAACAGTGCCAAGCGCGGCATTGATCCCACCGGCGGCGAGCACGGTATGGGCGTCCAGTCGGCTCCGCTTGCCGATGACCACGACGTCGACGCCGGCCTGGCGGGCCGCAATCGCGGCTCTGAGGCCGGCCCCGCCGGTCCCGATGACGAGGACGTTGCACGGGCGCGTGCGGCTGTCTGGTCGCGGGCTCATGCGGTCGCTACCTCTCTAATCAGGCCGTGACGCCGCGTCCCTAGCCGATCCCCAGCTCGTCCAGCGAGGCGTCCAGCTCGGCCGGGTCGCGGTACACGCGGAACGCCCCGGCCTGCGCCAGCTCGTCCTCCCCGTAGCCCCCGGTCAGCAGGCCGACCGACAGCATCCCGGCCCGTCGCGCGGCCAACAGGTCCCACACCGCGTCGCCGACAACGGTCACGTCGCGGATCTGGACCCCCATCCGCTCCTGACAGGCCAGGAACAGGTCAGGTTCCGGCTTGGCGCGCAAGACATCGCCGCGCTCCACGACAACCACGCCCTCGCCCACGCCTAGCGCCTCGAGCGAGTCGTCGATCTCCGGCCGCCGCCCGGAGGTGGCGATCCCGTACGGCACGCCGGCCTCGCGCAAGTGGCGAAGCAGGTCCACCGCTCCCGGCAACGGCCGCCGCTCGGCCAGCTGCTCGCGAAACAGCTGGCCATGGCGCTGCTGGACGTCCTCGATTTCCTGGTCGCTGAGCGGGCGCCCCAGCTCGCGGGCCACGGCCCGCGTGAACAGCCCGCCGCTCATCCCCATCCGCCGATGGATCCGCCAGCCCTCGATGGGCATCCCGGCCTCGGCCAGCGCGCGCTGCCAGGCGAACACGTGGGCATAGACCGTGT
This sequence comes from Chloroflexota bacterium, assembly GCA_040905185.1. GTDB lineage: Bacteria > Chloroflexota > Limnocylindria > QHBO01 > QHBO01 > DASTEQ01. The sequence continues at coordinate 461,254 of JBBDRZ010000007.1, read as the reverse complement.
CGATGAGGGTTCCGTCCAGGTCGAAGATGAGCGCCCGCACGGCGACAGGGTAGCGCCCGCGAACCGATACGACGTGGCCGGGTCTGATCTAGCGCCGACCCGCGCTGGCGGTACCTCCCGCGATCGCCGCCTGGCCGGCCGGCAGCAGGAGCACTGCGGCACCGATTGCCGCGGTCAGTACCAGCGACAGACGGGCCAGCAGAGAAGCCGCGATCGCCGATTCGGCCGGTAGCCCGATGCCGACGAACAGCAACGCCAGAGCGGCCTCCTGGACCCCGAGGCCACTCGGCGTAAGCGGGATCAGGAGACTGACTCGGGCCACCGCCACCGCGGCCAGCGCCGCAAGCGACGCCGCGCCGGGGTCGACCGACAGGACCACGAGGAAGGTCAGGCCGACCCCCATGGCATGGAAGAGGACCCCGAGCGCCAGACCGATGCCCACCGCGCCCGCCAACCGCCGGCGGTCAGGCGCATCCGGGCCGAGCAGCCGGTCGCGCAGGGGCCGCAGCCGGCCCGGACCGACTGATACCAGACTGGCGACGCCGAGAGCGACCCCGGCCAGGGCCACCGCGCCGATGGTCAGCCCAAAAGCGAAGTCCGTCGGTCGGGATGCGATGAGCAGCGCAGCCGCGCCCACGAGGCTCACCGCCAGGTAGCTCGTTGCACGCTGGACCACGATCGGCAGGACCGCGGTCCGGACACCCTCCCCCGAGCCGCGCACGGCGACCACCCGGTAGGCATCGCTCCCGAGGTTGGCGGGCGTGAACCCGCCCACCGCCTGCGCCGCGTAGTAGAGGCGGACGGTCGGCCACCAGTCGAGACGGAGACCGACCAGGCGTCGCGCCAGGGTTCGCCAGGTGGCGGCCCCGAGCAGGTGCAGCGACGACAGGCCGACGACCCCGAACGCCACCAACGGCAGGCTGGCGTCGGCCAACCGGGCACCGATGCCGGTCGCATCGAAGGTCAGGACCAAGGCCACCAGGATCACGATCCCGATCCCCCAGCGGGCCAGGTTGCGCGCCGTCACGAGGCAGCCTTGCGGACCGGCACTGAGGCCGCTTTGCGGACCGGCACCAGACGCCGGATGTGACCGATGAGCGCGGCCGCGCCAGGTTCGACCGCGGTCTCGCCGCGCTCGGCCAGCCAGGTCCGGCACTTGTCCGCGTAGGCGATGGGGATGGTGGGGACGCCAGCCCGAGTCGCGAACAGGAGGCTGTGGTAACGCATGCACACCGCGGCGGCCAGGTGCCCGAAGGCCGCCAGGACCTGCGCCGGATGAGGGGTGCCCTCGAGGACGCGGAGGCGCGGCTGACGCGCCTGGAGCTGGCGGGCCATGAGGAGGTCGTTGTGCCCGGCCACGAACGGGTGCTGGCTCATCGGGATGAAGCAGAACTGCAGCTCGGGAAGCGCGTCGATGCATTCCTCGACCACGTCCAGCACCGCCCCGGCCACCTCCGGATTCACCGCGGTCAGGCTCAGTCCCACGATCGGTCGCCGGGGGTCAAGCCCCGCGGATCGCAGCAGGGCGGCGCCAACGGCGGGAGGGGCCGCCGGCAGCCAGGCTGACAGGTCGGGGCCGATCGCGGCGTCCACCCCCCAATCGCGCAGCACCTCCGCCGAGCGTCGATCGCGAACCAGGACCTGGGCCGAGCGCCGGGCGAGGTGCCGCAGCGCGAATGCCGTGGTAGCGGGGAGGGCTCGGTCGACACCCACGCCGTGCAGCACCACCGTGACGCCGATCACGGAGGCTGCCAGACCGTACGCTGGCAGCAGTCGGCCGACCAGCCCCATGTCCGCGCCGAACAAGCCGCCGCCGCCGATGACCAGCGTCCGGTGGCTGAGGAGCTCGCCTGCTGCCGCGGTGATGGGGACGGCTCGGACCTCGTGCATCGCCGCCGTCTCGGCGGGCAGGCGCGAAACGACGGTCACTCGCCGCCCCTCCAGGGTCCGCAGCAGGCTGGCCAGGATCGCCTCGTCACCGACGTTCCGGTAGCCGTAGCCGCCGACCACCAGGATCGGTTCCGGGAGAACGGTCGGCGGGTGAGGCGGCGCGGTCACGGCCGCACCAACAACACGTATGTCCCGTAATCCCCGACCAACTGGAAGTCGAGCGCCTCCATTCGGGCGCGGCGCCCGTCCAGGGTCGGATCTCGCGCGAGGAGCACAGCCTGCACGCCGTAGCGCTCGATGAGCTGCTCGGGGTCGAGCCATTGAAGCTGGACGCTGGGCGAGCTGGCGGCCGTGAGATCGGTGATCAACACGCGCACCTGTGTCTCGCTGGACCGGATGCGCAACCCACCAGTCGCGGTCGGCCGTAGGACGCCCTCGCTCCCGGCAAGGACCACCCGGAGCTGCGGCTCGCCAGACCCGATCCGGATGAACGAGATCGTGGCCACTTGTCCGTCGACGTTGACCTCGCTGCTCCGGATCCCGGCAGCCGGCCGCAGCTCGAACTGCAGACCCTCCACCGGCAAGGTCGTCTCGATGGACAGGCGCAGATCAAGAACCGATGAATCCTGCCGCAGCATCACCGACTGGCGATAGGTCACCGGCACGCCCTGGCGCTCACCGGTCCAGCTGGTCGTAACCTGCAGCTCGGCCGGGGTGATGGTCACCTCCCTGCCGGCCGGGGCCAGGTTCGCAAGCGTTGCCAGTATGGGTTGGTCGGAAGCAGCACCAAGGATCCGGGTGCGGCCAGGAACCGTGGTGAGCAGGTCGAGGTACTCGCCGCCGTGGTTCGCGGCGACAACGAGCCCACGCGCCGCGAACGGATCGCTGCCATCGGCCGTGAGACGGGCGAAGAAGAACTGATTGACGAGGGCTCCGCTGCTACGGAGCAGCGAGTCGGCGGCCAGGCTGCGCTGCCACTCCTCGGCGCGGAAGCTGTAGCGAAATGCGTTGCTGAACAGGGCCGCACGACCGGTCAAGCCCTCGATCCACTTGGCCTCGCGGACCGGCGCCAGCACTGTTGCCTGTGGGCTCAGGTTGGCATCCATCCAGGACACGGCTTGGCTGAGGCTGGCGGCATCCCGAAGCTGATAGCCGTTCGCCTCGGTCTTGAACCTGTCTACGGCCAGGGGCGCGCCGACGACGACCACGGCGACGAGGGCTGCTTGCGACCATCCGAGCGCGGTGCCCCATCGGGTGCTGGTCGCGAGCCAGCCACTGACGATGCGCATGGCGACCGACACTGCCCCTGCGGCGCCGATCACCAGTGGCGCCAAGACGGGTGTCGCAAACCGCGGGTAGTCGGTCGCGGCGCGGGTCAGCACCGCGGCCAACAGTACCGCCAGCGTGATGGCGGTCCAGGTGGCCAGCACGATCCATGGCCCGTTTCGCCCTCGAATACGCTCGAGCAACGAGCCGAGGACGACGGCCGCCAGACCGCCGACGGCGACCAGAGCCGTCGGCCAGTACCCGGTCAGGTTATCGATCAGCCGGTCCGGGCCTCGGTAGTCGAGGCTGGCGGGGTTGCGGATCAGGTCGGTGCCGCCCGGCAGCAAGACCACGATCCAGAACACCATCGCACCCAGCAGGACGAAGCCGAGGGGCGCCAAGCGGATGAGGCGCTCCGATCGACTCGACCCAGCGTGCCGCGCGGCGATGATCGCGACCGCGCACCCGGTGGGCACGAGGATGTATGCCGTTCCCATGTGTGTCAGCGCGGTCAGACCCACGCATCCGGCACCGACGGTCCACCACACCCACGCCGGCTGTGAGCCATGCGCGGCGCGGAAGTAGGCGGCTACGGTGAGCCAGGCGAAGACGATGGCGGTGGCCTGCAGCAGACCGCCGAACGCGAGGAGGTCCAGAAACTGATCAACGACCACCAGGGCCAGCACGGTGGCCAGCAGTCCCGCCCTTCGCGAGCGAAACAGGGTCGCGGCGGCGACGTACGCGCTCGCGCCCAGCGCGCAGAGGATGAGCACCGCGAATAGCCGAATGGCGACAAGCGCATCGCCCACGACGCTCACGAGCAGTGCGAGCAGGAAGGGCACGACAGGCGGCACGGCAGATGCAGCTCGGTAGTCAGGCATGCTGAGACCGTTGAACGGCCGCGCAGCCATCAACCACTGGCCGTAGTCGCCGCTGCCCAGGGAGGTCGACGCCATCACCACGACCAGCCCGCCGAGCACGGCCAGCATGATCAGGAACGGGTCGGACCGATTCAGGCGTGGAAGCCATACGCGCCCGACGCGCGCCGGATCTGCGGTCAACGCCATGACAGCCTCCGCAGTCGAGCCTCGGCCGACTCCTCGGGTCGTGCCACCTCGAGGTAGACCTGTTCCATCTCGAGGGTGACCCGATCCCAGTCCCAGCGCTGCGCGGACTGGGTCGCGGCCGCGCGCATGAGGTCCATCCGGAACTGATCGCCCAGGAGCGAGCGCAGCGCGCCGGCCAGCGCGTCGGCGCTCGGATCGCACACCAGGCCATCCACCCCGTCGCGAATCAGGCCCGGGGCCGCGCTGAACGGGCTGCGGATGACGATCGGCACCAGGCCGGCCGCCTGCCCCTCGACGGCCGCGATGCCGAAGCCCTCGCGCACCGATGGCAAGACCAATATCTGAGAAGCCTTGAGCAGGGAGAGCTTCTCGGCTTCGCTGACATGCCCCAGGAACCAGACCTGCTGTCCCAGACCGAGCTCCGCGACCTGGGCTTCCAGCTGCCGGCGCTCGGGGCCGTCCCCGATCACGAGGCAGCGCAGGGTGGGGAACTCGGCCCGCAACCGGTCCACGGCGTCGATCAGGAGATCGACCCGCTTGTCCTCGATCAGCCGACCCACGAAGACGATATCGGAGGTGACCCCGGAGCTCCGCGCGGTGGCGAACGCCTCCAGGGGCAGTCCATTGCCCACCACCCGGATCCGATCCTCTGGCAGCCCGGCGTCGGCCAGCCGGTCGGCGGTGAACGGAGACACGGCGACCTGCCGGTCACCGAGCCGCACGGCCCCGGACTCGGTCCATCGGGCAACTCGTGCCACCTTCCCTCGATGGCCCAGGTACTCCTCCCAATGGTCGCCCCAGAATTCGTGCCACGTCGCCACGACCCGCGTCTTTGTGAAGCGCGTCGCGAGCGAGCAGGCGTACAGCGGCACGTACGGCGTGGCGGCGCAATCGATGACGTCGTAGCGACCACCCCGAACGGCAGGCATGAGGCGAGCGGCGAAGCTGACCGCCTCGTGCACGGTCCGTTTGCCATCGGCGCCGTACATGCGTTGGGGCGCGCCCACACCATGCAGGGCGATCCCATCCTGGGTCGTATCCGATGGGCCTTCCCAGAACTTCCAGGTGATGTAGTGCACCTCGTGCCGGTCGCTGAGCCGCTGAGCGAGCTCGAGAAAACGCCGCTCGGCGCCCCCCATCAGGCACGGGTACAGCGCGTCGTAGACGTAGGCGATCCGCAGCCGCCGCCGATATCGGTCGCTCACGGCGGGTCGATCGTCACGACCAGGAACGCGGCCATGCCCAGCTCGGCGCCGACGATTAGCAGCGTCTGGGCCAGCGACGCGAGCTGGAGCCCGAGCGGGTGGTGCATCCCCGAAGCCCAGACCCAGAAGAGCCCCGCATCCAGGGCGGCGCCCACCAGGAGCATCAGGACCGCGAGGGCGAGCACGCCCTCGAGCCGGAACAGGCGCCGATAGAGCCTGACCCAGCGGTCCTCGTGGAGCAGGCCCATCGCGCAGCCGTGCAGCTTCGCGATCGTGCCCAGCAGCAGCGTGTTGGCGCCGATGGCCAGGAAGATGGTGGCCGCGAATACCGGCTGCCACGTCAGCGAGCCGATCTCGACTCCGACCGGTGCGGCAAACGAGACGACGAACGTCGCCACCCCGAGGACGGCCAGCGTCAGGCCGGGCAGGATGAACAGGAAGTCGGGCGCTGCCAGGAGCAGGAATCGGAGATGACGCCAGCCATCCCGGACCGTGCTCAGCTTGCTCTCGCCGCGTCGGGTGCCGTACGAAGCCGGGACCTCGGTGATCTTGAGCCCGGCCCGAGCGGCCCGCACGATCATCTCGGAGGCGAACTCCATCCCTCCCGATCGGAGGCGGAGGCGCTCGGCGAGGTTGCCCTTGAATGCGCGAAATCCGCTCTGGCTGTCCCCGATGTCGGCGCCGATGAACAGCCGGATGAGGGAGTTGATGATCGGGCTGCCGATGTACCGATGCGCCCAGGGCATCGCCCCGTCCTGGATCCCACCCGTGAACCGATTCCCGAGGACCAGGTCGGAGCCATGGTTCAGCGGTTCCAGCATGGGCGTCAGGTTGCTGAAGTCATACGTGTCGTCGGAGTCGCCCATCACGATGTACTCCCCGCGCGCCTCGGCGAAGCCGCGCTGGTACGCCTGTCCGTAGCCGGGCACCGACTCCTCCACGACGCGTGCACCGGCGCGGGCGGCCACCTCGATGGATCGGTCAGTGGATCCGTTGTCCACCACGATCACCTCGCCCAGGACTCCGGACGCGGACAGCCATCCGCGCGCCTTGGTGACGCACACGCCCACCGTCTCCTCCTCGTTGAGGCAGGGCATGACGATGGAAACGGTTGGACCGGTCACGGGTGTGTTGACGGGCACGGTCAGAAGCACCCCCCGGGGCTTGAGACGGCAGTGGCGCCCGGGAGGGCGCCACTGGGTGGAGTTGGTCAGTCGATCAGCCCGCGGGCTGGACTACGGGCAGTCCCCGTACTCGTCGGCGAGAACGTCGCCGTGGCGCAGGTGCGCGGGCATGGCGTTCTCGGAAACGTTGATCTCGACGTACTTGTGGTTCGCCCAGTGGCAGATGTCCACTTTCCCGCCGGGACCGGCGGCCAGGGCGCTGGCGGAGAAGGCGATCATCACGATCACTGGCAGGAGGAGGGCGAGCAGGGCTCGCGTCGGCCTATGAAACAAGGGGGCCTCCTTTCCGCGGTGGGATCGGGGCCCAACCTAGCAGCGCCCAGCAGACGGCCACAACCCTGACGCGGCCCGTACCTTTCTGCCCTAGGTCATCGGTTTCGGTTTCAGGGGTGACGACGGTTTGCCGCTATTCGGCCGGACCAGGTACCTATGCCGAGAATGCGCATCAGCCGTGCGCTCAAGCGGGGCAAGATAGCCTGTGACCCATAGCGTCGATCACCTCGCCAACCTCATGGACGAGGTGGTCGTGCTCCTGCGCGATCACGGCGAGGAGCACTGGGCGGACTGGATCGAGGCGGATGCCCGGGCGGTCCGCGCCCGGGACGGATGGGGGCTGGACCACTTCCTGGCTGCCTTCGGATCCGCGGGCAGCCTGTACGACCTGGTCTTCCACCCCTTCAACGGCAACGCCGAGACCGAGGAGCAGGGCCGGGCCGTGACCGATCGGTTCCACGAGCTGATCACGGAGGCGCACTCCATCGCGTTGGATCTCTCGCGCGAACTGGCCGCCGCCGACTGACGGCCGTGTCTGCCCCGCTGGCCGGCTCCGCGCGTCGCTACCGGTGGGTCCTGGTCGGGATCGTTGGGCTCGTCCTGTTCCTAGCGGGCTTCCTCGTCGGCTCCGCTCGCGCCGGCGTGTCCCTCCACACCGGGATGGCATCATCGACCGATCAGACGATCGGGATCGAGGCCGATGGGTGGACTTACGGTATCCCCCTCGACATCCGCTGGGAGGACGCGACCGGGACCTCGCATTTCGGGGGCCGGCCGGACTGCCTGCCACCATCGAACACCGAGGTGGGGCCGATCACCTTCGCGGCCCTCGAGGTCAGCGTCGGGGGCTCGACCTGGCGCCAGGTGGTGTGGGTCTCCTGCCGGCCCCGCGACTAGGACGCCATGACCGTCCACGTGGCGCTGCTGCGCGGGATCAACGTCGGAGGCAAGAACCGCCTGCCGATGAGGAGCCTCAGCGCGCTCTTTACCGATGCGGGCTGCACCGATGTCCAGACGTACGTCCAGAGTGGGAACGTCATCTTCCGAGCGACCCCAAACCGGGCCCTTCAGATTCCCGCCGTTATCGAGAAGGCCATCTCGGACCAATTCGACCTCCGCGTCCCCGTCGTCACTCGGACGGCAGCCGAACTTCATGCTGCCGCGAAGGGCAACCCGTTCCTGCCCAAGGAGTCCGACACCGGGATACTGCATGTCGCGTTCCTGGCCGCCAAACCAAGGCCCACGAAAGTTGCCACGCTGGACCCGAATCGCTCGCCACCTGACGAGTTCGCGGTCCACGGTCGCGAGATCTATCTGCGACTCCCGCACGGTGTGGCGCGGTCCAGGCTCACCAACGCGTACTTTGACTCGAAGTTGGGAACGACAAGCACGCTTCGCAACTGGAGGACCGTCGTCAGGCTCGTCGAGCTGACTGATCCGTGACCCTAGGTAGATCAACGATCTAGGCTTAGAGTTCACCGCGATGTCAGGAGCGGGTATGGGCCAGGCGACGGAGACGTCCCTGCAAACGGCCAGGGGTGCGCTGGTCCGGCGTGCCTGGGACGAGGCGCGTGACCTGTTTCACGAAGCCGAAAAGGTTGGGCCACTCACTCCTGGCGACCTCGAACTGCTGGCTGAAGCGGCGTGGTGGTCGGGCCACCTGGACGAGCGCGACGATGCATTCGAGCGCGCCTACGCCGCCTACCTGGAAGCGGGTAACCGGCTGGAAGCGGCGCGGATGGCCCTCAGGCTCGCGGAGTCCGCCTTCCAGCGGCTCGCGGGGCCGGTCGGCGGCGGCTGGATGAGTCGGGCCGAGCGGCTCCTCGAGGAGGAACCACGATCGGCCGTTCACGGCTTCCAGGCGGGACTCAAGGCGTTTCGCTTGATCATGGCGGGCCAACTCGAGGATGGTCTGCGGGCCGCGGATGAGGCGATTGAGCTGGCCCGGCTGTATGGCAGCCGGGATGGGGAAGCGCTGGGCCTCAATCTCAAGGGCCGCGCGCTCCTGAAACAGGGAGACGTCGCCGCCGGCATGGCTCTTATCGACGAGTCCACCATCGCAGCCATGGGAGGGGAGCTCCATCCGTGGGCAACAGCCAACGTGTACTGCAGCACGATCGACGCCTGTCGAGACCTCGCCGACTGGCAGCGCGCCGTCGAATGGACCGAAGAGGCCGATCGCCAGTTGCGGAGCCAGCGAATCGCCGGCTATCCCGGCATTTGCCGCGTCCATCGGGCCGAGATCATGCGCCTGCGTGGGACCTGGCCCGAGGCCGAACGGGAGGCTCGCGAGGCCTGTGTCGAGCTGGAGCGATTCCGTCTTCTCGTCCCGGCGGGGTGGGGCTACTACGAGGTTGGGGAGGTCAGGCTCCGAATGGGCGACTTCGCGGCTGCCGAGGAGGCCTTCCAGCGCGCCTTCGAATTCGGACGGGATCCTCAGCCCGGCCTCGCCCTCCTGCGGCTGGCGCAGGGCGATCAAACCGCGGCAGCAAGCTCGATCAAACGCGCCCTCTCGGAAGCGGACGCACCCCTTGCCGTCAGCGGCGACAGCGCCAAGGAGCCGCTCGGGCGAGGGCACCTGCTGCCGGCCCAGGTGGACATCGCATTGGCCACTGGAGACCACGAAACGGCCATTGCCGCTGCCGCTGAGCTCGAGGCAATCGCCGACCACTTCGGGTCCACAGCCCTCCGGGCCGCAGCCGCGACCGCCCGCGGATCGGTCCAGCTGGCGCAGGGAGACGCGCCCGCCGCGATCGAGAGCCTCGAGCGCGGTCGGCAGCTGTGGCAGACCGTCGGGGCCCCGTACGAGGGGGCCCTGGTCCGAGCGCGGATGGGCGAGGCGTATCGGGCTGCTGGCGATGAGACGGCATCCATTCAGGTTCTGGAAGCAGCGCGATCGACCTTCGAACGGCTGGGGGCGCTCCCCGACATTCACCGGGTCGACGCGATGCTGGAGCGCTACACCGCCACTAAGCCCTTGACGGGTGTACGCCAGGTCAAGACGTTCATGTTCACCGACATGGTCAGCTCAACCGACCTGATCGAGGCCATCGGTGACCAGGCCTGGGTGGAGCTCATCGGTTGGCACGACAAGACCCTCCGATCGTTGTTCGCCCGCCACGGAGGGGAGGAGGTCAGCCACGCCGGCGACGGGTTCTTCGTGGCGTTCGGGGAGGCGCGAGGCGCGGTTGAAAGCGCGGTCGCCATCCAACGGACGCTGACTGCGCACCGCAGAAAGGCAGGGTTCGCTCCGTGGGTGCGGATCGGGCTGCACACGGCCGAGGCGACCCACAGCGGCGGGAACTACCGGGGCAAAGGCGTCCACGAGGCGGCCAGGGTGGGGGCACTCGCAGACCGGGACGAGATCCTGGTGACGAGGCAGACTCTTCAGGCGGCGGGCGCCATTTCCGTTTCGGTCTCTGAGTCCCGGTCCGTGGCGTTGAAAGGGATCAAGGATGCGGCCGAGGTCGCCTCACTTCACTGGCAGGACTGACCGGGAGGGCTAAACCCGGCCGCCGGAGGCGCGCACGTAGTCCGGCTCGATCACGAAGATCTCGCGGGGGCGTTCCCGGAATCGGTACGGCTGGCCCGTGTAGCGCAGGGACATCTTGTCGATGAATGCCAGCCCCTCGTCGGGCCGGGTTTCGACTACTCGGCCGCGAATGATCAGGAAGCGCCAGTCGTCGTCGCGGTCCACCACCGAGAGGCTGAACTGGGGATTGCGCCGCCAGTTCGCGGCCTTGCGCGAGCCGACCATGGAGCTGGTCAGGACGTGCTTCCCGTCGTAGTCGACCCACATCAGGTACTGCGCAATCGTGCCGTCGCGCCGGATCGCGGATACATGGCCCAGGACGTTCGTGGTCAGAAGGTCGGTGAGGTCCTCGGGGATCGACTGAGTCATTGCAGCACCGATGGTAGCCGCGTTCGCCATTTCGTCGACCGGTGCTACGCCTGGGACCAGGTCTCGAGCACGATCTCGGCATCGGCCGGATGCATCCGATAGCCGCCCGAGGCGGCATCCCAGACCAGCAGATCGCGCCGAGCGACGCGGCGCATCACCTTGTTCGGGCCGGCGACGATCCCGGCGAACGCGGTCCCGGTCTGCTTCCCGTACCGCTCCTTCAGCGCTTCGTCCAGGACGAGCGATTGGTCGGCCAGGGAGAGCTCGGCGACCTCGCGCACCAGGCGACGGCTGTCCACACCGTGGATGGTGCGCAGCACGACTGCCAGCTGGTTCCGACGCAGCTCGGTCTCGTCGCCGGCCTCCGCCGCACCGCTGTGCAGCTGATCCCGCCTGGGTCCCATCGCCCATCGCCAGACCAGGGACACCAGCTCCTCCTCGGTTTCCGCCTCAAACTCAACTCGTGGCACTCGTATCTCCTCTGACATGCTCGCCGCTAACTCGACGCTAGCCTATCACGATGTTAGAATAGCCCGACCTGCAGAAGGAGAACGACATGCAGCGATACATTCGACTCGCGATCTACGACCTGACCAAGGGCAACTTCGAGGAGCTTGCCGACTTGGCCAAGGGCAGCATGCTTCCGGTCTTCTCGAAGGAGCCGGGCTTCGTCGAGTACGGAGTCGCCGATATCGGCAACCGCAAGCTCTGCTCCATCACGATCTGGGAGACGCGTGAGCAGGCGGAGAAGTCGGTCCACCTGGCCTCAAGCTGGGTCAAGGACAACGTCACTGACCGGGTTCGCCTGGTGACCACGTACGTGGGTGACATGGCCTTCCTGGCCGCCAGCCCTGTCTACGCGTAACCGTTAACCCATGGGCCACGGCCCCACCGGCGAGGCTCCGCCGGATCGGAAGCGGTGGCCTTTCCGCATCCCTCGTAGAGTTAGTCTCAAGTCTGTAACTAGACTGTCACGAAGGATCTATGCTATGATCTCCATCAACGGCTGCGAGGCTGCGAACCGTCTGATCTCCTGACCTTCGAATGAAGTCGGTCACGAGCGAACTTCGCTTCGTATCGACTTAGCCGAATCCCCTCAAGGAGAACATCGTGAAGCACATTCGACTTGCCATCTACGACATCACCAAGGGCAGCTTCCAGGAGCTTGCCGGCCTGACCAAGGACGGCATGCTCCCCCGCTTCTCGAAGGAGCCTGGCTTCATCGAGTACGGAGTGGCCGACATCGGCAGCCGCAAGGTTGCTTCTGTCACCGTTTGGGAGACGCGTGAGCAGGCTGAGAAGTCTGTGACTCTGTCTTCAAACTGGGTCAAGGAGAACATCTCTGACCGCGTCCAGCTGATCACCAGCTACGTCGGCGACCTGGCCTTCCTGCACGGAACGCCTGTCCTCGCGTAACCCTACCCCTGTAGGCCACGACTCCCCCGGAACGGGCAACCGCGCCGGCTCGGGAGTCGTGGCCTCCCCATGTCCGGCTGGGTCATGCTCGAGCTCTTACCGGATCAGGATCACCGCAGGACCATCAGGGACGGACTTCCACGCCGAATCGGTGCTGACGACGGCAACGCCGAGCCGCAGGCCAAGGGCGAGGCATAGCCGGTCGGCCAGCGAGAGGTCTGACCCCGAAGTCCACAGCTCCGCCGCTCGTTCCGCATCCGCGCCTGTCACGTCGGCTACCTGGAGGCCGAAGGAACTCAGCAGGCGCGCGACCAGCGCCGGCTGTCCACCATGCTGTCGGGCCTTCTGAAGCACCTCGGACCAGTTGGCGGCGCCGATGGTCCCCTCCATCAGGTGCGGCTCCGCCTCATCACTTCCGGACTCATCCTGAAGCCACGCCAGGACGACAGAAGCATCGACGACGGCCATCACCGGTCCCGCGAGTCCTTTGCGGCCGCAGCCCGCCGATCACGGATCAGTTCCTCGGCCATGCTGGTCCGGACACCGGCGAACATGCCCCGCAGCCGCTCTTTGACGGCATCTCGCGGCAGAAGCAGCACACCCTCGCCTTCCACCAGCGCGACAAGCTGGCTCCCCTCCTCGAGGCCCAGCTGGCGTCGGATCTCGACCGGAATGACGACCCGACCCTTTGGTCCCACCGACAGTACGTTAGTGTCACTCACGGGCGAATGGTGACACCCGAGTTGCCAAGATGTCAAGGGCTGCGGACTATCTCTCGAGTGCCTCCGCTACCAGTGACCAAGCAAACGTTCGACCTGATGGAGGGTCCCTAACCGCGCAATCAGCCGACCATGTACTGGTCGTGGCGAGCCCAGAGCTCGGTCCACTCCGCGTCGCTCAGCTGCCTGCCGGATCTGGCAATCTCATCAACCTCCATGAAGTAGCGCTCGCGGGCCGCGCCTGGGGCAAAGAGAATCAGCATCGAAGCCGGCTTGTCGGAGTCGTTGCGGAAGGCGTGGATCCCGCCTTTCGGCACGTACAGGAAGTCCCCGGCGGTCGCGTCTACCCAACCCGTCCCGTCATAGAAGCGGACTGTTCCCCGTAGGACGTAGAAGGACTCGGAGAAGGTCCGATGGATATGGGTATCGGGGCCGCCGGACCGCGCCTTCATGTCGCGTCGGAACATGCCGAACTGGCGTCTCGTCATCGATCCCGGCGCCACGAACAACATCGAGCTGTTCGGGCCGCGAATGCCCGGCACAGCTGACGCAGCTCGGTAGATCGCGCTGATTTCTCCCACGTGGCTCTCGTACGACACGCCGCCAGCCTATCAGCCGAGTGGGACCCACATCGGCGCGGGTGCGCTCATCGGCGCGGATGAAAGTCGTCCGTATACTCGCCAGCCGTGGGAGAACTGACGCAGTTCCAGCCGGTCCCCGGCGTCATCGACCTGGCGTGGGGGCACCCGGATCCGACCCTCCTGCCGGTGCGGGAGCTGCGCGCAGCGGCGGAGCGGGCAATGGACCGATACGGGCCGGAGATGCTCGCCTACGGCAAGCCGGCAGGGCCGCCGCCGCTGATCGAATTCATCTGCGGCCGCCTGGGGCAGACCGATGGACGGGCCCCGTCCCCCGCAGAGGTCGTCATCACCAGCGGTGCCTCCCAGGGACTCGATCTGGCGGCCTCTTTCTCACTTGACCCCGGCGACACCGTCCTCATCGACGTGCCGACCTACCACCTCGCGATGCGCATCCTGCGGGACCACCCGGTCCAGTTGGTGGGTGTCGAGTCAGATGCCGGCGGGGTCCTGCCAGATGAGCTCGCGCGGGTCGTGACGCAGCTCCGCCAGCGCCAACAGCGGCCCCGACTCCTGTACACGATCCCGACCTTCCACAATCCCACTGGCCGCGTCATGCCGGACGAGCGGCGCGCGGAGCTGCTTGCGCTTGCCGCGCGGGAGGAGCTCCTCATCGTCGAGGACGACACCTACCGGGAGCTCTCGTACGATGGTCCAGCCCCCGCCTCCCTTTGGGCATCGGACACCAGCTCGTCCGTGATCAGGCTCGGAAGCTTCGCGAAGTCGGTCGCGCCGGGCCTCCGCGTGGGATACATCACGGCCGACGCGGGAGTCGTGGCCCGGATGGTGGCCGGCGGCCTGCTCGATTCGGGTGGTGGCACGACCCACTTCGCGGCGACCGTCCTGTCCGAATATGCGGCCGCCGGTCACTACGCGCATCAGGTCGATCGATTTCGTGCCGCCTACCGCACTCAACGCGATCGGCTACTGCAGAGCCTCGCCGAGCACATGCCCGAGACCGTGTCGTGGTCCGTCCCTGCCGGCGGGTACTTCGTCTGGATGCAACTCCCGAGCGGCACGAGCGGCGAGAAGCTCCTCCCCGTGGCCAGTGCGAGCGGAATGGAATTCCTGCCCGCTCGTGTGTTCTTCTTGGACCCGAACGAGGCGCCGAACGCACTCCGCCTGGCGTTCAGCATGCACCCTCCTGATGTCCTGGCCGAAGCAGGTGCCCGCCTCGCCTCGGCGATCACGAGGACAACGCAGAACGCATGAACACCCACCCCGGTCAAGCCCGCCGTTTGCCGATGCGGCGGCAGAGGCGTAGGCTTGGCGGCCAGCAACATGACCAGCCTGCGAACGCACGCCGCTTGCTCTTGCGCCTGTCGCTAGGCGGGAGGATCCCTCTCGCCTGACCCGCGCCGTGTGCGCGCGAACGTCGCTCCCAAGCGACGCCCCGGCCCTTCCTCCCGCCCGCTCGAGACCGATCCCGGTCGGTCGCCGCCTTCCCTCCACGTTTCCACGCGAGGCGACCCATGCCCACTCCCGTCGTTCGAACCGCAGATCCCTACCGCGACCTCGACGTCATCGACGCCCGTGCGCCGCGATTCAACCAGGCAGCCATCGGCAGCCTCTCGGTGGTCGCCGTGCTCACCGGGTGGTGGCCGATCCTGGCCCTCCTCGCGCTCCAACTCGCGATCGGGCTTCGGTTCGGACGCCGCTATTGCGTGGCCTGTGTGGCCTATTTCGAACTGGTCCAGCCGCGCATCGGCGAAGGACCGATCGAGGACAGTCGCCCGCCCCGCTTCGCCAACCAGGTCGGCCTGGTGGTGCTGGGCACCGCCACCGTCGCCTACGCGATTGGACTGACGACGCTGGGCGCGGCGCTCGGCGTGCTGGTCGCCGGGCTGGCCCTGCTGGCCGCCAGCACCGGGCTGTGCGTGGGCTGCGAGATGTACCGGATTGGCGCGCGGCTGCGCGGAATCCGTGCCCAGCAGTTCGACCGCATCGAGCTGGCTGACATGGGCGCCGAGTTGCCGCTGGATGGCGAGCTGGTGGTGGCCTTCAGCCATCCGCTGTGCACGGACTGCCGCGACATGATCGACGACTTCCGAGCCGATGGCCGTCGGCTGGTGACCGTGGATGTCCGTGAGCGTCCCGAGCTAGCGCGTAAATACGGAATCGTCCTGGTGCCGACCGCGGTGTCGGTCACCCCTGACGGCCGCGTGACGGCACGCCTGGTCGGCTAGCGGGTGGCTACCACCAGCTTCTGGCCGATGACTGTCGCCACCGACCCCGCTACCGTCGCGGCTTGAGGGCCAGCGCCTCGCGGTAGAGCTCGACCGCCTCGGACGGCTTGCCGATCTGGCCATACAGCTCTGCCCATTCCGAGAGCACCGGCCGCAGGCGGCCGGTGAAGCCAAGATCCCGATACGCCTGCGCGGCCTGGTCGTATTCGACCACCGCCTGATCTGCCTGGCCCTGCGCGGCCAGTGCGCGGGCGCGGGTGTGGTGAATCGCGGCCGCAGCCTCTGGATTCCTCCCACCCTCGGCATCTCGCGCCGCTTCCGCCAGTTTCTCCAGCGCCAACTCAGGTTCCCCCCGGGCCAGCGCAATCTGAGCCTCGGTGTCCAGCACATGGGGCAGGAAGGTGGCTGCCGGCATCACGTCGGCATGCTGACGGGCCTGGTCCGCGAACTCGCGAGCCCGGGCGAGATTGCCAAGCCGGAGCATGGTCAAGGCCAACGTGTTTTCGAGCGACGCGACCTCCTGTTTCGCCTCCAGCACCTGGAAGATCCCCAGCGCCTGGCTCCCCGAACGGAACGAGGCCTCATCATCACCGACGTCTCCGTAGCTGCGCGACAGGTTCCACAGGAGTGTCGCCCGCCGGAACTCATCGAGGTCGGCGACCAGGCCTCTGGCTTCCTCCAGATACGCGAGCGCTCGGTCGTGTTCCCCTTCCCAGCCCTCGACGTTGGCAAGCGCCACCAGGACCCGGAACTTGAAGTCCGGGAGCACGTCCAAACCTTGGCGGACGCGATCCAGCAGCGACTTGAGGATAGCGCGCGCCTCAGGCGAGTTATCGGCTAGTTGGTGGGCATACGCCAGCCAGTAGCTCGCATAGGCCTCATCGGCGGCCCGAGGTAGCCGCTCGAGAATCGCCACGGACTCCGCTGCGGGACCGATCGCCTCGGCTCCGCGCCGCAGCCGGCACAGGCTCTCGGCCATGCCACGCAGGATCTCCGCCCGAGCTCGCTCGCCGGCCGCCTGCTCGAGCAGGCTCCGATATGCCGACAACGCACTCTCATAGTCGCCCGACGCGAGTCGGAGATCCGCCTCCAACCGGTCCGCCTGGCCAGGCTCGGGAGGGAGGAACGCCCCAATCGGGACCCTCAGCCGCTCGGCGAAGTAGTGGAGCGAAGCCATGGACGGCTTGGCCAGGCCGTTCTCCAGCGCGCTGACGTAGGCCGGCGTATAGCGCGGTTGTGCGAGCTGGCGCTGGGTGAGGTTGGCCGACGTCCGCAGGCGGCGCACGTTCGCGCCAATGGCCTGCGCCAGCGGCCGATTGTTGACCACGTTGACGACCCGGGCCTTGCGCCGGGTCGACCGGACTGCGCCCATCGCCGCGACTATACCGCCACTTGATTCCCGGGCCGACCCACAACGGCCCCACGACTATATAAATACTTGACACCCGCCGAATCGCCCACATACGCTGGCGCCCAGAGGTCGCCTGTGCGACCCCTCGAATCGGGGGCCGGGCCATGAGGCGTGCCGGGAAGGAGCCGGCCCATGGCTACCTGGATCCGAAAGATCCGTCCCATTGTCTTTGCGTGGTCACTTGCTGTGCTCATGGCGTTGGCCTCGGTGGCCACCGTCCTGGCTGACAACGACAAGGGCGGCTGGCCATAAGCCGGCGCCCGACCAAGACCTGATCCCCCACAGATAGCAGCGGCATGCGGCCCGGCCTCCGTTCAGCATCCTGGGAGGTTCTCCAGGTTATTCGCGGTGGTGTGGTCCGGTGCCGTGGTCAGGTACGGAAAGGTCAGGCACTCGGAGTACGGGCAATAGGGTGCCTTGCGGATGCGCGCTCGTGTGCCCGCGCCCTCCGACCACCACGCTTCCCCGGCGTCTATCGCGGCCGCGACCTGCTGACGTGAGAAATACGTGCCGTCGGCCGTGCACACACCCCCAATGTGCTCGTGCCTGCCGTCTGGTGCCTGGACCTTCCTGACCCGCGTCACGACAGGCATCAGTTACCCCGCATCCCTCCAGAGCCCCCGGAGATCCCTGGAGGTCGAGGCTACAGTATCATCAATCTGGACACGGATCGGTCCAGCTGCGAAACACGCCCTCGAACCGAGAGGTCGTCGTCCCGCTCTCCGGTGGCGGCCGGCGGGCCGTGGGCTCAACCGGCCGCTGTTAGGCTCTGCGGAATGCTGCAATCCGCTGAGCTGGACGAGGGGATCAAGGACAGTCGCCGGCGACTCGGGCTCCGGCGCAAATACAACCTCGGGATCCTTCTCGTCCACGGCATCGGCGAGCAGATGCGCGGCGACACCTTGACCGAGGAGGGTGACTACATCTTCCGATGGCTCAGGCGCCGAGTTGAGAGCCCGGGAGGGCCCGGCGGCGCCGGGGTGGACGTGCTCGACGTCGCCCTTCGGCAGGTATCCAGTGATGGCATACCGACCGCTCATGCGGTGGTCCGGATCACACCGCCGACCGGCACGGGCGCGCCGGCACACTGGATCGTCGCCGAATCCTCGTGGGCTGACGTCTTCCGACCGGCAACCTACGCTGAGCTGGCCGGATGGGCGGTCACCGTCGGACCGTGGGTCTTTGCGACCCAGGTGGCGGGCATCGTGAACCGAATGGAAATCGGCGAATCGGTCCCCCGGCTTCTCCGCCTGGCGCTCATCCCGGTCACGCTCCTCGCCGGCACGGTCATGCTGCTGGGAGCGGCGATCATGGGGCTGGTGGTCACCGCGCTCGCCCTGGCCCTCGTCCTGCTCGCGATCACCCGGCTCCCCTTCATGGCGGACCTCGCCCGCTCGCTGCAGCGAGGCCTGGCGAACGGGTTCGGAGACGCCTACGTCCTGACCCGGAGCCCCATCCGCTTCGGCGCCATGGCAACCCAGGTGCGGTCAGACCTGCAGGTCCTGCTCCGCGAATGCGCCACCGTCGCCGTGGTCGCCCACTCCCAGGGGACAGCCGTATCGTGGTACGCCCTGAAGCATGAGCTGACCGATCGTCCGGCTGCCCCCAAGGAGGGGTCGCCGAAGCCGGCGCCCATCGGTCTGTTCGTCACCTACGGCCAGGCGGTGCGGAAGCTCACGTTCGTCCTGACCATGGCGCGGGGGTCCCAGACGGCAGTGCAGACGCTGTCTGCCATCGGCAGTGCGGCCTTCCTCGTGGTAGCAGGGCTGACGTTCTTGGCTGCGGCTCCCTGGCCGCTCATCGCCGTCCCCGTTCTCCTCGCCGTCATCGCCGAATTCGCCCTGCTCAACTCCGCCAGACGCATCTGGACCGAATCCGGGGAGGACATCGAGTCGGACTGGGCGAAGGTGGTTGCGGTGGAGCCGGGACTGGAGTGGCTGGACCTGTGGGCATCGGCGGACCCGGCGCCGGTGGGGCCGTTGGACGTGGCCGGCAAGCAGATCCGCTCGTACAAGATCCGAAACCTCGCCTCCACAATCTGGGATCACGTCGTCTACTGGAGGAACACCACCGAGTTCGTCGCCATCGTGGCCTCACGCCTGTTCGCGCTCGGCGGCCCGAAGGCGTACGCGGCACCACTGACGGATCCGCGACTCCAGGTAGCTGCCATGCGACGGCACGCGCGCGTTCTCCTGTTGCTGACCATGCGGGTGTTCGTGGGCGGCGCCGTCGTGGCCGGATGGGTCTACGCCTGGCTGACCCCCGCCTTCGGAAGCGGCCTGATCGAGTTCGTGAGCGCCCTCAACCTCCCCCTGGTCGACGCGTTCTTCGACGCGCCTCCCGAATGGGTGGTCGTCCTCGCCGGTTTCATCGGCGTGGCGGTCCTGGGCGTCCTCGCCTGGCTGCCGGTCAGCCTGGGGTGGAACGCGCTCATGGGGGCGGACGAGACCACCTATTTCCGAGGGATTCGACGGCCGCTTTGGACATTGCCGTGGTATGCGCTCGGTGCGCTGGTGGTCCTCATAACAGGCGCGGCTTTTGCCGTGGTGTGGCTCGCCCACGGTCCGATGCTCGCCACGGCCTACGTGCTCGGCAGCGGCTTCCTCGCGATGCTGAGCCTCGCGGTCCTCTCGAGCGGTGGCTCGACCTTCGCCGGCACCGAAGATTCCCAGAGCACGCTGGTCGCAACCAGGAAGATCACCGGCCGAACCTCATCGGGCGTCACGGTTGCCGTCGTGGGTGCGCTTGTCCTGGTGCTGGTGCCAGTCGCGGCCGCGCTCCTGGTCCCGGCTGCGATCGGATGGATCCTCGCCGCCGAAACAGTGGTCCTTTCCGCCGTGCTCGCCGCCGAGGGCGTCCGCGAATATCGACTCTTCCGGGTCGCGTTCAACTCCCGAAACGCAAAGCTCCCCGAATCCGAAGCGCAGCCGTAGAGGAGACGATGACCATGGCGAACGAGTCCGCGGTCGAAATGCTCAAGGACATGGTCGTGGCCTTCAATCGACACGACCTCGACGGGTTCATGGCCTATTTCACCGATGACGCCGGGCTTCGAGTCTCCGCGCGGACCGGAGGCCTGGGGACGGCGCCATGAGGGCAAGCAGGCCGTGCGCGAGGCCATGGAAGGCCGGTTACGGGACATCCCCAACGTTCACTACGGCCAGGACACGCATTTCGTCACTGGAGACCGTGGCGTCTCGGAGTGGACCCTGACCGGTACCACCGCCGACGGGCAGCGGCTCGAGTACCGAGGCTGCGACCTGTGGACGTTCCGCGGCGGCCTTGTGTCGCGCAAGGACTCCTTCTGGAAGATGGTCGTTGCCTGACCCTGTCCTCCGATGCCTGGCTTCTCAGGGCCCGGCATGCAGCGGGTCGAGAGGCTGACGTGAACCGATGAAGGCGGTCGTGCACGACCGCTACGGGCCTCCGGACATCCTCCGAATCGAGGAGGTCGAGCAGCCGGTGCCCAAGGACGATGAAGTCCTCGTCAAGATCCACGCCACGACGGTGACCCGGACAGACACCGGCCTCCGCAGCGCCGAATACTTCATCAGCCGCTTCGTCACCGGCCTTCTCCGGCCCAGAAACAAGATCCTCGGCACGGATTTCGCCGGTGCGGTCGAGGCCGTCGGCTCAGCCGTCACCGAGTTCAAGGTCGGTGACCACGTCTTCGGCGGCACGGGCTCCGGCGCCCACGCGGAGTACGTCTGCATCCGGGAGAGCGGCGCCTTGGCGCATAAGCCAGCCAGCATGACCTTCGACGAAGCGGCCGCAGTCTACGACGGCGTGAGCCTCGCGCTGGCCTGCCTCCGAAAGGCGGGTCCCCTGAAGGGGCGGACCGTCCTCATCTATGGCGCCTCGGGATCCATCGGCACGGCAGCAGTGCAGCTGGCCAGGCACTCCGGTGCCCACCTCACCGCCGTGTGCACTACCAAGAACGTCGAGCTCATGCGATCGCTCGGAGCCGATGCGGTCCTCGACTACACCAAGGAGGACTTCGCCAGGAACGGCAAGACCTACGACGTCATCTTCGACAGCGTCGGCAAGCACTCGTTCAGACGGTCCAGGCGCTCACTCAAGCGGTGCGGGACCTTCATCGAAACGGACCTGGGGTTCATGTGGCACGTTCCCCTCCTGCTCCTTCTCACGAGGTGGATCGGCGACAAGAAGGTCAAGATGGGCATCCCTCGGTATACGAAGCAGGACGTCCTCTTCCTCAAGGAGCTCATCGAGGCCGGCAAGTACCGCGCGGTCATCGACCGCCGCTACCCGCTGGAGGACGTCATCGAGGCGACCCGCTACGTCGAGACGGGCCAGAAGACCGGAAACGTCGTCCTGACCGTCATCGCTGACCGCGCGACCTGAATCGATCTCCATCATGCGATCCCCGGGCTTGACCCCGCGGCGCACGATACCGATGAGCCGACGCGCAGTGTCGACAGTCCAAACGCGAGGAGACTGACATGGGCGACAAGGGACCTGGCTCAAAGAGCAAGGCCACGAAGAAGAAGAAGGATAAGAAGGACACCGCCAAGTCCGGGACTAAGAAGACGTAGGCGCTCTCGCCGCCGCACCTCTGCCGGCTCAGTCGATGCCGAAACGAGGTAGGCCACATGTCTGAAGGACCCGAGCGTGCCCCGCGACTTCCTCCACGCTGGTTCATCCGCGCCGCCTGGGTGGTCCACCGAGCCATCTATTCCGTCACGGGCGGTAGATTCGGCCTGCGAAGCCCGACGGCCGACAGCTACGGCCTGATGCGACTCCGGACGGTCGGGCGCCGCACGGGCGCGGAGCGGGTGGCCATCCACGGCTACTACGAGGACGGCCCCAACCTGGTCACGATGGCCATGAACGGCTGGGCCGATCCCGAGCCTGCCTGGTGGCTCAACGTGCAGGCTCATCCCGACGCCACCGTCGACCTGACCGATGGGTCGCGCCCCGTCCATGTACGAGCCGCGGTGGGCGACGAGCGTTCTCGGCTGTGGGCCACGTGGGCCGCCTACGACAAGGGTCTCGATGCATTGGCCGCCAGGCGGTCACGACAAACGCAGGTCGTCAGCCTCGAACCACGAGACACATGATTCACGTCGCCTCGTGACCGATCCGGTTCCTCGCCGGCTGGGACCCGATCCTGATTCCGGAAGCGGTCGTGGCCGACCTTTCCTCGGAGGTATTGCTTGCGCGGGATTGGTATCGCGAGATGGGCGTTCCGGAGCA
This sequence comes from Chloroflexota bacterium, assembly GCA_040905185.1. Taxonomy (GTDB): domain Bacteria; phylum Chloroflexota; class Limnocylindria; order QHBO01; family QHBO01; genus DASTEQ01. The sequence goes on along the minus strand of JBBDRZ010000007.1, from coordinate 438,881 downwards.
GCATCGCCCAGGCCCGCCTCCGGTCGGTCGCGCTAGCGGATAATAGTGGTTCCGGTAGACCGATGACCAAGCTCGCCACCAGCGTCCTCAACAAGCAGGGCACGGAACGGAAGGAGTTGTTCGGCTAGGCATTCAGCAAGGAGCGGTAATGAAACTGACCCTTCAAGTGTTCCTCGCCTTGTTCGGCGTATCGGCCATCTCCATCGCGGCGCTGCATATTGTCCTTGGCCCCGCGGCAATACCGGGGTCGATTCCTGTTAATGCCACGATGGACAGTGAAGATCGCTTCTATGCCACGTTATTCGCGGCCTACGGGGTGGCCCTTCTGTGGTGCATCAGGGACATCGAACGGAAGAGCATGGTTGTGTATTTCCTGGCCCTCACGTTTCTTGTCGGCGGGCTGGCGCGCCTCGTTTCAGTTGCCATGGTCGGTTGGCCCAATACGTTCTTTGTCGCGATGACGGTGCTCGAGTTGCTCATTCCATTCTTCATCGCGTTCCTGCAGTGGCGCGTCTCAAAACCGAAGGCTCTCGTTACCACCTAGCGCGCGGCGACCCGAGTCGCGCATTTCCTCGAGGCCGTCGGGGATAGGTCGAGCACGAATGCAAACGTGTCCTCAACCTCGGGGCTGCGCTTTTTCATATGCCGTGGACGTGCTCGGCGAGCTTGCCACCGCTCTACTACGGCGACAACCTCGACATCCTGCGCCGCTACCTGCCCGACGCCAGCGTCGACCTGATCTACCTCGACCCGCCATTCAACTCGAACCTCGACTCCAACCTCATCTTCAAAGACGAGTCCGGCAACCCGACCGATGCCCAGCTCCTCGCCTTCAGTCAGGTCGGTCGCCGGCCACCAGTCCCACATTCCGCGCGAATCGGAGGCGAATCGGCTTCCGCAGGCTGAGCCCGGCGTCGCGGAGCCAATCGCCCATCTCTTCGAAGGTCCACGTCCCCGACTTGCTGATCACCGCGAAGTAGAAATCAAAGAAGGCGTCGATCAGCTGCGCCTTTGCGGGTGATGGGGGCCGAATGGCTTCTCCGATGGCGAGGATGCCCCCAGGACGAAGCGCCCGGACAGCTCGCTGGACCAGCCGGCGGTTCGTCGCATCGTCGAAGTGATGAACGAGGCTCATCATGAAGATGAGGTCGTAACGGGCCTCACCCAGGTCATCGGTCAAGGCGTCGCCGGCCTGGTGCACCACCCGATCCCCCATGCCCTCCCTGGCCAGAATCGGGGCAGCGTGCTCCACCGCTGCCGGCAGATCGAACACGGTGGCCCGCAGGCGTGGGTACCGACGGCAGAACGCCACCGAGAAATACCCGTGCGAACCGCCGATGTCGAGCATCTCCGTCGCGCCCGCCGGGATTGGCGTGCGGCGGGCCACCTCACCGGCGATCTGACTCGCCTGGGCCCGCATCCCGCGTTGGTAGAGCTCCCAGTCGTGCGGGCTCATGGCGCCGTGGACGTCGAGGGGGCGACCGGTTCGCACGAATTCGTCGAACTGCTCGATCCAGCGCCATTCCAGGGCCTTCATGCCGATCATGTCCTTGACCGATCCGGGCGCATCGGCAAGCAGCCAGCGGCGGGCGATGGGCCGCAGGGCGTACTCGCCACCCCGTTCGGAGAGGTAGCGCTGCGCTACCAGGAGGTTCATCAGCTTCTCAGTGGGCCGGGGGCTCGTCCTGCAGGCTGCGGCCACCGCACCAGCCTGTCGTGGACCGTCCTTCAACGCCTCGAAGATCCCCAGGTCAGTGGCCGCCGCCAGGGCGCGGCCGAAGGCTGGCGCCCAGCCGTCGATGAGCGGCGTGGGTGCAATGCCCGACGCGAGGAGCGCCCATTCCAATGGATTCTCGGCGACGACTCCGTATCGCATGGGCATCTCCTAAGCCGGAAGAAACGAACCCCCCGATGCTACCGCCCTCGCTGTGGCGTCGAAACCTCAGGCGCGGACCCCGATGATGAACTGGGTCAGGTTGTCGAAATGCCGGGCCTGGCTGGGGTCCGGCCACATCGTGTCCTGGATCGCCTGCTGGGCTTCGCGCTGACGCTCCGGGGTCAGCGATGCCGCGGTCACCCCGGCGAGCACGTCCCACGCGAAGTTCAGATTCGGGAAGTCGAACCCGGTCATCTCGGTTTCCACGCGTGCCGAAATGTCGACCCGTGCCAGCTCCTCGAGGAATGGCTGCGGATCGGCCAGCGCGCCGGGACCAACGCCCTGAACCGGGGGCCGAGGGGCGAACTGGCTGACGGTTCGCTGGAAGAGGACGAGATCGCAACGCTCGGGCCCCGCCCACACCGAAGCAACCAGGCGACCGCCTGACCGCAGGACGCGCGCCATCTCCCGCGCAGCGGCGCCTCGGTCGATGACGAACATCAACGACAGCGAAGCGAGGATCACGTCGAAGGACCCGTCGGCGGCGGGAATGCTCTCCCCCGACCCTTCCACCAGCTGGAACCTGACCGATGCCTGGTCCGCCCGTCGCCCGGCCAGCGCGAGCATCTCGGGGCTGGGATCGACGGCGAGGACGTGCCCATCAGCCCCCACCGCGAGGGCCGCCTTCTCGGCCACGGCCCCCGTCCCGGTGCCCAGGTCGAGTACCCGCTCGCCCGGCTGGAGTCCAGCCCGGGCAAGGACCTGGTCCACCACGGGTACCAGCCGGCGATCGATCTCGCTCCGGTAGACCTGGGACATGCGATCCCAGACCCCAACCTGCCAGGCCAGTCCTTCTTCCAGGTCGCTCATCGGCCAGCCCTCATTCACCCACGCGCGACGATCCCTGAGTCGGCGTTGGCCTAACGCGGAGACGCCTGATCTCCTGGCGATGTGGTCTGCAATCCAACCCACGCAGCCGACCGAACCAGGCCCTCCACGGACAGGTCCTCGTCAAGTTCATCCCACCGGATCCCGACGCCCTGACCGAAGAGTCTTGATCGCTGCCGCTGCTCCGGCGTCGCCGCCACCAACGTCGGGAACCAGGAGAGCGGAACGCGGAGGGTCTCTCCGCTCTCCAGGGTGACGACCAGCCAGTCGTTCTCGACCTGGGCGACGCGGGCACGGATCGTGCTGTCCGGATCCGGATCGCTGATCGGGTCGCGCACGTCAAGCCACGGCGCCGGGCGCACGTTATCAACGGGCGGGGCGCCTCCCCAGATCACCGTCTCGGGATCGAGATCAACGCCGCCCGGCCAGGTCAGGACTCCTCGTCGCACGCGTACCCGACGGAACAGGTCGTAATCCTGCCGAAGCGGTTCAAAGACACCTCCACTGATAACGCGGCGGAGGCCCCGCTCGACGTACGAACCGTCCGACAGGCGGAGCCTCACGCGAAACCCTGGTAGCACCTCAACGGAGCTGATCTGAAGCGTCATTCATCCGATCCTACTCCTCGAGCGGTGAGATCCGCCTGAGGGTCTCCTTGCGCGCGGCGAGACCCCAGTTTTCGATGAGTTCGGGTTGATGCTCGCTGGCCCATTCCACGACCAGTCCCAGCACGCGACCGGGCAAGCGTCCCTTCAGGACGACAATCGGATCGATTGCAAAGCTCGCCCGCCGCCCGCCGTACGCTGCATGGAAATGAAGAGGAGCATGTTCTCGGTAACGCATCGCGATCACGATACCGAGGAACCGGCTGATCTCGGGCACACGGCCCATGGTCCGCACGCGCGCTGATCGCCCGATTACTAGCCGATGCCTTGCCCCCGCTGCTAGGCTCTCCCCACAAAACCCGCAGGCCCACGCGGGGGGACCGATGACCGAGCTCGCCACCAGCGTCCTGTTCTACGGCGACAACCTCGACATCCTGCGCCGCTACCTGCCCGACGCCAGCGTCGACCTGATCTACCTCGACCCCCCGTTCGTGGCCGCCTCGCGATGAGCGACGACCTGCTTCCCCAACGCGTGCGCAAGTTCATCTTCGATCAGTTCGTGGACCATGCAGCCCCGCCGGTCGTGGAGCAGGTGATGACGGCGTTCTCCCTGTCGCGGGACGACGCGACCGAGGTGCTGCGCACGCTGGAAGCGGCCCGCCACATCGCCCTGGTGAAGGGCACGGCCCGCATCCTGATGGCCTTCCCGTTCTCGGCAGTCGCCACGCCCTTCCGCGTCACCGTCCGCGACCGCCAATACTTCGCGAACTGCTCGTGGGACGCCATCGCCTTCCACGCCATGCTCGGTGACGACGTCCGGGTCGACTCGTTCTGCCACCACTGCGCGGCACCCATCGAGATCCAGATGACCGATGGGCGCGCCGCCCACGTCGCGCCCCGCGACGCGCTGGTCTACCTCGCCCTGCGCCCCACCCAATGGTGGGAGGACATCATCACCACCTGCTCGAACACGATGGTGTTCTTTGCGTCCCCGGAGCATCGCGACGCCTCAGACCTGGGTGCCCCGGCCCAAGCCGCCGCATCGCTGACGCCCGATCAGGTCCATGCCCTGAGCATCCCGATCTACGCCCGCAAGCTGGCCCTCGACTACGCGCGCCCCGCGAAGCAGGAGCTGCTCGACCACTTCGCCGCCATGGGCCTCACGAGCGAGTACTGGCAGTTGTGAACCGTTGACCGAGGAGGAGGTCCGATGAACAAGGTCAACCTTGACGAGAAACTCGCGCTCTTTGACGACCTCTGGAGCCCCAAGATCGTCGCCAAACTCAATGACTACGACATCCAGGTCGCCAAGGCGCAGGGTGAGTTCGTGTGGCACGAGCACGCCGACACCGACGAGTTCTTCCTGGTCCTCAAGGGTCGACTGGCCATCCAGATGCGGGACGGCGAGGTTGAGCTCGGCCCCGGCGAGCTGTTCGTCGTGCCGAAGGGAGTCGAGCATCGCCCCCGTGCCGACTCCGCGGTAGAGGTTCTTCTGATCGAGCCTGCCGGGACCGTCAACACCGGCAATGCGGGCGGCGAGCTGACCGCGGTGAAAGAGCGCATCTAGGACGCTGGTACCGCCGAGCCATGGGACCTACGGCGGCTAGGCCAGCACAGGTGCTCGCGCGACAATGCTCCGGTGACCCTCGAAGGGAGACGGGCCGCCACCCGCGAACTCGCGCAGGTCCTGTCGGCCAAGTCCGGCCTCGGGCGTGGGGCCCGCACCAGCTGGCAGGCGCTCGCCGCCGGAGCGCTGATCCCTATCACGGCCCTTGTTGCGTTCGCCGCGGTCCGCTTGACGGGCGGTTCGCCAAACCCGCTGAACCACCTGGGCTATCTGCCCATCCTCATCGCGGCCTACGCCTACGGCTGGCGCGGGGCGTTGCCGGTGAGCCTGGCGGTGTCGGTGCTGCTCGGTCCGCTGGCCTTCTGGCTGAGGCTGCCGGGCGGGACCGAGCAGGTCGATGCCTGGCTCATCCGTGCCGTGATGTTCGTGGCCGTCGGCACGATCACCGGGGTCCTGTTTGACCGCGCCCGACAGGCGGCCCTCGGCTGGCGGACCGCTGCCATCGAAATCGCACAGCGCGAGCGGGACGGCATGGTGGCCCTGGCCCGGGGAGCGGAGGCCAAGGATTCCGACACCGGCGATCACATCGTCCGCGTTCAGCTGCTCGCCGAGGAGGTGGCGACCGCCGCCGGCCTCGGCCCGGAAGATGCGGCGAACATCGGCTGGAGCGCGATGCTCCATGACGTTGGCAAGCTGCACATTCCAGACGCCCTCCTGCTCAAGCCCGGCCCGCTCACCGACGACGAATGGGCACTCATGCGCCAGCACCCGATCTTCGGGGAGGCGATCCTGTCCCAGGGCGTTGGCTTCGAGAGCGCGCGGCGCATCGCGCGCTGGCACCACGAGAACCTAGACGGGAGTGGTTATCCCGATGGACTGAAGGGCGACCGCATCCCGCTCGAGGCTCGGATCGTCCGCGTCGTGGATGCGTTCGACGCCATCACCAGTCGTCGGCCATACAAGCCGGCGCGCAGCGTCGAGTGGGCCGTGGCCGAGCTTCAGCGGCACGCCGGCCGACAGTTCGACCCTGAGCTGGTCCGCCTCCTGCGCGACCTGGTTGCGGCCGACCCTCAGCTCCTGAGCCGCCTCATCGACCGGCGCGTCACCAACCTGGCAAAGCAGCCGCTCGCCTCCGTGCGCTGAGGGCAGACAAAAACACGCTCCTCGGCTCCTCTACGGCCGGCGCCTGGTCCTTCTATCGGACCGATGGCTCTCTGATGCGCAGCGGCAAATTCGATCGTCGAAAGCAGGTTGGCACCTGGCGCACCTACGACCGCTCCGGCAAGGTCGTCAACGAGACCTCATTCACCGAATAGTGGCGGACGTTGCGTGCTTATCGCTGGCTCAGGCTCCCCAGGACGGGTCGCCATCATCGGCTGGATCATTCGTGACGCGGACGGCATCGGATCCATCGGCATTCATCACGTAGATCTCCTCGTTGCCGTCTCGGGTGCTGACGAAGACCAGCTGCGTTCCGTCCGGCGACCAGGCGGGTGCAACATCATCGGCGGCATCGTCAGTCAGGCGAACGACCGATGAGCCATCGGCGTTCATCACATAGATCTCGAAGTTACCGTCCCGGTCGCTGAAGAGGACGATCTGGCTGCCATCTGGAGACCACGCCGGCGATTGATCGCTGGCCGGATCATCGGTCAGCTGGACTTGCCCGGACCCGTCCACGTTGATGACGACGATCTCGAAGTTCACGCCACCCAGGTCCCGGTCGAAGGCAATGCGTGAGCCGTCTGGCGACCAGTCCGGCGCGAAATCATTGGCGGGATCATCGGTGAGCCGGGCCACCCCGCTTCCATCGGCGTTCATCACGTAGATCTCCGCGTTGCCGTCACGATCGCTGACGAACGCGATCCGGCTGCCGTCCGGTGACCAGGCGGGGAACCCATCGCCGGAGGTGTCCGCGGTCAGGGCCGTCACATCGGTCCCGTCGGCGTTCATGACGTAGATCTCGAAGTCCCCGTCCCGATCGCTGGCGAAGGCCAGCCGGCTACCGTCGGGCGACAGCACGGGCTGTGCGTCGGCAGCCGGGTCGTCGCTGAGCTGGACCAGGGTGCCGTCGGGCAGTGCCAGGTAGATGTCCTGGTTCCCGCCCCGCTCGCTGCTGAACGCGACCTTCCCGTCGGCGAACGCCGCCGGCGCCGGCTCGGCGGTTTCCACCGGCGCGGTCGAGGCCGCGGCCGGCTCACTCGCCGACCCGGACGGCGTGGGGCTGGCGCTCGCGCTGCAGCCGACCGCGACTGCCGCGACCACCACCCCGGATATCACGCGAAACCTCAGTTGCATCTCCGTCTCCTTTCGAGACGCCTCGTGCGAGGCGCCTCACTGGCGCTGTGCGGGCACGATCAAGGCGCCCCCTTGCAGCGGACCTGCGGACAGCTTGCGAGACGCTTGCAGACGGTGCCGAGGGGCACGGAGGGCGGGTTAGGATCGAGACGTGGAGTTCCGCATCCTCGGTCCGCTCGAGGTCATCGACCGTGGAGCGGCCCTGGCCCTGGGGGGCCCACGGCAGCGGCTGGTCCTGGCCTTCCTCATCCTCGAGGCGAATCGCGTCGTCTCCACCGATCGCCTCATCGACCAGATCTGGGGTGACGAGCCTCCCGATGGGGCGCGCCAGGCCCTGTTCTCGTATGTCTCGAGGCTGCGCAAGCTCCTGGGAGCCGGTCGGATCCAGGCGCGGCCCCCCGGCTACATCCTCGTCGCCGGGCGGGATGAGATCGACGCGCTCCGCTTCGCCGACCTCCTGGACGGAGCCAACCGTGCCCCCGACCGCGAGACCGCCGTCGCCCGTCTGACCGAGGCACTCGGGCTGTGGCGGGGCGGGGCGCTGTCAGACCTCGTCGACTACGACGCCCTCCGACCGGCCATCACCCGCCTGGAGGAGCAGCGACTGAGCGCCCTGGAAGACCGCACGGAAGCCGAGATCGACCTGGGGCGTCATCGTGAATCGGTCCCGGTCCTGGAGGGCCTCACGCAGGAATACCCGCTTCGTGAGCGCTTCTGGACACTGCTCATCCTGGCGCTGTACCGATCCGGCCGGCAGGGTGACGCGCTGGCCGCGTTCCACCGGGCCCGCACCACGCTCGTCGAGGAGCTGGGAATCGATCCGTCACCCGAGCTGCGGCGAGTTCATGAGCAGGTCCTCCAGCAGGACCCCGCCCTCGACCTCCCTGCGAAGCAGCCGCCCGCCGCACCAGCCGAAGCAATCCAAGCCGATGCTGCGCCTGGCCCCGCCACAGGCGAGATCCCCAAGGTTGCGCGAGACCGCCGGCGCCCCGCCCTCATCGGCGCGGCAGCCATGGGCCTGGTCGCAATCTTGGCCGTCATCTGGATGGCCCAAGGCAAACAGACGCTGCCACCCATGGTCTGGACGATCGGCGTGGACCTCCCACTTTCGGGTCCCGGCGCAGATCTCGGAGAACCAGTCCGCAACGCGGTCCAGCTGGCCGTCGATGACTTCAACGCGTCCGGTGGCCTGGATGGCTCGACCCTCGCGCTCGAGATCCTCGACGACGCCCAGGACCCGGGGCAGGGTGCCGAAAATGCCGAGGCATTCGTCAACGATCCCACCACCATCGCGATGGTCGGGCCCTGGGGATCGGCCGTCGCATTCAGCGCGATACCCATCACCAACCAGGCTGGCCTGCTGGAGTGCAGCCCGGCCGCCACGCATCCCGGACTGACGAAGCCGCGCGACGGCGCCCTGGACGTCCGGTCGGTGCGCCCGGAGGCAATCAACTTCTTCCGCATGGCCCCGGCAGACGACATCCAGGCCGTGGCGCTGGCCTCGTTCGCCTACCATAACCTGGCCGCCCGATTCGCCCTGGTCATCGACGACACCGGGGTTGGGCGCGTCATCGCCGATCCATTCGAGGACGAGTTCCAGGCCCTGGGCGGCACCACCCTGCGTCGCGCGTTGAACCCCAATGCGGACCCGCGAGCGCTCCTGGCACCCTTGGCCGACGAGCTCAACCCCCCAGATGTGGTCTTCTTTGGCGGCGAAACCGATACCGGCGGGGTCGCGCTGCGGCGAGCCATGGCCGACGCCGGCCGCCTGGCAACACCGCTCCTGACCTGGGACTTCCTCCTCGATGGAAGCGGCAGCGACTCCGGTTCCTACCTCGAGCAGACCGGCGCCGAGGCAGCCGTGGGCTCCTACGCCGCTCACGCCTCGCTTCCCGACCCCAAGGCCAGCTTCATCGATGCGTATCGGGAGGAGTTCGGGACCGAACCGGACGAGTACGCCGCCGCAGGCTACGCGTGCGTCGAGATCATCACCGCCGCGATGCGCGGCATCGCTTCCAGCGGTCCGTCGGCCACTGTGGTGCGCGAGCGGCTCCGCGAGTATGTCGCCAATCCAGAGCAGCGCTTCGAGACCGTCCTCGGCAGCGTCGGATTCGATGCCAACGGCGATGCGCTCCGGCAGTTCGTCACCTTCTATCGGGTTGAGGCATCGGCGGCCGACGGTACCGGCGACTGGGTCATCTTCAAGAAGCAGGACTTCGGCCCCGCACCGTGAGCAGCGTCAGGCGCGGACCCCAACGATGAACAGGGCCAGGTTGTCGAAATGCCGCGGCTGGCTCGGATCCGGCCACATGGTGTCCTGAATCGCCCGCTGGGCTTCGTGCTGAAGCTCCGGGGTGGTATGCGATCTTTGGCTGAGCAGGGACCCATGCCGCCCGCGCTCCTGACGTCGATCCGTTTCCGCGCCAGCCGCGTCTACCTGCTCCTCAGCGACGGCCGGGAGATTAGCGTGCCGCTCGAGCGATTCCCGCGCCTCCGGGACGCGACGCCCGCCCAACGGGCGAATTGGCAGATCACGGCCTTCGGTACCGCCGCCCGCTGGCCCGATCTCGACGAGGACATTGGTCTGGCCGGGGTCCTGGGTGTCCCGGAAGACCTGGTCGATGAAGCCGCCGGCTTCGAGGTCCATCGCCGGAGGACCTAGCCGCAGTCGCGATGGCCTGCCCGTTCCTCGTCTAGCGCGGGCTCTTTGGGCGGCGCTCCCAATCGGGGGGCAGCGAGATGGGGACCCCGTCCCTGGCTGCCGGGCCAGGCACCGGGCTGGGCCTGCCTTTGGCGCGCCGCGACCAGCCCAGGTACGGATTCGGCCGGGCCTTCGAGAAGTCGAAGGTTCGTTCGAGCTCAGAATCCGCGCCGTCGCGCTTCTGCTTCATACCTGAGGCGCTCGCTTCGTCTGGCGAGCCGTGCGGAGATGATCCGAATGGTATCCCCTCTCACGGTGAACGCAACCACGACAGCGATACCGCGATCAGTTCGTCCAACCAGGCGATCCCGACCTTCGTCTCGCGAATGGAAGAGATCCCCCTCGAGCAGGGCCGCCGAGTCGTCGAAGACCGATGCTGCAGCCTCGAACGACACGCCATGCTTGCGCTTGTTGTCGCGTGCCTTACGCCGATCCCAGGTGAACCCGGGAGGAAAGTCATCCAATCCATGTCGAAGGAACGATTCTGCGGCCAGTGTCGAGGGCGTGACTCACGCAGCGCTTACCAGGGGATGACCTACGCTTGCCCGCCGCTGCTAGGCTTGCCGATACCGATACCCGCTAGGCCCACGCGGGGGGACCCGATGCGCACGCCATCTCGCAACATCCGGGGACTTGTCCTCGTCCTGCTGATCGTTGCCGCCTGTGCTGCACCTGGCTTGGCCGAGCCGCCTACCGTGGTCCTGACCGATGAGACGTGCGAACGCACAGGCGCCGAAACATTGGCCCCAGGCGCGAGTTCGATTGCCATCCGCAACGAATCCGGATCCCTCGGCAATTTCGAGCTCGTCCGGCTCGATTCGTCGTTTCCTGAGCTCGTCGCCCACATCGCTGAGGAGCAGGCCCGGATCGCAGCCGGCCAGCCGCCCCAGGGCATCCCGTCATCGGTGACCGAGGTCGGCCGTTTGCTGCTCCAACCCATGGGATCAGGCACCATCGAAGCGACCCTGACGCCCGACAGCCATGCCGTCATCTGCGCGCGCCTCACGGCCTCGGAGGATGCCGTCCTGAGCATCTTCCTCGTCGGCCCGTACACCGTCACCGAATAGACCGATGACCGAGCTCGCCACCAACGTCCTCTCCTCCGGCGACAACCTCGACATCCTGCGCCACTACCTGCCCGACGCCAGCGTCGACCTCGTCGACCTCGACCCCCCGTTCACCTCGAACCGCGACTCCAACGTCATCGTCAACGACGAGTCCGGCAACCGCTCCGATGCCCAGCTCCTGGCCTTCGAGGACACCTGGCACTGGGGCCCGAGCGCCGATAAGCGCGATCTAACGGGACCTCCCTAGGCTGGCTGCGTCTCTGAGTTGACCCTGGCGGTGACCCCGCCCGCGGGTTGACTTTCCTGCCACCATGCTCCCCGAGGTACGCAAGGGGCCGATATGTATTCACTGACAGCTGCGGACATTGATGAACTCGAGGAAGCCACAGAGGAGTTGCGCCGGACACGGCCAAAGGCAGCACGCATCCTGGTCCGCATTCTTGACCTTGCCCGATCCCCGGACGACACGCTGTGGACCACCGCTCAGGTGGCACGAGCGCTGGATGTGTCGACCCAGACCGTCCGGAACTGGGTGGACGCGGGCTGGCTCCCCGCGGAGCGCGCCCACCCACTGGGACGCCGGCGCATCCCGGCCAGCGCGCTGGCGGGCGTCTGGGAATTTCGCGCCGCTCGTTCGCGCGGTGCCAGGGTGCCATTGACCGATGAACAGGTCGTGGCGGCCATTCGCGAGCAACGGCAGGCCGGCCCAGCGGTGGCTCGCGGTCCTCGACACACGCGTTCTGGTTAGCGCGTTCCTGGGCACCCACGAAAGCTCCGGGAGCATCAAGACGGTTGAGGCGGCGGTCGCCGGCGTCTTCGACTGTGTCCTGTCGGAGTACATTCGCAACGAATGCCGCGTGACCCTGAACCGCCACGAGCTGGGGTCGCACACGCCCGACGAAACCGATCAACGGTTCCAACCCCTCTGGGACCGGGTCATCTGGGTGGAGCTGGCTGAAGACTCAGCGGACCTCCACGCCGCTGTTTCGGATCCAGGCGACATCCCGATCCTCCGCACAGCCATGGCCGTATTCAGCGTGCCTGACCTCGGCACCCGAGAACACAAGTTCCTCGTGGCGAACGACACCAAGGGCTTCACGTCACCTTCCGCGACGGCTCGCGGCGCACTGGCCGATAGTTACTCCATGGAGGGCGTAGAAGTCAGGGGGCTGGAGATCGCATATGAGCGTGCAGGATCCGGCCCCCCTCTCGTTCTCCTGCATGGATTCGTTGGCGACAGCCGGGAGTGGCGTCGCCAGATCGACGGGCTGTCCGATGAATTCACCGTCGTGGCGTGGGACGCACCGGGCGCCGGCCGGTCGAAGGATCCTCCGGCGTCATTCCGGATGCCGGACTACGCCGATTGCCTGGCCGCGTTCATCGGCGCCCTCGATCTGGAGCAACCGCACATCGCTGGACTCTCGTTCGGTGGTGCCCTGGCGCTCGAGCTCTATCGCCGCCATCCCACCGTTCCGCGGACCTTGATTCTCGCGGGCGCATACGCCGGCTGGACTGGTTCCCTCCCGGCCGAAGTCGCCGAGGAGCGCCTCCGTACGAGTCTGGAACTGGCCGACAAGTCGCCCGCTGGGTTCGTGAAGGCCATGATCCCCACCCTCTTCCCGGATACAACACCGGAGGCGGTGGTCAACGGCTTCTCGGCGATCATGGGTGAATTCCATCCGGACGGATTCCGAACCATGGCGCGGTCGCTCGCGGAAGCCGATCTGCGTGATGTGTTGCCAAAGATCCGCGTCCCGACACTCTTGGTATACGGCGATCGAGATGTGCGGGCCTCGTTGGACGTCGCCGAGGACATCCACGATGCGATCCCCGAATCGAGGCTGGTCGTTCTCCCAGGCGTCGGCCACATGAGCAGCGTCCAGGCCGGCGACGAACTCAATCGCGAATTCCGCCGGTTCCTCCGCGCGACTCTATCCTGAACATGGACCGATGACGGAGCTCGCCTAATTCAACTCGACGACCCGTATCTTGAGGCGCTGCGGCGGGTGGGCCGGCGCGGCCACCGGCTCGGGTCCGTCCCAGATGATCGTTTCGGGCGCGATGTCCACCTCCCCGGGCCACGCCACCGTGCCGCCGTCGACGAAGGCGGCCTCGAACACCGCACGCTGCTCACGAACTGGGGCGAACAACGGACCTCGCAGGACGGCCTCGACGTCGCGCTCTACGACATCGCCGTTGGACAGGGTCAGACGCAGCCAGTACCGGTCCAACGGCTGGACCGACCGCACTTCAAGCATGCGCCGATACTACCGAAGCGGATCGATGGGCACGAGCGCCTCCCCTCGCCGAGCCCGTTCCCAGTCCTCGGCCAGCTCGCCCTGGTGTACGCATGCCCACTCCACGACAAGCCCGTGCGCACGGCCGGGCAGGTCACCCTTAACGAGGGCCAGCGAGGCGATCTCGAAAACGGCACTGCTGTCCGCATAGCGAGCGTGAAAGTGGGGCGGCTCAAACCTGCCCGATGCCCGCGTCGACCTGATTTACCTCGACCCTTGCTAGAAGGCGCGCCAGCCCTCGCGCTCGGCCACGACTGTTACCTCCGGCCGGCCATCGAACATGCTACCGAGCTGCGCCTGCACGCTCGGGTCGCCGAGAAACTGCTGGAGCCCCTCGATGTTGCTCCATCGGTCGATCGCCACGAAACTTCCCGGATCCTGCACATCGGCGTAGGCCTGGTGGCCAACCGCGCCCATCGGCTCACTTCGCGGACGGACGGAGTCGACGATCGCGTCGTGGGACTTCTGAGCGGCGGCTTGGTCCGCGTCCTTGAGACGGCCGCGAACGATGGTGATGTACTGCATGGGTGCCTCCGACTTCCAATGAACATGGTCCTGTGCTGTCATTGACGGAGCCGTTGGGCGAAACTGTGCGCATGGCGCAGGACCAAGCCCTGGTGACCCTCGACGACGCGACCTTTGGACCGATGACCGAGCCGCTGCGTCACGACCTGCTGCTGCACTGCTACCGCTTCACCGGTTCCCTTCACGACGCCGAGGACCTGGTGCAGGAGACGCTGGTGAAGGCGTGGCGTGGGCGCGCCGACTACCGAGGCGAGGCCGGACTGCGGACGTGGCTGCGGCGCATCGCAACCCGGGCGTGCCTGGATGCGCTTCGTGACCGGCCCGAACGGACGCTCCCCTCCGCGGTCGGCCAGGACGCCGGCGGCAAAACGCTTTGGCTGGAAGCGCTTCCGGACGAATTCCTGGCCGATGTCGCATCGGATCCGGCCGCGACGTACGAACTTCGGGAGAGCGTCTCGCTCGCCTTCCTCGTCGCCCTTCAGCGCTTGCCACCCCGCCAGCGTGCCGTCCTCATCCTCCGTGACGTGCTCGCCCTGCGGGCGTCGGAGACGGCAGCCAGCCTCGAAATCTCGGTTTCAGCGGTGAACAGCCTCCTGCACCGAGCCAGGCGCACGATGAGCGCGAGGTACACCCCCGCATCGGCGCCAAGCCAGCAGAACGTGCAGACAACGCGCCTCTTGCGCCGCTACATCGCCGCCTGGGAAGCGAACGACATCGACGCCCTCATGGCCACCCTGAAGTCGGACGCCAAGCTGGAGATGCCTCCAATCCCTGTCGCATCATTCGGTCACGCCGCCATCCGGGCCTTCCTCGCCGACGGCATCATGGACGGGCCGGCAGACCGGTGGCGGGGCGTGACCACCGAGGCCAACGGCGGACCGGCAGTCGCCGTCTACCAACGCGATGGCGATCACTATTGGTTCACCGGGTTGCACCTGCTCACCGTGGATGGAGAGCAGATCGCGACGGTCACAGCCTTCATGGATAAGAGCCTGGCGACGCGGTTTCGTCTGCCGGACAAGTTGGACCCCCGACCCGCCGACAGCGTCCCAGACCGATGACCGAGCTCGACCCCGAATTCAACTCGAACCGCGACTCCAACGAGCGCACGGGCCGCCGGGGTCGGAGCGCCGTGATGACGGCGCCGATGAGGTCCGCGAGGATGTCCTGTGCGTGGTCCAGCTCGACGTCGGCAAGGTAGCCCTTGTAGCCGGAGATATCGGCGATCAGGAAGCAGGTGGGTTGCGCGGCTGGCAGCATCGTTCCTCGCTGGACCGAGATCGCGACGGGCTAGACGTCGACCAGCTCGACTCCAGCATTCGAGGCCGGGATCACTTCACCGCTCGCTCGCATGGCCTCCAGGTGGAGGGCAATCGCTTCCCGAATGCGGCGCTCGACCTCAGGTCTCGTTTTCCCCGTGGCCACGCAGCCCGGCAGTTCGGGCACGTAGGCAGCCCAGTTCCTTGGCGTCTGCTCATAGACGACGGCGTATTTCACCTTCGATCCTCATCCAGGCCCGACTGGCGCAGGATACTGCGCCAGGTTCCGCGAGGCAGGTCATCGCCGGGTTTGCCGGAAACCGTCACGGTCCCTGGTCGCTCTGGATGTTGGAGCTGGCGGTGGCTCCCGCTCCTCCGGACCTCCATCCAACCAGCAGCCCGCAACCGTCGAAGCGCGTCCCTGACCTTCAGCACCGCCCAAACGTGCGGTCAAGGCTCGTACGACTCGATTACCCGCCCATCGCTTGCCCCCGCTGCCCACCGGATCCCGATCCCTCGACCGATCAGGCGCCAGTGCCGACGTTTCTCCGCTGACCCGGCGGCCAGCCGCGGATACCACGAGATGGGACTCGAACCGAACGCCCATCGCTGAACGACACGTCCAGGTGCGCGCGCCCGACCTTGACGTCGGTCGCTCGAACGCGGCTAGTCGCCACGCCACCGCTCCTTGAGTTCTGGCCGGTGCGCCGCTACGAGCCGACGATACTCCACGTGCACATGCTCGGGCTCGGGCAGTTCAGTGCTCCAGATGACGAACCGATACGGACCGGCTCGCATGACGGTGGGCACAAGGCCAGATTGGCCGTCGGCCCTTACCAGCCAATTGCCTCGCTGCTAGGCTGCCGTGAAACCGACATTCGCAGCGCCCACGAGGGAACCGATAAGCGATGACACGGACCGGCGGTGAGCGTCACGACCCAGGCTGAGGTCCCGGTTGCCCGGCTCGACGAGACTGCCTTGGCGGAGCTGCGGCACGCCTTTCGCGGCGAGCTGATCGGTCCCGACCACCGGGCCTATGACGAGCACCGGGCGGTCTGGAACGGATCGATTGACCGCAGTCCGGCGCTGATCGCGCGCTGCACGGGCGTCGCGGATGTCATCGCCGCGGTCCGCTTCGCACGCCACACCGGGATCCTCGTCGCGGTGCGGGGTGGCGGGCACAGCTTCCCCGGCTTGTCCGTCTGCGACGACGGGCTGGTCATCGACCTGGGCCTCATGAACGGGATCCGCGTGGACCCCGATCGGCGCACGGTTCGCGCTCAGGCGGGCGTCCGCCTTGGCGAGCTGGACCACGAAACCCAGGCGTTCGGTATGGCGGTGCCGGCCGGGATCGTGACCCACACCGGCCTGGCAGGGCTGACCCTGGGCGGTGGGATCGGCTGGCTGATGCGCAAGTACGGCCTCACCATCGACAACCTGCTGTCTGCCGATGTCGTTACCGCCTCGGGTGACCTCGTCCGAGCCAGCGCCACCGAGAACGCGGACCTGTTCTGGGGCCTGCGTGGGGGCGGCGGCAACTTCGGGATCGTGACCGAGTTCGAGTTCCGTCTGAACCCGGTGGGGCCGATGGTCCTGGCGGGTCCGATCTTCTGGCCGATGGAGGACTCGCCGCGGGTCCTGCGCTTCTATCGCGACTGGATCGCCGATGCGCCCGACGAGCTGACCACCATCGTCGTCCATCGGTATGCCGCGCCGATCCCGATCATCCCGCCGGAGCTGCACGGGCGGCCGGTCGTCTCGGTGGCGGTCTGCTACGCCGGACCCATCGAGGACGGCGAGCGCTTCGTGAGCCCGATGCGGGCCTTCGGGTCACCGCTGCTCGACCTCTGCCGCCCCTCCCGGTTCGTCGACCTCCAGGCCCTGTTCGACGCCTCGCTGCCCTCCGGCTGGTGGTACTACTTCCGCTCCTGCGACGTGGCGGAGCTCAGCGACGAGGTCATCGACATCACCGCTGACCATGCCTTGCGCATGAAGTCGAAGATCAACACCTTCCCGATCTTCCAGCTCGGCGGCGCGGTCGCGCGGGTGGACGACGACGAGACGGTGTTCAGCGGCCGCCGGGCCGGGCATACGTTCAACATCAACGCCACTACCACCACGGCCGAGGGCTTCGACGAGGAGCGCGCCTGGTCACGCGGCCTGTGGGATGCCCTGGTGCCGTACCACACCGGGGTCTACGTGAACTTCCTCATGGACGAGGGCGAGGAGCGCATCCGCCAGGCCTACGGCCCGGCCAAGTACGACCGCCTCAAGGCCCTGAAGACGAAGTACGACCCCAGGAACCTGTTCCGGCTGAACCAGAACATCCGCCCCGGCTGAGATTCCAAATGGCCAAGGCCGGCACGCCCGTCGAGGACACCGATCACTACGCCAACGGCAAGACCAGGTACACGGGCTTCCGCCTGGACGGCGAGATGCACGGCGCCTGGTCCTTCTATCGGACCGATGGCTCTCTGATGCGCAGCGGCACGTTCGATCGTGGCAAGCAGGTCGGCACCTGGCGCACCTACGATCGGGCGGGCAAGGTGGTCAAACAAACGGAGTTCACCTCGAAGAAAGCGTGATGCGTCAGGCCTGGCGCTCGCCATCTCCTCGTAGGTCCACAGCCCGACTCGCTGGTCACTCCCAAATGACGACCACGCGCTTCCCGCGGGTGTGGCCGTCGGCGATGGCGGCAACCGCGTCGCCCGCCTCCTCGAGCGGGTAGGTGGTGATGGGAACGGGCTTGAGGCGGCCACTCTCGAATAACTCTGTCAGATCGCCCAGCCGCTCAGGAGATAGCCGGTTCACCTGGGCAAACGAGACGCCCACGTCGGCCAGCGCGCCGGCCAGTCCGTGGCCGCCCATCGCTGAGGACGCGACGGCTCCACCGGCTCGCATACGGCGGGCGATGGCCGCGATCAGCTCCTCGTCAGCGTGGGTCGCAATGAGCGCGTCGATGCCATCGGGATGGCGCTCGGACAGCGCCGTACCGATGTCGTCGCTGGTGTAGTCGAGAACCTCCGACGCGCCAAGTTGGCGCGCCTGGTCGGTGCCGCCCGGCCCGGTCAGCGCAATGACCACCGCGCCGCGGGCCGCCGCGAGTTGGGTGGCATGACTACCCACGCCGCCGCAGGCTCCGATCACGACCACCGTTTGGGTCGGCTGAGGATCCACGGCCTCGACCAGCCCGAGCGCGGTCAACGCGGCATGCGGCACCGCCGCCGCCTCGACGAAGCTTAGCCCGCGGGGCTTGGGGCCAACACTTCCGCTGCCGACCACCACGTACTCGGCAAACGTGCCGGCACCGACGAACGGCTTGGCCGCAACGCCATAGACCTCGTCCCCCACCGACCGCCCGCTCACGCCGGCCCCGACCTCGTCGATGACCCCGGCGAGGTCGATTCCCGGCACCAACGGGAACCGATGCTCCATCCAGTCCTTGGCCATCCCACCGACGTACACCGGGTCCATCCGATTGACGCCCGCCGCCCGGACCGCAACCCGGATCTCGCCCTCCTCGGGCTCGGGAAGGGGCAAATCACGAACGGAGCCGGGGGTTCCGAACGCATCGACGGCAAATGCGCGCATGGTCATATTCACTCCGGAAATCAAAGCGTCAACCGGTAGGATCGCAGAAAGAGGCCGTGCCCGTGTGGCCCTCAGTCGACCACCAGGCGCCAAGAGGATGGTGGACACCATCGATTGGTGGCGCGGCGGCATACTTCCTGACGTGGGAAGGAAGATCGCGCTGCTCGTCCTGGTGGCGAGTCTCTCAGCGTGCTCCGGGTCCATGTCGGGGTCCCCGGCCGCATCGACCTCGCCACAAGCGGCCATCCCGCTCCTGGTCGACACCGATGTCGCCCCCGATGACATCGTTGCCATCTCCTTCCTGGTCGAGTCACCGCAGGTGGAGATCGCGGCAATCACCGTCTCGGGCACGGGGGAAGCGCACTGCGAAGGCGGCGTTGACACCGTCCTCCGCCTCCTCGAGCGACTCCAGGCGCCGAGTATCCCGGTCGCCTGTGGCCGTGAAACTCCGCTCACCGGGGACCACGCCTTCCCCGACGATTGGCGGGCCGCCGCGGATGCCGGGTCGGGTCTCACCCTACCCGCGACGTCGCGCCAGCCCACGGGCGGCACAGCGGTCGAGCTCATGGCCGACACCGCTGCCCAGGTGGCCGGGCTGCGGGTGCTGACGTTGGGCCCGATGACAAACCTCGGCGATGCCCTCGACGCGCATCCGGAGCTGGCCACGCAGATCGAGTCGGTGTACGTCATGGGCGGTGCGCTGCACGTCCCCGGCAACGTGGCGTTCGGGGGGCCGGCCGACAACCATGTCGCTGAATGGAACATCTACGTCGATCCGCGGGCCGCCCAGGCGGTCCTCGATGCCGGCCTGACGGTTCGCTTCGTCAGCCTCGACGGGACCAACCAGGTGCCGGTCACAGCGGACTACGCACAGCGCGTCCGGGACGAGGCCACCGCGACCGGGGCACAGATCCTGGCCGAGATGTTCGCCACCCATCCGTTCATGACCGACGGCACCTACTACCTCTGGGATCCGCTGGCAGCCGCCATGGCCGCCCGCTACCCGCTTGGGGAGTTCAGCCCGGCGCGGATCGAGGTCGAGGAGGTGGAGGGACCGGAGGTCGGATTCACCCGACCGGTGGAGGGGATCCCCAACGCCGAGTACCTCAGCACGGCTCACCAGGCCGCCGCCGAGGACACGCTCCTGGATGTGCTGAACCAGCCGTGAGGGCCAGGTAGACACCTTCCCAGGCTCGTACCCCGGCTGTACGCTATCGAAACCGATACCCGCAGCCCACGCGGGGGGACCGATGACCGAGCTCGCCACCCGCTCTTGTCGCCGGTCGCGGTCCCGATCGACTTCCCCCGACCTACACTTCGCAGCCGGGATGACCGCGGCGACCCCACTCGCCCGCCGCCTGTGGCTCGGGGCGGTGGTCGCGATACTCGCCGCTGCCGCGCTCACATTCGTCTCTGGACCCGGGTCGGTCCCTACGACCGTGGCAGGCCTGCTGGACGAGGTGCTCGTGACCAACGGCACGGACGTGGTCAACGGAGACGTCGCTCAAGTCGAGGGCCTCCGCGCCCGGCCGAGCCCTGACGGCATCTCGCTGCGCGAGGCGATCGAGGCCACCAACAACGACCCCGGCACCTATGCGATTCGGTTCGCTGCAGCGCTCGCCGGGAGCGTGATCCGCCTCTCGGGACAGTTGCCCGCGATGGTCGGTGGCGGCGTGGATATCGATGGCGACATCGACAGAGACGGCAGTCCGGACATCACCATCCACCCGGACACCGAGATCGGCACCGGCCTGCACGTCGCTTCGAGCGGCAACCGCATCGTCGGGCTTACCATCGAGGGGTTCGAGCAGGGCGCCATCATCGGCCCTCCTCCCGAACCGCTCGTGCCGGGCCAGACGTTCGCCGACAACACCCTCAGCGGGCTGGTGATGCGCGACGTCTTCGATGGCATCGACATTTCGATCGGCGCGGCGGCCTGCGGCGTACCGTGCGCAAGCCACGACCTCTGGCTGAACACGACCATCAGCGGCAACACCATCGAGGCCGAGGAACACGGCATCATGTTCTTCGTCGCCGGGGACGGCGATCGGGTCGAGGGAGCAACCATCGCCGACAACCGGATCCGGATCAGCGGGCCGGCCCTGGGTCCCGGAATCAACGCCGAGTCGGCGGGCGACTCGACCGGTGCCCAGATCTCCGATCTCCTGATCATCGGGAACGTCATCGAGGGCTCCCCCGACGGCGGCATCCAGGTGGGTGCCGGCGGCAACCGAGCGCAGCAGGGCCTCCTCGGGCACGTCCGCATTCTCGACAACCAGCTCCGGCTCGCACCTCAGGCAGGCGAGTTCTGTTGCGTGGGAATCACGGTCGAGGCCGGCAGCGACTCGGCCGAGATCGCGATCGGTCCGCCGGTGCGCTACATGGACGACAACACCGTGCGCGACGTGGTCGTGCGCGGCAACACCATCGAGGGCGACATGCCGGTGGCCATCGAGGTCCAGGCCGGTCACAACGGGGGCAGCCGGAACCGGATCGAGGGGCTCGTGATCGAGGAGAACGTCGTTCGATCGTCCCGATCCCCGTTTGGGTCCGCGGTGCATGTTTCCAACGGCTCGAGCTACTCGTACCTGGATCGACCCGCGGAGGACAACCAGATCACCGGCGTGGTCATCAGATCCAACGAGTTCACGATCGACGGTTCGCCCGACGCCGATGTCTGCGACGGGACGACGATTGCCAGCGCGATCGGCCTCCTGGGCGGGGGCCTGTCCGGACGCGGCAACCTCATCCGCGACGTGGCCATCGACGGCAACGTGATCGAGACCGACCACCTTGGGATTGCCGTCATCGGCGGCCTGTGGCCCACGGCGCAGGACAATGTCGTGGACGACGTCCGCATCGGCCCCAACCGCATCACGACGGCGGCTGCCGAGCCCGTCTTCGTCACCTCGAACTGCCAGGGCGCCACCGGCAACCGTGCCTCGGTCACGGTCACTGCACCCCCGAGCCCCCTGGCCACGACTCCACCGTCAGCGGCGCCGTCGGCTTCGCCGCCGTCCGGCGGAGCATCGGACTGGGCCCTGGCCGCAGGCGCTCTCGCCGTCATCGCCACGCTCACGGCGCTGCTGGCTCTCGCCCTCCGACGCCAGCGAGCTCGAGCGTAGGCTCCGAACAGCGCTGGGCACCTCCAGCCCTCCGCCTCGCCCGCTGCACCATCTCCGCGCCTTAGAAGGCCGCTCCAACGCGGCCAGAAAGCCTTCCCAAACGGCTCTCGGCCCGCTACGCTCGGCGCGGAGTACCCGCACGGCCCATGCGGGGGGACAGATGACCGAGCTCGCCACCAGCGTCCTCTACTGCGGCGACAACCTCGACGTCCTGCGCCGCTACCTGCCCGGCGCCAGCGTCGACCCGATCTACCTCGACCCGCCGTTCAACTCGAACCGCGACTACAACGTCATCTTCCGCGGCGAGTCGGGCAACCGCTCCGATGCCCAGCTGCTGGCCTTCGAGGACACCTGGCACTGGGGACCGAGTCGCTTGAAGGGCTAAGCCTCAGGTAGACCGATTTGCTCCAACTGCTTCAGCAGCTTGGGGATATCGCCCTTGACGGTCCGCCACAGGATGGCTGGATCGACCCGCCAGTAGTCGTGGGTGACCAGGTTGCGCATGCCGATCATCTCGCGCCATGGCAGCTGTGGCAGTTCTGCCTGACGAGACTCGGAGACCCGGCCTGCGGCCTCACCGATGACGATGATCTTCTGCATCAGGGCCGCGGCAAGCAGTTCGTCGGTGGCGACGTCCTCCGCGGTCCGGCCTTTGACGAAGCGGCGCGTGGCCCGAGCCGCATCGCGGATGTCAATCAGGCGTTCGTCGTCACGCCTCATACAACACGATCGCCTCGCGTTCGACCGTCGCCCTCACATGCGGACGCAGGCCGTCGCGGGTGACCAGGTCGACCGGCCGCCCGAATAGGTTCTCCAATTCGTCCGCCATCCGGACCTGCTCGAACAGGCCAGCCGTCGATTGAGCAGCGAAGTCGACAACCACGTCCACGTCGCTCGCGGGTCGCAGCTCATTTCGCGCGGCCGACCCAAACAATGCAACGCGCAGCACGCCATGCCGGCTGGCGAAGTCGGCCAGCGCCTCCGTGCTGATGGCCTTAGGATCGATCCGGATCGTCATGGATCAAGCCTAGCCTAGGCGCAAGCTACCTGCCGAGCCCTTGCCCCCGCTGCTAGGCTCTCCCACATACCCGCTAGCGCCCACGCGGGGGGACCGATGACCGAGCTCGCCACCAACGTCCGCTACTACGGCGACAACCTCGACATCCTGCGCCGCTACCTGCCCGACGCCAGCGTCGACCTCATCTACCTCGACCCGCCGTTCACCTCGAACCGCGACTACAACGTCATCTTCCGCGACGAGTCGGGCAACCGCTCCGATGCCCAGCTGCTGGCCTTCGAGGACACCTGGCACTGGGGCCCCTCGGCTGAGGCGACCTACGCCTACCTGACCAACACCGCCCGCCACGAGGGCCGCGTCCCGGACACGGTCAGCACCATCATCGCCGCCCTCCGCTCAGGGACCTGCGAGAAGCAGCAAGAACCAAGGAGGTAAGCGTGGACGAAACCACGATCCGACGGGAAATCCTGATGGCTCTCCGGCAAATGGCGCACCGCCAAGAGACAACGTCCGAGATCCTCCACCTCGATATGGCGGATGTCGCAGCACGGGCAGGGGTTTCCCGCGAGGCGGTGAAGGCCTCCCTCATCGACCTCCTGATCGAAGGTTTCGCGGAGGGTTTCGCCGAGACATTGACAGATCACGCAAGTGACGGCCATTGTCGGATCACTGCGGCTGGGATGGAAGAATTGCGCCGGCTAACTGGATGACTCCAGGGCTCCACCCAGCGCTCGAACCATTAGAAACACTCGACTGGGCGCGGCTCCTCGCGTTCCTTGAGCACGGCCTCACAGAGGACGCACGGCTCGACTACAAGGACCGGGTCTCGCCAACATTCGCCGCAACAGCCGCTGCCATGGCCAACGGACTTGGTGGCACCATCGTCCTCGGAGTCCGCGAGGCCGATAATCCAGCAGTCCCTGGCACTTGGGATGGACTGTCAGGCGACCCGCGTGCGGCCGCTCAGAGCACGATTTGGGCCTATTGCACGCCGGGGTTCGCTATGTCGATTGCCCAGGTCACCAACCCCGCGACCGGGCAAGCCTTGCTTGTTGTCGCCATTGGCCCATCCGTTCAACCCCCGATTTGGCATCGCGATCACGGAGTGCTGGTCCGAGTTGGGGACCAGAACCGCCCGGCGCCCCCGGAACTGCTGGAGGTTTGGTTCAAAGAGCGGGCAATGGGCAACCCAAGCGTGCTCGCGCTGCATCGTCGTGTCACGAGCGCCACCAT
Organism: Chloroflexota bacterium; assembly: GCA_040905185.1. Classification (GTDB taxonomy): domain Bacteria; phylum Chloroflexota; class Limnocylindria; order QHBO01; family QHBO01; genus DASTEQ01. The sequence continues at coordinate 414,831 of JBBDRZ010000007.1, read as the reverse complement.
GTACGGCTCACCGGGCTTCTTCCTTCACATGTGGCCCATTGCAGCAGTCCCGCGAAGCCGCTTCGATCCGGAGACAGATCGATCTCTCGACATAATTGCGGCGACGGCGCTCGAACACGATCAGTGGGAGGGCAAGCCACGAGGAAGCGAGTACGTCCTTGAAGCCGAACGCCCTGATCGCACGCTTACCTCAGCGGTTGGGGACGAGGCCTTCGTGAGGCATCAATACGTCGCACGCCCTCAGCCGCTGGAAGCCCAGGTGGACCTGGTCGAAACAACGGAGTCGCTGCTTCGGGAGATCTCGCGAAGGCTTGTGTTTGGCGAGATCGCACTCGAAAGGGTCTGTGCGGCCGCCCCGCCTCTGCGCGTAGAACTCCAAATGCAATATGGATCGAGGTGGCGAGTTAGTCCGCCGGCGTCCGCACTAGGCTTCACGGACCCGTTGCTCCCAGACCGGAGCGAAGTTGAGGCGACGGCGAGCATAGAAACCACCCTCTCCCCGCGCGGCGCTTCGGTGACTGGCACCCAGCTCTTGGTAGGCGTGCTTCGGCGGCTAGGCTGGCGCAACTTCGACTCGCTTGTAAATTATCTGACTGCCCACCTCGACGATGCCGTGAAGCAGCTATATGCGAGAGCCGGCGGATGAGGCTCTACGCAGAGTCGACCGATCTGTTCCTGACCGATGCCCGGATGCATCGGATCGCCGAGAAAGTGCGCGGGGAGTACATCGCGCAGATCGGTCACAGGCCGGGCGCGGCGGAATACGAGAGCTGGCAGAACAGCCTGACGTCGCTGGCCTTGTTGATCAGCCAGGCCGATCTCGACGACCACGGCGTGATCCTCGAGTACCAGCTGGGCAACACCAGTCGGCGACTCGACGCCCTGCTGACAGGCCACGCCCAGAACGACTCCGAAAACGCGGTCATCGTCGAACTGAAGCAGTGGGGCGCGACGGCACGCTCAAACGCGGAGGGCTGTGTAGAAACGTTCGTGGGGCAACGGCTCCGCCCCGTCCCCCACCCGTCGGTCCAGGTCGGCCTCTACGAGCAATGGTTGCTTGACAACCACACCGCCTTCTACGACGACGGAATCGGTCTCGCGGGTGTGAGCTGGCTCCACAACATGCAGTACGACCCGACCGAGGAGCTATTTGCCGACCGCCACGCCGAGTACCTGAAGACCAATCCGCTCTTCACCGGCGATCAGTCAACCGAGCTTGCCGAGTTCCTGAATGAGCGCCTCTCAGAAGGCGATGGTGTCCCTGTCATGGCCAAGGTCCTCGACTCGAAGTACAAGCCCTCGAAGAAGCTGCTCGACCACACAGCCGAGATGGTTGCCGGCCAGCAGGAGTTCATCCTCCTCGACGAGCAATTCGTCGTCTTCGAGTCCGTCCTCGCCGCCGCCCGCGAGGGCTTCCACCGCACGACGAAGGCCGTGATGCTCGTCAAGGGCGGTCCCGGCACCGGCAAGTCGGTCATCGCCCTCCACCTCGTCGGCCGCCTCGCCCGCGACGGCTACAACGCCCAGCACGCCACCGGCAGCAAGGCGTTCACCGAGAACATCCGCCGCATCGTCGGAAGGCGCGCCCGCGCCCAGTTCGCCTACTTCAATCAGTTCGGCGCCGCCGATCCCAACGACGTCGACGTCCTGATCCTGGACGAAGCGCACCGCATCCGCGAGACCTCCGCCAGTCGATTCACACCCAAAGCCGCCAAGACCGATCTGCCCCAGATCGACGAGCTCGTGAATGCCGCCAAGACCACGGTGTTCTTCATCGACGACCTCCAGGTCGTCCGCCCCAACGAGGTTGGCAGCGTCAACCTGATCAAGGAGGCCGCCGCCCGGGCCAGCGCCGAGATCCAGGAGTTCGAGCTCGAGACCCAGTTCCGCTGCGCCGGCTCCGAGGCCTTCGTCAGCTGGGTCGACCACACCCTTGGCCTGGCCGAGACGGCCCACCCGATCTGGGAGGGCGACGACGCGTTCGACTTCCGCATCGTCGACTCGGTCGAGCAGCTCGACGCCCTGATCCGATCAAAGGCCGCAGAGCCGAACACCACAGCCCGCCTGGTCGCCGGCTTCTGCTGGCCCTGGTCCGATCCGCTCGATGACGGCACCCTCGTCCCCGATGTAAAGGTAGGCACCTGGCAGATGCCCTGGAACGCCAGGTCCGATGCCGGCCGCCTCGCCGATGGCATCCCCCAGGAGCGCTACTGGGCGTCCGATCCCCGCGGCATCGATCAGGTCGGCTGCATTTACACCGCCCAGGGCTTCGAGTTCGACTACGTCGGCGTGATCTTCGGCCGCGACCTCCGCTGGGACCCCGCCTCAGAATCCTGGATCGGCGACCCCTCTGAGTCTCATGACTCCATCGTCAAGCGCAGCGGCGCCCAGTTCACCGACCTCGTCAAGCGCACCTACCGCGTCCTCCTCACCCGCGGCATGAAAGGTGCGTATGTGCAATTCATGAATCCAACCACGAGCGCACATGTCAGGAGCCGCTCGAGAAGTCTCCCCAGTGTTCCTAAGCGCTGAAGGGCCCTCCGGGGAACGGATCATTGTCGTGGGGCTGGATCAGGCACTGCAGGCATCGGCGCCGTTCGAATCGAAGGCTCAGCTCGAGATTTCGCACTTCTCTAAGTACCGAGTCGACCTTGCCGCGACGTTGGGACGTGACGAATACACGGGCCCCGCGTCCAAAGGAAGCAATCCGCCAGATCTTGAGGCAACGTCGGTGGACGGGACTTCGGTGGGGATTGAACTCACTCAACTGATGACGCGGACGCGACGATTTTCAAATGCACTCACGATGCGGCTTCTGCGCCGGATAGTCGAGTCTGGTCAGCCGTTTCGGAATCTCGACGGGTGGACGGTTTTCATGTGGCGGTATGACGGCGAGGCAACGCAAGGACTGCCGCTGGCGGACCCCGTCGCCGAAAGAGAACTAATCGATTATCTTGCCGCCTGCGATCCCCGGGAGATGGTCTTCTCTCTACCCGATGGCCCACTGCCTACCCAGATCGAGCTTCCAGGTTTGCGCTTGCCGAAGGGTTTCGCCTTCTACACGTCGGGAGGCTCGCTGGGGATACCACGTACTGACGCCGGCAGCCGCTTCGATCTGGTCCTGTTCTACTCGGAAACACTCTACGAATCCGAACTTCGGGCGGACCTGCTGTCGCGAGTCGCTACCAAGGACATCCCTGAGAATGACCACCTCATCATCGCAATAGGTGGACCGGAAATCTCGGGGACGATCCATCGGTCTGAAGGGCTCATTTTCGATCTGATATTTGAGAGGGGTGTTCCAGATGGTCCGCGGCCAAGGAACCTAAGTCTCGTCCGCGCGCATGATTGGCAGTCAGGTCGGATCTGCGAGCTGTATCCCGAAAGTTCCGTTCTTCTCCCGTCCAGCGGCGACGCAGTCACTAGCGACTGAGGTCGATCCCTGTTCGTTCGTGAAGATCCCGGAAGCTGAACTCGAGCCCTCAGGGAGTTCAACTGCAGCCGCTGCTGCTAGGCCCTCGGGCAGCGCCCTTGCCCACCGTGATCGGGGTCCGTCCTTGAGGCTGTGGCCGAGATCACCGTCCGTACAGGCGCAGGAGTCGCTCGTGACGCGAGACCGCCCACGCCCAGAATTAGGAGAAGTTCCAGTCTTGTGCATGGGCCGAATCGGCCACATGACCAGAACTAAATTCGAGCGACCTCGGCAATCTCCTCTGAGATCTGTTCCAGCGTTTGGGTAGCAGTGCTGCGTCCGAGCTTTCCAGCGAGGATTGGGCTATGCGCGGCTACCTCCGCTGCGGTGACGTTGTGCCAGATAGGCAGGATGACCGGGTCAGAACCGCGAGCCTCAATACCCATGAGAGCGTCCAGTTCGAGCTTCCGCCACCCACCGCCATCAAAGAACGCTGGCGACAGAACTACGACGCCGAACCGGCTGGCACGCAGCCCCTGATCGATCTTCCGTCCGAGGGGCGAGCCGATCGTTAGATCCAATCCCGCCCACACGGTCAGATTCCGATCGCGGAGCAGTTCCACCAACGGCGCCACCACGTCCTCCTCGTCTGGGATCGCGTAGCAGATGAAGCAATCAAAGGGCTTGTCCTCTGGAGACAGCGGATCCGGCAAAGCTTCGGTGTACTCATCCGCCGCGCGGCGGATCGGGCCGAGAGGTGCGGAGTAGATCGCCTCCCGATGACTTGCTACTGGGGCGACAGACGTCGTCACTAACCGAGGGACTCTAACCGGAACCGAGCCCGTTGAGATCCTCTGGGGCTCGAGTCGATATGTGAGCCGCCGTCGTACCTCAACTCTGTAGCGAAGGTTGACTCGAGTTGTGACTCTTAGCGTTCTGCGTGCCATGGCTGAGGTGCTGTACGGACGTGGACTATCGAGTCAACTACAACCTGAAGTTGAACCGCAATTCAGGCACTTGTAGCAGCTGCCGTTGCGGACCATGATCGAGCCGCAATCGGTACATGCGGGCGAATCGGCCGTATCGAAGATCACGGTCGGCTGACCGGCTGACAGGCGCTCTTCCCGTGTGAAACCGTGGCCGTTGTGCTGGGCCACGATCTTCAACCCATCCATCAACCCCGGCAACGGCTCCGGTACTGCCTCCTCCCCGTCAACATCGGTCCCTGACACGCTGTCCTGCGGGGACTCCTCAGCGCCCTGTGCCTTAGCCGAGTCGACCGAGGTCTGGGCTGCCGGGGGCGGCGCTGCCGAGCTTGCCGAGGCTGCGTCCCCATCGGCAGCCTCCCCACGGACAGCATCCGCTTCGGCAAGGGTCATCTGCCGATTCACCACTCCCACCTGGTCCTGCTCCGCCCTGCTCAGGAACTTGGTCGCCAGGTACCGGAAGATGTAGTCCACCAGGCTCTTGGCCATGGGCACGTCCGGGTTGGTCGTGAATCCCGCCGGCTCGAAGCGCAGGTGGCTGAACTTGTTGATGAGGTCCGGCAGCGGCACCCCGTACTGGAGCGCGATGCTGACCGCGGTGGCGAACGCGTCCATGAGCCCGCTGATGGTCGACCCCTCCTTGGCCATGCGCAGGAAGATCTCGCCCGGCTGCCCGTCCTCGTACAGGCCGACGGTCAGGTACCCCTCGTGCCCCGCCACGTTGAACTTGTGGGTGATGGAGGCCCGCTCATCCGGCAGGCGGCGTCGGTAGGGTTGGGGGGGAGCGGCGGCGACCGTTGTGCCCGCAACGGCCGTGGTGCCCGCCGCTCCCTGGGAGCCTTCTTTCTTCACGTTCAGCGGCTGCGAACGCTTCGAGTTGTCGCGGTAAATGGCGATGGCCTTCAGGCCCAGCTTCCAGCCATCGATGTAGACCTGGGCGATCTCCTCCGGGGTGCTGGCCTCCGGCATGTTCACCGTCTTGGAGATGGCCCCGCTGATGAACGGCTGGACCGCGGCCATCATCTTGAGATGGCCGTTGTAGTGAATGGACCGATGCCCGTTGGCGGGCTTGAAGGCGCAGTCGAACACCGCCAGGTGCTCGTCGAGGAGGTGCGGCGCGCCCTCGATGGTCTCCTGCTCGTCGATGTAGGCGACGATCTCCTCTGCCTGCGCGGCGCTGTAGCCCAGCCGCTTCAGGGCGTGAGGCACCGTGTTGTTGACGATCTTCAGGTAGCCGCCACCCACCAGGCGCTTGTACTTGATGAGCGCGATGTCCGGCTCAATTCCCGTGGTGTCACAGTCGAGCAGGAACGATATGGTCCCCGTGGGGGCAGTGACTGAGAACTGCCCGTTGCGGAAGCCGTGTTCCTCGCCCAATGCAAGGACGTCGTCCCATGCAGTGAGAGTCGCGTCCAGAAGATCGGTGGGGATGACCTGTCGGTCGAGCCGGTAGGCTGCGTCGCGGTGCATGCCCATGACCTTCAGGTACGGCTCTCGGTTGATCCCGTACCCGGCGAACGGTCCGCCCTGGTCGCGCGCCATGCGCGCGCTCTGCAATCCCGACTCCGCCTGCTCGAGGGCGGCGATGACCGCTGCGTACGCCCGACCTTCGTCGCTGTCATAGGCAAGGCCACGGTTCATCAGCACCGCGCCGAGGTTGGCGAAACCAATCCCGATGGGTCGGTACGCTCGCGAGTTGGCCGTGATCTTCTCGGTGGGGTACGAGGCGTTGTCGACGATGATCTCCTGCGCGGTGAACACGACCCGGACGGCGTGCCGGAAGTCCTCGATGGCGAACTCACCTCGCTCGTCCACGAACTTCATGAGATTCAAACTGGCGAGGTTGCAGGACGTGTCGTCCATGTACATAAATTCGCTGCAATTATGGATTACAAACCCGTTTGCAACGAAGTGCTGGGTCGCTCGCTCGGTCAGATCGAAGACCGGTTCGCGGCCCAGCGGCGTGATCGAGCGGAACTCGTCGATCAGTTCATCGCTGTATGTCCCGACCGATGAATTCACCTGGCGGAGCTTCTCGGCCTTTGGGCTTTCGGGAGCGAACCCGATCTCCTTTTCGAAGCGGAGTCGCGACTCACGCGTTACGCGCAACGTGTGCATCTGCTTGACGGGGTACTCCCGCATGCCGCCCTTACCGTCGGGCAGGATCTTCGTCAGCTTGCCGCGCATTCGATTCTCGTAGATGTGCGACTTGATGCCGAAGGCGAGGAGCATCCGCTGCGCCTGGAGAAGCAGCTCCAGCGAGTTCGAGTCCAGCGCGACGTGCTGGCTCTTCGCACCCGAGTTCTCGACAGTCCCGTCCGCCGTGAAGAGGCCGCGCAGCATTGCCGCCTGACTTGACCGGTCAAGCGCGTGGACCTCATCGCTGAAGCGCTTGCCTGACGAGCCCTGGTCGAGGACGGCGTGCTTCGTGAACTGGTCGACGACCACCCGGGAGCCGAACGAGACCCGTGTACCTGTCGCGCTCCGGGTGACGTGGACCGGACCCGGCTGGCCCTGCATGCCCACGGCGCGGAGCATGGCCTTCTGCTGATTGACCTCCTTGGCCACCATCTCGAGGACGCCGAACTCCTCGTCGGCCATCGTGATGATGACTTGTGGGCGGCCGTCGGCGTACACCATGCAGCCGTCGCCCACAGCCAGGCCAATCGCCTCGGCGAGCTGCGAGGAAAGCTTCTGCTGGCCAAAGTCCGGTGCGTTCAGGAAGATCCGGTCGCCATCGCGCAGATCCTTGACCGCGACGTCTCCACGCTCGGTGGCAACCAGGTGGTCGTCGGTGATGTTGACGCGGTACCCGGAACGCGTCTTCAGCTCGTAGACGGGCTTGGTGCCCGTCGGGAAGATCGTGTCCACCGGGTGCGGCCAGCCATCAGCGCCGATGACCATGGCCTTCGAGCCGACGAGGCTGTCGATGCGACGCCAGCCCTGATCGGTCGCGACCAGCGTGTCACCGGTGACGCACGGGTTAGAGGCGTTGATGGGGGCCGTGTTGGCGCTGGTGTGCCAGCGGTTCACGTTGTCGTGGTACTGGATCCCCGGGTCGCCGCAGATCCAGGCGGCCTGGGCCATCTTGTTGAGCAGGTGGCGGGCCTTGACGGTGTCCATCGCCCGCCCATCGACCACCGCGTGGGTGGTCCAGTCGGCGTCCTGCTCGACTGCCTCCATGAAGGCATCGGTCACGCGGACCGAGTTGTTCGAGTTCTGGAAGAAGACCGAGTCGTACGCCTCGCCCCCGTTGAAGTTGCCGTCATAGCCGGCGTCGATGAGGGCCCAGGCCTTCTTCTCCTCCTTCATCTTGCAGTCGATGAACTCCTCCACGTCGGGGTGGTCGACGTTGAGGATCACCATCTTGGCCGCGCGCCGGGTCTTGCCCCCGGACTTGATGACGCCCGCGAAGGCGTCGAAGCCCTTCATGAAGCTGACCGGGCCGGAGGCACTGCCGCCGCCGCGGAGCCCCTCCCGCTTGGAGCGCAGCGTTGACAGGTTGCTGCCCGTGCCGCTGCCGAACTTGAAGAGCATGCCCTCGGTGTGGGCCAGGGTCAGGATGGAGTCCATGGTGTCGTCGACGCTGTTGATGAAGCAGGCGCTGCACTGGGGATGGGCGTCGATGCCCACGTTGAACCAGACCGGGGAGTTGAAAGCCGCCTTCTGCTTGAGCAGGATGTCGGTCAGCTCGGCGTGGAAGGTGTCGGCGTCCTCCGGGGTGGCGAAGTAGCCATCCGTGCGGCCCCATCCGGTGATGGTGTCGGCCACCCGGCCGATCATCTGCTTGACGCTTGTCTCGCGCTCCGGGGTGCCCAGCGTGCCGCGGAAGTACTTGCTGGCGGTCACCTGGGTGGCCAGCTGGGACCAGGCCTTGGGGAACTCGAGGCCCTTCTGCTCGAAGACGGTCTCCCCGTGCTCGTTGCTGATGACCGCCTCGCGCGACTCCCACTCGACCGTGTCGTAGGGGTCCACACCGGGGCGGGTGAAGCGCCGCTCGACGCTGAGCCCTCGCCAGGTTGGCGCCTCGCCCGGCTGGAGCTGGTGGTAGCCGGAGGCCTTGCCCGTTTCGGCTTTGCCCGGCCCGGTGGCCTTGGCTGCCCCCTTGTGCCCGTTGCCGTTTCCGTTGGTCCTGGACGGGACGGGGGCTGCGCTGCGTGCCATGGGTCCGGTGCCTCCTGGTGGTCGGGATGAGGGTCGGTTGTAGGACGGGCGGACCTCTCGGAGGAGTCGGGAGAGGTCCGCCCCGCTCAGTTCGGGAGGCGCCGCGAACCGGTCCGGTCGCTTCGTCTCAGTGGCCTTGAAGTCTACTCCTCGCATAGGCCCGGGTCAAGGGAAAATCACAAGATGTAGTGGTGGGTCCTCGAATCTGCCCCTACATCCTGCGTAATCGCCGAAACCGATGTGGACGGCCTGTGGACCGTCTGTGTGCGGTCTGTGGACAGCCGTCCGCGCTGCCTCGACGTCCGAGATCGGGCTGACCGATGTATGACACGGCCCTCCGTCTCGGGGGCCCCGCGTTGGGCGCCAGCCAGGGCCACGGATTGGACGCGAGTCGGGTCGGAGGGGTAGGGTAGGCGCAGTGACCGGGCGCCACATCATTCGGTGGTCCGCGGTCGCGGCGCTCGTCGGCGTCGCCGCCTGTGGGCCCGTGCCCGGGCAGAGCACGGAGGCTTCGAGCCACATGAGCAGCGTCATCACTCAGCTCAGACTTACCAGTCCGGCGATTGCCGACGGCGAGGCGATCCCCCGCAAGTACACCTGCGATGGCGACAACATCTCGCCCCCGCTGACCTGGGGGCCGGCGCCGGAGGGCACCGCGGCCTGGGTCCTCATCGCCGAGGACATCGATGCGCGCCTGTGGGTCCACTGGCTTGTCGTCAACCTTCCCGCCGGTGTGATCTCACTCCCGGAAGGCGCCTCCGGCAACATGCCTGAGGGGGCGGTAGAGGGCGGCACCGACTTCGGTCCGGCCACGTGGGGCGGTCCGTGCCCGCCGTCCGGGGAGCATCGGTATGTCTTCACCGTGTATGCGCTGGCGGAGCCGCTGGTGCTTGGGCCGGAGCTTGCCGCGACCCAGATCCGGGCCGACATGTACGGCAAGGTCCTGGCCGAGGCGAAGCTGACCGGGACCTATCGGCGCCAGGCCTAGACCGGCTGTTGGGTGGCCGGCTGGTTGGCCGGCTTGACCGCGCGGATGATGGCGCTGTACATGCCGGGCGCTGCGTCGTGAGTGGGAGTGACCGAGACATCGGTCAGGCCCACTTCACGAAGCCCATCGGCAAACTCCGACACGGATAGCGCGCCGGCGATGCAGCCGGCGTAGGAACCGCGTTCCGCGCGCTGCTCTGGCGTCAGCGAGTCGTCGGCCACGATGTCGGTGATGCCGATCCGGCCCCCGGGGCGAAGCACACGGGCCACCTCCCGGAAGACGGCCGGCTTGTCGGCGGCCAGGTTCACGACGCAGTTGCTGATCACGACGTCGATGGACGCGGCGGGCAGCGGGATGGCCTCGATGTGGCCCTTCAGGAACTCGACGTTCACGGCGCCCGCCTCGGCCGCGTTGCCCCGGGCGAGGGCCAGCATCTCATCGGTCATGTCCAGGCCGAACGCGCGGCCGGCTGGGCCGACCCGCTTGGCCGACAGCAGGACGTCGATCCCGCCGCCGGAGCCCAGGTCCAGGACCCGCTCCCCGGGGTTGAGGTCGGCGACCGCGATGGGGTTTCCGCAGCCGAGGGAGGCGAGCACGGCCGCATCGGGCAGCTCGGCGCGGTCGAGCTCCGAGTAGTAGGTGACGGTGGCGAGGTTGTCGGTGCAGCCGGCGTCGCCGCAACAGCCATCACCGCAGCAGGACGCCTGGGTTCCCTGGTCCAGGACTTCGCGGGCGGCCTTGGCGTAATGGTCGCGGACCATCTCGTGGATCTGTTGGGTCATCGGTTTCTCCTTGGGTCGGGTGGCTACGCGAGTGGGACGAGTCCAGCCAGGCTGGCGCCGATCCCCGACCAGCGGCGGGCGAAGTCCGGTGCGAGCTCGTAGTAGATGTAGGTGCCACGCCGCTCGGTCGTCAGGACGCCGGCCTCGCGGAGCACCTTCAGGTGATAGCTGACGGTTGGCTGGCTGACGGCGCAGCACTCGGTGAAGTCGCAAGCACATACCGATCCGCGAGAGGACGCGAGCTGTCGAAGGATCGCCAACCGCGTGGGATCGGCGATCGCCTGGAGGAGCTCGACGTCGGGATTGGTGGACTTCACAGCTGCAGTATATAGATGATTGTCAATATATGGCCCCACGCCCGAGGGTGTCGCGGTCCTGTCGCGAAGAAGATGCCCTAGGGGACGGGGTAGGTGGTGACAGCGGTCTGGGCGGCCACGAAGGCGCCCAGGGCGGTGGTTCGGATGACCTGGATCCGGATGTAGTAGGTCTCACCGCTGACCAGGTCGGGCGATACGACCGACCCATCGGTCTGGGTCGAGCCGACCCAGATGTACGGGTCGCCGTTCAGATAGCTCGGATCGGGGTTCGAGGTCGAGGCCACCAGCTTGTAGTACGTGAAGCAGCCGGCCGGCCCGGCGTACGGATTCCAGGTGAACTGGGTCCCGCCCGCATCCGGGGCAACACCCAATGGGTCGAGGGATGCCATTGGCTTGGCTTGGGCTGAAACGATGGCCGACGCGGCGACGACCTGGTCGCTTACGTCGAAGGCCATGGCCCGGTAGTAGTAGGTGGTTCCGGGTACCCCGGTCGCGTCCACCGCAGACAGGGCAAAGCGGTCTGTGGTGTATGTCCCGCCGAAGTCCACCGCGCCACCCTGGGGCGGATACGCGAGCGGGATGTTGTTCGTGGTATTGCGCAGGGTCGTGTAGTGGTTGAAGTCGGCGCCCTGGTACTTCGACCACTGGATGACCACGCCGCCGTCGCACGACTTCAGGGACAGGGCGAGCGTCGCCGGTCCGGGTGGCGGAGGTGTGGGTGTGGGCGCTGGCGGGGGCGGCGGTGGAGTGGGATCCGGGGCTGGCGTAGGGGTGGGAGCCGCGGTCGGCGCTGGCGTGACCACCGGCACGATGTGGTCAGCCTCGTCCGATGCCTCGGGGAAGAATGTGTGGGGCGGGCCGTCCGTCGGATCCGGCTTGTGGGTCGCCGCCGTCGGGGGCTCGGAGGAATCCGGTGCGCCGAGGTTCAGATGCGTGGCACCGACCACTGCCACCGCGAACAGCAGGGCGGCAACCGACACCGGCACCACGCGGGCGAGGCGTTGCCCCAGGCCGAACGGCCACATCGGCGCTCGCTCGGTCTCGAGCTTTGCGACTAGGCGCTCGCGCAGCTCGGCGGCGAACATCGGGTCGGGGCGTCCACCGCCGGCCGACAGGCGGGCCTGGCGCCCGGAATCGCTCAGGTGCTGCTCCAGGCCGCGGTCCGAGAAACCGCGGTCCATCCCGCGGTCGTCGAAGCCGCGGTCCGAGGACAGGTTGCGGTCGGAGAACCCACGGTCCACGCCGCGGTCATCGAAGCCACGATCTACGCCGCGGTCGTCGAACCCGCGGTCATCGAAGCCTCGGTCGTCGAAGCGGTTGCGGTCCTTAGGCGACATCGGTCTGCTCCGTCAACAGCACGCCGCGAAGGGCAGCCAGGGCGCGGTGCAAACGCACCGCGAACGTCCCCGGGGAGCACCCAAGGACCGCGCTGGCTTCGGCCGGGTCGAGATCGTCGTAAAAGCGCAGAGTCAGTACCCGCCGATGCCGCTCCGGCAGCTGGGCCAGGGCCCGCTGCAGCTCGTCGCGCTCCATGGTCGTGGCCCACGCCTCAGCGGGGGCGGGCTCATCGGCGCGGTCGATCCAGGCCGGGCGCCCGGTGGCCGTCCCGTCCAGGGCCAACAGGCGCGACGTTCGCCGGACGTGGTCCACGCAGGCGTTGGCGGCCACCCGGTACAGCCAGCCGCCGAACGTCTCGTTCCGGAACGTGCCACGACGCAGCGTTTCGAGACCCTTCTCGAAGGCGGTAGCGGTCAGATCCTCGGCCACGCTGCGCTCTCCAATCCGTCGGTAGATGAATCCATAGATCCGGGGGAGGTAGAAGTCGTAGAGCTCCACGAAGGCGGCGGTGTCCGGCGGCCGTCCAGCAGCCCGAGCCACGAGCTCACGCTCGAGCTCGTTGGGCATTCGGCTGGGTGCGCGTCGGTCATGGTCCATACCTCGCCGCATCGTGGACGGAAGTCCGGGGCGGGGCCATCGCTCTCGGGTACTACTGGGTACCGATGACCCAGTCCCCATGCGTGGCCCCGCCTCGTCAACATCGGTCCTCCGCCTACGGGATCGTCACCGTCACCACCGGCGTCATGCCCAGCGGGTACCAGCCCGACCCGTCGTTGGCCATGCTCAGCACCCGGTAGTGCCAGGTCTGGCCGGATGACACGTTGCCGTCGACCAGGCTGGTCACGTTCGGGTCACCGATGGCGGCGATCAGCTCCGACCCGCTGTTAAGCGGGTACTTGGGGTCGGTGTTGGTCTGCGAACGGACGACCTTGTAGGCCGCGAACCCGTCGGAGGTGCACTGCTCCCAGGTCAGGTGGACCTGCCCGTCGATGACCTGGGCGGAGAAGCCCATCTGGTAGACGGGGGGGTGGGTCGGCTTCACGGCGCACGCCACGTAGGCAGTGGCCACGTTGCTGACGGCCAGGGTGGCATATCCCGTGTCGCCGCTCATGACCGCGAACACGCGGTAGTACCAGTTCGTGTTGCACGGCGGGAAGTCCTTGACCAGGGTGGCCCAGCGGTCGCCGACGGCGGCGACCAGCGTGTCGCCAGCACCGGTTGGCCAGGTCACGTCGGCGTCCGACGAGCGGACCACCTTGTAGTAGGCGAAGCCGTCGCCTTCGAACACGGACCAGGTGAGCTTGACCTTGGCGTCGAAGGTCTCGAGGCTCAGCGCCAGGCCGGTCGCCGTGGCCGGCGGGGCGGGCGGAGCCGGCGGGGCGGGCTTGGGCGGCTCGACCGGCTGGGGCTTGGGCGTGGGCTCCGGCTTGGGGGTCTGGTCCGGCCGGCTGTGGTCCGGCTCTTGCTTGTCGTCCTGGTACGTCGCGCCCGGCTTGCTATTCCCGCCGTCGTTGTGGCCGTCGTTGTGGCCGTCGGAGGGTTGGCTGCCCAGCTGCGCGGTCGCATCCCCGCCCTGCTGCGGGGCGACGGCGTCGATCATGCCCGACCCAAACGCCAGCGCCCCGGCGAAGAGGAGCGCCCCGATGGCGCTCGGCAACGAAACGCCGAGGCGGGTGGTGATGGTGGGTCGTCCCCGGTCCGAAACCTGGCTCATGTCTGCTCTCCCTGATCTGGGTGGATGAGTGCTGGGCGGCCACGGCCGGGTCCTGCATCGGCCGCAGCCGCCCGAATGAACATCCACAAAACGCAGAAATGGGCGCGGGATTACAGCCTCGCTGGGAACCGGGGCCGGAGCAGCGGTGTAGGGAAGTTGACGGAACCTGTATCTGAGGCTGTCCTCGTGTCTCGACTCACGCTGTCTTTCATCGCTGCGGTCCTGCTGGTGCTGGCCACCTCGGGCGCCGCGCTCGCCAAATGCCCGGAGGGTTCGACCGAGGAGCAGTGCCAGGGCATGGCCGCCGAGATCGATATCTCCGGCAGCATCCAGGCCGGCACCGAGACCACGGTCGGCCTGTGGCTGACGTATGACGGGCGGCCTGTGACTGACACGACCAGCGTCGAGCTGGTGTTCGCACGTGCGGCTGACGGCACCGTCCTGCGGTTCCCGGCGGCGCCAACCGGGTCCGATGGCCGATACACGGCCCAGGTCCTGCTGCCAGCCGGCGGATATTGGAACATCGCGACCGAAGTCCGGACTCCCGACGGGACCTACGGCATGCCGCTCGAGACGCGGCAGGTGACCCCGCTACCCGCCGGGCCAACGACGGGGACACCGGTCAGCTCACCGGCCCCGGTCACCGTCCCGATCTGGCTGGCTGGTGCGTTGGTGCTCGCCATGCTGGGCGGGGCCATCGGCATCGCGGCATTGGGACTCAGGCGCCCCGCAACCGCCTGACGCGGCCCGAGGAACTCGCTTGACTCGCCCGCGGCCTCCTAGAGGTCGCGGGCGAGCAGGTTGTCGAGGGTCTCCCGCCGGCGGCTGAGCGCCAGCTCGCCGCGGTCGAGCACAGCTTCCGCGGGGCGAGGTCGACCGTTGTAGACCGATGCCATGGCGGCGCCGTAGGCGCCGGCTTGACCGATGCCGATGAGCGCACCCGTTCCGGCGAGCGCGAGATCTTCCGGAGGGATCCAGCGGCCGATGTCCCGGGCCAGGGTGTCGCCGGCCTCGCACACCGGCCCGGCGAGGTGCACCGTTCCGTGGCCCGATTCCAGCCGTCGGCCGGGCTCGAGGAGGGTCACTGGGTGGTCCGCGCCGTACAGGATCGGGCGGATCAGCTCCGCCATGCCGGCATCGGCCACCAGGTAGGTGAGCCCGGCCTCGGGGCGGGGCTGGACGCGGACCACCCGGGCGAGCAGCCACCCCGCGTCGGCCACCAGGCTGCGCCCCGGCTCCAGGATCAGGCGCGTGGCATCGGGCAGATAAGGACGCACCGCCGCGGCCAGGGCGGGTATGGACAACCCGATCCCCGCTCCCCCACCCAGGTTGACGCGTTCCGCCCCCGCGCGGCCGGCCGCCTCGGCCAAGCGCTCCGCGAGGAGCGCATACGTGCCGACGTCATCGATCGCCGACCCGACGTGTGCGCCCACGCTCTCGAGCGTGCGCCCGGCCGCGCGGCATCGGTCCAGGGCCGAATCCAGATCGGTCCAGGCGATGCCGAACTTGCTGTCCGCCGCGCCGGTGGCCAGGTGCGCGTGGGTGTCCGGCTTGAGGCCCGGATTGAGCCGCAGGCCGACGCGCAGGGCGTCGATGGCGAGCAGGGCGTCCAGTTCCTCGAGCGACTCGGCGTTCAGGAGCGCGCCGGTCTCGACGGCAGCGGCGTGGTCGCCATCGGTCTTGCCCACCCCGTTCATGACGATGCGCTCGGGTGGACAGCCCGCCCGCTGGGCCAGCGCGAGCTCTACAGCCGTCACGACCTCGCAGCCCGCGCCCTCTGCCACGAGGCGTCGGAGGAGTTGCGGATCGGGGTTGGCCTTCATCGCGTACGCGATCAAGGCGCCGGGAAAAGCGGCCTGGTACTCGGCGAGATGGGCCGCCGCGCCATCGAGGTCGGTGACGTACAGCGGCGTGCCCCAGCGGGCCGCTGCGTCCCGCAACGCATCCGCGGGAAGCGTCAGGCGGGCTGCTCCGCGTCGACCGGGACCGCCGCCTTGCTGGGCACGGATCCGGCCGGAGACAGGGGCGGGGCCGGGGTTCCCTTGAAGGCCACCCGGTACCGGTCCACGAAGCCGGCAGCGCCGTTGCCCGCGAACAGCGCCTCCGCTTCAACGCCACTATCGCGGGCGTCCTCGAATCGGTTCCCAAGGTAGCCGTCGAACTGGAGTCCGGCGAGTGCCTTCCAGAACCCCATGCCCAGGGCGTCGTAGTGATCCAGCGCGCTGCGGTACGCGGCACGGGCGTCGTCCCAACGAGCCTCGGCCACGGCCATGAGGGCGACGATTTGCTCGCGTGCGGCAGCCACAGCCAAGGTAGGCGGGCGGGCGTCCAGGGCCGCCGTCAGCTCATGGGCTCGATAGGGCTCAAGGGCACCGACGGCGGTGGCGGCGATGATGGGAAGTCTGTGATCCGGATTCTCTGCCAGGGCCGCCGGCATCGCCATCTCGGCCGCTCGCGCCAGCTCGCCCATCCCGACCAAGGACAGCGCATCCATCGCCGCCTTGCCTGTGGCGTGGTAGGTGTCAACACCGCGGACCAGCTCCTCGGCCTTCGCGAAGTTCCCCTCCGCCTCGGATCGCTCACCCCGGAACGCATGGAAGATGCCCGTGTCCAGGAGGTACCAGGTCATTCGGAACGAGTCGAGATCCATGCTCGCGAGTTCCGCAAGGGCCGCGTCCGCGTCGGACCAGGTTCCGGCCTCCGTGGCTGTGTCGACCAGCGAGAGGAGCATCTGCCCGAGCATGTGGGAGTCACCGCCCCGGCGGGCAACGTCGCCTGACTCGGCGAGATACCGCGTCTGCTCGTCCAGGGGGACCTCACCCGCCAGGATGGACATCAGGTTATTCCGAGCCCGCATGATCGTCGGGAGGTGGCCTGCGCGTTCCGCCAGGGCCACGGCGCCGCGGAGGATGGCCTCCGCTTCGTCGGGCCGCGCCTGGAGGGCGGTCCCCCTGGTGACAAGGATGTCTGCGGTAATCCGGGGCAGCCGCCGAGGACCGATGGCGGCCAGGGCCCGGTCCGCCGTGGCCACCGCCTCCTCGCTGCGTGCCGTGAGCATGTAGGCGCGGGCCAGCTCACCCATGGCCTCGGCCCAGTCGGTCGCATCCTCCGGGGTCGCCGCCAAAACGCCCTCCAGGGCGTTGACCGCGTCCGTGCCGTGGCCAAGCGAGAGGTGTGCGTGAGCCGCCGCCACGGTCGATCTGAGCGCACCGTCGGCGTCAGCGGCCCGCCCGTACAGCGCGACCCCCTGCTCGGCATGACCAATGGCCTTGTGCACATTGAAGAGGTACGCCGAATGTGCGGCGCGCTCATGGAGCGCAGCCTGCTCACCGGCATCTTCAGTCACGGTCAGCGCCTCTTCGAGGTAGTGGACCGCGCTGGCATGGGAGTGGAGCGCAGCGGCCCGTTCGGCCGCGGCCCGGAGAGCGATCCGGGCCTGCGCCGCCAGCGCATCGGCCTCCGGACCCGCTGGGGTGGCGCGATAGGCCTCGACGTAGTGGCTGGCGAGGACCCCGGCCAGCTCCTCGTCACCGAGTGATTCGAGGTGGCGGGCCACCGCCAGGTGCTTGGTGCGGCGGTCCTTGCGGGCCAGCGACTCGTACGCGACCTCGCGGACGACCGCCTGGAGGAACCTGTATTGGCCTCGCTCGGGGGAGCGGGGGTCGTCGTCGCGCAGCAGCAGCTCGCGACGAACGAGGCGATCGAGGCCCTGCTCCAGCTCGGCCCCATCCCGGCCGGTCATGCCCACCACTCCGGCCAGGGTGAAGCTATGGCCCAGCACGGCCGCATCGGTCAGGAGGGCGCGGTCGGCGGGGTCGTTGGCGTCCAGGCGCGCCGCCACCAGAGCGCGCAAGGTCTCGGGTACCTGGAGATCGGTCAGGGGACTGGCCAGGACGTAGCCGTCTCCTTCAGCGCGGAGCTGCCCTGTGTCGAGCAGCATGCGGACCGTCTCCACTGCGTACAGCGGGATGCCCTCCGAACGCCCCACGATGGCCTTCACTGACTCGTCGGGGAGACCGGGGACCAGCCCGCGCAGGAGCTCGGCCACCGCCTCCGCCGGCAGCGGCTCGAGGGTGATCGTGACCGCGTTGCGGACCGTCGTGCCCCAACCCGGGCGGCGCTCCAACAGCTCGGGCCGGGCCAGGGCGATGACCAGGATGGGGTGCGCGCGCGACCAGGTCAGCAAGTGTTCGATGAAGTCCATGAGGCCCTGGTCGGCCCAGTGCAGGTCGCCGAAGACCATGATCACCGGGTCGCGGTCGGCGATCCGCTCGAAGAACGTCCGCCATGCGGCGAACAGCTCGTCCTTCTCGCCGGAGGGCATGTGCTCCAGGCCGAGGAGGCCCGCCAGCCGGGGCTCGATCCAGCGCCGCTCCTCGGCATCGGTGACGAACTCGGTCACCTTGGCCGCCAGCAGGCGACGGGCTTCGTCGGGGTCGACGCCTTCGGCGATCCCCGCCCGCTCCCGGACCATCTCGGCCAGGGCCCAGAAGCTGATGCCCTCCCCGTAGGCCGGGGAGCGTCCCGAGTGCCAGTACCCGGTCTCGCTGATCCCGTCCAGGTACTTCTCGAACTCCCAGGCCAGCCGATGCTTCCCGATGCCGGCCTGACCGATGATCGAGACGAGCCGTGGCTTGCGCTCGCGCCCGGTGGCGTGGAACAGGTCCTTGACCAGGCGCAACTCCTCGTCGCGGCCCACGAACGGCGGCTCCAGAGTGCCCTTGCGGCCGGCCCCGCCTCGCAGTGCCTGAACGTGGAGCGCGTGCCAGGCCTGGACCGGCGCCGCCTTGCCCTTCAGGACCTGCTCGCCGGCCTCCTCGTAGGCGATGGCCTCATTTGTCGCCCGCCAGGTGACCTCCCCGACCAGGACCGATCCAGCCGGCGCCGCGCCCTGGAGGCGTGACGCGGTGTTCACGAGGTCCCCAGCGACCATGGATTGGCCCGAGGCGCCCACGGTCGCCGCCGCCTCACCGGTCAGGACGGCCGCTCTCAGGGCCAGGGGCGCACCCAGATCGGTCATGGCGGCGACGGTGGAGACCAGGTCAAGGGCCGCGCGGACCGCGCGTTCGGCGTCGTCCTCGTGGGCAACGGGGACGCCCCACACGGCCATCACCGCGTCACCGATAAACTTCTCGACCGACCCGCCGTAGCGGGCGATGACCTCGTTGCAGGCGTCGAAGTAGCGGGTAAGCAGCTCGCGGGTCTCCTCCGGGTCCCGGTCCTCCGCCAGGGTCGTGGAACCGACGAGGTCCGCGAACAGGACCGATACCAGACGGCGTTCGGCTGAACCGGTCGCGGGAGCCGGCTGTTCCAGGGCCGCGACGACAGGACCGGTCGTCGTCAGGTTCGTGCCGCACTCAACGCAGAACTTCGCGCCGGGCACGTTCTGCGTTCCGCAGGACGTGCAGCCCGCCGCGAACCTAGTCCCGCACTCAGCGCAGAACTTGGTGCCGGCTATGGCCGGCGTCCCACAGGACGGGCAGTTCACGCGGGCTGCTCCGCGTCGACCGGCACCGCTTTGCGGCCCACGCCCGTGCCGGGCAGGGTCGGGGCCGGCGTCCCTTTGAACGCGGCGCGGTAGCCATCGGCCACATGCCCAGCGCCGCGCTCCGAGAACCAGACGCTGGCCTCTTCGCCGGCGGCGCGCGCCTCCTCGAACCGCGTTCCGAGATACGCGGCGTACTCCAGGCCAAGCAGCGCGGTGTCCAGGTGCAGTTCCAGCGCTCGGAACCCGGCGATGGCCTGGCGGTACGCGAGATGCGCGTCGTCCCATTGGCCGCCGGCAGCGGAGCCGGCGGCTGCCAGCTGATGGGCCACGGCCCGCGGCAGCGCAAGGCTCAACGGAGCTTTCGCCTTCGCCGCCATCTCCTCGACGCTGGCCCGATCTCCAAGCGCGGCCGCGGCGAGGCCACCCATTGAGGCCAACAGGACGTCGTTGCTGCCGCCCCACGGGCTGGCCCGGACTCGGCGGAGGGCCCCGGCCGCATCTCCGAGGATCAGGAGCGAGCGAGTCACTTCGATGTCCACGCTGGTGACCTGTGGCGCCGTATCCACCGTCCGCATGTAGGCGTCGACCTCGTCCATCGCAGCGCGGCTGGCAGCCGGGTCGCCTCGCATGGCCAGCATCTCGCCTTGCAGCGTCAGCACGTAACCGCGAAAGCCCCCCAGCTCCGCAAATTCGGTGAGATCCGCCTCGGCGGCTGTCCAGTCCCCTAGTTGGATCAGGACCAAGAAGCGCTGGAACAAGAACTGGGCCATCCAGCCCTGGAACCCGAACGGCCGTGCCAAATCAAGGCCTTCGCTCTGCAGGGCGAGCAAATCAGTTGCGGGCAGATCGAACCCGACCGCCGACATTAGGTTGTTTCGCGCCCGCAGGGCCGACCAGTAATGTCCGTTGCGGTCGGCGAGGACGACGGCCCCCCGCATGGTGGCCTCCGCCTCGTCGACGCGTCCCGAGTCGACCAGAGCCGGGCCCCGGGTCGCGAGCGCCTCCACGATGACCTCCGTCTCGCGCAGTCGCCCGGCGGCGCGGAGGGCTTTGTCGGCCACCTCGACCGCCTCCGGATTGCGGTCCGTCAGCATGTAGACGCGCGCCAGCTCCGCGAATGCCGCAGCGGCTCCTGGCTCGTCCTCGGACAGCCCGGCGACGAGTGGCTCGAGAACGACGAGTGCCTCCGTCCCGCTGCCGCGGTTGGTGAGCTGCTTGCCAGCCATGGTCGTCGCTCGAATGACCGCCTCACGATCGCCGAGGTCCTTGGCCACCGCGGCGGCGCGCAGCGCGTACGCGAACGACTCAGGATTCGCGATCGCATCTGCCGACTCGGCGCAGGCCAGGTTGAGGGCGACCTGCTCCGCCGGGTCGCTCGTGATGTCGAGGGCGTCGTGAAGGTGACGGAAGGCCACCGCGTGGGCGTGCAGGGCCGTCGCGCGCTCGGCCGCAGCCCGCAGCGCGATCCGTGCCTGTGCGGTGAGCGCATCGGCCTCGGGTCCCGCTGGCGTCGCTCGCAGCGCCTCGAGGTAGTGGCTGGCCAGGACCCCGGCCACCTCCTCATCGCCCAGGGCCTCGAAATAACGCGCCGCGGCCAGGTGCTTGGCGCGGCGATCCTTCTTCGACAGCGTTTCGTAGGAGATCTCACGCACGATGGCCTGTACGAACCGATACTGGCCGCGCTCGGGTGAGCGCGGGTCGTCGTCGCGGATGAGGAGCTCACGCCGAACGAGGCGCTCCAGCGAGTCGGGGAGAGCGGCCTCATCTTTACCCGTCACCCCCGCGAGCGCAGGCAGGGTGAAGCTCTGGCCCAGGATCGCTGCGTCTGCCAGCAGGGCGCGATCCTCCGGATCGTTGGCATCGATGCGGGCCGCCACCAGCGCTTGGAGCGTCTCCGGCACGGCCAGCTTCTCGATCGGGCCGACCAGGACGTAGCCGTCCCCTTCGGCGACCACGTGCCCCTGGTCGATGAGCATGCGAACGGTCTCGACCGCATACAGCGGGATCCCCTCCGCGCGCTGGAGGATGGTGGCCACCGCCTCCTCCGGCAGACCGGGCACCAGGCCGTGCAAGAGCTCCCGCATCGGTCCATCTGCCAGCGGCTCCAAGGCCAGGGTGGTCGCGTTGCGGACGGCGCTGCCGCCCCACGCTGGATAGCGCTCGAACAGGTCGGGGCGGGTCATGGCCAACACGTAGATGGGGTGGCTGCGCGACCACGTCAGGATGTGCTCGATGAACTCCAGGAGGGCAGCGTCTGCCCAGTGCAGGTCCTTGAAGACAAGCACCACCGGGTCACGGTCGGCCATTCGCTCGAAGAGCGTCCGCCACGCCGCGAACAGCTCCTCGCGCGGTCCGGTGGGCATCTCCTCCAGGCCGAGCAGTCCGGCCAAGCGGGGCTCGACCCAGCGCCGCTCCTCCGCATCGGTCAGCCATTCGGCGGCGGTGGCTGCCAGCTTGCCTCGGGCCGTGTCCGGGTCATCGGTCTCGGCGATGCCAGCCCGCTCGCGGATCATTTCGGCCAGGGCCCAGAAGCTGATTCCCTCCCCGTAGGACGGTGAGCGGCCCGCATGCCAGTACGCCGTCAGGCTCACGCCATCGATGTACTTCTCGAACTCCCAGCCCAGCCGGCTCTTCCCGATGCCGGCTTGACCGACCACGGTCACCAACCGCGGCTTCCGCTCGCGGAGGGTGGCGTGGAACAGGTCCTTGATCAGTCGCAGCTCGTGGTCGCGACCGACGAACGGTGGCTCCAGGGCGGTGCGGCGTCCGGCGCCACCCCGCATGCCAAGGACCCGGACGGCGCGCCAGGCCGCGACCGGCGCGGTCTTGCCCTTCAGCAGCTGCTCGCCGGCCTCCTCGTAGCCGATGGCGCCCGACGTGGCGCGGTAGGTGGACTCGCCAACCAGCACGGTGCCAGGGGGCGCCGCGCCCTGCAGGCGAGAGGCGGTGTTCACGAGGTCTCCGGCGACCATCCCCTGGCCGCTGGCGCCAATGGTCGCCGCCGCCTCACCGGTGAGGACCGCGGCCCGGAGCTGGAGTGCGTTCCCGGCATCGGTCATGGCGCCGACGGCGGCAACGAGATCCAGCGCCGCGCGAACCGCCCGCTCGGCGTCATCCTCGTGGGCGGTGGGCACGCCCCACACCGCCATCACCGCGTCGCCGATGAACTTCTCGATGGCCCCCCCGTATCGGCCGATCAGCTCCGACGCGATGTCGAAGTAGCGCGACAGCAGGTCCCGGGATTCCTCGGGATCGCGGTCCTCGGCCAGAGTGGTGGAGCCCACCAGGTCCGCGAATAGGATCGAAACCAGGCGTCGTTCCGCGCCGGCGGCCAGCGCGCCGGAGGTGGCAGGCGGCGCGGGCTGGGCCATGGCCGATGGTGCTGCCGGTGCCTCACTCAGCAGGGCGGTCCCGCATTCCCCGCAGAATTTGGTACCCGGCGGGTTGGCCGTCCCGCACGACGGACAGGCCGCGCTCAGGCGTGTGCCACACTCGCCACAGAATTTGCGGCCGGGCTCGTTGGGAGTTCCGCAGTTGGCACAGTTCACGGTGGGTCCCCGATCGGTCCGCCAACTGTAGCGCGCGCAGCCACCGCCGAGGAATACCTCGCCGTCCGCAAAACTAGACGCCCGCGAACAGGCTGGTCTCGGCCAATCCGTCCGGCGGCGGCGCCCCGTCAACCTCCCGCAGGACGTAGACCTCCAGGCCCAGGGCGGCGGCCTGCAGGTCCTCGGGCAGCTCGAGCGCCCACCCCAGGTCTTGGCGCTGGGTGCGATGGCAGGCCATGGCCGCCCGCTTGGCGTCCAGCCAGCCGGTCACGTCGACCCGTGTGGTGAGCTGCGACTCGGGCGTCCCGAATCCCTCTGCCGGCTCTCCCTCGGCCAGCGCCTCTCCCACCTGGCGCAGGGCCTCGACGTCGGCGGGATACAAGTCCTCCAGGGCGCGACCGCCCGCCAGGCGGACGACTTCGTCCTCGAAGTTCCACGGCAGACCGATGCCGCGCGCGTTCATCGCGACCATCAGCCCCAGCCAGCGCTCCCGGCTGAAGGCGGTCTCGTAGCGCTTGCGGATCCGATGCGGGGGCCCGGCTTCGGGATACCGATCCGGGGCGGCGGCCGCGGCGGAGGCAGCGATCGCCAGGCGGTGGGCCTGGATGTGGTCGGGATGACCGTATCCGCCGTTTTGGTCGTAATGGACGAGGACCGATGGGCGCACGGAGCGAATGATGCGGACCGTTCGCGCAACCGCGGCGTCCAGGTCCGCACGCCAGAAGCTGTCCGGGCGATCGTTGGGCGGCGTGCCCATCATCCCGCTGTCGCGATACCCGAGCAGGTGCTCCTGCAGGATGCCGCCCGAGTCGGCGGCCGCCGCCCTGAGCGCCGACAGCGAGCAACGCAGCTCGGCCTCGCGGATCTCGCGCAGCCTGGGCTGCGCCTCGGCCGGGTCGAGGTCCGGGTCGTGGATCTCCCCCTCCTCCCCACCGGTGCACACCACGAGGTCCACTCGCCGGCCTTCGGCCACGGTTCGGGCGATGGTTCCGCCGGTGGACATCACCTCGTCGTCGGGGTGGGCATGGATCAGGAGCAGCCCGCCCTCCGGCCCGGACGTGGTCACACCGATGCGACCTGCTCGGCGGATTCGGCGGATTCGACGGCCTGAACGGGCTCGGGGCCGGCGGTTCGCATCCCGGCCAGCGCCCGTTGGGCGGCCTGGTACCCGCGTCGGCGGGGCGTTTCCACGTCGCCGAATCGCGCCCAGCTCACCCCGCGCAAGTTGGGCACGATCAGCAGGTCCGCCCTGGCGTCCACCACCGGGTCCGTGATGCGCGCCGCAAGCAGGCCGGCGTAGCGGCGCGCCCCCAGCCGCTCCCCGCGCGCCTGCGTCCCGAGCATGCGCGCGCCCGCGCGCAGCGACCAGGCGATGGGCGACGACGCAAACCAGCCCGGCTTGGGCGCGATGACCTGGACCCCGACCACCGGCTCGGACGACAGGCCGCGGGCCAGCGAGATGGGCACCACCTCCCACACCCCGGCATCGGCCCAGATGGCGTCGCCGTCAGCCACCGGGGTAAAGACGACCGAGATCGCGCAGCTGCGGATCAGCGCTTCGGACACCGGCCCGCTGGTGATGAGCTCGTGCCGCCCGCTCACCAGGTCGAACGTCGCGGCCCCGAACGGGATGGGCAGGTCCTCGATCCGGGAATGGCCGACCTCGGCCACCACCTGCTCCATCAGCGGTCGGTGGTCGAAGATGCCCAGCCGCGCCGGCCGGCGGGCCATTCGCCACGGATCGAAGCGCTTCGCCAGTTCCACGATCCGCTCCGCGGTCAACCCAGCCGCGAGCCCCGCCCCGATGACCGAGCCCATGGACGTGCCGACGATCCGCCCCGGCACGAGGCCGCGCTCGGCGAGCGCCTCCGCGACGCCGAGGTGCGCGAATCCCCGCGCGCCACCCCCGCCCAGGGCCAGGCTGAAGCCGGATGCCAGCGCCGTGGGAAGCGGCCGAGCGGATCGGCTCATGGGTTGCCGTGCTCGCCGCAGGCGCACATGGACCGGAGCTTGGTGTAGGTGAACAGGCCGGTGTCGTGGCCGTCCGCCCAGATGGGGGCCAGGGCGTATCGGCCAATCCATTTCACGCGTTCCACGGTCACCGCCGCCGGGGGGAACACCGTCTCGAGCGTCACCACGCCGGGCAGGTTGCCCTCGCCCGCGCACAGCGCGCACGGGCAGGCGCGACGCAGCTCGGTCCAGCCCCAGACGCCCAGGTGGCCGTCGTCCCATCGGATCCGCATCAGGCGCGCCGTCTCGTCCAGCTCGACCGCGATGGGGTTGACGATGTCGCTGATCACGGCTTCCAGCGTTCCTGTACGCCGCGGAACATGCCGCCCATGGACCGCAGGTCCTGGGTCAGGCGCACCGCGTTGGACCCGGTCCTCACCTCCCACAGGTACAGGTCCTGTGAAACGCCTCCTCCCGACGTCCCTTGGCTGATGGTGAACACGATCTGGTTGTTCAACGACGACCAGCGGACGTGGCTGACATAGCCCGAGACCCCCGCGGAGGCCCGTACCTCATTGGCCAGGCCGCGGACGGTGAACGTGCTGTTACCCCCCGACTCGGTGACCTCAACCCGGAGCTGACCATTTGGCGACCACAACATGGGCGCCCGGTCTGTCGCGCCCGTGGCACCGGTGGCTGGGTCATAGGTGTAGATCTGGGGTGCACCGAGGATCCAGACCACGACCCGGCCGTCGTCCAGCACGTACACCCGGTTGAAGCCGCCGTCGTCGGCGAACTGTGCTTCCTGAACCGCGCCCTCCTGGAAGGTGACGGGGTGGGGGTAGGTCCAGATTGCGAGTGACTGAACCGATCCGCTGGCCATGTCGATGCCCAGCAGCTCGGCCCGATCGTTCGAACCGGCGAGCGTGGCGCGAACGGCATACGCCGTCGCGGAGTTCGGGGCGAAGGTGATCCCATCGAATCCATCGCCCAGGTCTCGGGCCGAGTTGCCCGGGTTCAGTGCCAGCGGGTCACCCTCGACCAGGGCAATCCCCCACGCCCCGTTCGGCGCCCAGGCGTACTGGTCGACTCCTCGGTCGTCGCGGGCCAGTGGCAGCGGGGTCTCCTGACCGGCGAAGTCATGCGAGAAGAGGTGGACCGGGCCCGATGTCGAGGTCCGTTGCATGAAGACGATCTCGAGCGGCGGGAACGCCGGCGTCGGCTCGGGGGTGGGGGTCGGCTCCGGGGTGACGGTTGGTGCGGCGCTCGGCTCCGGCGTGCGGGTGGGCCGCGGCGTCGGGGTCAATGCCAGCGACGGCTCGGGCGATGCTGATCCGAACGCGGGCAGCAGTCCGTCGGTGCTCGAGAAGATCAGGGCCAGCATCACGATCAGCATGCCGGCCAGGGCCAGCACCAGGCCGATGAGCCATGGGACGGCCTGCTCGGCGGTCGTGGGCCGGCGACGATTGCCATCCAGCTTCAGGTCCCAGGGGGGCTCGGCCCCGACATCCTGCCCCGGCCCGATCCCGCTCACCGCCGCGCCACGCGGGTTGCGAGGCTCACCATCGCATCATATCGGAGCCCCACGATGGCGATCCCGAGCACGACCAGGCCGGTCCCCAGCAGGAGACGCAGATCGAGCAGTTCGTTCAGCGCGATCACGCCGACGCTGACGCCCACGATCGGGAAGACATAGGTGACCATGGTCGAGACCGTGGCACCCATGTGGCTGAGCAGGTAGAAGTACAGGATGTACGCCACGAACGACCCCAGCAGGCCCAGCCACAGGACCGCGGCGATGGTCCCCGCCTGGGTGGGGAGAACGGGGCCGCCGTCGACCGCGAAGGCCACGATCCACAGGTAGATGGCCGCGAAGATCAGTGTGCCGGCCGCCACCACGTAGCGGTTGGTGCTTTGAATGCGGGACTTCGCGTAGCTGGCGCCGATGGCGTAGCTGAGCGATGCGACCGTCACGGCAACCGCCCCACCGATGGCGGCGGGGCCTGGATTGAAGGCGAACTCCCGGCTGGCCAGGACGGCGGCTCCGGCGAAGCCCGCCAGCACGCCCACGACCCGCAGCGGTGACCACGTCTCAGTCCGTAGGACCAGTCCGGCCACGAGCAGCGAGAAGATCGGCACCAGCGAGTTCAGGACCGCGGCGGTGCCCGAGTCGATGTACTGCTCGCCCCAGCTGATGAGGAAGATCGGCAGCCCGGCGTTCACGGCCCCCATGACGGCCAGGTGGCCGACCTGCCCCCGGGTGGGGCGCGGGGGGCGCGAGAAGACCAGAAAGACGAGCATCGCCAGCGCTCCCAGGGTCATCCGCTCCGCGACCAGGGTCGCCGGTGGAAGCTCGGCCACGGCGACCTTGATCCAGGCGAACGAGGACCCCCAGATCAGGCCCAGTAAGATGAAGGCCGCCGGCAAGAGCCAGCGGCCTTCGGACGCGCGGGTCAGCACGCGCGGCAGCCTATCAGAGCGGTGGACGGATGACGATTCGGGTGGCGGCCTGTCAGATCGACCCCCAGCTGGGCGAGGTCGACCGCAACCTCGAGCACATTGAACGCGTGGTGGCGGAAGCCGCGACCGCCGGCGCCCAACTCGTCGTCCTGCCCGAGGCCGCCGTCACGGGGTACGTGTTCGAGAACCTCGACGAAGCCCTGACCGTGGCCCAGCGGGCGGTCGCGGTGGCCGAGCAGCGGCTCGCAGACGCCGCGATGAAGGCCGGGGTGGCGCTCATCGTGGGCACCCTGGAGGCCGAGGCGCGCGAGGTCTTCAACACCGCGCTCATCTTCTCCGGTGATGGACGGCGCTACCGCTACCGCAAGATGCACCTCCCCTACCTCGGCGTCGACCGCTTCGCCACCCCCGGACCGGATCCGCCCGAGGTCTACGACCTGGCCGGGATGCGGGTCGGGGTCCTGATCTGTTACGACCTCCGCTTCCCGGAGGCGGCCCGGATCTGCGCCCTGGAGGGTGCCGACCTGGTAGCGCTGCCCACCAACTGGCCGGTCGGGGTCCAGTTCCACCCGGGAATCTTCGCCCCGGCCCGCGCGGCCGAGAACCACGTCTACCTGCTAGCCTGCGACCGGGTGGGCGAGGAGCGCGGCACCACGTTCATTGGACGTTCCATCCTGCTCGACTTCAACGGGAAGGAGCTGGCGGTGGCCAATGACACCCAGGAGGCGATCCTGTTCGGCGACGTCGACCCGGACCTGGCGCGCCAGACCCATCACCGCCGCATCCCGGGCGAGCACGAATGGGACACGATCAATGACCGGCGCCCCGGCCTCTACGGGCGCCTGCTCAAGCCGGCGCGCGACCGCCTCCACCCCCCCAGCGCGGACATGTATTCCGGGGACACCGACTAGGCGTGAACCCGGATTGGTGGCAGCGCGGGGTCGTCTACCAGCTGTACATGCGCAGCTTCGCCGACAGCGATGGGGACGGCGTCGGCGACCTGCCGGGTGTGATTGCGCACCTGGATCATCTCAATGACGGCACCCCCGCCTCACTGGGCGTCGACGCCATCCTCCTCTCGCCGATGTATCCGTCGCCGGGCTTCGACGTTGGCTACGACATCTCGGACTACCGCGCGGTCGACCCGATGTTCGGGACCATGGACGACTTCACCCGCCTGGTGGACGACGCGCATGGCCGGGGCATCGCCATCGTCCTCGACCTGGTCATGAACCACACCAGTCACCTCCACCCCTGGTTCGTCGCCTCGCGCGCGAGCCGCACCGGACCGTACGCCGACTGGTATTTGTGGCGCGATCCGTCCGAGCGGAGCTGGCGGGGGCGCGGCAACCCGAACAACTGGGTCTCGTACTTCGGGGGAACGGCCTGGACCTGGGAGCCGGCCCGCGACCAGTTCTATCTCCACACCTTCCTGCCTCAGCAGCCTGACCTGAACTGGCGCAACCCTGACGTCCGGGCCGCCATGCTAGAGATGGTCCGCTTCTGGCTGGACCGCGGGGTCGACGGCTTTCGGCTCGACGTGTTCAACGTCTTCTTCAAGGACCGCGATCTGCGGTCCAATCCGCGCCGTCGGTCGGGCGGGATCCGCGGATGGGATCGTCAGCGGCACCTGAACGACAAGGACCAGCCGGAGCTGCACGGATTTCTGGCCGAGTTCCGGACGCTGCTCGAATCGGTTCCGCGCCGGATGAGCGTGGGCGAGCTGTTTTCCGGCGATCCGGCCGGTGCCGCACGCTACACCGCGCCCCGGCATCTCGTGTTCGACTTCCGCCTGTCCGACCAGCCGTGGCGGGCGGACGCACTGGCCGCCGCCATCGACGAGCGGGAGGCCGCCTTTGGGCCGGCTCAGTGGCCGACGGTGGTGCTCTCCAACCATGACCAGCCCCGGCAAGCGACGCGATTCTCGCGCGGACGAGAGCGCGATTCGGTGGCCAAGGCGGCGGCCGTCCTGCTGCTGACCCTGCGCGGAACGCCGTTTCTCTACTACGGCGAGGAGATCGGCCTCGGAGACGTGCGCCTCCCCCGCCGTGAGATTGTCGACCCGCCGGCCCGCCACTACTGGCCGCTCCCCATGTGGTGGAACCGCGACGCCTGCCGCGCCCCACTGCCCTGGACCGCGCACCGTCCGGCGCGGACCTGGATGCGGATGGCGCCCGACACCGCCACCCGAAATGTCGAGCGCCAGGCAGCGACCGACGACTCCGTGCTGGCGCTCTACCGCCGCCTCATCTGGCTGCGGAAGGCCTCACCAGCCCTCCAGGCCGGGCAATTCGCATGGGAGGTGCGGGCCCGATCCGGTGTCCTGGCCTACTGGCGCCGGACGCCGGACGAGCGCGTGCTGGTGGCCATCAACACGAGGTCCACCCCGGCCTCGGTCGCCCTTCCCGATGCCGGGAATTGGCAGGTCCTGCTCTCCACCTCCCCGGCCCCGACCGGGCCGATCACGGCCGCGGCGCTGCCACTGGGTCCCTACCAAGCGGCCATTCTGCGCTAGGGTCCGGCGCATCCGGGTCCAATCCCCGCGCCCGGGCGAGGTACACGATGGCGCGTCGCAGGGCATGATCTGGCCGGCGTGACACGAACTGACCGAGAACGGCTGGGTGACCTGCGGACGGCGGTCACGGCGCTCTATCGGTCGAACCGGCAGCAGGGTTACGCCGCCTGGTGCGACCGCGAGTACGACTTCGTGTGTCCCTCGCCGGGAACGTACCCCTTCCAGTGGTTCTGGGACTCGTGCCTCCACGCCATCGTGCTCAGCCGCCTTGATCCCGATGCGGCGGCCACCGAGCTCCGAACCCTGCTGGCCAATCAGCATCCAGATGGCTTCGTCAGTCACGTCACCTTCTGGCAGCGCGAGGAGCGGGAGGGTGAGCTCGCCGCCTACCTCATCGACTGGCGGACGCCATGGCTAACTGACTCAATGCAGCCGCCGATCCTGGCCGAGGCCGTCGCCGCTGTCGCTTGGCGCGGGGCGGGGGACAGCTTCCTCCGCGAGCTCCTGCCTGCGGTGCGTGCGTACTACGACTGGTGCCAGCGGGTCCGCGATCCGGATGGGGATGGGCTCATCGTGGTCCTCGAGCCGCACGAGACGGGAATGGACCAGTCACCGACCTTCGACGCCTACCTTGGTGTCGAGGATGCGACATCCGAGGGATTCGCCACCGCCTGGCGCGCCTTGGCCAAGGCGCATGCGGCCGTCGGCCGCGATCCGCAGGAGATGGTCGACCTGGACCGGTTCGTGGTCGCCGACCTGCTGGTCAACACGCTGTACGCCGAGAACCAGCGCATCTTGGCTGAGCTCCTCGCGGAAAGCGGCGACGAGACAGGAGCGAGCGAGCTGCGCCGACGGGCGGCGAAGACGGCCGCCACCCTGCTTGAGCGGTGCTGGGAGGAAACCGGGGGTGAGTTCCACGGTCTGGCGGGCAGACGGGGGGAGATGCTGCCTGGTGGAACCGTGGCGGGGCTGGTGCCCCTGCTACTCGAAGGCCTACCCGAGTCGGCGGCGGAGCGATTGGTGGCCCGAGTCCAGGCCCCGGACCAGTTCGCGACCCCGTTTCCGGTCCCCAGTGTCGCCCGATCGCATCCGGCGTACCGCCCCGAAGCGGTCGGCAAGGCCCTGTGGCGCGGACCGACCTGGATCAACACCAACTGGTACGTGGCTCGCGGGCTCCGCCGGCGCGGATGTGCCGACCTGGCGCGGGCAATCGAGGACGCCAGCCTGGCACTGGTCCAGCGCTCGGGCTTTCGCGAGTACTACAACCCCGAATCCGGCACTGGGTACGGGGCGCGGAACTTCGCCTGGTCGGCCCTTGTGCTGGAGATGTTTGCCGGGCGCGTGGAGGGCGACGTCCTGGCCTAGCCCTTGACCGACCCTCCCAGAATGCCGCGCACGAAGTAGCGCTGCAACGAGAAGAACACGATCAGCGGCAGCATCATGGTCACGAAGGCAGCAGCCGTGAGCAGGTGCCAGTTCCGCCCCAGCGTACCCACCAGGTTGGCCACCGTGACCGTCATCGGCGCGACGCGCTCGAAACCACCGACCAGGATCAGGGCCACGAGTAAGTCGTTCCAGACCCACATGAATTGGAAGATGACCAGCGACGCGATGGCCGGAACCGAGAGCGGGAGGACCAGCCGGAAGAAGGCGGTCGTGGGCGAGGCGCCATCGAGGTAGGCGGACTCGAACATCTCGCGGGGGAGTGCGCCGAAGAAGTTCCGCAGCAGGAAGATGGCGAATGGCAGCCCGAATCCGGTGTGCGCGAGCCACACCGCGGGGAAGGTGCCAGTGATCCCAAGATTCGTCGTCAGCTGGAGGACAGGAATGAGGGCGGACTGCAGCGGCACCACCAGCATGGCGACGACCAGGATGAACAGGGCATTGCGGCCCGGGAAGTCCATCCACGCGAAGGCGTAGGCGGCGAAGGCGGCGACCATGATCGGGATGACGGTTGATGGGATCGAGATGAACAGGGAGTTCAGAAAGGACCGGGCCATGCTCTCCTCGGTCAGGACCTCGGCGTAGTTCTCGAGGGTGAAGGTGAACGGGAGCTGGAAGGCGGTCCACCAGCCGGTCGTGTTCACCTCGGCTGCCGGACGGAAGGAGCTGACGAAGAGCGCGACCGAAGGAATCAGCCACAGCAAGCTGAGGAGCACCAGCACGAGATGGAGTGGGACGCGCCCGTACCAGCGCCGCGTCTGGCCGGCGACCTCGGCCTGCTTCGCTCCCGCGGTCACAGCCGTCATCGGGTGGCCTCCTGCGCCTGGAAACGGCGGATGTTGAGCAGCATGATCGGGATGATGGTCAGGACCAGGAGAACCGCCACAGCGGCCGCCGCCCCCGCATCCCGGTTCACGAACCGCTCCTGGTACCAGAGGGTGCCGATGACATCGGTGCCGAAGTTCCCACCGGTCATGACGTACACGATGTCGAAGGTCTTCAGGGCGGTGATCAGGATGGTGGTGCCGACGACAGCGATGGTCGGCGCGAGGAGGGGCAGGATGATGCGAAAGAAGACCTGCAACTCGGTCGCCCCGTCCATGCGAGCTGCCTCCAGGAGTTCCGCGCTGATGCCTTTGAGGCCAGCCGACAAGATCACCATGGCGAAGCCGACCCACATCCAGATCCCGACGATGATCAGCATGAACGTGTTGCGTGGCCACTCCGTGAACCAAGACTGAGGCTCCCCGCCTACGACGCCGACGGCCGCGTTGACGGTACCGATGTTGGGATCGAAGTCGTACATGAAGTTCCAGATCACACCGGCCGCCACGAAGCTGATGGCCATGGGGATGAAGATCAGGGCTTTCACGCCCGTCTCGTACCGAACACGGTCCGATAGGACAGCGATGATCAGGCCGAAGATAACTGCCAGACCGGTGAAGAAGACCATCCACAGGACGGTGTTGCCAATCGTCTGCCAGAACGCGCCTTGGCCGAAGAGGTCGATGTAGTTCTCCAGCCCAACCCAATTCTCGGAGCGAGCGTCCTGGAGGCTCAGAATGACCGTGGAGATCGCGGGATAGACGAGGAACACGCCGAGGAACGCGAAGCCGGGAAGCACCCACAGCCACGGCCGCAGGCTCGGACGCCGTCGCTCGGGCAGGACGCCCAGGACCCACTCGGTGGCGAGGGCGTAGAGGACGGTGATCGCCGGTACGCCGACTACGACAACTACCGCCAGGACTGCAACGCCGACGTCCATGGGCCGTGCCTCCTCAACGGCGCGCGACGAGTGTGTGTATGTACCGATGTGTTGGGCCGGCGCCTGGCGCCGGCCCAACGGGTGAGGTCAGTTGGCGTAGGCCTCCGCCTGGACGGCATCCAGGTCGGCCAGGATCTGGTCCAGATTCCCCGGGTTCTGGATGAAGTCCAGCATGGCGCTCCAGAAGGCCTGGTTCATCTGGTCCGGCATCTTGTCCGATGCGTCGAACCGCACGACATCTGCGCTGTTCAGGATGTCTGCGATCCGCCGCGTTGTGTCGTCCGGATAGACGTCCAATGGGACGTCGGCGTTCGGCGAGATGGCGCCACCCGCCTCGACCCAGACCTGCTGGGCTTCGGCGGTGGTGAGGTACTGCATCAGGGACCGCGACTGCGGGGTGTCCCTGAACATGCCGAACAGGTCCCCGCCGGTGGTCATACCGGCAAAGCTGTCTCCCGGCATGGCGAAGAAGTCGTAGGTCTCGCCTGCGATCGCCACGTCCGGGAAGTTGTCCTCGAAGAACCCGGTGATGAAGCTGGCCTGGTGGTGCAGGTAGCACCCCGGCGGATCGGCGAACAGGCAGTCCCCGCCGTTGCCGAAGTTCAGGTTCAGGACCTGGTTCGGCCCCCCGGCGACGTAGTCCGCGTCGGCCGCCCAGGCGCCGAAGGCCTCGAATGCCGACCGGATCTCGGGCGAGGTCCAAGCCAGGTCGCCCTGCCACCAGGCGTCGTAGGCCTCGGGTCCGGACTGACGGAGGACGAAGTCCTCGATCCAGTCGGTGGCCGGCCAGCCGCTGGCTGCGCCCGACTCGACCCCTACGCCCCATGGCGTGGTGCCATCGTCCTTGACCTGCTCGACGAGGGCCTCGAAGCCGGCCCAATCACTGGGGACCTCGTAGCCGGCCGCCGCAAACTGCGTGGGGTTGTACCAGATCAGGCCCTTCACCGACACCTTGATGAAGATGCCCACGAACTGGTCGTCGACCGTGCCGTCGGCAATCCAGCCCTCGTTGTAGGACTGGGCCATGGCGTCGAGATCGATGATGTCGCTCAAATCGACGAGATCGCCCGTTCGAGCGAACTGCGCCATCTGGCCCGGGCCCGGCAGTCCCGCAAGGTCGGGCGGGTTGCCGCCCTCCACCTGGGTCGTGAGCACGGCATTCAGGTCGCGCGTGCCCTCGTATTCGATGGTGACACCGTTGGCGTCCGCCCACGGTTGGATCATGGACAGGAAGATGTCCTGCTCAGCGTCGGTCCAGGTGGCCAGGATGCTGACTGTGCCCCCCAGGGGCTCACCCGACGGTGCAATCGAGGCCCCTGGAGATGGGCTCGCGCTTGCCTGGCAGGCCGCCAGGACCAGGGCGAATCCCGCCGCAACGATGGCCTTCGGTGTTCTCCTCCTCATCACATCTCCTTCGCTAAGGCGGAATTCCGGCGCGGTTCGCGCTGGCCTCCGCAATCTGACCGGCATGGCCGGTGGCACTCGCCTCCAGCTACGTCAAGAGCGCCGTCTCCGAGGCGGGGTCGAACAGGTGGAGTTTGTCCAGTCCCAGCTGGAACTCAACCCGGTCGCCGGACTTCAACCGGTGATCTGAGCTGACCACGGCCAGGACCTCGCCTCCCGCCGCCTGGGCGTGAATCAGCTCCTGGTCGCCCAGGAACTCGACCACGTCGACGCTGGCCGCAAGGCGGACCGTGGGTCCGGCAGCATCATCTCCAAGCTCCAGGTGCTCGGGCCGGAATCCGACGGTCACCTCGGAGCCCGCCGGCCGTTCGCCGACCACCTCGGCCGCTTTCCCGGCCAGCGCCAGCCGAATCTCGCCGACCATCAGGTCGGAGCCGTCGGTCCGGGCCTTCATGAAGTTCATGGCCGGGGAACCGATGAACCCGGCCACGAAAAGGTTGGCCGGGTGGTCGTAGAGCTGATGCGGGGTGCCGACCTGCTGGAGGACACCGTCGCGCATGACCGCAATCCTGTCACCCATGGTCATGGCCTCGACCTGGTCGTGGGTGACGTAGATCATCGTGGTCTTGAGCCGCTGGTGGAGGCGGAGGATTTCGGCTCGGGTCTGGACACGGAGCTTGGCGTCGAGGTTGGACAGGGGCTCATCCATGAGGAAGACCTGGGGCTCGCGGACGATCGCCCGGCCCAGGGCCACGCGTTGGCGCTGGCCGCCGGACAGCGCCTTGGGCTTGCGGTCGAGGAAGCGATCCAGGGCCAGGATGGACGCCGCCTGCCGGACCCGCCGGTCGATGTCGGCCTTGGGAACTTTGCGGAGCTTGAGGCCAAAGGCCAGGTTGTCGTACACCGACATGTGTGGGTACAGCGCATAGCTCTGGAAGACCATGGCGATGTCGCGGTCCTTGGGGGCGATGTCATTAACCACCCGCTCACCGATCAGGAGGCGCCCCTCGCTGATGGTCTCCAGACCGGCGACGCAGCGCAGGGCAGTCGTCTTGCCGCAGCCGGAGGGGCCGACCAGGACCAGGAACTCGCCGTCGTTGACCTCGAGGTTGAAGTCCTCAACGGCCATCGTCTCGCCGGTGAACCGCTTGCTGATGTGGTCGAAGGTGACGGTCGCCAACGAGTCTGATCCTCGACGCGGGAGGACGATTATCGTTCGCCTGGAAGCGTCTGGCTACCCCGTCCGACGAACCTCAGTCGGAGATGGCCCACATGATAAAGCCGGTCACGAAGAAGCCGCTCAGGAGCCCCACGAAAGCGGCCGCACCGAAAGGCCCTTCCCCTTCCACCGTGGGGAACACGGTGTTGATGACGGCCAGGCCGACGACCATGTAGCCCAGCCACAGGGCGCTGGACACCACCGCCAGGATCACCTTGCGCGAGCGCGTCCAGAAGGGGGTGCGGGTCATGCGTGGCGCATCCTACTCGTCCTCGCCGGTCCCGGACTGCTCGCGGATGGTGGCCACGATCCCCGCGTCAGCCAGGGTCGTCACGTCGCCCAGCACCCGCTGCTCGGCGATGTCGCGCAGCAGCCGTCGCATGATCTTGCCCGATCGGGTCTTCGGCAGGTCCGGGGTGAACAGCAGCTGTTTGGGTCGCGCCAGCTTGCCGATGACCGTGGCCACGTGCTCCCGCAGCTCCTCGCCCAGCTCGTCTGAGGGCTCCGATCCGGTGCGCAGGATGACGTAGCTGAAGATGGCCTGGCCGGTGACCGGGTCGGAACGACCCACCACCGCGGCCTCGGCCACGGCCGGATGGGAGACGAGGGCCGACTCCACCTCGGTGGTGCTGATCCGATGGCCGCTGACGTTCATGACGTCGTCCACCCGGCCCAGCAGCCAGTAGTAGCCCTCCGTGTCACGCTTGCAGCCGTCGCCGGCGAAGTAGCGGCCCGGGTAGCGGGTCCAGTACGTCTGGCGGTAGCGCTCGGGGTCGCCGTAGATGCCGCGCAGCATGGCCGGCCACGGTCGATCCAGGACCAGGTAGCCGCCACCGCCCAGCGGGACGCTCTCCCCGCGCTCGTCGACCACGTCGCACTTCACCCCCGGGAAGGGGAAGGTGGCGCTCCCCGGCTTGAGGGTCGTGATCCCGGGCAGCGGGGTGATGAGGATCATCCCGGTCTCGGTCTGCCACCAGGTGTCGACCACCGGGCAGCGGCCGCCCCCGATGTGTTGCCAGTACCAGGCCCAGGCCTCGGGGTTGATCGGCTCGCCCACGCTGCCCAGCAGGCGGAGGTTGGACAGGTCGTTGTGCTCGAAGGCCTCGGCGCCGTACTTCATGAGGGCCCGGATCGCTGTGGGGGCGGTGTACAGGATGGTGACCTCGTAGCGAGCCGCGATCTGGGCCCATCGGTCCTTGTCCGGGAAGTCGATGGCACCCTCGTAGATGATCCCGGTCGTGGCGTTGGCCAGGGGTCCGTACACGATGTACGAATGGCCGGTCACCCAGCCGATGTCGGCCATGCACCAGTACACATCGTTGGGCTGGATGTCGAAGATGTACCGATGGGTGGTCGCGCAGCCGACCAGGTAGCCGGCCGTGGTGTGCATGATCCCCTTGGGCTTGGCCGTGGTGCCACTGGTGTACAGCAGGTACAGCAGGTCCTCAGACTCCATGACCTCGGGCTCGGCGGCGTGCGGCTGGCGGGCGACCAGCTCGTGGTACCAGTGGTCACGTCCCTCGATCCATCCCACGTCCTGCCCGGTCCGACGGACCACGATGCAGTGCTGGACCGATGGCGAGCGCGCCATCGCGTCGTCGGCGTTGTCCTTGAGCGGGACGGTGGCACCCTTGCGGTAGCCGCCGTCGGCGGTGATGACGGTCGTGCACTGGGCATCGTCCAGCCGTCCGGCCAGGGCATCGGCGGAGAAGCCACCAAACACGACGCTGTGCGGGGCGCCGATCCGGGCGCAGGCCAGCATGGCCACCGGCAGCTCGGGGATCATCGGCATGTAGATCGCCACCCGATCGCCCTTGCCCACCCCCAGCTCGCGCAGGGCATTCGCCATCTGGCAGGTCTCGGTCAGGAGCTCGGCGTAGGTGATCGTGCGCCGGTCGCCCGGCTCGCCCTCCCAGAAGTAGGCGACCTTGTTGCCCAGGCCGTCGGCCACGTGGCGGTCCAGGCAGTTGACGCTGATGTTCAGCTTGCCCCCCACGAACCACTGGGCGAACGGCGGGTCCCACTGGAGAACCTTGGTCCACGGCTCCATCCAGTCGATCCGGCGCGATTCCTCGGCCCAGAAGGCCTCGAATCCCTCGTCGGTGGCGGTCCGGGCATAGATGTCCGGATCGTTGGCGATGGCACGCGCCACGAAGGCCGGCGGCGGCGGGAAGGTGCGGTCCTCGACGAGGAGGTTCTCGATGGTCGCGGCGTCGGCCGGGGGCTGGGTCGTGGCCATCGCGTCGGGCGCTCCTGTAAGGGGGGCTTGGGCAGGCACGTCAGCGCAGGGTGCTGGGCCGGATT
This sequence comes from Chloroflexota bacterium, assembly GCA_040905185.1. GTDB lineage: Bacteria > Chloroflexota > Limnocylindria > QHBO01 > QHBO01 > DASTEQ01. The sequence continues at coordinate 377,034 of JBBDRZ010000007.1, read as the reverse complement.
CTAGCCGCCGCGCGAAGCCCCTCGTACACGGACGAACAGGATGCCGTCGCCGCCCAACGATGTGCCGCTGCGTATCGCGGCCCACGCATCGCGGGAGGTGACCGGCAGGGCGCGCGTCAGGAGGTCCATGACAGGTGCGGCACGCGCGTGGTTGGCACGCGTGTCTGCGACCGCCAACACGAAATGAACCGCTCGCTGGAGGTGCTCGGCCAGAACCTGTCGCTTCAGCTGCCCAGAGCGGAGCTGCGCCTGCACGTCAACCAGGATCCGTTCGATCTCGATGTGGACGACCTCCCTCGGTCCGGACAAGACAAGGTCCGCGGCTCGCGGGTCGCCCTGCGCGACGGGGACTTCGAGCTGGACGTTCCACCCGGGGTGAGCCGATCCCACGATGGCCTGGGCCAGGGCGAGTTGCCCTGAGTCACGCAACCGAACGGACGCCACCGGATACAAACGCCAGGCGAGCTCGTGTCCGGTGGCCGCTGCCAGCCGGCATCGAGCGTCGAGCGACACCGCCGCGCTCCCGCGCTCGGCCCGGCTGACTCGTTGCTGCGTAACGCGTGCGAGCATCCCCAGCTGACGTTGTGTGAGCCCGGCCGCGACCCGAGCCAGGCGCAGCTCCTGGCCGAACCGGACAGCAAGCCATCGGGCGCGAGGGGCGCCGGCATCTCGTCGACGCGATCGGAATGTCGTCACGGCAGCAGTTTCGCGACGTGCCGGTATTGGCTCAGTACCCCTCGCTTACGCTTTCCACGCGTACATCTTCACCTGGGCGCCCGCGGGACCCATCTCACGCGCCCCGTGACCCATCTCACGCGCCCCGTGACCCATCGCGTGAGTAGGCCGACGCCCAAGACCTCGTTTCGGGTCGATTTCTGACCGCGAATCGGCGCTGAGGCGCGGATGTACACGCCCAGTGAGTGCGGGATAGTGATCCGGAGTGCCGGATAGTGATCGGGAGTGCGGGACAGCGATCCGTGGAGCGGGGTCTTGACCCCCTGGTCAGCGTGCGCTACGAGCCCACTCCAGACCTGGCCACCGGCGGGCGGTCGCGGACGGAGGAGATGAGGATGGCGCCGGCAACATAGGACGCGGCCATGACCACGAAGGCCGGGGCGTAGCCGACCCCGGCCACGATGCTGCCGATCACGATGGCCCACAGCGCGCCAATCCCGAACGCCGCGGTGAAGTAGATCGAGAACGCCACGTCGCGCAGCGGGCCCACGGCCCGATCGGCCATGAAGGCCTGCAGGACCGGTCCCTCGCTGAAGACTGCCGTCCCGAAGGGGAGCAGCAGCGGGGCCAGGAACAGCAGGTTCCCTCCGGCCAGGACCACGGCCAGGATGCCCACCGCCGACAGGAGGTAGTACACGATCAGCGTCCGCCGCCGCCCGTATCGGTCCGACAGGATGCCGGCCAGCACGGGGCCCAGCACCGCGCCCACCAGGAGCAGGGCGTACAGCCACAGGACCGTGGCGTCGTCGATCCCCAGCGGGCCGCGGAAGTACAGCAGCAGGAACGGCGCCGCGATGTCCAGGCCGCGCCCCCCGGCCGAGACCGTGGAGGCGGCCAGGATCCGCATCAGGTCGCCGCGGCCCAGGACCTGGCGCACCTGCCCCAGCCAGCTCCCCGACGCGCGCGCCTCGCGCCCATAGGCCTGGTGGTCCTCGCGGATGAACCACAGGATCAGCACTCCCACCAGCAGCGGCGGCAGCCCGAACAGGAGGAGCGTGGTGTTCCAGCCCACGGCGGCCAGCAGCGCCCCGCCGATGAACGGCACCAGCACGGTCCCCACGTTGCCGCCCGCGATGTGGGTGCTGATCGCGAACCCGCGACGCTCGGCCGGATACGCGTCGGCCAGGATCCCGTTCCCCACCGGGTGCTGGGGGCTGGCCCCGATCCGCGCCCCGCTGATGGCCGCCAGCAGCTGCCCGACGCTCGACGCCAGCCCCGCCAGGACCAGGCTGAAGCCGAAGACGATCTGGCCGACCCCGATCAGGACCGGGCGTGCCACGTACCGGGTAAGCAGCCCGTACGACAGCTGCATGCCACCGCCGACCGCGGTGGTGACCGCGATGAACAGGCCGATGGCCGCCTCGTTGAGCCCGAACTGGTCGATGACCGCGATGTACACCAGCGGCATGAGGGCGGACTGCATGTGAATCAGGGAGTGGGCCAGCGTCAGCAGGCCCAGGGTCATATTGGGACGTGTGGCGGGACCGCTCACTCGGCCGGCACGCCAAACGGCCTCTGGATGTCCGAGCGGAACACGCCCAGGCCCCAGGCGGCCAGGACCAGGAAGATGGACGCCAACACGGCGCCCAGGATGAATCCGGCCGGTGGCCCCAACAGCTGGGCCACCCCGCCCGCGAAGAGCCCGCCCAGGGGTCCCGAACCGGCGAACACGGTGACGTACAGGGCCATCACCCGACCCCGCAGCGCGTCGGGGACGGAGCGCTGGACCGAGGCGTTGATGGTGTTGACCATGAGCATGGATGCCAGCCCGACCAGGGCCACCACCGGGTACGCGATGGCCGGCACGCGGACCAGCCCCAGGACGACCTCCGCGGCCAGGAACGCCACGCCGCCGCCCAGGATCAGCCGCAGCCGCGGACGGCGCTCGCCCATGAAGGCCAGCACCAGCGAGCCACCCAGCGACCCGATGCCCATCACCGCAAACAGGGCCCCAAAGCCGCCGGCGTCCAGCCCCAGCGTGAAGCGCGCGAAGAGCGGGAGCAGGACCTGGAAGTTCATGGCGAAGACGCTCATCCCGCCCAGCAGGACCAGGAGCCACAGCACGTTCGGGTTGCCGACCGCGTAGCGCACGCCTTCGGCCAGGCTGAACCGGATGCTGGGCCGCACCAGTGGAACCGGGACCCGGTGCAGGGTCGTCCCGTCGATCAGCAGCAGGCAGCCCAGGACTGCGGTGTAGGTCAGGGTGTTGACCCCGAAGTTGAAGGCGCTGCCGAACACGGCCAGCGCGACGCCGGCAATCGCGGGTCCCACCACGCGCGCCAGGTTGAACGAGGCGCTGTTCAGGGCGATGGCCTGCAGCAGGTCCTCACGCGGCACGACCTCGGCCACGAACGACTGGCGCACCGGCATGTCGAACGCGCTGGTCACGCCCAGGATCAGGGCCAGCATCTGGATATGCCAGATCTCGACCACGCCACTGAAGGTGAGACCAAACAGGGTGGCGGCCTGGAGCATGGCGAAGGCCTGGGTGACGAGCAGCAGAGCGCGCTTGTCGAACCGATCGGCCAGGACCCCGCCGATCGGAGCCAGGAACAGCGCCGGCGCGAACTGGAGGGCGATGACGGTGCCCACCTGGAAGGCCGATCCGCCCAGCTCCAGGACGAGCCACGGCTGTGACACGCTCTGCATCCAGGTCCCGATCAGGCTGACCACCTGGCCGGACCAGTAGAGCCGGAAGTTCGTATGCCGCAGCGCTCCGAAGCCGCGGCCCATGGGCTCAGGCGCCTCCGAACAGGATGTCGCGGATCACCGGCGTGGGCGGCGTGCCATGGGCCAGCACCGACTCCAGGAAGGGGCGCCAGCGGAAGGAGGTGCCCTCGGCCTGGGCCCGACGCCGGGCCTCGCGCTCGAGCTCGGTGATCTCGGTGTAGCCCAGGAAGTACTCGCACAGCTGGGTGCTCGACAGGCGGGCCCGGTCCCATTTGGCGGCTGCCTCGGACTCCTCCTGGAATCCCTGCTCGACCATGAGCTTCATCGCCTCCTCACGCTCCATGGCGCCGGTGTGGATGGCGATGTCCATCATCGTGTTGGTGATGGCTCGCAGGTAGAACTTCCAGTGGACCAGCATCAGGGCCGGGTCGTCGGCCCCGTAGCCGACGTCCATCATGATCTGGGTCACGTACACCGCCCAGCCCTCGGCGAAGACACCGGACTGGAAGATGGCCCGCACCAGCGAGGGGCATCGGTTCGAGTACGCCAGCTGGAGGTAGTGGCCCGGCACCGCCTCGTGGATGGTGAGCAGGCGAAGCATCCGGGCGTTGTCCTCGCGCAGGTACGACGCGCGCTGCTCATCGGTCCAGTCGTCGGGCATGGGGGTGATGGCGAAGAAGCTGGACAGGCCGCGGTCCAGGGGCCCCGGCGGGATGAGCATCATGCCGCCGAAGGAGCGCATGAACTCGGGGGTCCACATGATCTCGAGGGGCTCGTCCGCCAGGCCGATGAGCCCGATGTCGCGGCAGAAGGCCTCGATCCGCTCGTTCTCGGCGCGGCAGAACTCGAGCAGCTCCTCCGCGGCCGGGTGGTGCGCGGCGATGGCATCCAGGACGGCGCGGACCGCGACGTCGGGGTTGTCCGGCATGGGCTCCTTGCCCTTCCACGCCGGCCACAGCTCGCGGGCCAGGCGCTGCATCTCGGACCGGACCGCCTCGAACGCCCCCAGCGCCCGCTCGCGCAGCTCGGACGGCTCCATCTCGACCCGCAGCGCGTGCCGGAACTTGGACCGGTACAGGGCCGATCCCAACCGGAAATCCCCGGTCGCGGTTGGCAGCAGCTCGTCGTGGAGCCAGGCCCCGAAGGCATCCACGGCCTCCTTGGCCCCCGCGGCGGCTGCCTCCAGCTCGGTGCGGAGCTCCGCCTGGACGGCGGGGTCCTCGATCTTGGCCGCCTCAGCGACCAGCGAGTCGGCCAGGTTGCCGATGCCGGCCAGGCGCTCGATGGCCTTCTGGGTGTGGAACTGGGCGACCGGGCGCTCCCCGGGCTGGGACAGCGTGGCGCGCGCGGCGTCGATGGCTGCCGGCAACCCACGCAGCCGTGCGGCGGCGCTGCGGAGCCGCTCGGGCAGCGGCGCGAACGGCCGAGCCAGGAGCGCGAACAGCCCATTTCCGAACAGGTACACGAAGACCAGCGGGTTCCAGCGCTCCTCCTGGAGCGTGCCCTCGCTGAAGCGCATCGCGTCGGCCGCGCCGACCAGGATCCGGTGGTCGATGCGGTCGTCCCGCGACAGGGTGGTCGGATCGATGGCGCGCAGACGCTCCAGCGCCCCGTCGGCGAACGCCAGCCGGGCCGCGCGGCCGGCATCGGTCATGTCCGGCCACAGGCCATCGTACTGGTGGTGACCGATGTCGGTGGCGTGCACCGGATCCAGGCGGAAGTAACCGGCCAAGAGCTCGTCGACCAGGGCGCGGAATTCCATCGCTACCTCGCGTACGGGACGGGCCACTCATGGTAACGGCGTATCCTCCGCCGATGCCAACCCCGGACGCCGACGACCTCCGGCGAGCGCGGGAGCTGCTGGCCCGACACCCCCTCATCGACGGACACAACGACCTGCCCTGGACGATCCGCAAGTACCCCGCCGCGCCGGGAGACCTGGACGCATACGACCTTCATCGCCCCGCACCATCGCCTGGACAGACCGATCTGCCGCGTCTGCGATCGGGTGGGGTGGGCGGCCAGTTCTGGTCGGTCTACGTTCCGGGGGAAGGCCCGAGCGGCCGCGCACTCCTCCAGCTCGAGCAGCTGGACCTGGCGCGCCGCCTGATCCAGCGTTATCCAGATGAGCTGGAGCTGTGCCGCACCGCGGACGAGGTCGACCGGGCCATGAATGCCGGACGGATCGCGTCGCTGCTGGGAATGGAGGGTGGCCACGTTCTGGAGGGGTCGCTGGGGGCGCTGCGCGCATTCTGGGAGCTCGGCGCGCGCTACCTGACCCTGACCCACAACACGACCAACGAGATCGCCGACTCGGCCACCGGCGAACCTCGGCACGGCGGCCTGTCGGCGTTCGGTCGCCAGGTCGTGGCCGAGATGAACCGGCTGGGCATGCTGGTCGACCTGTCCCACGTGGCGACCGCGAGCATGGCCGATGCGCTCGACGCCAGCCGCGCCCCGGTCATCTTCAGCCACTCGTCGGCGCGCGCGTTGTGCGACGTGGCGCGCAACGTGCCGGACGAGATCCTGCGCCGCATGCCGGCCAGCGGCGGGGTGGTGATGGTCACGTTCGTCTCCGGGTTCGTGAGCCCCGAGGCGGCGGCGGTCCTGGTCCCCGCCATCGCGGAGTTCTATCGGCGCGCGGACGGCGTGACCGACCTGGACGCGCGGCAGGCGCTGGAGGAGGAGATCATCGAGTCGCTGAAGCCGCCGATCCCGCCCCTGAGCATGGTCGCCGATCACGTGGACCACGTGGCCAGGGTGGCCGGTCACGATCACGTCGGGATCGGCGGCGACTACGATGGCAACCGGTTCTGGCCCGTTGGCCTGGAGGACGTCTCCGGCTACCCGTACCTGTTCGCCGAGCTGCTCCGTCGCGGTTGGACCGAGGACAACCTGGCCAGGCTGGCCAACGGCAACATCCTGCGCGTCATGCGCGACGCGGAGTCGGTCGCGTCATCGGTCCCCGGCTGACGTCAGTCCGGGCGACGCTCCATCAGGAACAGCGTCCGCAGGCTGTCGGCCACCGGCGCTTCGTCGAGGGTGACGAACCGCTCCCCGAACGCGGCCCGGAATCCGTCGAGGGAGTAGTCGGTGAAGATGTCACGCCGCGAGGCGAGCAGCTGCTGGACCATGGGGTCCTCGCGCGGCACGAACTCGACCACCAACCGACGGCCGGCTCGGGCGAGCACATCCGCGAGGCGCGGGAGGGGCACGTTGTTGCCAATCACGAGGTGGTGGAGGAGGGCCAGCGCCATGGCCACGTCGGCCGGGCCGCGCTCGAGGAGTGACCGGCGCTCCTGGTGTGCCCAGCCCAGCGCGGGGCTGGGGTTGGTCAGGTCCATGACCAGGGGCAGGACCGAAGCGCGCGCATGGGGCGCCAGGTTGCGCCAGTGCAACTCGACCACCGACGGATCCTGGTCGAAGGCGATGACCTGGCGGCCCGGCCCCGCGGCCAGGTCGGAGTAGGTCCCGACGTTGGCACCCAGGTCCCAGACTACCTGGCCGCCGGCGGCGTCCAGCAGGCGCTCCACGATCTGGCGCTTCGATTCGGCCGCCTGCGGCGTGTAGCTCGAGTGGCGCGTGTACGACAGCCAGTGGCCGCCCGGCTCCAGGCGAAGCCCCTCCACCGTGCGACGGAGGCTGTCCAGGAGGGCCAGGTGGCGGGTGGCGGACATCGCTCGCGTGCGACTCGGTGCGCTGGGCGCCGTGGCGGCGCCTGGGATCCGCGTTTTGTGCGCGCGTCGGTCGGCGCCGGCGTGGAGATGGAGGTGGGGCAGCAGCCCGCCGAATCGAGTCCGGCCCGGGAGCAGGCCCGCCGCCAGGTCCAGGGGAATGCCGTCGATGAAGTCGCGGAGCAGCAGGCCGCACCGCAGGTCCCGGTGGGCCATCAGGGCCAGCGGGGCAAGGAAGTGCTTGCAGAACTGGCGGTAGGCAGGCCACGGGGCCGACGGGTCGGCGACCTCGAACGAGAGGCTGTCAATCAGGATCGGCCGCCCGCGGTCGAACTGGACGTTGTAGGCCGACGCATCGCGCAGCCACATCCCGACCCCCAGCGCTCGGCGCTGGACCTCGAGGGTCAGGAGCGCCGCCTCGCGGAGCTGCGAGAAGGCCCACTCGTACGGATACGAGATGAGCGCAAGCTCACGGGGCTGAATCACGAACGCGGCGCCGGGAAGTGGCGCCAGGTCCAACGGGACCAGCGCGTGGCTGACCAAGAGCTCGTCGCCGATGAGGGCCGCCGCCAGCCCGCGCTCCTCGAACGCGGTCCAGTCCGCGGTCGCCGTGGGCTGGATGGCGCGGTACAGAACGCCGTCGCGGCGAAAGATGTACCCAGACGGATCGCGGAAAGATGCGGGGTCGATCATCCCCGGCTCAGCGTGGGCGCCCGGCGGCGCCATCGGCTGTCAGCTGTGGCCGGGATTTGGCCCGTCAGACGAGCGGACCTCGGAAGGCACCGGCTCGTCCACACGCTCACCTCGCAACCGATGCCAGAATCCGCCGATCGTGCGCCGGAAGACAAACGGGAAGGCCAAGATGGCGGCCAGCAGGGCCTGCAGGAGCAGGCTGCCCGACCCGGGGTCGATGTACCCGATGGGTGGCATTGGCTATGAGGATGCCTCGCTGCGGCTAGTGTTTCAATCATGTTAACCCGAGCCCCAATCACCGGCGCAAGCGCCCGGTGGAACTGGCCCTGGCACGCCCTGTTGATCGCCGCGTACCCGGTTCTCTTCCTGTTTGCGGAGAACGCGGACCAGCAGGTGACCCTGGAGCCGCTGTGGATGCCGCTCGGGATCACCCTGCTCGGCGCCGCGGTACTGCTCCTGCTGTGCGTCGGGTTCCGGCGTGATTGGGCCCGGGCGGGCCTCATGACGAGCGCCCTGCTGGGCCTGTTCTTCTCGTTCGGGCACGTCTGGAACCTTGTCGACGAGTTTCTGGTTCAGCGATGGCTACTGGCCGCGCTCTGGGTCGCGATCGCCGCCGCCTTGCTGCAGCTGGCGTGGCGTGGCGGGCGCTGGGTGGGCCCGGCCACCCAGGTCCTCAACATCGCGACCGTGCTCTTGGTCTTGTTCAACGTGTTCCGGATCGGCGAATACGTGGTCAGCACCCGCCTGTTCCCCGACACCACCGGGGAGATCCCCACGGTCAGCGTTGGCGGGGCGGGCCGGCCCGACATCTACTACATCATCCTCGACCGCTACGCCGGGGAGGAGACGTTGCGCGACGTGTACAACTTCGACAACGGCCCATTCATCGAGGCCCTCGAGGACCGCGGGTTCACCATCGCACACGACTCGTGGGCCAACTACTTGAAGACCTCCCTTTCGGTGGTCAGCACCTTGAGCATGGACTACCTCGTCCCGGATCAGTACAACCAGGCCACGCCGCACACCTTCGGGCCCATCCACGCCGCGCTCCAGCATCGGCTCGCCGCTCCAGCCGCCCTGAAGAAGCTGGGCTACGAGTACGTGCACATCGGCAACTGGTGGGAGCCCAGCTCCAAGAACGTGGACGCTGACGTCGTCGATCGGTACACCCAGTTCAGCCAGTTCAGCGCCATCCTGTCCGCCACGACCATGTTGCTGGCCCTGTCGCCGGAGGCGACCGCCTCACCGGACGAGGGAGATCCGGAGTCGATCTCCTACCCCGAGCTCGCCCGGCGCCACATCCTGCACGGGTTCGACGCCATCGAGCGGGCTGCCGATCGGGCGGGGCCGACGTTCACCTTCGCCCACCTGGCGATCCCCCACTCGCCGTACGTGTTCAACCCCGACGGGTCGATGCCGACGGCCACCCAGACCAAGGAGCGGGGCGACGAGGAGGAGTACGTCATCCAGCTGGAGTACGCCAACCGCCGAACGTTGGACGTGATCGACACGATCCTCGACGTGGAGCCGGGCCAACCGGATCCGGTCATCATCCTCGCCGCGGACGAGGGCCCCTGGCCGCCCGGCTTCCGCGCCGACCAGGAGGACTTCCAGTGGCTGGAGGCATCCGATGCCGACATCGCGTGGAAGTTCGGCATCCTCAACGCCTACCGGATGCCGGGCGTCGACCTGGAGGCTGAGGGCTTCTCCGACCGGACCAGTCCGGTGAACGCGTTCCGAATCCTGTTCAACGCCTACTTCGGCGCCCATCTCGAGATCCTGCCCGACGTGACATATCTGTCCCCCGACTACGACCACGTGTACGACTTCGTGGAGTACCCCCGCTAGGGCGAGGCCGATGGCAGCGGGGTGGGGGTGGGCGGCGGTGGCGCGGTGGTGGGCCGCAGGAACGGCTGGCCCTCGACGCCGGCCGCCACGTACCCGGTCATCGGGTTCCCGCTCTGGATGACCACCGTCTCGACCCGATACCAGGCATAGCCCTCGGCCACCTGGGCGGGCGCCAGGATGCGCACCACGTCGCCCGAGAACAGCGCGCCGATGACGGTGGCGGTCGGCGAGGGCGCGATCCTGACCCGGACGCCGTCGGCGATCACCTCCGCGTAGCCCCCCGCCGACAGGTCGGTGGGTGGGGTGGGGCTGGGGTCGTGGGTGAGCTCGATGCTGACCTGCACCTCGGTCTCGCACGCCCGCGGCGGCAGGCTCCCGAAATCCCCGGGTGCTTCGGCTGCGTCCCAGCCGATGACGGTCCAGGTCAATGACCCGCGCTCGAGGTCGGGCGGGGCCGGATAGGTGTCGCCCGGGACGGGAGCGAGGGTGTACGTGAAGCTCCCTGAGGGATCGCTGACGAAGTCGACGGCCGTGCCGGTGAGGACGAGGGTCACGCCCGAGCTCCCCGGGAAGCCGGTGCCGGCCAGGAACAGCACCGCGTCCTCCGCAAGACCCGTGTCAGGGTTCACCACGATCGTGGCGGGCGAGACGCTGACCACGCACGAGAATCCTGCGGGCGAGGTCGGAGACGGGCTGGGCGTGGCGGTCGGACCGCGAGAGGAAACGGCCAGCGCATAGCCGATGGCCGCGGCGCCGATGACCAGAACGACGGCCAGGGCCGCCACCATGAACCGCCGCCGACTCATCGGGGTGGCGGGAGCAATCGGCCGAAACGGGCCGGGTCGACGGCCGCGGCGACCTGGATGGCGTTCAATGCCGCGCCCTTGCGCAGGTTGTCGCTGGCCAGGAACATCGCAAAGCCCCGTTCGCGGCCCGGAATGGCCCGCAGACGCCCCACCAGCACCGGGTCGCGCCCCTCCACGTCGAGCGGCATGGGGTGGCGCTCAGAGCCATCGGCGGCCCGGTACTCGACTCCGGGCGCGTGGCGGAGCGCCTCCTCCAGCTCGTTCACGTTGGTGGGACGCGCGGTCCGGAAATGGAGCGCGACCGAGTGGCCGGTGTGGACCGCGACGCGGACCGTGGTGGCGGCCACGTCCAGCTCGGGCAGGTCGAGGATCTTGCGCAGCTCGGCAGTTACCTTGCGTTCCTCCCCGCTCCAGCCGTCCGGGTCGAGGCGGTCGATCTGCGGGACCACCGAGTCGGCGATCCGCCCATGGAACGGCGAATCGGGCGCCGCAGCGCGGCCATCGCCCGCGCGCTCGGTGACGAAGGCATCCAAGCCCGCTCGTCCGGCCCCACTCACCGCCTGGTACGACGCCAGGTCGACGCTCTCCAGCCCGGCCAGGTCGCGGATCGGGGCCAGCGCGACCACCGCCGCCGCGGTCGTGCAATTGGGATTCGCCACAAGGTGCCCGTTGTATCCGGCCAGGACGCCGGCGTTGGCCTCGGGGACGACCAGCGGGACGTCCGGATCGAGCCGATACGCGCTCGAGTTGTCGATGATGAGCGGCACTCTGCGCGCCGGACCCTCCACCAGCTGCCGCGATACATCGCCATCGGTGGCCAGGAACAGGACGTCGAGCTCAGCAGCGGCATCGGGGTCGAGGACTCGAACCGGGACCTGAGCGCCGAGGTAATCGACTCGCCCCTCCTCGGTGCCGAAGGCACGCAGCGAGCCGGCCGGCAGGCCGGCATCGGCCAGGATCGAGAGGAACACGCCGCCAACCAGCCCGCGGGCCCCGGCGACGCCCACCACCGGCCAGTCAGGCACGGGGCCAGCCTCCGAGGATCGGCCGCTCCCCGCGTGCCAGGCGCGCAAGGTCGGCGTACACCGCTCCCGCCGAGACGGGGCCCGCCCCGGGCCCGCGAATGGTGATCCTCTCCGCCCCCTCGAGCTCGATCTCGAGCAGGCATTCCACGCCCCGTGGCCCGGCCAGTGGCGAACCGGGATCCAGCGCGACCGGCCCGACCGACAGCTCGTCGGACGTGGCCTCGGCTACCAGCCGCACCACCTCGCCGGGTGCCACCGACCAGCCCACGATTCCGGTCCGGCGCACCTCCCCCTCCGAGCGCCAGCGACCCCACGCCACCCAGGCCAGCAGGGCGAGCTTCTGGGCCGCGTCGCGCCCGTCCACGTCCAGCGACGGATCGGCCTCGGCATAGCCTGCCTCCTGGGCCGCGGCCAGGGCGTCGTCGTACGACTGGCCCTCGCCCATCCCCGCCAGGATGAACGTGGTGGTAGCGTTCAGCAGGCCGCGCAGACGCCGGACCCGGCCAGAGGCAGCCAGGTGCTCGGTGACCTCCAGCATCGGCGTTCCACCCCCAACCGAAGCCGATGCCAGCAGCGCCCCGCCGTGGCGGGCGGCAAGCTCGGCCAGCTCCCCACCGTGCGCGGCGAGGAGCGCTTTGTTGGCCGTCACGTAGGGCAGTCCCGCGGACAGCGCCGCCTCGGCCCAGCGACGCGGTTGGGACACGCTGCCGGCCAGCTCCACCAGCGCGTCGATCTCGTCGAGCGGGCCCGGCTCCCCGCCCACGGGCACGCCCTCAGGAAGTGCCATACCGCGCTCGCGGCGAGGCTCGCGGACCGCCACCCAGGCCAGCCGCAGCGGCAACGGACCGCGTTCCACCAGCGCGCCGAGCGCCGATCCCACGGTCCCCCAGCCCACCAGCCCGATGCGAAGCGGTTCCATCGACCCCACGGTATCCTTCGCGGGCCATGGGCGCCACCGAGACCATCGACCTGTTTCTGGAGCTCATCAACGACGATCAGCGCGAGCGCGCGGTCGACCTGTTCTCGGAGTTCGCCGTGATGGGCATCTCAACACCCGGCTCGGACGAGCGGACCAACCTGCGCGGCCGCGACCGGGTGGGCGGCTGGTTCATCCGAGCCGGCGATGGCTTCCGGATGTACGTCAACGACAGCCGCAACATGGGCGCGTCCCTGATCGCCGACGTGACGGTCATCCGCCCCGGCATCCAGCCGCTCCACGTGGAGGCCAACTTCCGGGTCGAGAACGGCGAGATCGTCTCGCTCTTCCTCCAACCGGCCCAGTAGTCAACGTAGTTCGTGAATCACGGCTAGCCTGGGAGGCGACGGTCCAGGAGCATTTGTTCACCAGGTGTACCGAACGGCCAGCGCTCCGGCCGATCCAGGGGCCGGATGCCCCGAATCTGCCTCTCTTGTTCACTCAACGTACATGAACGGCCGATTTGACCTCCCCGAGGGTCGCCGACAGGTCAAATTTGGCCGATGCGTACATGAGGTGAACATCGAGACAAATGCTGGGGGCATGGTCAGGCCGGGTAACCTCGGCGCGACCTAGGGGAACAGATCCCTCGCCCGGTCCATGATCAAGGGCTGGGCGCCGCGGTCCTCCCCGACCGGCCTGGTGTACGGGTAGCCGCGGACCAAGACCACCGGCCGGCCGGACGATTTGCCGGCCGCCAGCTCGGCCGCCGCCGCCAGCTCGTCGGCCACCGCCACCACCGTAGCGTGGAGCTGACGCCCATCGGCATCTGCCGTGCCCCGCAGGTCGGCCAGGACGTCGATCCCGGCCGCCCCGATAGCCACGTCGGTGATCCCGTCCCGCCACGGCCGCCCAAACGAGTCCGAGATAAGCACCGCCGGCTGCGCCCCGGCCAGCTCGCCCAGCCGCTCACGGATCAGCCGCGCCGAACGGTCCGGATCTTCGGGCAGGAGCGTGGCCCGCTCAGCGCCCCCGCGCCCCGTGTTCGAAAGGTCCACCCCCGCGTTGGCGCACACCAGGCCGTGGCGGGTGCGGCTGATGATCAGCCCGCCCTCGGCCATGCGCACGATCTCGGCGCTCTCACGTAGCACGAGCTCCACCTGGCGCGGGTCTTTGCCCCACCGCTCCCCCCATTCGACCGCCCGGGCCGACGGCTGCACCAATGCCAGGTCCACCACTCGCCCCTCGGCCTTGGAAATGATCTTCTGGGTCACCACCAGCACGTAGTCGTCGGACAGGCCGATGCCGGCGGCGCCCAGCGCCGCCGCGATGAGCGACCCCAGGTCATCCCCGGGCGACACCTCCGGGATGCCGTCGAGGGGAATGATCTGGATCACGCGGCGTGACCCCTCGTCAGCCAGGCCGCCAGGTCCTGCGGCGTGTCGACGTCGAACGCCAGGCCCGGCCGCTCCACCACGCTGAGCCGCGCCCCGGATCGTTTCGCCGCCGCCCGATGGGCCGCGAAGCTGTCGCGACCGAACTGGAAGCCGATCGCGTCCGGGGGCGCCAGGGCCAGGCCGTTGGTCCCGCGCCCGGCCGCGTCCGGCGCAATGGCCACCGACGGTCCCCGAACGCTGACCGCGGCCAGCAGGGCGATGACGTCAGCCGGGGCCAGGTCCGGCAGGTCGCCGTGGAGCACGGCCAGCACCTCTACACCGTCCCGGAGGGCCTCGTCCCGGGCCTGCGCCAGTCCGGCGTTCAGTCCCAGCCCGTGCTGGACGGCCAGCTGGGCGCCCGCGGCCTTCGCCAACGGTTCCAGGCTCGCGTCAGGGGAGATGACCACGACTTCGTGTTCCGTCGCCACCGCCGCGTCCAGGACGTGGCGCAGGAGCCACTCGGCCAGCGCCGCGCGCTCAGCCGGATCCAGGACCCCGGCCAGCCGCGTCTTGGCCCGCTCCAGGCCCCGGTGCGGAACGATGATCCGAGTTGACACGCGGGCAGGTTAGCCCGACGCGGCGTCGATCAGGAACCGGGCCAGCGCGGCTCGGTCGGCGTCGGTCTTCATCACCGTCGGCGCCACCAGGGGCTGCATGCCCAGGCCTGCCACCCCGGGCGCCAGCTCGGCATCGGCCTCGTCAAGGACATACTGGTCGAGCAGTCCCGAGTACAGACGTGCGACACCCAGCGCGCTGACCTCGTGGCCCAGCGACGCCAGCATGCGGTCGGTGGGGCCCTTGAGCGCTCGGCCGGCCACGATGGGACTGACGCCGATCTTGCGACCGGCGGCCGTGGCCACCGCTTCGCGCAGCCCGGGGATGGCCAGGGTGGGCTCGATGCTCACGATGGGGTTCGAGGGGCCGATGACCACCAGCTCCGCGTTCCGCAGCGCCTCGAGCACGGCAGCCGTCGGACGGGCCTCGGCCGCCCCTTCGAAGCTGATCCCGCGCACCTCGTCGCGCTGGCCGCGCTCGACGAAATAGCGCTGGAACTCCAGGTCCCCGTCATCGGTCAGGACCCGCGTGCGAAGCCGATCGTCGGTGGGGGGCAGCACGTGGCTCGGGATGCCCAGCGCGGCCGCCATGTCGGCGGTGACCTGGGTCAGGGAGGCACCCCGACGGAGCTGCGCCGTGCGGCGGACCAGGGTCCCGAGATCGGCGTCGCCGATCCAGAACCAGGTCTCCTCGCCGTACCGCTCCAGCATGGTGAGGGCCCGGTCGGTGTCACCGGCCACCCCCCAGCCGCGCACCGGGTCGACCAGGCCGGCCAGGGTGTAGAGGACGCTGTCCAGGTCGGGGCTGACGTGGAGGCCGAACAGCTCCAGGTCGTCGCCCACGTTGACGATGACGTCGAGCGCGCCGGCGGGCAGCACCTGCTGGAAGCCGTGCGCCAATTTCGCCCCACCGGTCCCCCCGGACAGCAGCACGACCCGGGTCATCGGTCCTCGTCATTCCTCAGGCTCGCGTACTCGCCCAGTGTGTACATAAGCGCATCAGAAAAGGAAGAGGCGCGCTCCCACTCACCTCATGGGTGTCGGGGCGTGTTGACTGTGCCCTTCGGCGCCGTCGCACACGCCCGGTGAGTGGCAATGCGCACGTGATGCGCGATCGGCGGAGGCAGGCGCGCATGTACACGTCCCGTGAGTACGGGAACGTCCGAGGAACGGCTAGGCCGCGGCCTCGACCATCGGTCTCACTTCGCCGGCCAGGCGCTCCATCGATTCACGGTCGAATGGCGCCGGGAACCCACCGATTGCGTGGTGGTAGCCGATCCCCACGAACCGTCGCAACTCCTCGGCCACCTGTTCCGGCGTGCCGACCAGCTGGTTGGGCCATGCCCGCGCGCCGCCGTTGTGAGCAGCCAGCTCCCCCAGCACGCGGCGCGCCTCGGCCTCCGTGTCACGAATCACCACCACCCCCAGGTTCGCGGTGCGTTCGATCTCGGCCGGGTCGCGGCCCACCTCGGCGCAATGCTGCAACAGGACCTCCTCCTTGTGCCGGACCCGCTCGAAACCGCCGCCCAGGTTGTTGGCATCCGCGTGCCGGGCCACGATCCGGAGCGTCTTCCGCTCCCCGCCCCCTCCGACCAGGATCGGCAGGTGGGCCTGGACCGGCGGCGGGTCATTGCGTACAGAGCGCACCGCGTAGTGGTCGGTCCCCGACGGCTGGGTCCCGTCGAACATCCCGCGCAGGATGACGACCGCCTCTTCCAGCCTTCGCAGCCGCTCCCCGGGCGAGGCTCCGAAATCAAGCCCAAAGTCGTGGTGCTCCTCCTCGAACCACGCGGCGCCGATCCCGCAGATCATCCGCCCCCCGCTCATGTGGTCCAGCTGGGTGACCATCTTTCCCACCAGGGCGGGGTTGCGGAACGGGTTGGCGCCCACCATCAGCCCGATCCGGATCCGGCTGGTGGCCGCCACCCAAGCCGCCAGGGTCAGGTAGCCCTCGAACATCGGTCCGTGATGGCTGCCCACGATGGGATACAGGTGATCCCAGGTCCACAGGCTGTCGTACCCCAGCTCCTCGGCCCGGATCCCCGCCGCGCGCAACGCGGCCCAATCGGTGTACTGGGGCCAGGGCAGGGCCCCCAGCTGAATGTTGCTGGATCCCTCGGTCACGGATGCCAGATGACGCGGTCAATGCGGATCAGGAAGGTGCGCCGGTTCTGGCCGTTGAATCGCTCCGGATCGGAGCCGTATCGAACGGCCAGGGCCTTGATGTCGGCCAGGCCGCGGACGGGGTCCTCCACGACCTCCGCCCGACCCTCCAGCGCCAGATACTGCCACCCGTCTTCGAACAGCAGGGACACGCGCGGATCGCGGCGCAGGTGCCTGGTCTTGAGCCGCTCGTTGCGGCTGTTGACCAGGATGACGTCGTCGCCCTCCGGCGCGAAGTCGTACCAGACCACGCTCTGCTTGGGGTTGCCCGCTGAGTCGAGGGTGGCCATCACCGGGTACCGCAGCTCGGCCGCCAGCCACGCGCGGTTCTCATCGGTCAGGCGGTCGGCGACGTCAATCCGGACGGTCATCGGCTGCCCATCCTATCCGGGATGCCAGACCGATGCGCCCGCGGCCGATGGCCGCGGTCTAGTAGCCGGGTGCCGTGTACGGAGTGGCAGATGCCTCGGGCTCGTCGGCGCTGGACGGAGCCACGCTCGGTGCCTCGGATGCCCCGCCACCGCCCGGGACGGGTTGGGTACAGGCGGTAATCGCCGCCGCTAGAAGCAGGGCTGCCACGACGGATTGGCCTCGCGTGCTACAGCTGGTTACCACCGTTAATGCCTCGAAGTTCACCAGGCGGTCCTTCGGCCAATCAGCGCTCAGGGAATGGTGACGGAATCTCGTTTTCAACGGTGCCACCAGTCACCGGTTTCGTGCGCAATCTACTTGCCCCGAGGCGGCCATAACCGACGGACCTGGCTGGAGAACACCTTCGGCGCCTTGTACTGATCTCAGTTTGATCGCAGCCCGAAGCCCCGGCCGGTAGGCCGGGGCTTCGACATTCATCGAGGCGTCAGCGCGGGCAGGCTTATCGACCTCCTCTCAGGGCAGGAAGGCGAGGATCTCCTCGGTCGCGTTCGGGTCCGTGGAGGAGACGAAATACAGGACGTCACCGGTCGCGTACAGCGTCACGGGGGTCGGGAAGTCGGGATTCGTATCGGACAGCTCGACCGCCTTGCCGCCGATCGTCTCGGGGTGCCACACCAGCGGGTCGGCGCCCTCGTCGGCGGTGGCCTTGAACTCGTCGATCAGGTCGGAAGCGGTTGCCCCGATGACTTTGAAGGCCAGGATGCTCGCGGTCTGCGTGCCGTCCGCGTTGGCCCCGAAGGCAATCGCCACCGACACGTCCTGGATGTCGGCGCCGAGGGATTGGATGAAGGTGACGAACCGTTCATCGACCTCGCCCGCGATGAAGTCGGGGCCGCTCATCGAGAACGCCTGGAACGTGATGCCGGCTGCCTGGCTGGGCAGCGTGGCCTCCAGGTCGGCCGCGCCGACGAACGACGGGAGCGGGCCGCCGGACGTGGCCGGCTCCGACGGGGATGGGCTGGCGACCGGGGAGGCGGAAGCCTGACAGGCGGCGAGGAGCAGCGCCGCGGCGGCGGCGGTCAGCACATGGCGCGGTCGCATCGGTCTAGCGCAGGTACTCGCTACGAGCGCGCCTGAGGAACTTGCCGTCGCCCCTGGTGCCCAGCCACTGGTCCCCGTCCACGATGACCTTGCCGCGGGACAGGACCACGTCGCTCCCGCCCTGGACCTCGCGGCCCTCGTAGCACGAATAGTCGACGTTCATGTGATGGGTCGCCGCACTGATGGTGTGGCGCCGGTTGGGATCGTAGACCACCAGGTCGGCATCCGCTCCCACCGCCACCGCGCCCTTCTGGGGCAGGCCGAACATCCGCGCCGGGGCGGAGGAGAGGACCTCCACCCAGCGGTTGGGCGTGAGATGGCCGCCCACCACTCCGCCGTCGTGGAGCAGGTCGACCCGGTTCTCGACGCCCGGCAGGCCGTTGGGGACCTTCCGGAAGTCGCCGCGGCCCATCTCCTTCTGGCCGTGGAAGTCGAACGGGCAATGGTCGGTGGAGACGACCTGGAGATCGTCATGGACCAGTCCCTTCCACAGCTCCGGCGCATGGTCGGCGGGGCGCAGGGGCGGCGAGCACACGAACTTGGCGCCCTCAAACCCGTTGCCCATGTCCTCCAGGGTCAGGAACAGGTATTGGGGGCACGTCTCGGCGAACGCCGGCAGCCCCTCGTCGCGCGCCCGGCGCACCTCGTCCAGTGCCTGGCGGGCCGACAGGTGGACGATGTATACCGGCGCCCCGGCCGCCTCCGCCAGCCGGATGACCCGGTTGGTGGCCTCGCCCTCCAGGACCGGTGAGCGAGACACGCCGTGGTAGTACGGATCCGTGTCGCCGGCGGCGAACGTCTGGCCGGCCACAACGTCGATGGCCAGGCCGTTCTCGGCGTGCATCATGATCAGCCCGCCGTTGCGCGTGGTCTGCTGCATGGCCCGGAAGATGGCCCCGTCATCCGAGAAGAAGACGCCGGGGTAGGCCGTGAACAGCTTGAAGGTGGTGACGCCTTCGTCCACCAGCTGGTCCATCTCGGCCAGGACGTCGTCGTGGACGTCGCTGATGATCATGTGGAAGCCGTAGTCGGTGGTTGCGTTGCCGTCGGCCTTGGCGTGCCACGCATCAAGGCCGTCGCGGAGGCTGCCTCCGCGGGGCTGGACCGCGAAGTCGATGATCGTCGTCGTCCCGCCGAAGGCCGCCGCCCGGGTGCCGGTCTCGAACGTGTCCTTGGCGAAGGTCCCGCCGAACGGGAGCTCCATGTGGGTGTGGACGTCGATGGCGCCCGGGATCACCCACTTGCCGCTGGCATCGATGGTCCGATCGGCGCTGGCACCTGCGCTGCCCGCCAGGTCTTGACCGATGAGGGCAACCTGTTCGCCGTCGACCAGTACGTCAGCTTGAGTGGTGGCGTCGGCGTTGACGATGGTGCCGTTCGTGATCAGCGTGCGCATGGACCGATGGTAACGCCCGCAGCCCGGCTAGGCGGAAGCCTCCGCGAAAGCGGCCGCGAAGCCTGGGATACCCCGCTCGACCATATCGTCCGATGCGGTCAGGCTGATCCGGAACCAGCCCGGGACCTCGACCACGGTGCCGGGCAGGACCAGGACACGGTGCTTGGCCAGCAGGTCCGTGAAGGCGACGTCATCGGCCATCGGTGAGCGGGCCATGACGTAGAAGGTGCCCTCCGGCATGGTCGTCTCGTAGCCGATATCCCGTAGCGCCCCCAGCAGCCGGTCGCGGCGGCGCTGCATGGCGGCCACGTCGATCGACAGCCGCTCCAGGTCCTCGATCGCATGCTGGAGCAGGGCGTTGGGAAACGCGTAGCCGGTCGCCAGCTGCGCGACCTGGACCGTGGCCCGGAAAGCCTCTCGGCCCGGAAACGTCGGAGGCACGGTCAGGTAGCCGATGCGCTGGCCCGGCGCCAGCAGGGTCTTCCCGTACGAGTAGGTGATGACCGTGTGCGGGTAGACCTCGGCCGGCGAGTGGAACTCCCGCCCGTCGAACAGGATCCGGTTGTACGGCTCGTCCGAGATGAGGACGACTGGATGACCGATGCGCTCGGAAGCATCGGTCAGGGTCCGGGCCAGGGCGTGGAGCGTCTGCAGCGGATAGACCCGCCCACTCGGGTTGTGGGGGGAGTTGAAGATCAGCGCCCGTGTGCGGGGCGTGATCGCAGCCGCCAGCTCGTCGAGGTCCGGTTCGAAGGTGGGCGGGGCCAGGTGCAGGCGGATCGGTACCCCGTCCTGGGCCAGGATCATGAACTCGTAGAAGAACCACGGCGGCGAGAAGAAGATGACCTCGTCGCCGGGCTCGACCAGGGCTCGCATCGAGACCGCCAGGGCCGCGAAGCCGCCGTTGGTCATGGCCACGTCGGCCGGGTCCCAGCTCATGCCGGTCCGGGCGCTCAGGCTGCGCGCGACCGCAATCCGTGCCTTGGGCTCGCTGAACTTGTACGCGAACCAGTCCCGGCGCCGCGGTTCCAGGTGGGCGCGGAGCGCCTCCACGTACTCGGGCATCGGCATCTCCTGCGGGTTGCCGACCGCGAAGTTGGCGATGTCCGGGTTGGCGTTCAGCTTGGCGAAGGGCCCGTCGAAGAAGGCCTGGAACGGGGCGATGGACTGGGCGAGCCGATCGATGCGGCGGGTTACGGTGGTGACCATCCTGCTCGCCTCGTCAGCGCTGCGCGGCCGCGATGGCGCCCAGCAGCACGGTCTTGGGTGGGAAGTCCTCGCAGTACTGGTAGCGGTGGGTCAGGACCAGGCGGCCGTCAGTGGCCACCACGAACTCCCCGGGGAGCTGCCACGGGGAGTCCACGACCGCCCGCTCCGTCCCTCTCCGTGGCTCCACGAACATCGTCCGCGCCGTCTCCGCGTCTCCGGCCCGCCACGGGAAGTCGTGGAGGATCTGCGGCGCCGCACCCTCCAACAGGCCGTATGCGCGATAGGCCTGGCGCTCCGGGTCGCACAGCAGCGGAAACCGATATCCGCGGCGCGTGGCCACGTCCGCGGCCCGCTCCGGCTCGGCCTGGCATACCGCCACCACGGTGGCGCCGGCCTCGGCATAGGTGTCCAGCTGGTCGCGCAGCCCTTCCCAGCGCTCCATCAGGCACGAGCAGCCGAAGTGGCGCATGAAGATGATGAGGGCCGGGCCGTAGGCCCAGAACTCCGACAGCCGCCGATGGCTGCCCGAGGTGTCCGGCAGCTCCAGGTCCGGGGCGCCGTCGCCCGGCTGCACCGGCAGCCGGTCGTATCGGGTCCAGGTCGGCCCCGCCAACCAGCCCGCCACCCATCGGTCCTCCGCAGCCTGCTGCAGTTCCTCGACGGTCACCGTTCTCTCGGCCACCCCCGAAGAGTAACGGTTCCAGGCGAGTGGTCAGTCGACTCCCGAGCCCTCGCAGGCTCAGATTGACTGGCTGAGGACGCCCTCCCGGGGCTGCGCGATCAGCAGGCTCAGCCCCGCACCCAACCAGCCTACGGCGTACAGCACGATGCCAACCTGGGACACGAAGCTGAGCGCTTCGGGCGCGGCTGCGCCGGCGCCGATCAGGAGGCCAATCATGGCCAGCGGAGCCCCGATCGTGAACGCAAGCCCGACCGGCATCGGGAACACCGCGATGGCCAGCATCACGGCACCGAGAACCGCGGATCCGATGAACAGGGCGACGCCGCCCAGGTACGCGAACTCGCCACCCAATGGCGGCAGCTCGCCGGCTAGGCCGAGGGCGATCGAGGCGATGGCCATTGCGAGCCCGAACAGCGCCGCGACAAAACCGAACCATGCCAGGACCGGTCGCACGGCGACCTGGCGCAGATGGACGCCAACCAGGCCGATGATGGCAAGGGTGGAGAAGGCCGGGACCGTGTACTCGTTCACGTTCGGGATGAGCCACCCCATGAAGCCGATGAGGAGAGCCAGACCGGCGCCCAAGGCAGCGATGCCGGCGATGCGGGTGAACATTCGAAACCTCCCTTCCGGGGCCTGTGGGAACAGGTGGGCGTCGATGGCGCTCCAGGCGATGTCCAGCACCTGGGCGCCGCTTGGTGGCCGCTCCTCGAGGAGGGCCAGGAACTCTTCACCGTAGCGTCGCCGCCACGCCGCCGGATAGAGCGCAACCAGCTGGCGAGGGCTCATGCGACTCCCCCTTCGAGGCGGTGTCGCGCCTGCCGGGTGAAGGACTGGAGCTGATCCAGGTGGGCCTGCAGAGTCGTGGCGCCGAGGCCTGTCAGCCGATACGGTCGCCGGCGGTCGTCAGAAGGGATGGCCTCGATGAGGCCGCGGCGCTCGAGCCGGGCCAGGGCCGCGTACAGGGTGCCGGGTCCGAGTGCCTGACCGCTCAGACGTTCCGACTCCTGCATGATCGCGTACCCGTGCTTGGGCCCATCGGCGAGCGTGGCGAGCACCACGAGGGCGGGGGCCGCGAAGGGACTCAGTTCCTCAGTTGGGTTGGGCTGCTTGGCCACCAGGTTTGCTCCCTGCTCCGTTATATCGCTACACGATATAACGATACGCGATATATGTCAACCCCTATCGTCGAACCCCGCGACGAGCTCGACCTAAACCTGGCGATCTCGAAGGTAGCTGTACGCGGTCAGGATCACGCCCACCGCAACGATGCCCAAGACGACCAGGAAGAATGGGTCGCCGCTGATCGCGAACAGGAACGAAAGGCCGAACAGGAAGAAGACCCGAACCCCGAGCGTCGTCGTGTACAGGGCCTCGATCCGCAGCCGGATGATCTGGCCGACGAGGATCGCCAGACCGATGAGCACCATCCCCGCCAGCCGCGGGAACACGTCGCCGTAATCGCCGTTAGACAGCAGCAGCGGAAGCGCGAAGCTCGGCACCAGGAACAGCGCGAGCCCTGCCACGGCGAGATAGCTGACCAGGTAGTACAGGCTCAGTCTCGTCCGATTCATCAGCACCCACCCTTCCGGCTGGCGGTCGCTTCCCGGAGAGCCGGCACGATCTCGCGGCCGTATCGGTCCAGTTGTTCCTCCTCGTCTCCGTTCATGAGGTATAGGTTGAACTGATCGACTCCCGCCTCCGCCAGCTCGTGGAGCTTGGCAACGTGCTCGGCCGGCTCGCCCAGAACGCAGAAGCGGTCGGTGACCTCGTCGCCCACGAAGGCCGCGTTGGCGGAGCCGACCTCCGCGTGGTGGTGGTAGTCGTAGCCCTCGCGTTCGGTGACGTAACCGGTCAACGCCTCGGGGAGCTGCTCGCGGGGGTATTTGTTCACCAAGTCCACGACATGGTTGCTGACCAGGGCGGGGAACCAGCGGGTCCGGTCCTGGCCCAGGTCTCGAGGCCCCACGTGGGCGGGCGCGGCGGCCTGGACCTTGATCGAGCCCGACGGGCGGCCGGCGGCGGCCTCGGCCTCGCGAAGCTGCGAGACGAACCAGCGGATGAGGTCCGGATCGGCCAGCTGGAGGATGAGCCCGTCCGCCACTCGGCCGGTCATAGCCAGGGCCATGGGTCCGTAGCCCGCCACCCAGACCGGGAGGTGCCATCGGCCGGCCCAGGTCAACTGGAGCTCCGTGCCCTCGTAGGTGACTGCGCGGCCCTCGACCAGATCCCGTATGACGCCGATGGCCTCCTCGAGCGTCTTCATGGTGGTCGGTGGCTTGCCAAGCACCCGCCGGGCGCTGTCCCCGCGGCCGATCCCCAGGTTCATCCTGCCCCCGCTGATCTCGTTCAGCGCGGCGAGGGTCGAGGCGGTGACCGATGGCTCGCGGGTGGCCGGGTTGGTGACGCAGGTCCCGAGTCGCATGCGCTCGGTGGCCCCCACCATGAGGGTGAGCAGCGGGTAGGGGTCGCGCCACAGGACGTGGGAGTCGAAGACCCAGCCGTGGGTGAACCCGTTCGCCTCGGCGCGTCGGGTCAGGTCCAGCGTCCGCGCGGGGTCGTGCTCCAGCTTGAGGGTGAACCCGAAGTCCATGCCGGGTCTCAACTATCTCTTGTCATTCGTTCCGAGCCCTTGGATACACAGTGGGCGTGTACATCGGCGCATCAGGGAGTGGCTGAGCGGTGAAAACGGGCGCTGCTACGCCCGAGGTGAGTACGGGCATACCGAAACTGAGCCACAGCCGTATGGAATGGGGTCATCGGTGAAGATGTACACGTCTTGGGAGTAAGGCGGTGTGAACCGGCAGGTCAGGGCCGGACAAGGTCGTCGTAGGCGTCCGGCCGGCGATCGCGGAAGAACTGCCACGTCTGGCGCACCTCGAGGATCTGGTCGAGGTCCAGGTCACGGACGATCAACTCCTCATCGTGCGCGTCGCCGACTTCGCCCACGAATTGGCCGCGCGGATCCACGAAGTACGACTGGCCGTAGAAGTCGTCGTCGCCCAGCGGCTCGATCCCGACCCGGTTGATGGTGCCCACGAAGTAGCCGTTCGCCAGGGCGTGGCTGACCTGCTCGACGCGCCACAGGTACTCCGACAGGCCACGGGACGTGGCCGACGGGATGAACACCATCTCGGCGCCGTTCAGGCCCAACGCTCGCGCGCCCTCCGGGAAGTGGCGGTCGTAGCAGATGTAGACGCCAACCTTGCCGACCTTGGTATCGAAGACCGGATACCCCAGGTTCCCGGGACGGAAATAGAACTTCTCCCAGAAGCCCTTGACGTGGGGGATGTGAGTCTTGCGGTACTTGCCCAGGTACGACCCATCGGCGTCGATGACCGCCGCGGTGTTGTAGTAGATGCCCGCGGTGTCCTCGTCCTCCTCGTACATCGGCACGATGAGGACCATCCCCGTCTCCTTGGCCAGTGCCTGCATGCGCTTGGTGGTCGGCCCGTCGGGGATCTTCTCGGTGTAGCTGTAGTACTGCGGGTCCTGGACCTGGCAGAAGTAGGGTCCGTAGAACAGCTCCTGGAAGCACATCACCTGGGCGCCCTGCGTGGCCGCCTCGCGCGCGTATTTCTCGTGCTTGGCGATCATGGTTTCCTTGTCGCCGGTCCACTCGGCCTGCAGCAGCGCTGCCCGGACGATGCGCGCCATCGGTGTGTTCAACCCTCCGTGAGAGAGCGGCGTCGGGTCGGAAGGTGCGTACTCTACACCCGGCTATGGGCCTGCCCGCTACCCTGTCTCCGTGCCCTGGAGCCGCCCGGCCAAGATCGCGTTCATCGGCTCGCACTCGGTGCGCAAGACGAACGCGGTCCATGCCTTCGCATCTACCGTTGGACGCGCCGGACGCTCCGTCGAGGTAGGCCGCGAGCTCATCCGCTTCAACCCGCTGGGCCTCAACGAGGGCGCCACGGCCGAGGCCCAGCTGTGGGTCCTGATGGCCCAGGTCCAGCAGGAGCTGGAGCTCCGGGGCCGGGCCGACATCCTGGTCACCGACCGCAGCGTGGTCGACAACTTCGCCTACTTCCTGCGCGTGACCGATGGCGCTGATCCGTTCGGCGTCGAACCCCTGGTCCGGCGCTGGGCGCAGACGTATGACCTGTTCGTGCGGCTGCTCCCCGACGTCGCGCTCCTCCCCGATGGCGTCCGCTCCACCAGCGACGCGTTCCGTGACGAGGTCGAGGCCATCCTGGACAGGATCATCCCCACCTACGTCTCCACTGACCGATATTTCCGGCTCCCCGCCAGCCAGGTGACCGAGGCCTACGACTGGTGGGCGCTCGCCGAACGCCTCGCCCGCCTGGTGGGCCAGCCACTCCGCGACCCGATCAAGGCCTAGGCATCACCTCGCTTGTTGCCCTGCCACGCCTTCGGTGCACGCCGCATAGGCGTATCGGCCAACATGAGGCCTATTCATGGCCGCCCTGCACGTCCGGCATGCAGCGGGCCCAGGAAACGGTCGATTCAGACCGCAGACAGCGCCTGCGTGGCTGATACGCATGCCCCACGTGCGGGGGCGCGGTCCCGGTGCCGGTCCGCAGCGGGTTGTGGTGTAATCGGCCGCATGACCGTCACGCCCACCCGCCGATTGACCGCCGAGGAGGTCGTCGCCCTCAACCGGCAATACACGTTCTTCAGCTGGTCGGCCCAGGCCAAGGTGAACCCCATCGCCATCGACCACGGGGAGGGGATCTACTTCTGGGATCCGGATGGCAAGCGGTACATCGACTTCAACAGCCAGCTGATGAGCGTCAACATCGGCCATGGCGACAAGCGGGTGGCGGATGCCATTTCGGAGCAGGCGCACAAGCTCGCGTTCGCCGCCCCCCAGTTCGCGACCGAAGTCCGCGGACGACTGGGCGAACTGCTGGCGACCCTGACCCCGGGCACCCTCAACAAGTTCTTCTTCACGCTTGGCGGGGCGGAGGCCAACGAGAACGCTCTGCGCCTGGCGCGGATCACCACCGGGCGGCAGAAGGTCATCGCCCACCATCGGTCGTACCACGGCGCCACGGCGGGCTCGATCAGCGTCACCGGCGACCCTCGCCGCTGGGCCAACGAGCCGGGTGTCCCGGGCGTGATCCGGGTCCTCGACCCGTGGCGCTGGGGCCAGACCGAACCGGAGCCGGTCGATCGCCAGCTGGAGTACCTCGAGGAGGTCATCCAGTACGAGGGCCCGCACACCATCGCGGCCTTCATCCTGGAGACGGTCACCGGCACCAACGGCGTGCTGATACCGCCCGACGGCTACCTGCAGGGCATCCGCGAGCTGTGCACCCGGCACGGGATCCTGATGATCACCGACGAGGTGATGGCCGGCTTCGGCCGGACCGGCCGCTGGTTCGCGGTGGACCACTGGGACGTGGTCCCCGATCTGCTGACCATGGCCAAGGGCCTGACCAGCTCGTATCTGCCGCTGGGGGCGGTGGCCATGACGCCGGAGCTCGCCGAATATTTCGACGACCGCGTCTACTACGGCGGCCTGACCTACTCCTCCCACCCGGTGAGCTGCGCCGCAGCCATCGCCGCGGTGGGCGTCCTGCGCGACGACGACCTGGTCGGAAACGCGGCCCGCCTGGGCGTGGTCATGCACGAGCTGCTGACCGATCTGGAGGCGCGCCACCCGAGCGTGGGCACCACCCGCAACATCGGCCTGTTCGGGGTCATCGAGCTGATCCGCAACCGGGACACCATGGAGCCGATGACCGCGTTCAACGCCTCCTCCCCGGAGATGGCCGCCCTCGACGCCCGCCTGCGAGCGGACGGGCTGTACACCATGCAGCACTGGCACCAGGTCTTCACCAACCCCCCCTTGTGCATCACCGAGGAGCAGCTGCGCGAGGGGTTCGCGATCATCGATCGCGCCCTCGAGGTGACCGATGCCGCGGTCGCCTGAGCGACCGCTGAAACACCCCCGGCGCCGGCGGCTCCTCGCGATCCTGGGCTTCATCGGTCTGGTGCTCGTCCTGTGGGAGGGCGTCAAGTTCGTTGGCGGCGACCCGTGGCGGGTGAACGGGGAGCTCATCTGGACACCGCCACTGGATCTCAAGTTCGCCAGCGATATCAACCTGCCGCACGTGTGGTCCATCGCGGCCGCGCTGGGCGAGCCATGGCGCAGGAGCGCCGACACGTCGCTGTTCATGTTCCTGGTGGGAAAGGCGCTGTACACCTGGCGCGAGGCGGCCATCGGCTTCGCGCTGGGCGCCGTGACCGGGATCGCGCTGGCGGCGGCATTTGTCCACTCGCAGCTGCTGGAGCGGGCGTTCGTGCCCTACGTCGTGGCCAGCCAGACGATTCCAATCGTGGCCCTGGCCCCGATGATCGTCTTCTTCGTGGGCAACGAGATCCTGGCCGTGGTGGTGGTCGCCACCTACCTGACCTTCTTCCCGGTCACGATTGCCATGATCCGTGGGCTCCGTTCACCGGATCCGCGTGCATTGGAGCTGATGCGTTCGTACGCGGCCAAGCGGCGGACGATCTTCTGGAAGCTGCGGATGCCGGCATCGGTCCCCTACCTGTTCACCGCGCTCAAGATCGCGGCCACGGCGAGCATCGTGGGCGCGATCGTCGGGGAGGGGCCAGGCGGGGTCCAGGACGGGCTTGGGCGCGCCATCCTGGATTTCAACCAGACCTACATCACAGGCCCCGAGAAGCTGTGGGCTGCCATCCTGGTCACCGCTCTGCTGGGCATCAGCTTCTACCTCCTCGTCCGGATCGCGGAGCTGTGGTGGCTGCGCGACCGTGCCCCTGACGTCGCGATCTGAGGGCGCGCGATGACCAACCAGGCCGTGGTCCAGATCGCCAGCGTCACGAAGACCTTCGACGTCCCGGGCCGGGGCACGATGACCGCCCTTTCCGGGATCGACCTGTCGATCGGGCAGGGAGAGTTCGTTTCGCTCATCGGTCCTTCAGGGTGCGGCAAGTCCACGCTGCTGCGGCTGATCGGCGACCTGACCGTGCCCACCAGCGGCACGGTGACGGTCAACGGCAAGCCGGCCCAGCAGGCGAGGGTGGACCGGGACTACGGGATCGTTTTCCAGTCCCCGGTCCTGTTCGACTGGCGCAACGTCGAGGAGAACGTGCGGCTGCCGCTGGAGCTGATCGGAACCGAAAAGGCGGCCCGGGAGGCGCGGGTCGCCGAAATGCTGGAGCTGGTGGAGCTGTCGGACTTCCGTCGACACCATCCGTACCAACTGTCGGGCGGCATGCAGCAGCGGGTGTCCATTGCACGGGCCCTGGCCTTCGAGCCGGCGCTGCTCCTCATGGACGAGCCGTTCGGCGCGCTGGACGAGATGACCCGCGAGCGAATGAACTCCGAGGTATTGAAGGTCTGGGCCCAGACCGGCATCACCGTCGTCTTCGTGACCCATTCCATTCCCGAGGCGGTGTTCCTTTCCTCGCGGGTGGCGGTCATGAGCGCCCGCCCCGGACGCATCACGAAGGTCGTGGACATCGACCTACTGCGGCCCAGAACAGTCGAGACGCGCGAGAACCGTCGCTACTTCGAGCTCGTGACCGAGGTCCGCGAGGCGCTGCGCGGCATGGACGGCCGGGGCATGAACGGCCGGGTGGAGACCGATGACGCGGCCCTCGACCGGGCGGCCGCCGAAGGCGGAATCGGATGAGGGCGCTTCGTCGCAACCTGCCGGCGATCGTGGTGTTCTTCGCAGCGCTCGTCCTGTGGGAGGTCGTCATCAGCAGCCTGGACGTGCGCTCCTTCATCCTGCCCGCGCCGTCGTCGATCGCCAACGCCCTGGTCGAGAACTGGGATGTGGGTTACCAGATCTGGCCGGCGGCCCAGACGACCTTCCTGGAAGCGGCCGGCGGGATGGTCATCGGGACCGTGTTGGGGGTCCTGATCGCCCTCGTCATCTCGCGTTGGACTCTCGCCGGCGACATCGCGCTGCCGGTTGCGGTGGCCATCAGCGCCATCCCGATCATCGCGTTCGCGCCCATCGCCAACAACTGGTTTGGCGTCCTGTCACCGACCTCGAAGATGGTCATTGCGGCGGTCCTCGTCTTCTTCCCAATCATGATCAACGTCCTGCGCGGCCTGACCGAGGTGCCCAACTCCTCGCTGGAGCTCATGCGCTCGTACGCGGCGGGGTCGATGGCCGTGTTCCGCAAGGTCCGCGTTCCCAACGCCCTTCCCTTCTTCCTGACCGGTTTGAAGGTCGGGACCACCCTGGCCCTCATCGGCGCGGTGGTGGGCGAGTACTTCGGCGGACTGAACGTGGCCCTGGGTCGGATCGTGGTCCAGAGCGCCAGCAGGCTCTCGTTCGAGGTGACGTGGGCCGCCATCATCGTGGCCTCGGTGGTCGGGATCGCGATGTACCTGCTCATCGTCGCCATCGAGCGTGTCGCGATCCCGTGGCATCCGGCCGTCCGCGGGGACCGTATCTCCTGAAGATCGGCACCTCGTAGAATCAGTCTTCACGGAGGGCCCGCCCCCGGGCCGTTGCATCGAGGAGTGGAGATGAGGGTTACGCGTGTCTTTGCTGCGCTGGCGGTCAGCGCCAGCATGTTGCTCGCCGCCTGTACGACCGAGCCGGCGAGCGTGAGGGTCGTCCTGCAGTGGGTGCCCCAGGCGCAGTTCGCCGGCTACTACGCCGCCGAAGCGCTGGGCTACTACGAGGACGAGGGACTGAACGTCGAGATCATCCCGGGAGGCCCCGAGGTCTTCCCACAGGTTGAAGGATCCAAGGCAGACGGCCCCGAGTTCGCCGTGTCCTGGGTGCCCAAGGTGCTCCAGGCGCGTGAGAGCGAGACCGGGTCCGACCTGGTGAACATCGCCCAGATCTTCCAGCGCGCCGGCACCTTGTCGGTCGCCTGGGCGGACAGCGGCATCGACTCGGTCGAGGACTTCGCCGGCCAAAAGGTCGGGGCGTGGGGCTTCGGCAACGAGCTCGAGGTTGTGGCATCCGCCCGGCTCATCGGCCTGGAGGACGGGGTGGACTTCACCCGCGTCGAACAGCCATTCGACATGACGCTGCTGATCAACGCCTATGACGGATGCAGTGCCGAGGACACCGACTGCGTCAACGTGGCCGAGGCCATGATCTACAACGAGTACGCCCAGCTCCTGGAGACCGTCAACCCGGACACCGGTGAGCTGTTCCAGCCCGAGGACCTGAACGTCATCGACTACAACGAGGTCGGGACGGCCATGCTCCAGGACGCCATTTGGGCGCGTGCCTCATGGCTGGCCGAGGGCAACAATGAGGACACCGCGGTCAAGTTCCTGAAGGCCACCTTCCGTGGCTGGATCTACTGCCGCGACAATCCCGCCGACTGCGAGCAGTTCGTTGTCGACGCGGGTAGCACGTTGGGGGCAGGCCACCAGAAGTGGCAGATGAACGAGATCAGCAACCTGATCTGGCCGTCGCCCAACGGGATCGGCATCCTCGATCCAGCGGCTTGGGCGCAGATGGTCGAAACCGCACTGGCAGGTGGCATCCTGGCCGGCGAGCCGTCAGACGACGCCTACCGGACCGACCTGGCCCAGCAGGCGCTGGACGCCCTGGGCGACGAGGACACCACCGGCGAGGGCTGGGTGAAGGCGGAGGTGGAGATCACACCCGGCGGCGAGTAACCGGCTGTGCTCGGGTGTAAGCCCACCGATCTGCAGACCGCTGGAGGCCCCTCGTCCGCGAGGGGCCTCCAGCTTGGGTCCACGGTCAAACCAGGTACCGGATCCAGACGTAGGCGGTGGCGATGAGCATGGTCGCCAGAGTGACCGGTATTCCATACCGGGCGAACGTCCGGAAGGTGATTGGATGGCCCTCGCGCTCCGAGAGGCTGGCCAGGGTGACGTTGGCCGAAGCTGCGATCACGGTGGCGTTGCCGCCGAAATCTGCCCCGATGGCCAGCGACCACCACAGGACGTCAGCGGCGTGGCCCTGGTTGGCGACCAGCTGATCGACGACGGGAATCATGGTCGCGGTGTACGGGATGTTGTCGATGATCCCGGACAGGATCGCGGACAGCCAGAGCAACAGGATCGAGGTTGAGGCCAGCTCGCCGCCCGTGACGTTGGCAATGCTGTCGGCGATGAAGTCAATCAGCCCCACCTCGATGATCCCGCCGACCATGATGAACAGGCCGATGAAGAAAAACAGCGTCGTCCACTCCACTTCGCGCAGGACCTCGTGGGGTTCGATGCGAGAGAGCAGCAGGAGCATGGCCGCGCCCGCCAATGCCACGGTCCCAGGCTCATACCCCAGGGCCCCATGCAGCAGGAAGCCGATCAGCGTGGCCGACAGAACGATGATCGAGATCCTGAGGAGGCCCGGGTCGCTGATCATCTGGCGCTCGTCCATGGCGAGCAGCTCATCGCGCAGCTCGGGGGCGATGCGGAGCTGACTCCCGAACAGCCATCGAGCCGCAGCCAGGTACAGGATGAGGCAGAGGATGGAAAGCGGCGCCATGTGCGCCAGGAAGGCGACGAAGTCGAGTCCGGCGGCGCTGGCGATCAGGATGTTCGGAGGGTCGCCGATCAGGGTCGCAGCGCCACCGATGTTGCTGGCCAGAATGGCACTGACAATGAAGGGCATCGGGCTCAGCCCCAGGCGGGCCGCCAGGAAGAGGGTGATTGGCCCGACCAGGACGACCGTGGTCACGTTGTCCAGGAGCGCAGACGCGACGGCGGTGATCAGGCTGGTCACGACCAGGATCCGATAACCGTCACCCCCAGCCAGGCGGGCGGCTCGAACCGCCAGCCAGCCGAAGACCCCGGTCCGGCGAATGATGGCCGCCAGGAGCATCATCCCGGCCAGCAGGAAGATGACATTGAAGTCGACGGCCTCGAACGCCTGCTCCTGGGAGACGACGCCCAGCAGGATGATGGCCACACCCCCGAGCAGTGCCGCGACGGTCTTGTGGATTCGCTCGGTGGCGATCAGCGCATAGGTGACGACGAAGACCGTGACGGCGGCCCAGAACGCCGCCTCCCCGCCCAATACGCCTGACACGATCAGGTGGTCTCTTCGCCAGGCGGATGCAGCAGTGCGCTCCGACCGGTGGACCTGATCCACACGAGCAGCAGCTCCAGCATGTCCAGGTAACCGATGACTCTTCCATCCGGATCGCAGATCGGCAGCCCGTTCATCCGGCTGTGGTGCATCCGCTCGAAGGCGGTGCGAACGGTCTCGGTCGGCCGCAGGCTGACCGGTTCGATCATGATGTCTGAGGCGGTCCGGGCAGCGATGTGGCTGGCGTATTGGAGGGCGGCATCCAGATCGGCGATCTCGCCGAGGAACTCCTCGGGCACGATCTTGAGGAAGATGTCGTTGACCAGGATCCTGATCGGGATGAGCCCCACCAAGTGTTCCTCCTCGTCCACGACCGATAGCACCCGGCAGATGGGGTTGTCGACCGCGCGCTGGGCAATGATCTCGAGGTTGTCGTGGCGGTGCACCACGACCGCCTCGGCGGTGAGGAGGCGGTCGGCATCAGCGATGGGAGTCTGGCTGGTGATGGACTCGCGGCTGGTCATCGGTCAGTCCCTGCTCCTCGGGCGCGCCAGATAATCAAGAAACTGCGCAGCGGATGCGCAGTCTCCACCTCGACCGGCGATACGGGCCCGGTCCGGCCCTCGCGCCGAGTCTAGACCGATGTCGGCGCGGGCGGCAAGGCCGCGAAGGCCTCTTCGAGGTGGGCACCGAGCTCAGACAGCGAGTCGATCACCGCAGCCGGTCGCGCGCCGTCTGGAAGGCGCTGGATAACGCCCCACGGGCCGCGCCGGATCCAGACCGATCGGAAGCCGGCTGTCATGGCTGGAATGACGTCGTTGTCGATCCGATCCCCCACGTGGGCCACCGAATCCGGCGCCGGGTCTCCCAGGAGCTCGAGGACGCGGGCGAAATACGCCGGATCCGGCTTGGCGACCTGCATCTCCTGCGACATGGCTACCACTTCGGCCGGCAGGTCCAGGGCCCGCAGCTCAGCAGTGCGGTTGGCGGGCTGGTTGCCGAAGATGGCCACGCGGTATCCCTCCGCTCGCAACGCGGCCAGGGTGGGCCGCACGTCGGGATACAGGTCGCCCTCGCGGAAGCCGCCGTAGGCCGCTTCCAATTCGTCGCGATGCCGTTCCCAGTGCGGGGAGCCGACCGCCGCAAAGACCTCCGGATGAGCCCCGCCGCGGGCGATCACCGCCCCCAAGACGGCCATGAAGGTCAACCGAGGGACGCCGACGACATCGGCCCAGGCGCCCCACACCCGGGTCTCGTCGACCAGTGTCTCGCCGACGTCGAAGACCACCCATCGGCCATTCCATCCGTCCATGCCGGGACTCTAACCGGTTGCCGCTCGGCGTTTGACATACCGGGCTGCTGGCGGTGGTCGGTCTGTTCTTTGTCGGCGGGCTCGGGCTGTACGCGACGCTGTATGCCGCTCTCGGCTCGACCGCCTCGCGCCAGGAGGAGGTCCAGAACATCACCGGGCCCATGATCCTGATCGGGGTGGCCGGCTACCTCGCGTCGTTCACCGCGCTCAACGTCCCCGATGCCGACTGGGTCCGTGCCCTGTCCTTCGTGCCGTTCTTCAGCCCGTACCTGATCCCGATCCGGATGGTGCTGGGCAATATCGAGCCGTGGGAGATCGGCCTGGCGTTCGTGTTCCTGATCGTCGGCGTCGCGCTCGCCCTGTGGGTGGCCGCCCGCATCTACTCCGCCGGTGTGCTGCTGTACGGGCAGCGGGCCGGCCTGCGCGCCGTGTTGCGGGCGGTCCGCGTCAACCGCTAGCCGCCTTTGGCCAGGACGGGGCAGACCCCGGCTCGTTGTACACGGGGCGTACACATCGGCCAAAAAGGGGCGGCGTGGAGGCGTGAATCGTCCATATATTGGCCATTTTGTGCGCGGAGTGATCATTTCGGGCAAGAAAGGCCAGGCAACGGGTGGCACGGGGCCGGATATTGGCCGTTATGTACACCTGGTGGACATTCGCGGAGTCGCGCCCTCGGGCCGGGGGCCATGGCCGCGGTCAGGCGGCTTTGACCCCGGCCACGAGTGCCTGGACCGTGTCTTTGGCGTCGCCGAACAACATGGCCGTCTTGGGATCGGCATACAGGGGGTTGTCGATCCCCGCGAAGCCGGCGGCCATGCTGCGCTTCAGGACGATCACGTTCTGGGCGTGATCCACGTTGAGGATCGGCATGCCGTAGATGGGCGAGGTGGTATCGGTCCGGGCGGCCGGGTTGGTCACGTCGTTGGCACCGATGACCAGGGCCACGTCGGCCTTCGCGAAGGCGTCGTTGATCTCGTCCAATTCCTTGAGCCGCTCGTACGGGACGTCGGCCTCGGCCAGCAGGACGTTCATGTGGCCCGGCATGCGACCGGCCACCGGGTGGATGGCGAACTGGACGTCCACCCCGCGGGCCAGGAGCAGGTCCATCAGCTCGCGGACCGGAGCCTGGGCCTGGGCAACCGCCATCCCGTAACCGGGGACGATGATCACGCTCTTGCCGTAGGCCATCAGGACCGCCGCGTCCTCGGGGTTGATGGTCCGCACCGCCTGCTCTCCAGCGCCGGCGGCGACCACGGCCCCGCCCCCGGTCCCAAACGCGCCGAACAGGACGTTGAGGAGGGACCGGTTCATGGCCCGGCACATGAGCTGGGTCAGGATCGCCCCCGATGCCCCGACCAGCGTCCCCGCGATAAGCAGCGCGTAATTGCCCAGTACGAACCCCGTGGCCGCCACCGCGATGCCGGTGTAGGAGTTCAGCAGGCTGATGACGACCGGCATGTCCGCCCCGCCGATGGGCATCACGAGCACCACCCCGGCCACCAGGGCGAGCCCAACGAAGACCAGGAACAGGGTCGTGTCGTTGGTGACGAAGGCGAGAGCGACGGCCATCGCCAGCAGCGCGGCCAACAGGAGCCCGGCCACGATCCGCGAGCCGGGGTACGTCACCGGGCGGGGGGCGATGAACCCCTGGAGCTTGCCGAAGGCCACGATCGAGCCGGTCAATGACACGGATCCGATGACGGCGCCCAGCAGGGTGGCGATCACTGGCACAACCGGCAGGAGCTCGCTTCCGGCCCCGCCTTCGGCGGTTGCGGTCAGGAATTCCGAAACGGCCACCACGGCAGCAGCCCCGCCGCCGGCGCCGTTGAAGATGGCCACCATCTGGGGCATGGCGGTCATCGGCACTCGGCGGGCGCCGATTACGCCGATGACGGACCCGATCAGCCCACCCACCGCGAGAACCCACCAGTTGGCAAGCAGCCCGGGCACGGTGAACACGGTCCACCCC
The DNA here is from genome assembly GCA_040905185.1 of Chloroflexota bacterium. Taxonomy (GTDB): domain Bacteria; phylum Chloroflexota; class Limnocylindria; order QHBO01; family QHBO01; genus DASTEQ01. Next base: position 341,500 of record JBBDRZ010000007.1, on the reverse strand, counting down.
ACCACCAGCGCCATGCCGGCCGCTCCGAGCAGGTTTCCGGTGCGCGCCGTTCGGGGCGAGGCCAGGAACTTCAGGGCCAGGATGAACGAGACGGAGCTGACCAGGTAGACACCGAACGTTGCCAGCCCGAGGGTCGTCATGGCTTCCCGCCGGATGCCTGGTCGCCGGATGCCTGGTCGGCGGATGCCTTGTCGTCCCGTCGGCCCCGGAACATCTCGAGCATCCGATCCGTGACCACGAAGCCGCCCACCACGTTGACCGTTCCCAGGATCACCCCAAGGAGTCCCAGGCCCAACTGGACCGGCGACCCGGCTGTGGCGGTCACGATGATGGCGCCCACCACGATCACGCCGTGAATCGCATTCGCCCCCGACATGAGGGGGGTGTGGAGCATGGTCGGGACCTTGCTGACCACCTCGTACCCCACGAACGCGGCCAGGACCAGGACGAGCAGGGCGTCGACCAGAGCCTGGGGATCCAGCGCCTCGGTCATTTCTTGGCCTCGGCGGGTCGCGCGGCAATCTGCGTCGCGAGAGCCTGGGCGGTCGCCTCGTGAACGATCTTCCCGCCGTGGGTGATGGTCGCCCCGCGCGTGATCTCGTCCTCGAGATCAAGGGTCAGCTTGCCATCGTGGACCAGGTGGTCGACCAGGGTCTGGACGTTCTTGGCGTACATCTGGGTGGCGTGGGTCGGGACCGTGGCCGGCAGGTTCGTGAAACCGATGATCGTCACGTCGTTGTCGACCACCTCGCGCCCGGGTTCGGTCAGCTCACAGTTCCCACCCGCCTCCGCGGCCATGTCCACGATCACGCTCCCCGGTTGCATGGTGCGCACCATCCCGGCGCTGATCAGCCGTGGCGCCGGGCGGCCCGGGATGAGGGCCGTGGTGATGACGAAGTCAGCGGCCTTGACCCGTTCCGCAATGAGCTCCTGCTGGCGCCGCTGGTAGTCCTCGCTCATCTCGCGGGCGTACCCGCCGGCCGTCTGAGCGGACGCCTTCTCCTCCTCAGTCATGGGCACCTCGATGAATGTCGCGCCCAGGCTCTCGACCTGCTCCTTGACCACCGGCCGCACGTCGAAGGCCTCGACCACCGCACCCAGCCGGCGGGCGGTCCCGATCGCCATCAGGCCCGCCACTCCGGCACCCATGATCAGGCCGTGCGCCGGACGGACGGTGCCCGCCGCCGTGGTGAGCAGCGGGAAGAACTTCGGCAGCCGGCTGGCTGCCAGCAGGACAGCCTTGTACCCGCCGACGGTGCTCTGGCTGGACAGCGAGTCCATGCTCTGGGCGCGTGTGATGCGCGGGATGGCATCCATGCTGATGGCCGTGATCCCCCGCTCGGCCAGGAGCTCAGCGAGCCGGGGGTTGGCCAGCGTCCCCAGCGTGCCGATCAGCACGGCCTTGGGCCGCAGCATCTCGATCTCCTCGTTGCTGGGCCGTCCCACGCGCAGCACGAGCTCCGCCTGGCCGTACAGCGCAGCAATGTCCGGAACCAGGGTCGCGCCCGCCTCCGCGTAGGCCGCGTCCGGAAAATGGGCAGCCTCCCCGGCCCCGGCCTGGATCAGGACCTGGTTGCCGCTGGCAACCAGCTGACCGGCGATCTGGGGCGTGAGGGCGGCGCGCGTTTCGCCTTCGGCGGTCTCGCGCGGGACGGCGATCTTCATGCGGGCCTTAAGCAGCCTTCATGCGGGCGAAAGCCTGGCGGGGTGGAGGCGAGGAAGGGACAGAAGGACGACCGCGCCCGCAACGGGCGACGGCCGGAGCGAGAGTCTACTCCAGCGACAGCGCCACGCGCAGGGCGGCTTCGAGGCTGGGAGCGCCCTCACCCGCAGTGCGGGACCGACCGAGCGGGACCGACCGTACGTGCCGCCATGCGGTAGGCTCCCGGGACGTTGGTCGCCCGCGATACGCCCCACCCGAGATCCTCCACCGAACCGGTCATCCGCACCGATCGGCTCACCAAGCATTACGGCGGAGGCCTCCACCGGCCGGGCCACGGGAGCGGAACGATCCGGGCCCTGAACGCCGTCAGTCTGGAAGTCGAGCCGGGCGAGATCTTCGGGTTCCTCGGCCCCAACGGGGCCGGCAAGACGACCATGATCCGCACGCTGCTCGGGTACCTGCACGCGACGGCCGGGTCGGCCACCGTGCTGGGCCTGGACGTCGTGACGGATTCGGTGGCGCTGCGCCGTCGGGTTGGATATCTGCCGGGTGGGATGGCCACGTACGGGTCGCTGACCGGATCTGCGTCGCTCGACTACTACGCCGACCTCCAGCAGCGCGAGCCGGTTCGCCGCGCGGAGCTCGCCGAGCGGCTGCAGATGCCCGAATCGGACCTGCGTCGGAGGGTCCGGGACTACTCGCGCGGCATGCGCCAGAAGCTGGGCGTCATCCAGGCCCTCCAACACGACCCCGAGCTCGCCATCCTGGATGAGCCGACCGAGGGCCTGGACCCGCTCATGCAGCTCGCGTTCTACGAGATCCTCGAGGACCTCCGCGACGCGGGCCGGACGATCTTCATGAGCTCGCACTACCTGGCCGAGGTCGAGCGGATCTGCAACCGGGTCGCCATCATCCGCGCCGGGCACCTGATGGCCCTCCAGCATGTCGACGAGCTGCTCGCCCGTCGCCAGCGGCGGGTCACTCTGCGCTGGCGCGGCGGCACGCCGGACCTGTCCGACGTTCCCGGCATCGCCGACGTGGTCGTCTTCCGCGACCGGATCACGGCCAACCTGTCGGGAGACGTGGCCCCGTTCGTGCGGGCCGTGGCTTCCCCGTCCCTGGTAGACCTGCTGATCGAGCCGGCTCGCCTGGAGGAGGTCTTCTACGAGTTCTACGCCGGCGAGGACGCCGAGCCTCCCGGGGGCGCGGCGTGAGCCTTCGGCTCTTCCGTCAGACGCTGTACTGGCAGCGCATCCGGCTGGTGGTGGTTGGCCTCGTCGCGTTTGGGTGGGGAGCCCTGGTGCCCACCTTCTACACGACGTTCCAGGACCTGTTCGCCGGCCTGGTGGAGGGCGGATTCCCCGAGAACCTGCTGAACTTCGGCTCAGGCAGCCTGTTCACATTGGGTGGTGCCATGACGATCGGTGTCCAGCACCCCCTGGGCATCGCCTTCGTGGGCATCTTCGCGGTGGGCGCGGCCGCGGGCGCCGTGGCCGGCGAGCGCGAGACGGGGACGCTGGAAGTCCTCCTCGCCCGACCCCTGTCGCGGCGGAAGCTGTACGTGTCCGTGGGCGTCGCCATCGTGGTCGCAATCGGGCTCACGCTGGCGCTCCTGCTTGCTGGCCAGGTGCTGAGCATCAACCTGCTGGGCGTGGCGGACGAGATCGACCAGTGGCAGGTCCCCATGGTGTGGGTGAACGGCATGCTGCTGTGGGGCGCGTTCGCGGCGTTCTCGCTGGCCGCCAGCGTGAGCTTCGACCGCCGCGGTCCGGCCATCGGCCTGAGCCTGGCGTACCTGGGGATCAATTACTTCTTCGAGATCCTGGGGTCCTTTCTGCCCGACCTGGATTGGACCCAGGAGTACTCGCTCTTCCACCACTTCAACCCGGGCGAGATCGTGACCGGCAACCTGGATCCCTTCGACCTGGCGCTGCTGGGAGTAGCCGTCGTCCTACCGGTCGTGTGGGCCCTCGTGGTGTTCCCGCGTCGCGACCTGGCGGCGCCAGCCTAGGCCTGCCGGGCTCGGACCGCCTACTCTTGGCGGCGGGCGAGCCGGATGGCTCGCTCAAGGTCCATCTGCTGGCCCTCCGCGTATGCCGCGGCGTATTCAGGCGTTTCCATCTGCTGCTCGGGGAAGAATCCAGCGTACTGGCGATTCAGGACTCCCAGGCCACCGCCGGCCAGTTTCTCGGTGGCCGCCGCGTACCCCGCCAGGCGCATGGCCCGCACGGTGTCACCCTCGAAGTGGGCCGCAGCAGCGAAGGCGTCGAAGACGAGGGCGTACCCGGTGACGTCATTGGTCTGGTGGAAGATGTCGAGCGCCTCGCCCAACACCTTTTGCAGCCATTCACGATCCTTGTCGAGGAGGGTCAGACCCTGCATGTACAGAGTCCACGCCAGCATGAACCGGTCTCCCGCCGTTCGGAAGATCGCGAGCGCCTCGTCGAGGGCGCTGATGGCTGCTGGCATGTCCCCGAAGAAGTAGTCCGCACTGGCGCGCGCCCACAGCGCCCGCCCGATCCCCACCTGGTCACCCAGCCGTCGGTTGACCTCCAGGGCCTGGTTGGCGAGCCTGAGGGCTTCCTTCTGGTCCCCGGGATTCCAGGCGTAGGTGAAGGTCAGGTTGTACAAGGCATTGGCTTCCGCCCGGTCGTCTTGGCGAGCGCGAGCCAAATCCAGGGTCTCGCCGTACCACAGCCGCGCTGCCGGCCAATGGCCCTGCCAGTAGGCGATCCCGCCGGCGGCCTCCAGGGCCGCTTCGTTTGCCTCCGCATGGTTCTTACGGGCCGGCAGCGCCATCACGCGATCGGCGTACCCGCGCGCCTCGGTCAGGTAGCCGCGCATCTGCCAATAGCGCCAGCAGGCAGCCATCAGGCGCAGGGCGGTTTCGGCCGCGCCCGATTCCAACGCCCAACTCGTGGCGGCACGGATGTTGTCGCGCTCCAGCTCGTACCGATCCAGCCACTCCCCGCCCTGGGGACTCATGACCTCGCCTGCGCCGCGCTCCACCAAGGCCAGGACACTCGCCGCGTGGCGCTGGCGGTAGGTCGCCGCGTCGTTGATCGCCGCCAGCTGCTCCGCCGCGAACTGGCGGATCGTCTCCAGCATCCGGAAGCGGGGCTCGCCGCCGGGCGGGGACTCCTCCCGCAGCAGGCTCTTGTCGACGAGCGAGGAGGCCACGTCCAGGGCGAGATGCCGGTCGGGAGCTTCGAAGCACACTTCCTCGATCTGATCGAGGTTTGCCCCTCCGGCGAAGACCGACAACCGAGCGAAGGCGCGCTTGTCGTCGTCCTCCAACAGGTCGTGGCTCCATGCAATGGCGCCCCGCAGGGTCTGCTGGCGCTCCGGCAGGTCCCTGGCGCCGCCGGAAAGCAGCCCCAGTCGGTCGCTGAGCCGATCCAGGATTGCCTGCGGGGTGAGCACTCGGACCCGCGCCGCGGCCAGCTCGATGGCCAAGGGAAGGCCGTCCAGGCGCACGCACACCTCGGCCACCGCCGGCGCGTTGGCGTTGTCCACCCGGAAGTCCGGGCGCACGGCCACCGCGCGCTCGATGAACAGGGCAACCGACTCGAACTGCGTGAACTGCTCGAGCTCGGGAAGGTGTCGGGGGTCCGGCAGCCCCATTGGCGGGACGGGGTATTCCCGCTCCCCGTAGACGCGCAGCGGGCTGCGGCTGGTCGCCAGGACGGACAGGCGCGGCGCCCGCGCCAGCAGCTCTCCGACCAGCGGGGCGGCCGCGTCGACCTGCTCGAAGTTGTCGAGGACCAGCAGGAACGCTCGCTCGCCGAAGTGCTCCGCCAGCCGATCCACGGACGCCGCCCCTGGATCCATGAGGCCCATGGCCTGGGCCATGGTCGGCAGGAGCAGCTCGGGGCGGGTGATGGGCTCCAGCACCACGAAGTACACCCCGTCCGGGTACCGGTCGCTGGCCTCGGCCGCGACCTGCAGGGCGAGCCGCGTCTTGCCCGTCCCGCCGGGGCCGGTGAGGGTCACCAGCCGATGCTCCGCCAGCAGCGCCACCGCGTCGGCCACCTCCCGCTGGCGGCCGAGGAACGAGGTCAGCTGGAGGGGCAGATTGTTGGGCGTCGCATCCAGGGTGCGCGGTGCGGGGAACGTGGCCGGCAGCCCATCGATGGCGATCTGCCACAGGTGCTCCGGGCGCGAGAGATCCTTGAGCCGATGCTGGCCGAGGTCGACCAGGCTGACTCCCGGCGGGAGGACGCCTTCCGCCAGGGCCTGGGTCGCTGCGGACAGGATCACCTGCCCGCCGTGGCCGGCCGACGCGACGCGGGCGGCGCGGTGGACGTCGAGGCCGACGTAGTTGTCCCCGCCCAGGACGCCCTCCCCGGTGTGCAGACCCATCCGCACCCGGACCGCGGCTCCATCCGGCCACGGCTCGGCCGCCAGCGCGCGCTGGGCCTGGGCAACCGCTGCGACCGCCTTGGGGGCCGATGGAAAGACGGCGAAGAAGGCGTCCCCTTCGGTGCTGACTTCGGTGCCTTCGCCGGCCGCGATCGCCTCGCGCAGCAGCGCGTGGTGGCGTTCCAGGACAGACCGATAGGCGTCGCCCAGCGTTTCGAGGACGCGAGTGCTGCTCTCGATATCGGTGAACAGGAAGGTCAGGGTGCCGGTCGGCAGGGCGGACATCGGGGCGCCTAGAGTAGCCGTCATGAGCAACGAGCTGGCCCCGCCGCTGCACCTGCTCGGCTCCCGACCGGTGCTCGCCGCGCTGCTGGGCGGGCTAACGATCGCGTTCACCGGGGTCCTGGTGCGGCTGGCCGACGTCGAACCGGCCACCGCGGCCGTCTTCCGCTGCCTGTACGCGCTGCCGGTGCTGTGGTGGCTGGCTCGCGCCGAGCAACGCCGATTCGGACCTCGAGGCCCGGGCCAGCGCCGTCTGGCGCTCGTCGCCGGCCTGTTCTTCGCCGCTGACCTTGTGAGCTGGCACTACGCGATCGCAATGGTGGGGGCGGGGCTGGCGACCGTCCTCGGCAACACCCAGGTCGTCTTCGTGGCCGTCGCCGCATGGCTGTTCTTCGGGGAGCGCCTCACCGCGCGGCTGGTGGGGGCGCTGGTCATCGCGCTGGTCGGGGTGGTGCTGATCTCCGGCGTCATCGGCTCCGACGCCTACGGGGAGAACCCGTTGGCGGGGGTCGTCCTGGGCCTGTTCACCGGCGCCGCCTACGCCGGGTTCCTGCTCGTCCAGCGCATGGGCAACCGCGACCCGCGGCGTCCCGCCGGCCCGCTGTTCGACGCCACCGCCTCTGCCGCGGCGGGATCCGCTCTGGCCGGCGTGGTCCTCGGCCAGGTCACATTCCTTCCCACTTTGCCGGCCCACGGATGGCTCGTGATCCTGGCCCTCAGCGCCCAGGTGGTGGGCTACCTGCTCATCAGCGTCGCGCTCCCCCGGCTGCCCTCGGCACTGACCTCGATCGTCCTCCTCATCCAGCCGGTGGCCGCCGTCGGGTTGGCCATGCTCATCCTGGGCGAAGCGCCGTCGACGACCCAGCTGCTTGGGGTGGGCCTGGTGGTGGCCGGCGTGGTGCTGGCCACGGTCCGCGCGCCGCGCAGCGGGCAGGCCGCCGTGGCCGAGGCGGCGGAGGGTCCGTAGGGGTCGGCTATGGTTCGCGGCATGCCACCCGGACAGCTGCTCCTGTCGGGCACGGGCCGGCTGCTCGTCTCCCAGCCCCACGCTGCTGAGCCTCCGGGCACGCTCTCGCCGTGGGCGCTGTTGATCCGGGACGGCCGGATTGGCTGGGTCGGGTCACCCGACGAAGCGCCAGCGGCTGACCGATGGGAGGACCTGGGCTCCGCCCTCGTCAGCCCCGGCCTGGTGGATTCGCACACCCATCCCGTGTTCGCCGGTGACCGCGCCGATGAAGCAGCCGCCCGGCTGGAGGGCCAGCCATACGCCGCCGGCGGCATCCTGCGCACCGTCGCCGCAACCCGGCAGGCCCCCGACGCCGAGCTCCAGGCGCTGGTGGAGGATCGATTTCGCGCTGCCCTGGCCGGCGGCACCACCACGTTGGAGGCGAAGTCGGGCTATGGGCTGACCACGGTCGAGGAGCTCCGCGCCCTGCGCCTCATCGGTGCTGCTGCCGCCGCCGCCGGCATCCGGGTGGTCCGCACCTTCCTTGGCGCCCACGCCGTTCCGCCGGAGGCCACATCGACTGAGGCATATGTCGCCACGGTCATCGAGGACATGCTGCCCGCCGTGGCGGACGAGGCCGAATTCTGCGACGTGTTCTGCGACCGCGGATTCTTCACGCCGGCCCAGGCGGAGGCGATCCTGACCGCTGCCCGCGGCCACGGAATGGGGTTGAAGCTGCACGCCGATCAACTGGCCCGGACCGGCGCCGCGGAGCTGGGAGTCCGGCTGGGCGCGACGTCGGTGGACCATCTGGAGCAGCTCGACGCCGCGGGCGTGCGCGCCCTCGCGGCGTCGGCGACGGTCGCCACCCTTCTCCCCGGGCCGGCGGTGGCCATGCGCGACCGGCTCCCCCCGGCACGCGCCCTGCTGGACGCCGGTGCCAGCGTGGCGCTGGCCACCGATGCCAACGCCGGGACGTACGCCAACCCCTCCATGCCGCTGGTGATCGGCCTGGGAGCGACCCTGCTCGGCATGAGCGTGGGCGAGGCAATCGCGGCGGCCACCGCGGGCGGGGCCGCCGCCATCGGTATGTCACACGAGATCGGTGTCCTGCGGGAGGGCATGACGGCTGACCTGGTGGCCTGGGATGCCGAGCACGAGGGCGCCTTCGCCCTCCGGTTGGGCGGGGTGACACCGGCCAGAATCTGGATCGGGGGCGAGGAGCGAGCGCTCAGCTGAAGCGGGAGGATTCATGGATCGGTTCGATTTCGTCGTGATCGGGGCCGGGGCGGCCGGCGAGGCTGCCGCCAACCTGGCACGTCAGCGTGGGGCGAGCGTCGCGATCGTCGACCGCGACCTGGTGGGCGGCTCCTGCTCGTTCTGGGCCTGCATTCCGTCCAAGTCCCTCCTCCACTCCGCCGCAGTGCACGCGGGGGGCGGGGACTACCCGTGGTCGAAGGCCTCAGCTCGGCGGGACTGGAACATCAACCGCGAGGGAATCGCGTACCCGGATGACAGCGGGCAAGTGCAGCGCCTCGAGGACGTGGGCGCGGTCGTCGTGCGCGGCAGCGCCCGACTGGATGGGCCGGGGCGCGTGGTCGTCCGTCATGAAGCCGTCGAGCACGAGCTGGAGGCCGCCAATGTGATCGTGGCGGTGGGTTCCAACTCGCGGGTCCCCGACCTGCCGGGATTGGACCAGATTCCGTACTGGACCAATCGCGAAGGGACCTCGGCCCGCGAGCTGCCCGAGAGCCTGCTGATCCTGGGCGGCGGCCCGACCGGCGTGGAGCTGGCCCAGGTCTACGCCCGCTACGGCGTACCGGTGACGATGGTCGAGTCAAACCCGCGAATCCTGGCCCGCGATCACCCGCGCAATTCGGCCCTCCTCCAGCGCACCCTGGAGCGGGAGGGGGTGACCGTCCGGGTGGGGGTGCAGGCGGTGCGCGTGCATCCCGGAGCCGGCACCAACGGCCGCCACGAGGTGGAGCTGGACGACGGAACCCGGGTCCAGGGGTCGGCTGTCCTGTTGGCCATCGGACGAACCGTCCCGCTTGACGGCCTGGGGTTGGAGACGGTCGGCGTGGACGTTTCCGATGGCCGGCTGAGCCCCGACGAGCGGCTCCAGATCGCTCCCGGGGTATGGGTCGCCGGCGACCCGGCCGGGCCCGAGCTGCACACCCACCTGGCCCACTACGAGGGCGAGATCGTGGTCCGGATGGCCCTCGGCGACGACGTCCGGCCTGACTTCAGGGCCATCCCGCGGGCTACCTACACCGACCCCGAGACCGCATCGGTCGGGCTCCAGGTGGAGGAGGCGCGGGTGGCGGGGATCGACGCGGTGGAGCACGAAGACGACGTGGCCACCAGCGCCAAGGGGTATACCGCCGAGGCCGAGGGCCACGTCATCGTCGTCGTGGACCGCGCACGCAAGACGGTGGTGGGCGTGTTCCTGGCTGGTCCCGGCGCGTCAGAGGCGATCCACCAGGCGGTGCTGGCGGTCAAGCTCCAGATTCCGCTCGTGGTCCTCGCCGACACGATCAACGCGTTCCCCACCCTGTCCCGGGTCATGTGGTGGGCCTTCACCCGGGCAGCGCGGGAGCTGGACCCGGCATGAATCACGAGCTCGTCGGCTAGCCATGCGGGTCATGGAGCTGCGCCAGCCGGCGCGCGCCGCCAGCGGTCCTCTGATCGCGGCCGAACGCGCCACGCCGGAGCCGGGTCCGGGTGAGCTGCGCCTGCGCGTAGCCGCCACGGCCGTATGCCGCACCGACCTCCAGCTGGTCGAGGGCGACCTGGAGGCCCGCCGACTGCCCATCGTACCGGGGCACCAGGTGGTTGGGTGGCTGACGGCCATCGGTGACCGGGTCACCGGCTGGGAACTCGGCGAGCGCGCGGGCGTCACCTCGCTGGCCGGGACATGCGGCAACTGCGACTACTGTCGATCCGGGCGCGAGAACCTGTGCCTTCAGGCCACCTTCACCGGGTGGGATCGGGACGGGGGCTACGCGGACGAGATGACGGTCAAGGCGGACGTCGCTGTCCGCCTTCCGGAAGCCTTTGCCGATGCGGATGCCGCCCCGCTGCTGTGTGGTGGCGTGATCGGCCATCGCGCGCTGCGGCTGGCGGGCGTGCCAGCCCTGGCGGAGGATGCCTCGGCCGCGGCCGCACCTCGGTCCGAGCCGTTTCGGCTGGGCCTGTACGGTTTTGGCGCCTCCGCCTCGCTGGCCATCCAGGAGGCCATACACCTGGGCTGCGTGGTCCATGTCGCGAGCCGCTCGGCGGAAGAGCGGGAGCGCGCGGTGGAGCTGGGCGCGGCGAGCACCGGGGGCTACGCGGAGCCACCGGCCCAGCCGCTGGACGCGGCCATCACGTTTGCCCCGGTCGGCTCGGTGGTCGTCTTCGCGCTCCATGATCTGGCACCCGGAGGAACGGTGGTCATCAACGCCATCCATCTCGACCAGGTTCCCGCCTTCCCGTACCGGCTCCTGTGGGAGGAGCGCGGCCTGCGCAGCGTGGCCAACGTCACCCACCGCGATGCGGTGGAGTTCCTGGAGCTGGCCGCCGCCATCCCGATCCGCACCGCGGTTCGGCGTTACCCCCTGACCGATGCCAACGCCGCGTTGGCTGACCTGGCCGCGGGTCGGATCGGCGCCGCGGCCGCCGTCCTGGTGCCCGATGGGGACTAGGACACCAACATAGCTTGTGGTGACTCAGTCGGGCGCAGGCAGCCGCGCGAAGAGGTCCACGCCGTTCCCGTCCGGGTCGCGGACGGTCGCGTAACGCTGGCCCCAGAACGCGTCCCAGGGCTCGAGGTGCCCCTCGTACCCAGCGCTCACCAGATCGGCATATACCCGGTCCACCTCGGCCGGATCGGCACACAGAAACGCCAGACCGATGCGATGTCCGCCGCCGGTCGGCGGCGTCCAGGTCGGATCGAACGATTTGATGGTCTCGACCGTGTCCCATGCCATCCGCAGCCCACCGGGCAGTGTCGCCTCGACGTGATCCTCCTCGTCGGCATCGGCCGGGATGTCCAATCCGAGGCGGCGATAGAAGGCCAGCGAGCGGGCCATGTCGTCCACGACCAGGCCGATGAAGTCGAATCGTGCCGTCATGCGGACTCCTCCTGATCTTCCGTGGACTCGGCCTGGGTGCCTTCCTCGGCGGCGAGCCCCGGCAGCAACCAGCGCGGCCGCGCCGGCCCGGACTGCCGCTCGCCGCCGAACGGCGAGCGCATCTCCATGTTCGTGTTCACGGCCGTTCGCTCCCGATGCCCAGGCGCGCGTAGAGCGGGCAGTAGCCGCGGATGCCGGTCGCCACGAAGTCGAGGCCGAGCAGCGCCGCGCCGAACCATGCCCAGGTGGCGAAGCCGCCCGAAGTGAAGCCCAGGGCCGATGCCGGCGATCGCGAGCAGCCCGCCGCCGACGATGCGCGCGATGCGCTGGTGCCCTCCTGCTTTGGCGTGTTCGGCGCTCGGTAGGTCGACGCAAGCTCAACCGGAGGCTCGACAAGGAGATCCAGATGACCACCACCACCCTCACCACCCCGGCCCGCGGCGGGCTGAGCCCGATCGAGTGGCAGGGAGGCGGACCCTGCCGGCCGAGCCCTCATCCCGCGGCTGACAGATCCCGTGCGGACGCGCCGGCCGGGCCACGCGCCCGGTCGCGCTGGAGCGCGCGGGTTCAGGCCTCAGCTGATGCTGCCAGCGCCGCCGCCACGCGGTGCAACCGCTGGCTTGCCTCGCCGGCCACCGCTGCCAGGCCAGCAGCGCCGGCGATCGCCAGAAACGTCCGCGGCTCGAGAAACTCGATCAGCGTCTGATCCCCGCCGGGTGCCTGGCGCAGGACGACATTGCAGGGCAGGAGGGCACCGGTCGAGGGGTCGATCTCCAGAGCCTGGTAGGCGAGCGCCGGGTTGCAGGCGCCCAGGATGAGGTACGGCTTCGTCTCCACCCCCAGCTTGGCGCGGAGCGTTGCCGCCACGTCGATCTCGGTCAGAATCCCAAAGCCTTCGACCTTGAGGGCCGCCTCGACCCGAACCCTTGCCGCCTCGAGTGGCACGTCGAGCCAGGTGTCGAAGGTGTAGCCAAGTGTCGTGCTCATGTCATGCTCCTGCTATCGCGCCGGGCTCGGGCGTCCACGCGGTGGGGAGTGAATCGCACGCCGGCCCGACCTCCATCGGTCGACCCACGCCACGCCGCATCTCGCAGGCGGCGCATAGGCAGGCCACATCGCAGTGACCCTCGGGCGCGAACGGCGCCCGGCGGCCGGCGATGGCGTCGATGGCGCCCTTCCGCACCGCACCGCTGAAGCGCACCGCGGCCAGGCTGAGCGGCGTCGACAGCTCGGCGAGCTTGGCGAACCACCCGAGCTCCCGCAGCGCGGGTCCGAGGGCCAAGCGCAGGCGGGCGTCGTACGAGCGCAGATCGGAAAGCGTGCCGCTCGCCCACTCGTCGATGGCCTGGGCGGCCACCACCCCGGACAGGATCGCGTAGCTGATGCCCTCGCCGAAGAACGGGTCGGCGGTGGCGGCCGCGTCGCCGGCCAGCAGCACGCGCCGAGTGCCCAGCGCACCGTCGCGCAGCCCGGCCGGGATCCAGTGGCCCCGGATGTGAGCCTGCCCAGCGTCGAGGCCCAGGTCGCGGGCGAAGCGCGCGAGGTCGTCCCGCAGCGAGCGCTGGCGGTCGGCGCGGTAGGAGCCGATGCCGAGGTTGGCGTGGTCGGCCTTGGGGAAGTACCAGGCGTAGCCGCCGGGGACCGCGTAGGCGAGGATCGCGGTGTCGGCCGGCAGCCCCTCGGCCAGCGGCAGATCCACCTCCAGGGCCAGGGCGCGACGTCGGGCCGCGCCGCCCAGGTTGAGCCAGCGCGCGACGTGGCTCGGCTCGCCGTCGGCGGCCACGAGCGCGTCGAAGCGCGCCGCGCCGCGCTCGGTACGGACGATGACGCCGTCGTCGGTCTCGACCAGTCCGCGGAGCGGCTGGCCGTCAAGAATGGTGCTGCCGGCCGCAGCCGCTGCCTCGGCCAGCGCCAAGTCGAAGCGCGCGCGGTCGACCATGGCGATCGGCGCCTCGGGGATATGGAGGCGCAGCGCGGGCAGGTGTCCGCCACGCAGCTCGGCGCGCTCCACCCGGCGCTCGACGGTGGCCAGGGCCTCCGCCGGCACGAGCCGCTGGGCCTTGGGGGTCAGGCCCCCGCCGCACAGCTTGGGTCGCGGCAGGCGGGCGGCCTCGAAGATGGCGACCTGGGCGCCGCGACCGGCGAGCAGGCGCGCCGCGGTGCTGCCCGCTGGCCCGGCGCCCACGACCGCGACGGACAGACCGGTCATCGGCTCCGCTCGAGGCGAGCGGTCACGAAGTTCCAGGTCAGGCTCGCGACGGCCGCAGCGTAGAGCGCGTACAGCGCGGTCCACACCAGGCCGACCAGCAGGCTCCCGGCATCGAGCCCGCTAAAACCGGGGAAGATGGAGCTGAACAGGCCGCGCATGTCGATCGCCTGCGGCCAGATGGCGCCAGCCGCCAGACAGAGGACGTACGTCACCTCGCCCAGCACGAACAGTGTCGCGAAGAGCGGCACGAACGGTAACTTGGGCATCACCAACACCTCCAGCATGGCTTGTGGCGGTCGCGGCGACCGCCGCCACTATCGGCATCGTGCGGTACCGGCCTGAGGGCTTCGTGAGGCCCGCCTGAGAGTTCACGGTGAGCGCAACGGCCGTCGAACCGGGCGGGTGGCTGCGCAGCCGCGTTGCCACCCTCTCGCCACATCGCGCTCCCCATGCCTGCGCCGGCCGCCGACGAGACGTTGACAGGAGGATGCGGAGCGTGGACCAGCGGGCCTCGCGGATTGCCGGAGCGATCCCCGTGCTGGTCGCCGTCGTGTGGGGCCTGTGCTTCGTGCTCATCCAGAGCTCGCTCCCGACCCCGCGCCCCTGCTGCAGGCGGCCCTGCGGGTGCTGATCGGCACGGGCGTGCTGGGCGTGGCGATGCTCGCTCGGGCGGCCACCTCGAGGAGGCTCGCCGCCGTTGGCGCAGTGGCATCGACCTGTTGGCCGCGACCGCAATCCAGTTCGGACTGGAGCCCTGGGGGAAGGCGCGCTGGTCACTAGCCATGCTGCCCAGCCTCCTGGTGCTGGGCGTCATCGGTACCGGCCTGGCCTACCTCGCCTGGTTCTGCTTGCTCGACCTGGTGTCCCTGGTGTTCCTGGGAGCCGTCCTCTTCCTGGTGCCGATCACCGGCGTGGTGGCCGGGTCGTCACGGGGGACCGTCCGGCGCTGTCCGAGCTCGCCGGCATCGCCGCGACGCTGGTGGCGATTGGCCTCGTGGCGGCAGATCCGGCTGCCCGACCCCGTGAGCCCTGTGAGCCCCGTGAACCCCATGAGGCATCCGGGCACCGACGGGACCACGGATGATGGCTCTCCGGGCAGGATGCCGGTCCTCGATGTCGCCGGATGAGGATGGACCCGGCGGACCCAGCGATGCGCAGCAGTGAGAGGGGTCCCTCGCCGCCGCACCCGGCGGAACGCGAGGGCCGCACCACCTCGAGCGTGCCCCGCATGCCGGCCGCGCTGCTGTCGCGCGCCATGATCACCATGTCGTTGGGGCGCGCGTGCATGTTCACATCGGCTCCTGACCGCATCAGCTGCTCATGCTGGTCCTGCGCGGCGGAGTCGCCGATGAAGAACTCATGCTCGGACGCGGATCGATTACGCGCGTAGAACGTCACCGTCTGGCCAGTTCGACCACGATCCGATCCGGCACGAACCGCAGGTCGTCGGTCATCTGGATCTCGACCGTGTGCGGGCCGACCGCGGTCACCCGCAGCGGCCGCGCAGCGCCCGGGCCTCGGCCAGCTCCTCGGCGGCGCACCAGCCGCCGAAGGCCTTCAGGCCGCGCACGTAGCCGGCCACCGAGATCGGCGCAAGGGTGGCGCGCAGGTCGCGGACCCAGGCCCGCAGCTCAGGCGGGGTCAGGGCGTCGAGCGGGCGACGGGCGCCGAGATCGCGCGCCGCGCGGCCGAGGAGCAGCCGATACCAGCTGATCGTCTTGGGGCTGGCGCCCTCCGCTGCCTTGGCAGATTGGCTGGGGCGGAAGGATTCGAACCTTCGATCTCCTGATCCAGAGTCAGGCGCCTTACCGCTTGGCCACACCCCAGCGAGGCCTGGCGATTCTAGCAAAGGCCCAATTGGTCACCGATCGTCCGGGTGGCCATAGGCCGACCGGCCGACTACGCGGCGGCCACCGATATCGGTATGGTCAGACCATCAATCAAGTGCTTGCCTAGGGGGTGTCCTGCAGACCATGTCAACCAGGGTTGAGCCCGGAACCTGGCGCGAATACGGCCTCGGCGGACCGCCGGAGCCGTGGGAGCACGGCGACCAGCTGGATCTCGATCGGCTGGCGACCTCGTACTACGTCGACGTGCTCGAGTCGCGGCGACGGGTCATCGAGTCGGCCGAGGCGGGCGATGCGGACGACCAGGTGGAGGCAGAGGAGCTGTTCACCCTGGCCACCGGCCACAAGCAGGAGATCGACTTCTCGCTGCGCCACGAGGTCACGCCCGCGGAGCGAGGCCGAGTCGAGGACCGGCTGGGGGCCCTGATGCGCATCAGCCGCCGCCTGCGGGAGCTCGCCGAACGGGTGACCATCGAACCGGTCCCCTGAGCCCGAGCGGCCCTCTTTCCCGCGCCCGACTCCGCTCGACGCCCGACCGTGGCGTGCCACCGCGCGGCCTTGCCAGGCGGCTGGCAAAACGACCAGACTAATCCCCGATGCCGTATCTCTCGCCCGAGGGCGCCGCATCGGTCGAGATGGGCGTCCCGGCCGAGGAGCGGAAACTGGCCACCGTTCTGTTCGCCGACCTCGTGGGCTCAACCGCACTGGCCGATGACCAGGACCCGGAGCGTACCCGCCAGATCCTGAACCGGTTCTACGACGCCATGGCCGACGAGGTCGAGCGCTGCGGCGGGACGGTGGAGAAGTTCGCCGGCGACGCGGTGATGGCCGCATTCGGGGCGCCGGCGGCGCTCGAGGATCACGCCGAGCGGGCCCTCCACGCGGCGATCGCCATGCAGCGCCGGCTGACCGAGCTGTTCAGCGGCCGGCTCACCGTGCGGATTGGCATCAACACCGGCGAGGTGGTGGTCGGCCGGCCGCGGGAGGGAGGCTCGTTTGTCAGCGGCGATGCGGTCAACGTCGGCGCCCGGCTGGAGCAGGCCGCTGCTCCGGGAGAGATCCTGGCCGGGGAGCGGACCGTGGCTGCGTCGCGGGGCGCCTTCGAGTTCGGCGATCCGGCAACGATCGAAGCCAAGGGCAAGCCGGGCGGGATCACCGCCCGTCCCGTGCTCCGCGCCCTCACCCTCATGCGACCGCGCGGCGTGCGCGGTCTGCCGTCGGTCTTCGTCGGGCGCGGGGCGGAGTTCGCGCAGCTGACGGACCGGTACGAGCGCGTCGTGACCGAGGGCGAGCCGCATCTGATTTCCATCTTCGGTGACGCGGGGGTGGGAAAGACGCGGCTCACCCGAGAGATCTGGGGCTGGCTCAGCACCCAGTCGCCGGAGCCGCTGCGGCGTACGGGCAGGACCCTGTCGTACGGCCAGGGAACGACCTACTGGCCGATGGGTGAGGTGTTGAAAGAGCACTTCGGGATATCCGAGAGCGACACGCCCGAAGCGGTCAGCGCCCGGCTGGCTGATCGCCCGTACCTGGGTCTCACCCTGGGACACGCCGTCGCCGAGGGCCTGCACCCCCTGGTGGCCCGTGAACGGCTCCACGACGCGTGGGTCGCTTTCTTGGGCGAGCTGATCCAGGATCGGCCGCTCGTCCTGCTCATCGAAGACCTCCACTGGGCCGAGGATGACCTTTGCGACCTGGTCGACACCCTGGTGACCCAGGCGAGCGGACCCCTGCTCCTGCTCGCCACCGCGCGCCCCGAGCTGCTCGACCGGCGCCCCGCCTGGGGCGGTGCCCGCGGGCGTATCTCGGCCATGCGTCTCGAGGCCCTCCCGCCGTCGGACACCGGCCGTCTCCTGGTCGAGCTGCTCGGTGCCGAGGTGCCGGACGCCATTCGAGACCTCGTGGTCGGCCGGGCCGAGGGCAACCCGTTCTTCGTCGAGGAGCTGATCGGCACCCTGATCGACCGCGGCGTCCTGGCACACACGAACGGCAGCTGGTCGTTCGGAGCGCTCCCGGCCGGGTTCGCCGTCCCCGATTCGATCCAGGCCATCCTGGCCGCCCGCATCGACCTGCTTCCCACCGCCGAGAAGGCCGCCCTGCAGGCCGCATCGGTCATCGGGCGCACCTTCTGGACCGGTCCGGTCTACGAGCTGGTGGCCGAGGAAAGCCCGGACATCGGGCTCCTGGAGGAGAGGGACTTCGTCCGCCGCCGCGCGGGCTCCTCGCTGTCCGGCGAGCGCGAGTACGTAATCAAGCACTCCCTCACCCGGGAGGTGGCGTACGCCAGCCTGCCCAAGGCCAAGCGGGCGCGGCTCCACGCCGCCTTCGCGGCCTGGCTGGAGCGCCATGCGGAGGGGCGCGACGAGCTGGCGCCGTTGCTCGCCCACCACTACGCCGAGGCGGTGCGGCCGCAGGACCGGGACCTGGCCTGGGCCGGCGAGGAGGAGGAGACAGACCGGCTCGCCGAGCGCGCCGTGGCATGGTCACGCCGGGCGGCGGAGCTCGCGGTTGGCCGATACGAGATCGACGATGGCCTCACCCTGCTTCGCCAGGCGGTGGCGCTGGAGCCAGAAAAGGCCGCGCAAGCTTCGCTTTGGTACGAGATCGGCCACGCCAGCGCCCTGAAGTACGACGGCGAGGGGTTCGTGGCCGCCATGCAGACAGCCCTCGAGCTCGGGGCGCCGGAGGCGCAGGTGTATTCCGAACTCGCCTACCAGACCGCGCAGCGAGCGGGCATGTGGCAGCGGCGCCTGGATGACAGCCTGGTCGAAGGCTGGATCGAGAGGGCGGTGGCGGTAGCTCCCGAGGGCACGCCGTACCGGATTAGGGCCCTCGTGGCGAAGGCGTATTGGCAGGATGACCTCGCCGCCGCGCACGCGGCGCTGGCCATCGCCGATGAGCTGGACGTCGTCGAGTTCCTGTCAATGGGCCTGGGAGCGGTGCAGAGCGCCTTGCAGGAAACGGGTCAATTCGTGGAGGCCGGCCAGGTGGCGTCCGAGCGCGCAGCCCTGCTCCCCGCGATTGCCGATCCAGACCACGTCGCCGACGCGCTGTTCATGACTGCGGATCTGCTCTGCAACGTCGGAAGGATGGCGCAGGCACGGGGGACGGTCGTCCGATTGCAGGAGGCGGTCGCCGGTCTGACGCCCCACCACCGGGTGCATGGACTCGGCATGCGCATGCGACTGGAGGTTGCCGTCGGCGACTGGGAGACGGTGAGAGGGCTGACCCAGCCGGCCGAGGACGCGATCGAGGCCAACCTGGCGACGCCGTGCCCGTTCAACGTCGGCCTGCTTCTCATGGCCGCGCTGGGCATGGTGCATGGCGGGAACGAGGCCGAGGCCACGCGGCTGGTGGCAAAGGCGGATTCGATCGGGATGATTGGCTACGGGAGGATCACGGCAGCCAGACGGCTGGGCCTGGCGCTCGCCCGCCAGGACCGTGCCGAGGCACGCCGCCTGGTGGAGTCACTGGAGCCTGGCTGGCTGACGTCCGGCGCGTGGGAACTGTGGGCCGCTCTCCTGGATGGTCTCGGTTTCCTCACCGACCGAGACCGCATCGAGGCCGACGCTCCGCAGTGGGTGCGGCCGGATGCCTACGTGGCGCCGTTCGCCGTCCGAGCGATGGGGATGGCGCGGAAGGATAGAGCCCTGCTGACCGATGCCATTGACCGGTTCGAGGCCCTCGGGCTGGAGTGGCATGCGGAGGAGACACGGAGGCTCCTGGACCGGTCCTGACGAGCGGCAACTGGCCGCGCCAGCCGTAGACTGCGAGGGTGGCCCCACCCCCGCTCCCGACTCCCCTCGACATCCTCCGCGCCCGACAGCGGATTGGTGATGCCGCCAGCCGAACGCCGCTGGTCGGATCGCTGGCGCTGGCCCAGGCCTGCGGCGCGGACGAGGTCCGGCTGAAACTCGAGCACCTCCAGCCCACGGGCTCGTTCAAGGTCCGCGGCGCCGAATCCCGGGTTGCATCCATCGCGGCCTCCGGCAGCGGCGCGCGGCTGGTCACCGCCAGCAGCGGCAACCACGGGATCGCGGTCGCGCGCGCGGCCGCGCGGCACGGCCTGGCGGTCACGATCCTGGTTGGCGGATCCGTGTCGCCAGCCAAGCTGTCGCACCTGCGCGAGCTCGAGACGGACCGATGCACGGTCGAAATCTTCGGTCGCGACACGGATGACACTGAACCGGAGGGCCGCCGCCGCCATGAGCTGGGGGCAGCCGTGTATGTGTCGCCGTACAACGATCCGGAGGTGGTGGCTGGACAGGGAACGGTGGGGCTCGAGATCCTCGAGGACTGGCCCGATGTCGACACCCTGGTGATCCCGCTCGGCGGCGGCGGGCTGATCACTGGCATCGGGCTGTGGGTCAAGTCGATCAGCCCCACCGTGCGCTTGGTAGGGGTGCAGCCGGAGGCGTCGTTCCCGATGCATGCGTTTCTCGTCACCGGCAGCGCGCGCCGGATACCGATCGGGCCGACGCTGGCCGATGGCGTGGCCGGCAACATCGAGCGTGGCTCGATCACGCTGCGCCTGGCACGGCGGCTGGTGGACGAGGTGGTGCTGGTCGACGAGGACGCCATCGCGGCGGCCATGCGCTGGGCGTGGAACGGGCCCCGCCATCGGCTGGAGGGAAGCGGCGCGCTGGGCATCGCGGCGCTCCTGAGCGGCCGGCTGGGGAAGCTGGCCGGCCATCGCGCAGCCGTGGTGACGACTGGCGGAAACGTGGACGAGGCCACCTTCGAGGCGGCCCTGACCGGTAGCATGGGCACGTGAGCGTCGATCGTCAGGCGCCGCCCGGCGCCGTGCTGGGCGCGATCCTGATCTTCATCGGTCTTGCCTTCCTCGCAGTCCGCTATCTCGACGTCTTCCAGGGCGCCGACGTGTGGCCGCTGTTCATCATCGGCCCCGGTGTCGCGCTCCTGGTGCTCGGGCTGTTCCTGCCCAACCTGGGGATGCTCGTCGGGGGATCCGTCGTCAGCACCGTCGGCCTGCTCCTGGCCTGGCAGAACATGACCGGCCGCTGGGAAAGCTGGGCGTACGCGTGGGCCCTGGTGGGTCCCACCGCCTCCGGCGTCGGGTCGTTCCTGGGCGGACTCCGGACGGGGAATCCGCGGCTTCGCGACGCCGGGATGTGGCAGATCGCGGTCGGCCTGGCCCTGTTTGGCGGGTTCTACCTGTTCTTCGAGCAGGTGATCGGCCTCAGTGGCGACCCGCTTCCGCTGCCCGAGTGGATCATGCCGGCGGGGCTGATCGGGATAGGGGTGCTCATCCTGCTGCGCGGGTTCTTCGGACCGCGGAACGCCGACAAGCCGCCGGACGCGGACCAGCCGCCGGACGCCGACCAGCCGACATGACCTCGGGGGGACTGGAGGTCCACCCCCTGACCGCTGACCGCTGGGACGACCTGGTGGCGCTATTCGGAGCCGGAGGGGCGTTCGGGAACTGCTGGTGCACGTGGTGGCGGCAGACGGGCGGCGAGTTCGGACGCGGCATCCGCCAACGCGGCGCCGGCAACCGAGCGCTCCTGAGCAGCCTGACACGGGCGGGACGCAAGCCGGGACTCATCGCATACCGCGACGGCCGGCCGGTGGGCTGGATCAGTGTCGCGCCGCGACCGGACTACGGGAGGGTCGTCCGCTCACCGAGCATCGGTCCAGGGCGGCGCAGCCCGGAGGCGGCTGACAGCGGCGTGTGGTCGGTGGTGTGCTTCTGGATGCCGCGCGCTCAGCGCGGCAAGGGCATCGCCATGGCCCTGCTCCGGGCGGCGGTCGAGCACGCCCGTTCTGGCGGAGCCAGGGTGCTCGAGGCCTACCCGATCGACACCGGCGAGGAGCGCCACCCGCAGTCGAGCGTCTTCACCGGCACCCTGGCCATGTTCCGACGGGTGGGGTTCACCGAGGTCGAGCGCCGGGCCGAAGGCCGGCCCATCGTGCGCCTCAGCCTGGACTAGACCTCTTCCCCGGCGCGCCAGGCGGACAGGTCGTGCCAGGCGACCTCGTAGTGCTCGACGAAGGGCGTCATCTCCAAGAGATACTCATGGTCCTCGGGGTAGTAGCGGGCCCGCTCCGGCTCCTCCCCGGCGAAGCGGCGGATGGCGTCCATGGAGTCCCACAGTGTCAGGGTCGTGAACTCCGCCACCCCGTCCGACACGCGGCGCAAGAGGAGGACGCCCCGGTTGCCGTCCGTCTCGCGGTAGTCCTTGAGGCCGGTCCGCTCCAGAAACGACACGTAGTCGTCCGACTTGCTGGCCGCGGTTCGACCCCGCCAGATGCGGGCAATCATGGAATCGCCTCCGGTTCGGTGGATCGAGCCACTCTATTCTTAGCGTGTGCCGCCCGATGACACGAACGGTCGCTCCCCGCTCGACGACGCCCTGGAGGGGTTGAACGCAGGGTACATCGCGGCGGTGTACGAGCAATACCGATCCGATCCGGCCAGCGTCGAGCCTGAATGGCGGCGCCTGTTCGATGCGGGATTGCCTGGATTTGAGCCAGTGCGACCCGCAGCGCAAGCCGCGCCGGCGGAGGCGCCCGCCGAGCCGACCACTCCTTCAGCGCCAACCGCGCCCGAGCCGGCCGCTCCCCTTGGGGAGCCGCCGCCTGGAGCCACGCCGCTGCGCGGACCGGCCGCCCGATTGGCGGCCAACATGGCGGCGTCGCTGGGAGTTCCCACCGCCACCTCGTTCCGCGACGTCCCGGTCGGCACCGTCGAGGCGCGGCGGCGCCAGCTCAACGACCGGGTAGCGCCTCGCAAGGTGAGCTTCACCCACCTGGTCGGGTTCGCCATTGCCCGGGCAGCCGGAGAGCAGCCTGGAATGACCCGCGCCTTCGCGGACGTGGCGGGCAAGCCACACGCCCTCGACCCGGGTGCGGTCAACCTGGGGCTGGCGGTGGACGTCGAGCGTCCCGACGGCAGCCGCTCCCTGATGGTCCCCGTCATCCGCCGCGCCGAAGCCCTTGACTTCGCGGCCTTCCACGCCCGCCTCGAGGAGCTCGTCGCCGGCGCGCGGGCCGGCAGCCTGGGCCCCGATGACTACGCAGGGGCGACGATCACCCTCACCAACCCAGGGACCCTGGGCACAACGGCCTCGGTTCCGCGGCTGATGCCCGGCCAGGGCACCATCATCGCCACCGGGGCCATCCGCGACGTTGGCGACGCTCGGGTGATGACGATCACCTCGACCTACGACCACCGGGTCATCCAGGGCGCCGAATCGGGCGCATTCCTGCGGCGCGTGGCCGCGATGCTGGACGGTGCCGACGGATTCTATGAATCGGTCGCCGACAGCCTTGGGCTCGCGCCGCTTCCCGACCTGACGGCCGCTGCGCCGGAACGGGACGTGGAACCAGCAGCCGCGGCGGTCACGGAGGCCGCTCCCCCGTCCGCGCCGATCCTGACCGGGCCGCCCGGCCCGGCGGTTACCGTGTCGGGCGCCGACCTGCGGCGCATGGCATCCGCCATGGCGCTCATCGACGCGTATCGGCTGTACGGGCACCTCGCCGCCCAGCTCGACCCGCTGGGCAGCCCACCGCCCGGCGATCCTGCGCTGGACCCCGCCTTCCACGGACTCGACCCCGGCAGCCTGGACCGGATCAGCGCCGACCTGCTCGACGTCCAGGTTGGGGGCGACACCCTGGCCGAGGTCCTGGACGGCCTGCGCCGGATCTACAGCGGGACGATCGCGTACGAGGTCGAGCACATCGCCAACCACACCCAGCGGGTCTGGCTGCGGCGGGCCATCGAATCCGGAGAGCATCGGTCCGCTCTCGAGAACAAGGAGCAGAGGCGCCTCCTGGCCCGGCTGACCGCCGTGGAGGGGCTGGAGCACTTTCTCCACAAGGCGTACCTGGGCCAGAAGCGATTCAGCATCGAAGGCCTCGACACCATGGTGCCGATGCTCGACCTGGTGCTGGAAAAGGCCGCCGCTGAAGGCACGCGGCGCGCAGTCATCGGTATGGCACACCGGGGGCGTCTGAACGTGCTGGCCCACATCGTGGGCCTGCCGGTGGAATCCATCCTGGCCGAGTTCGAGGCCGGCAGGGGCGTGGAGCGGGCACGGTCCGCGGACGTCGAGATCGACGACGTGAAGTACCACCTCGGAGCGACCGGAAAGCACGGAACCGGCCGCGGGCGCGTCGACGTCACCCTCATGCCCAACCCGTCCCACCTGGAGGCGGTCGACCCGGTCGTGGAGGGTCGAGCGCGCGCCGAGCAGACCGATCACTCCGGGCCGCTGGTGCGCCAGGACACGAGCCGCACCATCCCGATCCTGATCCACGGCGACGCCGCCTTCGCGGCCCAGGGCGTGGTGGCCGAG
Organism: Chloroflexota bacterium; assembly: GCA_040905185.1. GTDB lineage: Bacteria > Chloroflexota > Limnocylindria > QHBO01 > QHBO01 > DASTEQ01. Next base: position 317,758 of record JBBDRZ010000007.1, on the reverse strand, counting down.
ACCTTCAACCTGTCGCGCCTGGTCGGCTATGCAAACGGCGGGACCGTGCACCTGATCGCCAACAACCAGGTCGGCTTCACGACCTCGGTGGGCGAGGCTCGCAGCACGACCTGGGCGTCGGACCTGGCCAAGGGCTTCGACATCCCGATCATCCACGTCAACGCCGATGACCCCGAGGCGTGCCTGGACGCCGTTCGGCTGGCCATGGCCTACCGCACCGAGTTCGCCGGCGACGTGGTCATCGATCTGGTCGGCTACCGCCGCTACGGGCACAACGAGGCCGATGAGCCGGCCTACACCCAGCCGCGGATGTATTACGCCATCGCCCGCCAGCGAACAGTTCGCGCCCAGTACGCCGAGCGCCTGGTGGCGGCCGGGGTGGTGTCCGCCAAGCGGGCCGAAGAGCTGGTCGACGAGTCACGCCGCGACCTGCTGACTCGCCAGGCGGCGGTGCGCAAGGCCCAGGCCGAGCCGCAGCTCGACCGGGGCGCCGAGGCGCTATCCGTCGAGGAGACCGACGAGCCGCGCACCGCGGTGGAAATGGACGCACTGCGCGCCCTAAACGAGCAGCTCCACTCAGTGCCCAAGGACTTCACCGTCCACCCCAAGCTGGTACGCCAGATCCGCCGCCGTCGCGAGGCGCTGGCCGGGGATGAGGCGGCCGTGGAGTGGGGTCATGCCGAGACGCTGGCATTCGGCTCGCTGTTGCGAGACCGGGTCGCGATCCGGCTCACCGGCCAGGACACGGTGCGCGGCACCTTCAGCCAGCGCCACCAGACCCTGGTCGACGCGGCCAATGGCGCCACCTGGACTCCCATCCAGCACCTGGGTGAGTCGAAGGCCAGCTTCGAGATCCACAACTCCCCGCTGAGCGAGTACGCGTGCCTGGGCTTCGAGTACGGGTACGCGGTGACGGTGCCCGAGGTCCTGGTCCTGTGGGAGGCGCAGTTCGGCGACTTCGTCAATGGGGCCGAGATCGTGATCGATCAGTTCCTGATCGCCGGGCTGGCGAAGTGGAGCCAGACCTCGCGCCTCACGCTGCTGCTGCCCCACGGCTACGAGGGCCAGGGCCCGGAGCACTCGAGCGCCCGGTTGGAGCGGTTCCTGGCCCTGGGGGCGGAGGGCAACATCCGGGTCGCCTACCCCACCACCGCGGCCCAGTACTTCCATCTCCTGCGACGCCAGGGCCTGCACGCCGAGCCGCGTCCCCTGGTGGTGATGACTCCCAAGTCCCTGCTCCGCCTGGCCGAGGCAGCCTCCCGGCCTTCCGAACTGGCAGGCGGCGGCTGGGCGCCGGTGGTGGATGACCCGGACCGCCAGACCGATGCGAGGGCGGCCGCCGTGAGTCGCGTGATCTTGTGCAGCGGGAAGATCTACTACGACCTGGTCATGTCCGAGCTCCGGGCGGCCGCCCCCGAGACGGCCATCATTCGCGTCGAGCAGCTGTATCCGTTCCCCACCGACGTCCTGCGGGACGTGCTGGCCCGCTACCCGCACATCGCGCGAGTCGGCTGGGTCCAGGAGGAGCCCCGCAACATGGGGGCTCGCAAGTTCGTGCTGCCCAAGATCCGGCCCCTGGTCGCCCACGAGATCCCGCTGGGGGACGTGTCGCGGCCCGAACGCTCACGTCCGGCCGAGGGCTATCCGGGCGCGCACAGAGCCGAGCAGGCCCGAATCGTCCGCGACGCGTTCGCCTAGCTAGGGCTGCTGCTCGTGACCGTTTTCCGGCGCGCCCCAGTCTTACAGAGACTGGTACAGCACCGCGCTGGCGCTGTCCGCGCCAGGACAACCCCATCGGGACTGCCAGGACGCGTGAATACCTCTCGAAGCGGTCTCTACGGGCCATGCGGCGCCGTACCAACCTCACCGCGGATAGCGGGACCGTAGACGTAACCCCATTCCTATACTCGCGGCGTGCCCCCAGCAACGCCCCTCCTGGAGCGCTACCGCGACCGGTTGGCGCGCCCGGGCGAGTCGTTCCCGGTCACGCTGGGCGAGGGCAGTACACCGCTCATCCACGCCCGGCGGCTCGGCGCGGCGATCGGTCTGGATCACCTATACCTGAAATTCGAGGGCACCAATCCCACCGGGTCGTTCAAGGATCGAGGGATGGTCCTTGCCGTCAACCGCGCGCTGGGGAGCGGCGCCGAGATGGTCATCTGTGCCTCGACCGGCAACACCAGCGCGTCGGCCGCCGCGTACGCGGCGGCGGCGGGGATGACCTGTGGGGTCGTCCTGCCAGCGGGCAAGGTGGCGCGCGGCAAGCTGGCCCAGGCTTTGGCCGCCGGGGCGCGGCTGGTCATGGTGGAGGGCAACTTCGACGCCGCCCTGGACGCGGTGCGCGCCCTGGGCGAGGCGGGTGACGGGGTGGTGGTCAACTCCATCAACCCCGACCGCCTGGAAGGCCAGCAGACGGTGGCCTGGGAGATCTGCGACGCGCTGGACGGTGCGCCGGACGCCGTGGCGCTGCCCGTGGGCAACGCAGGCAACATCACCGCCGCCTGGCGCGGCTTCGTCCACGTCGGACAGCGCCCGCGGATGCTCGGCTTCCAGGCGGCCGGTGCGGCGCCCATCGTCCAGGGCGCGCCGGTGCCCGAGCCGGAGACGGTGGCCACCGCGATCCGGATCGGGAACCCCGCATCCTGGGAGGGGGCCACGACCGCGCGCGAAGAATCCGGCGGGCTGATCGAATCCGTCACCGATCCCCAGATCCTGGCCGCACAGGGCGACATCGCCCGCCTGGAGGGGATCTTCTGCGAGCCGGCCTCGGCCGCCGGCGTGGCGGGCGTCCGGCAGCTGGCCGAGGCCGGCCGCCTGGATCGGTCCACCTCGGTGGTCTGCATCCTGACCGGCCACGGGCTGAAGGACCCCGACACGGCGCCCGGCGAGCTTAGCGATCTCGCCCCGGTCCCGGCCACCGCAGAAGCCATACGCCGCGCCATCGGTGCCTGACCGCTGCTCCTGGGCCGCCGGCTCGGCCCCGAACATGCTCGCCTACCACGACACCGAGTGGGGCGTCCCGCTCCACGAGGATCGGGCCCTGTTCGAGCTCCTGATCCTGGAGGGCGCCCAGGCAGGCCTGAGCTGGACAACCATCCTTAACCGGCGCCAGGGGTACCGGAATGCCTTCGCTGGCTTCGACCTGCCCACCGTGGCCGCCTTCGGCCCGGAGGACGAGACTCGACTGCTGGCGGACGCCGGGATCATCCGCAACCGCGCCAAGGTCAGATCCGCCATCGGCAACGCGAAGGCTGCCCTGGACGTGGCGGGCGAGCACGGCAGCCTGGATCGGTTTTTGTGGTCGTTCGTGGACGGCACACCGCTCCAGAACCGATGGGAACGCCTGGGCGAGCTGCCGGCCGAGACCGACGCCTCGCGGGCCATGTCGCGTGACCTCAAACGCAGGGGCTTCTCCTTCGTTGGTCCCACCATCTGCTATGCCTTCATGCAGTCCGCGGGGCTCGTCAATGACCACCAGGTCGGATGCTTCCGCTACGCCGAGGTGGAGCGCCTCGCCTGACCGATACACTCGGCCGCGTGGCCACGCCCATTGCATCGGTCGATGTCCCGGCCAGCAGCGCCAACCTGGGGAGCGGGTTCGACTGCTTTGCGGCCGCCCTCAGCCTGAAGCTGCGGGCCGAGCTGCACCCCGGAAACCTGCCCGGGATCGTGCTGACCGCCCGCGGCGAGGGAGCAGCCGAGGCCGAAGGCTCCGGTTCCGACAGCCTGGTCGTGCGCGCCTTCCGGGAAGGCCTGCGCGCCGCGGGCGGCCCGCCGGGTGGCAATGCCGCGTGGAAGATCGAAGTCTCGAGCATGATCCCCGCCGCCCGCGGCCTGGGGAGCAGCGCGGCGGCCATCCTGGCCGGCATCCTGCTGGGGGCCAGCGCCGGCCGCCTGCCCACCAGCGCCGACCAGCTGCTGGCCCTCGCCGCGCGGCTGGAGGGGCATCCCGACAACGTGGCCGCCGCCCTGTACGGCGGCTTCACCCTGGCCGTCACCGACCGGCAGGGCGAGGTCACCCTGCGCCGCTTCCGCGTGCCCGAGGCGTGGATCCCGGTCCTGTTCATCGCGCAGGCCGAGAGCCACACCGCGGACATGCGAGCCGCCCTGCCGGGACGGGTGCTTCATCCAGACGCCGCCGCCCAGGCCGGCCGTGCGGCGCTGCTGGCCACATCCATCCTGACCAGCGACGCGTCGCTCCTCCGTACCGCCATGGACGACCGGCTCCACCAGCCCTACCGGCTGCCGTTGCTCCCCGGCGCCTCCGAGTTGATTGAAACCGCGTACCAGATCGGGGCGGCCGGCGCCTGCCTGTCGGGCGCCGGCCCATCGGTCCTGGCCATCTGCGACTCGCCCCTGACCGCTCATTCGGTCGAAAAGGCCTGGAACGCCGCGGGACAACCGGGGATGGCCACCCGGCTTCGCTTCGACACCGCCGGTGCTCGATTGAGCACCGGCCAGGTAACGGAATGAGCGAAGCAGGCACATGAGCCTCGTCTCGCTGTCCGAGGTCTCGAAGAGCCACGGCGCGCAGCACCTGTTCAGTGACGTCAACCTCCAGGTCAGCGCCGGGCGGCGGATCGCGATCGTGGGCGCCAACGGGACGGGCAAGACGACCCTGCTCGAGATCATCACCGGCGACCAGCGGGCCGACACGGGCTCTGTCGCTAAGGGCAAAGACGTCGTTATCGGTTACCTGCGCCAGGAGGTGGCGGAGACGCGCGGCCACACGGTCCTGGCCGAGGTGATTGCCGGCGCGGGCAAGGTCACCGGCATCGGGCGCCGGATGCGCCACATCGAGCAGGAGATGGCTGAGCTGGGGGCCGCGGCCGATGAGCAGGCTGACGCCGTAGCCGAGCTGGCCGAGCTGATGGACGAGTACGGCCGGCTCCAGCATCGGTTCGAGCAGCTGGGGGGCTGGTCGCTGGAGTCGGAGGCCCGGCGCATCCTGGCCGGCCTGGGGTTCGCCGATGCGGATGCCGAGCGCGACATCGGTGAGTTCTCCGGCGGCTGGATGATGCGGGTGGCCCTGGCCCGGCTCCTGCTGGCCAACCCGGACCTGCTGCTCCTGGACGAGCCGAGCAACCACCTCGACCTGGCATCGGTCGAGTGGCTCCAGGGATTCCTGGCCGAGTACGCCGGGGCGCTCATCCTGGTCAGCCATGACCGCGACTTCATCAACGTCGTCGCCAACCGGGTGGGCGAGCTGAGCCGGCACATGCTCACCGAGTACGTGGGCGACTACGCCGATTTCGTCGAGCAGCGCGACACCCGCCTGGCGGAGCTCGAGCGCCAGGCCCGGGTCCAGGGCCGCAAGATCGCGCAGTCGGAGCGGTTCATCGAGCGCTTCCGGTACAAGAAGACCAAGGCCCGCCAGGTCCAGAGCCGGATCAAGATGCTGGATCGGATGGAGCGGGTGGTGGTGCCCGAGACGCGGACCAGGTCCATTCGATTCCGCTTCCCGCAGCCCGCCCGCAGCGGACGCACGGTGATCACCCTCGACCGGATTACCAAGCGCTACGGCGACCACACCGTATACCACGGGCTGAACCTGGTCCTGGAGCGCGGCCAGAAGGTGGCCCTCATCGGTCCCAACGGGGCGGGCAAGAGCACCCTGCTGAAGATCCTGGCCGGCGCCCTGGAGTTCGACGCGGGGACGCGGGAGCTGGGCCACAACGTGCGGGTCGCGTATTTCGCCCAGCATCAGATCGAGGCCCTCAACCCGGCCAACACCGTTCTCGAGGAGCTGGAGGAGGCGGCCCCGCGCCTGACCTCCGCCGAGCAGCGCCGGTTGCTGGGGGCCTTCCTGTTCTCGGGGGACGACATCGGCAAGCCGGTGAAGGTCCTGTCCGGCGGGGAGCAGACCCGACTGGCGCTGGCCAAGCTGATGGCCGATCCGGCCAACCTGCTGTGCCTCGACGAGCCCACGAACCACCTGGACATCGCCAGCCGCGACGTGCTCGAGGACGCGCTGAACGCCTTCGGCGGGACCCTGGTCCTGATCACCCATGACCGATACCTGATCCGCACCGTGGCCAACGCCATCATCGAGGTCAACGGCGGCACGGCGGTCCTGTACCCGGGCGATTTCGAATCGTATACCGATGCGCGTGGGATCGACGTCGAACGGCCCGGGGCGACCGAGGGCGTGGCCACTCCCCGGGGAGTCGTCGTGGCCCGTTCCCGCCGCGAGACGACCGACGAGGCCATCGCCCGCAAGCGCACCGAAGCCGAGGCCCGCAACCGTCGCCACCGGCTGACCCGCGACGCGCGGGCCGCATTGGAACGGACCGAGGCCGACCTGTTGGCCACCCAGGCGGAGTTGACCAATCTCACCCAGCAGCTCGCCGATCCATCGGTCTATGCCGATGCGGCCCAGGTGCGCCGCCTCATCGAGAGCCACAAGCTGGCGCTTGACCGATCCGCGGGGCTGGCCGCCGAACGCGATCGGTTGACTGCCGAACTTGCGACCGCCGAGGCCGCCTCGTGAGTGCCGGCCGCCCACGGAGCGACGGTGTTGGCGCAAGCCTGGTGGTGCTCGCCGCGGTGTGCTTTGCGACCCTCGGGCCCACCGCCCGCTTTGCGTTCGAGGCCGGCGTGGGCGAGCTCACCCTCGTCCTGTGGCGCGTGGTCGTGGGTGGCCTGTTCGTGCTCGGGGCAGCAGTTGTCCTCGGGCGCCTCGGTCAGGTGGTGGCTCGGCCGCTGTGGGAGATCCCGCGCCGGCATAAGGTCATGCTGGGCGTAGCAGGTCTCACGAATGCGGCCCTCAACCTGACCGTGCTGATGGCCATCAGCCGGATCAGCATCGCCCTGGCCCTGCTGGTGTTCTACACCTACCCCGCCTTGGTGGCTCTCGTTTCGACCGCCTTTTTCGGGGATCGGCTGGACGCGCTGCGCTGGATCGCCCTGGGGGTCAGCCTGTTCGGCCTGGCCCTGGTGGTGATCGGGGCCGGCGAGGTGGGCCAGCTCGACCTGGTCGGCGTGGGCCTGGCCTTCATCGGGGCCTTGTGCCAGGTCGTGTACGCCTTGTCGGCACGGCATGGATTCCCATCGGTCCCATCGCCGCAGGCCGGCGGCGTCACCTTCGCCGTGGCCGCCGCCACCTACCTGGTCGTCGCCGGACTGACTGGGCAGATGGGGATGCTGGACAGCCCGCTGGCATCCAGCGCTGCCCTGCTGCCGGTCCTTTTCGCGGGTGTGGTCGGGGCCGGCATCCCGACCATGGCCTGGATCATGGGCATCCGGATCCTGGGGGCGCCGCGGGCGGCCATCATCTCCACCCTCGAGCCGGTGGTCGGAGTCGCCCTGGCCGCGCTGCTGCTGGCCGAGATCCCGACCCCGCTCCAGGCGCTGGGCGGAGTCTGCATCGTCGGGGCCGCCATCGTGGTTCAGCGTCGACCCGGGGTCGTGGCAGCCGAGCACGAAGCCGTCGCGGATGGCTCTATCCTGCCCTCGTGACTGATCCGCGCGACACCAGCCCCGAGGCCCTGGCCGTTCAGCGGGAGGTCTTCCGTCGGATGACGCCCAGCCAGCGCCTGCATGCTGCCCTAGAAATGAGCGACGCGGCACGGGCCGTAACCGAGAGCGGCATCCGGCTCCGGCATCCGGAGTACACGCCTGAGCAGGTCCGAGCAGAGCTCATCAGGATCCTGACCCGCAAAGCCCATCCATGAGCCTGGAGGCGATGCTCGCGCTCGTCGTGCAGCACTTGGATCGCGCCGGAATTCCGTACATGGTGGTTGGATCCGCGGCAAGTTCGCTCCACGGTGAGCCACGCACCACGCGTGACGTGGATCTCGTGATCGATCCCTCGCGGAAAGCACTGACCGATCTCGTATCGCGATTGATCGCGGCCGATTTCTACCTGGACGCCGACGTGGCGGCCCAGGCACTGCGCGAGCGTGGCCAGTTCAACGCCGTCGAGCGCGGCACGGGATGGAAGGCTGACTTCATCATTCGCGATCGGCGCCCACACTCGGTCGCGGCTTTCGGGCGGCGGCAGACTGCCGAGGTGCAAGGACGGCAGGTGTCGTTCGCCTCGGCCGAGGACACAGTTGTGTCCAAGCTTGAATGGGCGCGGGCGGGCGAGTCGGAGCGCCAGCTTCGCGACATCCAATCCATCCTGGCCGTCTCCGGCGACAGACTGGACCTCGCGTACATCGAGCGCTGGGTGGCCGCGCTGGACCTTCAGGACCAATGGTCTATGGTCGCGGCTGCTCGTCGGAATGACTCTATTCAGCCTCGTGACCAATAGACGTCGCCTCGTCGGGCTGTCCATCGTGTGCCTCGCCGTGGTGGCCTGCGCACCCAGCCCGTACGACTCGCCCGGGCCGTCCGCGAACCCCACGCCAACCGCCATCCCGACCCCGCAGCCGACGCCTGAGCCGACGTCTGAGCCGACGCCCACTCCGGCCATCCCGGATGGCGCCCTGCTCCCCAACCTGGTGATGGAGCCGCTCACCGACTGGCGCGTCGAGTACCGCGACAACCACCGCCTGCTGCGCGTGACGACTATCTTCAGCAACTACGGGGACGGGCCCTTCGAGCTGCGCGGCAGCCGGCCGAGCGCGGATGAGCCGTCCATGCTCATGGACCAGATCGTGTACACCGCCTCGGGCGGCTTCCGCCGGGTACCGACCACCGTGGACGCCCGCTACGCGGGGGACGGGCACAACCACTGGCATGCCCAGCAGGCCGTGACCATGGAGCTGAGCCCGGTGCTTGACCCGGGGTCGATCCGCAACGGCAACAAGATCCACTTCTGCTTCTTCGACAACACCCGCACCAACCGCGAATTGCCGGCGTCCAGGATTGACAGCTACTACTCGATCAATTGGTGCGGGCAGCCGGAGTCGTTCGGGGTCCGCATGGGCCTATCAGTGGGGTGGGGCGACCGATACGGCTGGGACTTCGCCAACCAGTGGATCGACATCACCGATGTGGCGGGCGGCACCTACACCCTGAAGGCCACCGTCGACTGGGCCAACGACTTCTACGAGACCGATGACACCGACAACTGCATCATGAGCCGAATCCAGTTCCCCGCCGCCGGCGAGGGCCAGATCATCACCGTCGAGGCCGACAGCCAACCCTGCCCAACTTAGGCCATCAGGGCGGCGTGGACGGCCTGGGCGGCCTGGGCTGCGCGGGCGACAGGGACCTCGGCCCACACGACCCGGAGGCCGCCCTCGTCGAATGAGCCCTCCCCGTGGGCGGGCAGCGGCAGCAGCTCGGGCATTCGTGACGCGGGGCCGATCAGGCTGATCCGCGCGATCCGTTCCTTGCGGTCCACAGCCAGCAGCATCGCACCATCAGATCCACGCTGGGATCGGGGTGGCACCTCTGTCGAAGGCGCCTCGTCGTCGAGTGACCGCACCACCAGCCGCAGCCGGCCGCGGCGCGCGCGGCGCACGGCGACGGGGTGGACGACCTCGGCTCCCAGCTCACCCAGCAGCTCCAGCTGGAGGGCGTTGACCACGGGCAACAGCCGCGCCCCGGGGACCAGGTGCGGGTCGGCCTCCCATACGCCGCCGGTGTCCTTGAACAGCTCGCAGCGATCGGCTCGCAATGCGACCGCCAAGGCCACGGCCGAGAGGTCCGTGCCTCCCCGACCAAGCGTGGTCAGCTCCCCGTGGGCTCCGATCCCCTGAAAACCGGCCACCACCGGCACCAGTCCCTCTGCCACCGCGGTCCGAAGAGGGCGTGAGTAGACGCGACGAACGGCCGCTCCCAGGTGAGCGGCCGCGGTCCGGATCCCCGCCTCGGCGCCGCTGAACGAGCGGGCGGGAATCCCGCGCGCCTCGAGCCCCAGCGCGAACAAAGCCGCCGACAACGCCTCACCGGTAGCCAGGGCACGGTCCGTTTCGCGGGCCAGCGCCGAATCGGGCGCATGGGCCGCATCTCCCCGCAGGCTGGCCCCGCCATCGGGCAGCAGGACCGAGGCCGACGAGAGGATGGCATCGGTCACCCCCTCGAACGCGGAGACGACCACCACCGGGCGCAGCCCGGCAGCCCGCTGGCGGACCACCACGTCCACCGCCGCGGCCACGTCCTGTGGCCGGGTCAGCACCGAGCCGCCGAACTTGTCGACCACCATCGGTCCCGTGGGCGTCATGAAGGTGACTGTAGCGTTACCCTCGCCGGGTGCCTCCCCGCGCTCGCGCCGCCACGCTCGGCGCCGTTCGACAACGGATCCTGGCGTGGTACGTCGCCGACCACCGCGACCTGCTCTTTCGGCGCAGCCGCGATCCGTGGCCGGTCCTCGTGGCCGAAGTCATGCTCCAACAGACCCAGGCCGCGCGGATATCCGGACGCTTCAACGCCTTCCTGGACCGATATCCGTCGCCGGAGGCCATGGCCGATGCGCCGCAGGCGCAGGTCCTGACCGATTGGAGCGGCCTCGGCTACAACCGCCGTGCGGTGCTTCTGCACCGCACGGCCAGATCACTCGCCGCTCAGGGGTGGCCGGACACAGTCGAAGGGCTGGAGCGGCTACCGGGCATCGGCCCATACTCAGCCCGCGCGGTCGCATCCATCGCCTTCGGCCAGCCGGTCGGGGCGGTGGACACCAACGTCCGACGCTGGATCGTCCGCCGGTTCGCTGCGGACCCGGCCAATCGCAGGGCGCTCCAGGACATCGCCGACCGCCTGGCCGAAGCGGCCGCTTCATCCGACCCGCAGGAATCGGGCACGTGGACCCACGCCACGATGGAGTTCGGCGCGCGGATCTGCACCGCCCGCGTGCCGCGCTGCGATATCTGTCCCGTGTCCCGGGGCTGCCCGTCCCGCTCGAACCCGCGCCGCGTCCCCGTCCCCCGCCAATCGGCTGCGACCGCGGACACGCGCCTGGCGCGCGGCGCGCTCCTTCGGGCGCTGGCCACAGCGCCCGCGCACCGGTTAGGCGGGAGGAAGGCGAGTCAGATCGTGAAAGGCGGGGCGAACGGCGCCAATTACCGGGAAATTACCAAGGGGTTAGAGAGGGACGGGCTTCTCCATCGGTCTGGAGGAGACCTCATCCTGGGTCCGCGCTAGGTTGACTGCAGGGTTGTCGTCACCGCGACATGATCGATCGCGGATCTCAGATATCTTGACCAACATGTTCGGAATGACGGCCGCGACGGCCTGGGAGCTCGAAGCCGAGCGCCGGGTTGAGCTGGCGCAGCGCGCGAGGTACGCATCCGGCCCAGCGGCCGGCGATGGGCGCGAGAACGGGCTGTTCGCCTCGCTTCGTCGGCTGGCCGGATCGCTGCGGCAGGCACCTGCGGCAGGCCTCAGGGACGTACGAGCCTGAAGGCCGGCCACCCGGCGGGCGCAGAGCCGCCTGCCGGCCCGGATACAATCGGTCCGTGAGCCGAACCACCGCCAGCCTGAGCGTTCAGGTGGGCGACCCGATCCCGTCCATCGGCCTGCGCGCCACCGACGGATACCTCCTGAACCTCCGTTCGTGGGTGAGCAAGACGCCGGTGGCCCACGTGTTCTTCGCCGGGCCGACTCTCAGCGGAGCAGCGCGCACCGAGGCGGACGTCCTGGCCCGCGAGCTGGCCGCCGCCATCCCGCGCCTGGACGCGGCCGGGATCGCATTGACCGGGATCACGACTGACAACGAGCGTCAGCAGAAGGATTACGCGACGGAGCTGAACCTGCCATTCCTGCTGCTCAGCGACGAACGGTTGATCGCATCCCAGGCGCTGGGCGTTCCGCTGGCCGAGAAACGCGGCAACACGAACGTTACGCAGGCGGTGCTGATCGGCGTCGACGAGACCGGGCTGGTGCGGGGCGTCTTTAACAAGCCCGATCCGCGCCTGGTGGCGGCGATCATCCTCGAGACCTTCCGAGAGCCCCTCCCGGCCTGAACCGATGCTGGCCGTCCGGACGCACGCCGCCGGCGAGCCACTGCGACTCGAGGAGCTGCCCGTCCCCGTTCCGCACGGCACCGAGGTGCTGGTCCGGGTGGCCGGGGCCGGGGTTTGCCACACCGACCTGCACATCGCCCGGACCGATCTGATCGAGGTCGAACGGCCGATCACGCTGGGCCACGAGGTAGCCGGCTCGTTGGCGGCCGTTGGGCCGGGAGCGGCTCCATTGCTGCGACGGGTCAAGGTCCGCGAGGGCGACGCGGTGGCCGTGTTCGGCGGCTGGGGCTGCGGGGAGTGTCGGGAATGCCGACGGGGCGAGGAGCAGCGATGCGCGAATGGCCGCTCCCCGGGGTTCCAGGTGGACGGCGGGTACGCCGAGTACCTCCTGGTCCCGCATCCTCGCCACCTGGTTGCACTGGGCCAGCTGGACCCTGTCGAGGCCGCCCCGCTGGCGGACGCAGGCGTGACCTCGTTCCGCGCGGTGCGGCGCGCCATCCCGTGGCTGGCCGAGGGGTCGCGGGCGCTCCTCATCGGCCTGGGCGGGCTGGGCCAATTTGCCCTCCAGTTCCTGCGGAGGCTGCCGGAGGTGGTGGTCGGCGTGCGGGAGATCGATCCCGACAAGATCCAGATCGCGTCCCGTCTGGGCGCGGACGTGGGGTTCCTGGCCGGCGATGAGGAGCTCGTGTTCGCGGGGATGGGCGGGCCGGCGGACGTGGTGTTCGACTTTGTAGGATCCGATGAAACCCTGGCTCTCGCGGTTCGGTTCGTGGCGCCGGGCGGGCTCGTGTCGCTGGTCGGCGAGGCGGGCGGCAAGATGACCTTCTCCTTCGCGGCGCTCCCCGTGGAGGCATCGCTCACCACCACGGCCTGGGGCTCACCGGACGACCTGCGCGACGTAGTGCAGCTCGCGCGCCGTGGCCGCCTCCGCTGGTCCGTGGACCTCATGCCGCTCCGTGAGGCGGCCGCCGCCCACGACCGGCTGGCCGCCGGCCAGGTCCCCGGAAGGCTGGTGCTGGTCCCCTAGGCCAGCGGTTCTGCCTTCGCCCTCAGCTCTTCGAGTTTCGCGCGCATCTGACCAACGCCCACCAGGTGGCCCTTGCGCTCGTACAGCTCGAGGGCGACCCGCAGCTCGTCGGATGCCTCGTCATCCCGGCCGGCGAGTTGCAGCACATCGGCGAGATCTACGTGGGCGGTGGCCATCTGGTCGATGTAGTCCGTCCCGTCGAAGGATGCGACAGCCTCTCGTCCCAGCCGCTCTGCGTCCTCGAATGCCCCGCGTCGCGCGAGGACGCGGGCCGCAATCCCGAGGGCCGGTCCCTTCGCGGCTGGGTCATCCTCGGCGCCACGCTCTCGAGCAACCGTCGCCCAATGCTCGGCTTCTTCGTCGCGGTCCATCGCGAGCATCGCGCGCCCGAGATGCGCGGCCACGGTGTTGGCGAAACCCATGAACCCACGCTCGGTCATCCACTCAAATGCGACGAGCTCGAGCTCCACGGCACGCGCCGCGTTACCAGCGAGCAGCTCGACCGGACCCATGAAGTGACCCTGGAGTGCCGAGATGACGTAGCCGGCCCCCAGCTCTTCGCTGACGCGCTTCGCGGCCTCCAACTCGGAACGAGCCTCGTCGAACCGCCCCTGCTCGGCGAGCAGCGCGCCGCGCACTCGCGCGATGCGGTTCGCGGCCCACTGCGACACTCGAACTTGAGGAGCCAGCTCATTCACGAGCTCGAGCGCTTCCGGTACCGGCATCGGACCCCAATAGGCGATCGCAGCAATCCAGCCCAGAAGCTCGTCGCGGATCCTGCTGTGTGGGGAAACCGTTGCCAGCAACTCCTGCGCAAGCTCCAGCCCGCTTGCGGCGTGCCCACCGAAGAAACGGAGCTTTGCCAACTCGGCGGTGGCGCGCTCGGCACCCGCCTGGTCACCCACGGCGTGGAGCTCATGGCGCAGCCGCTCGGCATCGGCCTCCAATGCCCGAACCGGTTCCGTCCCCAACGAGACGCGAGCGTGCAGGCGGAGCGCCTCGGATGTGGCTGCGGATCGCCGATCGCCGACGTTCTCCGCGATTGCCCGCGTCGTCTCGAGAAACGCGTCCGCCTCCTCTACGGTGGCTCCCGTGACCATCGCCTCACCCGCCAGCAGGCGCCAGGGCAGCGCCGAGGGCGAATCGGCATCGACCAGTGTGACCGCACGCTGAAGGAGGTTGGACGCGGCCGTGGCATCGCCGCGGTCAAGCGCCGCCGCGCCAGCCTCACCGAGATGGTGGGCCGCCCGATTGGCGAGGTCTGCCAAACGAGGGTCGTCCGGAGAAAGCTCGCGCCGGTAACGCGCCGCCTGCTCGAGGTGGTAGCCGAGAATTGGCCTGTATTCGTCGATGCGATCCCCAAGGGCGGCTTCCAGCCATGCCGCGAAGCGTTCGTGGAGCTCCGCCCGGCTCTGCTTGGCTATGGCTTGATACGCGGCGTCGCGAATGAGCTGGTGGCGGAACCTGAACGCCTCGCGGCCGGCAAGCTCGGCACGGTCGGGGGCCACGAATTCGCGGCGGGTCAGTGTGAGGAGGCTCGGACCCACCGCTTCGCGCATTGCCTCTGGGGCCAGAGCGGCCACCGCATCGCGGTGGAAAACGGTCCCCTCCACCGCACCTCGCTCCAGGACCGCCCGGTCGGTCCCAGCCAGGCCGTCGAGGCGGGCCGACAGGAGGGCCTGAATCGTGGGCGGAACGGCCAGGCTGGCGAGGTCCCGGCTGGCCATCCAGTCGCCGTTGGTGCGGGCCAGCGCCCCCTCGTCGATGAGCATCTCCAGCAGCTCCTCGACGAACAGTGGATTCCCCTCGGCCGCGGATCGGATCCGGTCGAAGATCGTCTCCGGCAGCTGAGCCTGGCCAAGCAGGTTGTCGATGAGCTGCGCGGTCTCCTCGGCGTTTAGCGGCTCGAGGGAGATGATGGTGGCCGAGCGCTTGCCGCCACCCCACGCAGGGCGCACCTCAAGCAGCTCTTGGCGAGCTAGGACGATGAGGAGGATTGGGGCATCTCGGGACCAGTCGGCGACGTGCTCCACGAGGTCGAGGAGCAGCGGCTGCGCCCACTGGAGGTCCTCCAGCACGACCACCAGCGGCCGATCAGCGGCCAGCGCCTCGATAAACGAGCGAATCGCCCACGGAGTCTCGTCGGGCACGGGTTGGCCGCGGATCAGCCCGATGGCTTCGCCAACCCTCTCCGCAATCCGGTCGCGGTCGTCGTGCTCGCCCAGGACATCCACAATACGGGCCAGGTCGGCGGACATGTCCGCTCCGGGTGCCTGACCGATGCCGGTCGCCCCGCGCACGATCTCGGAGATCGGCCAGTAGGTGATTCCCTCGCCGTACGACAAACATCGGCCGTGCACGACCCGAGCGCTGTCGCCCAGAGAGGTGACGAACTCGTTGACCAGCCGCGTCTTGCCCACGCCGGCCGACCCGAGGATGGTGAACAGGTGGCAGAGCCGCTCATCGCGCGCCTCGGCGAACGCTTCGTCGAGGAGGCGGCGAGGCCGTTCGCGACCCACCATCGGTGAGTCAAGCCGTCGCTCGTGCCCGGCGGCTGATCTATCCACGTCGATCAGCCGGAATGCCTCGATGCGTGCCTGGCGACCTTTGACAGTCACCTCTCCCAGGGCCTCGACCTGCACTGCATCCCGGACGAGCTGGTGTGTCTCGGCCGTTATCAGAATCTCGCCGGGTTGAGCGGCCTGCTGGAGGCGGGCAGCGACGTTGACAGCGTCACCAGTCACGAGTCGGGAGCCAGCCGCAGCATCGCCGGCCACCACCTCGCCCGTGGCGATCCCTGTGCGCCACGCTACCGTGGCTCCGCCGCCTGCGCCGCCCACCGCCTGCAGCGCATCGCGGATCTCGGCTGCGGCCCGCACCGCTCGAAGAGCGTCGTCCTCGTGCACCCGTGGGATGCCGAACACGGCCATAGCCGCATCCCCGATGAACTTCTCGACCACGCCGCCGTGGCTCTCGACGATGGCGCTGACCCGGTCGAAAGACCGGCTCAGGAGATTCCGCAGCGTCTCCGGATCAATCTGCTCGCCCATCGCCGTGGATCCAACCAAGTCGCAGAACAGGACCGTCACCGTCTTGCGCGTCTCGGCGGACGGAGCTGCCGCCATCTCGAGCGCCGCCCCGCACGAAAAGCAGAACCGCGCCTCCGCCGGGTTCTCCGTCCCGCAGTTGGCGCAGACGCGGCCAAGATCGGTCATCAGGCGCTCCATGCCTCAATCAGGCGGCGGGTCTGATCCGCGGGCAACGTTGCGCCCTTTTGCTCGTACAGGACAAGTGCCAGGCGCGCGTTTTGCAGAGCCTCGTCACGCTTTCCGGCCGCGCGAAGAACTTGGGACAGATGGACGAGCACATCGCCATGCGAGAGGAGGTAATCCGTCGGGCCCATGACGCCGGCGGCCTCGCGGGCCACGTTCTCTGCCTCCGGGTGCTGCCCACGGGCAGATAGAACGCGCGCCTGCACGGCGCGCCCGCCCGCTTGCGACAAGATGTCATCGCTCGCGGACGTTTCGCGCGCGACCGTGGCAAAACGCCACGCCTGGTCAAGATCGCCATCCTCCAGGAGCGCCGTCGACAGCCCGACGGCGGTGGTGGAGGCATACCCGCGATCCCCCAGGCCGATCTTCCGGTCGTACGACTCGCGGTACAGGCGGACCGCGGATTTGGCGTCTCCCGCAAGGAGGGCGTTGTGGGCCAGCGCCGCGTCCGTCTCCGTGAGCAAGAAGCGATCACCCAGCTCCTCGAGGTCGTGCGCTGCTCTGGTGATCCGCTCGTGCGCATCATCGAAGGCGCCCTGGAGGGTCAACATCCGACCGATCCCCAGATCTGCGCCTGGGCTGTAGGCATGGCTGACCAGGTCTTCGATCATCCGAATTGCCTCATCACACGGCGTGGGCCCAAACACGGCGGCGGCTCCAATCTGAATGCGCGCCTCCCGAAGCCACGGCCCAACGCTCTCCGGCCGATCAAGAGCAACGCGAGCTCGCGAGGCCGCTTCGCCCGCCCTGCCCATGCTGAACAGAGCCCACGCGGCGACGAGTTCGGCCAGGCTGGCCCCAACCTGATCGCCCAGACGGGCGAGGATGTCCCGCAAGCGTTCGGCTTCGTGCATCGATTCCGACAACACCATCGTCGCGTGGGCGGAGCTGCGCAGCTCGACCAGCGCGAGCTCGGCCCATGCTCCCGCGCGCTCGTCCCCTGTCCGCGCCGCTTCGGCCACGACCTCCACGAGCAGCCGGTCAGCGCGGGCGGCCTCGCCAACCGTCGGCAGACGTCGGGCGAGCAGGACCATGAGGACGCCGCGCTCGGGATCGTCCGGTGGCATCAGGTCAACCGCCCGACCCAGCAGGTCTGCGGCGGCGGCGGCGTCTGCGCGGAGGTCGGCCCTCCGTCCCGCATCGGCCAGTAGCCCGCTGGCCCGGGTGGCCAGGTCGCGCGCGCGGGCATCGGGAGGCCCAAGCTCGGCCCGGTAGCGGTAGGCCTGCTCGAGGTGATAGGCCACGATTTCCCCGTACTCGGCCACGCGGTCGGCGGCGATCCGCTCCAGCCAGTCCGCGAAGCGCTCGTGGAGCTCGGACCGAGTCTGCTTCGCAAGCGCCTGATACGCCGCGTCGCGGATGAGCAAATGCCGGAACCGATACGCCTCCTCGCCGGCGAAGGAGGCCTGATCGGGTCGAACGAGCTCCATGCGGAGGAGTGCCGTCAGCCGCTCGCTCACCCGGAGCTTGATCGGCTCAGGCGCCAGTTCGATGACCGCCCCCCGATGGAACGTGTTGCCCTCGACCGACGCGCGCTCGATAACCGTCCGCTCTTCGCTGCCCAACCCATCCAACCGGGCGGACAACAGCGCCTGTATGGTCACGGGGATCGCCAGCTCGCGAAGGTCGCGCGCCGTGAGCCAGCTGCCATTCCCCTTGGTCAGGAAACCGTCGTCGATGAGCTTTGCGAGAAGTTCCTCCACGAACAGGGGGTTCCCCTCGGCGGCACTGCTCACCCGACTTCGCACCTCCGCGGGCAGCTCGGCCTGCCCGAGCAGGCTCGTCAGCAGCTCGTCGCTCTCACCCTCGGAAAGTGGCTCGAGCTGAACCGTTGTCGACCAGCGCTTGCCCCCACCCCACGCGGGGCGCTTCTCGATCAGCTCGGATCTGGCCACGGCGATGAGCAGGATCGGGGCATCACGCGTCCAGTCGGCGATATGCTCCACCAGGTCCAGGAACGTCGGCTCGCCCCACTGGCAGTCGTCGAAGACGAGCACCAACGGACGTTGACGGGCGAGGCGCTCGAACGTCTTCCGAATGGCCCAGAAGATCTGCTCGGGCGCCGGGCTTTCCGCCTCCAACCCAAGGATGCCCGCCACGATCTCGACGATTCGTTCGGCCTCGGGTTCCTCGGCCAGCACGGAGCTCAGCCGTTCACGCGAGACCTCGGCTGAGTTCGTCTCCCGGATGCCCGCGCCGTCCCGGATGGCCTCGGCCACGGGCCAGTAGGTGATCCCGTGACCGTATGCCAGGCACCGGCCGGTCGCCACCTGGGCCTGATCGCCGACGGTGCCGATGAACTCATCCACCAGCCGCGACTTTCCGACGCCGGCGACCCCCAGGATCGTAAACAGATGGCAAATCCGCTCCTCGACGGCCTCGCGGAACGCCTCGTCCAGGAGGCGCAAAGGCCGGTGGCGCCCAACCAGCGGGGCCTCGAGCGGGCGCGCGTGCCGGCCGGTCGTGTCCAGGACCCCGGTCAGCCGCCACGCAGGAACCGGCTCGGCCTTGCCCTTCAAGGAAAGTGGCTCGACCGCCTCGGCCGATACGGCCGCGCGGACCATGGCGTACGTGTCGGCGCCCATCAGGATCTCGCCCGGCGCGGCCGCTCCCTCCATGCGGGCGGCGACGTTCACCGCATCCCCGGTCACGATCCGCTGCGCGGCGCTTCCGTCGCCCGCCACCACCTCCCCGGTGTTGATCCCCATCCGCCACTCCACGGTCGCGCCCCGCTCAGCGTGGATCCCGGCATCCAGGCCCGCCAGCCGATCGCGGATCTCCACCGCCGCCCGACAAGCCCGCAGCGCGTCATCCTCGTGGACCGTCGGCACCCCGAACACGGCCATCACGGCGTCGCCGATGAACTTCTCGACCACGCCCCCATGGAACTCGATCACCTCGCGCATGACGTCGAAGTAGCGGGTCATGAGCGAGCGCAGGGATTCGGGGTCGATCCGCTCCCCGAGCGCGGTAGAGGAGATGGCGTCGCAGTACAGGATCGTGACCGTCTTCCGGGTCTCACCCTGGGGAGCGGATGCCTCGAACGGTGTCGCGCACGACGAGCAGAAGCGCGAGCCGGGCAGGTTTGCGGCTCCGCAGGACGGACAGGCGACGGTCGCGGTCACCGAGGCGGGGCCCTCACGCCGGAGCCCCGGCTCGCAGCCGTTCCAACGCCGCATCCAGGCGAGCCAGCGTCCGTTCGCGGCCCAGCAGGACCATGGAGCCGAAGAGGGGCGGCGATACGGCCTTCCCCGTCACCGCCAGCCGGAGGGGGCGGAAGAAGTCGCCGGCCTTCCAGCCCAGCGCGTCGGCCGCAGCTCGTGCGGCCGCCTCCAGCACCTCGGCCGACCACTCCCCGCACGCCATCAGCGCATCGCGCGCGACCCCCAGCGCGCCGGCCACCTCGGCCCCGTCCCGGCCCGTGGGCAGGAGCTCCGCCACGCTCCACCAGGCTGCCACCACGTCGTCGGATTCGGCCAGGAACCCGGACAGCTCGACCGCATCGGTCAGGCGCACCATGCGCTCGCGCAGCAGCGGCACCAGCCCGGCCAGCGTCGCGTCCGAGATCGCCTCCGACAGCAGCGGCCGCAGCCGCAACGCGAGGTCGGCATCGGTCAGGGAGCGGATGTAGACCCCGTTGAGGTGGTCAAGCCGGTCGCGATCGAAGACCGCTCCCGCCTTGTGGACCGCCCCGATCTCGAACCTCGCGGCCAGCTCGTCCAGGCTGAAGATTTCCTCCTCGGTCCCCGGCGACCAGCCCAGGAAGGCCAGGAAGTTGACCATCGCCTCGGGCAGGTACCCCTCGGCCCGGTAGTCGCTGATCGCGGTCTGCGACTTCCGCTTGCTCATCTTGGACCGATCCGGATTCAGGATGAGCGGGATGTGGCCAAAGACCGGCTCGCGATAGCCCAGGGCCCGGATGAGCGCGATGTGCTTGGGGGTATTGGAGAGGTGGTCCTCGCCCCGGACGACGTGGCTGATCTCCATCTGCTCGTCGTCGACGACCACCACGAAGTGGTAGAGCGGCACGCCATCGGCACGCACGATCACGAAGTCGCCCAGCAGGGCGTTGTCGAACTCGACCTCGCCCCGGATCAGGTCGTCGAAGCGGATGGTTTCCGGCGCGACCCGGAAGCGGAGGGCCGGGCGCCGGCCCTCGGCCTCGAATGCGGCCCGATCGGCATCCGTCAGCCGCAGGCAGCGCCCGTTGTAGCGGGGGGCTTCCCGGTTGGCCTCCTGCACGCGGCGGACGGCGTCCAGCTCCTCGGGGGTGCACCAGCAGTGGTAGGCGGCCCCGCTCTGGAGGAGCCGAGCCGCCTCGCGGGCGTATCGGTCCATGCGAAGGCTCTGCCGGTAGGGTCCGAATAGACCGATGTCCTCGCCGCCTGCCGTCTGCGGCCCCTCGTCCCAGGTGATCCCCAGCCAGTGGAGGTTGTCCAGGATGTCGTTCTCGAATTCGGGGGTGCTGCGGGCGAGGTCGGTGTCCTCGATCCGGAGCACGTAGGTCCCGCCGGTCGCGCGCGCGAACAGGTAGTTGTACAGACTGGTCCGCGCGGTGCCGATATGCAGCGGCCCGGTGGGGCTCGGCGCCATCCGGACCCGGATCGGCCGCTCGTCGGAGCTGGTGCTGCGTTGGGCGCTCATGGGCTCCGCGATGGTACCGCTCAGTTGGCGCCGATCAGCGCCTCGGCCACCGGAAGGATGGCATCGACCCACAGGGCGTATTGCGCGCCGCTGGGATGAAGCCCGTCGCCCGCCACGAGCGCAGGATCCGAGGTGACCCGGCGCGAGATCTCGTAGATGTCCGGCACGAAGGCGACGCCCCGCGCCTCGGCCGCAACGCGGAGCACGTCGTTGAAGCGGGCGATCTCCGCGCTCTGCTGGGCCGGGTCGCCAAACGAGGAACCCGCTGGCGTCAGCGTGTAGTCCGGCGTCGCCACGGCCAGGATGCGCGTGGGCGCCAGCCGCTCGAGCAGCGCATCCAGGATGAGCTCGACGTTTGCCGCGTAGGTCGCTTGTGGAATACCGCGCACCACGTCGTTGACGCCGATCTGGACCGTCACGAACTCCGGAGCAAGGTCGTCCAGGGCTGGCAGCTCGGCGACGATCAGGTCATCGGTGCTGTACCCGTTGACCCCGAGGTTGGCGATCAGCTCGAGGCGGCCGTCCAGGCGGGCCACCAGCTGGCTGGGCCAGCTGTCGGTCGAGGAGACTGCGGTGCCGATCGTGTACGAGTCCCCCAGCGCGACATAGCGCGCGCCCATCGAGGATGGAGTCGGCTCGGCGGTCACGGTGCACGCGGCGCCGATGAGCAGCGCGCCTGCCAGCGCGGTGAGTTCACGTCCGCTTATCACCCACCCATCCACAATACGACCGTGTTCCTGACCGGCACCATCCTGAACGTCATCACCGTCCTGCTGGGCACGGGCCTGGGACTGCTGGTGGGGAGCCGCATGCCGGCCCGAATGCAGGAGAGCCTGGTCACCGGGCTCGGGTTCTTCACCCTGGTCATCTCGGTCTCGCTCGGGTCGCGCCTGTTCACCGATCCCGCGGTCCAGCCCGGGGACGAACTGGCGGTCCTGGGGGCCATCCTGGTGGGTGTGGCGTTGGGTGAGCTGCTGCGGTTGCATGATGGGCTCGAGGCGCTCGGCGCGTGGTTCCAGCGGCGATTCGGCCGTGCCGAGACCTCGGGGAGCGGCTCCGGCGGCCGGGTGGCCGAAGGGTTCGTGACGGCGTCGCTGGTGTTCTGCGTCGGCCCGCTCACGATCCTGGGCTCGCTCCAGAACGGGCTCACCGGCGACACCGAGCTGCTGGCCATCAAGTCGCTGCTCGACGGTGTGGCATCCATCGCCTTTGCCGCGGTGCTGGGCTGGGGGGTCGGCCTATCCGCACTCACCGTGCTCGTGGTACAGGGCACGATCGCCGCCACCGCCTTCCTGTTGGAGCCCTTCCTCGACGACGCCACCATCCTGATCATCACCGCCACCGGCGGCATCATCCTGCTCGGGGTCGCGCTCCACCTGCTCGGCCTCAAGACGGTGCGGCTGGCCAACTTCCTGCCGGCCCTTCTGCTTGCCCCGGTCTTCATCCGGCTCGCCGACGTGGTTCGCGGCTGGCTGGCCTGAACCCCGCGCGCTGAAGCGGCGTGAACCTCAGCGGGCCAGGGTGAAGGCGGCCCGCACCTCCCCGACGACCTCGCCACGGGGCACGTCGCGGATGGGCGGCGCGGCATAGTCGGCCAGCTGGGACAGCTCCACTTCCCCCAGGAAGCCGATCTGACGCAGCGCCTCGCAGGTCGCGGCGGCGCCTGCCCGGCGGGCCGCGTCGCCGTCCTCGATCTTCACCGCCACGCCGGCCGCGGGCGCATCGGCGCCCATCCCACCCGGTAGCAGGCCCACGCAGCGCAGCCCCTCGGCACCGCCCTTGGCCACCAGCCGCCCGGGCGCGGCGCGCATCAGGTCGGTGTCGAATTGCCGCCGTTCACCGGACACCAGCTCGGGATGGGCCAGCATGGCGTCGCGAATCCGGGTCAACGCCTCGCGCAGGGGCGCATCGGTCAAGCCGGCCGGATCGGCCAGGCGCGCGTAGGCGCGCGCGATGGCGCGCAGGGGTATCGCGAAGCTGACCACGCCGCAGCCGTCGGTCGCGGTCCCGATTCGGCGGGCGGGGACGCCGGAAACCGCCGCCACGGTCTCCAGGGCCAGCTGCTGGATCGGGTGATCGGGCTGCCAGTAGCTGTCCACGTCCCAGCCCGCGGCCTTGGCATGCAGGGCCATGGCGGCGTGCTTTCCGGAGCAGTTGTGGCGCAGCTCGTTCGGCGGCTCGCCGTCACGGGCCAGGCGCTGGGCGGTCTCCGCGTCGAACGGAGTGTGCGTTCCGCATTGGAGGGCGGATCGACTCAGCCCGCCCGCGCGCAGCGCGCCCTGGACCAGGCGCACGTGGCGGTCCTCGCCGGCGTGGCTGGCGGCCATGACGGCCAGGGTCTGGACCGGATCCGGGAAGTTGTAGGCGTCGAAGCGCCCGGATGCGACGAACGGCGCCAACTGGAACGGCTTGGCCGATGAGCGGAGAAAGGTCGGCTCGTCCGGGTCGCCCAGATGGGCGACTCGTGTGCCGTCCGCGTTGACGACGGCGATGGACCCGCGATGCCGGGACTCGACCCGGTCTCCGCGAGTGACCTCGACGGTGAGTGCGGGGCTACCGGTCGGCGTCGCCGGGACCGGTGGGCTGCCGGGCGCTGCCGGCGCCGGCTCGGGCCGGTTCGCCAATGATCTCCTTGGAGAACAGGGCGTCGGCATCAGCTGATTCGCCGAGCTTCGCGGAGCCGGCGGAGGCCGATGAGGCTGCCGCGCCGCTCCCCGACTTGGCCGATGCGGACCCACCTTCGGCGGCTGCGCCGGCACCCGCCGCACCCTCGGCCGGCGTCTTGCGGGCCATGAGTACCGACCCTTCGAAGAAGGCGCCTTCCTTGATGACCAGGACCTGGGTCTTGATCTCGCCCTTCACCCGCCCGGTGGAGCCAATCTCGAAGCGGCCACCGGAATCCACGTTGCCCTCGTAGTCACCATTGATGACGACGTTGTGGGCCTTGATGCTGGCGCGCACTCGGGCCTGGGGGCTGAGGACCAGAGTCCCCTGACACTCGATCTCTCCCTGCGCCTCGCCATCGATGCGCAGGTCACGGTCGCTGACGAACTTGCCATTGAAGCGCGCGTGGGAGTCGAGGATGCCTTCGCTCGCGTCCCGACGTGCATCGGCCGGAGAGCCGGTCGACGGCTCGCCAGGGACGTCTGAGTACAGCGATCCGATCAACTCTTCCTGCGGCGCGTCCCGTGGGTCACGTTTCCCAAAGACCATGTGCACATCCTCTCGGTGCGGGCGGGCGGGCACGCGAGGCGCGCGCACGCGATTCGTGTGGATGAATAGCGTATCAGCCTCACGCGCTGTCCGGTAGTCCGCCGTCCACAACCCCGGCCGTCCTTCCGGCGGGGCTAGAATCGCCGCCGATGCCCGAGCCCGTCCCCGCCACCGTGCACGCCTCTACCCACCCGCTGGTTGCTCACAAGCTGTCGCTCCTGCGCGAGCGGAACACCGAACCCAAGGTGTTCCGCGAGCTGGTCCGCGAGCTGTCGTGGCTGCTGGGCTACGAGGCCATGGCCGATCTGACCACCGAGCCGTATCGGCTGGAGACGCCGCTGGAGCCGATGAACGGGGCGCGACTGAAAACCAAGGTCGGCCTGGTCCCGGTCTTGCGTGCGGGCCTGGGGATGGTGGAGGCCATGCTGGACCTGATGCCCATGGCCGAGGTCTGGCATATCGGCCTGTACCGTGACGAACGGACCCTCAAGCCGGTCGAGTACTACAACAAGCTGCCCGACGCCGCCACCGTTCAGGTCTGCCTCATCCTGGATCCGATGCTGGCCACCGGTGGCTCGAGCGCGGCAACGGTCGACATCCTCAAGGCCTGGGGTGCGGCGCGCATCAAGCAGGTCTCGCTGATTGCGGCGCCGGAGGGGATTGCGACGCTGAATAGGGCGCACCCCGATGTCGAGATTCACGTCGGGGCCGTCGACCGCCAGCTGAATGAGCGGGGCTACATCATGCCGGGCCTGGGCGACGCCGGCGACCGCCAGTTCGGGACGTTCCCACCGTCTTCCGGGGCGTAGATGAGGAAGGTCCCGAAGTGACCGCCCTCGGGCCGTTGATGTGACTCGACGGCACCGTTGGCTGCCCCTTCGGGACGGGGGTAACGTTAGCGGCAGGTCAAACTGGAGGGCAATCCGCTTATCCCCGACTTTGAAAAAGAGCGTTGACAATTGTCCACAGCCTATCCCCAGCAACGCACTCTGAACCGCGGTACGCTCTGAAAAACTGATGGCGCCCCACCGAATCCTGTTCCTGTGCCAGCACAACTCGGCACGCTCCCAGATGGCGGAAGCCATGCTCCGCGCCTGGGGAGACGGCCGCTTCGA
The DNA here is from genome assembly GCA_040905185.1 of Chloroflexota bacterium. Taxonomy (GTDB): domain Bacteria; phylum Chloroflexota; class Limnocylindria; order QHBO01; family QHBO01; genus DASTEQ01. The sequence goes on along the minus strand of JBBDRZ010000007.1, from coordinate 292,635 downwards.
CGCGCATTCGGCGGGCATGGAGGCCACCGCCGTTCGACCCGAGGCGATTGCCGTCATGGACGAACTCGGGATCGACATCCGCCGCCAGGCGAGCAAGACCGTGGAGCAGTACATCGGGCAGTCATGGGAGGCCCTGATCCCGGTCTGCGAGGAGGCCTGCGAGGCGTGTCCCTGGATTCCGGGGGCCAGACGCGTCGAGCGATGGATGTTCGACGACCCGTCGGCCGCAACTGGCGACGAGGCGGCTCGGTTGGCGGAGTTCCGCCGCGTCCGGGACGAGATCGGGGTGGCGGTCCGCGATTTCATCGCGCGGGGCTGACGCATCCGAACGGGGGCGGGCGGAGGGGGATACACTCGGGCCTCGCAAGGAGATCCGATGCCCGATCAGCGTGTGACGGTGGCAGTCACCGGCGCGGCCGGCCAGATCGGCTACGCGCTCGTGTTCCGCATCGCATCGGGCCAGATGTTTGGACCCCAGACCAGCGTCGAGCTGCGCCTGCTGGAGCTGGAGGCGGCCCTCCCGTCGCTCGACGGAGTGGCCATGGAGCTGGAGGACTGCGCATTCCCGCTCCTGGGCGGTGTGGTTACGACTGCCCGGCCCGATGAGGCCTTCCGCAATGCCAACTGGGCCCTGCTGGTGGGCGCCGTCCCGCGTGGGCCGGGCATGGAGCGCAAGGACCTGCTGGGCGTCAACGCCGGGATCTTCGGTGCGCAGGGTCGGTCGCTGGCTGCCAACGCCGCGGATGACGTCCGGGTCCTGGTGGTGGGCAATCCGTGCAACACGAACTGCCTGATCGCGTCCACCGCCGCTCTCGACATTCCCCGCGACCGGTGGTTCGCCATGACCATGCTGGACGAGACGCGGGGTCGAGCCCTGCTGGCCCGGCGCGCCGGTGCCAGCGTGGCCGAGGTGCGTGACCTCGTGATCTGGGGCAACCACTCCGCGACGCAGTTCCCCGACGCGTTCCACGCCACGATCGGCGGGCGTGCGGCCGCCGAAGTCATCAACGACGACGCCTGGCTGCGGGGCGACTTCATCACCACCATCCAGCAGCGGGGAGCGGCCATCATCGCGGCCCGTGGCGCCTCGTCGGCGGCCTCGGCCGCCAACGCGGTCGTCGAGACCGTGCGCAGCGTGGCCGCCCCGACGGGGCAGATCTTCTCGGCCGCGGTTCCCTCCCCGGGCGACGCAACCGGCTACGGCGTGCCGGCCGGGATCGTGTTCGGCTACCCGCTGCGAGGCGCCGGGCCCGGCCAGGTCGAGATCGTCCAGGGCATCCAGCACGATGAGTGGGCTGCGGAGCGGATCGCGATCACGCTCGACGAGCTGGTCGAGGAGCGCGACGCGGTGGGAGCGCTGGCCGCATGAGCGGCGATGGCGGAGGGGATGGCCGGGGCGATGGCCTGGGCGACGGTCGCACCGGGGGCGAGACGCTGACCCGCCCCGACACGGCAGCGGTCAGGTTCGGCGACCGGGCCGCGGACCTGCCCATCCTGCGGGGCCGCGAGGGCGACGACGCGATCGATATCGGTCAGTTGCGGTCAGAGACCGGCCTGGTCACGTTCGACCCCGGCTACAAGAACACCGCCGCCTCGACCTCCGCCATCACGTTCCTGGACGGGGAGGCCGGGATCCTCCGCTACCGGGGCTACCCGATCGAGCAGATCGCGGCCCGGTCCAGCTTCCTCGAAACGGCCTATCTCCTGATCTACGGGGAGCTGCCCACCCAGGCCGAGATGGTGGCCTGGCTGGACGACATCGTCCATCACACCCTGATCCATGAGGAGATGCGGCGCTTCTTCGACTCGTTCCCGTACGACGCCCACCCGATGGCCGTCCTGGCCTCGGGCACCGTAGGGCTGTCGACCTTCTACCAGGACAGCCACGACCCGTTCGACCGCACCGCGGTGGAGCTCACGATCCGGCGCCTGATCGCCAAGGTCCCGACGCTGGCGGCGTGGGCCTTCAAGAAGAGCATCGGGCAGCCGTACGTGTACCCGCGCAACGACCTGGAATACGTCCCGAACTTCCTGAACATGATGTTCGCCGTCCCGGCCGAGCCGTACCAGGTCAGCTCCGTGGTCAGCGCCGCCCTGGAGCAGCTGCTAGTCATGCATGCCGACCACGAGCAGAACCTGTCCACCGCGACGGTCCGCAACGTGGGCAGCGGCCAGGGGAACCTGTACGCCTGTATCAGCGCCGGGATGAGCGCCCTGTGGGGGCCGCTGCATGGTGGAGCCAACGAGACGGTTATCAAGACCCTGGAGCGGATTGCGGCCGACGGCGGCAACGTCGCCAAGTGGGTGGCCAGGGCCAAGGACCCCGACGACCGCTTCAAGCTGCCCGGCTTCGGGCACCCGGTGTACCGCAACTTCGACCCGCGGGCCAACCTCATCAAGGCCACCGCCGACCGGGTCCTGGCCGCCCTGGGCGCCGACGGGGAGCTGTTCGAGATCGCCAAGCGGCTCGAGGAGACCGCGCTCAGCGACGAGTACTTCATCGAGCGCCGCCTGTACCCCAACGTCGACTTCTACTCGGGCCTCATCTACCGCGCCATCGGCTTCCCGAAGAACATGTTCACCGCGCTGTTCGCCATGGGGCGGCTGCCGGGCTGGATCGCCCAGTGGAAGGAGATGATCGAGGACCCCGAGACCAAGATCGCTCGCCCGCGCCAGGTGTACACCGGCGCGCCCGCGCGCGAGTACGTTCCGATCGAGTCCCGCTGAGCGCACCCGGACACCGTGCGCTTCACCGTCCTTGGGCGCTCGCCCGCCGTCCCGAACCCGGGCGAGGCGTGCGCCGGCTACCTGGTCCAGGGCGGCCGCAGCCGGGTCATGGTGGACATCGGTCCGGGCACGGTGGCCCAGCTGCTGCGGCTGTGCAACCCGTCTGAGCTGGACGCGGTCGTCATCAGCCACATGCATACCGATCACTTCCTGGACCTGGTGACGATGCGCTACTCGTTCCCGTGGAAAGACGACGCCAACCCCAAGCTCCTCGTGTACCTGCCGCCGGGGGCGACGGGCCAGATGGAGACGGTGGCGCGCGGAGCAGGGTTTCCCGACTACTTCGCGCGCAGCTTCGCGTTCGTCGAGCACGACGGGGCCGCCGCGCTGGAGATCGGCGACCTGCGCTTCGAGCCCACGCCGACCGTGCACTTCGTGCCGACCTGGGGGTTCCGGGTCACCTCACGCACCCGCGAGGAGAATGGCCGGGCGATCGCCTATTCGGCGGACAGCGCGCCCACGCCGACACTGGACACGCTCGCCGATCGGGCCGACCTGTTCATCTGCGAAGCCGCCAACCGAACGCTGGCCGATGACGCCCCGCCCCCCGAGCGGCGCGGGCACCTGCTCCCCACCGAGGCGGGCGAAGTGGCCCAACGGGGTCGGGTGGGCCGGATGGTGCTGACCCACTTGCCGGTCGACTCGAACGGAGGAATGTGGGCGGTCAATCAAGCGGCGACCACCTTCGAGGGCCCGGTCGAGGTGGCCGATACCCTCAAGGCCTGGGAGGTCTGAGCATGGAAGTCAAGGAGCTGGGGCATATCGTCCTGTACGTCCGCGACCTGGAGCGGTCGCGGCACTTCTACGGCGAGGTCCTGGGTTGGAAGCAGGTGGCGGAGATGGGCGAGATGGCGGCCATGTTCTCGTCCGGCCGCACCCACCACGAGCTGCTTTTGCTCGAGGTCGGGCCAACCGCGACCCCGGTGCCTGCCGGCCGACGGGTGGGCCTGTACCACTTCGGGCTCAAGGTCGGCGAGACCGATGACGAGCTGCGCGACGTGATCGAGACGCTACGCCGCGAAGCGGTCCCGATCACCGGGATGGCCGACCACACCGTCACCCACAGCGTGTACATCACCGATCCGGACGGCAACGAGATCGAGCTCTACATCGACGTTCAGCCCGAGACCTGGCGCGACGACCCCGCCGCCATCGTCGCGCCGACCAGGCCGCTTCGTCTGTAGCGTGGTACGCGCCGCCTAGGTTCCCAGGCGGGCCCGGGCGATCCAGCGGTCCGCGGCCCAGGTGGCCAGCCCCCAAAGGACGCTGATGGCCAGGGTGGCCAGCAGGATGGCGCCGCCCAGAATGATCGTGCCGGAGCCGATCCCGGCCCCCAGCCCGAAAGTCACCAGGCTCCCGAACACGATCGTCAGAACCGCCATGAACAGACCGATGCGGGCCGCGGTTAACACGAACCACGCCACGGTGTGCCCCTGGGCGCGGCCCGACAGCCACAGGACGGTTGGTCCGGTGGCGCCGTACAGGGCGACGTAGAACCCGAAATCGCTGAACAACGCTCCCGCTCCCAGCCGCTCCCCGAGGACCACGGTCGCGACCACCCAGGCCGCCAGCAGCGCGCTGCCCGCGCCGACGATGAGCAGCCACACCAGGAGCAGCGTGGCGGTGCCGGCCGACAACCGCTCCACCAGCTCCCCGGAGTCGGTTTCGACGAGCTCGGTGGGGCCGTCTGGAGCGGGCTCGAGATCGGTGCTCATCGGTCCCATCGGCACGTCAGGTTGACGTCAGGGCCCGCTCCAGGTCGGCGACCAGGTCCTCGGCAGCCTCGATGCCGACCGACAGCCGCACTAGGTCGGCGGGAACCTCGAGCGGCGACCCGGCCACCGAGGCGTGGGTCATGACCGCGGGCACTTCGACCAGCGACTCCACCGCGCCGAGGGACTCGGCCAGGGTGAAGACCCGCATTGCGCCCGCGACCCGGACGGCCTCCGCCGCGCCGCCGGCCAGCTGGAACGAGAGCATGGCCCCGGGGAGGCGCATCTGACGCTCGACCAGCTCGCGCTGGGGGTGGTTGGACAGGCCCGGATAGTGGACCGCGCTGACCTCCGGCCGGCCGGTCAGCCACTCGGCCAGGATGGCCGCATTGGCGCAGGCGCGGTCCATCCGTATCGCCAGCGTGCGCAGCCCGCGCAGCACGAGCCAGCAGTCGAAGGGGCTGGGTACCGCGCCAGCCGCGTTCTGGTGGTAGCGCAGCTTCTCGGCCAGCTCCGCGGACCGGGTTGCGATCACGCCGCTCACCACGTCCGAGTGACCGCCCAGGTACTTGGTCGCCGAGTGGAGGACCACGTCGGCACCGAATTCCAGCGGTCGCTGGAGGTACGGCGTGGCGAACGTGTTGTCGACCACGGTCAGCGCACCGGCCGTGGCGGCCAGGCGGGTCACGGCGCTGATGTCCACCACCCTCAGCAGGGGGTTGGTCGGGCTCTCCAGCCAGACCATCCGGGTCTGATCGGTCAGTGCGAACGCCACGGCGTCGAGGTCGCGGAGGTCAACGACGTCGACGATGACCCCGTATCGGCTCCAGACCTTCTGCGCCAGGCGCCAGGTCCCGCCGTACACGTCGTTGCCGAGCAGGATGCGCTGGCCCGGATCAAGCAGGTACAACAGGTTCTGGGTGGCGGCCATGCCGGACGCAAAGGCGATTCCGTGGGCCCCACCCTCCAGCTCGGCCACCGCCCGCTCGAGGACGTCGCGGGTCGGGTTGCCGGTGCGGGCGTACTCGTACCCCGAGCGTGGACGGCCCACCGCGTCCTGCTCGAAGGTCGCCGCGGGCTGGATGGCGGGGACCACCGCCCCGGTGGCTGGATCGGATTCGAACCCGGCGTGGACCGCCAGCGTCTCAAAGCGGTGCGAATCCCGGGTGGTCACGCGGGGCATTGTGTCAGGTGGCGGTCCCGAATCGCGAGTCCACGGCGTCCGTTAGGGCGCCGGTGGTTTCACGACTCGCCTATTGGACCCACATCTGGTCGTAGAGGACTTCGTAGGCCGGGCTGAACTGGTAGTTGCCGACCCGTTCCGAAACGAAGTCCGCTCCAGGGTTCACCAAGGGTGCGAGCAGGGCCAGGTCGACCGCCCGACGTTCGAGTGCTGCCCACTCGACCACGGCGGCGGCTCGATCGGTCGTCTGCAGTTCCAGAGCGTGCCGATAGGCGGCATCAAACTCCTCATCGCAGAAGTTGATGAACCCGATCTGGTCGCCGCCACAGGTGAGAAGGCTCAAGAAAGTGCTCGGGGCGAGGATGTCAGGGATCCACCCAACGACCGAGATCTGCGTCCGGCCCGAAGCAAATGTCTCAAACAGCTCCGCCTCGTCGGTGGCGTAGTCGACCGACACCCGGTAGCCAAGATCGGAGAGGACCGATGCGAGGTTGTCGAGCTGGCCACGGAAGTAGGCGACCGTCGGCCCCACCATGACCTCCGCGCCCTGAGTTCCACTCGCGTCGACGAGCTGCTGCGCCGTCGTGAGGTCGGGCGCGCTCCAGCGGCCGCCCTCGTCGGCGCTCCGGGTGTACGGGCAGTAAGGCTGATACCCCGGCCACCCCGGTGGCAGCAGCTGGCAGGTGATGGCCGCGTCTGGCGGTCCGCCGACAATTTCGGCCATCTGGGCCCGATCGATCGCGTAATTGACGGCCTGCCGGACCTGAACGTTGTCGAATGGCGGGGCCGATGCGTTCATGAGTACGTAGGTCGTCGTCACCGAGCCGACCTTCCACTGACCCGGGTATCGGACCTTGATCGGAGCAAACAACTCCGGCGACGTCCGCGAGCCCAACCGGTACGACGTGAGGTCCGCCTCGCCCCGCTCGACCATCCCGATGCGGAGCGCGTCGACGTCCTCGACGCTGAGATCGAGGGTTCCGGCGAGGGCGAACACAATCTCGTCGGGGAAGCCGTCGGGTCGCACCGCCGCATCGAAGATCGTGAATTGCGGATTTCGCCCCAACCGAACTTCCGTTGCGTTCACCTCCGTGACGACGTAAGGGCCTGTGCCCGGGAAGGTGCCGTTCACGACCGCATCCATGGGGATCCCCTCGGGGACGGGCAACGCGAACGGCATGGCCAGTTTCGCGACGAAGTCGGGATCGGCCACGGTGAGGTGGAAAGTGACGATCCCGCTGGCATCGTCCGCCTCGATGCCAGCTGACAGGTCGCATCGCTCCACCGGCGTTACATCGTCAATGATGCATGCCTCGGCGCCGACGATCGCGGAGTAGAAGAAGGAGCCGAGGACGCCCTGGGGCGCCAGTTGGAAACTGCGCTCGATCGCACGCCGGAAATCGGCCGCCCGAACGGGCTCACCCGTCGAGTAGTGGAGATCCGGGCGCAGTCGGAAGGTGTACGTCAGGCCACCGTCCGTCGGCCGCGGGACGGCGCTCGCGAGCGCCGGCAGCAGGATGGTCCCGGCAGCACCGCCGGCTCGTCGATAGCCCACCAGGCCGTCGGCCTCCAAGCCCGGGATGTTGGGGTACCCCCACTCAAGTGGGTCGAGCGGCGGCAGCTGGTCAACCACAAGGACGCGCAGCGTGCCTCCCCGGTGGCTGGCCGGCGACGCCTGGGCTGCGAGCCACACCTGCCCGCCGGCTTCGGTCAGAGCGCCGACCGCGCTTCCGGTGGAGATCGACCTGGGCAGGGCCGCCTGGCTCGCCGGATCGAGCCGATACACGCGCCCCTCCTGCGACCCGACCCAGATCCAGTCGCCACTCACCGCAACGGCGGTCAGGGAGCCGCCAATGTCGATGGTCGCCGTGATTCGGTTGGCGGCGCGGTCGATCCGGGTGACCGTCCCGTCCGCAGCCGTGACCCATGCCGAATCGGCGTCCAGGGCGACGCCTGTGGGCCGAGCGCTCAGCTGGATGGGGGCCGCCAAGGTGACGCCCGTCGTCGGATCGAGCTGGGTGACCGATGCGCCGTCCTCGCTGACCACCCAGACCGCGGTCTCATCGGCCGCCAGGGCGATGGGGCCGGCGCCGACGCCAGTGTTCTGGCCGACCTCGCCTGTGCGGGCATCGACCGAGACGACGGTGCTGTCGGTCGAGTTGGCGACCCACAGGACGGTACCCGCGGCCGCGATCGCGGTGGGCCCATTGCCAACCTGGATCGGCTCGCCCACCACCTGCCCGATCTCGGCGTTGATTCGGGTGATCGTCCGATCGCCGCTGTTGGCTACCCACACCGAGCCCTCGGCGACCGCGATGCCTACAGGCGAGCGACCAACGCCGATCCGAGTGAGCACGGCTCCTGTTTCGAGGTCGATCTGGGACACCGTGTCGGCGCCGGTGTTGGTCACCCAGACAGAACCGTCGCCCACCGCAATACCACTCGGCCGTTCCCCGACCCGTATCTGCCCGATGACCTCGGAGCGGTCGATGTCGATCACGCCGACAGAGTTCTCGGCCACGCTCGCCAGGGCCGGAGGCTGCCACGGCTTCCACAGCCACAACCCACCTGCCACCAGCACCAGGACAAGACCTGCCGCACCACCAGCCACCAGGCGCGGCCGGCGTTGCCAGATTGGGCGGGAGCGGGCGGTGCGGACGGCCACGGCACGTCGTTCTCGAGCCGATACCGGCAGAGGAGCCGCCTCTGTCCCCTCGGCCGCGGGCGCCACCGCGTACGCGTGCCACGCGCCAGGAACGCCTTTCAGCTCGTGCGATCCCCGATCCTCGAAGAAGAGGCCGGATCCGGCCGCAAGGTCGCGCACCGTGGCGGAGACCAGCACCTCACCGGGCCCGGCCAGGGCCATGATGCGCGACGCGATCGGGACCGCAATACCGGTGACCTTGTCCCCGGCCTGCTCGACCTCCCCGACGTGAACGCCGGCGCGGATCTCAATTCCAAGCTCGCGAACCTGTCGCGCCGCGGCAAGCACGCATTCAACGGCGGCGGCAGGGGCGTCGAAGATGGCAAAGAAGCCGTCGCCTGCGGTGTCGATCTCCCGGCCTCGGTAGGTTCGCAGCGCAGCGCGGATCGCCGAGTGATGGACCTCAACCAGCTCTCGCCATCCCTGGTCGCCGAGCTCGGCGGCATGCTCGGTGGATCCCACGATGTCGGTCATGACGACCGTTGTCAGGAAGCGCTCGGGCGCCCCTCGTCGCATCGCCATCGGGCAGAGGTTGAACGGAGCCTAGCGGGTGCGCGGGAAGCCGAGGTCGACCTTGCTGGTGCCCGGGTCGGGCCAGCGGGCGGTGACCACCTTGGCGCGGGTATAGAACTGGATGCCCTCGGGACCGTACATGTGCAGGTCCCCGAACAGCGAGTTCCTCCAGCCACCGAACGAGTAATAGGCCACCGGGACCGGGATCGGGACGTTGATACCCACCATCCCAACGTCGATGTCGAACTGGAACTGGCGAGCCGCCCCGCCATCCCGGGTGAAGATGGCGGTGCCGTTGGCATACGGGTTGTCGTTGATCAGCCCCACCGCATCGGCGTATGAGTCCGCACGGACGACCTCCATCACCGGGCCGAAGATCTCGTTGCGGTAGCAGTCCATGTCGGGTGTGACCTTGTCCAGCAGCGATACGCCCAGGAAGAAGCCCTTGCCGTCCTGGTACAGCGGATGCTCACGGCCGTCCACGACCAGATCCGCCCCCTGCGCCGGCCCGCTGTCGAGGTAGGTGGCCACCTTGTCGCGGTGCTCGCGGGTGATCAGCGGGCCCATCTCGGCCCCCGGCTCATCACCGGGCGCGACCTTGATCTTCGGGAGCCGCAGCTTGATGGCGTCGATCAGCGGATCGGCCACCCCACCCACCGCGACGACCACGCTGATGGCCATGCAGCGCTCGCCGGCTGAGCCGTAGGCGGCGGAGACGGCGGCATCGGCGGCCATGTCGATATCCGCGTCGGGCAGCACGACCATGTGGTTCTTGGCCCCGCCCAGGGCCTGGACCCGCTTCCCGTGGCGGGTGCCGGTCTCGTAGATATGGCGCGCCACCGGCGTGGAGCCCACGAAGCTCACCGACGCGATGCCCGGGTGCTCGAGGATGGCGTCGACCGCGACCTTGTCGCCATGGACGACGTTGAACACCCCATCCGGGACGCCGGCCTCCTTGAGCAGCTCCCCGAGGTACACCGATGCGGACGGATCCTTCTCCGACGGCTTCAGGACGAAGGTGTTCCCGCACGCGATGGCGTTGCCGAACATCCACATCGGGACCATGGCCGGGAAATTGAACGGCGTGATGCCGGCGGCCACGCCCAACGGCTGGCGGATCTGGTACACGTCGATCCCGCCGCTCACCTGCTCGCTGAACGAGCCCTTGAGCAGGTGCGGGACGCCGGTCGCGAACTCCAGGTTCTCCAGGCCGCGGGCCACCTCACCCATGGCGTCGGTGTGCACCTTGCCGTGCTCGGCGGTGAGGAAGGCGGCGATGTCGGCCCGGTGCTGGTCGACCAGGTTGCGGATTCGGAACAGAATCTCGGTCCGGCGGCTCAGGGAGGTGGCACGCCAGGCGGGGAATGCGGCAGTGGCAGCCCTGACCGCGGCGTCAACCTCCTCGACCGATGCGAAGTCGACCTCCCGCGCCAGCTCTCCGGTGGCCGGGTTGTAGACCGGCCCGCTGCGCCCCGAGGTGCCGGCCACGCGCTTGCCGCCGATCCAGTGGTTGACGCGCTCCAATGCGGGCTCCTTAGCCTCGTCGGCGGTGGGCGGCTGGGCAAGACGGGTCATGCGTGGAATGGCTCCTGTTCGGTGCCGCTCAAGGGTACTGCGCCGCGCCCCCGGCGGCTATCGCTACCCGTCGGTCTCACCACGGCGGACGACCACCTCGGGGTGGGTGGCGCGCCAGTCGTAATCGGCGACCTCCTCGTCCGGGCCGATGATCCCCACCTCGCGCAGCCACGCGTCGTTGTACAGCTTGCCGAGGTAGTTGCGCCCCGAATCGGGCAGCAGCACCACGAACAGGGAATCGGGATCGTCCATGTCCCGGGCAACCTGCAACGCAGCCCACAGCGCGGTCCCGCCCGACTCCCCGACCAGGACGCCCTCGGCTGCGGTAGCGGCTCGGGCGGTGAGGAAGGCATCGCGGTCCGACACGCGCACGATGACATCGGCCACGTCGGGGTCGTAGGTGCCCGGCCAGAAGTCCTCGCCGATGCCCTCGGTCAGGTAGGGGCGGATCGGTCCACCGCTGAAGACCGAGCCCTCGGTGTCGGCGCCGACCACGGCCAGGTCAGGCTTCTGCTCCTTCAGGAAGCGGCCCGCCCCTGAGATGGTGCCGCCGGTCCCCAAGCCGGCGACGAAATGCGTGATGCGGCCCTCGGTCGCCTCCCAGATCTCGGGTCCGGTGGTCAGGTAGTGCGCCTCCGGGTTGGCCGGGTTCGTGTACTGATCCGGCTTCCAGGCGCCGGGCGTCTCGCGCACCAGGCGGTCGCTGACTTTGTAATAGCTCCGCTCGTCCTGGGGGTCGACATCGGTGGGGCAGACCACCACCTCGGCCCCGTAGGCGCGCAGCAGAGCCCGCTTCTCCTCGCTCTGCTTGTCGGCCATCACGAAGATGCACCGATACCCCTTCACTGCGGCCGCCATGGCCAGCCCGACCCCGGTGTTGCCGCTGGTGGGCTCCACGATGACGCCGCCCGGCTTCAGCAGCCCGGCCCGCTCGGCGGCCTCGATCATGGGCAGCGCGATTCGATCCTTGACCGATCCGCCCGGATTGAGGGCCTCGAGCTTGGCGACGATCCGGGGCCCGACCCCCGCCGCCAGCCGGTCCAGCGCCACCAGGGGCGTGCCGCCCACCGCCGCGGTGATGGAGGGCAGGACGCCCGACCGGTCAGCCAGTCTGGGGCTCCAGGGCATCAGGCTGGGCTTCCGCGGCCTGGCGCGCGTCGATCTCCGCCAGGTACGCGCCGGGCGTTCCCCACCCTCGGGCGTGCCGAATGATGATCACGGCTGCGCCGAACACCGCCGCGCCCACGCCGATGAGGATGGCCACCGGAATGCCGCCCACCACCCAGTTCCCGGTACGGAAGGTCTCGAGCACCGTCCGCACCGACCCGTACCACACGAAATACAGCATCGCGACGTCGCCGTCGTACAGGCGGCGGGCGAAGCGGCGGCCGACCCACAGCAGGACCCCCATCCCGACCAGATTCAGGATCGACTCGTACAGGAACAGGGGATGGAAGAACGTGGAATCGACCGGGTACTGGTCAAGGTTGGTCCAGGGCGGAACGCGGTGTCCCTGGTCGATCGGAATGCCCCACGGCAGGTCGGTGGGCGGCCCGTACAGCTCCTGGTTGACGAAGTTGCCGATGCGGCCGATGGCCTGGGCCAGGAGCATCGCCGGCGCCCCGATGTCGATCCAGCGCAGGAAATTCAGTCTGTTGATGCGGGTGTAGGCGAAGAGCACGATCATCCCGCCGGCCACCCCGCCCGGGATCCCCAGCCCGCCGTTCCAGACCTGCGGGATGAGCGCCGGGTTGGCGGAATAGAACTCCCACTGGTGGATGACGTGGTAGATGCGGGAGCCGATGATCCCGCCCACGGCGGCGACCAGGAGCATGGTCCACACCCGCTCCGGATCCTCTCCCCGGCGCCGAGCCTCGCGCGTGGCCAGCCAGGCGGCGGCCACGGCCGCCACCGCGAACAGGATGCCGTACCAGTGGATGTTGAAGGGGCCGATCCGGAGGGCGATCGGGTCGATGAACACTGCGCGCGGATTCTACCCGCCCTACTCCGCGGTCTCGCCGGAGCACCCTTCACAGTGGCAGCCGGGGCGCGTATCTTTCGGCGTCAGCTCCCCACATGAGGAGAGCCGCCATGAGCGGCGACCGACCCGCGCTTCCCCTGCGAACGCTGGTGACCCTGTCGGTCTATTGGCTCGGGATCCTTACCATCCAGTACGGGCTTGGAGTCGTTGTCCTGCCCACCATGGTCGAGGACATGGTGGGCCCGAGGAACGCCGGGACCGGCCTCGCGGTGATCAACGCCGTGGCCGTGATCGCGTCCATCTTCGTTCAGCCCACCGTCGGGGTGATCAGCGACTACACCATCACCCGCTGGGGGCGACGCAAGCCGTACATCTTCATCGGCGGCCTGCTGGACATGGTTTTCCTGTATGGGATCGCCACCTCGAACACGTTCGTCGTCCTGGTGGCCTTCTACTTCCTGATCCAGGTCTCGTCGAACTTCGCGCAGGGGCCGTTCCAGGGCTACGTCCCGGATCTCGTCCCCGCGCGGCAGGTGGGCACGGCCAGTGGGTTGATGGGCCTGATGATCGTGATCGGCGCCATCGTGGGGGCGGGGATCGCCATGACAGGCCTGCAGGAGGGAGGGTCGCTATTTGCCGCCACCCTGGCGCTGGGTGCGGTGGAGATCGTGGCCATGCTCATCGTGGTCACCCGGGTTCACGAAGGGACGACCGGACCGAAACGGACGATGTCCTGGCCTCGCGTCGCCCGGTCGGCGTGGGGAACCGATATCCTGCGCGAGAAGAGCGTCCTGTGGCTGCTCCTCGTCCGCCTTCTGTTCCTTGGTGCAGCGGCGGCGGCCACCGCGCTGGGACTGTTCTACTTCCAGCGAACGCACGGGCTGCCCAGGCCGGAGGCGAGTCAATTCGTTTTCTATGCCACCGTCGTCGTGGCAGGGATGTCCGGCCTGGCCTCCATCCCGGGCGCTCGCCTCTCGGACCGATACGGGCGCAAACCGGTCATCTACGGCGGGATGGTCCTCACCGGAATCGGCATGCTCGGGCTGGCGCTGGCTCCCACCCCCGAGCTGGCGGTTGCCCTCTTCGTGCCGGCCGGCATCGGTATCGGTGCTTTCCTGTCCGTGGACTGGGCACTCATGAGCGATGTCATCCCCAAGCACACGTCGGCCCGCTACATGGGCATCCTCAATGCGGGAACCGCCATGGCGACCCCGGTATTCCTGATCGTTGGAGGGTTAACGATGGATGCCGTTGGTCGCCTGGCCGGCGACCCAAGGGCGCCCGGCGGGCCGGTAGCGGCCATGTACGTGGCCATCGGCTTCCTCGTCCTCGCGGCGCTGGCCCTGCACCAGGTCGATGCTCGTCGGCGCGAGCTGGGCGAGGTCGTGGAGCTCGCAGCGGCGTGACCGAGCCCGGCGCCAGCGGTGGGCGACAGATCGGCCCTCACCTGCTGGGCGTCACGGTCACATGGCGCTATCGCGTGCAGTGGGTCGCGGTGCGGATCCTGGTCCGAACTCTGTTCCGCTTGGAGGTACAGGGGCTGGAGCATTGGCCGGCGGCGCCGTTCCAGATCACAGCCAACCACCACTCGGGCTGGGACCCGTTCTTGATCCACGCTGTCAGCCCATTTCGACCGCGGGTCACCTGGTTCGGTCCCAAGGAGGTCGACTTCTCGCGCGGCACCCGGAATCGGGTGATGGGGTTCTTCGGCGGCATGATTCCGTTCAACCCGCGGAAGACGAACCTGCCTTCCGCCGTTCGGGCCGTTCAACGCGTGTTCGACGCGGGCGGCGTACTGGCCATCACGCCCGAGGGCACACTCGGATTCCGCGAGACCGAAGTCCTGCCGCTCCAAGATGGCGCCACCCTGTTCGCCCGGGTCTCGGGCGTTTCCATCGTGCCGTGCGCCGTAGTCGGCAGCTCCACGCTCTGGTTTCGTAAACGCATCACGGTGCGATTCGGCGAGCCGATTACCGTAGTCAAGGGCGTCGGCCGAGACGAGCGGCGCGACCTGACGCAGCTAGTCAGGGCCGGGATCGTCGCCCTGCTTCCCACCGACGAGCCCACGTACCCGAGTCGCCGGCCCGGGGGCGACTGGCTCAGCGACCTCTTCAATGGGAAGCGCGAGGCACAAGGGCGGCAGGCCTACATGGCGGAGGTGGATCGGACTCGGGTGGCGGAGCACCGGTCCGGCTAGCATCTGTCCATGCTGCCCTTCGTCTGGGCCTTCATGGTTTTTGCCGTGGTAGCCGGGTTCGTGATGATCGTGGCCTACTGGCTCGACATCCAGGACCGGGCCGATCTCAAGCCGAGGGCCAGGATCGGTTGGTCCGCGGGCATCATCGTGTTCCCGATTTCGATCCCGCTATACGCCTTCTTCGGCGGCGGCCGCTGGCCCCCGCTCCTGCGAGCCGCGTCAGTGATCCCGGGATCGGCGCTGCTTTTGTTCCTGGGCTTCGTCCTGGGCGTCCTAGGCTAGGCCGCGGGTTCGCGAGGAACGCGACGTCGCCGGCTCGCGAGAGTGCCAAGGACGAGGAGACCTGCGGCTGCAACCCCGATGACCATGATCGGGGCGGTGCTCCCCGGGACGGGTGGAGCGGGCAGGCCTGTCGCCAGACGCTGGTTGGCGTCGCACAGCCACACCCACAGCTCACCGTCCCGGACGTTGCCGAAAAGGTCCTGGCGGTGGGCATAGATCCTCCACCGCTCCCCGATGGCCATGGGGACTCCGCACGAGGACCCGTCGCGATAGCTGCGAATGACCACGAATCGACCTGGATCGCTCTTGAGCGATTCCTCGACCGCGAACGTGTACAGGATTGGATCCCCGGTCGAATAGGTGAACCAGCTCAGGAGATTCGGGTCCTCGACCGCCGCCACCACACCCACGAACGCCACATCGGCGTGCTCCAGCGCCGAGTCCTCCGACGTACCGCCGCACGTGCAAGCCGCGACCCGGACGGGGAAAGAAGCGATCAGAGCCGCCGCCAATGTCAACCCGAGGAGAGCGCGAAGGACCATCCACCTATCATGCGCCGGCATGACTGTCGCCAAGAGCAGTACCGAAATCGCCCTGGCGTACCTGCGTGGGCACGCTGACGAGAACCTGCGCGGCCTGGACGAGTTGCTGCGCATGGAATCGGTCAGCGCCGATCCGACCAAGAAGGATGAAATGCGCCGCACGGCGCAGTGGATCGCCGACGACCTCACCCGCATCGGCTTCGATCATGCCCAGCTGACCGAGACGCGAAGCCATCCAGTGGTCACGGCCGACTGGCTGCACGCCGGCCCGGACAAGCCCACCGTCCTGGTCTACTGCCATTACGACGTCCAGCCCACCGACCCGCTCGACGAGTGGGTGCGGCCGCCGTTCGAGCCGCGCTACGAGAACGACATCGTGTACGCCCGCGGCTGCGGCGACGACAAGGGGCAGCTCTACATGCACCTCCGCGCCGCCGAGGCGTGGCTCCGCGGCGTGGGTCGCCTACCGCTCAACCTGCGGGTCATTTTCGAGGGGGACGAGGAGTACATCAGCGAGCCGGTGACCGAGTTCATCGCCGCCCATCCCGAGCTCCTGACCGCCGACGTGTGCATCGTGTCCGACTCCGACATGCAGGACGACCACGGGACACCGGCCATCACGTACGGCCTGCGCGGGATCGCGTACTGGGAGATTCGGGTCCAGGGCCCGTTCCAGGACGTCCACTCCGGGTCGTACGGGGGCGGGGTCGAGAACCCGGCCAACGTCCTGGTGCGCATGCTGGCCTCGCTGGTGGACGGCGACGGGCGAGTCACCGTTCCCGGCTTCTACGACCGGGTTGTCGATCTGACCGATGCCGAACGTGCCTCTTACGCAGCCGTGCCCTTCGACCTGGCCGAGTGGCTGACCGTGACCGGGGTATCGGAGCCCATGCTCGGCGAGCGCGGGTGGACCCTGTTCGAGCGCCTCTCCGGACGACCCACGTTCGACATCAACGGGATGTGGGGCGGCTACCAGGGGGAGGGCTCCAAGACGATCATCCCCGGCTGGGCAGCCGCCAAGATCAGCACGCGGCTGGTGCCCGACCAGGACCCACGCGAGATCGAGGGCCTGATGATCGCGCACCTGAAGAGCATCGCCCCACCCACCGTCCGGGTGGCGGTGAAGAGCCTGTCGAACGGCTGGCCGGCACTCACGCCGATCGACCACCCCGCGGTCGAGGCAGCGGCTCGCGCGTCGGAGAAGGCGTTCGGCAAGCCCGCCGTGTTCCACCGCTCCGGCGGGAGCATTCCCTTCGTGCCGGAGCTGGACCGCCAGCTGGGCATCAAGAGCGTGATGGTTGGCTGGGCCTCCCCCAACGGTAACTTCCACGCCCCCAACGAGTGGATGCCACTGGCCAACTACCGCGGCGGGCTGGACGCCATCGTGCACCTCTGGGACGAGCTGGGCCGGCTCACCGCTGACGAGATGCGGCGCCCCGGCCAGGAGACGGGTTAGCCGACGATCCGCAGGTCGCGGCTGGTCTGGTTGAGGCGCTCTCCGCCGCTCGCGGTGCAGACCACGATGTCCTCGATCCGGGCGCCCCAGCGTCCTGCGACATAGATCCCCGGCTCCACGCTGAACGCATCGCCTTCGCGAAGCGGGTCCGGGTTGGACTCGACCAGGTACGGCTCCTCGTGGGTCTCCAGACCGATGCCGTGGCCGGTGCGATGAATGAACAGCGCCCCATATCCGGCATCGGCGATGATCTCACGCGCCACCCGGTCCACGTCCCGGGCCGGAACGCCGGGCTGTACCGCGTCACACGCGGCCACCTGGGCCTCCTGCAGGACCGCGTACAGGTCCTGGAACTCTTCCGGCGGCAGCCCGACGAAGGCGGTGCGGGTCGTGTCACTCGCGTATCCGTTGGCCGTGCCACCGATGTCGAGAACGATCGCGTCGCCAGCCTGGATGATCCTATCGCCGGGGGTGTGGTGCGGGCTGGCGGCGTTCGGTCCGGAGGCGACGATCGCCCAGTCGGCGGTGTCGTGGCCCGCGTCGCGCAGCAGCTGGCGGATGTGGGCGCTGACCTCGGCTTCGGTCCGCCCGCTCTGCTGTTCCGCGGTGATCGCCTCCATGGCCTCGTCCGCGGCCGTCGCCGCAGCGCGCAGGCGGTCGATTTCCTCTTGGCTCTTGGTGCGGCGCAGGGCGTTGAGGGCCGGGCCGGCCTCCACCAGCTCGGCGCCGTCGAGTGTTACCCGCAGACGGAGGACGAAGCGCGCCCACATCTGATCCTGGAGCGCCACCCGCCCGGCTCGTCCCAGGAGCCGGCCGACGACCGCGAATGGGTCATCGGTCTCCTCCCAGGTGATCAGCTCGATCGAGTCGGTGAGCAGACCCAGCTCGTGCCGGGCCAAGGGCTCCTCGAGGTGGGGCAGGACGAGGGTGGGCCCAGTGTCAGGCCGGACGATGAGGCAGGTCAGCCGTTCCAGGGGCGGCGCGTTGTAGCCGAGCAGGTACAGGTAATCGGACGAAGGCGTGACCAAGAGCGCGTCCAGGCCGCGTGACGTCGCTTCCGCCGCGGCAGCGTCGAGTCGCTGCCGATGGACAGTTGGCGGGAACGCGGTCACATCGCAAGCCTACTAGGGCGGAGCGAGGGCCAGCCTTCCAAGTTGCTCTGCCGCAGTGGTGCGGATCCTTAGAGCACGACGTAGAGGCGCCACTCGTCCGGTACTCCCTTCAGCACATGCGTGCCGCGATCCGCGAAGTTGATCCCCGACCCAGCCACGAGATCCTTCACCGTGCTCGACACGACGACCTCGTCGGCACCGGCGGTGGCCATGACGCGTGAGCCGATATGCACCGCCAGCCCGTCCACCCGGCCGGCATGCCGCTCGATCTCGCCGGTATGCAGTCCTGCCCGGACTTGGAGTCCTGCCTTCCCGGCGGCATCTCGGATCGTCAGGGCGCAGCGTACCGCTCGCGCAGGGCCATCGAACACAGCCAGGAATCCATCGCCGGCGTTGTCAATCTCCTCGCCGCGCCAGTGGGCGAGGGCGCTCCGTACCTGTGCGCGGTGAGTCTCCAGCACCTCGCGCCAGCGGCGGTCGCCGAGGCGCACGGCCATCTCGGTGGAGGCGACCAGATCGGTGAACAGGACCGTGGCCAGCACCCGGTTGGGCTCCGGTGCGGGGCGCACGCCGGTCAGGAAGCCCTCGATCTCGGCCAGAACGGCGTCGGTGTCGCCCACCCAGAAGAGGTGATCGCCTCCGGCCAGCTCGACGAACGACGCCCCCGGGATCTGCGAGGCGATCCAGCGGCCCTCTTCTACCAGAGCGTCCCGATCATCGGTGCGGTGCAGCACGAGCGCGGGGACGCGGATGGCTGACAGGATGGCGCGGACGTCGATCTCTGTGTTCATGCGCAACAGCTGAGCCGCGGCCCCTGGGCTGGCCGAGCGCCGAAAGTAGGTGGCGAGCTGGCCGAGAAATGTTGGATCGTCTGCGCGGCTCGGAACAAGCGGACGGAGCATGTCCTCGGTGACCCACTCGTGCTCGACCTGGTCGATGGTCGCCTGCCGATCCACGTCGCTCGGCGCCCACGGATAGTCATGGCTGCGGCGTCGACGAGCGAACACCCCGAACGTGATCAGAGCCCGGGTGCGGTGCGGGAAAGTGGCGGCAAACAGAAGGCTCATACTGCCTCCCTCGGAGTGGCCGAAGATCGCAGCCTGCTGGGACCCTGTCGCATCGAGCACGGCGCGGACGTCGTCCATCCGCTCTTCGAGTGTGGGGAGGCGGTCGGTGGCGACCGGGTCAGACAGACCTGTCCCTCGCTTGTCGAAGAGGATGAGGCGGGTGAATGAAGTAAGGCGCTCGAGGAACGCGGCGAGTCCCGGCAACTCCCAGCACTCCTCAATGTTTGAGACCCAGCCGGGGACGAAGACCAGATCGATTGGCGCATCGCCAACGAGCTGATACGCGATGTGAAACTGCCCCGACCGTGCATATCGAGTCTGCGGTGCCATCGTCGCAACGTAGGCTAACGATTGTTGGAAGTCTGGGCGGCGATGCCCGCTCTACCCGATCCTGAGCGGCGCTTCGGTGGCCTCGCCACCGCGGATGCGCCAGGCGCGGAGCGCCTGCATCGGTAAGAGGTCCGGATCCAACAGGGTGGCCAGCAGGTAGAACGAGTCGGGGTACATCGCCTGGCGGCGGTCGGTGGGCGATGGGACCGCCGGGGTACGGGTGTGGGAATGGAAGATGGCCACCAGGTCCTGGCCGACATCCTCGATTCCCAGCACGATCCGGACCAGGTCGTCGGGGTGGACGGTGTAGACGAAGGGTGACGCGTCGGCGTTGCGGGCAGGATGGTAGGCAGTCGCCCGCCCGTCGGCCAGGGATCCGGCCAGGATGCCGCACGCCTCGTTCGGCGCCTCGGCCGCGGCGTGGGCCAGCAGCTCGTCGGCGATGGCGGCGGAGATCCTGAGCGCGCCGTCGGTCGGCTTGTTCACCACAGGACCGAGCTTTCCATCTCGGACTCGAGCGTGTCGAGGTCGCGATCCCACAGCCCGGCTGACAGGTACTTGGAGCCGTCGTCGGCCAGCAGCACGACGATCGACCCGCGGTCCATGTCGGCGGCCACCCGCAGCGCGACGGCCAGCGCGGCCCCGGATGACAGGCCGGCGAAGATGCCCTCCTCGGCGATCAGTTGCCGCACGCCGACCACCGACTCGCGGTTGCTGACCAGGTAGCGGTCGTCGAGGACTGATTGGTCCAGGACCGGGGGCACGAAGCCCTCCTCCAGCGAGCGGAGGCCCTGCACCTGCTCCCCGGGGAGCGGCTCCGCGGCCACGACCCGCACGCCCGGACGCGCGGCTTTCAGCGCCCGCCCCACCCCGGTCAGCGTCCCGCCCGTCCCCAGTCCCGCCACGAAGACGTCGACCTCGGGCACGGCCGTGAGGATCTCCGGGCCGGTCTCCTCCTGGTGGGCGCGCGGGTTGGCCTCATTGCCGTACTGGAACGGCATGTAGACCGATGGATCCGCCTCCGCCAGCCGCTGCGCCATCCGGATCGCGCCGTTCGATCCTTCGGCCCCCGGCGAGAACACGATCTCGGCTCCGAACAGGCGCAGCAGCTGCTCGCGCTCGGGGGTGGTGTTGTCCGGCATCACGATCCGCACCGGATGGCCCATCCGCGACCCGATCACGGCCAGGCTGATGCCCGTGTTGCCGCTCGACGGCTCGAGGATCGTCTGCCCCGGCCGCAGCGCCCCCGACGCGACCGCGTCGGCCAGCATGGATCGCGCGATCCGGTCCTTGAGCGATCCGGTCGGGTTGGCGCCCTCGATCTTGGCGAACAGCCGCACGCCGGGATGCGGCGCCAGCCGCCGCAGCTCGACCATCGGCGTGTGGCCGATGGCGGCGACGATGTCGCCGAGGATCATCGGTCTAGGTTGACCCTCCGGCCATGGCGGGCAGCAGGATCACCTGGTCGTCCGGACTGACCGGCGTGGCGAGGCCGGTGGTGTACCGAACGTCGCGGCCATTGACGTACAGGTTGACGAACGGCGACAGCTTGCCGTCGGTGGTCACCCGCTCGCGGAGGGCGGGGTGGTTTGCAAACAGATCGTCGAGGACCTCGAGCACCGTATCGCCTGAGGCCTCGAGCTCGCGAGCGCCGCCCACGGTCTCGCGCAGGACGGGCGGGATGCGGACGCGGCTCACGAGGTTGCAGCGGCCACGACAGCAGCAGCCGTGTCGGCCGCGACTGGCTGTGGCTGCACGACCCCATCGCCGCACGCGGGGCACGCAGGGTCGCGCCAGAGCCGGATCTCATCGAACGAGGTGGTCAGCGCGTCGAACAGGAGCATCCGTCCGGCCAGCGTCTCCCCCACTCCCAGCACCAGCTTGACGGTCTCGTTGGCCTGGAGGAGACCGATGATCCCCGGCAGGACTCCCAGCACCCCCGCCACCGCGCAGGCCGGAGCCAGCTCCTCGGGCGGCTGGGTGGGGTATAGGCAGCGATAGCACGGTCCCTCGAACGGGACGAAGGTCGTCACCTGGCCGTCCCAGCGGTAGATCGAGCCGTGGACGACGGACTTGCGGTATGTGACCGACGCGTCGTTGAGCAGGTATCGGGTCTCGAAGTTGTCCGTCCCGTCCACGATGACGTCGTACTCGGCCACTAGCCGCTCGACGTTGGCCGCATCCAGTCGCTCCACATGGCGGACCACGCGGACACCGGGGTTGAGGGCGGTCAGCGTCATCTCGGCGCTCTCGGTCTTGGGCATCCCAACCCGGTCCGCTGTGTGCAGGACCTGGCGCTGGAGGTTGGACTCGTCTACGACGTCGTCGTCCACGATCCCCAGCGTGCCGATCCCGGCGGCGGCCAGGTACAGCGCGGCCGGCGAGCCGAGACCACCGGCTCCGATCAGGAGCACCCGCGAGTCCAGGAGCCGGCGCTGGCCCTCCTGGCCGATCTCGGGAATCAACACCTGGCGGCTGTAGCGTCGCCGCTCGGCCTCGGACAGGATCGGGGTGGGGACCTCCCAGGCGCCTCCCAGCGCCTTCCACTCGGCCAGGCGGCCCTGGATGTTGACCACGTCCGTGTAGCCCACCTGCGACAGGTACAGGGCGGCACGCCGTGAGCGGGCCCCGACCGCGCAGTGCACCAGGAGCGGCGTGGTCTTGTCCGGCACGACCTCTTCGATGCGGCCCGCCAGGTCGGCCAGCGGCACCAGGGTCGCCGAGGGGATGTGGCCCTCGTTCCACTCGACCGGCTCGCGGACGTCGATGATCCGCCGCTCCCCGCTGACCCGCAGCGCGTCGGCGACCGAGATCTCCAGCACCGTCCCGGGCTCGGCCATCAGACCGCCTCCGCCTCCGCGGGCCACTCCACCGACTCGCCGGCCACCGCGCCCTGGAGGACCTTGTACCCGAGTAGCGCGCACTTCAGCCGCGCGGGGCCGATCGGCACCCCCAGGTCGTCGAGGACGGCCTTGGGGTCGATGGCCCGCACCGCGTCGAGGGTCATCCCGCGCAGCGTATCGGTCAGGATCGAGGCGGACGCCTGGCTGATGGCGCAGCCGCGGCCTTCGAAGGCCACGTCCTCGATCTCCACTCGGCCGCCATCCAGGCGCAGGGTCATGGACAGCTCGTCGCCGCAGGTTGGGTTCGAATCGGCAAAGTGGAGGTCGTGGGGATCGAGAACCCCCTGGTTGTGGGGGTTCCGGTAGTGCTCCAGGATGAAGTCGCGGTACAGGTTGTCCATCAGCCCGCAAACAGGGTCACCGCGGCCCGAACCGCATCGGCCAGGGCCTCGACGTCGTCGAGGTCGTTGTAGACGTAGAAGCTGGCCCGGGTGGTGGCCGGGATGTCGTAGCGCTGCATGACCGGCTGGGCGCAGTGGTGCCCCGCCCGCACCGCCACCCCGTGGTGGTCGAGGATGGTGGCCATGTCGTGGGGATGAATGGCGTCCAGGACGAAGCTGATGACCCCGGCGTGAATGTCCGGATCGTCGGGGCCGAGGCGGCGTACGTCGGGGATCTCCCCCAGCGCAGCCCAGGCATGCTCGAACAGGTACCGCTCATGCTCACGGACGTAGGGCATACCGATATCGGTCAGGTAGTCGATGGCGGCCCCCAGGCCGATGGCCTCCACGATGGCCGGGGTGCCGGCCTCGAACTTCTGGGGCACCTCGTTCCACTCGGCGCCCTCGAGGGTGACCCGGATGATCATGTTGCCGCCGGTCAGGAAGGGCGGCATGGCCTCCAGCAGCTCGCGGCGGGCCCACAGCGCGCCGATCCCCGACGGGCCCAGCATCTTGTGGCCGCTGATGGCCAGGAAGTCGCAGCCGATGGCCTGGACGTCGATGGGCATGTGGGGGGCCGCCTGGGCGGCGTCGACCATGACCAGGGCGCCTGCGGCGTGTGCCCGCTCGGTGATGTCGCGGACTGGGTTGATCGTCCCCAGCGCGTTGCTGACCGCGGCCACCGCCACCAGCTTGGGACGGGTTGCCAGGAGGCGGTCCAGGTCCTCGAGGTCCAGGCGCCCGTCGTCGGTGATGGCCACGTACCTCAGCTCGGCGCCGACCTCGCGGGTCAGCTGCTGCCACGGGACGATGTTGGCGTGGTGCTCCAGCTGGGTGGTGACCATCGTGTCGCCGGCGCGCAGGTTGGTCCGGCCCCACGAATAGGCGACCAGGTTGATGGCCTCGGTCGCGTTGCGCACGAACACGATCTCGCGCTCCGACGGCGCGTTCAGGAAGCCCGCCACTTTGCGGCGGGCGGCTTCGAAGCGCTGCGTGGCGTCCTCGCTGAGCTCGTAGATGCCGCGGTGGACGTTGGCGTAGTGGTGGCCGTAGGCGTCCCCCATGGCCTCGATCACGACCCGCGGCTTGGGGGCCGAGGCGGCGGCGTCGAGGTACACCAGCCGGTTGCCGGTCGAGGTCAGGCGCTCGAAGACCGGGAAATCGGCGCGCCGGGCAGTCCCGCTGAAGGCGCCGGGGATGGCCTGGGGCTGCGCGCCGACGGTCATCGGTCTACTTCGCTGTTTCCGCCACCGGCTCGGCGGCCTCGTCGCCCACCTCGGCCGGCAGGCCGACCTGCTCGCGGACCCAGTCATAGCCATTGGCCTCGAGCTGATGCGAGAGCTCTTCGCCGCCGGACATCACCACCCGCCCGTCCAGCAGGACGTGGACCCGGTCCGGCTTCACGTAGTTCAGCATGCGCTGATAATGGGTGATCATCAGCACGCCCATTTCCGGGGAGAGGGTTGCGTTGATCCCCTCCGCCACGTTGCGCAGGGCGTCGATGTCGAGACCCGAATCGGTCTCGTCCAGGATGGCCATCTTGGGTGACTGGACGGCCATCTGGAGCATCTCGAGCCGCTTCTTCTCGCCGCCCGAGAACCCGTCGTTCACGTAGCGGGTGGCGAATCCCGGATCCATGTTGAGGAGCGCCATCTTCTCCTCCAGCAGGCGCCGGAACTTGGCGAGCGGGATGCCGGTGTACTTGATGGCCGCCGCTCCGTCGCCGTCGGCGTCCGGCTGGCGCGGGTGATGGACCGCGTTGTAGATGTTGCGCAGGAAGCTGGCCACCGTCACGCCTGGAATGGAGCTCGGGTACTGGAAGGCAAGGAACAGCCCGGCGCGCGCCCGCTTGTCCGGGGACAGCTTCAGCAGGCTCACGCCCTGCCAGGTGATGTCGCCCGCGTCGACCTTGTAGTCCGGGTGGCCGAGCAACGCATAGGCCAGGCTCGTCTTGCCCGAGCCATTGGGGCCCATCAGGGCATGAACCTCGCCCTGGGCCACGGTCAGCGACAGGCCGCGCAGGATCTTCCGCTTCCCGGCGCTGACCTCGAGATCGGTGATCACCAGCTGGTCGGTCATGAGGCTCCGTTCACGATCTGGGCATGGGCATGTGCGGTGGCTTCTGCGACGGCGCGGATCCTGCGGCGCACGTCGGGCGAGTAGGGCGGGCGGCCGGCGGACTCGGCCCGCGCGGCCAGTTCGGCGAGCGTGGTTGCACCCAGCGTGGCGTCGATCGAGGCAAACAGGCGCTCATAGGCCTCGTGGACCGAGCATGGCTCACGATCGCATTGCTCGCCGCTGTTGACTCCGGCGCATGGCATTTCCAGCAACGGACCATCCAGCGTCCGAATCGCGGTCGCCAGGCTGATCTCGTCCGGCGGTCGGGCCAGCCGATAGCCGCCGGCCTGGCCGCGTGTGGCGGTAACCAGTCTGGCGCGGCGCAGGTCGGCCACCAACTGCTCCAGGTAGGCGTGAGGGAGCCGTTCGCTGCGCGCCACGCTGGTCAACGAGACCGGCTCCTGCCCCTCGGCCCGGGCCAGCGCCAGCAGGACGCGGATGCCGTACTCGGATCGGGTGCTGATCTTCATGACCGGTCTCTCATGGCAGTTCGACCAGGACTTCGTCATCCTCGACCTGCACAGGGTACGCCCGGACCGGGATCACGGGCGGCAGGGCCAGGACCCGGCCGCTGAACAGGTCGAAGCGACCGCCGTGGCGCGGGCATTCGACGGCATCGCCGTCCAGCTCCCCCTCGCCCAGGTCGCCTTCGTCGTGGGTGCAGACGTCGTCGATCGCCCCCCAACGCCCGTCGGTGGTCTGCCCCACGCACAGCGGCACGCCCTGCACGACCACGGTCACCACCGTCCCCGGCGTGACGTCCGCAGCGCGCAGGCCGGTGGCGAACCCGCGGGTCGTCATGATGCTCATGCCGCCTCCTGACCGATGCGCGTCGCCAGCGCGGCCAGGACTCGGGCACGGATGGGCTCGGAGCCGATGTCGGCCACCGCCCGCTCGAAGAAGCCGCGCACGATCATCCGCTCTGCCTCGTCGGCGGTCAGGCCACGGGTCTGGGCGTAGAACATCTGGATCGGGTCGATGGCCCCCGCCGTGGCGCCATGGCCGCAGCGCAGGATGTCATTGGTCTCGATTTCGAGGACCGGGATTGGCTCCGCGCCCGCGTTCGGGGACAGCAGCATGTTGCGGCACTCCTGGTAAGAGCTGGTCTGCTTGGCCTCCGGCCGCACCCGGGTAAGGCCATAGAACGCGGAATGGGCTCGGTCGTACAGGGCGGACAGGTACAACAGGTCCGAGGTCGTGTGGCTGGCCAGCAGGTCCTGAATCGAGTTGATGTCGATCTTCTGGTCGTCACCGGCCGCCAACACGCCGAGCAGCTTGCTGGTGCCGCCCTTGCCAGCCATCAGGACCTCGACCCCGAGCTTGGTAACCCGTGAGCCGATCTCGGCGTTGAGCGTCGTGACCTGCGCATCGGCGCCCACCACCACCCGCTGCGCTGACACGCGCCAGGCGCCGTCGCCCAGCAGCTGGAGACTCGCGTAGCGGACCCGGGACCCCCGCTCGGCGCGAACTTCCACGGTTCCACCGAACCACCCGGGACCCCCGTCGGGAGAGGCGAACTCCTCGAGCAGGGTGACCTGGGACTCCTCCCCGGCGACCACCAGGGTTACGGGGAAAGCGGCCGTGTCCGGCCGCGACTGGACCGTTCGGGACCGGAGGACCAGCTCGACCGTCACCCGCGGCGGGACGTACAGGAACGTCCCGCTGGTCCAGGCCGCCCGGGCCAGCTCCCAGAACGTGGCATGCGTCGCCGGACCGGGCGTGGCATCGGTGAGATGGGGGCGCACCAGGTCAGGATGGCTGGCCACCGCCTCGGCCAGGGGAGCGAAGATGACGCCGCGAGCGGCGGCATCCGGGTCGAGGCCGGAGACCTCGGTCGTGGCCGTCTCGTCGAGCGGCGCATCGATCGGGAGGCCGGCCAGGGACGTGCGGCGCCACTCCTCCTCGCTGCCGCTCGGCCACGGCGTGGCCCGGTAGCGCTCCGCGCGCGTCAGGCGCTCGGCGCCCAGCCAATCGGGCTCGCCGCGCGTGCTCGACAACGACGCGATAGCCGACGGTTCGAAGGCTGCCGGGGAGAGGCGGACCGGAGTGGCGGTCTGAGCGCCAGTTGTCATCGGCTCATGGGCGGAATCGGTCTAGCCGACCGCGCCCTCCATCTGGAGCTGGATGAGGCGATTCATCTCGACCGCGTACTCCATCGGCAGCTCCTTGACGATCGGCTCGATGAAGCCGTTGACGATCATGGCTGCCGCCTCGGACTCGGTCAGGCCGCGGCTCATCAGGTAGAACAGCTGCTCCGAGCCGACCTTGGAGACGGTCGCCTCGTGCCCGATGGTGACGTCCTCCTCGTCGATCTCCATGTACGGGTACGTGTCGGAGCGGGCCTCGTCGGACAGGATCAGGGCGTCGCAGCGGACTGTGGACTTCGACCGCTTGGAGCCGGGGTAGACCTTGATCAGTCCCCGGTACGAGGTCCGGCCGGTCCCCATGCTGATGCTCTTGGAGGTGATCAGGCTGGTGGTGTTGGGGGCGGCGTGAATGACCTTGCCGCCCGCGTCCTGGTGCTGGCCGCTCCCGGCGAAGGCGATGCTCAGCACCTCGCCGTGGGCCCGCTCGCCGACCAGGTAGATGCTGGGGTATTTCATGGTCAGGTGCGACCCGAGGTTGCCGTCCACCCACTCCATGACCGAGTCCTCGTGCGCCACCGCGCGCTTGGTGACCAGGTTGTAGACGTTGTGGCTCCAGTTCTGGATGGTCGTGTAGCGCACCCGGGCGCCCTTCTTGACGATGATCTCGACCACGGCCGAATGGAGGCTGGCAGTCGTGTACGACGGGGCCGTGCAGCCCTCGACGTAGTGCACGCTTGACCCCTCGTCGGCAATGATCAGGGTCCGCTCGAACTGGCCCATGTTCTCGGTGTTGATCCGGAAGTAGGCCTGCAGCGGCAGCTCGACGTGGACGCCCGGCGGGACGTAGATGAAGCTTCCGCCTGACCATACCGCGGTGTTCAACGCGGCCAGCTTGTTGTCGTTGGCCGGGATGACCGTGCCGAAGTACTCCTTGAACATCTCGGGGTACTTGATCAGGGCCTCATCGGTCCCCAGGAAGATGACGCCCAGTTTTTCCAGATCGGCGCGGATGTTGTGGTAGACGACTTCGGAGTCGTACTGCCCACCCACCCCGGCCAGGTACTTCTTCTCGGCCTCGGGAATGCCCAGTCGGTCGTACGTGCGCCGGATGTAGTCCGGCACGTCGTCCCAGGACTGGACCGCCTTGTCGGTGGCCGTCACGTAGTAATAGATGTCCTGGAAGTCGATCTGGCTCATGTCCCCGCCCCAGGTCGGCATGGGCCGGGCCTCGAAATGGCGGTAGGCCTTGAGCCGGTTGTCGGTCATCCACTGCGGCTCGCCCTTGATGCGGCTGATCTCCTCCACGACCGAGGCGTTGAGCCCCTTCTTCATGACGTGCAGGGGCTTCATCTCCGAGTCGTGCCAGCCGTACTTGTAGCCGGCGGGGACCTGGGTCAGGGCGGGGTTCGGAGTGGGGGTGGGAAGGGCCATGTGACTCCCGATGCGTGCCTAATCCGACTCATTCAGTCGGGGATGCGAGCATCATCCTCCCTACGCCGAGATCGGTCAACCGGACCGATGGCCCCGGCCGGCCGCGTTGACACTGGACGCCCGGACCGATACCGTCGGGAGCCTGATCACTCGCAGGCGAAAAGGAGACGCACCGATGACGACCACCGTTGTCCTCGACCGATCGCGCTCGCGCCTGCCCGGAGCGACATTCCCGGCCTGATCCGGCCGCCGGCCGCTCCCCGCCCGCACGGGCGCGCTCCTCGTGGACGTTTCCCATTCGAAGGAGTTGCACCCTTGTCCATTCCCCTCAGCGGGACCGTGCTGCGCGCGCGCAGCGGGTTCTACAGCGTGACAACCGAATCGGGCACGTACGAGTGCCAGCTCCGCGGCCGCCTCAAGCGCGAGCGCCAGTCCGAGGACCTCGTCGTCATCGGCGACCAGGTGACGTTGACGCCGCTCGGCGAGGCCGAGGGCCTGATTGAGGAGGTCGCCCCCCGGCGGAGCCGGTTCTCGCGTCGCCAGCCGGGTGGCCGGGGCACCTGGAAGGAAGACCTGATGGTCGCCAACCTGGACCAGCTGGTCGTCGTCTTTGCGTGCGCCGATCCGGTCCCCCATGTTCGCATGCTCGACCGCTTCCTGGTGATCGCCGAGCACAACCAGGTGGACACGCTCATCGTGGCCAACAAGCTCGACCTCTGCGGACCGCAGGCGGCGGAGGCGGTGTTCGGGGCGTACGAGCGCATCGGCTACTCGGTGCTGTACGCCAGCGCGCGGATCGGGCAGGGTGTGGCCGAGCTCCGCGAACGGTTGGCGGGCCGGATCAGCCTGGTGGCCGGTCCTTCGGGCGTGGGCAAGAGCACGCTCCTCAACGCCGTCCACCCGGGCCTCAACCTGGCCACCGGGCCGATCAGCGAGGCGCTCCACAAGGGACGCCACACCACGACCCTGGCCGAGCTGCTGCCCGTGGATGGACCGATGGGCGGGCACGTCGCCGACTCCCCGGGGTTGCGCCAGATGGGCCTTTGGCAGATCCCACCCGACGAGCTGGCGTGGTGCTACCCGGAGCTCCGCCCCCACCTCGGGAACTGCCGGTTCGCGGACTGCTCCCACGGTCCGGAGCCGGGGTGCGCGATCACCGCCGCTGCGGCGAGCGGAGCGATCAGCCCTGCCCGCCTGGACTCCTATCGGCGCCTGGTGGCAAGCGCCTAGAGGATCCCGCGGGCCCTGAAAGCGGCCCGCACCGCGTTGCGCTCCCGGACGCCGTACAGATCCATCGCCATGTCCACCGTCGCTAACGCCAGTTCCGCCATGGTCGTACCGGTGAACGCGAACTGGCCATTGAGGATGATCCGGTCAGCCTTGACGTTTCCCAGCGCTCCGCGGATGTCCCACAGAGCCCGCGACCAGATCTGCCCGTCGTGGTGGATCCGGCCATTGAGATCCTCCGGGTAATGCAGGTTCAGGGTGACCTCCCGCAGGCAGTGCGGAACGGTTGAGGTGTAGCTGACCGCGTCCCAATCGGCGATGCAACCAGCGGGCGTCCGGCCCGGGGCGAGCAGAGTGGAGACCGTCGCGGCCCAGTAGTCGCCGAATCCCTCGCCAATCGCATCGGTCTCGTAGAAGCCGTACGGGAAGCCCTGGCTGAAGTGGATCTGGTGCCCGTACTCGTGGAGGATCACCTCCGCGTCTTCCGCATCGTCAACGCCGCCCTTACCGAACCGCATCTCGTCCCTGGGATGAGTGGTCGCGAACGAGTTGTCGACCCCCCACTGGTTGATGCGGACCGCCTGGGGCTCCATGTTGATAGCCCGGTATGGCCCGGTCCCGAAGCCTAGCTCCTGGAGATAGAGCTGCGACTGGGTGACCCAGTAGTAGGCCATCACCTGCTCGAACCGATCATCGTGGCGGGTGTATTCGTAGCTGCCGTCGGTCTCGAAGGCGGGGACCCCGGTCTCGCTGACGACGTTCGCCCACAACCCCCGTAAGTAGCCGCTGCCGTCGAGGTCAGTGAGCGTGACCGGGACGAGCTCCGCGGTCAGGGCCGGGTAGTCGGCATCCTTGTTGTCGGTGAGCGACTGATTGCCGCTCGAGGCGACCGGGTTCGGGGCGAATACCAAGGCGCTCGCCGTTGGTCCGCCACCGACCGGCTCTCCGGCCAGCGCCGCGGACGGGGCAATCGCGAGCAGGGCCACGACCTGGAGCAGCAGCATGGGGCGCCAGGCACGGCGACGGGTCATTGGTCTCCTCCAGGGACTGAACTGGGCGCCCACGCTAGCCCCGACCGGTAGGCGGGTCAACCGCAGGACCGAATTGGCGGTGCCGATACGCACCGTCATTACAATCGGCGGACGCATGGAAATTGTCCCCAACATTCACTCCGTCCAGCTGCTGGGCGCGAATGCGTTCCTGATCGACGAGGAGCGGCTCACCCTGATTGACGCCGGGCTGGCCGGGTCGCGACCTCTCCTCCTGCGTTACCTGCGCCAGATCGACCGCTCCATCGATGAGCTGGATCGGATCGTGTGCACCCACGGCCATCCCGACCACGTGGGCGGCGTCGGTGAGCTGCTGGACGAGGACCGGATCGAGGTCTTCGTCCATCCCGCCGACCTGGAGGGCGTGAGCCTCACCCTGCGGGAGGCATTGGCCGCCCCGCAGGGGGGGACCCGGCTGGGCCATCTCCTCCAGTACGTGACGCCTCATCCGGGCGCCGCCACTGCCCTGGGTGACGGCGACGTGCTCCCCCTCCTGGGGGGCCTGGAAGTGATCCACACCCCCGGCCACACGCCGGGCAGCGTCTGCCTCTATGCGCGGGGACCGCGGATCCTGTTCACCGGCGACGTGCTCCAGGTCCGCTTCGGAAAGCTGGCCTTCGCCAGCCCGATCTTCAGCCACGACCACGCCCAGGCTCGCGCATCGGTGCAGCGCCTGACCCACCTGGACGTGGATATCATCGCGTTCAGCCATTACCGGCCGATGCGTGAGGGCGCCTCGGCCGCGCTGGCGGGACTCGCCCGCCAGGCCGCCACCGGCGGATCGGGCTGACCCGGAGTGACGATGGAGACGGTTCTCGAACTCGTCCAGGATTCGGTCAAGCGCTTCGACCGCAGGCCGTTCCTCCTCATCCGACCCGGCTTCCGGACCCGCGTCACGCGCTACCGAGACCTGGGCCGGCTTGTGCCGCGCGTGGGCCGCGTCCTGCGCGACCAAGGCCTTCAACAGGGCGATCGGGCCATCATCTGGGCCGTGAATCGCCCCGAGTGGGGCATCAGCTTCCTGGGCGCCGTACATGCGGGAATCGTTCTCGTCCCGCTCGACGTGCGGAGCGCGCCCGACTTCGCCGCCAAGGTGGCCGCCAAGACGCGTGCGAGCCTGGTCCTGGCATCGGCCCAGACCGCGGCCCAGGCGGCCGGCCTGGGGCTGCCCGTGCTCCTCATCGAGCGGGTCCCGGACCTGGCCCGGCGGGCCGAGCCGTTGCCGGCCGCCGACATCGGTCCTGACGACCTGGTCGAGGTGGTCTTCACGTCGGGCACCACCGGTGAGCCGAAGGGCGCCATGCTCACCCACCGCAACATCGCCAGCAATGCACAGGCCCTGCTCAAGGTCTTCCCGCTCGGGCCCAAGGAGCGGCTGCTCTCGGTCCTGCCGCTGTCGCACATGTTCGAGCAGTCGCCCGGTTTCCTGGCACCGATGCACGCCGGGGCCAGCATCGTGTATCCGGTCAGCCGCCAGCCGTCGGTCCTGCTCCGGACGTTCCGCGACTTCAAGGTGAGCATCCTGCTCATCGTCCCGCAGGGCCTGAAGCTGCTGGACAACGCGATCGAGCGCAAGGTGGACCAGGGCGGGAAGCGCGCGACCTTCGAGAAGCTCCACCGCTGGGCGGCGCGTGTGCCGCGCTTCGTCAAGCGGCTGCTCTTCCGACCGGTGCTGAGCAGCTTCGGCGGGCGGCTCCACACCATCGGGGTGGGTGGGGCGGCCATGGACCCCGACCTGGGGCGTCGATGGGCCGACATGGGCCTCGACGTCCTCCAGGGCTACGGCGCCACCGAGCTGGGGCCGCTGGTCAGCTTCACCCGGAAGGACCGTAACCGGATTGGAAGCGTGGGCGAGGTCATCCCCGGGGTGGAGATGCGGATCGCCGGCGACGGCGAGGTGCTGGTCCGCGGGCCGAACGTCTTTGCCGGGTACTGGGAGGACCCGGAGAAGACCGCCGAGGCGATCGACGCGCAGGACTGGTACCACACCGGGGACATCGGCGAGATCAGCCCGGAGGGGTTCCTGACCCTGCGCGGCCGGAAGAAGGACATGCTTGCCATGCCGGACGGGACGAAGGTATACCCGGAGGACATCGAGGCGGTCCTGGCCAAGGACGAACGGATCCAGGACGCCACCGTGGTCGGCTTCCCGATCGGTCCCAACCTGAAGATCCACGCCGTATTCCTGATTGAGGATCGCGAGGAGCCGGAGCTGGCCGAGGCGGTCGTCCGGGATGCCAATGCCAAGCTGGGCGCGCATCAGCAGATCCGCTCGCACTCGGTGTGGGCCGATGACGACTTCCCGCGGACGCACACCCTGAAAGTGAAGAAGCGGGAGGTCATCGCCCGATTGGAGGCCGATGCCGCTGCGGCGGCAGGCGTGGGGGACGCGGCGGTCGTCGATTCCGGTGGCGGAGCCGATCAGCCGCCGGCCGGCGCTCCGGCGCTGGCGTCGGGGACGCTCGGGACCCTGATCCCGATGGTGGCCTCCATTGCCGAAGTTCCGCCTGAAGCCGTGCTGCCGAGCGCCCGGCTGTCCTCGGACCTGAACATGGACTCTCTCCAGCGGGTGGAGCTGCTGGGGGTCATCGAGGAGGAGCTCGGGGTCTTCGTGGACGACTCGGCCCTGGATCCGGAGGCGACCGTGGGTCAAATCGCCGCTCTCGTGGACGCCTCCCGCGAGCTGCCCCACGACACGGGCATCCTGGGTTGGCCGCTCAATCCGCTGCCCCGGGCGCTGGGGATGGCCGTCCAGGAGCTGATCACGGCGCCCCTCCTCAACCTGTTCTATCGGATCGGCATCCGCGGCCAGGAGAACCTGGTGGGGCTGGAGGGCCCGGTCATCTTCGCCTCCAACCACTGCCTTCACACCGACAACCAGATCGTCATGTCGTCGCTGCCGTTCGCATGGCGCTGGCGTCTCTCGGTCGCCGCGTCGGCCGAGCGGGTATGGAGCAACCCGGCCATGGCCCTGGCCGGGGGGATGCTGGCCAATGCGTTTCCCATCGCCCGTGAAGGCGGCGTGCGGCGAAGCCTGGAGCTGCTCGGGGCCCGGCTGGATCGGCGCTTCAGCATCCTCATCTACCCCGAGGGCAAGCTCACCCTCGGTGGGCCGACACAGCCGTTCCTGGCCGGCACCGGTCTGGTGGCCGTGGAGAGCGCGACCGCCGTGGTGCCCACCAAGCTGCGGATCAACCGGATGTCCTGGCTCGATGCCTTCTGGCCGGGTACGCGGAACAGCAACCACAACGGGACCTCGCTTCGCGGCGAAGTGGAGATCGTGTTCGGCGACCCGATCTGGTTCAGCTCCGACACGACTCCTTCCGAAGCGACGACCCGACTCGAGGAGGCGCTAGCCGCGCTTTAGTCGGAGCCCGGCGGGTAACCGATCAACAGCAACATCAGGACGTGTGCGGCCGCGTCGGACATCTCGTCCAGCGCGGTGTCGTTGATCTCATCCATCGTGTCGCACGCGAGGTGGTAGCACGGCGACATCGGTTCACCTGCCTCCCCCCCAAAGAGCTCCGTCTGCGCATCCGTTTTCAGCTCGGTGGCCCCGCTGAAGAGCCCGCCATTGGGGACCAGTGCGTCGTCGAACGGGGCGTGGTCCGAGCCGCCGCCCAGGGCCAGGGTCTCGTACGCCAGGCCAACGGTGTCGAAGTAGGCTTCGAAGGCTGCAGTGACCTCCTCGGAATCGGCGATGCCTTCTGGCGAGTACACGAACCGGCCGTAGTTCGACGAGGCGAGCATGTCGAAGTTCAGGTACGCAATGATCGCGTGCAGTTGGTCGTCCGACTGGCGACCCACCCAGTCGCGCGACCCGTACAGGCCCAGCTCCTCGGCGCTCCAGAACGCGAACCGCACGGTACGGGGGGTCGGCTCCAGCTCGGCCAATTGCTGGGCCATCTCGAGGATGGTCATGGTGCCCGAGCCGTTGTCGTTGATACCCGGGCCGTCGAGCACCGAGTCTAGGTGGCCACCCACCATGACGACCTCGTCGGCGACGGTGCCGGCACCGACGCCGGCGCGTTCGGCGATGACGTTGGCGGTGATGCGGTCCTCGATCAGGGTATGAACCGACAGGTGGACCGATGTACCCAGGGCCGCGGCCTGCCGCAGGGCGGCTCCCGCATGACCGGAGGCGTACAGCGCCGGAATGTCGATCCCGTCCGGCCTCAGCAGGGTTGGGCGCCGCAGGCTGCCCGGTTCATAGGCCGGTGAGCTCACGATCAGCGCCGCGGCGTCCGCGGTCTGAGCGTGGTCCACCATCTGCCGCCGGCCGCACGGCCCTGCGCCGACCACGGCTACGGCGCCAGCGGGGAAGTCGACCCAGTCGTCGGAGTCACATCCTCCGGAGCCGATGGGCTGGCCATCATCGCTGACGGCCACCGCCACGACCGGGGCCGTGATATCGCCCGAGGCCGAGAAGATCAGCGCGTGGAGGTGGTCGGCGCCAACGAACGTCTGACCGTTGACGGCGAGCTCCGCGGGAGCCGTCTCGATGAAGAACGGGAAGGTGAACTCATCCACGGTCACCGCGTAGCCGGCAACGCGCAGCTCGTCCGCGACGTACGACACGGATGCGGTGTAGCCCGCGGTGCCGGCGGCGCGAATCCCGTCGTTTGCTTCGGCGATCGCCAATAGCTCGTCGAGGTGCTGCCGGATGCCCGCCGGCTCGACGGCGGCTCGGAGCGCTTCGCTGATCGTCAGGTCGGCGGCGGGCTCGCCGGGACCGATGGACGCCGACCCGACGTACGAGGCGGCGGGGCTGGGCGACGGGGAGCCGGAGGCGGCCTGACAGGCCGAAAGGACGAGCAGACCTACCAATCCGGCGAGAGCGAAACGAGCCATCGAGGGAATGTGGACCATTGCCGAACCTACCGCCAGGGTGAGCTTAGGGTTCGAACCGACGAATGCGGATTGGTATGCTGCGCGCGATGGCCACCGACGAGAAGCTGAAGCTGCTGAAGACGGTCCCGCTCTTCGCCCTGTGCGACGAGCGGTCGGTCGAGCGGCTGGGGATGCTGGTCGAGGAGGTCGACGTGCCTGCCGGTCGCGTCCTGTTCAGCCAGGGGGACACGGCCCAGGAGCTCTTCATCATCGTCAGCGGTCAGGTGCGGGTCGAACGCGACGGGGCAGTGCTCGCCAACCGCGGTCCGGGCGAGTTCTTCGGGGAGATCGCGTTGGTCGCCGAGGGTCCGCGAACCGCAACCGCGGTATGCGTGACGGATTGTCGGCTGCTCGTGCTCGTCCACCGCGACTTCCACAGCCTGATGGACGAGTTCCCGGGTCTGAAGATGCGGGTCCTCGAGACGCTCGCCAAGCGGATCCGGCGCCTCGACACCACCGCCGTCCACTAGGTAGGATTGGCGGGCGCCTCGGGCGCAATACCGGGCGGGAGTAACTCAGCCGGTAGAGTGTCTGCTTCCCAAGCAGGATGTCGCGGGTTCGAGCCCCGTCTCCCGCTCCAGTCCCCCCTGTGGCCTGGCGCCGATTAGCGGGCGCGCCTCCGGTTGCTCTTCGCGTCGTGGGTGAGCTCCGCCATCCCGAGCGCCTCGAGCAAGGGCGGGAGGTACATCCCGAATCGGCCGCGGTAGCCCTTGCGGAGCCCATACCAGCCGCCCACCGGGTTGGTGGCTGAGCGGCCCCAGGCCTCGACGGTCCCAGCGGCCACCGGCTTCTGCTCATCGGCGGCGCCGAGCGGCATCCAGTCGCCGTGCATCTGGAGCGCGGCGTGCAGGTCCTCGATGGCGCGCAGGTGGTACTTGAGCTGGGTCGACCCGACCTGGCACACCAGCGCCGGGGGGTCGGCCGCTTCGTCGCGCCACATCCGGTATTCGGACGTGCCGGGGGGCGTCTTCAGGACCCACGGGTCGTCCCTGGTCCCGGCCCCCTTCGTGTCTGACACTGGACGGTCCTCCGCGGTCGTTTCTGGATGGGACACGCAGTGTAGGGTGATGGCCGATGCTTGACGCGGTCACCGGCGCGTTCAGCTTCACCGGCCGGGCCATCGCCGGGCGCCTGCTCAGCGAAGGGCGCGACGTGGTGACGCTGGTGCGCCGCCATGGCGCCCCGGACGCCGACAGCCGGATCCGGACGGCGATCGTCACCCTCGACGACGCGGCTGCAGTGCTGGACGCACTCCGCGGGGTGGACACCCTGTACAACACCCACTGGATCCGCTTTGCACGCGGGAAGCTGAGCTTCGACCTCGCGACCGACCGCACGCTGCGGCTCCTGGACGCGGCCCGCCGCGCCGGCGTGCGGCGCGTCGTTCACGTCAGCGTCGTGAACGCGTCGGAAATGGCGCCCACCGCGTACTTCAGGGCCAAGGCGCGGCTGGAGGCCGATGTGCGCGAGTCAGGCCTGTCGTACGCGATCGTCCGACCCACTCTGACGTTCGGCAGCGGCGACATCCTGGTCAACAACCTGTGCTGGGTCCTGCGGCGATTCCCCGTCTTCGTCATTCCGGGCGATGGATGCTATCTGCTCCAACCCGTGCACGTGGACGACGTGGCTCGGATTGCCGTCCAAGCCGGTCAGGCATCAGTGGACCTGGTGACCGATGCCGCTGGCCCGGACATCCTCACCTTCAACCAGTTCGTCCGCCTCCTGGCCGACACCGTCCGCAGCCGGGCCTGGCTGGTTCACGCCCCGTCGCCCCTGTCCCTTGCCGCCAGCCGCGTCCTGGGGCTCCTGGTACGGGACGTCATGCTGACCCGTGACGAGGTGACCGAGCTGACCGCGAGCCTGCTCGTCTCCGACCAGCCGCCGCGGGGAACCATCCAGCTCGGCACCTGGGCAAGCGCCCACGCTGCTGAGATGGGCCGGAAATACCACTCGGAGCTCGACCGCCACTACCGCTGACGCGTAGGCGGGAATCAGCCTCTCAGGCGTCGTCCTCGGCTGTCTCGCCGATCTCATCGACTGGCGGAGCGGAACCATCGAGGGCCAGCACGGCACCCTCTTCGCCCGCAACGGGCTGGACCAGCTCGGAGGACTCGCGGACGTCGCCGCTGATCTCCTCTTCGACGTCATCGATGCGGACGATGGCGAAGCTGACCTGGGGCGGAATGGCGGCCGAGATGACGACCTCACCGATCCGGTATGGGGACCGCTTGGTCCGCAGCGCGGCGTTGGCTTTTTCCTGGAGCGCGGTGGCTTTGATCACGACGTCGGCCAGCAAACCGGGATCGATCCGCTCGACGATCGTGGTCAGGCCTCGTCGCGCGCGGCCCGCAAACCGCCGCGCCTGGTCCTTTGTGGCCGGATCCTGGATCTTCTGGCCGACCTGTTGGGCGGCCTTTTCGGCTTCCTCGATCGCCTTGCGAAACATGGCCATGGCGCGGTCAGTATCGGTCGTGCATCGCCCAGGTGCACGACTCCTGCGTTAGCCCAGGTACGGCTGTCCGAGCACCAGGTCGTCGCTGCCGCGGTCGAATTCGATCCGCAGGACGCGGGCCGGTCCGTCTTCGGCTCGCAGCCAGATCGCCCGTCCGTGATCGCCGCTCCAGGCCACAGCCATGTTGGCCGGTCCCTCGGGATGGACCGATCCACTCGCGTTCAGCACGACGTCGTCCCGGCCATCCCGGATGACGCGGAGGCTCCCCTCCACCGGGTACAGGATGAGGCCCCGATCCGGCTCCGGCATGACATCGAAGGCGGAGCCATCGGTCAGGGTCGTGTCCGCGTAGCGGCGCAGGCCGGAATGGTTGACGCGGAACGGCGACATCGGTCCGATCAGCTCGAGCGTCTCGACCCCCGGCGCCTCCGGCACGGGCACCCGGTCCGCGGCCCGCAGGACGGCGAACTCGGCCACCGGGATAGGTGGATGGGTGTCCGGGTGGTAGACCAGGATGAAGGCCCGTGTCACCTGGTCGTCGGCCCCGTTCCATTCCTGGTGGAGCATGCCGCGCACGCCCTCCGTCAGACGGCCGAGATCCCCTTCGTCCATGGTGCCGCGGATGTGGTTCAGCGAATCGTCGTGCTCGACCCGGCCGGCCAGGATGTAGAACAGGCGCTCGTTGGTCCGGTGTGGGTGGTGTCCGATCCCGAACCCGGGCTGAAAGAACCCGTCGTGAACCATGACCATGGGGCCCAGGCGCTGGACCGATGTGTACGGGCCTACGCTCTCGATGGCGATCAGCCCGCGCACGCCGAACTGCTCCTCGCCCACCCGGAAGAAGTGACCAGAGCCAATGACGGTCAGGTCGGTGTCGAGCTGGATGTCGGCGAAGGCGTCCATCGGGACGCCAAGCCTAGCTCGAAATGCGCTGGATCGGGGATGGGGGTATCGTCCTGCGCAACTTTGCTAAACAGAGCACGGAGGGGTAGGCACGTGGCGCTTGAGAGCACGACTCTCGAGGAGCTGCTCGAGCAGAACCGGGACCACCTGTGCCCGGACCTGCCGCCGGACCGCGTCTGCGTGCGGATGGAGGCGGTGGCCGACCTCCCGACCCGGTTCGGCGAATTCAGGGTGATGGTCTTCTGGAACGATCGAGACGGCAAGGAAGACGCGGCCCTCGTCAAGGGCCGGCCGTGGGACGGCGAGGACGTCCCGGTCCGGATCCATTCGGAGTGTCTCACCGGCGACGCATTCGGATCGTTGCGATGCGACTGCCGGGACCAGCTCGAGGCCTCCCTCCGCTTCATCGGGAAGCAGGAGTCGGGCCTGGTCCTGTACCTCCGCCAGGAGGGGCGTGGCATCGGCCTCGCGAACAAGATTCGCGCCTATGCCCTCCAGGACCAGGGTCTGGACACCGTCGAGGCCAATCAGGCCCTCGGGTTCCGGGACGACGAGCGCGACTACGGGGTGGCCGCCCACATGCTCGGCCTGCTGCAGGTCCGATCCATCCGGCTCATCACCAACAACCCGCGCAAGATCGCAGGGCTGGAGCAGCACGGCGTCCGGATCACAGGGCGGATTCCGCTGGTTGTGCCGCCCAACGAGCACAACGTGTTCTACCTGTCCACCAAGGCGAGCCGGTCCGGCCACTACATCGACCTGTCCGGTTACGAGCACCTGGCCGAGCAGCTGGACCGGCCGATCGTGGACGGCATGACGCCCGAGCTGATCGCCGAGATCGAGGAGGTCGCCGACGGCGCAGCCTGAGCGGGTCGCGATCATCACCGGGGCGGCCGGAGGGTTGGGCCAGTTCGTCACCCGTGACCTGGCCGCGGCGGGCATGCGCCTGGGGCTTGTCGGCTCGCGGCTGCGTCCTCTGAAAGCGCTTGGCACGGAGCTCCGCCTGGCGGAGGACCGATGGATGGCACTGGCGGCTGACCTGAGGAAGGCGGCGCAGGCCGAGGAGGCAGTTGCCTCCGTCGCCCATCGGTTCGGAAAGGTGGAGATCCTGGTCCACCTGGTAGGCGGCTACCACGGCGGCGAGCCGGTGATCAAGACCCGCGACGCGGAGATCGCGGCGATGCTCAGCCAGCACGTGTGGACGACGCTCAACATGGTCCGGGCGGTGGTTCCGCACATGACGGCTGGTGGTTGGGGGCGGATCGTGGCCGTCTCCTCGCCCCTCGCTTCCGGGCCGAGCAAGAACGTGGCCCCGTACGCCATTGGAAAGGCGGGCCAGGAGGCTCTTCTCGGCACCCTGGCGCGCGAGGTGGCGGGAACGGGCACGACGGTGAACCTGGTCCTGGTCAGGACGATCGACGTGGACCATCAGCGCGACGCCGAGCCAAGTCCCAAGACCGCCTCGTGGACGACCCCCGAGGAGATATCGGCCACCATCCGGCACCTGCTTTCCGATGACGCGGCGGTGATCAACGGGGCCAAGATCCCGCTGTTTGGCAACGCGTAACATGAGGCCGATGCGGAGGGTGCCCCGCCGGAGCGCTAAGTCGGTTGCCTTAGTTGTGGCCACGGTAGTGACACTGACGTCATGCGTCGCCTCCCCCTCGACGATCGAGTCGCAGAGCCCTAGCCTCTCGCCCTCCGCACAGGCGACGGCGACGCCGGCGCCAACTCCAACCCAGGCGCCGGTCGGTTGGCGAGAGCTTCCGGCTTCGGGTCCCACGCCGGCGCCCCGCGAGGACCACACCTGGACCGTGGACGCCGAAGGAGAGGTGGCGTACCTCTTCGGCGGCCGCGACGTCACCGGCCCCGGCTCGTACGGCGACCTGTGGGCCTACGACCTCTCCGCCGACACGTGGCGGCAGTTGAGCGGCGGGCCACCGGCCCGCTTCGGGCACAACGCGGCCTGGGTGCCGAATATCGGGCTCGTCATCTTCGCCGGCCAGGACCTGGCCTTCTTCAACGACCTGTGGGCGTACGATCCGGCCACCGACAGCTGGCGAGCGCTTCCCGCCACCGGAGCTCTGCCGGTGGCCCGCTATGGCAGTTGCGCCGCGCTCGGGCCCGACGGACGGTTGTGGATCAGCCACGGCTTCACCAGCGAAGGCGCGCGCTTCGCCGACACCCGTGCCTACGACTTCGCCTTGGGGACCTGGACCGACGAGACGCCTCTGGGCGCGACGCCAGTCAGGCGTTGCCTGCACGCGTGTTGGTGGACTGACAGCGACCATTTCACCTTGTATGCCGGCCAGACGAACGGGGTGACCTCCCTCGGGGACCGATGGGAGCTGACGGTTGGTCCCCGCCCTGGGACCAACGCATGGCGGGAGCTCGACCAGGATGGGAGCCCGCCGTCTGCCCGAAACCTCTACGCGGCCGCCCGCTGGGAGCGTGGGACCCTCGTATTCGGCGGCCAGGCCCTGGATGGGACCTACCTGGGTGACGCGTGGCTGCTCTCCGACGACGGTACCCAGGCCCAGGTCGTGCCGGGTGTGGCCGGGCCGTCGTCGCGGTCCGGAGCCGAGCTGCTGGCCGATGCGGAGCATGGCCGGCTCCTGCTGTTCGGCGGCAAGTCCGGGGCGAGCGTGTTCGGCGATCTTTGGGAGCTGACCCTAGACTGAACGGGCCTCAGCGGCTTCGAGTTGGTACGATATGGCGCCGTTAACGACCGTCGGGCGGCCCCGCGATCGCGCCTGCCACTCAAGCCGCAACAGGAGAATTCAGGCCGCATGAACGTGGTCGCCGACCCGGCGCACGCCCCCGCGGGGCCAAACGACACCCGCCTCCCCACCGCTCGCTCGGTCATCTACGACCCCACCCCAGCCGAGCTCCAGACGCTCACCGGACAGATGCCCCAGGCCCGCCGGACCTCCTTCGGCAACTACAACGTCCAAACCCGGGTGGTCAGCCGATCCAAGGGCTCCACCTACCTGGTGACCGATGACTCGGCGATCACCAACGACCAGACCATGAGCCGCGCCGAGGGTGCCCGGGTGGCCGCCATCCAGGATGCATTCATCGCGGACCGCGAGATGGTCGTGGTCGACGGGTTCATCGGCAACGATCCCGAGTACCGCTCGCGGGCGCGGCTGTACATCGAGGCCGCGAACGCGAACATCGCTGGCATGCAGCAGCAGCTCTTCTTCCCGCCGGATCGGTTGGCCGGGGAGTGGGAGCCGGAGCTGGCGATCATCTACACCCCAAACCTGCCGATGCCCGACTATCCCGACGACCGGCTCATCGCGGTCGATCTCGAGACCGGCATCACCCGGGTCATGAACTCGGACTACTTCGGCGAGTCGAAGAAGGGCGGTCTTCGGATGTGGAATGCGAAGGTCTATGCCGCGGGCGGACTGGCCATGCATGCAGGCTGCAAGGTGGTGCCCACCGATGCGGGAGAGCGGACGATCCTGATCATCGGCCTGTCGGGAACCGGCAAGACGACGACCACGTTCACCCGTCAGAACGGGTCCCAGCCGGTGCAGGACGACTTCATCGGGCTGTTCCCGGGTGGCAAGGTGGTGGGTACCGAAAACGGCTGCTTCGCGAAGACATTCGGCCTCGATCCGCGCCACGAGCCGGCCATCCACGGCGCGGTCACCAAGCCCGACGCCTACCTCGAGAACGTCTCTCAGAAGGTCGTCAACGGTCCGGTCGACTTCTTCGACACCGGATACACGAAGAACGGGCGCGCCACATTCGCGATGGCCTCGCTCGGCATCTGGCGTGACCCGCGCCACATCGGCCCGGTCAACGAGCTGTTGATCCTGAACCGCAACGACAACATCATCCCCGGCGTGGCGCGCCTGTCGCGCGAGCGGGCCGCGGCGTATTTCATGCTCGGCGAGACGAAGGGCACCTCGGCTGGAGGCGCGGCCGAGGAAGGCAAAGCCCTGCGGGTGCCGGGTACCAACCCGTTCTACCCGTATCGCGACGAGCAGCAGGCCAATCGGTTCTGGGAGCTGATGGGCACCCATCCCTTCGACGTGTATCTCGTCAACACGGGGCGTGTGGGCGGGTCGGAGACCGACCCGCGCTCCAAGAAGCTCGAGATCGAGCATTCGGGGGTGAT
Source organism: Chloroflexota bacterium (assembly GCA_040905185.1). Classification (GTDB taxonomy): domain Bacteria; phylum Chloroflexota; class Limnocylindria; order QHBO01; family QHBO01; genus DASTEQ01. The sequence continues at coordinate 249,622 of JBBDRZ010000007.1, read as the reverse complement.
CGTCAAGGCCATCGCCGAGGAGACGATCCGCTGGGAGCCCGACCCCGATTTCGGCTACGAGGTCGCGACCGAGGTGCCGGGGATTGACGATCCGGAGCTCCTCCGGCCGCGGCTCCTCTATGAACGGACCGGTCGCGCCGACGAGTACAACGGCTGGGTCGAACGACTCAAGCTTGAACGGACTGAGTTCCTCGCCGGCTATCCCGGCCTCCGGCCGGAGATCATGGCCGCCGTCGCCTAATCCGCAGACTCCCGCAGCCCGGTCACCCGGTAGGCGGTAACCGGTTGGCGGAATCCCTTCAGGCTCACGCCTTCGACGATTTCGGCCTCAACGTTTTCCTCGACGGTCGCATAGGCCCGCTGGCTGATCAGGATCTCGCCTGGGGCTGCCGCGTCGCTCAGGCGCGAGGCGAGGGTCACAACGACACCCACTCCTCCGTAGTCGTATCGTCCCTCGAACCCGATCCTCCCCAGCGTCGCGTACCCGACCGCGATGCCCACCCCGAGCCCCAGCTCGTACCCGCGTTTGTGCCACTCGCCTGCCATCGCGTCAAACCGAGCACGCAAGGCGATCGCGGTGCGGACTGATGCCAACTGGTGCGCCGGGAGTGGCGTCGGATCGTTGAAGAAGATCATCAGCCCGTCGCCGGCGAAGTGCTCGACGGTGCCGCCGTTGGCCACCGCGATCTCCCCCACCGCAGCGTGGTACTGGCGCAGGACGCTGAACAGCTCCTCCGGCTCGGCCGTTTCGGCAAAGGGCGTGAAGCCGCGAAGGTCGCAGAACAGGGCGCTGATTTCGCGCCGATGGCCGGCCAGCAGGGCTTCGCCCTCTTCGGTAGAGAGCAGCCCGGCGACCTGCGGCGCGAATCGCGCCAGCTCGGTCCGCTGCCGCTCCACCGTTTCGAAGAGCCGGACGTTGGAGATGGCCAGGGCGGCCTGGTCGGCGAACGTGCTGAGCAGACTGATCTCCGCGTCGCTGAACGGTTCGACCCGCGTGCGCCAGACCGCCAGGACGCCGATCGGCGCCCCCTCGCTCATGAGCGGAATCCCGAGGAGGGTCCGAAAGCCCGACGCGCGCTGGGCCTCCAGGAGCGTGTACTCCGGGTCAGCCAGCACATCCACGATCTGGACCGGTCGTTGTTCGAGCAGTGCCCGTCCCATGGCCGAACTCCGCTCGGCCTTGAATGCCCGCTTGTTGATGATTTCCTGGAACGATTCGGGAACGCCCGCGGTGTATGCCGCCACCCGGAACACGCCGCCCTCTTCGCGGACGATGTTCCCGTCGTCTGCGCGCGTGAGCCGGGTCGCACTGTCGATGACCGTTTGCAGCACGCCGTGGAGGTCAAAGCTGGACCGCGCGATCGAGGCCAGGACCTGCCCGATCGCCGACTCTCGCTCGAGTGCTTCCTGAGTCTCGCCCAGGACGCCGGCCAGGCGAATGGCCAGCGCCGCCTGCTCGGCAAAGGTCGTCACAAGCCCGATCTCCGCCTCGCTGAAGGGTCGCACCTCGAGTCGCCACAGCACCAGCACGCCGATTGGGACGCCGTCGTGGAGCATGGGCAGACCCAGGATGGTCCGATACCCCGCCGCGGCCTGAACATCGCGGAGCTCGTACTCGGGGTCCTCCAGGATGTCCGCGATGTGGACCATCTGCCGCTCAAGCACTGCTCGGCCGATGACCGAGCCACGCTCGGGGCGGTATTCGCGGCTCATGACCATGGCGAGGTACTCCGGGGACACCAGCCCGGAGTGGGCCGTGACGCGGTACACCTCCCCGTCCTGCCGGACGACGTTCCCCTGATCGGCACGGCACAGGTGGACCGCGTTGTCGATGACCGTCTGGAGAACCGTGGACAGGTCGAAGGTCGACCGGTTGATCGATTGCAGGACCTCGCCAACCGCTGCCAGAGCGGACCGGTCGGCGGTCTGAACGGGCGAATCGCCCATGGATTCAGGTCTCCTCGGGTTCCTCGAGGGTGGCGTCCACCGACAACTTGACGTTGCCCGCCAGGGCCCGGCTGATCGGGCACCCATCCTTGGCCTCGGCTGCCATGCGCTCGAAATCGGCGACCGAACAACCGGGCACTCGTCCGATGACCTGGAGGTCGGAATGGGTGACCGACCAGCCCGACTCGTCCTTCTCGAATGCCACCTCGGCCGCCACATGGAGGTGCTCGGGCGGCGTGCCTGCCTTGGCCAGGGTGTTCGAGAACGCCATGGCATAGCACGCGGCGTGGGCGGCCGCCAGGAGCTCCTCGGGGGAGGTGCGCCCTTCGGGCTCCTCGGTGCGTGAGGCCCAGCTGACGGGCAGGTCGGTGAAGAGGCCGGTCGTGTAGGCGCTCACGGTGCCGCTCCCCGACAGCAGGTCGCCGCTCCAGGAAGCGGTCGCGCGACGGACGGTAGCCATCGGTATCGGTCCTCCTTGTATCCTCGGCTGCAAGCCTAGCGCAGCGGATGGACCGATGACCGACAACCGCCCCTCAGATCGACCCCTTCGCGCCCTCCGCGGTGAGCTGGTCTATCTGCGTCCCGCCGAGCGCGACGACCTGGAGCGATTTGTCCGCTGGTTCGCGGATGCCGAAACGACCCGCAACCTGAGTATCCGCGCTCCGTTCAGCCTGCCGATGGAGGAGCACTGGTTCGAGGGAATGGTGGCCGAGCAGGGCAAGAGCACCTACCACTTCGTCATCTGCCGCCTGGCCGATGACGAGCCGATCGGCACCGCCGGCCTGCACAACCTGGACCTGGTGAATGGCAACGCCGAGTTCGGGATCAGCATTGGCGAGAAGGGCGAGTGGAACAAGGGATACGGCACCGATGCCCTGCACGCGATCTGCGATTTCGGGTTCGGACAGCTGCGTCTCGAGCGAATCGAGCTCCAGGTCTACGCGCCGAACGCCCGTGGTCGGCGCTCCTACGAGAAGGCCGGGTTCGTGCTGGAGGGAACACTGCGGCACCGCCATTTCGCTGAAGGGCGCCACGATGACGTCCTGATCATGTCGCTCCTGCGCGAGGAGTGGGCTGCCCAGTCCCGTCGCCGATCCTGGGAGCTGAACGAGCTCGGCTGAGCGCCGGGCTGCGCGGCAATGTTCGAGCTGCGCCGGGACCCCGTCACGGGCTGGTGGTCGGCGATCGTCATCGACCGGGCGTTCGAGCACGCCTCGTTCACGGTCGAGGCCGCGCCGGTGGAAGGGACCCATTGCCGCCATTGCGACGAGGCGCCGGAGGATGATGACGACGACGTCCGGCGGGTAACCCTGCGCCCGGACGCGTTCCAGATCGTGGAGCCGGGGCGCGAACCGCCGGCGCAGATTTCGATGCTCCCCGAGGTGGCCGCCTCGCGCGGGTCGTGGGAGATCGTGGTCGGGCCGCGCGACCACCACGAGCGGTTCGCCGATGCGCAGCCGCATCTCGCCGAGCGGCTGCTGCGAGCCGTGCGCGACGGGATGCTGGAGCTGGGCGCCGCTGCCCGACCGCCGGACGAGCCGATCTACGTCCAGGTCCTCCAGTCCTACGGCCGCCAGGCCGGATCGCGGAGCCAGCACCTGAACTTCGAGCTGTATGCGATCCCCCAGATCCCGCACCGGGTGGCGGAGGAGATCGGCGGCGCCGCGCGTCACATGATCAGCCGCCAAGCCTGCGTGTGGTGCGCCATGGCGGCCGCCGAAGAGGAGAACGGAGCGCGCCTCGTGCTGGCCGACGAGCGATTCGTGGTCGTGGCTCCGGCCGCCAGCCGCTCGGCGTTCGAGCTGCTGGTCATCCCGCGCGAGCATGCGGCGGACTTCACCGGTCTGGACGATGAGGCCATGGGTGCCTGCCGGGCCACGCTTCAGCGCACCCTCGGCGCGCTCGGGGTGCTGGGCGACCCGCCGTACAACCTCTTCCTCCACACCGCGCCTGCCGGGGAGCGGCTGGACCAGACGTACCACTGGCACTGGGAGCTCCATCCGCGGCTCCGAGTCATCGCCGGCCTGGAGCGCGCCACCGCGCTGGCCGTCAACCCGGCCGCGCCCGAGTACGCCGCGGAAGTGCTCCGCGAGCACCTGGCCCGCGCACCCCGTTGAGGGTCGCCAGGTGTCATACTCCGGCCGTCCCCCAAACGCCCCTTTAACGCGGTCCGGTGAGGCCGCCAAGGAGCACAGCCCATGACCTCCGAGCGCCGCATCTTCGACGCCGACGATCTGCGCCGGGCCCTGACCCGGATTGCCCACGAGATCGTCGAGCGCCACGAAGGCACCGATGACCTGGTCCTGGTCGGATTGCGGACCCGCGGCCATCCCCTCGCCGAGCGGCTGGCGGGGCTCATCGAGGAGCACGAGCACGTCCGGCCGCCGGTCGGGTCGCTGGACATCACGTTCTACCGCGACGACCTGACTCGCCTGGCCCACGCCCCCATCGTCAAGCGCAGCGACCTCGGTCCCGACGTCTCCGATCGGACCGTGGTGCTGGTGGACGACGTCCTGTTCACCGGCCGCACCATCCGAGCCGCCCTGGATGCCCTGACCGATCACGGTCGCCCGCGAGCCGTGCGCCTGGCGGTGGTGGTCGACCGCGGGCATCGGGAGCTGCCCATCCGGCCCGATTTCGTGGGCAAGAACCTGCCCACCAGCGCGGACGAGGTGGTCCACGTCCGGCTGGTCGAAACCGATGGGGTCGACGAGGTGGTCCTGACCCGGTCCGACGGAGCCCCGGCGTGACTGCCACCCGGATCTCGACCTGGACCCGGCGCCACCTGCTCGACGTCGACGAGCTGTCGCGGGCGGAGCTGGAGGCGGTTCTCGACCTGGGCGTCGAGCTGCGCGGCCGCCGGGCCGCCGGGGAGCTGCCCGACAACCTGCGCCGCATGGCGGTGGGCCTGGCCTTCTACGAGCCCTCGACCCGGACCCGGGTCAGCTTCGAGCTGGCGGCGCGCGAACTGGGGGCGACGGTCACCGATCTGTCGGTGGCGGGCAGCAGCGTGGCCAAGGGCGAGTCGCTGATCGACACGTTGCGGACCCTGGAGCGGACCGGGGTCCGGATGGTCGTGCTGCGCCACCCGGCCAGTGGAGCGCCGTACCTGGCCGCGCGCTCGCTGGAGCGGGCCGCCATCCTCAATGCCGGCGACGGAACTCACGCCCACCCCACCCAGGCGCTCCTGGACGCGCTCACGCTGCGCGAGGCGCTGGGCTCGCTGGAGGGTGCGCGGGTCGTGATCGTGGGCGACGCGGCCCATTCGCGGGTCGCCCGGTCGGATCTGCATGCCCTGGTTCGGCTCGGCGCCTCGGTGGTCCTGAGCGGCCCGCCGGCCTGGGTCAATCCCTTCGCGGGCTGGCCCGGCGTGTCCGTCGTCACCGACCTTGACGCGGCGCTGACCGGAGCTGATGCCGTGATGGCGCTGCGGGTCCAACGCGAGCGGGCGGCGGGCAGTGGTGTCCCGTCGATCGCCGAGTACGTCGCGCGCTGGGGGCTGACCGCCGAGCGGCTGGAGCGTGCATGCCCAGGCGCGTGGCTCATGCACCCGGGCCCGGCCAACGAAGGGGTCGAGATCACGGCCGAGCTGTCCGCCGACCCCCGCAGCCTGATCGGGCGCCAGGTCGAGAACGGGGTCCCCATCCGGATGGCGGTCCTGTCCCTGCTGGCGGCGGAGCTGGACCGATGGTGATCGACCGATGGTGATGGACCGATTCGGGTCCCTGGCTGATCCCCCGGCCACCTTCGCACTGGCCGGCGTGCGGGTCATCGACCCGTCGACGAATACCGATGCCGTCCGCGACCTCGTCGTCGCGGACGGCGTGATCCGCAATGGCGACGCGACGTCCGGCATCCCGCGCATCGATGCTGCCGGGCTGGTGGCCGCTCCGGGACTGTGCGACCTCCACACGCACCTGCGCACGCCGGGCGATGAGGGAGCCGAGACCATCACCAGCGGGACGCGGGCTGCGGCACACGGCGGCTTCACGACGGTGTGCGCGATGCCGAGCACCGATCCACCGCTCGACGACGCGCTCCGGGTGCGGGGCCTATTGGCCGAAGCCGCCCACGCCGCTGCCCGAGTTCGGGTCGTGGCCGCCGCCACCCGCGGCCGGGCCGGGGAGGAGATGACCGACCACGGGGCGCTGGCGGCCGCGGGGGCGATCGGCTTCAGCGACGATGGAGTCGCGGTCGCTTCGGCGGCGGTAGCCCGGCAGGCGCTCGCCCACCTCGCGCCGTTGCGCCTCCCGCTGGTCGAGCACGCCGAAGAGCCGAGCCTTGCGTCGGGGGGCCTGATGCGGGGCGGGCTCACCGCCACCCGGCTGGGTCTGGGTGGCTGGCCGGCCAGCGCCGAGCTGGCCATCGTCGAGCGCGACCTGGCGCTGGCCGCCGAGACCGGAGGCTGGATCCACTTCACGCACCTGGGCACCGCCGCGGGGCTGGAGCCCATCCGGCGCGCTCGCGCCAACGGCGTGCGCGTGACCTGCGACGTGACTCCGCATCATCTGGCCTTCACCGACGCGTGGGTCGCCGGAGACCGCCACTTCGCGTGGGAGAACGGTCGTGATCCTGATTCGGGCGCTGCCGCCGGTCTGGATCCGGCACTCGCCTACGACGGGGCGTGCCGCGTGAATCCTCCCCTCCCCACGCGCGACGATGCGATGGCCCTGCTGGCCGCGGTGGCCGACGGGACGGTGGATGCTATCGCCACCGACCACGCTCCCCACCCACCCGAGCGCAAGGCCGTGCCCTTTGCCGAGGCCGCGCCAGGACTGATCGGACTGGAAACGGCGCTGGGCATCGGTCTGACGGCCGTCGCGGCCGGTCAGCTGGAGCTGTCGACGCTCCTGGCTGCCCTGTCAACCCGCCCGGCCGCTCTCATCGGTGAGTCGCGCTCGCTGGCCGCCGGGTCCAACGCGGAGCTGGTCGTCTTCGACCCCCAGCGCAGCTGGCGGGTCGAGCGCTTGGCCCTGGCCAGCCGGTCAGCCAACACCCCGCTGCTCGGCATGGACCTGCCGGGCGTCGTTCGGCTGACGGTGGCTGCCGGGCGGATCACGTACGACGCCGGCCTGATCGGTTCGGAGTGAAGCCCGCGCGCTTGTGGCACGATGCGGGGCCGCATGAGCATCCGCATGAACGAGGAGCTCGACCCGAACGAGGGCCCCGGGCTGGGCTGCTTCACCGTCCAGGCGGTGCTGTTCGCGCTCATCCTGCTGTTCATCCCGATCGGGGTCTTCAGCCTGAGCTGGCCCGTCTGGCTGCTGACCGCGATGCTGGTCATCGCCATCATCCTGCTGTTCTTCATCAGCATGACCTCGGTCTTCCTGCTCCGCGTCTTCTTCGCCGCGCGTCGCACGGGGCGCGGACGGACGTACGGTGCGACCGCCCCGCCCCTGACAATCGAGAGCGATGCAACAGATACTGATGCCCCTCCATCCGACAGCCAGCCCACTGACCCGCCCAGCGACCAGAGCTAGGAGCAGCGCCCCGTGCCCCTGATGGTCACCTTCTTCAACGTCCGCAAGGGCCGCGACACGATCTTCAAGTGGGGGATGCGGACCCGGTTTCCGAAGCAGGCCCGCGAGTACGAGGCCCGCTACGGAATTCGGTTCATCGGCTGGTTCAACGTGACCGAAGGGTCCGAGTGGAACAACGTCGTCATCCTGGACCTGCCCAATTACGCGGTCCTCGACGCCCTGTATGCCGATCCAGGCACCCGGCGGTGGGGTCACCGGGTCGCGGAGTCGATCATGGACACCAAGCACATCATCTTCCTGCGCGAGCGAATGGGCCCCGACCTGGTGTACAAGCCATGACCACCTCGCCCCGCCTGGTCGCCCTCCGCGAGCTGGCCGAAGAAGCCGAGCTGGAGCGGCGCGACTTCATCGTGGAGGCCACCGAGCAGCTGCGCCGCTTCCTGGAGGCCAACCGCGACCGGTTGCGAGAGGTCGGTCCACTGACCCTGGTCGACGACGAGCAGGACTTCCTGCGCTACCACCCGGTCGACGAGCTGTGGGTGACCCGCCTGACCTACCAGGACCCGGCCGACGGCGAGTGGTACGACCAGGAGCAGGAGGTGGACACCATTTCCGAGCTGGTCGAGCTGTACAACGCCGCCGACATCCTGGCCTGGCTGATGGAGGCCGCCCGGAACCCGCTCGACCACCTGGCGCCGGCCGACAAGCTGTCCGAGGAGGAGGCCGCTCCGGCCGAAACCGAGGAGGACTGGCAGGCCGAGCTGCCGGCGGAGCAGCAGGAGACGATTGCCGCCCAGCGGTTGTGGCAGCTTGCCGATGCCTACCGGTCCCAGCTCCAGGAGCAGCAGGCCAGCCTGCTGCGCGAGTTCGTGGGCAACGGCGAGGATGCGCTGCGGCGGACCGGGGACATCGTCCTCCTCGACGAGGCGGACGACATGCTCGTCCTGCGCGGTGACGGGCGCTTCGAGACCACCCTGAACCTGGCCGATGTGCCGCCGCGTGGCGGCGAGCCGGTCGAGGCCCACCGCGAGGGCCTGACCGTGACCGATGCCAAGACGGTGGCCGAGTTCTACGACCCGGCCGACGTCCTCCAGTGGGTCACCGAAGCGCTCACCGAGCGCTACCCGGCGGTCGACTTCAGCGCCGTCTACGACTGAGCACAATGGACAGGGAGGCGGTACCCATGGCTCGCGGTGTCCCGCTCCCGACCGACCTCGCCACGGCCTCGGTCGAGGACCTCTTCCGCGATGCGGGCGCCCTGCGGGAGGGTCATTTCCGCCTGAAAAGTGGACTCCACTCCCCTCGCTACCTGGAGAAGTTCCTCGTGCTCCAGTATCCCACCCTGGCGTCGGAGCTCTGCCGCCGGATGGCCGTGAAAATCATCCGCGAGGCGCCGAACGTGGTGGTGGGCCCGACCACCGGTGGCGTCCTGTTGGCCTTCGAAACAGCTCGACACCTGTCGGCCCTCCTGGGCTGGGAGGTGCGGGGCCTGTTCGCCGAACCGGTCGGTCTGGGCAGTGGCCGGGAGCTGCGGCGGGGGTTCGAGGTCAGCCGCGGCGACACCGTGGTCCTCGTCGACGACATCCTGACCACCGGCTCATCCCTCCGGGAGACTGCTGACGCGGTGGAACGCGCCGGGGGGAGGGCGTCCGCGGCCGTGGTCATGGTCGACCGGTCATCGGAGCCGGTCGAGATCGGCGTCCCGGTGCTGGCCGTGGGTCGGATCGAGATCGCTGCCTGGCAGCCGCGGTATTGCCCGCTGTGCGACGCCGGGGACTGGCTCGAGACCCCGGGGAGCAGCGGATTGCCGTGAGGGCGCGCCCCACCGCGCGCCGCGGGCCTCAGGCCACTCCGGAGGGTTCCTGCCAGGTCACCTCGGTGATGCGGCCCGTCGGGAACTCCCCGTCGGCGGGCACGATTCCCGCCTCAGCCTCGACCGGGATCCCGATCGGAGCCACCAGGTAGCGGCCGGCCAGGCGCCGGGCTTCGGGATCGAGCGCGAAGCCCGCCTTGGCCCGATGAAAGGTGACGGTCAGGTCGGCGGCGACCACCGGGTCGGACTGCTCGCCGCCGGTCAACCCGATCAGAGTTGGCGTGTCCACCGCCAGCACCCGGCACGGCCGGCCGGCCGCCGCGGCGTGAGTCCGAATGGCGTTCATCAGCTGGACCGCGCTGGCGATCGGCTCCCGGAGCGGGCCTGCGGCGCCGCTCCCCAGCAGGGCGTCGACGAGCAGCGACGCCCCGGAGAGGCGGGCGCGCAGGCTGACCAGCAACTCGGCGCTGGGCGCGATGAACACCTGGAGCGAGCCGGCCGCAGCCATGGCCTGGAGGACCGCCCAGTTGTGGGCCGCGGCCGGCCCGGCGATCTTGCCGGCCTCCCCGACCAGGACCGCGATCACCTGCTGCCCGGCCGCCGCCAGGCGTCGAGCCACCACGAATCCATCCCCGCCGTTGTTCCCCGTCCCACACAGCACGACGCTGAGCAGCCGCTCGGTCAGCGGACCACCGGGGCCCACGACCGGCTCGGCCAGGCGCACGAGCTCGGTGAAGGCGACCTCGGCCACCGTGGCGCCGGCGGATTCCATGAGGGCGTCCTGGGTCAGGCCCAGCTTCTGCGCCGCCTCGTCAATGGCTGCCATCTCGGCCGCGCCGATCAGCACCGACCGGGTGCGCGCGTCGGCCCCGGGCGTGCCAACGCCCGGATCGGTCATTCGAGGGTCAACAGGTACTCGACGATGGTCGCGATCTCGTCGGGGGTGAGGCTCCCGTCGGGCCCGCCGAAGACCGGCATGCCGCCCCGGTCCAACCCGGCGACTTCGGGCCCGCTGCCGTCGATCCACAGGTTGGGCCAGGTTTCGGGGAAATCCGCAGCGAGCTGCCGGAGGTTGTCGCTCTTGGGTCCGGCCGCTATGCCGTGGAGGCTGGGGAATATCCCCTGGCCGGACAGGTCGGCACCGTGGCAGGCCTGGCACTGCGAGCGCTCGATGAGCGTCACTGCGTCCGCCGTGCCGCCACTGGGCGGCGCACCACTCGGCGGCGCACCACTCGGCGGCGGCCCGCTGGCCGGCGGACCGCTGGGTCCAGGCCCAACCAGGTCCGGATTGGCGCCTTCGAGGTTGAAGGCGAGTGATACGACGCCCAGCAGCAGGACCGTTGCCCCGAACCCCACCATCCAGGGCGGGATCGGTTCGTTGCCCGTCTCGACCGGTGGCGGTCCAGTCATCGGATCAGTGTCCTGCCGGCGCGGCGATTGGAGCCGTGCCCGGCGTGGTGGTGCGCACGGGCCGGCCATGGGCCGCCAGCAAATAGGCGCCGAGGGCGTGTCCTGCCCCGGCCAGGCCCAGCAGACCCATTCCCGCCCACGCGACCAGGTGGATGGGGAGCAGGTTGGCGGAGATCTCCGCCGGAGGCATACCGTCGGCGACCATGCCGACATGGAACAGGCCCGCGGCGACGAGAGCCACGCCTGCCAACGCAGCGCCGCCCAACGCAGCCCAGGTGACGGCGTAGGCCAACAGCCCTCCGCCGTGTGAACGGTGCAGCATCCGCGGCCAGGCATGCTCGGCCACCGCCAGCAAGCCGATGGTCACCGCGCCGCCGAACGCGAACGCGGCCAGGCCGACGGGCCATTCCGTGCGGGACACCGCAGTCTGCACCGCGCGCAGGGACTCGACGCCGGCAAGGAGCACGCTGCCCCCCAGGAAGGTCAAGGATGTCACGGCCAGTGCCATGGGGCCGGGTGACAGGACCAGGAACCATCGGCCGCGCAACGTCATCGACAGGTTGCCGATGATGGCGACGGCCGGCACGAGGAGCATCAGGGTAGCCGCGTTGCCGGCGCTGACCATTGCGTACGGGACGGAAGGGTGCACGGCCGCGCCAAAGGACGACACCACGCTGAGGATCACCCACGCGCCCAACCCGAACCACGCCAATGGCCCTGACGCCAACGGCTGCCCCGTCAGCCGCGGGATGAGGTAATGAAGTGCGCCGATGGGAACCGCCAGCAGCCACAGGAGTGAGAGGCCACGCATCCACACCGCCTCCGCCAGGGCGTCAGCCGTGGGGTCGAGGTCCAGGACTCCGGTCACGGTCGCGGCGGCGGTCAGCCCAGTCAGCGTCAGCACGGCGACCCCGAACCAGGCCAGACCCACGAACGGCCGCTGCAGGCCGCGGAGGCTGGTCCAGAACGACCCGTTGATGAGGACCAGGCCGAGCAGGAGGACGAGAATCACGGGCAGCGGGAAAGCGGTCAGGGTGCCGGTGTCGGCGAGGGCGGGGAGGTACAGAGCGGTCAATCCAGCGGCGAAGCCGACGTTCCAGGTGATCATGCCCAGCAACCCCATTCGGGGATGGGCCAGCGGGAGACCGGTGAGCCGGGGGGTGATGAAGACGATGGCGCCCAGAGCCGCGTTGGTGAGCCAACCCCAGACAAACGTGTGGCGGAACCCGGCTGCGACAGTTTCAGGCGTGAACGCGATAGCCAGCCCGAACGGCAGGTCCTCCACGACGAGCTGGAACTCCGAGATGACCATCTGGAACGCAGCCAGGCTTCCGATCCCGGTCGCGGTGAGCAACCACAGCGCGCCGAATCCGAAATACCCCATGGCCGCGGCGTCGGGGCCAGAAGGGAGAAGCTGCCGGCGCGGCTTGGGTGGCTGATCGTATGCGCGCAGCCGCTTGAGGTTGCCGGTCATGCGAGCGCGCGCGCCCTCCTGACTGAGATCCTGTGTGGGACGGTTCCGCACCGGGCCGCCGCGGGGCGACCCGGCGGCATTGTAGCGGGCACAATCGGGGCATGACCGATCCCGCGCCCCTACGCGACGTCGTGCGTCCGCTCCTCCGCGCCCGGCAGGTCCGCGAGTTCACCGACCAGGTCCTGACCGATGGCGAGCTGGAGGCCATCACCGATGTCGCCCGTTGGACCGGCAGCAGCCGCAACACCCAGCCATGGCGGTTCCTCGTCGTCCGCGACCGGACCACCATCGCACGCCTCGAGGCGGCCGGCCTGCCCCAGACCCGCGCGCTGAAGACCGCAACCGCGGTCGTCGCGATCGTCCTCCCCGATGACCCTGAGCGGCGCGTGTCTCACGCCTATGACGATGGCCGGGCCGCCGAGCGGATGCTCATCGCGGCCGGAATGCTGGGTGTAGCGGCGGGGATCGCCTGGGTGCGGCCGGACGTCCTCCCGGCGGCGCGCGAGATCCTGGGCCTGCCTGCGGACCGCATGGTCCGCACCCTCATGGCGCTGGGGCATCCCACCCCGGAAGCCCAGAGGCCAAAGTCACCGCCTGGCCAGGCCCGCCTCCCGCGCGACGAGACGGTATTCGTCGGGGACTGGCCAGAGACGGAATGAGACGAACCCCGGGCGGTCGGACCCGGGGTTCGTGGGAGTTAGCGTTGGTTGCGGGGGACAGATTCGAACTGCCGACCTTCGGGTTATGAGCCCGACGAGCTACCGCTGCTCCACCCCGCGACCTCCTAGGGTACCGGGAGGTCGCGCATCGGTCAAACCTGCAGAGTTCGTCAGCCGCGCCGGGCGAAGCTCTTGACCAGGGAGCGGACGACCAACAGGAACACGATCGCCACCACCATCCCCCGCAGCGCCATCCGGTTGACGTCGATCGCCGGCTCCCAGGTCACCTCGTCGCCCCGGATGATCCAGGTCCCCACCGGCCGGGCGCTTACCCCAAACCCGCCTCCTCCGTTGTTGGTGCTGTCGCTGCCTCCGCCCCCGCCACCCATGATGTCGGCCGCCGGGATCAGCATGACCCCATTGCGCTCGATCGGTTCGCCGTACACCCGCGAAACGGTCATCGTGTCCCGCGCGCCCTGCAGCATGTCGTCAACGTTCATGGCTCGCACCTCTGCATCGGTCATCAGTCTGCCGACCACCAGTCTAGGCGGAACTGGGGCGGGAGCCGTCAGGTGGGCCTCCAGGGCGCCTTCGAAGATCGGCATCACCAACTGGGGGTCCACCGCGTTCATGACCAGGTCAGACCGATGTCGCCGCGCCAGCGCGGCGACGGCCTCGCCGTCTCGCGCGTCGATGTGCTCGACCGCGAACTGATCCGCGTCGCCGAGCTTGGCCTGCAGGGTCTCGGCCCTGGCGATGTCGTAGTCGGCGAGAACCATCGCCTCGCACCACGGATGCGCCGCGGCCAGGCGGGCGATGGACTCACCGACGGTGCCCACTCCGATCAGCAGCACCCGCATGCCGTTCCGTCCGCTTTCGCCACTGGCTTCATGTAAAACGGACGCGCCGCCTGCTGGCGGCGCGTCCGCGTGTATCGGTTTTCGAGGATCGGCCGACTATTCGACAGTGAAGGCGATTCGCATGCCTTCGGCGTAGTGGGCCTCGTCCTCGTCAGCGCTGTAGATGTTGCAGAGCAGCACATAGCTGCCCGCCGCAAGATCAGCGGACACCTCTTGTGTTTCGCCAACCGGGAGGTCCTCAATCTCGTCGATGACCTCGATGCCCTCGCCAGCCTCGGTAACGGCACCGTGCTCGTCAACGGGGAGGTCCCCTGGGTCGAGGTCGGTCCTGATGATTACGAACTCGTGCACGTCATTCGGGCCGTCATTCGTCACCGAAAACGTGATCTCGCCGGCCGGGACACTGGTTTCATCGGGCACCATCGCCCACTCCTGGAGCGAGACGTTCACGGTGGTCGCGGTGGGGCTCGGCGTACATGCGAGCAGCAGCGCCACGGGCAGCAGGATCGCGGCGGCGCGGATGACTCTAGGTCGCATCAGCAATCTCCTCCTCACCGGTCTCCGCGGCGCCCGAGCCGGGAACCGGTCGGGACCAGCCTACGATCGTGACTCTCCATGCGGCCAGCGCCGTCCTTCAGTGCCAAACGGCACATTTTTCCGGTCACATAGTCGCCGGCTCCGCGGACACGCGCGCCTGCTGGTCGATGGGCTGAGCACGGGCCTCCAGCAGGGCAGCTGCCCCGAGCAGCAGGGACAGCCCGTTGAACCAGATCACCGGAAGGGCCAACAGGCAGGCGCATGGCACCAGCCAGGCACGGTCGGTACGGGCGGCCCACCACAGCACGACAACCGCCAGCGGGAGGCGGACAAAGAGCGGGACCGGCACCGATGCCGCGTATCCCCCGCCGGCACCCTCGCTGAACACCACCGATAGCCAGTCTCCCCACAGCTGGGGCGCCGCGACAAAGGAGGCCGCGGCACCCACCACGGTGACGGCGAGCGCGAGCCCGAACTCGGGCCAGCGGCCTCGGAAGGCAAGCCACAGCGCGCCCACGCCAGGCGTGACCTTGGTGAGCGCGAGCCCGGCCCAAGCCGCCGGCGCGCTCAACCCGACCACCGCCCCGTAGGCGAGCAGCAGGTTGATGTTGCCGGCCCAGATGTCGGCGCCGGCCAGGAGCACGAGGAGTGGCAACATCGTGCGGTACTGGCGCGGGACTCTCCGGAGCATGGCCACCGCCGCCCCGGCCAGCAGCGCGGTCCAGCCGAACATGAAGGCCGGCCAGGGCAGCTGCCCGGCGGGCGCGAGCACCTGGAGGAACGGCGGCGGATACAGGTACGAGCCGATCACGCCAACCGCCCCCCCGGCGTACGGATCCGGACTCCGCAGCGCATCGTAGTAGGCGCGGCTGTCCCAGCCCAGGTAGTCGATAGTCAGATTGGACGCGACGCCGGCGAACGTGAAGCTCGTGGCGGTGACGACGACGACGAGCAGGGGCGTCAGGCGCAGCGCCCAGTTGGCCGGCTTGCCATCGGCCGCCAGCCATCGGGCGCGGGCGAACGCCGCGACGGCCTCCATCGGACCACGGATCGTAGAAGAGGTGAGCCACGAAGGGAAGAGCCGAAGGTCAATTGGGCTGGGGTCGCTCTGGCAGACTTACCGCGTGCGCGAGCGGCTGAACTGGATCGATTGGCTCAAGGTGATCGTCGTGTTCGGGGCGTTCTTGTTCCACGCCGCCCAGCCGTTCGTGGTCACCAGCTGGCTCGTGAACGACACCGACAAGAGCCTGCTGCTGAGCCTGCTGTCGGGATTCGGCTACATGTTCGGGATGCCCCTGATGTTCTTCCTGGCCGGCGCAGCGACCTGGCTGGCCGTCGAGCGCCGGGGCATCGGCGGCCACACCGGGCTGCGCCTTCGCCGTCTGCTCATCCCGCTTGTGCTGGGCCTGGTCATCCTCGGACCGCCGCAGGCGTGGGTGGCGTACCTCGCCGCGGGGGGTGAGTCCGGCCCCCTGGCGTTCCTCGGCATCTACCTCGGCGACCTTCGCTTCTACCCAAACCCCGGCTGGTTCGGTGAGTACGGCCACCACTTGTGGTTCCTGGCCTTCCTGTTCCTGTACGTCCTGCTGACGCTGCCCCTCCTGTCGCGGCTCCGCGCTCGGCGCGCGGCGGGGAGTGACCTTCGGATCGGCGCCCTCGCCGATGGCCCGTGGGGCTTGATCCTGCTCCTCGTCCCGATCGTGGCGGGGCAGCTCCTCCTGCGTCCGCTGGTTCCGGACTACCGCGATTGGGCCGACTTCGCGCTGTGGCTGTCGTACTTCGTGATCGGGATCGGAGCCATGGCTGATCGACGGGTGTTGAGCGCCATCCTCCGCCGCCGACGGGTGACCCTGTGGCTGGCCCCGATCATCGCGATCGCCTATCTCCCGGTCGTGCTCTTCGGCTCACCGCTGGACCTGGAGCACGCCCCGGGCTTCACGCCAGCCGGACTGGCCTACGTGGCGTGGCGCACGGCGCTGGGGTGGGTGATGGCCCTGGTCCTCGTCGGCGTGGCGGCCACCTACTTCACCGCCCGACCCCGATTCCTGGGCTGGGCCAGCGAGATGGTCCTCCCCTTCTACGTCCTCCATCACCCGGTGACGGTGATCGTGGCGGCCGTGGTGGTCGGGCTGTCCGCCGGGCTGTGGGTCAAGTTCGGCCTCATCCTCCTCGTGGCGGGGATCATCACCGTGGCGTTGTGCGTGGGGTTGGACATGGCGACCACCTCGCTCAGCCGCCGATTCAGACGGAGCAAGCCGGCGTCCGTGACTCCGGCCCAGGCACCGCCGTGACCGTGGTGGCGGGTGAGCCCCTCGCGGTCGCGGCTGCCGACCGTCCACGGAGCGTGGTGGAGCTGATCCGGCGCAGCGTTGAGCGAGCGCCCGACAAGGAGGCCATCCGCTGGAAGGCGGGCGGTGGCTGGCCAAGCTGGACGTACGCCGAGCTGTGGGCGCAGGTCGCTGCCGCCTCGATCGGCCTGCGCCGGATGGGCATCGGCGCCGGCGACCGGGTCGTGATCCTGAGCCGATCGCGGCCCGAATGGCTGGTCGCCGACCTGGCCTGCATGGCGCTCGGGGCGGTCACGTGCCCGCTGTATCCCGGCGACACGCCGGCCCGGATGGCGGAGATCGCCCGGCGAGTTGGCCCCCGGCTGGTGTTCGCGGAGGATGTCCGGCTCCTTCAGCGCCTGCGCTCCGCGCCATCCGTTTCAGAGCGTGAGGCGCGGATCGTTCTTTTCGAACCGAACCCCGCCGGCGGCACGGCGATGACCCTGGCCCACCTCGTCCGGGACGCGGATCCGTCGCCAGAGGCTCTCGCCGATTGGGAGCGCACCTGGCGAAGGATCGACCCAGCCCAGGTGGCGACCATCGTCCACACCATCGGCGTTGACGGCGATCCGCTGGGCGTCGTGGCGTCCCATGCCAACCTGCTGCACTCCTTTCACGCCACGGTGGAGGCGATCTCAATCACGCCGACGGACGTCATACTCTCGGTACTCCCTATGAGCCACATGTTCGAGCGCGGCGGCGCCATGCTGGCCGGACTCGGAGCAGGGGCCACGATCGCCTTCGCGGAGCGCCAGATCGAACGCTGGGCGGCCGACATGGGCGAGGTGCAACCCACCCTGATGGCATCCATCCCGCTGTTCTTCGAGCGGATCGAGCATCGGATCAAGACCGGTGTCGCGACCGGACCGGCCCATCGCCGGGCCCTGTTCGACTGGGCTACCGGCCTGGGTCGGCAGCACTACCGCAACCACCTTGCCGGACTGACCGATGGGCCCTGGCTTGGCCTGCGTCGCTGGGTGGCGGAGCGGACGGTGCTGGCGCAGGTCCGACGCGCATTCGGCGGCCGTCTGCGTTTCTTCATCTCGGGCGGAGCCGCGCTGCCCGAGTCGACCGGCGTCTTCTTCGATTCGATGGGGATCACGATCCTGGAGGGCTACGGCCTCACCGAGACCGCCCCAACCCTGACGGTCAATCGACTGGCGACCTACCGATACGGCACGGTCGGGCCACCCCTCCCCGGGACCGAGCTGCGGATCGATCCGGGCACGGGCGAGATCCTGGCCCGTGGCCCGCAGGTCATGCTCGGCTACCTCGACCGGCCGGCCGACACGGCGCGCGTGCTCGACGCCGAAGGCTGGCTGCGGACCGGGGACATCGGCGAGTTCGACGAGGCACGCCGGTTGCGCATCACGGGCCGAGTCAAGAACCTGCTCGTGCTGGCCACCGGCAAGAACGTGGCGCCCGCCCCGATCGAACGGGCGCTGGTCGGGTCGCCGTATCTCACGCAGGCGGTGCTGCTCGGAGACGACCGCGACGCGACCGTGGCGCTGCTGGTGCCCGACCTGGCGGCAATCCGCGAGTGGTCCGCCGCGACCCGAGCCGACGGCGATTCTGATGCCGATGCCGGCGCCAGGCTCCTCGCACGCCCCGAGGTCGCCGCGCTCCTTCGCCAGGAGGTCGATCGCGTGACCGCCGAGTTCGCCACCTATGAGCGGCCCCGTCGGTTCGGGGTCCTGCCGCGTCCCTTGAGCGCGGCGGCCGGAGAGGTGGACGCCGCCGGCTCCCCGATCCGGTCAGTGGTGATGGCGAACTTCCTGGAACAGGTTGCCGACCTATTCAGCCGATCGGGGGCCGATGCGAACGGGCCGCGGCCACGGCCCACCACCCCGGAACCGGCTTCCGAACCTACGCCCTCCGCGTCAACCTGACGGGCTTCGTTACGGCCTCCCAGGGGGCGGGAACGGCGTGCCGGGGGGCGGGAACGGCGATGGGGGCTGCGTTGACCGGTCCTGGACGGCCTGCTGCGCCTTCTGCGCCTGTTCGAGTGCCTGCTGGACAGTCACCTGCGTGGGCGATGGGGCGTCCCCGAGGATGTCCTGAAGGGTAGCGACGTGGCGCCTCAGTCCTTCGGCAAGCGCCGCATCGTATGGGCCGCTGACATCCCAGTGCAGGTCGGCCAGCGTAACTTGGTACGCGCGGACGGCATCGGCCACGCCCGATTCGTTGTGGCGCACATTCTCTTCACGCGCTTCGGCGAGTCGCTGCTCCAGCAAGGCCAGCACCGCGTCAGCTCGGGCCGCACCCTGCTCGGGCAGGGTAAGCGACTGAATGGCCAAGCGGAGGCCGTAGAGGGGCTCGCCCGGCCCGCTCTCCGCGGCGCCGACCGTGCCAGCCAGTGCCAGGACCGCAGCCAGGGCAACCGCGTAGGCCAGTCGCCGTGGTCGGACTCGTGGTAGGTCCTGGTCGACGCGAGTCTGGTAGACCTGCATCGTCACGGCTCGGAGCTCGTCGAGCTGTCGAGGAGTAGCTCCGAGGCGCTTCGCTGCGTACCGGGACAGTAGTTCCTCGACGAGCGCAGTGGACCCGTTGGGGGCGGGCCTTTCGTCCAACAGCCAGAAGAAGATTCGGCGGCTCATTGAGCTGCCTCGTCAGTCGCCGGATCGTCGGTCACCACGTGTCCGAGATGCCGCCGCAACGAGCCAAGGGCGCGAAACTGCAGGGCCCGGACTGATCCTTCTCGCCGGCCCATCAGTGCCCCGATCTCGCGTGGACTCAGCCCGGCGAAGAAGCGGTAGGCGATGACGTCGCGCTGCTCTTCGGTCAACTCGTTGAGGGCCGCCTCCAGCGCCACGACCTCGGTAGCACTGATCGCCAGCTCCTCCGGCCCGGGGGCCGCTGAAGGCTGGTCCGTGGCCATCTCAAGTGGCTCAGGAAGGCGTCGCCCGCGCTGGTGGTCGATGACCGCGTTGCGCGCGATGCGGAACAACCAGGCACCGAACGGCGTGCCACGGCTGTGGTAGCGGGGAAGCGCCTCGATCATCTTAAGGAACACCCGTTGCGCGACGTCCTCGGCATCATGCGGGTCGCCCAGACGAAAGCGAGTGAACCGAAAGATGCGCTCCGCGTACCGGTCGTACAGCGCACCCAGCGCGAAGGCATCGCCACGCTTGGCGCGTTCCACCAGTTGCCGTTCGTCGAGTTCATCGTCAATCATAGAAACGAGAGAGCACGAACCTCGTTATTGGATGACAACTGGAGCGGGCTCATGCTCGCACACGCCGATGGCCCGCCTCAGAGGCGGGCCATCGGGGCGACGAAGCGCGGTGTGGGGTTTACGGACGGCCGGGGTGGTCCTCCGCCGTGGGATGATCCGTCGCCGCTTCGGGCAGCTCTCCATCGGCCGACCCCTGGTTGGTGACGGCGTCGCCAGCGCGGTTCAGACCAATGTTCTCGTTGGTGAGCGAGTCGATGACCATCTCGAGCGCATCCACCGCCCGCTCGTCCGCGTCGGATGCAATCAGCCGCTCGAGGACGGCGTTCAGATTGGCAAGGATCAGGTCCTGGTTCTCGCTGAGCTGGTCGGTGACCGCCTCGGCGTCGAATCCCTCTGCCTCTACCTGCGCCCCCTGTCCGTTGGCTGCGCCGGCCGCCGCCCGCTCCTCGCCGGCGCTGGCCTGATCGGGGAGGGTTGGCTGGTGCGCGGCAGCCGCGGTGGCGGTCGCCAGGATGACGATCATCGTTGTCAGCTTTACGACCCGGAGGGTCATCGGAAGTCTGGGCATGTGCTGTGCCTCCTGGCAGGTTGAACGCGCCGGCGAGCCGACGCAGGATGAGGTCTCCTTCTCTACCGGCCAAAACGATCCTCCGATCGTTTTGTTACGGCGACCGATGAGAGAGCAAGGAGGCTTCAGTCGGTATCCTGAGCACGAATCGGCGGGCCGTTAGCTCAGCGGCAGAGCAGGGGACTTTTAATCCTCGTGTCGTGGGTTCGAATCCCACACGGCCCTCCAGCAAACCAGGAGCTTTCCGATGGCGAAGAAGAGCCGACCAGACGTGAAGGAACCGCTCGCCGAAGGCGCGGACTGGCCGACTGGCATGCCGTACACCCTTTACTTCCCCCGCCGAGGCGGCTATTCGGCGGCGGACATCGAGTACGCGGCGCCGTTGCCGCGGGTCGGCGACACGGTGGAATACATCGACCCCGCCGGGGCTCACCACCTCTACATCGTGGCCGACGTGGTGCACACCCTTCAGAACTCGCCGGCCGCCGGGTCCGGTGGCATCCCCCTCCTCCGAGCCGGCATCCCCGCGGTCTATCTGTCGCGCACCCGCCGGAAGGCGCCGCGCCGCGCGCCGTAAGCGGCAGAGACGTTCGAGGGCCGCCCCGGAGGGCGGCCCTCGCATCGGTCCAAGTCTGAGGAAACCTAGCTGCCGGGGATGAACATCAGCAGCAGCTGACCCTCCTCCAGGCGCTTGGAGTATGGGCCGGTCGCCGAGCTCGGCGGACCAACCCAGGTGAAACCGGCTACGGTGAACGAGGCAATGTTCTGGTGCCCTTGCACGTCGATTGCCCACCAGCCAGCTTCAAACCCTGGGATGTCCTCGAGCGAGATGATGCCGCTCGACTCTGCCGAGGCACCAGTCCCGGTCACCGACGCGACCTTGACCCAGGTATCGGCCACGAGGGAGTACTGCCAGATGTCGTTGTTCGAGCTGGAGTCCTCCTGAACCATCAGGCTGCTGTGCCCGACGTCCAGGTTGTCGGGGTTCACGAAGGCGACACCGTCAGCCGCGATCCCGCCCGGCGGAACGGGCAGGCTGTCCGCGAAGACGCTGAACTCATCCACGATTCGGGGGTCTTTCGCGTTGAGCACCATCTTGAAGATGCGGCCGTTGGAGAGCGTCCCCCCGGACCCCAGGCGGATCAGGCGTCCAGTCGTCTCACTCTCGGCGAGGCGGCTCGTCCCGGTGTCGGCGAAGTAGACCACCAGCGGGTTGTCCGGGTCGTAAGCGAGGTCCTCGACGCGGACGAACTGGAACACGTTGTTCGCGTTCGACCAGTTCTCGAGCGCCGCCTGGGGCGCCTCGTTGGTCACCCCACGGGCGATGTCCGTGGGGACATGGATGAAGCGGCCACTCCACGGCGCCGACTCGTTATTGGTGATATCCAGCAAGTCGTTGGCGTTGTTGAAGGGGTCGTATGGGTCGGCCAACGGCCCCTCGTCGGTTGCCGTTACCTGGAAGGCCCAGAGCTGCCCCTTGTCGTCCATCACCTGCTCCGCGTCGTTGGCGGTGTACAGGTACAGCTGTGACGACGGGGCGTTGAACGTGTCGTCTCCTGAGAGGATGGCCAGGTTCTTCCATCCGCCCGGGATGACGACCGTGTTCTCATGGTTGTGGCGGCCCGCACGGCTGATCACATCGAACTCGCCAGTCGCCGTGTCAAGCCACACGCTGTAGCCGGCTTGACGGTTGGGGGCCAGGAACGGATCGGCGCCGTACACTGCCCCGGCAGGTACGGTGTGGATAGTCTCGTCCGCTTCCTCATTGACGAAGAAGGTGTAGCTCGGGAAGCCGTGTTCGGGCCCTGCCATGAAGGCCGAGCAGAAGCGCACGAAGCCCGCCCCCGCTCCCAGCGCAACCTCCATCTCGAGGATGGATTTCTCCGCGGTGTCGACCCGCACACGGGTCACCGAAGATGCCTGAAGGTCGGCGAACCCCATGAAGGGGACCGTCGACTCCTCGTGGGCCACATAGATGTCGACCCAGCCATCACCGGGCACGGCCCCCAGGCCGTCGGGGATGCCCTGGAATCGTACGCTATCGAAAGTCTCGCCCGAGTTGATGAGCGGGATCACGGTCCCTGGGGTCGCGCCCGCTGGGGCGTAGGCGCCCAACAGGCTGATGTACGGGGCGGATGCCGTGTTGTATCCATGCGCTCCCAGTGCGCTCGCCGGGAGAGCGAGGGTGAGAGCTAGGGCAGCGACGAGCGCTCGCCAGGTGCGTCGGGGCCGCCCGAGTTCCGGAGTCATGGGGCACGCCTCCTGTCACATTCGGTAGGGCCGATGCCAGACCCCCGGGTGGGGTACCTATGGTGCCCTATTTCGACGACGATGGCGCGCCGGGTGGACGCCGATCTGCGGATTTGTGGTGCCCGGGCGCACCGCCGAATCCAGTAAGGTTGCGGCCTCGCCCGCCGCACCCAGGAGCATTCGCCCATGCGCCTGCCGCTGATCCCGCGCGACAACCGGTTCTTCGACCTGTTCGTCGAGGACGCGGCCAACGTCGTCGCCGCGGCCCACGTCCTCGAGCAGTTCATGCGCAACTACGGCGAACGCGAGCGGCTGGCCAGCCAGCTGCGGGATGCCGAGCACGCCGGCGACCAGATGAGCCACAACATCGGTCGCCAGCTGGAGCAGACCTTCGTCACCCCCTTCGACCGGGAGGACATCCACGCCCTGATCAGCCGTCTCGACGACGTGGTGGACCTCATCGAAGAGGTTGCCGACACGTTCATCCTGTACGGGATCGAGGCGCCCACCCCCGTGGCCGTCCAACAAAGCGAGATCATCGTCCTCCAGTGCGAGCAGGTCGCCGAGGCGCTGGCCAACCTTCGGACCTTCCGCGGGCTCGAGCGCTACTGGATCGAGATCCATCGGCTCGAAAACGAGGGCGACCGCATCGTTCGGCGCGGGATCGCCGAACTATTCACCAATGGAGACGATGCGGTGGATGTCATCAAGTGGAAGGACGTCTATTCGCTGCTCGAAGAGGCGATCGATGCCTGCGAGGACGTTGCCAACGTCATCGAGCGCATCGTCGTCAAGCACGCCTGACCGATAACCAGGCCGATCCATGCCGGAGTGGCTGAGCCTGGGGCTGATCGTCGTCCTGCTCCTGGCGGTCGCGTTCGACTACATCAATGGCTTCCACGACACTGCCAATGCGATCGCTACCAGCGTATCGACTCGGGCGCTGCGGCCGAGCCACGCGATCGGTCTGTCAGCCGCTGCGAACTTCGTCGGCGCCCTGACCGGCACCGCGGTCGCCGCCACCATCGCGTCAGGCCTGGTGGATGAGGGGCTGATAGATCTCGAGGTTGTGGGCGCGGCTCTCCTCGGCGCCATCGCGTGGAACCTGTTCACCTGGCGCCTCGGGATCCCCTCGTCCAGCAGCCATGCGCTGATCGGCGGCCTGTTGGGAGCGTCGGCGGCCGCCGCCGGCCTGGCCGCCTGGAACGTCGAGGGCATCGTCTTCAAGGTGCTCGTTCCGCTCGTGAGCTCGCCGCTGATCGGGTTCGGGCTGGGCATCGCGGCGATGGTCCTCCTGCTCAACGTGTTCCGGCGCGCGAACCCGAAGGCGATCAATGCGCAGTTTCGGCGCGCGCAGGTGGCCAGCGCCAGCTTCATGGCCTTCAGCCACGGCTCGAATGACGCCCAGAAGACGATGGGCATCATCACGCTGGCTCTGGTCACCGCGGGTGCGATCGATGAATTCGTGGTGCCGCTCTGGGTCATCCTCGTCTCGGCCACCGCCATCTCGCTGGGGACCGCGGCTGGGGGCTGGCGAATCATCAGGACGATCGGCACCAAGGTCGTCAAGCTCGACCCGGTTCACGGCTTCGCAGCGGAGACGACCGCCGCGGTCGTGATCCTGGGGGCGTCCCGGCTCGGCGTCCCGGTATCGACCACTCACGTGATCTCGAGCGCGATCATGGGCGTCGGATCGGCGACCCATTTTCGAGCCGTGCGCTGGATCGTGGCTCGCAGCATCGGAATCGCGTGGGTCCTCACCATCCCGGCGGCGGGCCTGATGGCGGCGGGCAGCTACCTGGTGGCCACGCTGGTATTGGGGTTGCTCTAGGAGACGATCAGCGCCAGCCGGAGCCCGACCAGGACCAGCAGCACCCCGAATGCCCGCTGGATGAGCTCGTTGGGCAGACCGATGGCCAGGCGAGCGCCGATGAAGGCGCCGATCAGGATGCCCACCGCCAGCAACGCCGCCAACCGGACGTCGATGTAGCCGGCGCGCCAGTACTCAATCGCGCCCAGGATACCCACTGGCAAGAGAAGCGCTGCCAGCGACGTCCCCGCGGCCTGCTTAGTAGTCATGCCCAGCATCAGGATCAAACCCGGAACGATCACCAAACCTCCGCCGATCCCGAACAACCCCGAAAGGACACCACCCACCAGCCCGATCAATCCCCCGAGCACCATTTGCACCGCTCGAATTCCTCCTTGCGACGTCTGCGGGGCATGGTAGGTCCCCGCGGAGGCTTGATCAGCGGTTGACATTCCGCTGATGCCCGCTTGAGCCGAGCTCCGCACGATGTAGTGGCACATGCTCACGCCTGAAGAAGCGCACCACGTGAATTCCGCCCGCCGCCAGATCGGCGTCCTGGTCGCCGGCCTTCTCCTCCTCGCGGCCTGCCAGCCCTCGGCGAGCGGGTCGCCCGCTGCCAGCGCAGGCGGCGACGAGCTGACCGGCGACATCGAGATCTCCGGCTCCTCCACGGTCGAGCAGATAACCAGCCTCGTCGTCGAGGCCTTCGGCGCGATGCACCCCAACGTCACCTACTTCGTCGACGGTCCCGGAACCGGCGATGGCTTCGCGCTGTTCTGCAACGGCGAGATCGATGTCAGTGACGCATCGCGCCCGATCAGCGACGAAGAGATCGCGAACTGTGAGGCCACTGGGGTCGAGTACATCGAGCTCAAGGTCGCGATCGACGGCCTGTCGGTCATCACCTCCGCCTTCAACAACGACGTCTCTTGCCTGAGCTTCCTCGACCTGTACGCGCTGCTGGGCCCCGAGTCGCAGGGCTTCGAGATGTGGGACGCGGCCAATGACCTGGCGGCCGAGCTGGAGGCTCAGCTGGGCACCGGACGCGGCGGATCGCACGCGCCATACGGGGCATTCCCGCTCGACGTGACAGCTCCCGGCGAAGAGTCAGGCACCTTCGACAGCTTCGTCGAGCTCGCGATCCGGGGCATCGCCGATGAGCGCGAGCAGGAGCGAACCACCCGCCCGGACTACACCCCCTCGGCCGATGACAACGTCATCATCGAGGGCGTCGCCGGGACCCAAAACGCGCCCCACACCCTCGGCTGGGTCGGCTTCGCCTTCGCCGATGAGAACGCCGATCGGGTGAAGCTGCTCGAGGTGGACAAGGGCGACGGCTGCGTGGGGGCCACACCCGACACGATCGCGTCCGCGGAGTACCCGCTGTCCCGGTTCCTGTACATCTACGTGAACACTGCCCGGGCGGCTGCGAATCCGGCCCTGGAAGCGTTCGTGGACTACTACTTGTCGGACGAGGGCCTCGCTTTCGTCGCTGAGGCGGACTACGTCGCTCTCGACCCTGCCGACCTCGAGGTAACCCGCGCAGCGTGGGAGAGCCGCTAGCCAAACGTGATCTTCCTCGTTCGTTCAATAGAGTGACGTTGCCACCTATGACGGCCGCCTCCTCCCCTCATCCCGTCGCGCTCCGAGTAGAGGACCTGCGCATTGGCCCCCGGCGTCGGGCTCGCGAGATAGTGGTCCGGGCCGCGATCATGGTCGCGGCCGCCACCTCTATCCTGATCAGCGCCCTCATCGTGCTGTCGCTGGTCGGAAACGCGATCGCGTTCCTGAGCGAGGTGGAACCGGCGGCGCTCCTCGCGGATGGCTGGTTCCCCCGACGCGACATGTTCTCGATTCCCACCATCGTGGCCGGAACCCTGGTCGTCAGCGCCGTCGCCATGGTGATCGCCACGCCGCTCGGCCTTGGCGCCGCCATCTACCTGTCGGAATACGCCTCCAATCGCAGCCGTAAGATCCTCAAGCCCATCCTCGAGGTCCTGGCCGCCATCCCCTCGGTTGTACTGGGCTATTTCGCCTTGACCGTGATCAGCACCCAGGTCGTGGGCCGCATCAATCCGGACGTCTCGATCTTCAACCTGGCCGCCGCCGGGATCGCGGTTGGCATCCTGATCACGCCCCTCATTGCCTCGGTGGCCGAGGACGCGCTGCATGCAGTTCCCAACGCCCTGCGGGAGGCCTCCTATGGCCTCGGCGCTCGCCGGCTGGCTACCAGTCTGCGGGTCGTCGTCCCGGCCGCGGTGTCCGGGATCGTGGCCGCCCTCATCCTGGGCATGTCGCGAGCCATCGGGGAAACCATGATCGTGGCCATCGCGGCAGGGGCCACCGGCGGTTCGCTGTTCACCCTCAACCCGTTCGACCCGGGCATGACCATGACCGCGGCCATGACCTCGTTGGCCACCGGCTCGGACCAGGTGCGAGGCGCCACCTTGGCATTTCCCAGCCTGTTCTTCGTTGGCCTGCTGCTGTTCGGCATCACCCTGGTCCTCAACTTCATCAGCGAGGCTTTCGTCCGACGAGTTCGGGAGCGCTATTGATGGCCGGGGCGATTCAGGCTCCCCAAGCGGTCCGTGCGCCCAGCCCGACCAGCGCTGCGGTTAAGGCCGCACTCCGGGCCGGGCGTCGGGACTGGGCGGGTCTGGTGGCCGCGACGTTGTTGTTGCTCACGCTTCTCACCTCGCTGGCGATCCTGTTCGTCCTGCTGGCAGACGTATTCGGTCGCGCCCTGCCGGTGTTCGCGGAACGGGGCTTCGATATCCTCACCACCCCGCTCAGCGCGCGCCCGACCCAGGCGGGCGTGGCCCAGGGCCTCTTCGGCTCGATCGTGCTCACGATCTTCGTGGTGGTCTTGGCCTTGCCCATCGGTATCCTGGCCGCCGTCTACCTCGAGGAGTATGCGGGCGACAACGCCTTTGCCCGCTTCGTGAACACCAACATTCGCAACCTGGCCGGGGTGCCGGCCATCGTGTATGGGCTGCTGGGACTGGCCGTCTTCGTCACCGCGCTCGGGGCCGGTCGCAGCCTGCTGGCCGGAGGCCTGACCCTCGCCATCCTTGTCCTGCCCATCGTGGTCATCACCACCGCCGAAGCGCTGCGCGCCGTGCCGTTGACCATCCGCGAAGCGGCGTTCGGGGTGGGCGCCACCCGTTCAGAGGTCGTGACCAGCCATGTGCTGCCGTACGCCCTGCCCGGGATCCTGACCGGCACCGTCCTGACGCTGGCGCGGGCCTTCGGCGAGACGGCGCCGCTGATCATGGTCGGGGCGATCACCGGCGTGTTCCGCACGGCTCCGGGTTCAATCCTCGAGTCGCTGGAAGGGCCGTTCACCGCCCTGCCGACCATCGTCTTTGCATGGTCGCGTGAGGTGAAGGACGAGTTCCGGGCCCTGACCGCCGCAGCGATCATCGTCCTGCTGGTCGTGATCCTGACCGTCAACGCCGCGGCCGTGCTGCTCCGCAATCGGTACGATAGGCGCTGGTGAGCGGATGTCCATCAAGCTGGCACCCTGGATTCGAAAACCCGACGAGCGTGGTGACGGGGCAATGACCGAGCAGACAGTCGGCGTGGCGCCGCGCGAGAAAGGTGCGGTCAACCTTTCCAACTCGACCAGCCCGGCTCCGGACGTCGGGTTGGAGCCGGTGTTCGAGCTGCGGGATTTCTCCGCCTACTACGGATCATTCCGCGCCGTCAGTGAGATCAGCTTCTCGGTGGAGCGGAACCAGATCACCGCGATCATCGGTCCGTCGGGATGTGGCAAGAGCACGCTCCTGCGCAGCTTCAACCGGATGAACGACCTCGTACCGTCAGCTCGGGTCAGCGGCGAGGTGCTCTATCACGGCGTCAACCTGTATGACCCCGGCGTCGACCCGGTGGAGGTCCGGCGCCGCATCGGGATGGTGTTCCAGAAGCCCAATCCTTTCCCCAAGTCGATCTACGACAACGTGGCGTTCGGTCCCCGGGTGGCTGGATACAAGGGCGACATGAAGGCCCTGGTCGAGGAGTCGCTCCGTCGCGCTGCCCTGTGGGAGGAGGTCCGCGAGAAGCTCGGCTCGCCCGGGACGTCCCTGTCGGGGGGACAGCAGCAACGGCTGTGCATCGCGCGCGCGATCGCAGTCGAGCCGGACGTCATCCTCATGGACGAACCGTGCTCGGCGCTGGACCCCATCGCTACCCTGCGCATCGAGGAGCTCATGCGCGAGCTGCGCGAGAACTACACCATCCTGATCGTGACCCACAACATGCAGCAGGCGGCTCGGGTGTCGGACACGACCGCGTTCCTGACCATGGGTGAGGATCGCGCCGGATACCTGGTCGAGATGGCGCCCACCGAGCAGCTGTTCACCCAGCCGGCCAACCCCCTGACCGAGGAATACATCACGGGGCGGTTCGGATGAGCCAGCGGGAGGAGCCAAGGACGCCCGATTCGTCGGAGGGCATCGGCCCGGCCGAGACGGGAAAGCCGACACCGGTTGGACCGGCAGTGGCCGGGACCGCCACATCACGACCCAATGGCGACAACCCCGCGGCCGTGCCAGGCGACCCCCCGGCGACGCGGCCAAGCCCGCGCGCGACGCTCGACAGCGAAGTGCGGACCATCAAGGACGATGTCCTGCGCCTGGGGGCGCTGGTCGAGGTGGCGCTGGAGCGGGCCGGACGCGCCCTCACCGACCGCGACGCCGACTTGGCCGACAGCGTCCGGTGGGACGACGCCGAGGTCAACGACCTCCAGCGCCGGGTCAGTAATGCGATCGCGGTAACGCTCGCCACCCAGCAGCCCATGGCCCGTGACCTCCGGGAGCTGCTGGCCCTGTACCACGCCGCAGCGGAGCTCGAGCGCATGGGCGATTACGCGGTGAACATTGCCAAGCTCGCCCAGCAGCTCGCCTCCGAGCCGGAGATCCCCCTGTTCAGCCAGATCCCGCTCATGGAACGGCTGTGCCGCTCCCAGCTGCACGCGGCGATGCGGGCGCTGGTCGACGTCAGCGAAGCGGACGCCCGCGCGGTGTGCGCCAACGACGACGAGCTGGATCGGCTGTACGACGCGGTCTATCGCTCCGCCATGGAGGTCATGCAGGCCGACCCCAGCCGTGTGCCGCAGGCGACCCACATGCTGTTCATCGCCCACCACCTGGAGCGGCTGGGGGATCGGGTCACGAACATCGGCGAGGACGTCGTGTACCTGGCCACCGGCCAGATCGAGGACTTGAACTGAAGCGACGGATCCTGGTCGTCGAGGACGACCGCACGCTGCGCCAGGCGCTGACCTTCAACCTGACTCGGGAAGGGTATGACGTGGCCAGCGCGGTCGACGGCGAGCAGGCCCTGGCCGCCGGGCGCGACCTGCGTCACGACCTGATCCTGCTGGACCTGATGCTGCCCGGGATGAGCGGGTTGGAGGTGCTGCGCACGCTGCGCCGGGAGGGCATCGAGACCCCGGTCATCATCCTGTCGGCCAAGCGCGACGAGGTCGACCGGGTGGTCGGACTCAAGGTGGGAGCCGACGACTACGTCCCCAAGCCGTTCAGCCGGCCGGAGCTGCTGGCCCGTGTCGAAGCCGTGCTGCGACGCGAGGGGCGGGCTCTGAGCGACACGCACGGAAGCGGCGAGGTGGTCACCTCGGGAGCGATCCGGATCGACATCGGGCACCGCGAGGTCAGGTTGGGCGAACGGGCGCTGACCCTGACCGCCAAGGAGTTCGACCTGCTGGCCCACCTGGCGGCGCACCCGGGTCGCATCTTCACCCGCCATCAGCTGCTGGCCCGGATCTGGGGCTTTGACTACGACGGGACCGATCGAACGGTGGACGTGCACGTCAGCTGGCTCCGTACCAAGCTGCGCGCCATTGACGGTCATGACTACTTCCGGACGGTGCGCGGCGTGGGATACGCCTTCCGGCCGCTCCCATGAACGACCCCGAGACGCTGACCGCGATCCTCGCCCGCGGAGGCGACGATGCTCTCGTGGTGGTCGATGGCGACCTCCGCATCCGGCAGGCATCGGCGGAGGCGGCCAGCCTGGCGGCGCGTTCTCGCGAGCAGCTGGGCGGCCTGAGCCTGATCGCCGCTTTCGGATCGGCCTCCCTCGACGAGCTGGCCCGGGCGGCGATCGCGGCGGGCGAACCGCGCTCCGGCGAGGCGGCCCTGGGTCGGATGGCCAGTCGCCAGTTCGAGGCGGAGGCGGTGCCGCTCCCCTCGGGGGGCCTACTGCTGTGGCTGCACGAAGTGACCGCGGCTCGGCGCGCGGCCCAGGCCCGGCGCGACGTGGTGGCCAACATCAGCCACGAGCTGCGCACCCCGCTGGCCTCGATCAAGCTGCTGGCCGAGACGTTGGCCGATGGGGCGGTCGCGGAAGTGGAGACCGGCCGTGAGTTCGCGGTCCAGATCCAGCGTGAGGTCGACCACCTGGCCCAGCTCGTCGACGAGCTGCTGGATCTGTCGATGATCGAATCCGGGGAGACCGTGCTCGTCATCGAGCCGGTGGCGCCGGCGCGGGTCCTGGCCGACGTGGCGGAACGGATTGGCCCCATCGCAGCCCGACGAGAGGTCGCGGTACGTTCGGTTGAACGGCCCGCAGGCCCCTCGGACGCCGGCCGGGTCCGGGTCGCCGCAGACCCGGCTCGGCTCGCGCAGGCACTCCTCAACCTCGCCCACAACGCGGTCAAGTACAGCCATCGCGGCAGCGAGGTGCGCCTCGGCTGGGACCCGCTCGATGACCGCGTCCGCTTCTGGGTCGCCGATGACGGGGTGGGCATCCCGCTCGCGCACCGGGAGCGGATCTTCGAGCGCTTCTACAAAGTCGACCGTGCCCGCGCCCGCCGCGACCGCGACGGCGAGGAAGGCCCGCGCGACCTGGGTGGGGCGAGTGCCGGGCTGGGCCTGGCCATCGTGCGCCACATCGCCGACGCCCCCGGCGGCCCGGGGGGCGTCGAGAGCGAGGAGGGGGTCGGCTCAACCTTCTGGATCGAGGTTCCCCGCGCCGCGGAGTAGGGCCTACTCCATCTCCGCCGCGGCCTCCTGGCGAAGCGCGCGAATCATCGGGACACGGGGGTCGTCGGGGGCCATGGCCAGGAACGCGTCGAACGCCTCCAGGGCGCGAACGGCATCTCCCCGCCCCTGCCAAGCGATCAGCCCGCGGAAGAAGGGCACGTCGGCGGAGTCGGGCGCCAGCTCGGCGAGGGCATCGGTGGCGGCCGCGGCATCGGTCCAGTCCGCGGCTCGGATGTAGGCACTGATGATGCGCGCGTAGTGGTCAGGCTCGCCAGGGTCGAGACCGATGACGGCAAGCAGGGTGAACGCCGCTCGCTGAAGATCCTGGGCCGAGGTACCCGCCAGGTACGCGTCCGCCAGGTCCGACAGGGACGCCACGTCAGAGGGGTCGGCGGCGAGGATCTCAAGAAGGCGCTCGATCTCTGCCTGGCGCGCGGCCTCGGCGGCCTGGGCCTCCGCCAATGGCTGGTTGACCACCGTCTCAGCGGCAAGGCTGAACGGCTCCGGGAGGAGCAAGCCGATTCCGAGCAGGGCTGCCAGGGTCGCGGCCACGCTGACTGCCAGGCGACGGGCGGCGGTCCTCGACAGACTCACCTTCTCCGTCGCGCGACCGTCCACAGCAGCCAGGGGCTCAACGACCGCCGCCCCCCGTCCGAGTAGCCACCAGGCCAAGATGGCCGCGCCCACCGCGGTGGCGGCCAGCGGGACGAGCCACGGCACAGCGCCGGGCGGGGTGAGCAGAATCCAATCCCCGTAGCGAGCGACGAACGAGGCTGTGATCTGCTCTGCCGTCTGGCCGACGGCCAGCTGCTCGTCGATCTGGCGCCGGACCTCCACCGCGGCGCCGGTCGAGGAGTCGGCCACTGAGAGCCCGGCGCAGTCGGGGCAGCGCAGCTCAGACGCAATGGCACGGGCCTGTTCTTCCAGCGTCGCCGGCTCCGAGGGGCGCAGGAGGAGAGCGCCGGCGATCGCGAGCGCCACCGCCGCCAGCAGTCCGGCGACGAGGAGCCCGGCCGGCGCGCGCCGGCCGGCGGCCGCATCAATCATCGTGCATCTCCCAGCACCAGGGCCAGGTAGCGCTCCATGTCCTCGGTCGTCAGCGGACCGTAGTGCTTGGCCCGCACGATCCCGTCGGCGTCGACGAAGAACGTCTCCGGAGGGAAGAAGACTCCGAAGGCCAGGGCGACCGCGCCGGACTCGTCGATCAAGTGAGGCCAGCCCCCGTCGCCGTAGCGGACCAGGAACTCCCGCGCGTCGGCGGGCGTGTCGTCATACAGGATGCCCACCAGCTGGACTTCGTCGGCGTAGCGGGCTGCGGCCTCCATCAGGACCGGGTGCTCGTCCACGCAGGCGGGGATGCACCAGCTGGCCCAGAAGTTGACGATCATCGGAGCGCCGGCGAGCGTGGTCGAGCTCAACGTCTGGCCGTCGAGGCTGGGCCCCGAAAACGCGGGCATCGACTTGCCGATCAGCGGCGAGGGGATATAGGCCGGGTCGCGCCCCAGGCCCATGAACAGGACCCATCCCAGCGGGATGGCGAGCAGCGGGACGAGGAGCCAGCGCGCGGCCCGCATCGGTCAGGCCTTCGCGGTCGCGACGGTTGCCGCGCTCGCCGCCGCCCGGCGGCCCGGCCAGATCGCGAAGCCAGCGCCCAGCACCACCACCGCCCCGCCGACCCAGATCCAGACGACGAGCGGATTGATGAACAGGCGGAGGGTCACCGCCCCGCTGTCGGGGTCGTAGGCCAGCAGGGTCAGGTAGAAGTCCTCCCCGACGGAGGTCATCACGGTCGGGGTGGCGATGGCCGCCACCGAATTCGGATAGTCGCGCAGGGCTGGCCGGACCATTCCCGCCTGTGGTCCGCTGACGTCCACCTCGGCGCGTGTCTCGAACACGCGCGGATCGGCGGCCAGGGGCTCACGGATCAGCTGCCGGTGGGTCACGGTGTAGCCCTCCAGGCTGGCCGATTCGCCGGGGGCCAGGACGGCGGTGGCCTCGGCGCCGCCGGTGGCGCTGACCGCGACCGCCACCGCCGCCACCAGGACGCCAATGTGGGCCAGGTAGCCACCGTAGCGGCGCCGGTTGCGGGTGGCCACGCCCCAGGTTGCCCGGACCGGGTCCTCCGCGCTCGAACGGGCACGCCCTCGTGCGGCGCGCGCCACCTCTCCCACCATCACGGTCGCCGAGAAGCCGGCCAGGCCGATCGTCAGCAGCGGGGCGGCTCCGCGCAGTCCAGCTACCGCCAAGACGACGGCGGCGCCGACCCCCACGAGAAGGGGGACCACGAAGCGGGCCCGCACGATCTCCCAGCTGGCCGCACCCCACGGCAGTGCGGGGCCAACCCCGGCCAGGAAGATGAGGGCGGCGAAGAATGGGGCGCTGACCCGGTCGAACCACGGGGCCCCCACGCTCAGCCGCTCCCCGCTCAAGGCCTCGGCCACCAGCGGGTACAACGTCCCGAACAGGACGGCGAAGGCCAGGCCGGTGAACAGCAGGTTGTTCAGGAGGAATGCCGACTCGCGGCTGACCAGGGCCGGCGGCGGGCCGGAGCCGGACAGGTATGCCTGCCGCCACACCACCAGCCCGGCCCCGAGCGCCAACGCCCCCACCACGGCGGCCAGGAACCAGGCCCCGATGGCCGACTGGGTGAACGAGTGGACCGACGCGATCACCCCCGAGCGGGTCAGGAAGGTGCCCAGCAGGGTCAGCAGGAACGTGGTCATGACCAGGATCACGGTCCACGTCCGCAGCGAGCGGCCCCGCTCGGCGACCATCGCCGAGTGGATGAACGCGGTGGCCGTCAGCCACGGCAGCAGGGCCGCGTTCTCGACCGGGTCCCAGGCCCAGTAGCCGCCCCAGCCCAGGACCTCGTAGCTCCACAACCCCCCGACCACGAGGCCGGCAGTCAGGAACATCCACGGCGCCAGCGTCCAGCGACGCATGAGGGCCAGCCACTCCCCGTCCAGGCGCCGCGTGACGAGCGCGGCCACGGTGAGCGCGAACGGGATCGCCAGCCCCGTGAAGCCCAGGTACAGAAGTGGAGGGTGGAGGCCCATTAACGGATGGTTCTGGAGCAGGGCATTCGGCCCGTTCCCCTCTACCGAGACAGGGGTGACCGATACGAACGGGTCACCGGGCCAGGTCATGACCGCGAAGAAGAAGGCGGCGACCGCGGCCAGGGTTGCCGCAGCCCATGGCATGAGGCCCTCATAGCGTGATCGGTATCGGTACAGCAGCAGGCTGGACCAACCGGTGAGGAGGAGGGTCCAGAACAGGATGCTGCCCTCCAGGGCGGCCCACAGGGAGATGAAAGAGTAGAACGGCGGCGTGGTGGTGGCGTTGTTGCGGGCCACGTACAGGATCGAGAAGTCGTGGTTCAGGAGCGCGACGACCATGGCACCGCAGGCCACCAACGCCAGAACGCAGGCGGCATAGATGGCCCGCCGTCCGGCTGACGCCAGACCGATGTCGCCGCTGCGCGCGGCGAGGGCCGAGGCGGCAGCTGCGAACAGGCTGACCGCCAGGCCGATGACGACCGCGCCATGACCGATGCTGGCCAGCATCATCGCGCTGGGAGTCCGCCCTCGGTGGGGGCCACGTAGTTCTCGTCGTGCTTGACCAGGACCTCGTCGGCCTCGAACACACCATCGGGGCGCAACACCCCCTCGACGACCGCCCCCGAACCCTCGCGGAACGAGCTCGTGGGCGCCACGCTGGAGTGAACGGTGATCTCGGTCTCGCCGTCGGTCAGCACGAACGTCAGGTCGGTGGCGGACCCGGAGACGCTGCCCGGCAGCACCAGGCCACCCAGGCGCACCGACTGACCGATGGCGGCCTCCCCGCGGGTTGCCAGCTCGGTCGGGGTCAGGTAGTAGACCAGCGCATTGCCCACCCCGCTGAACGCCAGCCAGCCGATGATCGCCGCGACTCCGGCGCCCACCAGCCACGGGCCCCATCCGCGGCGCCGGATGGGGGGCGGGAGCGGGGTGGAGACGGTCATGCCCGGGGGTCGATCGGGGGGTCGGACGGGCGTGGCTGTGCCGATGCCGAGGTGGAATTGGCCTGCCGTGCGCCTCGCAACCGACGGGCCAGGGTGAGGGCGTACAGCCCCGTGCCACCCAGGATCACCGCGTAGGCGGCGGCGACGAAGGCCAGGTCACCAATTGCGCCGGGGTCGATCATGGGCGCGCAGCCGGGACGGCGGCCGCCAGGCCGGGCAATCGCCCGCGGCGCGCGGATTCCTCGGCTTCCCAGTCCAGTCGCGCCAATCGGTATCGGTTCACCATCAGCCATAACCAAGCCAGGCTGAAGGCCCCGAGCATCAGCAGCAGCGCGGCCACGAACTGCCCCGGCGCAGGTGGATTGAGGATCGTGTCGGGCGACATGAAGGTCGGGCCCTGGTGCAGGCCGCGCCACCACACCACGCTGAAATGGACGATGGGGATGTCAATGGCGGCGACGATGCCCACCACGGCGGCCCGTGTGGCGCGCCGGGCCGGCTCATCGGTCAGCCGGCGAATCAGCAGGTAGCCCACGTACAGGGCCAGCAGCAGCGCCGTCGTCGTGAGCCGCGGGTCCTCCCACTGCCAGTACGTGCCCCACACCGGGCGGCCCCACATCATGCCGGCCCAGATGGTGGCCGCCGTGAACAGGACGCCGACCTCGGCGCCGGCCAGGGCTACGGCGTCCGCGCGCGGATGGTGTCGGACGAGCCACCAGACCGATGCCGCAGCCGTGACCCCGAATGACAGGTACGCCAGCCAGGCCGACGCGACGTGGATGTACATGATCCGCTGCGCCTCGCCCTGATTCAGGTCGGCCGGCACGCCAAACAGGGCGAATGCGGTTGCCCCCGCCACGGCCACCAGCGCGCCGATCCCCAGTACCCGCATGGCCACCGGTCGCCTACTCCTCGAGCGCCAGGCCGTACGTCAGGCCGCCCGCCAGGAGCATGGCCAGGTCGTAACCGACCAGGAGCTGCAACCAGGCGCCCAGCTCCCCAAAGGGGTCACCGGCCAGCAGGCTGGCCGTGGCGCTGACCGCGGCCAACAGGAGCGGGGCGACGACCGGCAGGAGGAGGAGCGGCAGCAGCACCTCGCGGGCGCGCAGGCGGACCGTCAGCCCCGCGTACAGGGTCCCGATGGCCGCGAAGCCCAGCGCTCCGAGGCCGATGACCAGCACCAGCCCGGGAAGTGACGAGGCCACGTCGAGCGCGTACAGGATCACGGTCAGCGGCAGCACCAGGGCGCCCAGGGCCAGCATGGCCGCCAGGCCGCCCAGCGCCTTGCCCAGGTAGATGGCAGCCCGGGGGACCGGGTACAGGGCCAGCAACTCGAAGGCACCGTCCTCCATCTCCAGCTGATGCAGTCGGCCCACGGCCAGCACCCCGCTCAGGATCACGGCCAGCCACAGGAGCCCCGGGCCGGCGGCCGCCAGGCGGGCATGGTCGGGGCCGAGCGCAAAGCCGAAGATGAGCAGGGTCAGGGCGGCCAGGAACAGGGTGGAGGTCACCGCCTGGCGGCCGCGCAGCTCGGCGCGGAGATCCTTGGCCGCTATCGCCCGCGCGACGGCCAGGTGACGGGCGACCACGGTCACGGATTCGCTCCTTCCGGCAGCGCCCCGCTCCATGGCTGCAGAGCGGCACCCGCCATGACTTCGCCGCTGGCGCCCTCGCCCCCGACTTCCACCAGCAGCCCATCCACCAGGCGCAGCCAGCCGTCCACCCGAGGGGCCAGGCGCTCGTCCGCGTGCGTCGCGACCAGGACGCTGGCACCGGCCGCTCGCCACTCGTCCAGGAGTTCGTCCACGAGGGCCATCCCCGGGGCGTCGAGCGCGGCATACGGCTCATCCAGCAGGACCAGGCGCGGGTGCCCAAGCAGGAGACGCCCCAGCGCCAGGCGCCGGCGCATGCCGGCCGAGAAGGCGGAAACCCTGGTGTCTCGGTCAGCGGTCAGGCCCACGCGGTCGAGAGCCGCGCCCACTCGGCCCGAGCGGTCGGGCCCGGGGAGGCCTAGGAGCTGGGCGGCGAATTGGAGGTTCTCGGCCGCGCTGAGATCGTCGTACAGCCCCGTGGCATGTGGCAGGAACGCCACTCGGGGACGGATCTCCTCGGGCCGCTCGGCAACGTCGATGCCGTCCACGGCGGCCATCCCGAACGAGGGCCGGAGAGCGGTGGCCAGGATGCGCAGCAGGGTCGTCTTGCCCGCCCCGTTGGGGCCCAGGACGGCGACAGCCCGCCCGGCCTCGACTCGCAGCGTGACGCCGGCCAGGGCCGGGCTGCGGCGAAAGAGACGGGCCAGATCGCGGGTCTCGACCGCCGGCGTGGTCTCGTCAGGGACCCCCGTCGGGCGAACGTGAATCGTGGTCGGCGGCATGTTCGTCCAGTGGGCGGAGGGGCGGGTCTCGGCAGTGTGCGGCCTGCCCCCTACTCCGTCAAATTCCTCGGTCCGTGCCAAAATTGGTGCCAGCGCAACAGAAACCAAAGCAGGAGACCGCTACCTCATGTTCAGTTCACGCTCCATTCCAGGGTCCCGACATCTGTCCGGGGCGACCTGGGTCGCCATCGCGGTGCTCGCACTGGCCGCATGCAGCCCGTCAGCCAGCGCCTCGAGCCCGGCCGAGAGCGCCGCCGCGAGCCTGGCCGAGCCGGCCGTTGGCGGAGATACCACGGTCACCATCTCCGGTCGGTCGTTCGGCGGCGACATCACGATTTCCGCCGGCTCGACCGTAACGTGGGTCAACAACGACAGTTTTGGCCATACCGTGACGAACGGGGAGAACGGGACGGCGGCAGCAGACGCCCTCTTCAACGAGGCGCTGGCCGACGGCGGGACGTTCGAGTTCACGTTCGACACGCCCGGGGTGTACCTGGTGACGTGTCGGATCCACTCGTCGATGAACTTGACCATCACGGTCGAGTAACCCAATGCCGGGCCGCGCGGCGAGTTTGATTCTGCCGGGGGGCGGTGCTACCGTTCGGCGCCTCATGGATGCTGGCCTCCACGCGCCGCTCCCCGCGCCTCACGGACGTGCGGAACGCCGCGCCCTGGCAAGCCGCGGGGATTCCGCCGCCACTGCCGCACTGACGGTGCTGGGTCAGAAGTGGGTCCTGCGCATCATTCATGCTCTCGGCGAACGGACCCAGCGCTTCTGCGAGCTGCAGGACGCGCTGGGCGGCGCCAACTCGGCCACCCTGTCGCAACGGCTGAAGCTCCTGGAGGACGAAGGCCTCATCTCGCGCCGCGTGGTGTCTTCTGTCCCGCCCTGGGTGGAGTACTCCCTGACGCCCAAGGGCCGCGACCTGCACGAGGCCCTGGCCCCCATCGACCGCTGGGCGGACCGATGGGCCACCCTCGCCTGAGCCGGGCGGCGTGAGCCACCCGGTCGCCGAGACGGCGCCCGGCGAGCACATCGACGCCCTGGCACTGGTCCGGGACACGATCGCCGCCGCGGACGGGCCGGCCGAGGCAGGCCAACGGGCGGTCGAGATCCTGCACGAGCGCTTCCCGAGCTACGACTGGGTCGGCATCTACTGGGTTGACCCGTCGGGGACGGAGCTCGTCCTCGGCCCATGGACCGGCCCCGAGGCGACCGAGCACACCCGCATCCCGATCGGGACCGGAATCTGCGGTGCGGCGGCGGCCTCGGGCCAGACCGAGATCATCGACGACGTCAGCCTCGATCCGCGCTACCTGGCCTGCTTCACGACCACCCGCTCGGAGATCGTGGTGCCCATCCACCACGAGGGCAAGGTGGTGGGCGAGATCGACGTCGACGGGTCCGATCCGGCCGCCTTCGGCCCGCCGGATGCACGGTTCCTGGAGGAGGTGGCGGCACTGTTGGCGGGGCTGCGCCCACGCCAGGACGAGCAGCCCACCTGACCGATGCTGGCGGGTTCAGAGCCCGCCCAGGGCCATCAGGTACGCGACCAGGTACGGCAGCGCCAGGACGACCACGACGATCCCCAGCGCCAGCCCGACCCAGGCGAAGACCTTCAGGCTGGGCGGCGACGGGTGCTCGGGCGGCGGCGTGAGCCGGCGCGGCAGGCGCGGCGGCCGCCGCGGCGGCTGGTGCTCGTAGACGTGCGGCTTCAGCTCAGGCATCCGTATCCAGGCTGGCAGTCAGTTCCCGGAGTCGAGCGTGACGCTCCGGACGCTCCTGTGCGTAGCGGGTGATGCCGTCGATAATGTGCTGAGGCCCCAGGTGTGCCTCGTCGATGACCTCCTCGACCGTCCCGCCGGTCCGCCAGCGGTGATCCCAGTCGGAGGACAGGGAGTACGTCTCCCCGATCGGCCCGGTCACCCAGTCGTGCATGAGCTTGTAGGCGCGGTTGGTGATGGCCATGCCGTCCAGCCGATCGGCCTCGGAGCAGATTTGATCGCGGTACGCCGCATCCTGGAGACGGAACAGCTGGGGGCTGATGCAGGCCACGATCCGCAGGTTGAGGTTGAGCCGGTCGATCTCGGACAGGACCTTGATCATGTTGGCCGTAGTGGCGGTGCCCTGGACGTAGACGGTGCCGGCGCGCGGGCGGTCGGGGTCCGCATCCCGGATGAGGTACGCGCCGCGAGCCGCGTCGAAGTGCGAGGCCATTCCCAGCGCGGCGCGGTCGGGGATCTCGACCGCAGGGCGGGTCAGATGGAGAGCCACGATGGGAACCGGCTGGGCCAGCGCGGCAGCCAGCACGACGGGAACTTCGTTGTGCTCCCACGGGTGGAGGTCGATCACATGCCCCTCGGGGAACAGCTGCGTGACCCCGGTTTCGAAGATGCCGAAGTGGGTCCGCGAGTCCTCGGCGGTCTCGGGGCCCGAGTGGCCGGCCACCCAGATCACCTTGCCCACCTTGAGCTGGCAGTCCTGGGCCAGCTGTGAAAAGAGCCGCATGGGCCCGTACTTGAGGTACGAGAACGACCCGTAGGTGGAGCACGCGCCCCAGAATCCATTAAAGGCCGTCATCGGGTCATCGGCCATGTTGACCGAGGCCAGCCCGACCGTCAGCCCGGCGTTCGTGAACTCGGTGATCTGCTGGGGCAGGAGCGCGCCGCGGAGGTTGGAATCCCGTTGGTACCAGCCCCAGCCGGGGAGATCCTCCCAGCCCTTGGCGAAGCCGGCGATGTTGGTCGATTCGGCCAGGTCCGCCGAGCAGGCGATGAACAGCGGGCGGTCATACTCGGCCTTGGCGATCGAGTTGACCCAGGCTCCCCAGGATCCGAGGGCGGCCCGGTTGGCAACCTTCTCGCCGGGCGCTTTCCACATCGCCGCGGGGTAGGCGGTGACGTCGGTGAAGCGTGGATCGTTGAAGATCTCCGCCCCGCGCCCACCCAGGTTGAAGCCGGGGAGCCGATCCGGCACCAGGTCCGCCACCTCCACCAACCGGTCGCTGATGGCGTCCACGACCTCGGTGTGACGGCGCAGGACCGAGATCGCCAGTTCCAGGTTGTGGCGCGCCTGCGCGGTTCGCTCGTCCACATCGGCGGGTGCGGGCTCGTCGACGCCGGCGTAGGTCACCTCGTGGCGGTCCATGAACTCGTGGCGCACGGCCCAGAACTCGGGGGCGTTCATGGGCCACGGCGTGCCATGGCTCTTGTTGTCGTACTTGCCGTAGCCGCGGCCCTTCCGGGTACGGATCCAGGCCACCGACGGCACGCGGTCCGGGTTGTCGCCGCGGGCCGCCTCCAGCACGGCCCGCGTGACCGGCCCCCATTCCGAACCGTCCATCGTCCCGGCCACGCGCCAGTGGTAGGCCTCAAACCAGCTTTGGGGGGTGCCGGGCACGACGGACGAGATGGCCGGATCGTCGATCCCGTAGTCGTTCCAGTCGAGGAGATAGACCAGGTTGTTCAGGCCGAGCCCCCAGGCCGAGTTGCGCGTCTCGTGGCTCGCGCCGGGGGTCAATCCACCCTCGCCCTCGACCACGAAGACCTTGACCTCCTCGCAGCCGGCCAGCTTGAGGGCCACGGCCTCACCGGCCGATGGCGGTGACCCATGGCCCGATGGACCGGTATTCCATTTCAGGAACAGGGTCTTGCCCTCCATCTCGGCGTGCCCGGGCAGGCCGCCGCGCCGGCGGAGGAGGAGCAGGTCCTCCCAGGTCAGGGCCCAACGCCCGTCATCGGGAAAGGCGAACTCCGGTCGCGGGTCGCGCTGATGACGGGCGCGGAGGGTCTCGTTGAGCACGGCCAGCGTGGCGTAGATGAGCGGCACCGTATGACCGGCCGCGAGCACGAACCGGTCCGCGAGCGGCCGCCACGGGCGGCGAACGTCCCAGCGCATGGCGCCGGAGAGCATCAGCGACACGAGGAGGTGGACCTTCGAGCGCGACCCACCTGGGTGGCCGCTCTGGCGGTAGTTCAACGACAGGTCGATGCACTCGTCGATGACCTCGCGCAGCAGCTCCCAGTGCGGAAACTGGGCCTCCGCCTCGGCCAGCAGGCGATCCGTGCCGGCCGGCTGGACGGCGGTCATCCGGCGCTGGACGTGACGAGGTCGCCGGTCCGCTCCAGGCGCCCCAGGGACCCGCCGATGCGTTCCACGGCCGCGAGGATGTTGTCCCGGCTGTTGGCGTAGCTGAAGCGGAGATAACCCTCCCCATGGCGGCCGAAGGCCGTCCCCGCCAGCCCGCACACGCCCGCGTCATACAACAAGTGGGTCGCGATATCGGTGCTCGAGCGACCGAACGAGCTGAGGTTGGGAAAGACGTAGAACGCGCCGTGCGGCATGACGCAGCTTACGCCGGGGATGGCGTTCAATCCGTCAACCATCAGGGTCCGCCGGGCGATGAACTCTTCGCGCATCGCGTCGGCCGCGTCCTGGGGTCCTGTCAGGGCCGCGATGGCCCCGGCCTGGGCGAAGGCGTTGGTGCAGCTGACCGAGTTGATGACCAGCCGGCTGAAGGTCGGCGCCAGCCAGGCGGGCACGATCCCGTATCCGAGCCGCCAGCCGGTCATGGCGAACGTCTTGGAGAAGCCGTCCAGGGTGATCGTTCGCTCCGCCATGCCGGGCAGGGTCGCGATCGACAGCGGCTCGCCGTCGTACTGGAGCCGGCCGTAGATCTCATCGGCCAGGACCACCAGGTCGTGGCGATTGGCGATGTCGGCCACCGCCCGCACGTCATCCGGGGTCATCACCGAGCCGGTCGGGTTATGGGGGCTGTTGATGACAATCATCCGGGTCCGCGGGGTGACCAGGCCGGCCACCTCCTCGACGTCCATCCGGAACTCGCGTTCCTCGCGCAGGGGCGCCGCCACCGCCACTCCGCCCACGTACTCGGCCATGCTCTCGTAAATCGGGAAGCCGGGGTTGGGATAGATGACCTCGTCGCCCTCGTCGACCACGGCCAGCATGGCGTAGAACATGATCGGCTTGGCGCCGGGGGTCACGATCACCTGGTCGGGCAGGGCCTCGATCCCCTTCCAGCGCCGGACGTCGTCGGCGATCGCCTGCCGCAGCGGGGCGATGCCCTCGGCTGCCGTGTAGTGGGTCATCCCCTCGTCCAGCAGGCCGCGCACGGCCGCGTCCTTGATGTGGCGCGGGGTGTCGAAGTCGGGCTCACCGATCTCGAGGTGGATCACGCTGCGCCCGGTCGCCTCCAGGGCTCGCGCGCGGGCGGCGGCCTCGAAGGCGGTCTCGGTCCCGATGCGGGACATCCGCTCAGCCAGCTTCACGCACCCAAGTGTACCGATGGGCCGCCCCGACCGAATGGGCCATTGCGGGCCACGCGCATGGGCTTGCTATACTTGCCGAAGCGATTTCAGCCCGCGCGCGGAGAACCCATCACCCATGACGCTTTCCGAGACGACTCCCCTGACCACCACGACCACCGAGCAGCTCGTCAACCTCACCGATGCGGCTGCCGCCAAGGTCATGGAGCTGCGTGCCCGCGAGGGCAAGGCGGAGGCCGCCCTGCGCCTGTTCGTGAAGAGCGGCGGCTGCTCGGGGTTCAGCTACGGACTGGCCTTTGACGACTCCCGTGCCGATGACGACCGGGTGGAGCTCCACGGGGAAGTCCCGATCGTGATCGATGCCTACAGCGCCCAGTACGTGGATGGCGCGGAGATCGACTACGTCGACTCGCTGATGGGATCCGGCTTCGCCATCAACAACCCGAACGCGGTGAGCAGCTGCTCCTGCGGCCAGTCGTTCAACACCGACGGGTCGCCGGCCAAGGCCGGGGGCTGCCACTAGGCGTCTTCGCTTCCGCTGACCTCCACGACCCCGGTCCCGCCACCGGGGTCGTTCTCTATTCGCGGACCAGGGCCCAGATCCGGCGGGCGCCGGTGACGCCCTTGAGCTCATGTTCACCGCGGTCCTCGAACCGCAGATCCGAGTCCGCCACCAGTTCGTAGGTCGTGCCGGAAACGAGCACCTCCCCGGCTGCCGCCAACGCCGTGACCCGGCTCAGCACGTGGACCGCGACGCCCCGGATGTTGTCCGGGATGAGCTCCACCTCCCCGGTATGGACCCCGACGCGCAGCCCGAAGCCGAGTCGGGCGGCGGCGTCGCGGATCATCGCGGCACACTCAATCGCGCGCTCGGCGCCGTCGAACATGCCAATGATCCCGTCCCCGGTGGTAGTGGCCAGCTTGCCGCGGAACCGGTCGATACAGCGCCGACTCTCAGCATTCAGGTCGGCCAGCATGGTGGTCCACGCCGCGGGCCCAACCCTCTCGGCCATGGCGGTGGAGTCCACGATATCGGTGCAGACCAGGGTCGCCAGGATGCGCTCGGTGCGGGCCGCTGCGGGCAGGGCGAAGGTGCGCATACCGGCGAAGTCGTACTGGATCACCGGCTTGTCGCCCACCACCCAGGCGTCGTGGCCGGGAAGGATCTCGAACAGCATCCCGGGGCCGACCTCCATCTCCAATCCGTCGGGGGTGACGTAATGCAGCTTCCCCTCCATCACCAGGCCCAGGTGGTGGTACTCACACCATTCGGTCTGGGCAA
This sequence comes from Chloroflexota bacterium, assembly GCA_040905185.1. Lineage (GTDB taxonomy): Bacteria > Chloroflexota > Limnocylindria > QHBO01 > QHBO01 > DASTEQ01. Next base: position 205,366 of record JBBDRZ010000007.1, on the reverse strand, counting down.
TCGGCTTGACGTCCTTGGACCACTGCCACCCAGGCTCGAACGTGATGCGCCCGACCACGAAGTCGCCCAGGTTCCAGATATCGGTCCGCCCCTTGGGGAGCATCCGGGTTTCATCCGGCAGGTCGAGCAACTTGCGCTGCATGTGGGCCACCAGCGGTCCTCCTTCGCCTCAGTTATTCGCCGGAGCCGTCGTCTTCGAACGCGCTCGTGCCGGCCTCGATCGAGCGGCGGGCACCACCGCCCAGTGCGACCGGAATCGATCGGGACAACGCCGGTGGGCGGACGTATCGGTCCACCAGCTGGCGGGTGCCATCGACGCCGAGCCGATCGAACAGGAGCCCCAGCCGCGTACGTAGGTTGGCGCCGATCGTGGCCTCGGCCTCCGGTCCGATCGACCACAGCGCGGCCTTGAAAGGCCCTAGCGCCTTCTTGCGGGTCTTGTACAGGAACTGCTCGTCGGTCTCGCCCGGGCGGCGCTCATCGGCGCAGTTGGCGAGGCACCAGGCCATCATCTCGGCCTTCAGGTCAGCGGGCAGCCCACCCCCATCGTACAGGATGTTCTGGAAGCCGGTCGCGAGGTGGATCTCGGCGCACCCGACGGCCGGGAAGCGCCCGAACGCCTCCTCGGGAAGCGTGCTGGCGCCGTGTTGGACGCAGCCGGCCAGCCCGTACTCCTCACGAGCCACCGTCGAGAGGCGTCCCAGCGTGTCGAAGTCGAGCGCCACCGGGGCGATGCTGCCGTCGGGGAGCGCCATCCCGCCGTGCGAGGTGCCAGTCTGGATGCTCACCTTGGAGATGCCGAGGAACCGATCCGCGTCGTCACCGAGGGCGGCGCGGTAGTCGGCCAGGTAGGCGCGCAGCTCGACCTCCGTAGAGTTCACCTTCCCCACCTCGCCGATCTCTCCGCCGATGGAGATCGTCACCCCAGGCGGCTGGATTGAGCGCACGAGGCGTGTGAGGTCGGCCGTGCGCTCGGCGTTCACGCGCTGCTGCTCGGGGATGGTGGCCTGGTCGAGGTCGACCAGGGTGCTGGCGTCGATGTCGATGTTCAGGAACCCCGCGCCGACCGCCTCGCGAGTCAGGTCCCGTAGGGCGGTGAGCTCGGTGTCGGGGTCCGCGCGCCAACGGGTGGCGTTGAACTGGAAGTGGTCGCCCTGGAGGAAGATCGGGCCGGTCCACCCCTCGCGCAGTCCGGCGGCGAGGATGACTGCCGTGTATTCGTCGGGGCGCTGGTCGGTATACGCCATCTCGCTCTTGGCGATCTCGAACACGAGGGCTCCCACCTCGCGTTGGCGCGCAACCGCGAACACAGCTCGGGCGGTCAGGTACGCCGCCGCTCGGACGTTGATGGCGGGGACGGTGAAGGCCGTCGGCGCGATCTCGCCGCGACCCCGCGCGGCGTATAGCTCCTGGATGGAGGCCGACCCACTGCCGAGCGCCTGGCTGGCGGACCAGATGACCCAGCGCTGGGCGTCGCGGAAGGCCGGGTCGGCATGGAAGACCGCGTCGCGGGCCAGCTGGTCGGTGAGCGGTCCCCGAAACGCAGCCGGATCGGTAACCAACAGTCCGTCGGATCCGATGGTCGCGGCCGGCGCCAGTTCGGCCCGCAGCTCATCGAGAGAGGCCGCGGTCATGGCCCGCATGCTAGCCCAGCCATCCCAGGCCGGCCAGGATGTTGAAGGCCAGCAGGGCCGCGATGGGCACGCCGATGACCGCCGCCAGGACGTACCAGTCGCGGCCGCCGGTGGGATCCGGATTGGGGCGCCGGGCCAGCCGACTCGACCACGCCACCACCGCGCTCAACAGCGACACGTACAGGATGGCGGCCAGGGGTGCCACCGCCAGCGCGACGCGCTGGACCCCGCCGCAGTCGAGCGCCAGCGGGCCACCGGGCGGACAGGGCGTTGCGGTTTCGCCGAGGACGAGGAGCCCCACCCCGACCAGCACCAGGGCTGACCAGCAGACGTGGACGAGGAGCAGGCGATTCAGGCGAGGTGGACCGGTGTCAGCCGGCCGCGCGAACAGAAGCCTCGGCCGCGGCCTTCGCCTCGCGGCGGCTGGTCCGCCGGAACTCGTAATACAGGTAGGCCAGCCCGGTCGCGCCGCCACCGGCGGTGATGGCGCCCAGGCCGAGCGCGATGAGCGGGAATTGAGGCCCGGTGGCGGTGATGAAGGCGCCGCCCGCCACGTTGAACACCAGGTACGGGATCAAGAGCAGCACGACGGCAACGTAGTTGGCCAGCACGAACAGGCGGAGCAGGTTCCAGCCCGGACCGTGCCTACCACGGGAGGCCTGCACCAGGGCGGCCAGGATGACGACCAGCACGACGTTGGTCCACGCCACGCCGTTGGCGATGATGTAACCCACGTTCGCGGAGAACTGGAGGAACGGGATGAACTGGGTGACGCCGTAGAAAACCGAGTTCGGGACGTAGGTAAACAGCCAGTACACGAACAGGAACATCGGCACCCCTTTCATGGTGGCGATGAGCCATGTCTCGGACCCGAACAGGAGCCAGTTCGTGAAGTCATCGGCCTCGCCCAGCAGGCGGGCGAACAAGCCGCGACGTCTGGGCAGCGCGTAGGTCGTCATTGGGTCTGGTCCAGCAGGAAGGTGATCAGCGCCTGGAGTTGAGCCGCGCTGAGATCGCTCTCCGGGAACGGCGGCATCTGGGTATCGGTGCCGTCGTTGTAGTTGCCCGCCGAGTCGCGAATCCATTTCTCCAGGAACGCCCGCTTGTCGGAGTCGTAGTCGGCCTGCATCTGAGCAAGTCCGGACACCGGGACTGGGAGGTCGGTCACCAGCCGGCTGCCGATGGTCTGCAGGTTTGGGCCGATCCCGCCCTCCAGCTCCTGCCCATGGCAACCCGCACACCCGGCTGCGACGTACACCTCGGCGCCAGCCTCAACGGTGTCCGGCACCTCCTCAGGCGGGTTGGCCAGCGTCTCCTCCGCCCATTCGCCGATCAAGGCCGTCAGGGCCTCGATCTGCTGGCGAGTCAGCGACCCGCCGTATTCCTGGCCCCAGGCCGGCATGAGGCTCTGGATGTTCCCCGTCCGCACGATGCCGCCCAGGGTGATGACCCACTGCACGTAGTTGTTCAGTCCCTGCCGGCCGCCCGTCTGGAGCCACTTGTTGGCCAGGCTCAGGGAGTGCAGGTTCGGCCCGATCCCGCCCGTGCCGTCGACCCCATGACAGCGGGCGCAGTTGGCGCCATAGGGGGTGAGGTGCGGGGGGCCTGCCATGACGAGCAGGGTGCTTTCCACGCCCCCAGCGGCGACGGTGGTCTCCCCATCCTCGTCGAACTTGACCGGCGATGTCCTCGTGTCCCCGATGACAACCTCGAACGGCCGCGTCCCGGTCCCGCTCACGGTGAGCTCGGCGCCGGTCAGGTTCTTGAAGCTGATCGTGGTGTTCACGAATACCGAGATTTCGGTGAGGGCAACCTCGGCCTGCGAGAACCCGGCATCGGTGACATCCACGTCGATGGTGTATGTGTCGTCGGGCAGGAAGACCAGCAGCCCGAAGTCCGGCAGCTCGTCGATGTCGACGACCTCGAACCCCTCGCGCCGCGGGGCGTCGGTGATCCAGTAGAAGGTGGTGAATGCCGCGAAACCGACCATCAGCGCCACGCCGAGCGCCTTCATCCGCATCGGCGCACACCTACCCGGCGCAATGCTCGATGTCCTCGTTCCTGCGCGTGTCGAACGTCTCGGTGCCGATGGGCGGACCGTCGATCCTCACCGACGTGTCCACGATGTACACGCCGTCCTCGACCCGGTGCGCGAAGCTGTCCATGCCCCGGGGCGCCGGCCCGCCGCGCTTCTCGCCCAGGACGGTGTACTTCGATCCGTGGCACAGGCACTCGAACCACAGGCTGCGGTCGCACAGCTGGGGGATGTTGCAGCCCAGGTGGGGGCACTTGCGGTACAGGGCCAGGATCTCGTCCCCGGGGTCCGCGAATTCCTCCCCCGTGCCCTCGACCCGGGCCTTTGCAGCGGGCACGTTGACGACGAACAGGCGGGCCTTGTTGTAGATGAACGGCAGACCGCGCACCCACTCGGGCTGCTGCGAGCTGATGTCCGCAGCGGTGCCGAGGGCGAGGTTCGGGTCTCCCAGGCCGCCCTTCACGTTGGGCCATAGGAAGAGAAGGGTGCCGCCAAGGAACTGGAGGGTCAGCAGGCTCACGCCCACGCCCACCGCCCGGCGCAAGAAGCCTCGGCGGCTGATCTCGCGGACCGGCGGACCCGGCTGCTCGCCCCAGCCCGACGGTTGGGTGGTCACGGCGCCGGCCTCATAGAGTGAAGAAGATCCCCTCCCACGGCCAGACCCAGTTCCAGCCCGGGCCGCGGAAGAACGAGCCGATGAGCGTGACCCCGATGCCGAAGAACATGATGCACAGGAAGAAGATCCAGGCCACCTTGCGATCCCGAGCCGCCCGATACGGCGAGCGGTCCACGTACGCGATCAGCGCCAGGCCGATGAAATAGACCGGCGGGATGAACACCCCCGAAATCGTTACGTTGAAGTAGGACAGCAGCTCCTGGAGGCCGAGGAAGTACCACGGCGCCTTGGCCACATGGGGCGTCACGTTGGCATTGGCCTGCTCCTCCAGGGGGGCCATGACGAAGAACGACATGACCAGGAGCAGGGCGGTGATGAGGCACGCCATCAGGAACTCGGCCCGAAGCAGGTGGGGCCAGGTCAGGACCGTCTCGTCGGGTCGCTTGTCGACCCGGACCATGGACTCCTGCTTAACGTAGGCCAGCAGCCGGAAACGCTCAGTGCCCGCCGCGCCGGGCGGCCCCGGGAGCTTGGGACCGGTCCCCGGAACGGCGGGCGGGGTCGTCGGCACCGGCGCCTGGGTGGGCGCGGTCTTATCGGCCGTGGCGTTGGGACGCTTCTCGATGGTCATCGGTCAATCCAGCCTCATACCGGTCCGCTGATGCCGCCGTCTTTGCGGATCCGCCAGAAGTGGATCATCAGGAAGATGGCCATGATGAGCGGGAAGGCGATCACGTGATAAACGTAGAACCGGATCAGGGTCTGCGGACCGATGTCGATCCCGGAGAAGATGATGAAGGCAGACTCGGTCGGGACCGCCGGAGCGTAGGCCGCCATCGCGTTGCCGACGTTCACGGCCCAGAAGGCGATCTGGTCCCACGGCAGGAGGTACCCGGTGAAGCTCAGCCACAGGGTGCAGAACAGCAGGAACGTCCCGACCGCCCAGTTCCACTCGCGGGGCGGCTTGTAAGCCCCGTGGTAGAAGACCCGCATCATGTGCAGGAACACGGTGAGCACCATCAGGTGCGCACCCCAGCGGTGCATGTTCCGCACCAGCGAGCCGAAGGCCACGCTGTTCTCGATGGCGATGATGTCCTGATAGGCGCGGTCGACAGAGGGGATGTAGAAGAACATCAGGTACAGGCCGGTCACAGTCAGGACCAGGAACAGGAAGAAGCTGACCCCGCCCAGGCAGAACGTGTACGTGTAGCGCACGGCGTGACGCTTGACCCGCACCGGGTGCAGGTGCAGGAACACGTTGTTCATGACCGCTAGGGCGCGCGTTCGGCTGGTGGTTGGGTACGGCTGGCGGACCAGGGAGCGCCAGAAGTTGGACTCCTTGATCAGACGGATGGGCAGCCAGTCCTGACCAGGCGGCTTGCGGGTCACCGTTCGACCACCATTCCGGCCTGCTGGCCAACCTGACCCAGCACGTTGTCCTTGTAGCTCTCCAGCAACACTTTGCCGTCAGGCGTGAACCGCTCGAGCTCGAGGCGGTCCATGGTGATGCAGTTGGTCGGGCACCGCTCGACGCACAGGTTGCATCGGATGCAGCGCTCCTCGTCGATGACCATCGCGATGCCCCGCGGCCAGGACTGGAAGAGATCGACCTCGGGGTCATCACCGCCCACCTGCGCCTTGTCGACCATGTAGATCACGCCCTCGGGGCAGACGTCAGCGCAGAGCCCACACAGGATACAGCGGGGTCCGTCGATGTTGATGTTGTGGTTGCACTGGAGGCAGCGGGCGCCTTCGGCGACTGCGCCGCGCGTGTCGTACCCGATTTCAACCAGCCCGCTGAAGTCGCGGCGCATCTCGGGCGGGGCCATGGGGATGTGCTGGCGCGGGATGGCCTCGTAGAAGCGCGGCATATCGTGGTCCAGGGCCTGGGTGACCGTGGCCCGGTTGATGATCGGCAGCTCGGCCAGCTCCACCCCACGGACGCCCGACAGCCAGCGGTCGACGGCTCGGGCGCAGCGACGCCCCAGGCCGGCGGCTTCGATGATGGTGGCTGGTCCGGTCACGTAGTCCCCCACCGCGAAGACCCCATCCACGTTCGAGGCGAACGTGTTGCTGTCGGTCACGATCTTGCCGCGCAGCAGCTCGAATGGGAGTGCGTTGAGCTTCCGCCCATCGGGCCCGACCGGGGTGGTGCCGTTCAGCGGTTCGCGGCCCCACGACGAGATCGAGCCGCCTTGCACCACCTCGCGGGTATCGGTCACCCCGATGTGCCGGTTCAGGGGGGATCCGTACTCGCCCAGGACATTGTTGTCGGGCGATTGGCTCGTGCACGGGATGACCATGTCGCACGGGATCACGAACTCGCTGCCGGGGATCGGCTCTGCGGTGCGGCGGCCCGAGGCATCCGGCTCACCCAGGCGGGTGCGCTGGAAGACCGCCCCTTTCACCCGGCCCTGCTCATCGGCCAGGATCTCGGTCGGGGCCGCGAAGTACTCGAAGCGGACCCCCTCGAAGCGGGTCTCGTGCTGCTCCTCCTCGTCGACCACCATTTCCTCGGGACCGCGGCGGTAGACCACGGTGCTGGTCTTGGCTCCGATCCGGAGGGCCGTCCGCGACGAGTCCATGGCGGTGTAGCCGCCGCCAATGACCACGACGTGCTGGCCGACCCATTGCTCCTGGCCCAGGTTGGCACGCTTCAGGAAGTCAACGCCGTAGATGACCCCGTTCAGCTCCTCGCCGGGGACGTTCATGGCCACCGGGTACATGCAGCCGGTGGCCACCACCACCGCGTCGTGCCGGGCACGGAGCTCGTCCATGGTGACGTCCCGGCCGACCTCCACGTTGTAGTGGAACTCGGCGCCGTGCTTGGCCACCCAGTTGACGTCGAGCTCGATGACGTCGCGCGGCAGACGGAAGGCCGGCACGCCGATCAGGCAGGTGCCGCCGCCGGACGGCAAGGCGTCGTAGATGTGGACCTTGTGCCCCCAACCGGCCAGCTCCTTGGCCGCGCTGAGCCCGGCCGGTCCGGCGCCGATGACCGCCACGCTCTTGCCGGTCGCCGGCGCGACCTCGATGTCGTCGGGCATGTTGTTGGCGTAGTGCCAGTCGACGAGGAACCGTTTCATGGCCCGGATGGCGAGCGGCTTGTCGATATCGCCGCGCCGGCAGGCCTTCTCGCATGGCGCCGAGCACACGTAGCCGCAGATGGCGGCCACCGGGTTCGGGTCGCGGGCCAGGATATAGCCCTCCTCGAACCGGCCCTCGGCGGCCAGCATCAGGTAGCCGCGGCAGTTCGTGTTGACCGGGCAGCCTTCCTGGCACTCGATGTTGCACTGGAGCCAGTCGACCCCGACCTCGGCGCTCTGGAAGCGCAGGGGCACCGCGTCCTGGGAGGTCACGGGCGTTCGGAGCTCATCCAGCGTCCCCTTTGGCTCCCCCTGCACTGAGCGGCGGAATCCGGCGGCGGACCGGTCCCGGAAGCGGAAACCGGCGGTTCGATGCTACCCGTCGCCCACTCGTGGTGTCAAAGACGGGACACCGTGCCCTGCGGGGTCTAGGGGAAGAAATGGGCGGCCATGACACGGCGGACGAGAGGCGCGGCGTCCGAGCCCCCGGTTCCCAGGTGCACGCGGGCCAGGAGCGTGGCCACCACGATCTGCGGGTCGTCGGACGGGGCGAAGGCCGGAAACAGGGCATGGGGATCAGGCCCGCCGGTTTCCGCCGTCCCACTCTTGCCGGCGACGGGGACGCCAAATCCGGCGAACGCCGCCGTCCCGGTGCCGTAGGAATAGGTCGTCACGGCCTCCAGCGCGGTCACGAGATATTCCATCTGGTCGGAGGTCATGGCGATCCGGCGCCGAAGCTCGGGCCGGGTCACGAGCAGCGACTCGCCGTTGGGACCGGTCGCCCGCGCTACCAGGCGCGGCATCCACAGGGTCCCCCGGTTCGCGAACGCGGCGTAGGCCAGCGCCATTTGAAGCTGCGTGCCGAGGAAGGATCCCTGGCCGATGGCCAGCTGGACCTGGTCGAACGGTCCAAACGGTACGTACGCCCCGGACGAGCGCGGATGTTTCTCGAACCACAGGCCATCGGGCAGGACGCCGGCTGCTTCGGAGACCCAGCCGATGCCGGTGGGCTGCCCGAATCCGAAGTCGGCGATGAGATCGGTCAGTGCATCGACGTCGTGGTCGTAGACGACCATCGAAAGCGGCATGTAGGTCGTGTTGCAGCTGAAGGCCATGGCCTCCACCAGCGAGACCGTGCCGGGCAGCAGGTGGTAGAGGTAGTTCTGGAAGGTGAAGCCCTGGAGGTCCCAGGTCGGCTGACACGGCATCCGGGTTGCCGGCGTGGCCACTCCGATCTGGAGCGCCGCCGCCAGTGTGAACGGCTTGAACGACGAGCCGGTGGGGTACGCAGACTCGGTGGCGTGGTTGAGCAGCTGGCTGGCGCTTGGCGCGCCCAGGGGCACCCCGGCCAGGGTGGTCCCCAGGGTCATCGAGTTCGGGTTGAACGCGGGAGCCGAGGCCAGGGCCCAGATGTCGCCGGTGTGGGGATCGACCACCGCGGTGGCAGCTTCGGGATAGGGGGCCAGCGCCGCTTCGGAGGTCCGCTGGAGCACGGGCCGAAGGGTCAAGGTCACGTCCGCGCCCGGGATTGCCATGCGCTCCACGACGGGCTGGGCTGCTCCACCGTATGGCGCGGCCAGGACGCTGAACGCGGCACGCCCCCGCAGGAGCGACTCCGCGCCGGCCTCCACCCCCAACCGGCCCGCCACCTGGCCGGCCGCGTAACCGTCGGCCGCCGGCCGGGCCGCTGCCTCGGCCTCGGCGAGCGGAGTCGCGTAGCCCACGGTCTGGCCGGCCAGCGTCTCCTGGGGGTACACCCTGACGCCGTCGGCGCGGGTTTCGGCCAGGACCGTTCCATCGGCGGCCAGGATCCGACCACGGGCAGGCAGGGGGCCGCGGTCCAGGCTGAACGTGCCGCCGGTCGCACCCAGCTCGGGGAACAGGAATGCGGGCGTCCAGCGCACCTCCCAGCCACGAGCCCCCCGGGTGAGCTCAACCACCCGATCCAGGACGATGTCCCCGAACAGGGTGGACTGGAACGTGAGACGGACGGGGACGGCCTGGCCCGGAACGGGCCCCAAGACGACCCCCTCAGGATCGATGGCCGGAGCGGGCGAGCTGCCGGGAACCGGCGGCCGGGCGAACCGCAGCGGCGCCAGCTGCGGCTGGGTGACGGGCGCCGGAGGCGCCGGCAGATCCGGTGGCCGAGCTTCGGGCGGTCGGGCCGCGGCGCGAGGTGAGCCAACCGCCAACTGCATCCCGGTCAGGCCGATGACCTCCGCGAAGCGGGCGTGGAGATCTGCGAACCCGACCCGCGTGTAGCGTTCGCGATCGGCGGCCGCCATGACATCGTGCATGTGGTCGTAGTCCCGAATCCGCCACATGGTGAGGAAAAGCTCGACTGCCGCGCGCGGCTGGACACCGGCGTCCAACGCCATCCCGCGACCGGCGGTCGTGACGGGAGGCAGAGCGGCGCCCAGGAGAACCGCCACCACCAGGCCGGCGGCTGCCCGGCGCTGAAGGGCCGGCCTCAAGAGGCCGCGGCGGGCCGGCCGGCGAGCGCGATCACGATGTCCCGCGCCGGGTCCAGGTGGTCGCCGGCCCACTCCGCGAACCAAGGATCGTGGGTGAACACGATGACCTGCCGGTCCCGGCTCAGCTCGTGGAGGACCCCGAGAAGCGCCTCCCGTCGTGAGTCGTCGGCCTGCGCGGTCACCTCGTCCAGGATGAGCGGCGCAGTCTCGCCCGTCGTGACCAGGTGCTGGGCCATGGCCACCCGGAGCAGAAGGAAGATCTGCTCGCGGGTCCCCTCCGACAGGCGCCACGCATCGCGCCATTGGCGGGTCACCGCTTCCTTGACCCGGACTCGCAGGTCGCGGGGATCCACGCTGACGTCGAGGTAGGCACCGCCGCTGATGCGGGGCAGCCAGCGTCGAACCGTGTCGGCCAGCACCGGCGCGAGGTCGCGATGCACCTGTTCCTCGGCGTTGCGCAGCAGAGCCAGCGTTCGGTCCAGGACCTCGGCAATGGTCACGACTCGTTGCAGCTCGACGCCGGCGGCCTCGACCGCCTCCTCGGCCTCCGCCACGCTCGGCAGACTGGCGTCCAGCTGGCGCGCCTCGCCCTCGAGTGTCGCCGCCGCCCGTTCGGCAGTGAGCAGCTCGGCCTGGCGAGCGGCGAGCGATTCCTCGGCCGCGGCGGCGGCGAGGCCGGCGTCGGCACCAACGGGCACCGCGACCGATGTCGACAGACCGGCCGCCGCCATGCGTCGCGCGGCATCGGCAGCCTCCGACTCCAGCTGCCCGAGGCTGCGGCCGTCAAGCAGGTCCCGGAGCTCCTGCCACTCGGCGATCGCCTGCTGGCCGGCCTGCAGGTCGGCGAGGCGACGGCGTTGCCACGCCTCGAGGTCGCTCACCACACGTTCGGGATCATCGCCGTTGAGGGGCTGTCCAATGCGCTCGGCGGCCGTTCGGACCTCGGACTCGGCGCGGGCAATGGCGGCCGCGGCCTCCGCCGCGGTCCCCTCCAGCTGGCGGCGGGACTCGAGCTGCCGGCGGAGCGGCTCGGCCTGGGCGGCGGCGGCCGCCTCCTCCGCTCGCAGGGCGCAGGCGGTCAGGTAGGCGGCAATGGCCGCGCGGAGGTCGCCCTCGGCAGGCGCGCCACGGGCAGTCAGTGCCTCGCGGACCGACTCCCCAGACCTCTCGACGCGGGCTGCGACTTCCTGCCGGCGACGCCCCCAATCCACAGCTGCTCCGGCCCCGCCCCTCCGCTGGCGGATCGTGTACCAGGCGGCGAACCCGAGCCCGAGGGCAATCAGGATGAGCCCCATCAGCGGTGCACCCAGCAATAGAGCGCCGAAACCGGCCGCCGCGGCCAGCAGCCCCCCGCCCACCAGCAGCCGCTCGCCCGAGACGCCTGGCGCAGGCTGCCCACCAGGCTGCCGGAGCTCGGCGGCGGCGCCCTCGGCCTGGTCAAGCGCGCTCACCGCGTCCATCACCGACACATGGGGCGCGATGTCGCCCTGGGGTGCGGGCGGCAGCGCCGCCAGCCGCCGCGCGATGACTTCGGCGTCCGGTCCGTCCAGGACGGCCGTCGCCGGCCGGCCCCGCCACGCCTCCAGCGCGGTGGCCACGCTCGCCGTTTCCCCTTCCATGGCGGCGAGCGTCGGCGGCGGACCGCTGTTGCGGGCGGCCAGCTCCACAGCGCGGCGAGCGCGGGCCACGAGCGCAATTGCCCTGGACTGCTCCACGGCGGCCTCGGCCTGGACCAGCCGATCCCGAGCGGAAACGACCCGCCAGGCTGCGACCTGTGCATCGGCCGCCCGAGCCAGATCACGCTGATGCCGAGCCCGGGCAGCGGCCAGAACGCGCTCGGCCTCCGCGGCTGCTTGGCGCGTTTGACGCAGGGGCCCGACCGCGACGCGCGTGTCGGCACCCACCGCGGACTTCCGGAAATCGGTCAGTCGGGCAATGGCCTCTGCCGCAGTGGAATCCCGTCCGGCGGTGGCTGCGGCCCGCTGCATGTCGTCCTGGAGGCCATCGGCGGCATCGACGACGGCGAGGATGCGCGCCTGGTCGACCGATACGGTGGCGGCGAAGGCCTGCCGGTCAAGGCCCAGCCAGCGCGATGCGTCGGGGCTGCCCTCGACGATGATCTCGGCCGACACGTCCCGCCCCAGACCGACATCCACCGCCCGGCAGTCAACTCGCCCAGCCAGGTCCTGGCTGATGTCGATCACGCGGCCGTCATCCAGATGCAGGCGGGCCTCGACCTCCCATGGGCCATCCGCCTCGTCCCACGGACGGTGCCGCTCCTCGAGCTCGAGGTCCTCCTTCGTCCGCCCCCCGCGCCCGCGCCGCCGACCCGTCAACGCCAGGCGCAGCGCGGCGTGCCAGGAGGACTTGCCCGCTTCGTTTGGCCCGACCACCACCGTCAGTCCGGGGCGCAGTTCGAGGATGGCGTCGCGGAAAGGCCCGAACGCGCGGGCGGAGACTCGCTCAACCCACATCGGTCACAGCACCTCGAGGTCGCGGCGCCCATCGAGGGCGCGCAGTCCGGTGACGATCACGCGCCGCCGCTGGTCGAGATCGTTGACCTCAGCCGTTGCCAGCCGCACGAACTGGCCTCGGACGGTGGCCTCCGCGCCGATGGCGTCGAGGTCGTATCCCACGCGTGCCGATCCGGAGCGAATGACCAGCCCCTCCAGGTGCGCGCCGAGCGTCGTCAGGCCGGCCAGGTCGACCTCCACGCTGGGAGCCATCTCCCCGCTCAGGGTCACCCGCACGCAGCCGCCGAGGGGGGCAATCGCCGCCTCGACCCGAGTCCGCACGTCGTCGCCGTGGGCCGCATCGTCGAGCGACACCTCGACGTCATGGACGACCGAGGTGGCCACCAGACGGCGCTCGCGCAGCACCGAGCCGTCTGCGCCCACGGAGGCCAGGACCGCGCCCCGCTCTCCGGTTTCCCCGAATTCGAGCGGATCGGGGTTGCCCGGGTAGGTGTACCGATCCGCGTCGCGCGGGACATGGAAGTGGCCCAGGAAGGCGTGGGCCAACCCGGACGCCTCAAGCTCACCGGCATCGAAGGGCGCATGGGGCAGCTTGCCGCTCCCCTGCTGGGCCAGGAATCCGCGCTCGGACGCGTGCGCCAGGGCGAGGTGGATCCCACCCCGGTCCGGCCGGAAGGTCGCGAAGAACCCATCCGTGTTGGCCGGCGCCCGGTGCGCCGCACCCCACAGGGTGAGCCCATCGGTGAGGCCGGCCGGGGTCAATCGGTCCTCCGTGAACAGGTTGACGTTCGGCGACCAGTCGGTCACCGCGTACGGGCTGGCCTCGGACAGCCAGTCGTGGTTGCCGGGGGCGAGGTAGATGGGGATGTCGGTTCCACCGAAGCTGACGCGCAGGAATTCGACCGTGTCGGGCGAGATGCGGTCGTGCTCGAACAGGTCGCCGCCGCTCAGGATGGCGTCGACCCGCTCCACCTCGGCCAGCTCCAGGATCCGGGTCAGCGTCGCGCGCCGGTTCTGGCGCCGCAGGGCGGCGGTGGCAGGACGAGCCCACGCGAACGGCGCGTCGAGATGGAGGTCCGCGAACAGGAGCAGCTTCATGGTCAGCCGCGCTCGATCGTGGCCGACCGCGGCGACAGGTCGCGTGTCGCGATCACGACTCCGCGGCGCCACGGTCGCGCCGGACCTGGACGACCAGCAGGCCCGCCGCGGCCAGCAAGAGCAGGTGGACGAGGGGGCCGATCTCCACCAGAAGCCCGATCAGCCAGGCGGTGACCGCGACCCCGATCCCCAGCCAGATCACGGCACCGGCGATGTCAGGGCGGCCAGGCCCAGGACGGCGCCGATGACGACCAGGCCGATGACGGCGACCGCCACCGTGGCTGCCATCTCCCGGCTGCTCATCCCGCCAGGACCTCGACCAGCGTGCTCACGTGCTCGGTGGGCTTGACGCGCGCGACCACATGCTCAATCCGCCCGTCGCGGCCGATGACGAAACTCGTGCGCTCGGTTCCGAAGTACGTCCGACCCAGGTACGACTTTTCGACCCAGGTCCCGTATGCCTCGGCCACCTTGTGCCCCGCGTCGGACAGGAGCCGATGGCGCAGGTCGTACTTGTCGCGGAACTTCACGTGGCTGGCCACGCTGTCGGGCGAGACGCCATAGATCTCGACGTCGAGGTCGGTGACCGTATCCCACGCATCGCGCAGCCCGCACGCCTGCGCGATGCAGCCGGGCGTGTCGTCCTTGGGATAGAAGTACAGCACGTAGCGCCGGCCGGCCAGTCCCTCCGAGGTCACCAGGCTTCCATCGTCGGCGTGCATCGAAAAGGCGGGGGCGGTCTCACCCGGCTGGGGGTAGGTCACGGCTGGGCCATCCTAGCGCAGGCCGATGGACAGCAAGACGGTCGGCAGGCCGCGTGGCTGGAGACGGGCGGCGAGGTCGGCTGCCAGGTCGCGCCACAGGTCGGCGGAAGCCTCATCCAGGTCGTGGCCTGCACCCGGGACGAGGAGCCGGCACGGGGCCGCGACATCGCGCAGGGCCGCCTCCAGTAGGGCGGACTCGTCGGGATCGACCCACGCATCGGCCCCGCCGTGGACGATCGTCACCGAGCGGCGTTGGAGTGTGGCCAGGGCCCGGGTCGAGACCTGCATCGCCTGCTCCCAGGCAGGTAGACCGATGACCGCGCGTCGCCCACCGGGCAGGCTGAGAGCCATCTCGGGCTCACCCCGATCCGCCCGTTCGATCAGCTCCTCCAGGCCGCGGTCGAGGGCGACGACGAATGGATGACCCGGCTCGGCGCGGTTGCCCCGGCGACGTCGCGCGCGCTCGGCCACGGCTCGGCGCAGGACATCGCGCAGGCCTCGGGCCGGGGCACCGATGAGGGTCAGGGGGCCGATCGCGGGATCGGCGGCCGCCACACTCAACGCCAGCCATGCGCCTTCCCCGTGGCCCAGGATTCCGATCCGGGTGGGGTCGACCTCGGGGTGCCCGCGCAGGACCCCGATCGCGTCCCGGGCATCGTCGACCAGGGTGAAGAGGCCGGCCTCCGCCCAACGACCACCCGACCGCCCGCAGCCGCGCTTGTCGTAGCGCAGCGTCGCCACCCCACGCGCCGCGAAGGCAGCCGCCGCCCGCGCCAGGATGCCTATCTGGGTGCGGCTGCCGGGGCGGAACCACCCGGGGTGGCGGCGACGATCCAGGCGGCCGTCTCTGTCCCGCGGCAGCAGGCTGGGGAGGAGGAGCACGGCGGGCGGGCGGGCGCCCATGCCGGGACTCCCGTCCGCTGGCCGGTCGGGCAGGGTCAGGGTGGCGCTCAGGCTGACCTGGCCGGCGGTGACGCGCAGCTCCTCGTCGCGGGCCATGGCGCGGGCATCATGCCACCCGGTTCCGGTTCAGCCGAAGATGAACGCCCACCTCCCCAGGGCCATGCTGATGGCCACCGCGGCCACGCCCAGGGCGCCGGACGCGGCAAGGAGCAGCCAGTCGGCGCGACGCATGCGCGGCGGTCGGGCCATGGTCCGAACCGTCCTGGTGTCGAAACCGCGCGCATCCATGGCCAGCGCCAGCCGGGTCGCGCGTCGGATGGCCGAGACCAGCAGCGTCACCAGCGCGCCCAGGGCCAGGCGCAGGGCGCCCACTGGATTGCGGCCCGCATCCACCCCTCGCGCCCGCCGGGCCAGCCCGATGGTCCGCCATTCGGCGCCCAGGATCGGGATCAGGCGCAGCGACGCCAGGGCGCCGATGGCCAGCCGGTCCGGGACGTGGAGCTGACCGATGAGCCCGGCGGCCAGGTCGGCCGGATCGATGGTGGCCAGGGCCAGGCTGCCGGCCAGCGCGATGGCCGCAATCCGCAGCCCCAAAGCCAGCCCAATCGCCGCGCGGTCGACGACCGCCCCCGGTGACGAGCCGACCGGCGTCCCGGCCAGCAGCGCGTTCAGGACGCCCAGGATGGCGGCCGCGGCCAGCAGCGGACCGACCAGGCGGGCGAGGTCAGCCGGGCGGAGCCCGGTACGAGTCATGGCCAGTCCAACCCCGCCCAACAGGATCGCGGGCGTGACCGGGTCGCGCGAGAGGAACGCAACCAGCATCACGATCAGCGCGGCGCCCAGCTTGGCCACCGCGTTGGCCGCTGGCAGGAACGCGGTCGGATTGGCGATAGCGGGCCGGCGCAGTTGCATCGGTCAGGCGCCCAGCGGCAGGTGGAGGGTGCGATCGGCGAGCGCCTCGACGAGTGCCCGATCGTGCGTCGCAAGCACGACGCCCCGGCCGCTGTCGGCCAGGCCGGCGAGCAGGGAGAGCATCTCGTCCCAGGTTCGCCGGTCCTGGCCGAAGGTCGGCTCGTCGAGGATCAGGGCTCGAGGCGCCGTGGCCAATGCGGTGGCCACCGACAGGCGACGCTGTTCGCCGCCGGACAGGGTGAACGGGTTCGCCTCCCACACCGCATCCAGGTGGAGACGCTCGGCGAGCTCCGATGCGCGCCGGCGGGCCTCGGCCTCCGCCAGCCCAGCGCGCAAGGGTCCGAGCGCCAGCTCATCCGCCACGCGGCCGGTCAGGAACTGGTGCTCGGGGTCCTGGAACACCGATCCGATGCGGGTCACCAGCCGACGGGCGGGCCACAGCCAGACGGCGGAGCCGGCATGCCCGGGGGCCAGGGCCTCGCTGGCGCTGACCTGGCCGGCCTGCGGCCGGTGAAGGCCGCCCAGGAGGTGTGCCAGCGTGGATTTCCCCGAACCATTGGGGCCCACGATGGCCAGCGCCTCGGCAGAGCGCACGACCAGGTCGAGGCGTGCGAACAGGGGTCGGTCGGCCAGCGGCGGCTGGGCGGACAGCTGCTCGGTCACGATCAGCGACTCGGCCTGCGGCGCCAACAGCGGTCGCGCCGGGCGTTGCCCGCGGTGGTCGGGCGTCCAGATCCCGTGTCGGGCGAAAAGCTCGTCGTGCCCGACGAACACCTGGGACGGTGGCCCGTCCAGCAGGATGCCTCCGCCCGTCGCCAGGACCACCACCCGGGTCACCAGGGGGAGCCACTCCCCCACGCGGTGCTCGACCAGGATGAGGGTGGTTGCGCGGTGTTCCAGCACCCGGGCCAGGGCCTCGCGGACCAGAACGGCGCCGGCCGGGTCAAGGTTGGCGGTCGGTTCGTCGAGGAGGAGCAGGTCGGGCTCGAGGGCCAGCGCACCGGCCAGCGCCAGGCGCTGCTGCTCGCCGCCGGACAGCTGGTCGGTGGGGCGGTTTGGCCCGTACGCCCAGCCCACCGCATCCAGCGCGGCCCGAACCCGTGGCCAGATGTCGTTGGTCGGGACCCCCCGGTTCTCGAGCCCGAAGGCGACGTCATCACCGGCTCGGCTCATGACCAGCTGGGCCTCGGGATCCTGGATGACCAGCCCACAGCGCGGCCGGGAGGTGG
Organism: Chloroflexota bacterium; assembly: GCA_040905185.1. Classification (GTDB taxonomy): domain Bacteria; phylum Chloroflexota; class Limnocylindria; order QHBO01; family QHBO01; genus DASTEQ01. The sequence continues at coordinate 188,141 of JBBDRZ010000007.1, read as the reverse complement.
CCGGAGTCTCCCCGAAGATGCGCAGCCGGCCCTCGGACTCGCCCCCGCCGCGCTCGTCGAACAGGCCTGCCAGCCCCGCCAGGAGGGTGGACTTGCCCGATCCCGACGGACCCAGGAGCAGGACCCGCTCCCCGGGCTGGACGACCAGGTCGAGGTGCCGAACCGCCCAGGTGCTCCGGCCGGCATGCCGCCAGCCCCAGCTGATGGCCTCGATGGCAGGGGCTGGCGGGGCCTGGCTCGCGTTCAGCTGGCGGGCTCCGGACCGCTGCGCCCCGACGGGAATGCGGCCAGCACGCCGGTCGGTCGAAGAAGGCGCAGGAGGTACCACGACCCCAGCCCGGCGATGATCGCGCCGCTGACCAGCATCCAGGCCCCGTAGGTCAGCTGGATCGCGAAGTCGACTCCCACGAAATAGAACGTCATGTCATGGATCCATTCGCCGATGGCGGCGCCGGCGCCGGCCAGCAGCGCGACGGGCAGCGTCCAGCGTCGGTACAGCCCGAGGGCGAACACGAGCTCGGCGCCGGCGCCCTGCATCAGCCCCGACGCCAGCGCGTCGAGCCCCCACACCGACCCGAGAACGGCGGAGACCGCGGCGGCCATGAACTCGGCCAGCAGGCCGGCTCCGGGCAGCCGGACGATGAGCGCCGCCAGAACCGCCGGGATCAGCCAAACCCCGGACAGGATGTACAGCGGCGGGGCGAAGCTGCCAGCTCCGATCGCGCTGAAGACCAGGCCCCAGGCCCAGAAGATGACGCCGAACGCGACACCCAACGCCGCGGTCACGACGATATCGACGGTTCGCCACCTCATGCCGGATCTCCTTCACCACCAACGATTTCGATGACGAGCAGACGGCCGGCGCTCAGCGAGACCTCAGCCGGGACGGCTACCACGGCATTTGCCAGGCCGCGCGACGACCCTGCCTCCAGTTGGTCGTCGACCAGCGGCCAGCGCAGGCCCTGCGTCGTCACGCCAACCGCCGCTTGCCCGACGGCAAGGAGGCTGACGCGGGATCCAGGAGGTCCGCGCAGCTCCACGCGGGCGGGGCCGGACAGCAGACGGGCCGACGTCGCACCGTGCACCAGCCGCACCTCGCGGTCTGCGGCGGCGTCCGAGCCCAGCAGCAGCACATTGGCGAGCAGGTGGTCGAGGACGCCGCCCAAGGCGCCGAGCACGACGATCTCGTCAGCCCCGGCTCGGGCCGCCGCCGCCAGGCTGAGCTCCAAGTCTGAGGCGTCCTTGTCGGAGGGATGCCGCTCAACGGGAACCTGGGCGGCTCCCAATCGTCCGACCACCGCCGGATCGGCCGAATCGAGGTCACCCACCAGCCGATGCGGGGCAACGCCGACGGCATCCAGCCAATCGGCGCCTCCGTCGGCGGCGATGATCAGATCGGCATCGGTCAGCTGGTGCCGGTCAGCTGACGCGTGCTCCCCATCCGCCACGATGACTGCCTTCACAAATTCGACTCCCTACGCTGGCATGACCCAGCTCAGGTTCGAGGGTCTGCGGACCGATCCGCACTCTCAGCGCCGAGGCGCTCCCCTGTCGTGGTCCCTGTGCCCCGCAGCCTAGCACTCCCCGTACCATGGGTCGCATGCCAGGAGCCGATGACCGGGTGGCCGCGGCCGCCGCGGCGGCTGGGCTGCAGATCTCGATTCAGCGCTTCCCGGAGGGGACGCGCACGGCCGAGGACGCCGCCCGGGCGGTGGGCTGCGAGGTGGCCCAGATCGTCAAGTCGCTCGTCTTCGTTGCCGACGGCCGACCAGTGCTCGCGCTGATTTCAGGAGACGATCGGCTCGACCCAGGGCGTTTGGCGGCCATCCTGGGAGCCCAGCGGGTCGATCGGGCGGATGGCGATGCGGTGCGGGACGCCACCGGCTTTGCCATCGGCGGCGTCCCACCCATCGGTCATGCCCGATCCTTGCCCGTCCTGATGGACCGCCGCCTGTTGGACCATGCCGAGGTCTGGGCGGCGGCCGGGCGGCCAGACGCGGTGTTCTCGGTCGCCCCCGAGGACCTGCGCCGGGCCAGCGGTGCGCGGGTGGCCGATCTCGCGGTCGACAGGTGAGCGAGGCCGCCCTGCCTATCCTGGCCGTGGCCATCGGGCTGCTGGGCGCGGGGCTGGGGGCCGCACTCATCCGTTCCAGTGGAGCCGACACACGAGCCGGGCGACGCCTGGCCGGCGCCCGCGCCGCGCCGCTGCCTGCGCTCCAGGACCTGGCCGCCAGTGACCGGCTGCCGCCCCGACCGGTGCGGGTCGCGGGCCGCGTGCGATGCGCCAACCCGCTCGTGACGCCCGACGGAGATCGCCTGGCCGCGCTCCACCGCGACGTGGAGGTGCAGATGCCCGACGGCCGATGGCGCGTCATCGAGCGCCTGCGGGAGGCGCGACCCATCGACCTGTGGGAACGGTCGTCGTCGGTCCCCCTTGATCTGGCCCTGTTGGCAGAACCGCTGATCGGCATTCCGCGGGTCTGGGAGGGCTCGCCCGCCGAGCTCGGCGACACATACAGGCCGGCCATCGACCGTGTCGCGGGCAAGCTGGGGCCTCTCCACCGGGCGCGGGCGACGACCCGTCAGGTGAGCTTGGTGGACCAGCTCATCGTGCTGGCCATCCCGCGCCGAGACGAGCACGGTCGACTGCGGCTCGAACCGCCGCCCGGCGGGTTCCTGGCGGCCAACGTCGAGCTGGACACGGCGATGCGCCTCCTGGCCGGTCCCCGCCGGACCCGTATGCTGGCCGGCTTCGCCGTGGGCCTGGTTGGCGCCGTCGTCGCGGTGGCTGGGCTGATCGGGGTGCTCTTGGTCCTACCCGGGTGAGCGGCGCGGCCGGCAAACGGACGCCGCCGGATAGCCGATCGGTACCGGGGGAGGTACGAACGGGGCATGGACCGCAGACCCCTCGTTTCTAGCATGGGCCACACGCCGCCTACCAGATCCTCCATTCGGGGTTCGGGCGACGCGATAACGGGGATCTCGTGGCTTCAGCCTCCGCCCGTGCACCGCGCCCCGACGCGCTGATCAGCGTGGCGCAGGCGGCCGCCCTGCTGGGAGTGCACCCGAACACCGTCCGGGCCTGGACCGAGAGCGGCCGGCTGGCCGCCTGGCGCATCAACCCGCGTGGTGACCGGCGCTACCGCCGCGCCGACGTGGAACGGCTGCTCGCCGAGGGCTCCGGGCAGTCCGCCGGCCCCGACGCCACACCCACTCCTTCCGCCCGCGGCGCGGACGCCGACGCCGAGGCGGCGGTGCTCACCCGGATCGCCCACGGAACCGTCGAGGCCGGGAGCGTGGCCGCCGTCTGCCGAGTGGCGGTGGAGTCGCTGCGGACCGTGGAGGCCATCGCCCGGGTGGCGGTGTACCTGGCGCGTGACGACCGACTGGTCCTCGAGACGCACGCCGGGCACAGCGCCCCGCCTCCGCCTACCCTGGCATGGCCATCCGACGCGGAGGACTTCGCGCCCGACGGCAGCATCCGCCTGCCATTGACCATCGGCCAGGAGCGCATCGGGGTGCTCCTGGTGGCCGACGACGTCAAGGGAGCGTTCCTTCGCAGCCGACGTCGATTCATGACCGCGGTGGCCGCCACGACCAGTGTTGCGTTGCGCCACGCGCGGGCGATCGCCCGGGCCCGCCGCGAGCTGACACGAGCCCGCGCCCTGGCCGGCGTGACCCGCGAGCTGACCGGCCAGCTCGAGCTGGGCGCGGTGCTCAGCGACATCGCCGACCGCACGCGTGGCCTCTTCGACGCCGACAGGGTCGGACTGTGGATGATCGCCGAGGATCGCGAGCATCCGTTCGAGCTGGCTGCCGAGCGCGGCATCAGCCCAGCCTTCCAGGCCATGGTCAGCCGCCTGACGATGACCAGCGCATCGCTGGGGACCCAGGCCATCCGCGAGCGGCGCACATCCGTCGCCCGCCATGCGGACACCGACCCCACCACCGGCGTCCTGCAGGAGATCTACCGCGAGGAGGGCATCAAGACGGCGTGCCTGGTGCCGCTCGTCAGCCACGACCGCGCGGTGGGAGTGATCGGCCTGTACCACGCCCGGGACCGCGAATGGCCCGACGACGAGCTAGCCCTGGCCCAGGCATTCGCGAACCAGGCGGCGGTGGCGATCAGCAACGCTCGGCTGTACCGCTCGACCGCCGAGCAGGCGGCGCGCATGCGCTCCATTCACGACCTGTCGGCCCGCCTGAACCGGCTGACCGATGTGCAGGCCATCGCCGACGCGATCGTGGCCGAGGCCAGCATCCTGGCCGCCTTCCATGACATCCGGATCTACACCGTCGACTGGGAGCGTGGGACCTGCGAGCCGATCGCCTACACCGATCGGCTTCTGGGAGAGGGCGACTTCCGCGAAGCCCTGCGGGTCGACATCGGTCCCGGATCGTTCACCGGCTGGGTGGCCGCCAACGCCCAGCCGATCCTCAGCAACGACGCGCTGAACGACGGACGCGGCCACACCATCGAGGGCACCGAGGAGATCGAGGAGTCGATGCTGGTGGTGCCCATGGTGTACGAAGGCCGGTCGGTGGGCGTCATCGCCCTGTCCAAGCTGGGCGTCAACCAGTTCTCGACCGATGACCTGCAGACGATGATGATCTTCGCCGGCTACGCCGCCCAGGCCCTCGTCAACGCCCGCAGCTATCGGCGCCTGGAGGAGCAATCCAGCCAGCTCGCCCGCCAGCTGGATTCCCAGCGCCAGCTGCTCGACGTCAGCGCACACGTCATGGGCACCCTTGCGCAGGAGGACATCCTCGAGGTCGTGGCCGACGGGCTGAAGGCGGTCGTCCACTACGACAACCTGTCCATCTACCGCGCCGATCACGTCAAGCAGGTCCTGGTCCCGGTCCTCACCCGCGAGGAGCACTTCGAGGAGGTCGCCCGCTACATCATTCCGTTCGGGCGAGGCCTGATGGGCTGGGTCGTCGAGCACGCCGAGGCGGTGCTGGCCAACGACGCGCTGGCCGACCCCCGCGCAGCGCAGATCCCCGGCACGCCACCTGACCCCGAGGCGCTGGTCGTCGTCCCCCTCATCAGCGATGGCCAGGTGACCGGCACCATGAACGTCGGGCGGGTGGGACGCGAGGAGGTCTACTTCAGCGAGACCGATTTCGAGCTCGTGCAGCTCTTCGCGGCCCAGGCTTCGGTCGCGCTGCGAAACGCCGACGAGCACCACGCAATGAGCCTGCGGGCGCTGACCGACGCCCTCACCGGCCTGGCCAACCACGGGGCCTTCCAGCGCGACCTGACGTCGGCCATCGAGGCGGTGCAGAGCGGGCAATACGGTGAGGGCCAGCCTGGCCTGCTGATGATGGACCTTGACCGATTCAAGACCTACAACGACCGATACGGTCATCCGGCGGGCGACGCGCTGCTGCACGCCGTCGGGGAGGCGCTGTATTCCGCGACCCGCAGCGACGACCGCGTGTACCGATATGGCGGCGACGAATTCACGATCATCCTGTCGGGCGTCGGCCTGCCCGAGGCCCAGCGGGTCGCGGAGCGAGCGCGGCGCCTGGTCGCCGCCGTCTCGTTGGAGCGCGGCGCGGCACCGGTGACGATCACCATCGGCGTGGCGCTCTTCCCGGACCACGGCGCCAGCAAGGACGCGCTGATCGCGGCCGCTGACGGAGCGCTGTACAGCGGCAAGCAGGCGGGAGGCGACCGCGTGATCGTGCCCGGTAAAGCGCCGAAAACCCGCAGCCGCAAGGCCGCTGAGCCGGTCGACCCCGCGAGCGCCGACGAGCAGCGCCGCCGCCGCAGCGACGCCCGCCGCGCGAAGGCCTCCGCCGCCTGACCCGTCCTCCGGCCGCCGCGGGTCGGGTGCTATCCTCGGCCCCCCATGCGTGATCGACGCCGCGTCCCCCTGCGCCCCGCGGCGATGGCGCTCTTGGTGGCCGCCCTCTCCGCCGCCTGTGTGACCTCCCCCTCGCCCACGCTCTCCCCCAGCCCCACGCCGCGCCCGACCCCGACTCCCACCCCGTCCCCGACCCCGGTCCCCACCCCCCGCTTCACGAATGAACCCGATCCCAGCCTGTCGGCCCTCATCCCGGCCCAAGCCGAGGAGTGGGTCGTGGAGCAGCCGCCGATCGCGGATTACGCCATCACGCCGGGCGACATCGGTCAGGCGGCCTACGGTGAGCTTGGCGCCCGGTTCCAGACCCTGGTCATCGCCTTCGTCCGAGAACCCCGGCTGAGCCTATATGCCATGCGGGTGAACGCACCGGCGGTGACCACCCCCGACCTCGAGCCCTACCTTGCCACGGCCGGCCGTTACGTGGGCATCGCCGGCCTCCAGCGCGAACCCTGGGGGCTGGCTGACGTCGCCGGTCACTGGGTCTGGGTTCGGCCCTCGGACGACGCGACCCTGCCCGGCACCCACGTCTACACCTGGGCCGCGGACGAGTACGTGTTCCTCCTGATCGGCGTCAGCGACGAGGTCAGCCAGGCCGTGATCGCCCTCCTCCCCGGTGAGCCACCACCGACGCCCAGCCCCGCGCCGACCACGAGCCCGGCGCCCAGCCCCCGCGCCTCCTAGACTGGCAGGCCAGACCGATGGATGACGACCTGGCCGGCCCGGCCCGCAAGCGCGATCGGCTGGCGCGCCTGCTGGCGGTGGCCTCGATCCTGTATGCCAAGGGCAGCACCGAGCAGGGCGTGCCCGTGTCCGAGATCGCCCGCCTGACGGGCATGAACGTGCGGACCGTATACCGCGACCTGCGCGCCCTCGAGGACGAGCTGGCGATGCCCATCTTCCAGGCCGGTCGGGGCCGCTACGGGATCGAGCGCCGCTTCTTCCTGCCGCCCCTCCACCTCACCGTGCCGGAGGCCATCGTCCTGTTCCTCGCCGCCCGGCTCATCGCGCGCTGGTCCGACGAGTCGGACCAGGTCGTCATCAGCGCTTTCATGAAGATCGCCAACGAGCTCCCGCAGCCCATCGCGCGCCACGTGACGGCCACGATGCTGGTCATCGGCGAGCAGCGCCTCAACGAGCCGTTCACGGCCATCTTCAACGTCGTGGCCCGCGGCTGGGCCGAGGGCCGGGTGGTGGAGATCACGTACGACTCGGGCACCGGCCCGGCCCGCCACACGCGGTTCCGGCCGTACCTGCTGGAGCCGTTCGCCGCCGGACGCAGCATCTACCTCATCGGCCACGACGAGACCGTTGACGCCATGCGGACCTACAAGGTGGAACGCATCCGTCAGGCGACCCTCACCGTGGACCGATACGAGATCCCTGACGCGTTCGACCCGGACCAGTTCCTGGCCCACTCGTGGGGCATCTGGTCGTCGGACACCACCCCACCGGTCGACGTTCGGCTCCGCTTCGATGCCGGCGTGGCGCGCCGGGTCCGGGAGACCATCTGGCATCGCTCGCAGGTCCTCACCGACCTCCCCGACGGCGGGATCGAGCTGACCGTCCGGGTGGCGGGCATCGTCGAGATCCGGCCCTGGGTCCTGTCCTGGGGCGACCAGGTGGAGGTGCTGGCCCCGCCGGAGCTGCGCGAGGCGGTGGCCGGAGCAGTACGGGGCGCGACCGAGCGCTACGCCTGAGGGTCGTCCAGGCCGAGGCGAAGGATCAAAGCCAGGGTCGGGCGGGGGCGCGGCTCAGCGGCGATAATCGGAGCGCGGATCCAGGCATCGCCGGCCGGCCCGGACCGATGTCGAGCCGAAAGGCGGCGAGCCGACATGCCGTCGATGCCGAGCCGGGCAAGGGCTTCCGCCAGCAACGTCCCGTCGCGGATATAGCCGCGCCCGACGGTGATCCGGTCGCCGGGAGCCAGAATCGCCTCCAGCCAGTCACGACGCATCCGGAACGCGCGGCGCGTCACTGGTTCTCCGCCAGCCCAAAGCAGGTCGCTCGCGACGTAGGCCGCGCGCCCGGCCCGCGGCCGGCTGCCGCGCAGTCGATCCCGGAGCAGCTCGGCGTCCGGCCGGCCCTCCGCGTCCAGCACGAGGAGCGTCCCGTCCAGCACCACTCCGTCTTCGGCCAGCTGGGCGGGAAGGTCCCCGATCTCGGGGAACGCGTCGTCGGCATCGGCCAGGCCCGCGACCTGGAGCCGAACCTTGCCTCGCTCGGCGAATGCCAGGGCCCGGGTGCCGGGCCACCACGGCTCGAAGAGGTACTCCGAGTCGTCGAATGGGTCGTCGGCCGCGGTCGGCTGCATGAGCGGGAGTCGTCCGGGTAGGCGGAGTGGCGAGGGCTCCGGCGCCGGCTCACCGGGGAGGGGCAGCTGCTCGACCGGCACCCCGGCGATCAGGCGGTCTTGCGCCGCCGGGTCTGGGTCTCGTCGGCCTCCGCGGCCTTCTTCGCCCGGCTGGACTTGGTGTCGCCCGTCTTGCGCGCCGCGGTCTTACGTGGCGCCTTCTCCGCGGCGGCCTTCCTCTCGCCCGCCGACGCGCCCGCGGCCGCATCGCGGCGCGCCTCCCGAGCCGCGGACACGCTGGCCTCCAGCGCGGCCATGAGGTCTCCGATCCGGGTCGGCTCGGCCCTGGCAATCGGCGTCGGCTCCTCGCCGGCCACCTTGGACTCGATGACGCCCATCAGCGCCTGGCGGTAGTCGTCCTGGAACTCCTCGGCCTTGAACTCGCCGGTCATCGACGCGATGAGCTGCTCTGCCATCTTGCGCTCGGAGGCCTTGATCTCGATACCGCTCCTGTCCACCGCCAGCTCCTCGACGGAGCGAATTTCATCGGGCCAATGGAGGGTGGTCAGCAACATGGTGTCGGCATACGGGTTGATGGCGGCCAGCTGCTCGCGGTCCTTCATGACCACCTTGCAGATGGCGCTCTTGCCGGTGTCGGCCAGCACCTCGCGAAGGAGGAAGAACGCCTTCTTGCCCACCGGATCGGGCTCGAGGTAGTACGCGCTCTTCACGAACTGCGCTCCGTGCTCCTCTTTCTGGGCGTCCACGAACATGGCGATCTCGATGGCCCGGATGGTCTTCAGCGGCACGGCCTCCAGATCGTCGTCGGTGACCACCACGTACCGACCCTTGCTCCATTCATAGCCGCGGACCGTCTCGGATCGGGGCACGACCTCGTCGTGATGCGGGCAATAGATCTTCATCTGGATCCGGTTCAGGCAGCTGGCGTGCAGCATGTTGAACCCGATTCCGGTCGACTCGGTGGCGAGGTACAGCTTGACGGGGATGGTGACCAGTCCGAACTGGATCGCCCCCCGCCACATCGCGCGGGCCATAGGGTGGGTTAGGTTACACCCCTCCGCCAACTGCTCAGGAGAGGGCGGCCGGTGCGCCAGTACTACTGGGGTGCCCGTTCAGCGGCATTGCCGATTCGGGCGCCCCATCCGAGACTCCCCCGCGTGACACAACGGCCGACGACCTACCCACTCGACCGATCGGGCCCGGTGATGACCACGAGCGCTTCCCGATCCGGCCGCCCGGCTTGACGCAGCCGATACCGATGCTCCAGCGTCACCGACCGGCTCAGCATGGCGCTGACCGGGCAGTAGCGGGTGGCGGACAGCTCGATGGCCCGGTGCAGCGCCTCGGGCTCCACCACCCCGCTGAGCTGGTGCTCGATCACGATCCGGGTGAAGACCCGCGGCGGACGAGCAGCCGTTTCGGCCTCCACCGCAACCTGGTAGCTACTGGGCGCCTGGCGCTTCTTGGCCAGGATGGCCGCCACGTCCATCCCGGTGCAGCCGGCCAGGCCCACCAGCACTGCCTCGCGTGGGGAAGCCCCGGCAGGGGTCGCGGCATCCGCGCTGTCGACCGTGATGGTGAAGCCGGACCCGGTCTCCGCGTCGGCCCGCAGCGAGGACGCGGGGGCGGTGAACGTGGCCAGGACGCGCATCGGCACGGGACGACTCTACCAGCGCTCCGGCTCCGCTCACGCGTGGGAAGCTGAACGGATGCAGGTCCTGACGCCGGAGTACCCGCCGCGCCGATTCGAATGGCTGCGGGCCCGGCGGGACCAGACGGCGGAGGCTGAGGGGCGGGCCCTCGAAAAGCTGCTGGCGCCCGTCCTGGACGACTCGTACGTGCTCGTCCTGTCGCCGCGGATCCCCGGTGTCGATCGCGGCCTGCACGGACTGCTCATCGGGCCCGGCGGCGTGCGGGCGCTGCTCGTCCGCCACTGGAACGGCCATTTCCGCCAGCGCGGCCGGGCGTGGGAATACGATGCTCGGGGGCGACGGGGGTGGGTGCCGTGCCGGACCGATCCGACTCGCGACGGGCGACGCATCGTGGACCAGGTCGGGCGCTGGATGACGGACGCCCTCGGCACCCGACTGCCGATCGAGGCTGCCATCGCGTTCCCGGATCGACACAGCCGAATCGAGCTGACCAGCGACCCGGTCACCGAGGTCGTGACCATCGACAACGCCCCGTGGTGGGCCAACCGCGTGGGGCGAGTCCGCCAGCTGGATGGACGAAGCGCGGGCCGCCTGCTCGAGGCACTCGGGGCCTGAGGAGCGCTCGACAGGCCGGTCGGGGCTAGGCCGGCTCCTCGGGGGGCAACCAGCCGCGAACGGCATCCTCGGGAAGGATGTCGGCCAGCAGCTCGTCAGGCGCCTCGTCGTCGGACGACAGGAGGACCTCGGCCAGGCTGCGCTGGACGGCCAGCACCGGTGCCTGGCGGTTGAACTGCGGGTACTCGGCGCAGGCGACCGACACGTCGGTCAGCGCCAGGAATCGGTCCGACGCGTTGAGCAGACCGTCCATCGGACGGCTGCCCTGGGGCACGTGGATCATGCCGGTCAGCCAGAAGGGACGGACCGCGATCTGGGTCTGCACCGGGCGCTTGGGGATGCGCAGCTCATCGGCGCCGCTGTCGTCAACCCCGCTGCTGCTCCCGAACAGGACCGCCTCAACCGGAACCATGACCTGCTGCGCGGTGCGCGTCGCGCTGGGGTCGGCGTAATCGGTGACGGTGGCTTCCTCCACGATCAGGTGGGTGGAGCTGCTCAGGTTGAGGATGTCGGCGACACGCCGGAAGCGAGTGGCCATCCGGCCGCTGACCCGAAACCCGGAGGTGTACAGCTCCACCTGGACCTGCACGACCTGGGGGCCAAACTCACCGCTGTCCCAATCCGTCATGTCGGGATGCTACCGCCTGGGAGCTACCTGCCGTCCAGCTTGCCGGTGGCGGCGATCCGGGCCTCGCTGCCGCCACGCCCGGTGGCCAGCAGGATGCGCCCGCTGGCCTGGGCCTTGAGCAGGGTTTCCACCGTGGCCATGTCATCAATGTCGGCCACCGTCTTGTCGTCGCGCAGCCGCACGATCCGTGGGAAGCGCAGCGCGAACCCGCTCCCGTGCCGACTGCTGCGCATGATCCGATCGAACGCGATCTCAACCACGACCTCCGGTACCACGCTCCGGAATCGGCCGAAGTCGCGCACCGTGCTGCGCTGGAAGTGCTCGGTGAAGGTGGCGATCTCGGCATCGGTCAGGCCGGTGTAGGCCTTGCCGATGACGGCCAGCGAGGCGCCGTCCGGCCCACGCACCGCAAAGGTGTAGTCGGACAGGACGCCCCGACGCTTGCCGTGGCCCCACTCCACGCCGACCACCACGCAATCCAGGGTGGCCAGCGCCTTCTTCAGCTTCAGCCAGCCCAGGCCGCGCCGGCCGGGCTGGTAGACCGAGGTCGGGTCCTTGACCATGAGCCCCTCGTTGTGCCGCTCACGGGCGGCGTCGAACAGCTCGTCCACTTCCTCGGCGGATCGGGCGCGGTCCAGGCGGGCGTACAGGAATCGCGCGTCGGTTCGCTCGGGGAGCTCGAGGCGCTCGAGAGCCGCGCGGCGATCCCGGAGCGGCCGCTCCAGCAGGTCCGCCCCATTCAGGTGGAGCAGGTCGAACGCGACCAGCGCCACCGGCACGCGCTCCAGAAGCGCGGCGTCGGGCCGCACGCGGCCCAGGCGAGCCTGGAGAGCCGCGAAGTCCAGCACGGCGCCCGCCTTGAAGGGGACGAGCTCGCCGTCCAGCACGAGCGACTCGTGCAGGCCCGCGACGGCCGCCGTGACCTCGGGGAAGGACACCGTGATCTCCTTCAGGTCACGACTGAATAGCCGGCCCGCGCCGTCGCGGAGGTGGAGCTGGGCCCGAATGCCGTCGTACTTGTCCTCCACCCAGGCCTCCGACCCGACCCGCCGCATGACCTCGGCCGCGTCGCCGACCGGGGTCGCCAGCATGGGCCGGATGGGCCGACCCAGGTCCAGCGCGGCCTGGTCGAGCGTTCCCAGGCGGGCCAGTCGGGCCGCCTCGCCCGGCTCGCCGAGCAGCATGTGCGCCCGGCGGACCGATTCGAGCGGTGCCTCGAAGGCGGCGGCGATGGCCTCCTCGAGCAGCCCTTCGCGCAGGCCGATGCGCAGCTCGCGCGCGGCGATGCGGCCGACGTAGCGGGCCTCGGCCGGGGTCGCGCGGCGGAACAGGTCGGCCATCAGGGCCACCCGCACCTCGGCGCTCGCGGCATCGGCCATGGCCCGGTACGCGCCCGCCACCTCGGACACGGTCAGCGGCGGCCCCGCCGGTTGCCGGCCGGCGAGCAGCTCCGCGGCCACGTCCCCGAAGTCCGAGTGCCGAAGCCACGCGGCCGACATGCCGCTCTCGTCCACACCGCAGGCCGCCGCCAGCGCGGCCGCCTGCTGAACCCAGCCCAGGCCCAGGCGGTCCGCGGCGCCGGGGAGCGGCTTGCCCGACAGGAAGGTGGCCGCCGCCGGCAGGTCGCCGGCGGGCAGCTCGCCCAGGTAGGCCGCCAGCCGATCCCGCTTGGCCAGCTTGGAGCGGGTGGCGGCCACGTCGTCGGCGGCGGTCGCGAACGCGGCAAACGCGGAGCTGCGGGGCGCCATGGGCGGGAGTCTAGGCGCCCGCTTGACGGGCGCCATCGGTCCGGCCACCCTTGCGGGCCAAATGATGTCCTGGCAACGCAGCCCGTCGCTGAAACGACTATGACTGCCCAGCCCCAGCCGCGGCGCCTCTCCCCGCTGTGGCGGACCGCGGTCATCTGCTTCGTCGGCTTGACCGTGTCGGGAGCCTTGATCGCGCTTTCGCTGTTCACGCGCAACGTTGACCTGTTCGTGATCCTGACCCTGGTCGCGACCTCCATCTCGGCCGGGGTGGGGGTGTTTGCCGCGATCCAGGGCTGGAGGGGGTCGCAGCGGGCGGCTGCCCGGGGCGCGCAGGCCCGATCGGCGGCCATTGCCCTGGCGGCGGGGCTCATGCTGATCGTCACCGCGGTGGCCATCTCGGGCGCGATCTGGGTCGGCCTTCTGTTCTTCCTCTAGGTCCGCTGCGCGCTAACCGGGAGCGTCCAACACGGGGCAGCGCTCAGCACGCCGCGTCAAGCTCTGTGCCCCACCGTGTTACCTAACGGCCACGTTCGGCGCCGATCGGGCTTCGAAAGTGGGTTCTGCCGGCTGGGTGTGCCTGCCCATGATCCCTGGTAGCGGCCCAGGCGGCGCTCCATGGAGTCCTGTTGGCCGATAGGTGTCACCGAGCGCCACATCGCGCGATGCCGACAAGCCGTGTGGTTGCCGCGACCGCATAGCGATCGGCCTACCATGTCGTGGACCGACCGCCCCCATCGTCTAGAGGCCTAGGACGCCACCCTTTCAAGGTGGAGATCACCGGTTCGAATCCGGTTGGGGGCGCCAACCCTAGACGTGATGGATCTCCATCCGCTCCCCGCATTCGGGGCAGTGGAGCAGGAGCAGCTTCGGATCGTCTCGCGCGGGCCGCCAGGTGTACACATCGGCCTCGGTCACGATCTCGCCGCAGGTTGGGCACTCAGCTCCGAACACGAGCCACTGCTCGCGTGGCAACGATTGACGGCCCACGGCGGCGTCTAGTCCTCGGCGAGGGTGTTGGTGTCGGTCGGTGTCGGCCCGGCGGGGGGCGGAGGCTCCCAGCCCGGCATCCGGGAGGGCGGTTCGGAGAGCACCTCGCGGGCGGCCGCGGCCTCCTCGGGGCTGGCCAGCAGCGAGTAGCGCATGGCGTCATAGCCGGGCCAGTGGCCCACGTCGCCGTCGCGGATCATCACAGCCCGCTTGAGATGGGTGCCGGTGACGTCCTGGACCGAGCGGTCGAGCACCTCGTAGTCACGCCCGGTGACCTCTCGCAGGGCGTCGGGCAGGGTCTCGACCAGGTAGTAGGGATCGGGGTTGACCGCCAGCGCCCGGCCCAGCGCCTCGACCACGGTGGCATCGGGCAGGTCGCGGGGGAGTGGGCGGCTGATGTATTCCATCCGGGGGTCCCGGCTGGGACCCAGGAGCGTGCGCCACAGGCTGCGAACCATCGGACGGCGATTGTACCGATGCCGGCTGACGGGTGGCTGCCCGCCCATCGGTATACTGGCCGCCGCGTGAGACCGTCCGTCCACCCGCCCGGCAGGACCGACCCGCGCCGCTGATAGCCAGCCACCTGGAGGAATCTTCGCATCACCGCGCGCGTCCGCAAGGCGGTCCTCCCCGCCGCCGGCTTCGGGACCCGATTCCTGCCGGCAACCAAGGCCATACCCAAGGAGATCCTGCCCCTCGTCGACCGGCCGGTCATCCAGTACGCGGTCGAGGAAGCGGTCGCATCGGGCATCGAGCAGATCATCATCGTGGTCGGCTCGGGGACGAGCGTCATCGAGGAGCACTTCGACTCGCACCCGGCAATGGAGCGCTGGCTGGAGGATCGGGGTGAGATCGAGCTCCTGCGCGCGGTCCGCCGCCAGTCCGAGTACGGCGCAATCGCGTATGTCCGCCAGAAGGAGCCTCTGGGGCTGGGTCACGCGATCCTGATGGCCAAGGAGCTGGTCGGCGACGAGCCGTTCGCGGTGCTCCTTCCCGACGATGTCATGGTCAACCCCGGTGGCGCCCCGGTCATCGCGCAGCTGATGGAGGCCCACAGCGCGCACCGCGGATCGGTGATCGCCATCACCCGGGTCCTGCCTGCCGAAGCCAGCCGCTACGGGATCGTGCGCACCACGCGCGGCGAGGGCCGGTTGTGGGAATTGGCCGACGTGGTCGAGAAGCCGCCGGTGGACGAGGCCCCGTCCGACCTGGCAGTCCTCGGCCGCTACGTCCTCAGCCCGCGCATCTTCGACAAGCTCGAGCACACGCCGCAGGGCGCGGGCGGCGAGATCCAGCTCACCGACGCGATTCGGTCCCTCATCGCCGACCAGACCGTGTACGGCTACCAATTCTCGGGCCACCGCTACGACGCCGGCACCCGCGTCGGCTGGCTGGAGGCCAACGTGGCGCTGGCCCTGGAATCGGACATGGCCGACGACTTCCGCGCCTACCTCCGCGGCCTCGACCTGCGAGACTAGCTCACATGAGCCAAGCGGCCGAGGGCCGGGTCATCGCGGGCCGCTACCAACTCATCGCCCTCGTCGGCGAGGGGGGCATGGCCACCCTGTGGCGGGCGATGGACGAGCAGCTCGAGCGCGAGGTGGCGGTCAAGATCCTCCGCCCCCAGTTCGGCGCCGATCCCGGATTCGCGGCCCGATTCCGCAATGAGGCGCGGATCGCCGGCTCGCTGTCCCATCCCAGCATCGTCCAGGTCTACGACTTCGGAACCGATCCGGACGGCGGCGACCAGTACATCGTCATGCAGCTGGTCGAGGGCCAGGACCTGGCCGCCATCCTCCGCGAGCGCGGCCCGCTCCCCGTCAACGAGGCGGTGGGCATCGGAGCCGCGGTTGCCGACGCCCTGGACGCCGCGCACCGCCACGGGCTGGTCCACCGCGACATCAAGCCGGGCAACATCCTGATCACGCCCGCCGGGCGGACCCTGGTCACCGACTTCGGCATCTCGCGCGCCATCACCGACGCGTCGATGACGGTGACCGGGACCACGATCGGTTCGGTGCACTACTTCAGCCCCGAGCAGGCGGCCGGCGAAGAGGTGGGCCCGCCATCCGACATGTATGCCCTGGGCATCGTGCTGTACGAGATGCTGAGCGGGCGCCGCCCGTTCCAGGCCGACTCCGCGGCCGGGGTGGCGCTCAAGCGGCTGAACGAGCCGCCGCCGCCCCTGTCGACTGGGATCCGCCCCATCCCGCCTCGGCTCGAGGCGGTGGTCATGCGCGCCCTGGAGCGGGATCCTGCCCGGCGCTACGCGAGCGCAGCCGATTTCGCGCGGGCCCTCCGCGAGTGGCCGAGCGAAGAGGAGACAGCAGCCGTCGTGGCCCCGTTGCCGGCGGTCCCGCCACCCGTGGTCCCGCCACCCGTGATCCCGCCGCCGCTCGAGCCCGACCCCTCGTCCGGGCCGCCCTTCGGGCCGCCGTTCGTGCCGTCGCCAGCCGCCGGCCCGCCCCCCAGGAAGGGGCAGCCGTGGTGGATCTGGCTGTTGGCCGTCCTGGCCGTGCTCATGCTGGGCGCGATGGGCTTCCTGGCCGCTCGCCTGCTGGGCGCCATCGGGCCTGACGCCGAGCCCAGCCCCAGCGCCGAGGTGATCACCCTCCCCAACTGGGTGGGCGATCCGATCGTGGCCGTCCGCGCGGAAGCCGACGGCCTGGGCCTCCGCCTGGACGAGCGGCCTGAGTTCAGCGAGGACGTCCCGGAGGGCGAGGTCGTCTCGACAGACCCCGAGCCCTTCTCCCAGGTCCGCGAAGGCGACCGGATCACGGTCTTCGTGAGCTCCGGCGAGGAGACGGTCGACGTCCCGATTCTGGTCGGGCAGACGCGCCTCGAGGCCAGCGCGACGTTGACCGCGGCTGGGCTTGGGCTGGGCGCGGTCACTCAGGAGCCCTCCGACCGGCCGGAGGGGACGGTGATCCGATCCACCCCCGCCGCAGGGACGACTGTGGCCAGCGGGTCGCAGGTCGACATCGTGCTGTCAGCCGGGCCGACGCCCAGCCCGACGCCGGTCCCGACTCCGCCGCCCACGCCCACGCCGCCCCCTACGCCCCCCCCAACGCCCCCCCCAACGCCAGACGGATCCGCCTAGCCGACCTGACCGGCCGGCGGTGCTAGGATGGCCGACGCTTCACCGTCCACACCATTGAGGTCATGTGCCGATGTCCCCCGTCGCCGTCGACGAGACGACGTTCGAGTCCGAGGTGCTGAACAGCGAGAAGCCGGTCCTGGTCGACTTCTGGGCACCCTGGTGCGGCCCCTGCCGACTGGTGTCGCCGGTGGTCGAGTCGATCGGTGACGCCCACGCCGACAAGATCGGCGTGGCCAAGCTGAATACCGATGAGAACCAGGAGCTGGCGATGCGCTACAGCATCTTCAGCATCCCGACCCTGATCCTGTTCAAGGACGGACGCGAGGCCGCTCGACTGGTCGGCTACATGCCGCAGCCGGTGATCGAAGAGCGCCTGAGGGACTGGCTGTAGGCCAGTCACCCGATGGAGGGACGGCCGCCACCCCGCCAGATCGTCATCCGGCCCGAGCGCCGGACCAGTCCCGAACGCCGTCAGGCGGAGACCCCGGCGCCGGGCGACCGGCGCCAGGGCGACGATCGGCGCACGATGTGCTGGGAGGTCGAGAACTGCGATCTCGCCATCCGCTACCGGTGCCCCGCCTTCATCCTGCGCCGGCCGTGCTGGGAGCTGTGGGCGGTGGAGGGCCTGGGCCCGGCTCGCGCGTGCTGTCACAACGACACCGACTGCGAGCCGGGCCGCTGTGCGATCGCCGAGAAGCGCTTCGCGGCCACCGCCACAGCCACTGCCGAGCCGCTGGCGGTGCACGTCGGGCGGCGTGGCGCGCCGCTAGGCTTCAGCCGGCCCCGGCGCCACAGCTGTCCGAACTTCTTCGTGACCCACGGGTCTGGCGATCGCATCCCGGTCGACGCCCCGCATCTCCTCCGATCCTTGGCCAAGCAGGAAGGGACGGTGTCGCGCTGCCGGGTGCGCGGTGGCGTCCACCTGGACAGTGGCTACGTGACCGACCTGTGCCTGACCGGGCAGTACCGCGACTGCGTGTTCTACGAGGACGAGCAGGACTGAGCGCGGCCCTTGCGTACCCGGCCGCGGTGGCGGCCATTCGGCGCCGGGGCCGGTTCGGCGTGAGCCTGGGCCTGGCGCGCATCGAGCGCCTGTTGGCGGGGCTCGACCATCCCGAGCGGCAGCTGCGCGGCGCCCTGGTGGGCGGCACGAATGGCAAGGGCAGCGTGGTGGCGCTGGCCGGCGCCGTGCTGCACGAGGCGGGGGTCAGGGTGGGGTCCATGCCGAAGCCGCACCTGGTCACGTACCGGGAGCGGATCATCGTCGACGGCCGGATGCTGGCTCCGGCAGACTTCGGCTCCACGATCGAGTCCGTGCTCGTCGAAGCGGACCGCATCGACGGCGAAGCCGGGCCACCGACCGAGTTCGAGGTCCTGACCGCGGCGGGCTTCCTGGCCCTGGGGCGGGCGAGGGTGGATCTCGCGCTGGTGGAGGTTGGCCTCGGCGGCCGGCTGGACGCCACCAACGCGGCGGATCTGGGAGTGGCGGCCGTGACCACCGTGGCCCACGACCACGAGCGTCATCTGGGACACACCCTGGCGGCCATCGGCGGCGAGAAAGCGGCCATCATCAAGTCGGGTGACCTGGCGGTGACCGGGGCCCGCGGTCGAGGGCTGGGTCCCATCGCGGCACGTTGTGCGGCACTGGGCGTGCCACTCCGCCGGGCCGGCCTCGGCCAGGCGTGGGAAGCGCGTGTCGTGGATAGCGGCTGGGATGGGGTGGTGGTCGACCTGAGAACGCCGCACGGCTGGGTCCGCGACCTGCGGGTGGGGCTGCTGGGCAGCCATCAGGCGGCCAACGCGGCCATGGCAGCCGCCCTTCTCGACGCGCTGCGCGAGGACGGGGAGCGGCGGGGTCGACCGGTCACGGTTAGCGAGGAGGCGCTGCGAGCTGGCATGGCCGCAGCCCGCTGGCCGGGCCGCCTGGAGCTGTTTGGCGCGGCGGCGGGGGGCCGCGGCGTCCTGCTCGACGGGGCCCACAACCCCGCCGGGGCGCGAGCCTTGACGCGGGCGCTGGGCGAGCTGGGGGTGCGCCGCTTCCCGCTCGTGTTCGGGGCCATGCGCGGCAAGCGGGTCGCCGCCGTCCTGCGCGCACTCGCGCCGCTCGAGCCCCGCCCGGTGTTCACCGCGGTGGCGGACCCGCATGCCCAGCCCCCCGACGCGCTGCTGCGGACCTGGCGACGGGTCGCTCCTCAACTCCAGGGCACGGAGGCGGGCACGACCGCGCCCACGCCCAACCAGGCCCTGCAGCGGGCTGCCTTCCTGGGTCCGTCCGCGGGGCCGGTGGTCGTGGCCGGCTCGCTGTACCTGGTCGGCGCGATTCGTGCCACGCTGACCGGCGAGCAGCCCGACGCCTGAGGACCCGATGCCGTCACGACCCCTCTCTCCGCTCCGCTGGGGCGAGCGTACCTATGTCATGGGGATCCTGAACGTGACGGCGGACTCGTTCTCCGGCGATGGCCTGGCGGTCGCGGGCCGGTCCGAGGCCGAGGTGGCGGCGGCGGCCCTCGAGCTGGCTCGCGGCTTCGTGGCCGCCGGAGCCGACATCCTGGACGTGGGGGGTGAGTCGTCGCGTCCCGCGGCGGTGTACGGGGAGCATCCCGCGATTGACGCACAGGAGGAGACGCGGCTCACGCTCCCGGTCGTCGAGGCCCTGGTCGCGGAATTCGGGGAGCAGGTCCTGGTCAGCATCGACACCGCCAAGGGCAGCGTGGCGCGCGCGGCCTTGTCCGCGGGCGCCGGCATGGTCAACGACGTGTGGGCCGCGCGACGCGACCCGGGGACGGCGGAGGCCGCCGCCGAGGCGGGCGCGTACCTGGTGGTCATGCATAACAAGGACGTGGCCGAGTACCCCGACGGGGTGCTGCCCGAGGTCATCGACTGGCTCCGCACCGCCGCCGAAGCGGCGGCCCGAATCGGGGTCGGGGCGGATCGGCTCCTGGTCGACCCGGGAATCGGCTTCGGCAAGACACGCGATCACAGCCTGGAGGTCCTCCATCGGCTGGCGGAGCTCAAGGCCGCCCTCGGGCTGCCGCTGCTGATCGGGACCAGCCGGAAACGGTTCATCGGCGAGATCCTGGGTGGTGCCCCGGCCGGCGACCGGTTGGAAGGGACGGCGGCCAGCGTGGTGCTGGCCATCGCGTCAGGGGCGGACGTGGTGCGCGTCCACGACGTGGCGCCCATCGCGCGGGCCGTTCGGGTAGCGGACGCCATCGTGCGCAGGCTCGACCCGGCGCTCGCCGGCGACTCCCCGCTGGGAGCGGCCACGCCCGGACGGGTGTCGATCCGTGCCATCCAGGCTCAGGGTCGGCACGGCGTCGGGGACGACGAGCGTCACCGCCCGCAGCCGTTCGAGGTGGACGTGGCCGTTGGTGCCGACCTGTCCGCGGCGGCGGCCGGTGACCGCCTGGAGGACACGGTCGACTACGCCGCTCTACAGACCCTGGTCACGACCCGGGTCCGCGACGACAGCTTCCACCTCATCGAGTCCCTGGCCGCGAGCATCGGCCGGGCCATCCTGGACCGCTGGCCCCTTGTGACCGAGGTGGAGGTCGCGGTCCGCAAGCCAAAGGCGCCGCTGCCCGGGCCCGCCGGCGGGGTCGAGGTCCGCCTGCGGCTCCACCGCGGGCGCTGAAGCTCGGCGCGAACCGGCGCGCGGATCGATCAGCGCTCGTCCGGCAGGATTCCCAGCGTCACCTCGATCTCGAGCGTCTCGCCACCCCGCAGCACCGTCAGAACAACCACGTCACCCGGCCGGTAGGGCAGCAGGAGAGTGGCCAGATCCCGATCCTCATCCACCTGCCGACCCCCGAGCGAGGTGATGATGTCTCCGGCCTGAAGTCCAGCCTGCTCGCCCGGGCTGCCAGGGAACACGGCCGGCGCCCCGTTGGGGCCGAGGTCGACCAGGGCGCCCTCCTCGACCGGCAGGCCGAGGTCGGTGGAGATCTGGCGCGTGATCATGGTGTAGTACACGCCCACCCACGGCCGGGCCATCTCCTGCCCGCTGAGGGCCAGGGCCATGATCGGCTTGGCGAAGTCGATCGGGATGGCGAAGCCGATGCCCTGGGCACTGGTTGCGACCGCGGTATTGATCCCGATGACCTGGCCCAGACTGTTGACCAGCGGCCCGCCCGAATTGCCAGGGTTGATGGCGGCATCGGTCTGGATCAGGTGGTTGAGCTGCTCCGAGCTGGCGCCGTCGCCCGCCACGATCTGACGACCGAGCCCCGACACGACCCCGGTCGTGACGGTGTCACGGTAGGTGCCCAGGGGGTTGCCGATGGCGATTGCCAGCTGACCGATCTCGAGCGCCGCCGATGAGCCGATGGGCGCGGTCGGCAGCTCGCTGGCGTCGATCTTGATGATGGCCAGGTCGGTCAGGGTGTCGGTACCGATCAGGGTGGCATCGAAGATCCGCGAGTCGGCCAGGGTGACGGCCAGCGTGTCCGCCCCCGCCGCAACGTGTCGATTGGTCAGGATCCAGCCGTCGGGGTCGAAGATGAACCCAGACCCGCTGCCGGTCCCACCGGTGGCCTGGGTGGCCTCGATGGTCACCACGGCGGGCGCCACGCTGGCCACCGCGTTGATGATGGCCGACGTTTCCTCGAGGGTGAGCTGTGAGACCTGCTCGCCGGGGGGCAGCGTGGTCGTGCCGGGCGGCGCGACGCCCACCAGGTTGACCACCGCCAGGCCGGACAGCGATCCGGAGACCAACCCGGCGGCCAGGGCGATGGCCATGAACCCGAGCAGGCGCGGGCGCCGGGCGGGTTCTGGAGGCGGTGGTTCGGCGGGCAGGGAGCGGCGGGTCGACCATGCCGGCGCCGAGGACCAGCTTTCAGACCGAGGCGGGATCGGAGGAGTATCCGCGCTGGCACCGTAGCGGTCCGTCTCGACCGCCCGGGGCAGAGTTGGGTCGACGTCAGGATCGGGTCCGGTCACGTTCGACAGTGTGCCGCGTCGACGATTACGCCCGCACCCGGATGGCGGTGAAGATTCTCTAATGCGCCGAGGTGACCGCAGGCGGCTCGCGCGCCAGCTCGCCGGCGGCGGCGGCACCCTGGCGGGGCAGGACGACCCGGAAGACGGCACCCTCGCCCAGGACGCTGGTGACCTCGATGAACCCGCCATGCATCTCGACGATGGAGCGGGCGATGGCCAGCCCCAGTCCGCTCCCCGACGCCCGAGCCTCGCCGAGGTTGGTGCCGCGGTAGAACCGCTCGAAGATGCGTGGCAGCTCCGCCGGGGGGATGCCGGGACCGGTGTCGCTGACCTCGATCACCGCCGCGTCGGCCTGGTCCAGGATCTGGACCGCCACGGTTCCGCCCGAGGGCGTGAACTTGACGGCGTTGCCGACCACGTTGTTCACCAGCTGGACGATCCGCTCGCGGTCGAAGCGGATGGCGACCGTCGTGGAGGGCGCGGCGTAGGAGACACCGATGCCCCGGCCGGCGGCCGCCTCGGCGCTGGCTTCCACGGCGGCCCGGATCGGCTCCCGCAGATCGCCGACCCGCACGTCCATGGGGAAGATGCCCGCGTCGATGCGCGACAGGTCGAGCAGGTTGGCGCTCATCCATTCCAGGCGCGTGAGCTGCTCGCTGGACCGATCCAGGAACTCGTTTCGAGTCTCCTCATCCACGCCGTCGCGCTGGAGCTCGGTGTAGGTGCGCAACGCGGCCAGCGGCGTGCGCAGCTCATGGCTGACGTCGGCCACGAACTCGCGCAGCCGGTCGCGGTCCGCCTCGAGCAGCTGCAGCGACTCGGTGAGCCGGTCGGCCATGAGGTTGAACTGGTCGCCCAGCTGGTCGATCTCCTCGACCCCGGCCGGCGGCACGCGTGCGTCGAGCTGCCCGTGGGCCAGCCGGCTCGAGAAGCTCCCCAGCCGGTCAAGCGGAATCGTGAGCCGGCGGGCGGCCCATACCCCGACCAGGAGCGACACCAGCAGGGCCAGCGCGCCGGCACCCACCAACGCGCCGCGGACCTGGGTCAGGGTCGCGTCTCGCGGGGTATAGGGCACCGACACTACGACCTCCAGCTGGAGCGTTCCACCGGGAGCCAACGGCTCCTCGCGCAGCGGAAGCTCGACCGAGAACGCGAGGCGGGTCGCCGGCGCCAGCGGGTCCGCGGCCAGACCTTGGGACGTGGCGGCCTCCACGTCTTCCGGCTCCGCGAAGGCCGCCTCCGAGCCATCGACCACGTTGAAGACCTCGACCGTGACCAGCAGGCCGTCGGCCGCCTCCTGGGCGGCGGGCTGGATGATGCGCGCCTCCCGCTGCTGACGATCGTTGAGGAACTCTCCCAGCCCGCTCGTCGCCGATCGGCTGACCGTGTCGATGATGAGCAGGGCCGTGGCCTGCGCCACCGACTCGGTGCGTGCTCGCCCCTGCTGCTCGAAGTAGCCGGGCAGGATCTGGTTCAGGGCCACGCCGCTGATGAGCAGCGCGATCAGCGCGGTAACGGCGAGGGCCACCACCAGTCGGACGTCGAGGCGGCGGAGGAAACGACGAATAGGCGTCGGCTCAGTCCTCGGCGAAGGCGTAGCCCACGCCCCTGACGGTACGGATGTAGCGCGGCCGGTCTGGATCCGCCTCGACCTTGTCGCGGATGTGACTGATGTGGACGTTGATCGTCCGCTCGTCCTGCTCCACCGCCGCGTCGTAGTCGCGTACCAGCTCCAGCAATTGCGTGCGGGTGAACACGCGCCCCGGGCGCGCGGCGAGGTGGCGCAGCAGGTCGAACTCGGTGGTGGTGAGGCCGATCCGCTCCCCGTCCCTCGTCACTCGTCTCCGCTCCAGGTCGATAACGAGGTCCCCGCGCCGCAGCGTGTCAGTGGCCTGGACGTCGGCCAGCTCTCCGTAGGCACGGCGCAGGAGGGCCTTCACCCGGCTCGTCAGCTCGCGCAGGCTGAACGGCTTGACCAGGTAGTCATCCGCGCCGATTTCGAGGCCGACTACCTTGTCGACTTCGTCCGTCCGGGCAGTGAGGAACAGGATCGGAACCCGCGTCTGGCGCCGCAGCTGACGGCAGACCTCGAATCCGTCGATCCCGGGCAGGCGGACGTCGAGGAGGACGAGGTCGGGCGCGACCTCGCTGAAGCGGGCGACCGCTTCCTCCCCGGTGGGGATGACGCTCACGCCGTAGCCCTCGCGCTCCAGCACCACCTGGACCCCGCGGGCAACGGCCGGTTCGTCCTCCACGATCATGATGCTGGCGGCCACGGGCACCGATTCTAGACCGATGCCCGAGCTTCGCCGTTTTCGCGGCCTTCGCCCATTTGCCCACCCATCGGTCCACCTGTACCATCCGGCTTCCCACTCCGACCTGGAGAACGGCCGACCCATGACCCTGGACTTCACCGTCGACACCCGCAGCGTGCTGGGCAAGCAGACGAAGCGCCTCCGGCGTGCCGGCACGGTGCCCGGAGTGGTGTTCGGGAAGGGCACCGAGTCGGTCCCGGTTCAGGTCGACGCCAAGCGCCTCGAAGTCCTGTACCGCGCCGCGGGGCGCACGACCATCTTCCAACTGACGGTGGCCGGAGCCGGTGCCAAGAGTGCCATCATCAAGTCCGTCCAGCGTCACCCGTTGAGCGGGCGCGCCGTGCACGTCGACTTCTTCCTCCCGGACCTCAACGTCGAGATGCAGGTCGATGTCCCGCTCATCTTCATCGGGGAGGCGCCGGCCATCGAGGTCACCGGCGGCAGCCTGTTCACCGCACTGGACCACATCAAGGTCCGCGCCCTGCCCGCCGACCTCCCGCACGAGATCACCGTCGACGTGACGCCGCTCATCGACCTGGAGGCCGCCATCCACGTCAGCGACCTGCCGTTTGATGCCGCGCGGGTCACCGTCCTGAATGACGCGGACGAGCTCGTCGCCAAGGTCATGCCGCCGCGGGTCGTCGAAGAGGAGCCTGTGGCCGAGGTCGAGGGCGAAGAGGGCGCCGAGGGCGCCGAGGGCGAGGAGGGGGTCGACGAGGTCGGCGCCGAAGGCTCGCCGGCGGGCGAACCCGACCGCCGGTCAGCTCCCGAGAGAGAGGACTAGCTCACCGCCGCCGCGAGGCGCGCGGGTCGAACGCGTCCCGCATTCCGTCACCCAGCAGGGTAAAGCCGATCAGCGCCTCCTGCCTAATACACCGGAGACGATGGCGCAGGGTTCAGATCGCTCGACTCATGCTGGGCCGCGGCCACCCGCAGCAGGCTGATGCATCGTCCCGATCGTAGGCCACGGGTCGGTCGGAAAGGCTAGTTTCGATCCCCTGCCCGCGATATAGTCCCCGGCGGCACGCCGCGACTTGCTCGCCCAGCGAAGCTCTCCGCTGGACCTCCGCCGCGCGGCGAGAAAGGAGCCACCGACCGGCTTCCACCCTCGCATGCTCGCGTTTGCCCCGCGCTGAAATTGGTGCTGTCGCCCACGTGATCAGCAGTGAGGTCCCGATGTCGCAGATGTCCACCCAGGACGAGGTCATTCGGCAGGACGTTCGAGACCTGCATGGCCTCGGCTACGCCCAGGAGCTCCTGCGCTCCATGGGCGGATTCAGCAATTTCGCGATCAGCTTTTCGATCATCTCGATCCTGACCGGCGCGGTCATCCTCTTCAACTACGGCCTGACCCTGGCCGGTCCGGCGTCGGTGGGCCTCGGCTGGCCGCTGGTGACGGTGTTCACGTTGATGATCGCCGCCACCATGGCCGAGGTCGCATCGGCCTATCCCACCGCGGGCGGCCTGTACTACTGGGCCAGCAAGCTCCGGAACAAGGACTGGGGCTGGTGGACGGCCTGGCTCAACCTGGGTGGCCAGATCTCGATCGTGGCCGGCATCAACTACGCGGCTGCGTATTACATCTCGGCCACGATCCTGGGGCCGCTGTTTGGATTCGACCCCAACCTCGAGACCTTCGGCATCCTGAACGCGATCTGGGTGACCGGCGCGCTGATCGCGATTGAGATCGTCTTCAACGTGGCCGGCACACGGGTGGTCGCGCTGATGAACGACATCTCGGTGTGGTGGCACATCTTCTTCGTAGCCGCTATTGCGCTGGCCCTGTACACGCTGGGGACGCAGCCCATCCACGACCTGGGTTTCCTGTTCACGGTCGACCCGGGCGCGGACGCCGACGGGGTGCCATGGGAGCAGATCGTCCCGTTCGGGATAGCCGGAGCCTTCGCCCTGAGCCTCCTCCAGTCGCAGTGGACGTACACCGGATATGACGCCTCGGCCCACGTGGCCGAGGAGACGGTCTACGCCCGCCGCGCGTCGGCGTGGGGCGTCTTCCTGTCGGTGGCGGTGTCGGCCGTGGCGGGCTACGTCGTCCTGACCGCCCTGACCCTGAAGATGACGAACCCCGCCGACGTCCTGGCCAACAGCACCGGTGGCGGTGGGGTCGCGTACATCCTGGAGTCGAACCTCGGCGCCGGCCTCGGCCAGCTCGGCGGCCTGCTGGCGGCCGGGATCGCGATCGCGATGACCTTCTGTGGCTTCTCGTCCATCGCCTCGGCGGGACGGATGCTGTTCGCCTTCAGCCGCGACGACGGCGTGCCCGGCAGCCGCTGGCTGAAGAAAGTCAGCCATCGGTGGCGGACGCCCAGCAATTCGGTGATCGCGATCAGCACCCTGAGCTGGTTGCTGATCGTGCTCATCTACGTCCTGGTCAAGCTGGCCGGCGGTGACCCGTTCTTCCTGATCGCCGGCATCACCGGGGTCAGCACCGTGCTCCTGTACTGGGCATACGGGGTGTGCATCGGCCTCGGGCTATGGGGAGACCAGTCCTGGCGCGACAAGCAGACCTGGAGCCTCGGCGGCTGGAGCAAGCCGCTGGCCGTGATCTCGGTGATCTGGATCATCCTGATCAGCCCGCTGTTCCTGTTCCCCTATGTCCTGAACCCCGCCGCGCTGGTGACCGTGGGCGGGTTCCTGGTCTTCCTGCTCGTGTACTACTTCGTGTGGGCCCGACGCCGGTTCGCCGGCCCCGTCCCGCAGGGCACGACCGAGGAATTGGAAGCCATCGAACGCGAGTTCGACGACGCGGCTCGCCAGATGGCGTGACCCGCAAGTAGCTGACCCGATCCACGACGCGGGCCGGCCGGGCGATCCGGCCGGCCCGTATCGCTACCGGAGGACCCATGGCCAAGACCGATAGCCACCCCAAGCGCGAGGAGCTGACGGCCGCCATCCGTGACGGACGGATCGACACCCTGGTCGTGGCCCTGACCGATATGCAGGGTCGCCTGATGGGCAAGCGGGTCCAGGGCCAGGCGTTCCTGAACGGCGCTATCGATCACGGCGCCCATTTCTGCACATACCTGCTGGGCACCGACATGGAGATGAACACGCCCGACGGATTTGCGCTCATGAACTGGGAGACGGGCTATGGCGACTGGATCGCTGACCCGGTGTGGGACACCTACCGCGTGGTGCCGTGGCTCGAGCAGACGGCCATCGTCCTGTCCGACACCGTGGACCACCATGGCCACGAGATCCCGGTCTCTCCGCGCACGATCCTGAAGAAGATCGTCGACCGCGCCACGGGCCATGGTTTCCGGGTCATGGCCGGGTCGGAGTTCGAGTACTACCTCCTGACCGATACCTACGAGCAGGCGCATGCCAAGGGCTACGTTGGGCTCGACCGGTTCGGCTACTACAACGAGGACTATCACCTCCTGCAGGCCACCAAGGCCGAGCCGATCCATGGCCGGCTGCGCAACCTCATGACCGAGGCCGGGATACCGGTCGAATTCAGCAAGGGGGAGGCGGCACCGGGGCAGCACGAGGTCAACATCCACTACTGCGACGTGCTGGAGATGTCCGACAAGTCGGTGCTCTTCAAGCACGGGGCCAAGGAGATCGCCTGGCTCAACGGCTTCGGGCTGACCTTCATGGCCAAGCCGGACCACACCTGGACCGGGTCCAGCGGCCACCTCCACATGTCGCTCTGGGACAAAACCGGCCGCAAGCCCCTGTTCCTCGATCCGAAGGCGGAGCCCTACGGGATGTCGAAGACCATGCGCCACTTCCTGGGCGGGATGATGAAGTACGCCCGAGAGCTGGCCATCTTCTGGGCCTGGAATGTGAACTCCTACAAGCGATACGCGGTGGCGTCCTGGGCCCCGGTCAACGTGGTCTGGGGCCGCGACAACCGGACCACCGGCTTCCGGATCGTGGGCGACGAGGCGGGGCTCCACATCGAAGACCGCTTCCCGGGCGGGGACATGAACCCGTATCTGACCTACGCGGCCGTGGTCGGCGCCGGCCTGCTGGGCATCGAGCGCGAGATCGAGCCTCCCAAGGAGTACAAGGGCAACGGGTACGTGGCCACTGGCTGCGACCGCATGCCGCGCGCCCTCCACGAAGCAATCCGCGAGCTGGAGGCCAGCAAGGCGGCGGTTGACATCTTCGGGGCCGACGTCGTGGCTCACTACCTCAACGCGGCGCGGGTTGAGCAGGAGACCTACGACGCCGTCGTCCATCCCTGGGACCGCGAGCGCTACCTGGAGCGCGGCTAGCTCCAGCGATGCGCCTCCAGAAAAAGGTCGCGATCATCACCGGGGCCGGCAGCGGGATGGGCCGCGTGGCGGCCCAGATGTTCGCGGCCGAGGGCGCCAGGGTCCTCGTCGCCGAGTACGACGAGAAGGCCGGGGCTGAGACCACGGACCTGGTTCGGGCGGCCGGCGGAGAGGCCTCGTTCGTCCGGACTGACGTCTCCAGCGAGGCCGATGCGGCCGCCATGGTGGCGGCCGCCAAGGATCGGTACGGCAGGGTCGACGTCCTGTACAACAACGCAGGGGTCATGCCCGAGCTCGACCATTCGGTGGTGGACACCGACGTCGCCACCTGGGACCACGTGATGGCGATCAACCTGCGCGGCGTGTTCCTGGGCTGCAAGTACGCGATCCCGCACATGGTGGAGCAGGGGTCCGGATCGGTCATCAACATCAGCTCGTTCGTGGCCCTGCTGGGGTGCTCGGTGCCGCAGGACGCGTACACCGCCTCCAAGGGAGCCGTCCTGAGCCTGACCCGGTCGCTGGCGGTTCAGTTCGGGCCACATGGCGTGCGCTCGAACGCCATCTGCCCCGGACCGATCGAAACGCCGATGCTGATGGACTGGCTGGTCAAGGACGAGGCGGCCCGACAAAAGCGGTTGGCGCGCAACCCGACCGGCCGGTTCGGCAAGCCCGAGGAGATCGTCAACGTGGCGATCTATCTGGCCTCGGACGAGTCGCGCTGGACCAACGGCGCCCATTTCGTCATCGACGGTGGCATCAGCGTCAACTACTTCTGACCCGGCCCTCCCCGCTAGCGTCAGCCCCACTGACGTAACGGCCAGCAGGAAACTGAAAGCGGGTCCAACGTGGCCGGCGTGTCAGCCCGCGTGACACCTGGCACATGAAGGGGTCCCCAGACGGCCCACCTGGATCGAGGTTGGCCGATACGCACGCCCGGCTGACACGGCATGCCGGGTCGCCGGTGCGGGTTAGGAGCTTAGCCCGGATCCGGGGATATACTCGGCTCCCCATGACCACCCAGACGCAGGCCCCCGGCGCGGCCGAGCCAACCCTCGGCACCGTCCAGATGATCATCGGCGGCGAGCACGTGGACGCCGCCGACGGACAGACCTTCGACGTCGTCAATCCCGCCACCTCCGAACTCCTCGCCCGCGTCCCACTGGGCGGCGCGGAGGACGTCAACCGGGCGGTCACGGCGGCTCAGAAAGCGCTCGAAGAACCCAAGGGCTTCTCGTCGTGGTCGGCCGCCAAGCGCGGCCGCGCCCTCCAGAAGTTGAGCAACCTGGTCAAGGATCACCAGGAGGAGCTTGCGCAGCTGGAGAGCCGAAACGTGGGCAAGCCCATCGCCGGCGCCCGGGGCGAGGCGCTCGCGGTGGGGCTGGTGTTCGAGTACTACGCCGGCGCCGCCAACAAGCACTTCGGGGAGACGATCCCCGTCAGCCAGCCGGGCCTCGACTTCACGCTCCGCGAGCCGATCGGAGTGGTGGGGCTTATCGTGCCCTGGAACTTCCCGATGAACATGGCCAGCTGGAAGCTGGGACCTGCACTGGCGACTGGCAACGCCTGCATCCTGAAGCCGGCCTCGTACACCCCGCTGACCGCCATCCGGCTCGCGGAGCTCGCCCTGGAAGCCGGCTTCCCGCCGGGGATCGTGAACGTGGTGACTGGCCCGGGCGGGACCGCCGGTGCGGCCATCGCGGCCCATCCCGGCATCGGCAAGGTGGCCTTCACCGGCGAGACGACGACCGGCCAGGAGATCCTGCGCCTGGCGGCTGCCAACGTGAAGAAGGTGAGCCTGGAGCTGGGCGGCAAGTCGCCGAACATCGTGTTCGCCGACGCCGACCTGGAAAAGTTCGCGCGCCAATCGCCGTACGCCGTGTTCGACAACGCCGGCCAGGACTGCACAGCCCGAAGCCGGATCTTCGTGCAGGACACGGTCCACGACCAGGTGGTGGATCTGTTCACGGAAGCCACCCGCAACCTGAAGGTCGGCGACCCCGCGGAGGAGAAGACCGAGATGGGCAGCCTGGTCAGCCAGCGACAGCGGGAGCGGGTGGCGGACTACATTGCCATCGGTCGCGATGAGGGTGCGGAGCTGATCTACGGCGGCGAGCCGCCCAGCGGCGACCCCTTCGACGCGGGCGCCTACCTGATGCCGACCATCTTCGACGCTTGCCGGACCGACATGCGCATCGTGCGCGAGGAGATCTTCGGCCCCGTCGTGTCCATCATCGCGTTCACCGATGAAGCGGAGGCGGTGCGCCTGGCCAACGACACCCCCTACGGCCTGTCGGGGTCGGTCTGGAGCCGCGACCTGGGCAAGGCGATCCGGGTCGCCAGGGGAGTCCGAGCCGGCGTCCTGTCGGTGAACTCCAACAGCAGCGTCCACACCGAGGCGCCGTTCGGCGGCTACAAGATGTCCGGCATGGGGCGCGAGCTGGGGATGCATGCGCTGGACATGTACACCGAGGTCAAGAACGTCTTCGTCGACCTGACCTGACCGATGCCGACGCAGACGGCGAAACGAGGCCCCCGCCGCAAACGAGCCTCCGCCGCCGCAGCCGTTCCCGCCTTCGAGCTGCCCACCCCCGTACCCGCCCGACCCCTGACCGGTCGTCGATTCGCCGCCCTGGTGGTCGGCAAGGCGGCCGCGGTCGCGACCCGCGTCACCGGCCGCGGCGGCGGGACGTCGCTGCCCGGGATGGTGGCGCGACGGATCGACCCGGAG
Source organism: Chloroflexota bacterium (assembly GCA_040905185.1). Classification (GTDB taxonomy): domain Bacteria; phylum Chloroflexota; class Limnocylindria; order QHBO01; family QHBO01; genus DASTEQ01. The sequence continues at coordinate 157,008 of JBBDRZ010000007.1, read as the reverse complement.
ATCCTGGAGGCACTGGTCGGCGAGCGTGGCATCCCGGTGCTCGCCATCACGGGCAGCAATGGCAAGACCACCACCGCCCGCTTCACGGCCGCCATCCTCCGCGCCGCCGGGCTGCCCGTGGCCCATAACCAGGCCGGCGCCAACCTGGTCCAGGGGGTCACCTCGATCGCGGTCGCGGCGTCCAACCTTCGGGGTCGCGTTCCGGCCACCATCATGCTCAGCGAGGTGGACGAGGGCGCCCTGCCGCAGATCGCGCAGGAGATCCGGCCCCGCGCGTTGCTCATCACCAACCTGTTCCGCGACCAGCTTGACCGCTATGGCGAGATCTATGCCGTGGCGGACACGTTCGAGACGGTCGCCGCGGCCCTGCCGCCGGAGAGCGTGCTGGTCGTCAACGCCGACGACCCGATCGTGGCCGGGCTGGCCTCCGCCCGAACGGGCCCGCGGGTGACGTTTGGCCTGGATCTCCCCGCCTCGACCGATGCCATCAGCCGCGCCGCGGACACCATCCGCTGCCCGAGCTGCCGGGCCGATCTCGAATACAAGCGGGTGTATCTCTCCCACATGGGCGAGTGGCGATGTCCGGCCTGCGGCCTGGCCCGACCTCCGCTCGACGTGGCGGTGACCGCCCTCGAGGTGCGCGGCTTGGCGGAGACTCGCTTGACGCTCCGCACGCCCGCTGGCGAGCTTTTCCTGTCCATCCCGCAGTCCGGCGTCCATGTCGCATACGACGCCGCGGGAGCGGTGGCCCTGGCTGTCGGGCTAGGCGTGCGAACCGACCATGTCGCGGAGGCGCTGGCGTCGGTTGGCCCGGCCTTCGGCCGGCTGGAGCGGATCCGCGGCGACGGTCACCAGATCGTGCTGGGCTTCGCCAAGAACCCCACCTCGTACAACACGACCCTGCGGGCGCTGGCCACCGAGGACCTCCCGAAGGAGCTGCTCATCGCGGTCAGCAACACCCTAGTCGACGGCGAGGACTTCGCGTGGTTGTGGGACGTCGACTTCGAGAGCGCCGTGGACCGGATCGAGCACGCCACGGTGTCCGGGCTGCGCGCCGATGAGATCGCCAACCGCCTGAAGTACGCGGGCCTGGACCCGAACCGGATGACCGTCGTTCCCGAACGCGTGCCCGCGCTGGACGCCGCCTTGGCGCGGGTCCGGCCGGGCGGCACCCTCACCATCCTGGCCAGCTACACCCCGACCATCGAGCTCCGCGAGGAGATGCGACGCCGCGGCTGGGTTGGGCGATACTGGGAGGCGTGATGGACTTTCCGACCCTGCGCATCGCGCACTTGTACCCGTCCCTCCTGAACGTGGCCGGCGATGGGGGCAACGTCATGGCCCTCGTTCAGCGCTGCGCCTGGCGCGGCATCCCGACCGAGGTGGTCACCGTAGAGCAGGGGGACGCCCCGGACTTCACGACTTTCGACCTGATCCTGTTTCACGGCGGCCAGGACGTGGAGCAGCAGGTGGTGGCAAAGGACCTCGGGCTCAAGGTGCCGTCCCTCGCCGAGGCGGCCGACCAGGGCGTCGTCATCTTCGCGGTGTGCGCCGGGCTGCAGCTGCTCGGGCATCGGTATGTCCCATCGGTGGGCGAACCGATGGAGGGGGCAGCCATCCTGGACCTCGAAACGCACGCCGGATCCCAGCGCTTCATGCAGCACGCGGCGGTCGAGGTGACGCTCAACGGCGAAACCGGGACCGTGGTCGGTTTTGAGAACCACTCGGGCCTGACCACCCTCGGGCCTGACGCGCGGCCCTTCGGCACCATGCTGGCAGGGGCGGGCAACAACGGCCGGGACGGTACCGAAGGCGCCGTGCGCGGCAACGTGTACGCCACCTACCTGCACGGGCCGGTGCTCCCCAAGAACCCGTGGCTCGCCGACCAGCTGATCCGGATCGCCCTGGAAAGAAAGATGGGCGAACCGGTCATCCTGGCGCCTCTGGACGACGCCGAGGAGTCCCGAGCCCACGACGTGGCGCTGGCCAAGGCGGTGCGCAACAAGGGTCAGTTCACGGCGGTCACCCCGGCCCAGCTGGTCCGCACCCGCTAGAGTAGGTTCGCCCGCCCAAACGCGCGGTTCGGCGTTTCTGCGCCCGAGCAGTTCGTGTTCTCCTCGCTGTTCCGCCACGGCATTGTGGAAGGAGTGCCGGATGACGATCGGGATCGAGCAGGTCGTGGAGGCGGTCGACGCGTGGCGCGGGCGGAGCGTCGGGATTGAGCCACTGACCGGTGGTCTGACTAACGTCAACTACGCAGTCACGGTCGACGGCGAGCGGATGTTCGTCCGCGTCCCCGGAGCAGACACGAATGTCCTCGCCGTCGACCGGATGAACGAATTGCACAACACCCGGGCCGCGGCGGCGACGGGGATCGGCGCCCGCGTCGTCCACTCGCTGCCCGAGTACGGCGTCATCATTCTCGAGTGGATCGACGGACGGACGATGTCGAACGAGGCGTTCGCCGAGCGAGGCATGGCCGCCCGGGTGGCGCCCTCCCTGCGGCGGCTCCACGCCGGTCCGCGCTTCCTCCACGACTTCGACATGTTCCGGCTCACCGAGCGCTATCTGCGCGTCGTGGACGAGCGGGCCATCCCCATCCCGGCGGGTTACCGGGACCGGATCGGCCGGCTGCCGGAGCTCGAGGCCGCCCTGCGCACCCGGCCCCTGCCGTCCGTTCCCTGCCACAACGACCTGCTGGCCGAGAACTACCTCGACGACGGAAACCAGCTGCGGATTGTGGACTACGAGTACAGCGGTAACGGCGATCCGACGTTCGAGCTCGGCAATACGTGCCAGGAGCTGGGGTGGGATGCCGGGCGGGTGGAGCTCCTGTGCGCGGCTTACTTCAGCGCGGCGACGCCGGCTCTGCTGGCGAGGATGCGCTTGAACATGATCATGTCCGACGTTGGGTGGACGCTGTGGGCCGCGATCCAGGCACGCATCTCGACGCTCGAGTTCGACTTCGAGGCATGGGCAGAGGTGCGCTGGGCGCGTGCGGCCGCCGGGCTCGACTCCAACGACCTCGCCCGCTGGCTGCGCGACGTGCGGACCTGAGCCGGCCCGGGCGGACCTGAGCCGGCCCGGGCGGCGCTGCCGTCCGGGCCGGGCATTACCCGGAGCGTGACCGACAGAAGGTTACTCCGGCGGGATCTCCTTGAACGCGTACGAGACGTCGATGCCGCGACTACGCCGGACCTGCTTGGCGATGAGATACCAGGCAGCGGAGAACAGGAGCACGCCACCGACGACGGTGTACGCCAGCTGGCTAGTGAGTCCCAGCTGCTCGTTGGTCAGGAACAGGTAGAGGAACACCACGCCGGCTGCCGCACCCAGCAGACCGATGACGGTGACCAGCGGGAGGCCACCAATGGTGTACTTCGCGCCCGGTGATGCCTCGTAGGCGGCCTTGGCCCTGAACGGCAGGATCGCTCCTGCCAAGGCCGTGGCCACGAAGACGTAGCCACAGGCGAAGGTCACGCCCAGGGTGAGCGAGGTCCAGGTGGTGTCACCGTACGAGAACGTGTTGTACAGCCAGATGACCGGGATGCTCGCCACGAAGTAGACGACGTGAGCGTTGACCGGGGTCCGGAACCGCTCGCTCACCCGGCTGATCCACTCGGGCAGCAGCCGGTCGAACGACATGGCGACCATTACCCGGGTCATCCCGATATAACAGTTGTGGACGATCTGGTGGCCATTGAGGATGAACCCGGCCGCGATCAACAGAGTGACGACCGGGCTGAAGGCAATGGCCGTGGCCAGGGTGTTGGGCCACAGGTACGACCCGGCCAGGCTGGCTTCGGATACCCCGCTCCAATAACCGGCGCCGGCGACATACAAGAACTCCGAGCCAACCGCTCGCTCCAGGACGAACGCCAGGATGGCAAGCAGCACGCCGGTGAGGATGAGCGCGCCGACGATGATGAACGCCTGGTTGCGGAACGAGCCGGCCGACTTGATCTCGCCGTTCTGCTGGCTCGAGTAGGTCGCCCACTGAAGCGAGGTCCAGGCGATGGGCGCGATGAGGAGCGTCGCCAGCAGGCTGAAAGGTGGATTGAGGTCGACCCCGGCCCCACCGGCCGCCGCGATCGCGTCCGCCGTGAACGTGGGCGAGGCACCGATTGCCGCCGAGAACGCGTCCAGGCGGCCGGGCACCTCGCTCGGCGAGGTAGTAGCGAGCACGAACAGCATCGTTGCGAATGAGACGAGAATCGCCACCCACATCACCCGTTGGACGCGGACGTAGTTGCGGAACCCCGAAACCAGGATCACGAGGGCCAGCAACGCGTTGGCGATGCTGGTCACGATGATCCCGAACGGCGTCGTGAACCACGCCGCGAGATCCACCATGCCGGCGCTGTTGAGCGAGGCCCCCAGGCCCAGGAAGAGTGGCGCGAAGCCGAGCGTGGCCAGGAGCCAGCCGGAGAGGGCCACCCATTGCAGGATCCAGATCACAAAGCCGGAGAAGACGAGGGTGAATGCCACCCCGCCACCGAGGACCCGGCTCTGGAAGACGTAGTCGCCGCCCGTGCGGGGGAACGCGGTCGCGAGCCAGACGTAGGAGAGGGCGATCGGGATCTCGAGGATCATGGCCAACAGGATCCCCTCGACCAGCCGGCCACCTGGTAGCGCACCGGGTGCCCACAGATAGGTCCACGGGAATATCAAACCCATGGTCAGGATGTTGTAAACAAACGCCGATGATGGGGACATCACGCGCACCAGGCCGGACGACTTCCGAACGAAGACCTCCGGTACTGCTGCGCCAGGGAGAGTGGTCGCTGTCGCCACCCTGTTCCACCTCCTTGCAGTCAGTGATCGCGCATCACGCGTTCACCTCCGATGAGACAGCCGTTCCGACCGTCCCGGTGGCTCCTCCGAATTCGCACCTCCCTTCGCCGCTTGGACCCCACCCCCTGGCGGCCGGTCACCCGGCGGTCATCTGGTAGCTCTCCACCTTGCCATTCGACAGGTTGACGAGGGCGCCCCGCAGCACGCCCTCACCGTATTCGCTGCCTGGGTTGATGCATAGTGTCCGGCCCAGCCGCGCGGCGGCCTGGGACTCGTGGATATGGCCATGGAGCCCAAGCAGGGGTTGGTATCGCTCGACCGCGTCGCGCACGGCTGAACTGCCGGCTCCATACAGGACGGGCTGCCCGCCGCGGACGATCTGGGATGGCGGGTCCGTCGTCGCATCGAGCATCGGACATGTGTCAAGGGTGGAATCGATCGGGGGAGCGTGGAAGTTGAAGATGACCTTCTCGAAGTCGGTGATCCCATCCACGGCACGCACGATCATAGCCGCGAGTTCGTCCTCGGATGCCTCCCGCGGCGTGCGCCAGGGGGTGGGGTTGACGTACGGAAGGCTGATCATCCTGTGCTCATCGTCGAGCAGGACGACGCGACCCTCGCACGCCACGAATGAACGGGTGCCGTCGGCCGGGAGGGTCTCCATGACCTCGAGCAGGTCGTCGTTGCCGCCGGAGACGAAGCACCGGATGCCGTCCGGCCCGAGCCGATCCTCTGCCAGCTCGATCCAGCGACCCAGGCGTTCCACCGCCAGGCGGCGCCACAGCTCGTCGATCGCCGCCGGTTCGCCTCGGACGGTCCGGTACTCATCCTCGTCCATCACGACGTCGTAGAAGCCGAGCGACCGGATGACCTCGCGAGCCCGTTCCACGTCGGCCGCGGTTTCGAGCCGTTCGACCCGGCTGTGAATGGTCGCTCGATGGTGACCGTTCGGCTCGCGGATCATCGGGATGACGAGCTTCCCCATGACGTCGCCGCCCATGACCAGGACGTCCGCCTGATAGAACTTCGCGGCGGCGAGGAACTTCCGCCACGTCCGCTCAGAGCCGTGGACGTCAGTCGCGTAGAAGATCCTCGTTCGCGTCCCGCGCGAGCGCTCGCCGATGGGGGACATCGCCGACTCTCCTGGCCTAGGCCCGCAATCGCTCCCCGCCAGGATCGATCACGGCGTCAGGACCGACCGTCCCGCGAACGTCCAGGCCAAGGACCTCGACGTGGACCTCGGACCCCTCGGCGAGGTGACCCGGAAGGTAAACGTACCCAATCATCCTGCGCATTGTGTATCCGAAGGCAGCGCTCCGGAGTCGTCCTGCCACCGGACCGCCGACCCGGACGGCTTCGCCGCCGTAGACGGGGAGCCACCCGTCCGGGGATTCGGGCACCACGTCTGCTCCGAGGATGATGGTCCGCAGTCGAATCGCCGGCGGTCCCATCTCGCGGCTCGAGATGAGCGCCGCGCGCCCCTCGAATGCAGGCTTCTCCCAGGCGACGAATCGACCCAGTCCCGCCTCGAGCGGGGTCTCCTGCATGGTCAGGTCGGTCCCGTAGTAGCGGTAGCCCTTCTCGATGCGGAGGCTGTCGAGCGCGCGGTAGCCGAAGATCGTGAGCCCGTGGTCCTCCCCCGCCCGCACGAGGCGATCCCAGGTCTGGACAGCCCACCGTGGATCCACGTACAGCTCCCAGCCAAGCTCGCCCGCGTACGAGATGCGCTGTGCGAACACGTCGCGACTGGCGATTCGGATAGAACGCCCGATCCGCAGGGGGAAGCCCGCATGGCTGACGTCGTCGTCCGTGACCGCGGCCAGAACGTCGCGTGCCCGTGGGCCCCACAGTCCGAGGCATGCCAACCTGTCGCTGCCGTCCTCGAGATCCACCGCCTCACCGTCGTGCACGTGCAGCCGCAGCCATCCGAGGTCGCTGGCAGCGTAGGCGGCGCCGGTCACGACCCTGAACCTATCACCGCCAATCCGCACCACCGTGACGTCCGCGACCATGCCGCCGCGGCGGTCGAGCCACTGGCTGTAGACCACCGAACCAATCGGTCGGTCGACGTCGGCCGCGGACACGCGCTGCAGGAGGCCGAGAGCCCCGCGACCGCGAACCACGATCTTCCCGAACGACGACAGGTCGATCAGCCCGACTCGTTCGCGCACGCCCTCGTGCTCCGCGCCGACTCGATCGTGCCAGTCCGGCCGTGACCAGCCGTAGGCACGCTGGTCTTCCCCGGCCATGCGCCACGGGTTGCCCGGTTCGAGGTGGTCGGCTCGCTCCCAGCCATGCTTGGTTCCGAACACCGCGCCCGCTTCCTGGAGGCGGAGGTGGAGCGCACTCAGCCGGCGCGGACGCCCCGCAGTGTCGCTGTCGTGGGGGTAGCGCAACCGGTAGTAGTAGCGGTAGGCCTCGCGGGCAGTCTCGGCAACGTAGCGCGGGTCGGCGTACGTCGCGCCGAACCGCCAGGCTCGGTACGGGTGCACGTCCACACCTGGATCGTCGGCCGTCATCCATCCGGCCAGCGCCCGCCCCAGTCCACCCGCAGCGCCGAACCCGTTGAGGGAGAGGCCGGCGGCGACCCAGTAGCCACGGGTTCCGGGCAGGGGGCCGAGAAGTGGGTTTGCGTCGGGCGTCATGGCGTCGGGGTGGTTGATCAGCCGAACCGGCTGGGCGTCTGCGAGGAATGGAAACCGACGGATCGCCCCGGCAAGCAAAGGCTCGAAGCGGGTCCAATCGGGTGGAAGCGAGCGTGAACCGTGGTCCCATGGCACGCCGTCGAGCCAACGGGCATGGGGATCGTCCTCGTATCCGCCTAGCAGCACGCCGCCTTGCTCCGCCTTCCCATACACGAGGTTGTCCGGGTCGCGGAAGCAGGGCGTGTCCGGCGGCAGGTCGTGGCCGGCGACGGCGCGGAGAGCGACGTGCTGGTGGTCGACCGGCGTGCTGGCAAGCCAGCCGCCGACCATGGCCGCGACCCGCGGCGCCCACATGCCAGCCGCGTTCACGACGTGCTCGCACACGATCCGTCTACGGTCGGTAACCACCGCGCTGACATCGCGCCGCTTCCCCATCTCGATCGCCGTGACCCGCTCCCCGGTCTGGAACGTCACCCCCAACCGCTTCGCTGCCTCGGCCAGGGCGTGGGTCGCCTGGTGCGGATCGAGGTATCCGTCGCCGGCCAGCCAAACCGACCCATGGAGGTCCCCCGACGATGCGGCCGGCAAGCGCTGGCGCGTTTCCTCAGGACCGAGCAGCTCAACGTCAAGCCCGATGCCGCGAGCCCGGCTCACGCCCAGCTGCAGCTCGTGCCACCGCTCCGGGCTCGAAGCCAGTCGAAGGCTGCCGACCGTGGTGAAGACGTCAAGCTCGCGGTACAGGCCGATGCTGTAGCGACGGAATGCCATCATCGTGGCCGAAGGGTTGAAGGCGGTCACGAGGCCGGCCGCCTGGCTCGTTGAGCCGCTGGTCAGTGCGCCCTTTTCGAGCACCACGATCTCGCGCCACCCACTGCGCGCCAGGTGCAGGGCCACGCTCACGCCGGTGATCCCGCCGCCGATTACGACGACACGTGCCTGGTCGACCATTTCGACCCCTGTTCTCGATCGGCCGCTGACTCTGGCCGCGGCAACCCTACGGTGGGCCCCCTTGCGCCGCAAGGCGGTTTCGCCGAGCGGGCGCACGAGCGGCCACCGTTTACCTGATCGCCCGGTCCGTACAATGCGCGCGCCCGTCCCACTCCGGAGGCTGCCCATGCCGCGACGTCCCGACCGCGCCCCGTACGGCATCGCGCGCACGGTGCTCGAAACCGAGATCGGGCAGATCGTGGACGGGCTCGACGGCCAGGGCGTCCCGCTCCGAGTCCTCGGGTCCCTCGGCGTGTCGCTGCATTGCCCAGCCTCGGCAGCCCTCCTGCCCGCCTTCGAGCGGACGTATGCGGACATCGACTTCGCCGGGTACCGGCGGGACGCTGGCATGGTGTCGGCACTCCTCACATCGCTCGGGTACGCGGAGGATCGCGAGGTGGCGATGACCTCGGAGGGTCGACGCGGCCTGTACGATCACCCGGTCAAGGGGATCCACGTGGACGTGTTCTTCGATCGACTCGAGTTCTGCCACCAGATCCCGCTCGACGGTCGCCTCGAACGGGACCGACCGACCGTCCCACTCGCCGAGCTACTCCTGTCGAAGCTTCAGATCGTCAAGATCAACGAGAAGGACGTCGTCGACCTCATCCTGCTCTTGCTCGACCATGAGCTGGGAGATGGCGACGAGGGAGTGATCGATGTCGGCCGAGTGGCTGGACTGTGCGCGGCGGACTGGGGCCTTTGGCGCACCACCACGCTGAACCTTGAGAAGGTGTCCACCCTTGCGCAGTCGTACTCGCAGTTGGATTCATCGCGACGGGAGCGAGTCATCGGGCAGGTGGCCGCGCTGGCTGCCCGCCTCGCGGCGGAGCCGAAGTCGTTGGCGTGGCGCGCCCGAGCCCGGATCGGCGAGCGCGTCAAATGGTGGACTGACGTCGATGAGGTCCGCTAGCCTGGACGAGGAGCCTCTCCGCGGCGATCTGGCAGACGAGCTGACCGACGCCCTGCAGCGGGTTCCCGAGACGGCCGGTCGGGAGCTCGCCTTCGTCCCGCTCTCAGGCGGGATCACCAATCGCAACTTCCTGATCACGCTGGCCGGCGAAGCTGATCGGTACGTCATCCGCCTGGCCGGAAACGACACCCATCTGCTCGGCATCAGCCGCGAAGTCGAGCACGCGGCCACCGTGGCCGCCGCCGGTGTGGGCGTCGGGCCCGAGGTGGTGGCCTTCATCCGGCCCGAGGGCTACCTGGTGACGCGTTTCATCGTCGGCACGCCGGTCTCCATGGAACAGGTCCACGAGCCGGCGACCCTGGCCCGGGTGGCCGACTCCATTCGCCGCATCCACGGCGGCCCGGCCATCCCCGGCCTGTTCGTCCCGCTCCGCGTGGTGGAGGCCTACCGCGCTCTGGCGGCCGCGCGCGGTGTCCCCGACCCGGCAGGCTGGAAGGCGGCCTACGCCGCCGGCCGCCGGATCGAGCGGGCCTTCCTCGACGCACCGCTCCCGCTCCTGCCGTGCCACAACGACCTGCTCAATGCCAACTTCATCGACGACGCGGAGAGGATCCGGATCGTGGACTGGGAATACGCCGGCATGGGCGATCCCTTCTTCGACCTGGGCAACTTCAGCATCAACCACGAGCTGACGCCAGACGAGGATGCCGAGCTGCTGTCAGCCTATGACCAGACCGATGCGCCCGATCCCGCGCGCCTGGCCCGCCTGACCCTGATGCGGGTGGTGTCCGACTTCCGCGAGGCCATGTGGGGCGTCCTCCAGCAGGCCATCAGCACCCTCGACGTGAACTTCGTGGAGTATGCGGACGGGCATTTCGAGCGGCTGCTGCGCCACGCGGCCGAGCCACGCTTCGAGCGCGCCCTGACCGAGGCCGTGGGTGGCTGACGCCGTCCGGGTGGTGATCATCGGGGGCGGCGTGGGTGGGGCGGCCATCGCCTACCACCTGGCTCGCCTGGGGTGGACCGATGTCGCGCTGCTCGATCGGGCGGAGCTGACATCCGGGTCGACCTTCCACTCGGCTGGCCTGGTGGGGCAGCTGCGGGCCAGCCCTACCCTGACCCGGATGATGGTCGACTCGGTAGCCACGTACCGCCAGCTTGCCGAGGAGACCGGGGTCGACCCCGGCTGGCGGGAGGTCGGGTCCCTCCGCCTGGCGTCTTCGGCGGAGCGGATGGAGGAGCTGCGCCGCCAGGCCGGTTGGGCCAAGGCCTACGGCCTGGAGATGGAGCTCGTGTCGGCCGATGAGGCTCACCGGCGCTTTCCGCTCATGTCGACCGACGGCGTACGGGGAGCTGCGTGGCTGCCCACCGATGGCTATCTCGACCCATCGGGCCTGACCCAGGCCCTGGCCGCCGGCGCCCGCCAGCGCGGAGTGTCCATCCGAGCCCGGACCCGGGTGACGGGGATTGCCGTCGAGCGTGGGCACGTGACCGGCGTCGAGACCGAGCACGGACCGATCGCCTGCGAGGTGGTCGTCAACGCCGGGGGCGTGTTCGCGCCCGAGATCGGCGCGATGGCGGACGTGACAGTGCCCAGCATCCCGTTCGCGCACCAGTACCTGGTGACCGAGCCGATTGCCGGCGTCACGGCCGACCTGCCGCAGGTGCGTGACCCGGACAACCTGGTGTACTTCCGGCCCGAGGTGGCCGGGCTGGTCATGGGCGGCTACGAGCGCAACCCGGCCGCCTGGGGCCTGGACGGGATCCCGGCCGACTTCAATGGCAAGCTCCTGCCGCCGGACTGGCCGCGGTTCGAGGAGATCAGCCGCGGCGCCCAGCGGCGCGTGCCGGCCATGGCCGAGGCCGGAGTCCGGCAGGTCATCAACGGACCGGAGGCCTTCACACCCGACAACGAATTCATCCTCGGCGAGTCCGAGGTGCGTGGGTTCTTCGTAGCGGCCGGTTTCTCGGCCCATGGAATCGCCGGCGGCGGCGGGGTCGGTCGTCAGCTGGCCCGGTGGATCGTGGACGGCGAGCCGGAGTACGACCTGTGGAAGATGGACATCCGCCGCTTCGGGGCCCAATACCGCTCGCGCGACTACACCCTGGCCCGCGCCCAAGAGAACTACGCCACCTATTACGACATCCATTACCCGTACGAGGAGCGCCAGTCGGCGCGCCCGCGGTGGGTATCCCCGACCTACTCCCGGCTGGGGGAGCTGGGCTGTGCATTCGGCGAGAAGTCGGGCTGGGAGCGCCCGAACTGGTTCGACTCCAACGCTCCGGCCGGCGACGAGTCCCTTCGACCGCGGGGGTGGGCCGGAAAGCACTGGTCGCCGGCCATCGGCGCCGAACACCACGCCACACGGAACGCGGCGGCCCTGTTCGACGAGACCAGCTTCTCGAAGATCGAGATCAGCGGGCCTGGGGCGGTGGCATTGCTCCAACGCCTGTGCGACAACGACGTCGACCGGGCGGTGGGGCGGATCACGTACACCCAGATGCTCAACCGGCGGGGCGGAATCGAGTGCGACTTCACCGTGTCCCGCCTCGCGGAGGATCGGTACTTCATCGTCACTGGCACCGCCTTCGGCAACCACGACCTGGGCTGGATCCGCTCGCATGCGCCAGAGGACGGATCGGTCCAGGTGACGGACGTGACCTCCGCCTGGGCGTGCCTGGGCCTGTGGGGCCCGCGAGCCCGCGACATCCTGGCATCGGTCAGCGCGGATGACGTGTCGAACCAGGCGTTCCCGTACCTGACGGCGCGGAACATCGCGGTCGGGCAGGCGCCGGTGCGGGCATTGCGCGTCACGTACGTCGGGGAGCTGGGCTGGGAGCTGTACACCCCCATCGAGTACGGCGCGGGGCTGTGGGACACCCTGTGGGCGGCGGGGCAGGCGCACGGGATGGTGGCCGGGGGGTATCGGGCCATCGACAGCCTGCGGCTGGAGAAGGGCTATCGGGTGTGGTCGAGCGACATCACCCCCGACGACAACCCCGACCAGGCGGGTCTGGGGTTCGCGGTGCGGATGAACAAGGCGGTCCCGTTCATCGGTCGCGAGGCGTTGTTCGCGGCACGCGAGGCCGGTCTTGATCGGCGCCTGTGCTGCCTGGTGCTGGACGAGCCGCTGGCGGTGGCGTTGGGCAACGAGCCGATTCGGGTTGGGGACGCGGTGGTGGGCCGGGTGACGAGCGGAGGCTACGGGTTCACGGTCGGAGCCAGCATCGCCTACGGCTACCTTCCGGCGGAGCAGGCCGCGGTCGGCATCCGGGGCGAGGTCGAGGTCTTCGGAGAGTGGGTCGGCTGCACGGTGAGCGCCGAGCCGCTGTATGACCCCGAGGGGCTCCGAATCAAAGCCTGACCCTTGGGTGGGCTGCCGCTCAGCGCGCGGCGTACTCCCGGGCGGCGGCCAGGAACGAGGCCCACAGGTTCTCGAACTCGGGCGAGGTGAACTCGGTCCGTTCGGGATGGCTCTGGACCGCCATCAGCCAGCGGTCGGGATCGGCGTCCTCCAGGGCTTCGACCAGGTCGCCGTCGGCATGCGCGCTGTAGCCGCTGATGCGCAGGCCCCGCCCCACCTGTTCGGGCCGGATGGCCTGATGGTGGTAGGTGTTCACCGAGGCTACGGTCTCGCTCAGGATCTCCTCGAGCCGCGTGCCGGGCTCGATGTCCAGGTCATGGGAGGTGGCCTCCGGCGCGGGGTAGGCGGGGCTGGTGTGGCCCTCTAGGTCCTGGACCAGGGAGCCACCCCGGAAGACGTTGATGGCCTGCATCCCGCGGCAGATGCCGAAGACCGGGACGCGACGCTCCTCGGCCACGGCGAACGCGGCTTGCTCCAGCGCGTCGCGACCCGGCTCCACCACGGTCGTCGGGTGTGGCTCCTCGCCGAACAGCGCGGGATCCAGGTCGGCCCCGCCTGAGAGGAGCAGCCCATCCATGGTCGCGAACGCGGCCTCCCGTTCGGCGGAGGTGCTGTCCTCGTTCAGGACGACGACCTCCCCGCCGTGCCGCCGCACGCCCTCGAAGTAGCGGTCGTTCTTGCGCCATGCCACTTCCTCGTTGCGCGCGTGCTCCGGCGACTGAACGGTGACCACGATCCGCGGGGTTCGCTGTACCACGGCCCGATCTTACGCGGCCCCGGTCGCCCAAACCGATGGCGGCCGCGTGCTGAGTCACATGGGCCGTCGTCGACGGGTCACCATCGAGACAGGTCTTGGCTGCGTCAAGACCTTCGGTCCGCGACACACCTGGAACGCGCTTCGGCGCCGAAGGTGGCCCTTCGCCGAGGCGTACGTCATCGCGCACGAGTACGGCCACCATATCCAGAACCTGCTCGGCAACCTCCAGCCTGGCGGCGCCACGGGTGCCGAGAGCCATGCGGTGCGCACCGAGCTGCAGGCCGACTGCTATGCGGGCGTATGGGCCAGCCACGCCGTGGAGACCGGGTACCTGGAGCCGATCACGCCTGAGCAAGTCCCCCAGGCCCTCGACGCTGCCTCAGCCGTCGCGACGATCGGATCCAGGAGCATACGCAGGGACAGGTGAACCCCGAAACGTGGACGCACGGCTCGTCCGAACAGCGTCAGGCGTGGTTCCGCATCGGGCTCGACAGCGGCGAACCGAACGACTGCGACACGTTCAGCGCCGACATTGGAGGGAGAACGCGCGCGGTCATCCGTTCCATGCTCGAAATCGTGGAGCCGAAGGTGGGATTCGAACCCACGACCGACGGTTTACGAAACCGTTGCTCTACCCCTGAGCTACTTCGGCCCGATCGCCGGGCGATTCTAGCGCCTCTCCCTCGCCTCTCCCGGCGCCCGCCTCGGGCGGGACCCAGCCGTGGATGAGCTCGTCGTGGTAGCGCGGTCCGCGCTCCAGGTTGCGCGGAATAGGAGCCATCCGCGCCTTCCCGCGCTGGACCAGGGCGAAGTACGGGCACAGGTCGGTGAGCGGGCACAGGCCGCAGATGGGGCGTGGGGCGCGGCACACCTCCCGGCCGTGGCGGATGAGCAGCACGTGCCCGGCATACATCATCTCCGCCGGGACCACCTCCTCCAGCAGGTCATGGGCGCGGGTCAGGTCCGTCCGGGCCGGGAGCAGTCCCAGCCGGGAGGCGACCCGATAGACGTGGGTGTCGACCGGCAGCGCGGGACGCCCGAACGCGAACAGGAGCACGATCGACGCCGTCTTGCGCCCGATCCCGGGCAGGCTCACCAGCCATTCGCGCGCCCGCTCGAGCGGCCACTCCCGCAGGTACCCGAGATCCCAGGACCCGTTTGTCGCGTCGTGCACCTCGGCCAGCACGAGCTGGATGCGGCGTGACTTGGTCGGGGCCAGCCCGCCGGGACGGATGACGTCCGTCAGCTCGTCGGTCGGCGCAGCCAGAACGGCGTCCCACGAGGGGTAGGCGGCCCGCAGGGCCACGAAGGCGCGGTGCGAATTCGTATCGGCCGTGTTCTGGGCCAGCACGGTGAGGACCAGCTCCGCGACGGGGTCCAGCCGGGGACCGGACCAGACCGGCATTCCGTATCGATCAGCCAGGCGCTCCAGGATGGGACCGATGCGCGCGCGCCGCACGCGGCGCAGCGCGGCCAGCCGACGGCGGTTGACCCGCCCCCGCCAGGGGCGAGGTCGGGCGGCGTCGGTCACGCGACGCCCAGCCGCGCGGTCTCGCGGGCATACGCGGCCCAGGCCCCGGCTCCCAATCGCGAGGCCTGGCCCAGGTCGACGATTCGGCCTCGACCATCCTGTCGCGTGGCCCAGACGTCCGCGTGGTCGGGTGAGCAGAGCAGCACGGTCAGGGTGCAGAACTCGGCCCTCAGGTCCGTTCCACCGGCGGCCAACCACAGGCGTTCCGGCCGCTCGTTGTCGGCCTCGATCGGGACCCGAAGAGCAATCGCTCGGCCACACACCCCGCAGCGGGTGGAGATCGCT
Organism: Chloroflexota bacterium; assembly: GCA_040905185.1. GTDB lineage: Bacteria > Chloroflexota > Limnocylindria > QHBO01 > QHBO01 > DASTEQ01. Next base: position 141,731 of record JBBDRZ010000007.1, on the reverse strand, counting down.
CCCTCCTCCCCCAGGGCAGCCGGTATGCCGATGGCGTCGTAGGCGCACCAGGTGCGGTAGTCCCTTCCTCGGAGCAGGAGCCGATGCGGCCCGTCGCCGAGCGTCAACCCGCCGGCGCCGACCACCGCCCCCGACGGGTCGCGGTCGAGGTGGCCGTCGGCGACCAGGCGGTCCAGCACCTCGTTCAGCGCATCCCCCCTCACCTCGCCGGGGTGGGCCGCCGCGAGCCGCTCGACCGGCACCGGCCGGCCATCGCGAACCAGGAGAGCGAATGCGGTTTGCCGCACGAGGTCGTCGATGGGCTCCACGCTCAGCCTCTTGCCCCGAGTCCCTGTCCGATGCCGATGCTGCGCGCCAGCCGGGCAGCCGCATTTGCCAGCAGGCGTTCCGTGTCGGCCATCGCGGTTTCCAGGCCGAGTGGTCGATCGATGATGGGCTGCACCACGGCGAACGCCCCGGACTCCTCGACGATCTCGGCGCCAGGGCCCAGGCCGCCGCACAGCAGGACGACCGGGACGTTGCCGGCATGATGGGCGACACCCAGCGCCGCCTTGCCGGCCAGGGTCTGCTCGTCGGCCCGCCCCTCCCCGGTGATGACCAGGTCCGCCCCCTCGCAGGCCGCCGCCAGGCCCACCAGGTCGGCCACGACCTCCACGCCGGAGCGCAGCTCGGCGGCGGTGAAGCCCAGCAGCCCGGCCGTCGTCCCGCCCGCCGCGCCGGCGCCCCGGACCTCGGCCACGTCGCGGCCCGTCGCCCGTCGGATCTCGGCTCCCCAGCGGACCAGTGCCGCGTCCAGCTCGGCGACGGCGTCAGCGTCCGCGCCCTTCTGCGGCCCGTAGCTCGCGGCTGCCCCGTTCGGCCCGGTCAGGGGGTTGGTGACGTCCGAAGCGATCAGGATCTCGACCTCGGCCAGCCGCGGATCGAGCCCGTCGGCGTCGACGTGGTCCAATTTCGCCAGGGCCGCGCCGCCGTCCGGCACGTCATCCCCGCGGGCGTCCAGCAGGCGGAGCCCCATCTCGACCAGCAGCCCCGCCCCGCCATCGGTGGTGGCCGATCCGCCGAGGCCAACCACGATCCGTCCCGTGCCGGCATCCAGCGCCGCCGTGATGAGCCGTCCCGAGCCCCGGGTCGTCGCCACCCGAGCATTGGCCGGCGTCCGCTCCGCGAAGGCCAGCCGGGCCAGCCCGCTGGCCGCCGCCATCTCCACGAACCCCGTTGCGCCGCCGTCGAGCGCCAGCCAGTCCGCGGTGATCGGCCGGCCCAGGGGATCCGTCGCCATCACCGCGTTCCGGATGGCCGCGCTTCCCTGGGCTGCGGCGATCGCGGCCAGGGTCCCCTCTCCCCCGTCCGCCATCGGGATCTGCACCACCACATCGTCGGGCCGCGCCGAGGCCCAGCCGCGGGCCATGGCCCCGGCGACCGCCACCGAGTCCAGCGCACCCCCGAACGAGTCGGGAGCCACGACCACGCGCAGCGGCCGGCTCATCGGGAAAGCTCCTTGCGCCTCGCGAGATAGGCGGGGATGGTGTTCATCGGCGGTCGGATCTCGTCGCCCACCTCGCGGACGTCCAGGCTGAATTTGTCACCTTCCTGGCGGATCTGCTTCATGCGCTCGCCCATGTCGGTCAGCAGCTCGATGCGCTGACGCTCCTCCAGCTTGGTGATGCCGGCCTTGAGGATGACAAAGGCCATCCGCGACAGGTCCACCAGCGATTGGTTGCGGTGGATCCGGCGCTCGAGGTCGACCTGGCCGATCCCGGACAGCCCGACGCGGTCCAGGATGTCGATGAGCAGCCCGATCTCGACCGCGTAGCCGGTGAAGAACGGCACCGACTCGAGCAACTCCCGCCGCCCGGCGTACTCGCCTGCCAGGGGCTGGATGATGCCGGACAGCTCGGGGAAGAAGAGATTGATGAGCGGCCGCGCGGTGAGCTCGGTGACCCGTCCGCCCTCGTCGGGATGCCGCCGCCCACCGGCTGTCAGGGGCCGCTGGTAGAAGCCCTTCACGTAGTGGATCCGCGACTCGCGCAGGAGCGGGCCCAGCAGGCCGTACACGAAGCGAGGCTGGATGTTCCGGATGTCGGTGTCGACCCAAACCACGATGTCCCCGCGCAGCTCGTACAGGCTCTTCCACAGCGCCTCGCCCTTGCCGACGTGGCTGCCCAACTCCGGGAGGATCGTGTCGTGCTGGCGCACGGGGGCTCCCAGCTCGCGGGCAATCTCCACCGTCCGGTCGGTGGAGGCCGAGTCGATGACGAGCAGCTCGTCCACCAACGGCACGCGGTCCATGAGCGCATCGCGAATGCGACGGATGACCAGCCCGATGGTCTTCTCCTCGTTGAGGGTCGGCAGTCCCACGCTGATGGTCAGGCCCTGGCGCTCCTTGAGGTCCACCAGGCGCTTGAGGTCTCGGAATTCGCTGGTGTCGAACGTGTTCTCGGCAAACCAGCGGTCGACCACGCTCGGCAGGCTGCGGCTCTGCTCGATCGCCGCGTCCGCGGCGGGCAGGCTTCCGGTCTCGGCCCGCAGATGCTCGAAGGTGACCGCGGTGAACGGTTGGCGGGTCTTGACCACCATCACGGTTGGCTTGGCACGGCTGGCGACCGTCTCCGCCAGCCGCCCGAACAGGCGCCGGCCCGATCCGGCTCCGGTCGGCTGGGCCGAGGCCCCGACCACGACCAGGTCGTGGTTCGCGGCCTCCCTCAGGATGGCGCCCCGCACGGTTGGCGCCTCGACCAGCAGCTGGCGGACCTTGACGCCTCGGGTGTTGCCCCTGACCAGGCGGCCGAGGGCCGCCCGCTCGTCGTCGAGCGCAGCCGAGCCCCCTTCGGGCGGCACCACGTGGAGGACGACCAGCTCCGCTGCGAAGCCGCGCGCCAGGTCGGTGGCCAGCGAGAGGGCCAGCTCGGCATTCGGGCCGCCCCGAACCGGGACCAGGATGGAGCGGACGGTTCCCAGGGCGCGCTGCTTGACGACGGCGATGTCGCATGGGGCCTCACGGACGACCTGGTCAATGGTGGTCGAGAAGACGGCGTGCCGCAGGCCGGTCGGTTGCGGGCCGCCCCAGCCGAAGACCACCAGGTCGGCCCCGATCTCGGCGACCGCCTCCACGATCCCCTCCGACGCCTGGCGGCCGATGCGGACCGCGGTATGGACCTCGACCGACGCGTCGTCCCGGAAGTCAGGCACCCGCTGGAGCAGGCGGCGGGCCTGGCGCGCGCGGCTGGCGCCCTCCGCCAGCGACACGCCCTCGGGGACCTCCACGATGCCCAGGGCGGTGATCTCGGTCGGCCGCCGGTGGGCGAGGTGGGAACCGATGCGGATCAGGTCACGCGCGGTGCGCGGGTTGGCGAGCGGCATGAGGACCCGATACGGTCCGCGCCGGCGGGCCATCAGCCCGGCCCCTCGGCCGGCCCCCCGGCGGACTGCGCCTGCCAGGCGCGCACCAGCCACGGCTTGAGGTCCTCGAACTCCCGGGCCTGGCTCTCGACCAGCCGCTCGGCCTGCTCATCGGTCATCTCACGCGCCTCGTTGAAGAAGCCCGCGGTGCGCCCGAAGTACAGCCCGGTCAGCCCCGCCAGCAGCGCTTCGCGGTCGATGCCCGGCCGTTGGAAGGCGAGCAACGCGTCATACAGGCAGCGGATCCACAGCTCGGAGGGGAAGGTAAAGGCCGCAGGATCCTCGGCAGGCAGCGCCTGCACCCGTTCTAGCTGCTCCCCGGCCAGGGTCCGCTTCCACACCTGGCGCTGGGCCAGGCGCGCGGTCTCGAAGGCGTCCACCAGCTTGGCCTGGTTGACCGATAGCGGCTCCGGCAGCACCACCCGCTCGAAGCCGTACTCGGGAACCGGCTGCGAGCCGCGGACCGGGAGCCACGCCCCGGACATCGAGCCGGCCAGCCGGAAGAGGGTGCCAACCACCTGCCGGAACATGGGTCCCAGGTCGGAGGCGGGATCCTTGGGGTCGTGGATCTTGGCCCCCAGCCTGGTCTGGCACACCGCAAACCCGGCCGCCAGGGCGTGGTGGGTCATCCAGATGTCGATCCCGAACTTCGCCGTGGCCTCGTCCCAATCGTCGAGTTCCAGCAGGGCGTTGACCACGTCGCGGCTGAAGGCGAATTCGCCCCCGATCGGCTGGCGCATCCGCCGCCCATACAGGGTCCGCGTCAGGGGGTAAGCGATCTGGTTGGTGATGGTCCCGTCGAACTTGTGGCGCGCGTACAGCGGGGCAACGTAGTCGTAGCCGCCCTTCAGGATCGGACCTGCCAGCAGCTCGATCCACTCGGGCACGATGCTCCGCAGGTCGGAGTCGACCAGGACCAGGGCCTCGACTTTCAACTCGCGGGCGACCTCCAGCAGCGCCCGAACGGCGGACCCCTTGCCGCTGGGTCCGCGGTAGGTGACCGCGACCCGCCGCAGCCGATGCGGCGGCCGGACCAGGATCATCTTTTCGAGATAGGCGGGGCTCTCGGTGCTGACCGCCACCCGTGGCGTGTCGTCGGGCGATCCGCCGTCGGCGTTGACGAGGACCGGCTTCAACTCCGGGAAGTACTGGACCATGCCGGCCATCGCGGCCCGCACGACGTAGCCGATGGTGTCGGCGTTGCCAAAGCTGGGGATCCCGACCATGAGGTCCGCCTGGCCGACCCCCCGCACCGCGGCCCGACCGCGCGCATCGAGGGCGGAGGCGACGCTCACCGGGTGATCTCGCGCTTCTTGCGTCCCTTCCAGAACAGGCCGGCCACGCCGGGGTGCCGGCCCGAGTCGATGGTGATGATGATCCAGTCCTCGTTCGACGTCCCGGGTCGGTAGCGCGAGTTGGCGTGCTTGGCCACCGCGCGGCTGAATCCGTTCTCCTGCCAGGCGTGGAACCACGACTGGAGCGGCATCTTGATCGAGGGCGTGACCCGCAGCCGAACACTCTCGCTGACGACCCCCGACAGGAGGCGGCGGCGTTCCTGGTACGGGTGCTCCCCCAGGAACTGCCCGTCCAGCTCGATGAGGTCGACGACCACGAATGCGCGGCGCTTCTCCAGCTCGGCGGGATCGGGTCCGTCCTCGGGGAGATCGCCGGCCTCGTCCGCCAGCGCTTCGGACCAGCGTTCGGCCGCCGATCCGCGACCCAGGAACGGCTGCGCGGTCCAGATCCCGTCCAGCACCGCCTGGTCGGCGTCCACCGAGGTCCGCAGCACCTCGGCCAGGTCGGGGTAGAACTCGTCGACGGCGTGTCCGCCGGCATCGGTCAGTCGAATTTCCCCGTCCGCGACGCGAGCGAGCAGCCGTTCCCCGATCCAGTACGGCTCGAACGACCAATGCGGGCTGTTGATCCCGACCGATGCCTCAGTGGCGAGCTGGGGACGGATCGGCTCGTCGCCCAGCGGCTGATCGGTCATCGGTACAGGCCGAGCTCCCCCTCTTCGACCTCCATGCCCACCTCGGACCGGATGGCCTGCCACGCGTCGAGATCCCACTCGGCGACGAACGTGATGGCGGTCCCGGGGCGTCCCATCCGCGCCGTGCGACCCACCCGGTGGACGTAGGTGTCCGCGTCCTCGGGGATGTCGTAGCTCAGGACGTACGGCAGGTCGGTGATGTCCAGCCCGCGGCTGGCGACGTTGGTGGCCACCAGGAACTGGATCTCGCCCACCTTGAAGGCGGCCAGCGTCTTCTCCCGCTCCCGCTGGGACAGGCCGCCGTGGAGGGCGGCCGCGTTCCTTCCCCGCCGCTTGAGCGAGGCGGTGAGACGATCCACGCCGATCTGGGTATGGCGGAAGATGAGGAGCCGATCGAACCCGAACCCATCGGCCAGCTCAACCAGGGCCGCCACCTTGTCCTGCTCGGCCACGAAGTAGACCATCTGGCGGACCGTCTCGACCATCTTCAGCTCGGGACGGACCGCGATGTGGTCCGCGTCGCGGCGCATGAACCGATCGCAGATGCGGAGGATGGCGTACGGCATTGTGGCGCTGAACAGCGCCGTCTGGCGTTGGCGCGGGCAGCGGGCCAGGATCGTCTCCACGTCCACGATGAAGCCCATGTCCAGCATCCGGTCGGCCTCGTCGAGGATCACGGTCCGCACCGACTCGAGGCGCAGCTCCCCGCGACGGATGAGGTCGAGAACGCGTCCCGGGGTGCCGATCACGACCTGCGCTCCGCGCTGGAGGGCGGCGATCTGGCGGTCCATGGCCGCTCCGCCGTAGATGGCCACCGTCTTGACGTTCCGGAAGCGCCCGATGCGGGCGATCTCGGCGGTGACCTGCTGGCACAGCTCCCGGGTGGGGGTCAGGACCAGGGCCTGGACCGATTTCGAGCCGGGGTCCACGTGCTCGACGATGGGGATCCCGAACGCGGCCGTCTTGCCGGTCCCGGTCTGCGCCTGACCGATGAGATCGTGGCCCGCCCGGAGGGGCGGAATGGCCCGGGCCTGGACCTCGGTGGGGGTGACGTAGCCCATCTGCTCCAGCGCGCGGGCGATGGTGACCGGGACCTCGATGTCCCCGAACCGATACCCGGCCGCAGCGGCCATCACGGCCGCAGTCAGCGCGGAGAGGGGTTCGGCAGTCGGTTCGGCGGTGGGCTGGCGGCCGTCGGTGTGCGGCGGGACCGGCGCGCGGCGACGCGTTCGGCGACGGGGCGTGGTCGGGGTTGGCGGCAAGCAGTGGCTCCGAGATGGGATGGATTTGTTGATTGGATCGTAGCACGGGCGTGGCCGCGGACCTTCCGCGGGCTTGTCTGTTGACGAGACGCGGTATCATCAGCGTCGTGAGACCCGGTTTCATCTCGTTCGCGGTCGTGCTCGCGGTAGTGGCCTGCACGCCCTCCGGCAGCCCGGCACCGGATTCGATGGTCCAGGTTGTCGCGACGACCACCGTATTCGCGGACCTGGTCAGCGAGGTGGGGGGCGACCGAGTGGCGGTGCGGTCCCTCGTTCCCCCGGGCGGGGAACCGCACACCTTTGACCCCCGCCCCTCGGACGTGATCGCCTTCGTCGACGCCCACCTGGTGGTCATGAACGGGCTCGGCCTCGACGACTGGGCCGTGGACCTGGTCAGCGAGGCCGGCAGCCAGGCCCCCGTGCTGCGCCTGGCTGAGGACGTGCCGGGCGCGGATTACATCGCGGACAAAGAGGAGGGCGGCACCAATCCGCACCTATGGTTGAACGTGGCGTACGCCATCAGCTACGTCGGCCGCATCGCCGCGGCCCTCTCTGAGGTCGATCCCGACGGGGCGGAAGGCTACTCGCAGCGCGCCTCGGACTTCGGTGCGGTGCTGGAGGAGCTGGACGCATTCGTGCGAGACGAGCTGGCCTCGATCCCGACCGGGCAGCGACGGGTCGTCTCCTTCCACGACGCGTTCCCCTACTTCGCGTCGGCCTACGGCCTGGAGATCGTGGGCACGGTGGTCGAGGCGCCCGGGCAGGACCCGAGCGCGGGCCAAGTCGCTGCGCTGATCGACGCCATTCGCGCCTCAGGGGCGCGGGCCATCCTCAGCGAGGACCAGTTCCCGTCTGAACTCGTGGAGCAGATTGCCGCCGAGACGAGTGTGGCCGTCGTGGCGGACCTGTACAGCGACAGCCTGGGAGATCCGCCGGGCGACTCGTTCGTGGGCATGATCCGCTGGGACGTGGAGCGCATCGTGGAGGCGCTGCGCTAGCGACGACAATAGCCAGATGCAGAGCATGAGCCCCCCACCCCAAGCAAGCACCGGGCCCGTGTCAATGCCCGACGTGCAGCTTCGGGATGTGGACGCCGGATACGGCGAGACGCTGGCCCTGGAACACGTCGCGCTGGACGTGCCGCGGGGCTCGCTGGTGGCGGTGGTCGGCCCCAACGGGGCGGGCAAGAGCACCTTGCTCAAGCTCATCGCCGGGCTCATCAAGCCGTGGCGGGGCGAGGTGCTGGTCCTCGGCGATGCGCCGGGGGCGCATGCCCGGCAGGTGGCCTACGTCCCCCAGGCCGAAATGGTGGATTGGGCGTTCCCGGTCACGGTCGATCAGGTGGTGATGATGGGTCGCTATCCGCTTCTCGGGCCTCTCCGCCGTCCCGGGTCGGACGACACGGCGGCCACCGACAACGCCCTCGAACGGGTCGGCATGCAGCACCTCCGCCATCGGCAGATCGGCGCCCTGTCCGGCGGCCAGCGACGCCGGGTGTTCCTGGCCAGGGCCATCGCAACCTCGGCCCAGGTATTCCTGCTCGACGAGCCGGTCACGGCCATCGACCCTGCCACCCAGGACGACATCATGGACCTGTTGGGGGCCGAGGCGGCGGCCGGCCGGACCGTGATTGCCACGACCCACGACCTGGCCTGTGCGGCCGAGTGCTTTGAACGCGTGATCGCGATCAACCGGACTATCGTCGCCGACGGCCCATCGTCCATCGCCCTCGACGCCGCGGTCCTGGCGCGCGCCTACGGGGGCCACCTGCTGCGGCTGGATGGCGGACGCGTCCTCGTCGACGATGCCCACCACCATGACGCACCGCCGGCCCACGAGCGTCACTTCCACGAGGGCGGGCGCGACTCATGATCGATCTCATCGTCGATCCCCTGGCCTACGACATCTTCCTGCGCTCGCTGCTGGCCGTGGTGATGGTCGGGGTCGTGTGCGCGGTGGTCGGCACCTACGTGGTCCTCAAGGGCCTTGCCTTCATTGGGGACGCCATCAGTCATGCCGCCTTCCCGGGGGTGGTGGCCGCCTACCTTATGGGAGGGTCGTATTTCATCGGCGCCGCCATCGCAGCCGTGTCGACCGCGCTGGCAACCCGCTACATCACCCGCCGCGGGAACCTGCGCTCGGACACCACGATCGGGGTCCTGTTCGCCGGCATGTTCGCCCTCGGCATCTTCCTGTTCAGCACCATCCGCGGCTACGTGGGGGATCTGTTCGCCATCCTGGTCGGCAACGTGCTGGCGATCAGCCCAACCGACCTGGTCGTGCTGGTCATCCTGGCCGCCGGCACCCTGGTGATCGTGGGCATCCTGTGGAAAGAGCTGCTGTATGCGACCTTCGACCCGCTGGGTGCCGCTGCCTCGGGCCTCAAGGTCGAGTTGCTCGAGTACCTGTTCTTGGCTCTGGTGGCGCTGACCATCGTCGTCAGCCTCCAGGCCGTGGGCATCATCCTGGTGGTGGCCATGCTTGTGACGCCGCCCGCTGCCGCCCAGCTTCTGACCGTCCGATTCGGGCGCCTTGTCACGCTGGCCGTGGCCATCAGCGTGGCATCGTCGGTGATCGGGCTCTACCTTTCGTTCTGGCTTGATGTGGCAAGTGGGGCGACGATCGTGCTCACCCAGACGGCTGCCTTCCTGGTCGCGCTATTCGTCGGCCCGCGGCGCGGCGTGCTGGCTCGGCGGGCCGATACGCACCACGTCCCGGTGCCGGAATGAGCGCAGCGACCGCGCGCCGGCTGCGGCTGGCGGGCCAACGCGTCACCACCCAACGGCTGGCCGTGGCCGCCGCCCTGTCCTCCGCGCGCCACCAGGTCACGGCCCAGGAGCTGTGGGAGCGGATGCGCCCCCGCCACCGCAACCTGGGCCGCGCGACCGTGTTCCGGACCCTGGAGGCCCTGACCGAGGCCGGCCTGGCCCGACGGCTGGAGCGCGACGGCCACATTTACGCCTACGTCGCCTGTCGGCCGGCCCATCATCACCACCTGGCGTGCCGCGTGTGTGGCACGGTGGAGGAGGTCGGGGAAGAGCTGGTGGCCGAGATCAGCCGGCGCGCGCGACGCGAGCTGGGGTTCGAGATCGAGGACGCGCGGATGGACTTCTACGGCGTGTGCCGCCGATGCGCCGCCGAGGCGGCCGAGGCTCGGGCTGCGGTCGAGGCGGCCGAGGCTTCGGGGGCCCTCGCCTAGGCGCTGGCCCGGGTCGCCACGCGCTCGACGGGGGCCGTCGGTCCGGCGTCGGCGGCCGTCACGCCATCGGTCGTCTGTTCCGCACCTCCCCGCCCGCGATGGCGCGGGGCGCGCGGCTTGCGCTTGGCGTAGCCGGTCGGATGGGACAGCTTCCAGGCCCATGCGTCGGCCAGCATCTGCTCCAGCGACGACTCTCGCGGCTGCCAGCCCAGGTCGCGGCGCGCACGACGCGATGAGGCCACGAGCCGAGGCGGGTCGCCGAGGCGGCGCTTGACGACGCGGGCCGGGATCGCACGGCCGGTCACCTTGCGCGCGGCCTCGATCACCTCGCGGACCGAGAACCCGGCTGCCGAGCCGAGGTTGTAGACCTCGAACGACGGCTCCGCCTCGCCGGTCGCCTCCAGGGCCAGCAGGTGGGCGGAGGCCAGGTCGCGGACGTGGATGAAGTCGCGGATGCAGGTCCCGTCGGGGGTGTTGTAGTCCTGACCGAAAATCCGCACATCGGGCAGCTCCCCGGCGGCCACTTTGAGGACCAGCGGGATGAGGTGGGTCTCCGGGTCGTGGTCCTCCCCGTTGCGCTCGGTGGCGCCGGCGCAGTTGAAGTAGCGCAGGCTGATGGCGCGAAAGCCATGGCAGGCGGCGTACCAGCGCATGGCGCCCTCGAACGCCAGCTTCGTCTCGCCGTAGGGGTTGATCGGCTCGGTCCGGTCCGCCTCTGCGATCGGCACCCGCTTGGGCTCGCCGTACACCGCGGCCGTCGACGAGAACACGACCCGGTTCACGCGCCGCTCGCGCAGCGCCTCCAGCAACTTCACCCCGTTCGAGACGTTCTCGCGGTAGTACAGCTCCGGCTTTTCCATCGACTCGCTGACCAGGGACCGGGCGGCGCAGTGGAGAACGGCCTGGATCCGCAGCTCGCGCAGCACGCGCTCGAGCCGGTTCTGGTCGCTCAGGCTGCCCACTACCAGGCGCACGCCGCGGATGACCGCGTCGCGGTGCCCGGTCTTCAGGTTGTCGTAGACGGTGACATCGTGGCCGGCCTCGATGAAGGTCTCGACGCTGGTCGAGCCCACGTAGCCGGCGCCACCGACGACCAGGATCCGCACGCGGTCAACCTAGCTGACAGACCGATGAACGGGCAGGGCAGCCCGTCGGGCACTGACGCTCATGCGGGGAAGGGCTCCTCCCATGGGTCCGGGTCGCCGATTGTAGCAGTGGCCTGGGCCGATTCCGAAGCACCCGGCCCGGTGTTGTGGTGCTAGGACGCACCACCCTGCCCAATGACCCGCGCCGTACTCACTGAGCGTGTACATCATCACCTTGACCCCCGGAAACGCGCTGATCCACTCCTGCCACGTGTACGAAGGCGCGAAGCGGCCGCATTTCGGGCGCTTCAAGACTCAATTGGCAGCGAAACGCGCCGATGTACACGCTGAGCGCGTAACGGACAGGTCGTCAGCGGGAAGTAAGATCGACGGCCTCGCGGGCCAACCGCAGAAGCGTGTCCCGGTTGTTGCGGGCCGGGTCGTCGAGGACGGCCTGCAGCAGCCCGTCCAGCAGGCGCCCGATTTCGGGGCCGGGCGCGAGGCCCAGCTCCCCGATGAGGTCGTCTCCGCCCACCGCCAGCTCCTGGACCGAGAGGACCGCTGCTCCCCGGAGGGCGGCCAGGCGTCGCTCCAGCTCGTCCGCGCCGGCGTCACCGGCCCCCGGCCCGGCCGACGCGGCGGTGTCGGCGCGGCGCAACGCCAGCAGATCGTCCAGCGGCTGGCCGGCGCCGATGCGGCGCAGGAAGCGGCGCACGGCGGCATCGGACCAGTCGGACGTGTAGTGGATGAGGTGGTGACGCACCAGGTGCGTGACGCGATCGATCTCGGCGCGGGGGAAGGCGAGGTCCCGGAGGCGGCGCTCGACGAGCTCTGCGCCGACCGACTCGTGGCCGATGAAGTGGCCGCCGGACGCCGTGGGTGCCTTGCCCACGTCGTGGAGCAGCCCGGCCAGGCGCAGGACCGGGTCCGCGGCCGGCAGCGCCTCCATGGCCCGCAGCGAGTGGTCCAGCGCGTCGCCGCGCAGGACCTTGCCCTGCTCCATGCCCCGCAGGGCCGCCAGCTCGGGGAGCACCACGCCCAGCAGCCGCAGCCGCTCCATGAGGAAGAACCCGCGTGATGGCTCCTCCGCGGCCAGGAGCCGGAGCAGCTCGTCTCGCACCCGCTCCCCGGAGAGCTGCTCCGCGGCGGGAGCCAGCCGCGTCGCGGCGGCCTGGGTGGCGGGGACCAGGCGCAGGCCCAGGGTGGTGGCGAACCGCACGGCCCGCAGGAGGCGCAGCGCGTCCTCGGTGAAGCGTTGCTCCGGGTCCCCCACCGCGCGCAGGACGCCGGCCGCCAGGTCCGACTGCCCGCCGTACGGATCGACCAGGTGGCCGCGCCCGGCGGGGAGGTCGTCGGGCACCCAGGCCATGGCATTGATCGTGAAGTCGCGGCGTTCCAGGTCGTCCTCGAGCCGCGTCCCCCACCGCACCTCCGTGGGGTGGCGCGCGTCGCGGTACCCGGCTTCGGTGCGGTAGGTCGTGACCTCCACGGCCATCGGTCCGGATCGGACGGTGACGGTCCCGTACGGGTTGATCCAGGTGGAGTCGGGGAACAGCGCGGCCACCACGTCCGGCGGAGCGGAGGTGGCCACGTCCCAGTCGCCGGGCTCGACCCCGCGCACCAGGTCGCGCACGCAGCCCCCGACCAGGGCGGCCTGGTGACCGGCGGCGGCCAGGTCACCCAGGACGGCGGTGACCGGGGCGGGGAGCCTCAGTTCCGTGGCTTGGGCTCGTCCAGGAACAGGAACGTGCGCCAGGCGTCGTTCCGCTCATCGGTCAGGTATGAGCCATACAGGTAGCGCGCGTCGGCGCGCGGGGCGCGCGGCTCGCGGCGCAGGGCCATCCGCGACTCGGCCAGGGTCTTGGAGCCCTTGCGATGGTTGCAACGACGGCAGGCGGCGACCAGGTTCTCCCACTCGTGCCGGCCGCCGCGGTGCCGCGGTACGACGTGGTCGATCGTCAGGTCGTGAGTACCGGTGCCGCAGTACTGGCAGGTGTGGCGGTCCCGGGCGAACACCTCGCGTCGCGAGAGCTTGACCCGCGGCTGGGGCCGGCGGACCAGGTACACCAGGCGAATGACCGATGGGGCGTCGAATGCGCGGCTGACGGTGTGGATCACCTGGTGGTTGCGGGCGATCAGCTCCGCCTTCTCGGCGCCGAGCAGCCGGAAGGCGCGCCTGATGTCGCAGACGTTGAGGGCCTCGTAATTCTGGTTGAGAACCAGGACCGGTGCGTTGAGCAATCCGCGCCTCCGTGGGCGCGATGATAGCGGAGCCGCCAACGAGGCCCGGCAGCCAGGCCCACCAATCGGGATCCTCGAGGGGCCGCGAGTACAATGCGAGCCTGATGACGACCACCGAGCCAACCGTCCACGACGGCACCCAAACCTCGACCTGGGCGACCAAGGTCGGGCTGGCGCGCATGCTCGCCGGCGGGGTGATCATGGACGTCGTGACCGCCGAACACGCCCGGATCGCGGAGGAAGCGGGCGCGGTGGCGGTGATGGCCCTCGAGCGCGTCCCCTCGGACATCCGCAAGCACGGCGGGGTGGCCCGCATGAGCGACCCCAAGCTGATCGAGGACATCAAGCGGGCGGTGACCATCCCGGTCATGGCCAAGTGCCGGATCGGCCACTTCGTGGAGGCCCAGATCCTCCAGGCCCTGGAGGTCGACTACATCGACGAGTCGGAGGTCCTGACCCCGGCCGATGAGGCGCACCACATCGACAAACACCGCTTCGACGTGCCCTTCGTATGCGGCTGCCGCGACCTCGGGGAGGCGCTGCGCCGGATCGGCGAGGGGGCGGCCTTGATCCGGACCAAGGGCGAGGCGGGCACCGGCAACGTGGTCGAGGCCGTGCGCCACATGCGCGCCGTGCGGTCCGGCATCGCCCAGCTGCGGACCATGCGTTCGGACGAGCTCTTCGCCGCCGCCAAGGAGCTGCGCGCCCCGCTGGAGGTCGTCCGGCAGGTGGCCGAGCTGGGCGAGCTGCCGGTCCCCAACTTCTCGGCCGGCGGCGTCGCCACTCCCGCCGACGCGGCCCTCATGCGCCAGCTGGGCGCGGAAGCGGTCTTCGTTGGAAGTGGCATCTTCAAGGCCGAGCACCCCGAGAAGGTTGCCCGTGCCATCGTCAAGGCCACCACCCACTACGACAACCCGGACATCCTGGCCGAGGTCAGCGCGGGCCTGGGTGAGCCGATGCATGGCCTGGAGCTGGCCGAGATCCCTGCCGAGGAGCGGCTGGCCACCCGGGGTTGGTAGGCACAGAGCGCCGGCCGCGGGTCGGCATCCTGGCGCTGCAGGGGGACGTGCGCGAGCACGCCGCGGCCCTGCGCGAGGTGGGCGCGGAGCCGGTGGAGGTCCGCCTTCCGCGTGACCTGGCCGGGGTCGAGGCCCTCATCCTGCCCGGTGGGGAGAGCACCGCCATGCGCCGCCTGATCGACGCCTACGGCCTGGCCGAGCCGATCCTCAGCCTGGCGGCTTCGGGTGCGCCGATGTGGGGCACCTGCGCGGGTCTCATCCTCATGGCCCGCCGGATCACCGATGGCGAGGAGCCCATTCTGCCGCTGCTCGACATCGAGGTCCGGCGCAACGCGTACGGGCGCCAGCTGGACTCGTTCGAGGCCGACCTGGCCGTCCCGGCCCTGGGGGACGAGCCACTCCATGCGGTCTTCATCCGCGCACCGGTGGTGACCGATGTGGGACCTGGGGTCGAGGTCCTGGCCACCGATCCGATGGGGCGCACGGTGGCCGTGCGCCAGGGCCGCCTGCTGGCCACCGCGTTCCATCCCGAGCTGACCGGGGATCGGCGCTTCCACCGGGCGCTGGTGGACCTCATCGGGGTCGGGACACCAGCATGACCAGCGTGACCAACGATGCCGGCGAGGTGCGCGCCGCGCGGCTGACCGATCGCCAGGCCCTGGCCGAGCTTTCGGGGCAGGTCCACGCCGCGTCGGACGCATATCGGCGCAGCCTGGGCGTGCCCGCCCCGGCGGGGAGTCCCGGCATCAAGCTGTCGACCCTCATCCCGTCGTGGATCCCGCTGCGCCCGCCGTCGGTCCACCTGGTGGCCGAATCGGACGGGGCGCTGATCGGCTCATGCCGGGCCATCACCGAGCCGCACCGTGACGACTGGGTGATCATCGAGCTGGACGCCGCCGACGGGCCGATGGCCGGCGAGGTGCGCTGGGCTCTGCTCGAGGCCCTCATCGCGGAGGGGGCCAAGCGCGATGTGGCGCGCTATCACGTGGCCTGCGCCGACGTGCGCGAGAACCTCCAGCTGTTCGGGACGGCCGGCTTCATGGCCTACGCCCAAGAGGAGATCCTGTACCGCCCGGCCGAGGAGCCGGGGAGCAGCGGGCGGAGCTGGCTGCGCCGCGGCTTCCGGAATCGGCTGCCCGGGCGGGGAGAGGTCGCGGCGGACATCACCCTCCAGCCCGCCGGGGCGCCCGACGCGTGGCACCTGTTCGACCTGTGGAGCCACTGCACCCCGCCCGCCATCGCGCGGGTGGAGGATTACCGGGCCGCGGACTGGGAGTCGGTGGGCCACGAGGCCATCGTCCCGCGCTCCAGCCTGAACCCCATCCTCCACTTCTCCGCCGTCAGTGCCTGGCTGGCGCCACTTGACCAGCGGGCCGGCGGGTTCGCCCAGCACGGGGCCAGCCGGGTGGGGCCGCACTACCTGCGCTTCCTGGTCCGCGACGGAACCGACGGGGCCGCGCTGCTCAATGCAGTCCTGGGGCGCCTGCCCGCGGACGCGCTGGCCGCCGGGATCCTGGCTCCGGTGCGAACATACGAATCGGCCGGGCTGCAGGCCGGGGCGGACGCGGCCTTCGCCCCGGTGGGGCGAGTCACCCTGCTGGTTCGCGAGGTGCGGGCCACGGCACGCCAACCGGCGATGGTGCCGGCGGTCAATTGAGCAGGCAACGGAGCGCGGAGAAGCGCGTGGCGAAACTCGAAACCACCGACGACCTCGAGGCCCTGCTGGAGGCGCTGCCCCCGGAGATCATCGAGCGCGTCCGCGGCTTGGGGTCGCGGGCCGACCTGCTGGAGGTCGTCCTGGACCTGGGCCGCCGGCCGGAGGCCCGCTTCACGCACGGTGAGGAGCTCCTGCTGGAGCGGGAAGTCACCGAGGCCGATATCGGCTGGGTCGTGGACCGCATCGGTGCCTTCGGCGACGACAACCGGGCCGGCATCGAGCGCACCCTGCATCGGATCAGCGCCATCCGGAATCGGTCCGGCAAGGTGGTGGGCCTGACCTGCCGCATCGGGCGGGCCGTGTTCGGGACCATCGACATCATCCGCGACATCGTGGAGGCGGGGCAGAGCCTGCTGATCCTGGGCCGGCCGGGGATCGGCAAGACGACCATGTTGCGCGAAGTGGCGCGTGTCCTGGCCGACGACCTGGGCAAGCGGGTGGTGGTGGTCGACACCTCCAACGAGATCGCGGGCGACGGGGACATCCCGCATCCGGGGATTGGTGACGCGCGGCGGATGCAGGTCCGGACCCCCACCGAGCAGCACGCGGTGATGATCGAGGCGGTCGAGAACCACATGCCCGAAGTCATCGTCATCGACGAGATCGGGACCGAGCTGGAAGCCATCGCGGCCCGGACCATTGCCGAGCGAGGTGTCCAGCTGGTGGGCACCGCCCACGGCAACACGCTGGACAACCTCATGCTCAACCCGACCCTGTCCGACCTGATCGGCGGGATCCAGACCGTGACCCTGGGAGACGAGGAGGCCCGCCGGCGCGGGACCCAGAAGAGCGTGCTGGAGCGCAAGGCGCCGCCGACGTTCGACGTGGTGGTCGAGATCGTGGAGCGCGACCGGGTCATCGTCCACCGCAGCGTGGCCGAGACGGTGGACGCCATCCTGCGCGGCCACATGGTGCCGCCCGAGTCGCGATGGCGGGACGAGGCCGGGGAGGTGCGCGCCGCGACCAAGTACGACTACCGGATCCACGAGGCCGCCTCCAACAGCTCGATGTTCCTGACTCCTGAGCCTGGCGGGCACGGCACGTTCACCCGGCGCACCGGCCTGTCCGGGCTCCAGCCGCTCCCCGGTGGGCGGGGTCAGGGGTCGATCGAGGAGGCGATGCTCGCATCAGACGTTTCCTCGGACGTGGCCCAGGCCACGACCGTCCGCGAGCGCGAAACGCGTGTGGCGAGCATGCGGCCCATGGCCGTGTTCCCGTATGGAGTCAGCCGCAAGCGCCTGGAGCAGGCGGTTCGCGAGCTGGGCGTTCCGGTGACCGTGGCGCGCGACATGGAGGAATCGGATGCGGTCATCACCCTGCGGACCTACTACCGCCGCAAGCCCCCGGCCCTGCGCGACGCGGAGGCGGGCGGCACCCCGCTGTTCGTGCTCAAGACGAACACGCTGCTCCAGATGGAGTCCATGCTCGCCAACCTGTACGAGCTGGAGGCCAATCCCCAGGAGGCCGCCCTGCGGGAGACGGCGGAGGCCATCGGCCTGGTCCAGGAGAGCGGCCGATCGATGGAGCTGGCGCCTCAGAACGCGTACGTCCGGCGCCTGCAGCACCAGATGGCCGAGCAGCACAACCTCATGAGCCGCTCGCGGGGCAGCGAGCCGAACCGCCGGGTTCAGCTCCTCCCCGACGAGGGGCGCGCCTGGCGCTGAACGCGCGATGAGCCGCGGGGCGAACCGCGGCGTGTTCATCACCCTGGAGGGTCCCGAAGGCAGCGGCAAGAGCACCGCCGCCCGCCATCTGGCCGAGTGGCTCCGCACCCGAGGCGTGCCGACGACCCTGACCGCCGAACCAGGCGGAACTCCGGTCGGCGAGGAGATTCGGCGTCTCCTCCTCCACATCCGGACGCTCTCCGATGACCTTGATCCCAAGGCCGATGCGCTCCTGTTCGCCGCCGGCCGCGCCCAGCACGTGGCGCGCCGCATCCTCCCCGCCCTCGAGCGCGGCGAGTGGGTGGTGTGTGCCCGCTACCTGGACTCGTCCATGGCCTACCAGGGTGGCGGCTACGGCCTCGACATGGACGCCCTGCGGGACCTCCAGGCGTTTGCCACGGGGGGGTTGAAGCCGGATCTCACCATCCTCCTGGACGTGCCGGTCGAGATCGGCCTCGGGCGCAAGCGGCGCGACCGATGGAACCGGTTCGAAGACACGGAGAGCGCCGCCTTCTTCGAGCGCGTGCGCCGCACCTACCTCGATCTGGCCGCGGCCGAGCCGGATCGGTACCGGGTCCTGGACGCCTCCGGATCGGTCGACGACACGGACGCAGCCATCCGCGCGCTCGTTCAGCCCCTGTTCAGCCGCTGAGCAGATCCCAGCGGGTCGCGGTTCCCCGCACGTCAGCCGCGCTCCAGGCTCGGACCAGCGCCGTCCGGACCGCGAAATACGGCATCTGGGGGTCGGCAGGGTCGAGCCGCCAGCCGTACGCGGCCTCGTACCGGTCGATGACACTGATCGGGACCGTCGCCGGTGCCGCCTGCCGTGCCTCCCCTTCCAGGACGACCGCATTTGCCGCGTCTGGCAGGTGCACCAACACGCGTGGATCGCGGGCCAGGTGACGGGCTGTTCGCGTCCGGGGGCTCATGGTGAACCACAGGCACCCGTCCTCCCAGATGCCCCACACCGCCACCGCGTGCGGGCGTCCATCGGGGCGGATCACGACCAGCCAGAAATAGCGCTCAGTACGTAGCCGCGCGTCGACATCGCTCCAGGTCGCGGCCGATGGCGCGGACTCCGGTTCGTCAGCCCCGTACTCCACCTGGTCCGGGATTTCGATCGTGTGTCGGACGGGTTCCGGCGTGGACATCGGTCCCTTCCAGGATGCGGCTTCGCGGCGGGTCGTCTGGCATACTAGCCGCCCCTGCACACGAGACCGCGATGAAGCTCGTCACCGCCGTCGTCCACAGCGAGGACGCCGGAGCCCTCGTCGACGCCCTGCTCGAGAAGGAGTACCGCGCCACCCGGCTGAACTCGTCGGGCGGGTTCCTCAAGCAGGGCAACGCCACCATCCTGATCGGGTGCGAGGACGACCAGGTGGACGCCGTGCTGGCCCTCATCAGCGCCAACTGCCATGCCCGCAAGCAGTTCGTGAACCCCATGCCCCCGATCATGGAGCCGGGCGAGTTCTACATGCCCTACCCGGTCGAGGTCGAGGTCGGCGGGGCGACCGTCTTCGTCCTCCCCGTCGAGCGCTTCGAGCGCCTCTAGCAGGACCGATACCGATGCGCGCGTCTCCGCGCGCCTGGGTGGACGAGCTGGAGTTCGGAGCGCCGGACGTGGTGGCCGTCTGGCGGCTGATCGATCCCGCCGACTTCAGCAAGGATTACTCGGCGATCCGCGCTGAGCTGAGTCGCCGGTCGGGACCCGGCAGCGCGGCCCGTGTGCTGGCCGAGCAGGAAGCAATCGCCGGCGCGCTCGAGGCGATCCTGGCCGAGATGCCCGACGCGATGCTCCTCGATCCGGGCGGGGAGGGCGACTGGAACGTGTCCCAGGCCTTCGCCCACACCACCGGGTCGCGGCGCTACCTGGCGGCGGCGGCCGCCATGGCGGCCCGCGGCGAGTGGCCGGATCCCCCGCCAGTCGTGACCCCGGGCATCCCCGGCCCGGCCGATGCCGACCGCGAGACGCTGCTCATGCTGCTGGGTAAGAGCCGCCGCTCCATGGCCCTGTCGGCCGCGGCCATCGCCGGCCACGAGACCGATTCCTGCCCGCTCGACCATCCACTGATCGGCACCCGGCTGCTTTGCGGGGAATGGCTCCTGTTCTGCGGCGTCCACGACCTCATGCACCTCGAGCAGCTGCACGACCTGCTGGACCGCACCGCGGAATGAGCGGAGGCCGGCGCCAGGCGCCGCTGGTCCTGATGGGGGCGCCTGCCGCCGACGAGGCACCGTTCGGCTCGTACGCAGCGGTCCTCGCCACCGGACGGCATCTGCTGGCCGCGGAGCTCAGTCAGCGGCTGGGCCGCCAGGGTGCGGCCGTGCAGCTCATCCCACCGTCTGGGGAGGGACTGTTTCACTGGGGGAGCTGGTACGCCCGGGCGGCGCGTGCCGCGCTGGACGCGGCAGGAGACCGCGTGGACGCGCTGGGCTGGGTGGGCGCAGGGGCGCTGGCCTTGCTGCCCGACGACGCGCTCGATGCATTGCTGAACCCGATCGCCGGAGAAGTTGTCACCAACAACCGGTTCAGCTCGGACGCGTTCGTAGTGGCCGGCGACTTGCCGGCCGCGTTGGGAGTGCTTGCCGGACTGGGAGCCGACAACGGCGCCCCGCGGGCCCTGGAAGCCGCCGACTTCACGATCCGCGACCTATTTGGCGCCCCTTGGACGCGATTCGACGTCGACACGCCGCTCGATCTCGCCCTGTTGCGCTTGGCGACGCGCATCGCCGGCACGCGGACGCTGGATCCGGCGATTGTCGCGTTCCTCGATGGCGCGCAGTTACCCGGCGGTCGGCCGTTGGAAATCCCACGCCTCGAGGACTTGCTTGCCGTTCTCAGGAACCGGAATGCGGAGCTGGTTGTGGCCGGCCGCGTCCCGTCCAGCGCCTTCGCCTACCTGGAAGAGCAGGCCGCCTGCCGTGTGCGCCTCTTTGTCGAGGAACGCGGGATGCGGGCAGCACCTGCCAACCGCCCCCGGTCGCTGCTTGCCGATTGGGTCACAGAGAGGGGAGCCGCGGCCCTCGTCGAGCGGCTCATGGACCTGGGCAACGCGGTCATCATCGACACCCGCGTAATCATGGCCGCCCTCGTCGGGTCGGCGGACCCAGCGGTTTGGCCAGTGCCCGAAGACCGGTTCGCATCCGACTTCGCGGACGCCACCTCGGTCAGCGCCGAGTGGCTGCGCGAACTCACCACGGCGACTGCGGCCGCATCGGTACCTTTCCTGCTCGGCGCCCATACCCTGGTCAGCGACGGCCTCCGCATCCTCACCGACGCCGCCTGGCTCGGCAGGTAGCCGAGTTCGTCCTCGAAAGGCTCTCCTGATAGACTCTGACCAGGAGATTTGATCCGCATTGCGGGCCGTAGCGGCCCGCTCGAGCGAGCACGACGACGATGGACCAGACCGGGCTGCTCTACGTCCTGGGATTCGGATTGGCCGCCACGACCTTCGTGTTCGGCACGATCCTGTTCTCGTGGCTGATCACCCATCGGCGCAAAGAGGCCCAGAAGGGGCTGCCCTACGAGTGCGGGATCGACACCATCGGTGACACCTGGTCCCGGTTCGGGCTGGCGTTCTACCTGTACGCCCTGCTCTTCGTGGCCTTCGACGTCGAGATCATCTTCATCTACCTCTGGGCGATCGTGATCCGCGACCTCACCCTCACTGGGATGATCCTGATGGGCATCTTCCTGGTGGTCCTGATGTACGGCGAGTTCTACGCCTGGAAGAAGGGTGACCTGAAATGGCGATAACGACCCCTCCCCGCGCTGACGAGCCGATCGTCATCCCCGACGCCGCCGGCGACGACCCACTGCTGGGCGAGTTCGGGATGGAGAACCACCCGCAGGGTGGCTTCCACGGCCTGCTGGAGGTCATCCCCACCCGAGCCGACTACATCCTGGACCTCATCCGGGCCAACTCCCTGTGGCCGCTCCTGTCGGGCCTGTCGTGCTGCGCCATCGAGATGATGAGCACCGCCACCAGCGTGAACGACATCGACCGATTCGGGATGTTCCCCTTCCGCGCCTCGCCGCGCCAGGCCGACGTCCTGATCGTGGCCGGCACCCTGACCACCAAGATGGCCGGGCCGTTGGTGCGCCTGTGGCAGCAGATGCCGGAGCCGAAATGGTGCGTAGCGATGGGCACCTGCACGACCTCCGGAGGCCGTTTCAAGCGTTCCTACAGCGTTGTCCAGGGCGTGGATCGAGTCATGCCGGTGGACGTCTACGTGCCGGGTTGCCCGCCGCGGCCCGAGGGGCTGATCTACGGGATGATGAAGCTCCAGGAGCTGGTCAAGCAGCGCCGCGGCCAGTGGGGCACGTATGCCGACCGGGGACCGGACCTCCGATCCTGGGAAGGAGACGTGCGCTGAGCGCACCGGCCGCGGCGGGCCCGCTGGTCCGGCTGCTGAGCGAACGCCTCGCCGACGCGGCGAGCGACCTGTGGACCGACGAGGACACGGTCGAGATCCAGGTTCCCCGCGACAAGATCGTCGAGTCGCTCCGCACCCTGCGCGACGACGCTGACTTCGGCTTCTTCTTCCTGGCCGATGCGGCCGCGGTCGACTACGGCGTCGGCAACTGGTTCGAGGTCGTCTACCACCTGTACTCGGACCGCCACCCGACCTGGCTGCGGGTCCGGGTCAAGGTCGACCGCGAGAACCCCGTGACGCCCACCATCACCTCCCTGTGGGAGGGGGCGATGTTTCACGAGCGCGAGATGTACGACATGATGGGCATCGTCTTCGAGGGCAACCGCGACCTGCGGCGGATCTACATGTCGCCCGACTACCGGTCCTTCCCGCAGCGCAAGGACTTCCTGCTCCCCGATGACGCCGCCGACTCCGCGGCCGCAGGCAACCGCCCGCTGGAGCGGCCCGAAACGTGGGACCTGGGCAAGCTTGATGACGCGGCCGCGCACCGCGACGAGCCCGGAGGCCCGGTGTGACGACCACCAGGTCGCGCCCCGCCCCCGAGCCGCCGGCCGACCCGGACGAGCCGCGCATCCCGGATCCCATTGCCCTGGACGCCATGGCCACCGCCGCGCCGCGCCAGGAGTTCTTCGGCTTCGACATCGTCCCGCCCCCCGACCGGCCGCCCCAGACCGAGCGCGAGCAGGAGGTCTACACCCTCGGCGACGGCGAGATGCTCGTCAACATGGGCCCCCAGCACCCGTCCACCCACGGCGTGATGCGCCTGGTGCTCAAGGTCCGCGGCGAGGTGGTCATCGACATCGACCCCGTGCTCGGCTACCTGCACCGCGGGATCGAGAAGCTGTGCGAGGAGGCCACCTACACCACGGTCCTGACCTACGTGGACCCCATGGACTACATGTCGGCCATGCACAACGAGCACGCGCCGGCCATCGCGTTCGAGAAGCTGTACGGCATCCATGCGCCGCGCCGGGCGGAATACATCCGGGCCCTGGTGGTGGAGCTGAACCGGGTGTTCAGCCATGGCCTGATGATGGGCTTCCTGGCGCTCGACATCGGCGGCCTGACCCCCATCCTGTACGGCTTCATCAACCGCGACGAAGTGGTGGAAATGCTGGCCGCCATCTCGGGTCAGCGGATGCTGTTCAACTTCTTCCGGGTGGGGGGCGTGAACTTCGACACCAACGACGAGTTCATGTCTCGTCTCGGTCGCTGGCGGGCCAACGTGCTGGACACGATCGAGATGAACGAGAAGATCCTGACCGAGAACGAGATCTTCCGAGCCCGGACTCGGGGCATGGGCACCCTGACCGCCAAGCAGGCCATCGACCTGGGCGTCAGCGGCCCCAACCTGCGGGCCAGCGGCGTGCCGTTCGACGTCCGCAAGGCGCACCCGTACTGCATCTACAACGAGCTGGAGTTCGACGTCATCACCCACACCGAGGGGGACACCTACGCCCGCTACATGCAGCGCATCGCGGAGCTGAAGCAGTCCATCCACCTGATCGACCAGATCGTGGACAAGATGCCCCACGGCCCGGTGCAGGCCCAGGTGCCCGGGATCATCCGCCCTCGCCCGGGACGGGCCTATGCGGCCATCGAGTCGCCCCGCGGGCTGTACAGCGTGTACGCCATCAGTGACGGCGGCCCCAACCCGTATCGGTTCCGGATGCGCGATCCGAGCTTCATCAGCCTCCAGGTCATGCCCAAGCTCATGCCCGGGCATCTCATCGCCGACACCATGGCGATCATGGCCAGCCTGGATCCGATCATGGGCGGCGTGGACAAGTAGAGCGC
The DNA here is from genome assembly GCA_040905185.1 of Chloroflexota bacterium. Taxonomy (GTDB): domain Bacteria; phylum Chloroflexota; class Limnocylindria; order QHBO01; family QHBO01; genus DASTEQ01. The sequence goes on along the minus strand of JBBDRZ010000007.1, from coordinate 117,921 downwards.
CCATATGGATCCGGCATTCGTCGAAACCCTGCTCGGCGTCGGCCGTTTCGTGGCGGCCACCACCCTGCTCCTGCTGCTGACCGTGCCGACCGCGTTTATCGTGGGCCAGCTGGAGCTCAAGATCATCGCCCTCATGCAGCTCCGCTACGGCCCCAACCGGGTGGGCCCGCGCGGGATGTTCCAGAGCGCGATCCACGGCTTCAAGATCCTGGCCAAGGAGGACCAGACGCCGGATCGAGCCGACGTGCCGGTCTTCACCCTGGCTCCGTGGATGGTGTTCATGGCGGCCGCCATGAGCATGCTGGTCATCCCATTCGCGCCGGGGCTGGTGGCCTTCGACTCCGACATCGGCGTCATCTTCTTCTTCGCCATCATCGGTCTGTCGGTGGTCGGGATGCTGGTCGCGGGGTGGGCCAGCTACAACAAGTACGCACTGCTGGGCGGGTTGCGGAGCGCGGCCCAGATGGTCAGCTACGAGATCCCGTTGACCCTGTCCATCGTGGGCGTGGTGGTCCTGACCGGGACGTTGTCCTTCACCCACATCGTCGAATGGCAGCTGGAGCACGGCTGGGCGGTCATCTGGCAGCTGGTCGGCTTCCCGATCTTCTTCATCGCCGCCGCCGCCGAGATCAACCGCACCCCGTTCGACATGGTGGAGGCCGATTCAGAGATCGTGGCCGGGCCGTTTACCGAGTACTCGGGGATGCGATTCGGCTTCTTCTATTTTGCGGAGTACGTCGCACTTTTCATCATGTGCGGCATCCTGGTCACCCTCTTCTTCGGCGGGTGGCTGGCGCCATGGCCCTTCCCGGCCCAGCTGGACGGCTTCGCCGGCACCGTATACGGCCTGGTCTGGTTCTTCTTGAAGACGTACATCTTCGTGTTCATCGCGATCTGGGTGCGGGCCACCCTGCCCCGCGTGCGCGTGGACCAGCTGATGGGGATGGCCTGGAAAGCGCTCCTGCCGCTGGCGCTCATCAACCTGTTCGTGACCGCCGCGGTGGTCCTGATTTTCAAGCTGTGATGGCCTGACACATGGCGATCCCCGGCTCCGGCCTGCTCACCGGCATGGGCGTCACCCTGCGCAACCTCTTCCGCCCCAAGGTGACCCAGCAGTACCCCGAGGTGCGCCCGGCCATGGCCGAGCGCTGGCGGGGGCGGCTGGACCTCATCTACGACCCGTTCGGGGAGCACAAGTGCGAGGTTTGCTTCCAGTGCGCCATGGTGTGCCCGGTGGAAGCAATTGACATGAGCGGCTTCGACTCGCAGGGCAACAAGATCCGATACGGGCTGCCCGAGATCTACGACGAGCGCCGCGATCCGAACGCCTTCCGGCGGGCCGGCCTTCCGTCCAGACCGATGCGCAACGCGGCGCGCTGGGAGGAAGCGGTGGACACCCCCTGGGTGGACCAGGTCATCGACGGGTTCGGTGGTCGGCCCGAGTCGCTGGTGGCCATCTTCGTCGCGGTCCAGACCCGATACGGTTACCTGCCGGAACCGGCGTTGCGCCGGATCAGCGACCGGATGACGATCCACTGGGCCCAGGTCTTCGGGGCCGCCGGGCTGGGAGGCTTCCGGCTGCTGCCCACCGAAGGGCATCTCGTGACGGTGTGTGACTGCGCCGCGTGCCGCTTCGCGGGGGGCGACAAGCTGCTGGCGGCGTTGGAGGAGGAGCTGGGCGTTCGAGCCGGCGAGACGACCGATGACGGCGCGTTCACGCTCGAGACCGATGCGAGCGTGGGAGCGGGCGCGATTGCGCCGGCGGTGCGGATCGACACCCTGGTCTACGGGCCGCTCAACGTGGACGAGGCACGCCACCTGATCTACGCCCGTCGGGCCGAGAAGGCACGGGCGGGGGCCTGATGGCGGCCGGCCTCTCTCCGCAGATCCGGATCCTCCCCGGCGGGGAGCAGCGCCTGCTGGCCGGGATCGGGAAGCTGGACGCCGAATCGCTGGATGCGTACCGCAAGGCCCGGGGCTACCGCGGCCTGACCCGCGCCATCACCAAGCTCTCCCCCGACGAGGTCATCACCGAGATCTTCGCGTCCCGCCTCCGCGGCCGAGGGGGCGCCGGGTTCCCGGTTGCCGACAAGTGGCGCGCCACTCGTTCCGCGCCCGACGAGCGGAAGATCGCGGTCGCGAACCTGATGGGCGCCGACCCGACCTCGCTGGGTGACCGGGCGCTGGCCGAGGGCAACCCGCATCTCGTCCTCGAGGGCCTCATCATCGCGGCCGCCGCGGTGGGCGCCTCCGAGGCCATCCTGGCCGTGCGCCGCGACTGGACCGCCGCCATCGAACGTCTCCGCAAGGCAGTGGCCGACGCCGAGGCCGCGCACCTGGCGGGCTACCTCATCCTGGGCACCGACGTATCGGTCCAGGTGTCGGTATGGGAAGGCTCCGGCGCCTACGTGGCGGGGGAGGAGACGGCTCTCATCCACGCCCTCCAGGGCGACCGCGGCATGCCGCTCATCCGCCCCCCGTACCCCGCCGAGCGCGGGCTGTGGGGCGTCCCGACCCTCGTCCACAACGGCGAGACCCTGGCTCACGTGGCGTGGATCCTGGGTCACTCGGCAGCCGACTTCGCGAAGGTCGGGCCCGAGGAGGCGCCGGGCACCAAGCTGGTCACGATCGCCGGCGCGGTGCGTAACCCGGGCCTGGCCGAGGTGGCCATGGGCACCCCGGTGGCGGACATCGTCAAGCTGGCTGGCGGTTCGACCGGGACCGTGAAGGCCGCGTTCGTGGGTGGACCGGGTGCCGGCGCCCTGGCAGCCGACGAGCTGTCCGCCACGGGCTACGAATATGGCGCGCTGGGCGCCGCCGGCGCCCACATCGGTTCGGGATCGGTCCTGGTCACCGACGCCGCCACCTGCATGGTGGCCACGGCCCGCTTTCTGCTGGACTACTCCGCGCGCGAAGCGTGCGGAAAGGCTGTCCCGTGCCGGATCGGTCCGTTGCGCCTGGTGGAGGCCCTGGACCGCATCCTGGCCGCCACGCCGCGTCCCAACGACCTGGTCCTGCTCCGTGAGCTGTCGGCCAAGATCGCCGACACCGCCCTGTGCCGCCTCGAGTCTCTTGCCCCACGCCCCATGCTGACCACCCTGGATCGCTTCGCGGACGAGTACCGCGCCCACGCCGAGCGGGGCGTCTGCCTGGCCGGCTCGTGCAAGACGGACCCGGTCTCCCCGCTGCTCGCGCCGCTGGCGTCATAGGATTGGACCGATGACCTTCGTGGGCAACGGCAATGGGAAGGGCAACGGCAAGGACGATGGCGCCACCCTGGGGCGCCTGGAGGACTACGCGCCCATCTGGCCGGTGGTGCCCGGCACGCGCAAGATCACGGTCACGATCAACGGCCGCCAGGTCCAGGCCGAAGAGGGCCAGACCATCCTCCAGGCCTGCCGGGTGCTGGGGCTCGAGATCCCGACCCTGTGCTACGAGCCCAAGCTGTCGCCCTACGGTGCCTGCCGCATCTGCGTGGTCGAGGTCGAGGGCCAGGACAACACGCCCATCTCGTGCGGCACCCAGATCACCGAGGGGATGGTCATCACCACCCACTCGGAGCGGGTCATCGAGAACCGCCGCCTGGTGCTGGAGCTGATCTTCTCGGACCACGACGCGTACTGCCTGCCGCCCTGCCAGTTCAAGTGCCCCACCCGGGTCGACATCCCCGGCTACCTGAAGGCCAACGCGGAGGGCAACTGGGAAGAGGCGACCCGCATCCTGAAGCGCTCGCTCCCCTTCCCCGCCATCCTAGGTCGGGTGTGCCCCGCCCCGTGCGAGACCCACTGCCGGCGCGAGGAAGTGGACACCGCCATTGCGATCCGCGACTCGCATCGGTACTGCGCCGACCGGGTGCTGGAGGTGGATGCGCCGGCCCCCCTGCCGTGGCCCAAGGAATCGGACACCGGGCGCCGGGTGGCGATCGTGGGTTCAGGACCGGCCGGCATGACGGTGGCCTACTACCTCCAGCTGCGCGGGCATCACTGCGACGTGTTCGAGGCCGATCCGGAGCAGGGCGGCATGCTCCGCTACGGGATCCCCGAGTACCGCCTGCCCAAGGGCTGGATGGACCGCGAGCTGAACCACGTCTGGGAGCTGGGCGCCACCTTCAAGCCGAACATGCGCCTGGGCCGCGACTTCCACCTGGCCGATCTGGTCGAGCAGGGCTATGACGCCATCTTCGTGGGCATCGGCTGCTACAAGCCCAACGAGATGGGGATTCCCGAGGAGTTCGCGGACGGCACCGTGAACGCGCTGGAGAACCTGTACAACAGCACGCGGGGCGTCCCGGTCCCCGCCCTGAAGGGGGCCCGAGTGGTGGTCATCGGCGGCGGGTTCACGGCTATCGACTGCACCCGGACATCCCTCCGCCAGGGGGCGAAGGCGGTGACCATCGTCTACCGCCGCGACCTGAAGGACATGCCCTCCCAGGACGAGGTCCACGAGGCCATCGAAGAGGGCGCGACCGTCATCTTCCAGGCCGCTCCGGTCCGCGTCGTGACCAATGCCAAAGGCAAGGTGACCGGGGTCGAATTCCAGAAGATGCACCTGGGCGAGCCCGATGAGAAGGGGCGCCGCCGACCGGAGCCCATGCCCGGCACCGAGTTCATTGTCGAGTGTGACACCGTGCTGGGGGCGATCGGCCAGGGACCGGAGCTGTCATGGATCGACTCCGAGCCGGACGAGATCCGCTCCGGGCTGGAGGTCAGCCGCCAGGGGCGCCTGGTGGCCGATGCGAACACGTTCCGCACCGGGATCCCCAAGATCTTTGCCGCCGGCGACGTGAACCTGGGGGCGACAACCGTGGTCGAGGCTATCGGCGACGGGCGGCGGGCGTCGTATGCCATGGACTACTGGCTCCGCGGCCACGACCTGGACGACCCGCAGGTGCGGCGCGTCGTGTCCGAGCCGCAGCCGTCGTTCCTGACCATCGTGCCCTTTACCGACGACGTGAAGGAGCCCCAGGCGGTGATGGGCAAGCTGGGCGCTCAGGAGCGGCGCACGAACTTCGAGGAGTACGAGCACGGCTATACCCACGACCAGGCCATGGGCGAGGCCGCCCGCTGCCTCCAGTGCACGTGCGAAGCGATCGGCCATTGCGACCTGCGCGAGGCGGCCATCGAGTACGAGACCACCCTGAACATGACGATCGACGAGCGGTCGATCCAGGACAACCCGTATGTCGGCATCAACCACGGCTACGGCCGGGACGAGACCCACTCGTTCATCCTGCGCGACTACTCGCGCTGCATCGATTGCGGCCGATGCGCCCAGGTGTGCAAGGACATCGTGGGCGCCGGGTGCTACGACTTCATCGGCAAGGGCTTCGACTCGCTGGTTACGACCGCCGATTACGTCTCGCTGAACGAGACCCCGTGCGTGTCATGCGGGCGCTGCGCGGAGACGTGCCCGGTCGGCGCGCTCATGCCGCGGCCGCGCATCCTGGAGACCTACCAGCTCGACGTGAGCCGCTGCATCTTCTGTGGCATCTGCGCCGACGCCTGTCCCTACGACGCGCTGCGCTGCGGCCCGGAGTTCGAGTTCAGCGAGTACCAGCGCGACCTGCCCATGCTCGACATCCTGGAGATGTCCGACCGGGAGCGCCCCACCCGCTAAACCGGCGCCTTCCCGCTGCGCCGACGCCGTGTGCTTGCCCGTGACACCTATCAGCCAGGATGAAGCTCCTGCCGTGCCGATCGGTGCCCCCGGGTGTCGCATTTCGCTGCTGACGGGCGCTCTGGCGCCGTTTTCAGGTCGTCGACATCGGCCGAGCGGTCGGGAACCCCTGGCTGCGCGAGCTCGATCGCGGAGCTGAGCGCAAGCGAAGCGACCAGGACGCGCGCCCATCGGTCCATCCAGGGCAGGACGATCGGGCCAAGCTGAGTGATCCGGGGCGACGGTGTCGGAGGACGTCAGCGGGTATCCTCGCCCGGATGACCGATCTCCCCCAGCAGCCGATCGAGATGATCCTCCTCCGCCAGCTTTCGGAGCACCTGTCCATCCCGATGTGGGTCATCGACGGCGAGGGGGATCTCGTCTTTTTCAACGAGGCGGCCGAGCCCACCCTCGGCGTGCGGGCCGACGACGTGGACCAGATGCCGTTCGAGACCTGGACCACGTCCTTCCGCCCCCGGGACGAGTCCGGAAACCCGCTGCCCAGGGAAGAGCTGCCTCCGATCATCGCCCTGCGCCAGGGCCGTCCGGCTCACGCCACGATCGAGATCACGGGCGGCGACGGCGTCGCGCGCCGGATCGGCGTCACCGCCTTCCCGCTGACCGGCGGGCACGGCGACGTGATGGGCTCGGTGACGATGTTCTGGGAGTCCCCCGAGGCGTGATCGTCCGCCTGTGGGGCACCCGCGGGTCGGTGGCCGCCGCCGGCCCCCAGACTGCGCGCTATGGCGGCAACACGGCCTGCGTGGAGGTGCGCGGCGACGATGGGACGCTGCTTGTCCTCGACGCGGGGACCGGCATCCAGCGTCTGGGCGCCGAGGTCGCGATGGAGGCGGGGCGGATCGACATCCTCCTCACCCACCTCCACATGGACCACATCCAGGGGCTGGGCTTCTTTGCGCCCATCTTCCGGCGCGGGTGCGAGATCCACATCTGGGGCCCGCCCTCGCCGACCCTACACCTGCGGGCGCGCCTGACCCGCTACCTCTCCCCGCCGCTGTTCCCGATTCGGCTGCGCGACCTGCGCGCCAACTTCGATTTCCATGACGCCCCCGAGGAGCCGTTCCGGATCGGTCCGTTCACGATCCGGGCTGACGAGGTGATCCATCCGGGGGCGACGCTCGGCTACCGCATCACCGGGAACGGCCAGTCGCTGGCTTACCTGAGCGACCACGAGCCGGCTCTGGGGACGAGTGACGGAGATGGCGACACATCCTGGGTGAGCGGGCTGCGCCTGGCGCGCGGGGCGGACGTGCTCATCCACGACGCTCAATACACAAACGAAGAGCGTGCCGAGCGGCTGGGCTGGGGCCACTCATCGGTCGCCGAGGCCATCGCCTTCGCGCGCCGCGCCCAGGTCGGCAAGCTGGTCCTGTTCCACCACGATCCGGCACGAACCGACGACCAGATGGACGTCCTGGCCATGGACGCCGCCACTCTGGCCGCGTCCACCGCCAACGGCCTGCAGGTGACCGCCGGGCGCGAGGGAGATCAGCTCTTGCCGTAGAATCGGCCACGGCCTCTGGAGCGAGGCCGTGTGAGCGTTCGGTCTTCGAACGGGAGCCTCGACTCTGGACATCTCGACCGTCCTCTTCGTGGTGCTCGCCGCCGGCGTCCTGGGCGGCGGCCTGGCGGCCGTCCTGCTGCGGAACGTGATCCATTCCGCGGTGGCCATGATGGTCTCCTTCGGAGCCCTGGCCGGCACCTACGCCCTGCTCGGCGCGCCCATCGTGGCCGCTGCCCAGGTCCTCATCTACCTGGGCGCCATCAGCGTCCTGATCCTGTTCGCGATCATGCTGACCCAGGCCGGTGACGCCAACCTGCCGGCACCCTTCCAGCGGCAGGCGCCCTTCGCAGCCCTGGTCGCCATCGGGATCGTGGCCCTCGTCGGATGGGCCCTGCTCCAGACCGACTGGCCCAACCCCAGCGTGATCATCCCGGTTGAGCTCGACGCCCTGGCCGCCGCCATCTTCAACGACTACGCGCTGCCGTTCGAGATCGTGGGCTTCCTGTTGCTGGCCGCCATCATCGGCGCCATCTACCTGGCCCGGCGGCCCGAAGAAGACGAGCGGATGAACTGACCGATGGGCCTCAACGGCTACCTGTTCCTGTCACTCGCCCTGTTCGGGATCGGGGCCTTCGGTTTCCTGGCCCGACGCAACGCGATCATGATGCTGATCTGCATCGAGCTCATGCTGAACGCCGTCAACCTGGCCCTGGTGGCGTTCAACGCGTTCGATTACTACGCCACCGATAACGCCGGCGCCGTCTTCGCGCTGCTCGTCATGGCCGTCGCGGCAGCGGAGGCGACGGTGGGCCTGGCCCTGGTCATCGCGATCATCCGCACGCGTCAGACCGCCGAGGTCGACGACTACGCCGATCTGAAGGAGTAGCGCGCTGGACCTGCAGTCGCTCGTCGCCCTGATCCCGGCCCTGCCGCTGGCCGGCTTCCTGTTCGCGGTGCTGCTTGGGCCGCGCCTCGACCGCATTCCGGAGCACGCCGAGCACGATGAGGAGCACGGCGCCGGGGCGGGTCACGACACGGGCGGCGACGCGCACGCCTCCCACGCCGAGGCGGTCGACGAGTCCGGGTACCGCGGCGTCCCGACCGAGGAGGAGCAGCGCGAGACCTCGCCCCACCGGGGCCACGCCGACGACCTGGCCAACGCCAACGGGGCCGATGGGATCATCCCCGACGAGCTGAACGACGGGCGCGGGCAGCCCGGTCACGTGAGGCCCGGCGGGCCGCGGCCGGTCTACCGCTCGTGGTGGGTCCCGGTCGCACTGGTGGCCGTGGCCTGGGCGGCGTCGATGGCGATCTTCGGCTCGGTCATCTTCGGAGGCGCCGAGTACCGGGTCACCGTCTACGACTGGATCGTGTCGGGCGATTTCCGGATCGAGATCACGTTCTTCGTGGACGCGCTGACCGCGGTCCTGCTGCTGGTGGTCGGCACGGTCGGCCTGCTGATCCACGTCTATTCCATCGGCTACATGGACGGCGACCGCAGCGTGTGGCGCTTCTTCGCCTACCTGAACCTGTTCATGTTCAGCATGCTGTTGCTGATCCTGGCCGACAACTTCCTGCTCCTGTACGTCGGCTGGGAGGCAGTCGGGCTGTGCTCGTACCTCCTGATCGGCTACTGGTACAAGAAGCCGTCGGCGGCGGGAGCGGCCAAGAAGGCGTTCATCGTCAACCGGGTCGGCGACTTCGGCTTTGGGCTGGGCGTGATCCTGATCTGGACCCTGCTCGGTACGCTGACCTTCGACGACGTGTTCGCCGGGATCGGCGGCCTGGAGGGCTGGCATATCACCCTCATCGCCCTGCTCCTGTTCGCGGGTGCGGTGGGCAAGAGCGCCCAGTTCCCGCTCCACGTCTGGCTGCCCGACGCCATGGAAGGCCCCACCCCGGTCAGCGCCCTCATCCACGCCGCGACCATGGTCAACGCCGGGGTGTACCTGGTCGCCCGCGCCAACCCGATCTTTGCCCACTCCCCGGAGGCAATGGGTGTCGTCGCCGCCATCGGCGTGTTCACCGCCGTCCTGGCGGCGGCCATTGCGCTGACCCAGAACGACGTCAAGAAGGTGATGGCCTACTCCACCGTCAGCCAGCTGGGCTACATGTTTTTCGCCCTGGGCATCGGCGCCTGGGTGGCGGCCATCTTCCACCTGCTGACCCACGGCTTTTTCAAGGGGCTGCTGTTCATGGCCTCGGGATCGGTCATCCACGGCGCCGGCGGGGAGCAGGACATGCGGTTCATGGGCGGCCTCCGGGAACGGATGCGCTGGACCTACGGGACCATGGTGGTGGGGGCCCTGGCCCTGGCCGGGATCCCGATCTTCGCGGGGTTCTTCAGCAAAGACGAGATCCTGTCGGAGGCATTCGCCCGCGGCTATCCGATCTACTGGGCGGTGGGCATCGGGGTCGCGTTCCTGACCGCGTTCTACGCCTTCCGGATGATCTTCATGACCTTCCACGGCGCGTGGCGCGGGCCGGCGGCGGCGTGGCACCACGTCCACGAGAGCGCACCGACCATGGTGGCGCCGCTCGTCATCGTGGCCGTGCCCACCGTGCTGGCCGGGCTGCTGCTGGGCATTCCGCCCGAGGGCGGCGCCATTCACCAGTGGCTCGAGGAGGTGTTCCGTGGCGCGGAGGAGCTGGGGGCCGGCATCCAGCCCGGCTCGATCCTGGCCGGCGCCCTGGAACATGGGGAGGCGCACGGCTTCGAGCTGTTCGGCCTGGGCGGCCTGCTGCTGCTCGCCGGAGCTTCGGTCGGGCTGGCCGGGATCCTGCTCGCCCGGCGCTGGTACATCCAGGATCCCGAGGCGCCGGCGCGCTTCGTGCAGCGCATCCCGTTCGGGCTGGGACCTGGGATGTATCGGGCCAGCCTGAACAAGTACTACTTCGACGACCTGTACCAGCTCGTCTTCGCCCGCGGAGGCGTGGTGCTCTCCAACGCCCTGTGGTGGTTCGACGTGAAGGTCATCGATGGGGCGGTGAACGGCGTCGGCTGGTTGGCCCAGCGCTTGGGCGGCGGGTTGCGCCGGTCCCAGACCGGTCGGGTCCAGAACTACGGGTTGGGTATCGCGGCCGGGTTGGTCATCGTGCTGCTGGTCTACGCCACGGTGGTGCGCTGACATGAGCGGCCTGCCGGTCCTGTCGCTGATCGTCTTCACGCCGCTTCTCGGCGTGGCGGCCCTGCTGTTCGTGCCGGGCGCCAACCATCGGCTCATCCGCTGGGTGGCCCTGCTTGCGGCGCTCGTGAGCCTGGGCTTCAGCCTGTTCCTGCTGGGGTACGACCCGGCCGGGGCGGAGTTCCAATTCCGCGAGGACCTTCCGTGGATCAGCGCGTTCGGGATCCGCTACCAGCTGGGGGTGGACGGCATGAGCGCCGTGCTGGTGCTGCTCACCACGGTCCTGAGCGTGGTGAGCATCCTGTACTCGTGGGGACCGATCCAGATGCGGGTCAAGGAGTACTACGCCGCGATGCTCTTGCTGATGGCCGGCATGCTCGGCGTCTTTGTGGCGCTCGACCTGTTCGTGTTCTACGTCTTCTGGGAGCTGAGCCTGATCCCGATGTACCTGGTGATCGGGATCTGGGGCGGACCACAGCGCATCTACGCCACGCTGAAGTTCGTCATCTACACCCTGGTCGGCTCGCTCCTCATGCTGGTCGCCATCCTGGCCGTGGTCATCGCCAACGCCAACCTCCCGGGCGGAACGTTCACGTTCAGCTACGAAGCCCTCCGCGGCGCCCCGTTTCCCGACCTGCTCCAGGCTGGCGCGTTCATCGCGTTCGGGCTGGCGTTCGCCATCAAGGTGCCGATGTGGCCGTTCCACACCTGGCTGCCCGATGCTCACGTCGAGGCCCCGACCGCGGGCTCCATCATCCTGGCCGGGGTACTGCTCAAGCTGGGCGGCTACGGGTTCCTGAGGTTTTCACTGCCGCTGCTGCCCGATGCGGCCCACTCCTTCGCGCCACTCATGATCGGCCTGGCCCTGGTGGCCATCGTCTACGGCGCGCTGGTGGCGATGGTGCAGCCCGACATGAAGAAGCTGATCGCCTACTCGAGCGTGTCGCACATGGGGTTCGTCATCCTCGGCACGTTCGTGTTCAATGCCCAGGGGTTGCAGGGGGCCGTCTTCCAAATGGTCAGCCATGGCATCACGACCGGGGCCCTGTTCCTGCTGGTGGGGGTCATCTATGAGCGGACCCACGACCGGATGATCAGCCACATGGGCGGGCTGAACGCCCGGATGCCGGCCTATGCCGCCCTGTTCGGGCTGTTCATCTTCGCCTCCATCGGCCTCCCCGGGCTGTCCGGGTTCGTGGGCGAGTTCCTCGTCCTGCTCGGCGCGTTCCAGTACTCCCCCTGGGTGGCCGCCTGGGCCATGCTGGTGGTGATCGCCAGCGCGGTCTACATGCTGTGGATGTTCCAGCGCGCGTTCTTCGCGGTGCCGTCGGACTGGATGCGCCGGGCCTGGGGCGGGCTGCGTGACCTGACCCGCGTCGAATGGCTGTCGCTGGCGCCGCTGGTGGTCCTGGTCGTGGCCCTGGGCGTGTTCCCGGCCCCCGTCCTGGAGGCCACCGCCGGGCCGGTGCAGCGCATCCTGGAGGCGGTTCAGAGCGCCGCGGGGCTCAATCTGGTCGCCTGGCCATGGTGAGACCGGTATGAACGACCCCGCCGCCCTGTACCCACTCCTGCCCGAGGCGGCGCTGGCCATCTCGGTCCTGGTGATTATCACCGTCGACTTGTTCCTGCCCCGGGAGCGCAAGTGGCTGCTGACCCCGCTGACCGTGGCCGGCCTGGCGGCCACCGCGCTGGCCATCGGCGCGGTCTGGACCACCCCGCCCAGTGAGGCGTTGGCGGGAGGGGTCTACACCGTGGACCGGCTGGCGCTGGTGCTGAAGCTGGCGGCGGTCGGTATCGGCCTGTTGACGACCCTGTTCGCGCCGGGCTACCTGGTCGTCCGCCGCCTGCCGTTGGGCGAGTTCAACGCCATCCTGCTGTTCTCGACCCTGGGCATCTTCGTCCTTTCCAGCAGCGCGGATCTCATCACCCTGTTCCTGGGTCTGGAGCTGATGGTCATGCCGGCCTACCTGCTGGCCGCCTTCCACAAGACCGATCGGTTCAGCAACGAGGGTGGGCTGAAGTACTTCCTGCTCGGGTCATTTGCGAGCGCCATCCTCCTGTTTGGGATCGCCTGGACGTACGGCCTGACCGGCTCGACCGTGTTCACCGAGATTGCCGAGGTGTTCTCGGGCGGCTTGATGAACGGGGCGGTGCTGGTCGCGATCGGCTTCCTGACCGTGGGCGCGACCTTCAAGGCGGCGGCGGTGCCGTTCCACTTCTGGACCCCGGACGCCTACCAGGGCGCCCCGACGCCCATAACCGGGTTCCTGTCAGTGGGCCCCAAGCTGGGGGCCTTCGCCCTGCTGCTGCGCCTCTTCGGCGAGGCGTTCGGCCCGTTGCGCGCCGACTGGCTGGACGTATTCGTGGTCCTGGCCCTGGTGACCATGACGTTTGGCAACGTCGTGGCCCTGACCCAGACCAACGTCAAGCGGATGCTCGCCTACTCGTCGATCGCTCATACCGGATACATCCTGGCTGGGCTGGCGGCGTTTGCGGCGGCCACCGATCCGGTGGTCGCCAGGGAGGCCATCGAGGCGGTCGTGTTCTACCTGGTCGGCTACTCGGTGATGAACATCGCGGCCTTCGCGGTGGTCGGCATGCTTCAGCGCGACGTGCGCCGCTACGGTGGATTGGGGTCGTTCGCGGGCCTGGCCGGGCGCCAGCCGGCCCTGGCCGCGGCCATGACCGTCCTGCTCCTGTCGCTGACCGGCATCCCGCCCACGGTCGGGTTCTTTGCCAAGCTGTACGTGCTGCTGGCGTCGGTCGACGCGGGCCTGGCCTGGCTGGCGGTGGCCATCGCCCTGAATGCCGCCCTGGCCGCGTTCTACTACCTGCGGGTCGTGGTCTACATGTACATGCGTGACCCGGAGGCCGAGCCGGCGGAGGTGGAGCGCACCGGAGTGGGCCGCCTGGCGCTGGTGCTCAGCGTGGCCGGCGTGCTCCTGCTCGGCATCTTCCCCGGCATCCTGCTCGGGTGGCTGCCGGCTTGAACGGTCGCCGGGCCCGAGGTCTGGCCCTTCCGCTGACCCTGGCCCTGCTGGGGGTGGTCCTGATTCTTGCCGGCCAGCTGCCGCTGGACGAGGGCGCGCCGCCCAGCCTGGCGCCTATCCCGAACCCGAGCCTGGTGGGTGGGACCCAGACGCCCGCGGCCGCTCCCTCGACGGATGGCACGCCCGTGGCCACGCCCGAGGCCACGCCGATCCCCAGCGACTGGGTGGCGACCCAGATCCAGATCGAGTCAGTAGGCGTCAATGTCGCCATCCAGCGGCTTGCGCCAGGCCAGCCGCTCGGCGACTGCTGCGCATTTCTGCTCTCGCAGACCTCGGACCCGGGCCGCGGAACGAATTCGTACATCGTGGCGCACGCCCTGCGGCCGCTGTTCATAGGCCTGTGGAACGTCCAGCTCGGCGCCGAGGTGCGGGTCCTGATGTCCGACGGCCAGGTCCTCCGCTACCGCGTGACCGAGGTCCACCCCAACGTGTCCTGCCCCGACCCGGACGCCGAGCCAATGCCGAGCCCGCCGCTGGACCTCCTGTATGCGGGCCCCGAGTGCGAGGAGGGAGGCCGCTGGACGGCGGCCACCGACCACGAACGGCTGACGCTCCAAACCTCCCAGGGCTTCAACCGCAACTGGGGCGAGCTGATCGTGGTCGCACTGCCCATCCAGCCCTGATCTCGACCCATCAGAGGTCGCGCCGCCGGAACCGCAAGGCGGCGCCGGCCCAGGCCAGGGCGGCCAGGGTCAGGCAGAGGCCGATGGCCTGGAGGCCCACCGTGATCGGCCGATCGGCAGGGACCATTCCGGCCACCAGCCAGTAGCCGCTCGCGGGATGGACGGCCGTCTCACCGACCAGGACGAACGGCAGGGCTAATATCGCGGCTCCCCCGACGACCGTCACGAGCGTGACCCGGCTCGAAGCATCGACGGCGATGGCCAGCGCAGCCGCCGACAGTGGCAGCGCCGGAGCGGCGGCGGCGAGCACCGTCACGGCCACCGCGACCGGACCCGGCGCCCCTTCCAACGGAGGCGGCAGGGCGAGGCCGGCCAGGATCCCGGCCAGTACGAATGCCACCAGCACGGCCAGCGCCGGAAGCGCCAGCCAAGCCCTGATGAGCGCTGTCCGGGGCACGGCCCGGACCACCAGCCACGCTGCGGCGCCCGAGCCGATTTCCTCGCTGAAGCCTGTGCCCACCAGGGCTGCGCTCAGCACGGCGGCCGCGGCGAAGCCAACCGCCAGCGCCAGGCGACCGGCCTCCGAACCGAACTGGCCGTCGACGATGACCGCCACCACGGCCGCGATGGCCGGAAGGACCAGCAGGCCCAGCAGCCGGAGCTGAATCCAGAGCTGGCGCGCGACGTGGACGGTGAGGATCATGGGACCAGGTCGGCCAATGCGGTCAGGCCCCGCAACGAGAGGGGCAGGCGCTGCGCGTCCAGCTCGCCGATCGGCGCATGGAGCGCCACGCGTCCATCGCGGATGAGGACCACCCGGTCGACGAAACCGCCCTGCTGGGCCGGGTAGCGACTGGCGATGAGCACGGTTCGGCGCTCGCCCGGGATGCGGAGCAGCCGCAGTCGGTCGGACGGAGCGTGGGCGCGCAGCGGCTCATCCAGGAGGAGGACTTCGGGGTCGGGGAGGAGGGCGGCTGCCAGCGCCGTCCGTTCGAGAATGATGCGCCCGGCATGCTGCAACGGACGGTCGCGGATGGCGCCCAGCCGGAACGCCTGGAGGAATTCTTCGATCTCGCGCTGTCGTTCCGCACCGTCGATCCCGGCCAGGCGCGCGGCCAGGTCAAGGCTTTCGGCCGCCGTCATCCACCGCGGAATGCCCGGATCCGATCCAACGAACCCGATCCTCCGCACCCAGCCCCCGGGAATGGCCGTCTCCCGCTGGAGCCCGGCCAGAGTCACCGTTCCACGATCCGCGCGGGCCAGGCCGGCCATGATCCGCAACAGGAGCGAAGGAGCCTCGGGGTCGACCCCGGACAGCAGGACACGCGCCCCGACCGGTACCGCCAGCTCGATCCCGTCCAGAATCGGCCGGTTGCCCACCCGGCGAGCGAGGTCGTTGACCTCCACCGCCACCGGCCGCAGGCGACCGGCGGCCGGCGACGACCACAGCGCGTCCGGTGTGGAGGTCGGCATGGCCGGACTCTACCGCGTCCCGATCGGCGGAGGTCGTGTTGACACCTGCCCAATTCGGGTAATAGGATAAGCCCCGCCTTATATAAAGGCTACCTTAACGGTTCTCTCCTGAGAGGCCCCACCGCGTGACCCTTCTCCGCGCCGACTCGATCGCGACCCGCGACCTCCGCCTGTTGCGCGACCTGTACCGCGCCCTGGCCGACCCCACCCGGCTGCGGATCTGCGCCATCCTGGGCGAGTCGGGACCCCTCCCCGTCAATGAGCTGTCGGCTCGATTCGGGTTGTCTCAGCCGCTCATCAGCTGGCACCTGCGGATCCTGCGCACGGCCGGGCTGGTGGAAATGCGGCCCCACGGTCGCGAGAAGCTGTGCGCCCTGCGACCCGCCGCCTTCGCGGCGCTGACCGCCGCCCAGCAACGCCTGGTGGCAGGTGACCTGCGCCTGGCCGCCACCCAGGGCCTGGATGCGGGAGGCGTGCTTCGTGTCCGCTGACCGAGCGCCGCGCGGCGATGCGCTCCTCTCGGCCCGGCTCAAGGAGGCGGGTCGGGTGGCCGTGGCGCCGGTGGTGAATGTCCTGGCCGCGGCGGGGGTCTCCCCCAACTCGGTCACGGTTTCTGGCCTGATCCTGGTCGCCGCTGCCTCCCTCCTGGTATGGCAGCGATCCCTGCTGCTGGGCGCGGTGTTCCTGGCCGTGGGCGCGAGTCTGGACGCCATCGACGGCGGCCTGGCCCGGGCCCAGGGCGGCGCCACGCCCTTCGGGGCGTTCCTGGACAGCACCCTGGACCGCACCGGGGAAGCCCTCGTCTACCTCGGCATCGTGGCCTTCTGGCTGGATCGCACCGCCCAACCCTTCGTGCCAGTCATGCTGGCCGCCCTCGCTCTGAGCGGCTCGTTCCTGGTCAGCTACTCGCGGGCCCGGGCCGAGGCCGTCGGCTTCACTGCCTCCAACGGCTTGGCGCCCCGTCCCGAGCGGCTGATCATCCTGGTCCTGGGCCTGGCGCTGGCTGGGCTTGGCCATGCCATCGCTCTGATCGCGGCGATGGGCCTCATCGCCATTCTCGCCTGGGTGACCGTCGCCCAGCGCATCTGGAACGTTCGTCAGCAGGCGGCTTCCGCCGCCCTGCCTGCCCCCATCGGTCAAGACAAGGAGCGCTGAACATCGTGGCCACCAATACCAAGATCGCCTCGAACGGGCGGAACGGGAAGCGACGCTCGGACGGCAAGGTCCGGGTCGCCATCGTGGGCGTGGGCAACTGCGCCTCGAGCCTGGTCCAGGGGCGCTACTACTACGAGAACGCCCGTGTCGGGGACCAGATCCCGGGCCTCATGCACGTCGACCTGGGCGGCTACCACATCCGCGACATCGAGTTCGTGGCCGCGTTCGACATTGACCGCAACAAGGTCGGCAAGGACCTGTCGGAGGCCATTTACGCCGCGCCCAACAACACGTACGTGTTCCAGCAGGTGCCCCACCTGGGCGTCACCGTGGATCGGGGCATGACCCTCGACGGGCTGGGCAAGTACCTGTCCCAGGTAATCGAGAAGGCGCCCGGCCAGACCGCCGACGTGGTCGGCATCCTCCGCGACCGCGAGGTCGACGTCCTGGTCTCCTACCTGCCGGTGGGCAGCGAAGACGCCACCAAGTGGTACGTAGAGCAGGCACTCCAGGCGGGTGTCGGCTTCATCAACGCCATCCCGGTGTTCATCGGGCGCGAGGCGTATTGGCAGCGCCGATTTGCCGAGCACGGCCTGCCGATCATCGGTGACGACATCAAGAGCCAGGTGGGCGCCACGATCACGCACCGGGTCCTGACCCGGCTGTTCATGGACCGCGGCGTGCGGGTGGATCGCACCTATCAGCTCAACTTCGGAGGGAACACCGACTTCCTGAACATGCTCGAGCGCGAGCGGCTGGAGTCGAAGAAGATCAGCAAGACCAACGCGGTGACCTCGATGCTCGACTACGAGCTGGGGGCGGACAACGTCCACGTCGGGCCCTCGGACTACGTGCCGTGGCTGAAGGACCGCAAGTGGTGCCACATCCGGATGGAAGGAACCACCTTCGGCGACGTGCCGCTCAACCTGGAGCTCAAGCTGGAGGTCTGGGACTCGCCGAACAGCGCCGGCGTCATCACCGATGCCATCCGCTGCGCCAAGCTGGGATTGGACCGCGGGCTGGCCGGCACGCTGGTCGCGCCGTCCTCGTACTTCATGAAGTCGCCGCCCATCCAGATCCACGACGACGTGGCCCGGGAGCGGGTGGAGGCCTTCATCCGGGGCGAGGACAACGAGACCCTGGACGGCACCGAGGCGCCGCGTCCGGTACGGGCCAGGCGTGCCCCGCGAGTGCCTCGCGCCAAAGCCACCGCCCGGCGCTGAAGGCCTCGCTGAGAGCGTCCGCCCATGACCGCTGAGGGAAGCTCGACTCGCGCTCGGGCGCGGCAATATGCTGCGCGTGGGGGCGAGCGCGGGCGTGAGCGGCTGGCGTACTGGGGCTACCGAGCGACCGAACGCGCCCTGAGCGCGCTGCCTCGCCGGGTCGTGCTGCCGGCGGCGGCGGCGCTTGCCAACGGCGCCTATGACGTGTCCGGCGCGAAGGGCGCCGTGATCCGAGCCAACATGGCCCAGGCCCTGGGCCTTCCGGTTGAGGATCCACGCGTGTCGCGCGCCGCGCGCCGCGCGTTCCAGAACTACGGCCGCTACCTGGCCGAGGTCATGCGGCTGCCGGCCCTGGACCCGGTGGAGGCCCGGCAGCGGGTCACGTTCCATGGCTGGGAGAACCTGGCCGCCGCCCAGGGCACGGAGGGCAAGGGGCTCCTCATATGCGCCGTCCACGTGGGCGCCATGGACCTGCTGGCCCCAGCCCTGATGGTCGAGGGCGAAAAGATCAGCGTGGTGGGTGACGACACGACCTACGGGCGGCTGTACGACCACCTGGCGGCGGTGCGCGGCGCGTTCGGGGTACAGATCATCGGGTGGCGCAACCTGCGCCGGCTGTACAAGGTGCTCCGGAGCGGCGGCAACCTCGCCCTCCTGTGCGATGGCGCCTACCGACCCGGCGACGTCCCGGTCGAGCTGCTGGGAGCCGCCACCACGTTCCCGGCGGGGCCGGCGGTGATCTCGGCCCGGACCGGTGCCGCAATCCTGCCCATCGGCGCCCGGCGGACCGATGACGACCGGCTGGAGGCGTGGGGATACCCCGTCATCCGGGCCAGCAGCAGCGAACCGGCCGAAGTCTACCGCGCCACCCAGGCCCTGGCCGATGCCCTTGGCCAGGTCATCGCCGGCGACCCGGGCCAGTGGTACATGTTCCGCCCGGTGTGGCCCCAGACCGCGGCCGACCGGGCCGCGGCCGCCGCAGCGTTGGCACGCGCCCGGGCGGGCGAGGACTGGACCATCGGCGGCCGATGAGCCTGCGTCCGGGCGGCCTGGTCCTGCGCGCCGGCCTGGAGCTGGGGGATGCGCTGGTCGGCCTCCTCCCCGGTCGCGCCGCCTACGCCCTGGCGGACCGGCTCGGGTTGGCGTGGTACCGATTCGCCCCGGCCCGGCGCCGGCTGGTGGCGGCCAACCTGGCCCGCGTGTGCGCGGCCACGGGCCGGCCGGTCAACGGCACCGAGCTGCGGCGACTGGTGCGCGCGGCATTCGTGGCCCACGCCCGCTACTACCTGGAGGTGATCCGCCTCCCGCGGCACGGCCGCCGGGATATCGCCCAGATGCTCGTGCTTGACGACGCGGCCGGCGTCGAAGCGCTCGCGCGGACGGGCGGCGTCATCGGCGTATCTGCCCACTTCGGCAACTTCGAGCCGGGGGCCATCTGGCTTGCCGCCCGCGGCCTGCGCTGGGTGGCCCCGGTCGAGCGCATCGAGCCGCCGGAGCTGTTCGCGTACCTGCGTTCGCGACGCGGGGCGGGCAGTGCAGGAGGCGAGATGGTGGCACCGCCGTCCGGTCGTCGCGTGCTAAATGGCCTGCGCCACGGCGAGTTGGTGGCCATCGCGGCCGACCGCGACGTGAGCGGGAGCGGCCTGGTGGTGAGCCTCTTCGGCCATCCGGCGCGGGTGCCGGGTGGTCCGGCCACGCTCGCGGTCCTGACCGGCGCTCCGGTGGTCGTCGGCACGCTCCGCCGAACCGCCCCGAATCGCTTCGCGGCCCGCACCGACCTCGTGGCGTGGACACCGACCGGCAACCGCCGGGCCGACGTGGCGGCCCTGACCCAGCGCATCACCGACGTCCTGGCCGATCACATCGCCCGGGCGCCCGAGCAATGGTGGGCCGCCTTCCAGCCGATCTGGGCCGACCTGACGCCCGAACAGCTGCCCGATCTGCTTGCTGACGGCGGGGGCCGACCATGAGCCGATCCGGACCCCGGAGCGGGGCGCACGGCATGGCCGATCTCCACCTCCACACCCTGTACTCCGACGGCACCGCGCGCCTGGTGGACCTGCTCGGCTGGGTCGAGCAGCGGACGAGCCTGGACCTGGTGGCCATCACCGACCACGATCGGATCGACGGTGCGCTGCGTGCCCAGGCCATGCACGCGGCGGGCGAGTACCACTTCGGGCTCGTGGTGGGCGAGGAGATCACGACCCGCAGCGGTCACCTGCTCGGTCTGTTCCTGACCAGCCCCATCCCGCCGTTTCGCTCGGTAGCCGAGACCGTGGAGCGGATCCATGAACAGGGTGGCCTGGCCATCGCGCCCCACGCGCTGGGGATCTTCCTCTCGCTCGGCCGAGGGAGCCTGGTTCGCCTCCAGACCGATCCACGCCCCGAGCGGCACCTCGACGCGGTCGAGCTGATCAACCCCAGCCTCGGCGGCCGGCTGCGCCACGCGGCGCTGGCCGAGCTGAACGCCGAGCGCCTCCAACTCCCTGGGTTGGGCAGCTCAGACGCCCACGTGCTGGAGACGGTGGGCAGCGCCTGGACCACCTTCGACGGCACCACGGGTGCGGAGTTCCGGGCCGCGCTGGCAGAGGGTGCGGTGGAGGCGGTCGGCCGCCACTGGAGCACCGGCCACAATGTGGCGGTGTACGGCCGTCAGCTGGTGGCCAAGGCCCGCAAGCTGGGGCATACTCTGCGCCCGTCCGGAGAGTGGCGATGAGCGTGATTGAGGCTCCCGAGGCCGCCCGCCTCGACGTTCGCGCGGAGCCGACCGGCCCGACCGTTCCGCGGGCCTCACTGAAGGTCGGGATCGTGAGCCCGTATGGCTTTCCGCACCCCGGCGGGGTCAACGAGCACGTCCGCCACACCTACGAGGAGCTTCGCTCGCTGGGCCACGACGCGTGGATCATCACCCCCAAGTACGGTCCGGAGCGCGACAGCGAGGGCCACGTCATCCGCGTCGGCACGGGCTGGGCGGTGCCCAGCAACGGCAGCGTCGGCCGCCTGACCATTGGCTGGCGGCTCAGACCCCGGATCCGCGACCTGCTGGCGGCCCACCGCTTCGACGTGCTCCACTTCCACGAGCCGTTCGTCCCGTTCCTGTGCCCCGTGGTGCTGCGCGAATCGAGGACCGTCAACGTGGCGACCTTCCACGCGTTTGGCGGCTTCTCGCCGTCCTACTGGCTCGGACGCCGGGCTGGCTCCGGTTTGGCCGCGCGCCTGCACGGCCGGATTGCGGTCAGCGGCGCGGCCCGCCACTTCATCGGCCGCTACTTCGAGGGCGACTACCGGATCATTCCCAATGGAGTCGAGATCGAGCCGTTCGCCACGGCGCAGCCGTTCGACGAGCTGCGGGACGGGACCTTGAACATCCTGTTCGTGGGTCGGATGGAGGACCGCAAAGGCATGTCGTACCTCCTGCGCGGCTACCACCGGCTCCGGAAGCGCCGCGTCGACGCGCGCCTGATCGTGGTCGGCGAAGGTCCGCGGCTCCGCGAGTACCGACGCTACGCCGCGACCCGCCGCATCCGCGACGTCGAGTTCGTGGGCCACGTGTCCCAGGCCGCCAAGCTCCGCTACTTCGCCAGCGCGGATGTCTTCTGCGCCCCATCCACCGGCCAGGAGAGTTTCGGGATCGTCCTGCTGGAAGCCATGGCCGCCGGCCTGCCGATCGTGGCCTCGGACATCCACGGCTACAAGAACGTCGTCTCGCGCGATGTCGAGGGCTACCTGGTCGAGCCGCGCAATCCGCGTGCCATCGCGGCGGCGCTGTACAAGCTGGCCGGCGATCCGGACCTGCGACATCGGATGGGCGAGGCCGGCCGCACGAAGGCCGAGGACTACTCCTGGGAGCGTGTCACCCAGCAGCTGGTGGCCTACTACCACGAGGTTCGCGACCGCGTCCTGGCGGAGCACGTCGCCTCCTAGGTTCAGCTTTCTCGGGGAAGGCCGACGGCACAGAACGCCAACCGTTCAGCCGGATGTGCCTCGCCGCGATCCTTATCGGCCAAGAAGGGCCTCGAATAAGGCCATGACAGGCCTCTCCGGCGCCGAATGCGACACCGTTGGGCACCTTACGGCCAAGCACGCGGGCGAACTTGTCCGATACGTGTCACGGACCGACACATGCGGCGGGCGATCAGGTCGGCGGCGGTACCGATGGGGCTCCATGGCAGCGAGCCGGACTCAGAAGGGCTTGCGGTAGCTCCGCTCGCGCTGATGGACGACGAATCCGTTGGCCTCGTACACCCCGATGGCCCCGGTCGGGTTGTCGGCGTCCACGCCCAGCACGGCTTCGGCCATCCCTCGCTCGCGCAAGACAATGAGGCTCTGCGCCACGAGGGCACGCGCCAGTCCGCGCCCGCGCCATGGGCGCCGCACGCTGACCCCGGCCAGCAATCCACGGCGGGCGCCGGTCGCCTCGTTGAACTCGCGCATGACAACGTTGGACACCGATCCCGCCACCTGGTCACCGTCCCAGGCGACTCGCCAGATGTCTGGCTCGAAGGATGGGCCGCTGAAGAAGCGCTGGAACATCTGCTCCCCGCCGTCCATCCCGCCCCAGTGGTCGGAGAAGGCCTCCACGTCGGCGGCCCACACCTCCCGATAGTGCTCGGGCCGCATGGGTCGCACCTCGATCCCTTCAGGCAGCGCGAACTCGGCCACGTCGTCCAGGTTCGGCCGGAGCATCTCGAAGAATGAGCGTGCCACCGTCATGCCCTCTGACTCCAGCAGGGCCAGCGCCCCGACCTGGGACTCGGCGGCCCACGTCTCGAACCGGCGCGCCACGTCGGGGGCCAGATCGTGGGTGGCCGCGATCTGACGCAGCCGCCGATGATTGGCGCGCAGGATGGCGCGGCCCAGGCCCCGCCGCCGCCAGTCGGGGTGGACCACGCCCCACGACGCGTAGTCGCGGCCCCCATCGGTATCGTCCACCCAATGGACCTTGCCGTAGCCGATGACCTTCTCGCCGACGTGCGCGATCAGGCAGTCGCGGAGCGGGTCGAACCCCGACGGGTGGGAGAACCACTCCGCCAAACCGGCGACATCGGATCGGTCCTCGACGTCATCTTCCTCGTTGGCCAGGTTGAACAGCGCGACGAGCGGCTGCAGATCATCGGGCAGGCGCAGCCGCCGGAAGGTCAGCCCCGGAATCGAAGGCGCCTCCGGCACGAGTACCCGCTCGGCGGCAACCATCATCGATCCACCTCGAACGCTCGCCGGTAGGCGGTGAACTTCTCGCTGACCACGAAGCCGTTGTCGGTGTAGACCCCCAGCGCGCCGGTCTCGTTACCGGCGTCCACCCCCAGGATGGCTTCGGTCATGCCGCGGTCACGGATCAGCGTCAAGCTGCGGGCAACCAGCGCGTGGGCCAGCCCGCGACTGCGCCACGGACGGCGGGTGAACACCGAGTCCAGCCAGCCCCGTTCGATCCCCAGCTGCCGGTTCGCATCGGCATAGATCGCGTTGATGACCGCGCCTGCGATCTCATCGCCGTCGAAGGCAACCACGTGCAGGGACGGGTCGAAGCTCGACTCCTCGGACCAGCGAGCAAACGCCGTGTCCGAGGTGTCCACTCCACCCCAGTGGTCGAGGAACGCCTCGCCGTCCGCCAGGAACAGCCGATGCGAGTCCTCACGCGTCACCGGCCGGACCTCGAGCCCCTCGGGGAGCGGGAGTTCCGCGATCGGGTCGGCCAGGTTGCGCGTCATGTGGAAGAACCAGCGCGCCGGCTGGAACCCGTTCTGCTCGTACAGAGCGTGCGCGCCCCTGTCCGTTTCCGCGGCCCAGCAGCCGGCGACCCGCGGTCGATCGATGTCGTGGCTGGCCGCCACCTCGGCGATGCGCGCCTGCGCACGGGCGAACAGCACCGAGCCGACTCCACGCCGGCGCCAGACCGGATCCACCTCTCCCCAGGATCGGTACTCGCGCAGCCCGTCGTTGGTGTCGATCCATTCGACCTTCGCGAAGCCAACCGTCGTCTCGCCGACCTCGGCCACGACCAGGTCGCGCGCGGGGTCGCACTTCTCGTCGGGACGCAGCTCAAGGGTCATCTGCTCCACGGTGAGGCGGTCGCTGATCTGGTCGGCCGCCTCCGCATCGTTGGTGATGCGGGTCAGGACCGGGATGTCGCTGTCCCCGGCATACGGTCGCAGCCGGACCTGAACATCGGTCAATTTCGCGCTCATGTCAGCCCACCCGCTTCAGCCGGCCGGTGCGCTTGGCGTAGCGCTCGGCCCGCCCGAAGGCCCACAGGCCCAGGGGAATGAATACGAACCCCATCACGGCCAACGGCCACGCGTCGTGGAGCAGCGCGGTGACCGACGTGCCGTTGATGAGCCCCTCGCGCACCGCGTCCAGGACGTACGTGGCCGGGCTGAAGTTGCTGAGGAACTGCATCCACTCGGGGAGGATCTCGACGGAGTAGTAGACCCCGCTGATCAGCAGCAGCACGGACTGCAGGACGAACGTCATCTGCGCCCCGCGCTCCACGTACATGAGCGGCAGGATGGCGGTCATGATCCCGATCCCGATGAACGAGAACGAGCCCAGGACCATGAACACCGCGGCGGTGCCGAGATCGGCCTGGGCCAGGTTCAGGTCGAAGAACAGGGCCAGCACCACGAGCATGACCACGGTGTGGATCAGACCGTAGGTCACCGCGAAGATGGTCGAGCCCAGCATGTGGGTCCATCGCCGCACGGGGGCCATGAACGTGTACTCCAGGGTCCCCTCCCAGCGCTCCCAGGCCACGGTCTCGGCAATGAAGCTGAACAGGATGGACAGGTAGTTCCAGAAGATGGCGCCGACCGCCAGGGTGAGCAACAGCACCTGGTCGTTCTGAGACTGACCGATGAGGGCGACCGCCAGGGCGCCCGCCACCGAGTAGACCAGGAAGGCGACCTCCCAGCCCCAGTAGCGCTTGGTGAGGTTGAAGTTCCGCTCGACGAAGGCGTATGAGGCCCTCAGCTCGCGGGTCAGGATGGCCATCTACTCGTCCTCTTCGGGTTCTTTCTCCTCGACGTCGTCGTCCAGCGACCGTCCGGTGAAGGTCATGAACACGCTTTCCATGGTCGGCGGCTGGCCGTGCTCGGCGGCGACCATTGCCATCAGGCCGGCCGGGGTGTCCTCGGCCACGATCCGCCCGTCGTTCAGGATCGCGATCCGCCGGCACAGCCGCTCCGCCTCGTCCAGATCGTGGGTGGTCAGCACGATCGTCGCGTCGTGGTTGTCCCGCACGTCCTCGATGAAGGTCTGGACCTCCAGCTTGGACCGTGGATCCAGGCCGGTGGTCGGCTCGTCCAGGAGGAGCAGGATGGGGCTGGTCAGCAGGGCGCGCGCAATCGCCACCTTCTGCTGCATGCCCCGGCTCATCTGCTCCAGCGGCCGCGACAGGCGCTTCTCGGCGATTCCCAGCCGGGCCAGGATGCGGATCGCCTCGACCCGCGCCAGCCGGGCGTCCATGCCGTACAGGCGAGCGGCGTAGATCAGGTTCTCGAACGGGGACAGCTTCTTGAAGAAGGCCGCGTCCACGCTGACCCGGTTGATCAGGCGCTTGACCGCCATCTCGTTGCGCTCGATGTCATGGCCGAAGATCTCGACCCGCCCGGTGTCGAGCGTCAGCAGGGTTGAAAAGAGCCGGATGAGGGTCGACTTCCCGCTCCCGTTGGCGCCCAGGATGCCGTAGATCTCGTTGCGCTCGATCTGGATCGAAACGTCGTTGATGGCCACCACAGGCCGCTTCTTGCGGCCCACCTGGAAGCGCTTGCTGACGTGCTCGGCCATGACGGCCAGCGGCAGCATCGGCTCAGGCAGCACCACCTGCGGCGCCTCCACCGTCGCGGTGGGGCGCTCGTCGGTCACCGTCTTTTCCTGAGGGTTGATTCCGGTCTGCATCTGCAGTTCCTTCTGGCTGGACCGATGTTGTCGGCTGGACCGATGCGGACCGGGCACAAAAAGGCCGTGGTCCGGATCGGCCCACGGCTGGGGTCTGGGTCGGCGGCGGGGCCGCCGGATCGTCAGCGGGTCGTGGGCGCAGATCTCCCGTTTCGCGGGGCGCTGAGCGTGCAGGTCATGGCGATGCGGCTCCTCGTTGCGAACGGAAAGGGTGGCGGGTGGCGGCTACACCCGGCGTTGGTCGCCGGCGGAGTCTACGGGCGGATCTCGGGCAGTGTCAAGAAACGGGAGGGGTAGTAGATAGAGGATCGCGAAGTTGCCGCCCCGTGGCGAGGTCGTTATGGCTCCAACGCCGTATCAAATAGTGGGAGTCCGCGCAACCGCGACGGCGTCGTGACGCATTGTCCATGCACGCATCACGGTCGGACAAGCATGATCCGACCGAGCGCTGGTGCCTACTCCGGCTCGACGGTCCCCGCGCTGCCGTCCACGGTGACCCGCATTCCGGTTCGCAGGCGGGCGGTTGCGTCGCCGCAGCCGACCACCGCTGGGATCCCGTACTCGCGGGCGATGATCGATGCGTGGGCGGCCACGCTCCCCACGTCGGTGACCACCGCCGCCGCCCGACTGAAGAGCGGAGTCCAGGCCGGCGCGGTGAGCGGCGCCACCAGGATCTCGCCCGGCTTCAGCTGATCGAACTCGTCCGGACCCCGGATGACGCGGACCGGTCCGCTGGCGCGGCCTGGCGATGCGGGGGCACCCGAGACGATGGCGGTCTCCGATCGCTTGGCACCGAACTGGCGGGGCTGGCTGTCCCACCACGCCTTCAGCTGCCGGTTCAGGCTTCCGACCATCGGTGGCGGGACGAGCCTGGCCTGCTCCTCGCGAATCGCCCGGCGGCCGGCCACGTCGACCGTCGCCGGCAGCGGCGTTCCCTCCAGCGCGGCGAGCGCCTCGGTCCGGGTCAAGAAGAAGACGTCGTCCGGCTCGCGGATCACCTCGCGCTCAGCCAGGGCCTCACCGATGCGCAGGACCGCCCGGCGCATGACAGGCCAGGCGATGGTCAGCTCGCCGGTCTGCTCCTCGCGGATGGGCACCAGGTGCTGGGCGTCTGCCAGCAGTCTCCGGAAGGCCCGCAGCTTCGACGGTGAGTTGGCGAGGGCCACAAGGGCGGCCGCCTCGGCAGCTTGCCGCGTCTCCACCAGGCGGGCGTGCTTCGGTTCGTTCGCAGGTGCCGCGGACAGCGGTGCGGCGGCGTGCCACCAGTCGAGCGAGACGACCGCGTGGCGCCCCGGATCGGCCGGCGGCTCGAAGCCGGAGACGAGGGGCAGGTGGCTGCCACCCAGCGCCGGGGCCAGGTGCTTGCGGTAGAACTGGGCCAGGTTGAGCTCCAGTTTGTAGGCGGCGCCGGTCAGCCCGGCCACCCAGGTGAAGTACTCCCCGGCGAGGTCGGCCAGCGCGTCGATCAGCTCGGGGAGTTCGCCCACCGGCAGCTCCTCGACCCGCTCCTCGGCGGCCGCGACCGCCGCCCGATAGCGGGGTTGAACGTCCTCGCGCCATCCGCGCTCGATGATCGGGACGGCGAAGCGGACTGTCTGTGGCAAGACACCGGCCACGCGGCGCGGATCGCGCACGATATGGGCCAGGATGCTCGGCAGGCTGCGGAGCAGCGACCCGGGGGAGAACCAGTTCAGCGAGTAGAAGTACCAGCCGTTCACCACCACGTGGTGGGGCAGTGGCGCGCGCTGCCCCAACCAGCGCTTGAGGAGGCCGTGGAGACGGATCTCCATGGCTGACAAGAGCCACGACTCGAAGAGCGGGGTCACCGGCTCCGAGATCCATTCCCCCAACCGATACGTGCGGGTGTAGGCGCCGGGCGCTGGCGACGCCCAGGAGACGTCGGGCGGCAGCGCGGTCATCGGCCGCGCCTGGAGGATCCACAGCGCGCCGTCGGCGTCGATCGCCCACTCGACGTCCTGCGGGGTCCCGCGCGCGGTCGCGATGCGCTGCGCCTCGCGGGCCACGGCCAGGGCCTGGCGCTTGTCGAGCGCCTGCTCCGGCTGCCGGCGGGCGGTGGCCTTGCGGCCACGGATCACCCACTCGTCGCCAAGCGCGTTCCCGGATACCAACCGGTCCCCGACGCCTCGCACCGCGGTGATCACCGAGGTGGACCGATCCCCGTTGACCGGGTCGGCGGTCAGGGCCACGCCGGCGGCTGCCGGCGCGACCATGCGCTGGACGATGACCGCGATCGTCCCGGTGCCGGACGGTTCGTACTGCGCGACGCGGGCCGCGCGGGCGCTGGCCAGCACCCGGTCCGAGGCCTCCGGCAGGTCGTCGGGCGCCACGTCCAGCACCGTCTCATAGATCCCGGCGAACGAATGCTCGGCGCCGTCCTCGGTGACGCCGCTGGACCGGACCGCGAACGGCCCGCTCCCCAGGTCCGCGGCGCCAGCTCGGAGGAGGGCGCCGCGCTCGTTGGCGCTCATCTCCGCGGCATCCGCGGTGAGGACCAGCCCGTCGGGGACCCGGACTCCCGCCGCCATCAAGTCCCCCAGGCTGGCGGCCTTGCCGCCAACCTGGGCGGCATCGGCCATGCGGACATCTCGGAGTTGTCGGAGTGCGCTCGGATTCATGAACGTGCCTTCCCCCCTTGGGCTGTGGCGATCGCGGCGCGCAGGATCCAGACGATGTCATCGGCCGCCTCGTCGACCGAGGAGCCGAGGTGGTCGCGCCAGATCCGCATCGCCGCCGAGTTGGTGAGGACTACGAAGATGCGCGTGATGCGTTCCAGGTCAGCGGCGCTGGCCCCCGGCGCCAGCAGCCGGGCGAAGGCGCGGCTCTTGGCGATCCGCTCCGGCATGCTGATCCGCCGGACCTCGTCGGCCGCGGGGCTGAATATCGCCGCCCGGCTCATCTCGTCGAATGACCCCATGCGCCCGAAGAGCTGGCGAACCATCTGGCCGAACTCCTCCATGTTGCGCGGAGCGATCAGCTCGGAGAGGCCCGACTGGCGAACCAGGTGGGGGTAGACCGCGGCCAGCAGGTCCCGCTTGGTCCCAAAGTGGCGGTACACGGTGGGGATCGAAACCCCTGCTTCGCGCGCCACGCCGGGAATCGAGACGCTCGCCACGCCGGCCGCGAGGACCCGCACCGTCGCGTCCAGGATCCGGGACCGCGTCTCCTCGGCCTGCTGGGCCCGAAGGTCACTCCGGTAGGCACGCTGCGTGCCATTTGCGATACGAGTCATTTGGTGAATATATGACTCGTGTCAAGAGCCTCGCGCGCTGACGAAGCTTGTTCACGAGCTTTGTCCCGATTAGCCCGCTGCCGCCAATAACCACAATCTTCATGCCGGACTTTCTAGACCCCCTTCGGAACGTCCGTGTCCCAGGAAGCCTACTACCGCTCAGGAATCGGGCCGAATGGCATTGGAGTCGGAACGGGACGGGTGCCAGAATGGGCGAGCCTAGCCCGGAGGGGAGTCAGTCGCCATGAAATCCGCGTCGCGCCGCGCCATCTTCTGGGGCGCCGCACTTGTCAGCGCCGGGGTGGTGATCCTGGCGATTCAACAGGGCTACATCAGCCACGAGATCCTGGCTGAGGCTTCGCGGTGGTGGCCTTTGATCCTGATCGGCGCCGGCGTGGCCGTCATATTCGCCGGCAGGCTGGGCGTGGTTGCCATCGGCCTGGCCGGGGTGATGCTCGGCGCGCTGATTGGGGGCCTGGTGGGCGGCGGGGGTTCGCTCCCGACGGCGTGCGGTGGCGGCGATCCCGGCCCGTTGCAGGCTTTCGACGAAGGCTCCTTCCGCGGGAACGGCGCGGAGGTGCAGCTGGATCTCAACTGCGTCAGTCTCGAGGTGACCGGCGGAGACGGCCGGGAATGGATCGTCGAGGCCGACGAGGAGTCCGCGCCCGATTTGGAGTTGTCCTCGGGCAAGCGAGACTTGGGGATTCGATCCGGCGACGCGGTGTCGCTGGGCGGACGCCGCCACGTGGCGGTGACACTCCCTGAGGACGGGGACACCAACTTGTCGACCTCGCTCAACGCCGGGGACGCGACCCTGGATCTGGCCGGCGGCCACTGGGGCGCGATCCAGGTGGAGGGAAACGCGGCAGCGTTCACGGTAGACCTCTCGGACGCGGCCGCGGACACGGTGGAGGCATCACTCAACGCGGGATCGGCGGGCATTCGGTTCTCGGACCAGACCGAGGTCGGCTCGGTGCGGCTCAGCGCGAATGCGGGCGAGTTCCACGTCTGCGTCCCGGATGATATCGGCCTGCAGGTCACCATCGGCAGTGACGTCGCGGTGGGTCATAACCTCGACGAAGAGGGGTTGACCGAGGATGGAGACGTGTGGCGCACGCCGGGATACACGTCCGCGGAAACCCGGATTGACATCGTTTTCAGCGGCAACGCGGCCGCGTTCACGCTCAACCCGGAGGGAGGCTGCTCATGAACCGTCGTCTGTACCGATCGGTGGTCGATCGTCGCATCGGCGGCGTGGCGGCGGGTACCGCCACCTACTTCGACATTGATCCCTCGATCGCTCGCGTCCTGTGGCTGCTGCTGGCCTTCTTCTCGGGCGGCGTGTTCCTCGTCGTCTACCTGGTCATGTGGGCAGTCGTCCCCGAACAGCCGTACCCGGTGGGCGCAGCCGCGGGGCTCACGGCCGCGCCGCCATCGGGCGAGCAAGGGGATGAAACACCCGCGGCGACAGGCTCCGCTGCTCCGGCTTCGTGGCCCCCGGCTGCCAACGCGGCAGGCGGGCCAGGCGGCCGCGTGATCCTGGGGGCCATCCTGATCGTGATCGGGGCCTGGTTCCTGGCCGCCGAGTTCCTACCCTGGCTGAACTGGGACCTCGTCTGGCCCATCGGCCTGGTCGTCATCGGGATCCTGGTCCTGGCTACCGCCCTCCGCCGAACCAGCTGAGGAGCCGGACCGCTCGCGAATCCGGCCGGCCAGGAGGTCGTGACCGAACGACGCGAACGCCGCCGCCGCCAGCGACACCACCGTGGCCAGCGCCAGGACGACGATGTCGGTGCTGATGAGTGGCGGCCGCTCACCCTGGGGCGGCCCCGGGAACTGGAACGCGTAGTTCCACGGCGGCAGCGCGCGGGCGGCGTTGACGTACCAGTCGGGCATGGCCAGCGCCGAGTTGAGCGGGTAGATCATCAGCCCCGTCACCCCCACCGCGATCAGGAATGCAATCCCGTAGTCGCGCAACGATCGATCGCGCAGCACCTCGTCCAGGACGTAGGCGACCGCCACGAACGCGAACAGCACCGCGGTCAGATAGTGGTACTGGAAGGTCGCTCGCTCAATCCGCGCCCAGGGCAGGTACTGGAACGCGAAGGCAATCACCACCAGCAGAAGTGCCCACGAGCGCCGACGCCAGGCGAGCAGGAGAGCCACCCCGATGGCCGGCACGCTGGCCCAGAACAGGACCGGGTTCCCACCGTTGTAGGTCACCGCTACGCGCAGGAGGTCGAATGAATGGCTGTAGAACCAGACGGGTTTGAGGTCCAGCGGCCAGCTCCACCACGGCGACGAGGCCGCGTGACCGGCTTGCAAGCCGTAGTGGTAGCCGAACATCTGGGCATGCAGCTCGTCGAGTGACCAGGCGTAGCCGGGGCCGCTGTTCGGGATCGCAAACGAGTGGCCCACGTCCAGCCAGGGGATGTATGTGGCGACGTACACCGCAAGCGGGACGACCAGGAGGCACACGAAAATCCAGGGCCATGCGAAGCCGGCCATCTCGGCCGGCTTGAGCCACCGCGCATCACTGTCCGGTCGGAGCAGGCTGCGAGCGGCACGGACGAGCAGGAGGAGCGCCGCGATACCGAGCGCCACGATGGCCGGCCAGTGGGCTTCCAGGCCGCGGAACAGGATCCCGAAGCCCAGCTCCACGATGCCTCCTGGCTCACGGCACGGCGAGGCGCCGCAGTCGAGGGTCTGGAATGCGAGGACGAAGGACAGACCGATAGCGCCAACCACCACCCCGGTGGAGGCGACAGCCCACAGCTCGGAGCCGGACAGGCGCACGGGCCGGACCCAGGCCACCGCCAGCGCCAGGCCCAGCACGGCAAGCGCGATGAGGGTGAAGGGCCATGGCGGCCACGGAGAATCGGGCCATGGGGCGCCCATGCCAACCGCGACCGCCGCGAAGCCGGTCGCCGCCACCAGGATGAATCGGCCCAGCTGGGAGCGAAGCAGGACCAGGAACCACAGGCCGATGAGCGCGTACCAGCCCACCCACTTGGACGCGGCGGCCAGACCGATCATGACCCCCACCAGGGGCAGCACCCACCACGCGCTCCGACGCCAGCGACCGCCCCAGATGGGCCAGAACAGGGCATAGGCAGCCACGATGAAGAACGCGACGAAGATGTCGTTCATGGCGATCCGGCTCATGGCGATGCTCATCAGGTCGACGGCCACGAACAGCCCGGCCAGGATGGCGATCGAGCGGCGCCGGAAGAGCATCGCGGTGAACGCGTAGGCGAGTCCCGCCAGCAGGGCCCCGAAGACCGCCGCCGCCAGGCGCCAGGCATACGCGTTGTCGCCGATGTCGAGGCTGACCAGCGCTCCGCCGTCGGCGCGCTGGGTGGACACGATCAGCCGGCCGTGGTCATCGGTCTGGGAGGTGTCGCTGACATCGAACGCGAATGCCAGCGGCTCGCCCTCGACCGGGGTCTCGTCGTACACCGCGTACCCCGAGCGGCTGTCCCCGTGCGGCATGATGGTCCAGACCTGCTGCGGTCCTGCCACGTACACCAGGTTGGCCACCTGGTCCCAGCCGAGGGCGCGGGCCGGACCGGGGAGCGGGATCGTGTCGTCCGGAATGATCCCGCCGCCGCGCAGGATCATCATGCCGCCGGTCGTGGCCGGGTGCTCGGCGGTCGCCGGCAGCGGGCCAACCGGTACCCAGGTCAGCTGGTTTGTCCCGCGCCCGCTGGTCATCAGCAACCCGAGCGGCGCGGATTCGGGCGTCTCCGTGGTTTCGGTCCTCAGCGTCCCCGCGTCCAGCGAAAGCACCACTTCCCGGTTGGGGTCGATGACGATCACCCGCGCGCTGACCTCGTTGTCGCCGCTCACCGCGCTCGTGTAGGTGATGGCGCTGACCGTCATCTCACGGCGCGCCATCTCGGCCCCGGTGACCCGCTCGAACACGGCCACCTCGTCCGGGCCGCGCACGACGAGCACCGAATCGGCGAGTGGCACGAGCAGCTGGAGAACGCCTGTCATGCCGGTCTCGATGCCGAACGTGACAACGGGCGGCGCCCGCTCCGCCCCTCCGCTCAGGAACGCGTTCAGGTCCCAGGCCGCGATGGTGCCGCTGTCGCCCAGGCCGGCCAGGAGCCGGCCGGTGTCCGGGTCCCAGGCCAGGCTCGACACAGGGCCATCGGCCTCCCAGCTGTCCGCGACCACGCCGGTGGACGCGTCGCGGGCCTCGATCGTCCGGCTCCCGTCCGAGGAGAACACGATCGACGCAGGCCACCCGGAGGCGGTCTTCTGGGGCGCCACCGCCAGGCTCGTGGCGGGCGCATCGAGATCCGTGCTGCCGCTGACCTGGTTCGGGTTCGCGACCACGATGCCCGCCGCGATGAGGTACTTGGCCAGCATGGGGTGGGTCCACTCGTACGGGTCGCGGTCCCAGCCCCAGGTCCAGTTGGCCAGGTATTCGGCGGCGGTGCGGCCGTGGTAGACCTCGTCGAAGATCATCGAGCGCGGCACGTCCAACCGCCACAGGCGCAGCACGAGCGCCAGCGCCACCAGGGCCACGACCAGGGCCAGGTCCAATCGGTCCAGCCGGCGTGGGGGCTCGCGTTCGTCCTCCGCGACCGCGTCCTGACGCAGCCAGCGCCAGCCGGGGCGCCCCCGCGCCGCGCGGACCGCGCTCGCCGCCGCGGCGGCCTCCTCGGCGGCTTCCACGTCGACCGCGCGCGCGGCCACGTCGCCTGGCAAGGGTTCCGGGCGCAGCGCCTGCCAGACGATCCAGCCCAGCACCACCACCACGCTCGCCGACACCAGGTAGACGCCCATGTCGCTGAAGACGGTGGCGGCCAGCAGCGGGTCGCGCGCGAACGGCTCGCCCCCGAGCCCCGGGTTGATCACCGGGGGCGCGGCGTACGACCAG
Organism: Chloroflexota bacterium; assembly: GCA_040905185.1. GTDB lineage: Bacteria > Chloroflexota > Limnocylindria > QHBO01 > QHBO01 > DASTEQ01. The sequence continues at coordinate 84,058 of JBBDRZ010000007.1, read as the reverse complement.
TCGGCCGAGTACACCCAGTAGATGTTCAGGAAGAACAGGGCCGAGATGGTCGCGAACGCAAGCGCCCACCGGACGGCCGTCCCCGCCAGCGGGGCCGCCAGCGCGATGGCCGGGAACAGGTACCGCTCGTGGACCCGGGTGGGCAACGCGAAGAAGGCGACCGCCATGGTCAGCGAGCTCATGAGGATGCCGTGCATGTCGTCGCGCCGCGCCACCGCCACCAGGGCGGCGACGACCGCCAGGGCAAACAGCGCGATCCCCACCATGGCCCACGTCACGTCCAGGCCGCCCAGGTTGAGGGCGATGGCCTGGTCGTTTCCCCATTGCTGGACCTGCGAGAGTCCACTCCACGGGTTGCGCCACAGGTTGAAGGCGTTGATGGTGAGTCCCTGGTACTGGTTGGCTGCCGCCAGGAACTTGTCGATCAGGCCGGTCGTTGGGTCGCCGGTGCGCAGGAGGGTCATCCCAAAGGGGAGGAGCAGAGCAACCAGTGTTCCGAACCCCACCGCCAGCGAGGTCAGGACCCGGACCGGATCGGGACGAGCCGCGAGCGTCGCGTCCGACGACCGGCCGAACAGGTGCCGTTTGAGCCCGACCACGGCCACGATCGGGACGAGCCAGCCGAACTGGAACTTGATCAGGAGCGCCACCACCGCGGCCAGCCCGGCGGCTTCGGTCCACCCCCGGCCCAGGGCGTACAGCCCGGCCAGGATGACGAGGACCCCGACCGCATCCATCTGGCCCCAGACCGCCGAGTTGAACACGGTGCCGGGGTTGAACAGGTAGAGCGCGGCGCCGATGAGGCCAATCCGCGCGCCCGATCCGAGCCAGCGAATGGGCGGCCGATCCCCGAAGAACCGGACCGCGATGAGATAGATGAGCCATGCCACTCCGAGATCGGCGGCGATCCCCGGCACCTTGACCAGGCCCCGAATGGGACTCGCCCCCAGGAGCGGTTCCAGGAAGCGGGACACTTCGCCCAGCAACCACAGCACGTACATGTAGCCGGGTGGGTAGTCGGCGAAATAGCCCGGGGCGTAGAACTCGGCGGGGCCGACGTCGGCCAGGCGCAAAGCCCATGCGCTGAAGGCGGTGATGTCGTTGTGGAGGCCGCTCTGGGGCAGGATGACGGTCGCCACCAGCACGCGCAGCGCGAGGCCGGCGAGGAGGAGCACGAGGAGCGTGCCGAACGGATCGAGGAAACGACGGGTCGGCAAGGCGGGGGCGAGTATAGCGCCGGGTTCCGCTACCATCCGCGCCACCCCTTGACCGGCTCTGAAAACCAGGGAGGCCCGTGGACGAATCGGTCGCAGCCCGTCCTGCCCTGACGTTCTTCTTCCCCGCCTACAACGAGGAGGCGAACATCGAGCGGACGGTAGCCCGGGCCCTGGAGGAGGTCGGGCCCCTGGTCGGCTCGCTCGAGGTGCTCGCCATCGACGATGGCTCGACCGATCGCACCCCGCAGCTGGCCGATGAGCTGGCCGCCGCCGACACCCGTGTCCGCGTCGTCCACCAGCCCAACCACGGCTACGGCGGCGCGCTACAGGCGGGGTTCGCCAACGCCCGCGGCGAGCTGATCGCGTTCTCGGATGGCGACCTCCAGTTCGACCTGGCCGAGCTGCGCCGGCTGCTCGATCGGCTGGCGAACACCGCCCGCCCGGTGGACGCCGTCATCGGCTACCGCATCAAGCGCCGCGACCCGGTTCATCGGCTCATCATCGCCAAGACCTACAACGCGATCGTGTCGGTCCTGTTCGGGCTCCGGGTGCGCGACATCGACTGCGCCATGAAGGTCTTCCGCCGTCACGTGTTCGATGGCCTGCGGCTGGATTCCGAAGGGCCGTTCCTGTCGGCCGAGCTGCTCATCAAGCTCAACGCGCGGGGCGTGCGGATGGATCAAGTGGGCGTCACGCACTACCCGCGGACCGCGGGACAGAACACCGGCGCCAGCTTCCTGAAGATCATGCGCACCTTCCGGGACATCTTCCGGCTGCGCTGGGCGCTGTGGACCGACCGGGAGCGGACGCTGGGGTCGTCGCCAGGAACCTAGCCCCGGCTACTCGATGGGTGGGCGGCCCTCGGACGGTGGGCGGCCCTCGGACGGCCCCAGGTCGACGTCGAGCGAGTTCACGAAGTCGCGGAACACGGCCAGCTTCTCGTCGTCCTCGCCCAGCTCGCCGTTCGTCTCGGGCTCGACGCCGGCCTCGTCGAGGACCCGTTCGTCGACGTAGATGGTCGACCCGGTCCGGATCGCGACCGCGATCGCGTCCGAGGTCCGCGAGTCGATCTCCGTCTCCCCGCCCTCGGCGGTCTCCAGGTACAGGCGGGCGTGGAAGGTCCCATCGCTGACGTGGGTGACCACGACCCGGCTCAGCGAGCCGTGAACCGCGCCCAGCACGCTGACCAACAAGTCATGGGTCAGCGGACGCTCGGCGCTGATGCCCTGCAGGCGCATGGCGATGGCGTTGGCCTCAGAGGGACCGATCCAGATGGGCAGGTATCGGTCCCGTTCGGTCTCCTTGAGGATCACCACGTGCTGGCTCGACAGGACGTGGACCCGCACGCTTTCGACGACCATCTCAATGAGCTGGGTCACGGCCCGATTCTAGTGGCTGCTACTCCAGGACGACGCGGACGACCCGATCCGGGGTCAGCAGATAGGCCGCCGGCGGGCCGTCGGGGGTGGACAGGACCTCCATCCCGAGGACCTCGTCCAGCAGGCCGGCGGCATCTCCCCGGCGGGGCGCCAACCATTGCCCGAGGAACGCCCCGTCGGCGCGCCCGAAGGCGATGATTCGCGCGTTGGCGGCGTCGTAGACGAAGAACTGGTCGCGGTCGCCGATGGTGGCGCTGTCCAGGAACTGGTAGTCCAACGGCTCGCGGACCGCGGCATCCGGCGGTGGATCGAGGGAGAAGTCCGACTGCGGGACCGGCGTGCCGAAGTTGACCCGGGTCACGGTCGCGCGCTGGAGGAGCCACAGGTTGGCATCCGCGCGCAGGTCGCGGGCGGCGGCCGGGTTGAGGTCCGCGGCCCCGCTGAGGAACGACTCGGGCGGATCGGGGAAGGTGACCGGGATCACCGCCGGCGGGGTCCACTTCCAGACCACGCCGCTGGCGTCGTCCACGGCGTACAGGGTGAAGATCTCGAGCGGAGGCCGATGCTGGAGCGCGGTCAGCAGCCGGCTCGCCGGGTCCAGGTCCTCGATGCCGGCCAGGGGCATCCGGCGCGGGACGCGCTCAACCAGGTCCGCGCGCCACGCCTGGCGCGCGCGGTCCACGATGACGACGTCGGTGGCCGCCGTGGCGAGCAGCCAGGGCTCGCCGGCCACGCCCCCGTCCAGCTCCTGACCGGCCCGGTAGACGACCTCCGAGGTGCCGGTCGCCGGGTCCACGCGGACCACGCGACCCCGACCGGTGTCGGTGATCCACAGCGACGCATCGGAGGCGGCAACCATCCGTTCAGGCGAGATGGCGGTGAACGCCGTCGCCAGGTCCACCACGGTCGTCAGCTCGCGGATGCGGGTCACGGCGTACAGCGCATCGAGCCGGCCGTCCAGCCGGATGCGGAGCGGTTCGAGCGCCGATTCCGACACCCCGACCCCCTCGGCCCGGTCGAGGGCTCGCTCGGCGTTGGCCAGGAGATCCCTGGCCTGCTCCGGGTCGCGCTCCACCAGATCCTGGCCGTCAATCCGGTCCTCCACGGCGGCGATCAGCTCGTGAGCCTCGGCGACGGCCTCGCGGGCCACCGTCAGGCGCGGGATGGCCTGCGTCGGATCCAGCGACGGATAGCTGGCCACGGTGACGCCGGCGGCCACCAGGACGGCGACCGCCACCATGCCGAGCGCCCCCAGACGCCACCGGCGCCGCGCCTCGAGGGCCTCGGTGCGCACCACCCGCCGCGGGTAGTCCACCCGACGTCGGGGCATGAGGGCCATCAGGCGCCCGATGAACAGGTCTACCGAGCCGCCGAGCCGCGACTGCGCGTGATCCACGGCCTGGTCCGCGCGTCGGATGGCTCCCCCGACTGCATCGGCGCCCGGCACCGGGCTGCGGTCCGGAAGCCCCGCCAGCGGGTCTGCCGGTCGGACCGGCTCGAGCCGATGGGTGGTCGCGGTGAGGCCGATCGCGGTCAGCTCGATCGTGATCAGGCCGTCGGAGCCCGAGCCGCCACGATCCATGAACAGGCGATGCATGTGTTGCGCGGCGGCCGCGGGCCGCAGGTCCAGCAACGCCTGCCGCGTGTCCTCGGCCCCGACCACCTCGGCCAGGTTGCGACTGACCAGCGCCACGCGATCCCCGCCCGCCAGCGCGCCGGACCAGGTCACCGGCTCGATCTCGAGCGCCTCCCCCAGCGAGTCGGCGACCAGCCGGCCGGAGTCGAGGTCATCGCCCGCCGGCAGGGGTGGTGGCAGCTCGTAGATGCGCTGGCCGCGCACGATGATCGCGCCGGCGGGGCCGATCTTGGCCACGTGGAGCTCCGCGGCCCGGATGGCGACCCCGACCACGCTGATCCGCGCTCCCCGGGTCAGGCCCACCCGTCCGCGGGCGTGGTAGAGGCGCCGGTTGGCCTGGGCCACGGCGCGGGCCAGGGTGTCGAGCGGACCGGCCGACAGGTCGTAGTAGTAGTCGTGCTCGATCGCCTCCAGCGTCTGCTGGGCGGCCCGCACCGTGCCGGCCCCGGCCTCCGTCAGCTGGGCCAGCAGGTAGAGGCTGCCCTTGGTCCGGACCGGGGCCCCCACCGTCGGCTCGTTGACCCGGACCAGGTCGGTCGCGTCCGGCGCGCGCTCCGCCTCGGGGACGAGGCCGAACCGGGTCGCCAGGCGCTGGCTCACGACGGGCCCTCGGTCGCCCCCGGGCGGACCACCACGGCCAGGCTGCGCAGCCGGTACAGGGCGCCGGGGCGGCCGCGCTGGCGTTCGTTGACGGCCTGGGCCAGGCGATCGCCGCGCAGCTTGAGCTCGGCGGCCAGGATCGGCTCGGGGGTCACGACGGTAGCCACTCCGTTGTTCACGCTGACCAGGCGGCTCCACATCCCGTGGGGCGTGAGTCCGGCCTCGGCCACGGCCTCAAGCCACGCCAGACGGGCCTGGGCCAGGGCCAGCTGCTCCGCGGCGCCGGGCCCCACGCACTGGAGGAGCGCGCGCTGGACGGCGCTCACCGCTTCCTCGGTCGTCGGCCGTCTGCTCATGCGGCCGTCCTCACGCCACCCGGGAGGTGCGTGCCAGCCGGCCCTCGCCCACGCTCCAGATGGGCACGCGGTGCCGGTGGCGGGCGGGCAGCAGGGCCGGATCGGTGATGGTGACCAGGACCTGGCCCCGTTGCCGCAGCAGGTCGAGTCCCCGCGCCGACCGTTCCGGGTCCAGCTCGCTGAACACGTCGTCGAGGAGCACGATGGGCGACGGTCCGCCGCTCTCCGCCAGCAGATCGGTCTCCGCCAGCTTGAGCGCCACGATGATCGTCCGTTGCTGGCCGCGGCTGGCGTGGGCCGCCACCGGCAGGCCGCCCAGGGTGACCGCCAGGTCGTCGCGCTGGGGGCCCACCAGCGACACCCCGTTCCAGATCTCCTTCTGGCGGACGTCCTCCAACCGGCGTCGGATGGCCTGGGCGAGGACCAGCGGGTCGGCCTGGCCCGGATCGGTGCGGGCCGCCTCGCGACCGGGCCAGGCATCTTTCAGCGCGTCGGCGTATGTCAGCCCGACCCGGTCGTCCAGCTCATCAGCAGGCGCCACCGCATCGTGAAGCGGGCCGATGCGCATCGCCAGGTCGGAGACCAGGTCCACGCGCGCGGCCGTCACCCGGCCGCCGATCTGCGCCAGCTGCTCGTCCCAGACGGCCAGCTCGGCGGGGTCCGCTTCCTCGGCCCGGATGGCCCGCAAGAGCGCGTTGCGCTGGGCAAGCACCCGGGCCAGGTCCAGCAGGTCGCGTGCCGTCCCCCTCGAGCGCTGGGCCAGGATGGCGTCCAGGAAGCGGCGCCGCTCCGAAGGCGAGCCCACCAGGAGCAGCATCTCCTCGGGGCGGAACAGAACCGCGCGCACCGTATCGGCGAGCGACGCCTGGCGGCGCGACACCCCGTTGACGGTCAAGCGGCGCCGGAGGCCGGGCGGCGGCTCCACCCCGGGGAGCACCAGCTCGACCTGTTCAGTGGCGTCGCCCCCGGTGACGGGCGCCAGGTCGAGACGGACGCGAGCCAGCGGAGCGCCATGCGTGACCAGGTCGGCGTCGGCTGCGGGCCGGTGGGATCGGCCTGAGACGGTGACCCACACCGACTCCAGCAGGTTGGTCTTGCCGGCTCCGTTGGGGCCGGCGATGACGGTCAGCCCCGGGTCGGGCTCCAGCTCGGCGGAGGCATAGCTCCGGTAGTGGTCGAGCAGGAGACGAGCGAGACGCACATCACATCAGGAGGCGGTGCGCACCGGCATGATGACGTGGACGTAGTCGTCCTTGCCGACCCCACGGATGACGCCGGGGGCCAACGGGCCGGAGAGCTCGAGGATGGCCTCCTCGGCGCCCAGGGCGCCGAGGACATCGGTCAGGTAGCGGGCGTTGAAGGCGATGGTGGTGGGCGTGCCCTCCACGGTGGCTTCGAGCGTGTCCGCGTTGTCGCCGATGTCGACCGCGTGAGCGCTGATGGTGACGCCGGGCGCCTCGCCGTCCTCGCCGCCGACTTCGACCTTGATGATGTTGGCCGAGTCGCGAGCGAAGAAGCTCGCGCGGCGGGTGCCGGCCAGGAACGCCTCGCGGTCGACGGTGGCGCGTGAGGTCCACGCGTCCTTGCGCGGGACAACCGGCTCGTAGTTCGGGAACTGGCCCTCGATCAGGCGGCTGACCAGGTCGATCCCCTCGACGTGGAACAGCACCTGGCTGCGGTTGGGGGTGATGGTGATCTCGACCGGCGCCTCGGCGTCGGGGAGGACACGCACCAGCTCGGCATAGCTGCGCCCGGGCACCACGATCGTGGTTTCGACGCTGACCGGGCGGGCCAGGACCAGGCTGCGGACCGCGATCCGGTAGTTGTCGGCCGCGGCCAGGGTCATCGTGTCGCCCTCCAGCCGGGTCAGGACACCGGTCAGGATGGGTCGCGATTCGTCGCTCGCTGCCGCGAACACGACCTCACCCAGGGCCTCGCGCAGGACCCGCGCGTCGACGGCGGTGAGCGCCGCCTCGCCGATCGCTCCGACCACGGGGAACTCGTCGGCCTCGATGCCCTTGATCGAGGCGCGGCTTCCCCCACACGTGACCTTCAGGCTACGGTCTTTGGCTGAAAGCTCCAGGTCGATGCGCTGGGGCGGCAACGACCCGACCAGGTCGGTCAGGAGGCGCGCCGGGATGGTGATCTCGCCGGGGTCCTCGACCTTCGCCGCTACCCAGCAGGTGATGCCGATCTCCAGGTTGGTGGCGGTGAGCTTGAGCCCGCCATCTTCCGTGCGGAGCAGGACGTTGGCCAGGACCGGCAGGGTGGCCCGGCTGGCCACTGCCCGGCTGACGATGCCGAGACCCCGGGCAAGGTTCTCCTGCATGACAGAGAGGTTCATGAAATGCGTCTCACTACGGTTCCCCTGAAGCATAGAGTCTTTGAATCGTCGTCTCTGGTAGTAGGGGTGTGGATGATGTGGACATTCGCGCCATCTGGTTTCGGGAGGCCGTCCGGCGCGTGTTGGCAGCCCGGGGATGCGCGGTTGGCAGGCCAGCCGGATTCGTCGATGGCCGGCTGACAAGCCCTTGGCCTCCACCGCGGAGCGTCAACTGCGGCCGGCTCGCGCTCCCCCGCCTGTCCCCAGCCCCAGGCCGGTTGTCCACCACCTCACTCCGAGTAGATCATCTCCCGCACGGCGCTGATCTCACGGCGCAGCTCGTCGTTCTCCGCCATCTCGCGGTTGATCTTGTCGCACGCGTGCAGCACGGTTGAATGGTCGCGGCCGCCGAGCTCGGCGCCGATCCGCAGGAGCGAGATATCGGTCTCCTCCCGGATCAGGTACATCGCGATCTGGCGCGGGACGACGATCGCCTTCTCCCGCTTGCTGCTGCGCAGCTGATCGAGGTTCACGCCGTAGTAGTCCGCCACCACGCGCACGATGCGCTGCGGCGTGATGGACCGCTTGCGTGGGTTGTACATGACATTGCTGAGCACCGCCGACGCCAGCTCGATGTTGATCGGTGCACCGCTCATGGAGGCATAGGCCAGGACCCGGTTCAGGGCGCCCTCCAGCTCACGGACGTTGCTCACCACCTTGCGCGCGATGAACTCGATGACCTCCGGCGGAATCAGGTGCAGCTGGTCCTCGGCCTTCGATCGCAGGATGGCGATCCGGGTCTCCAGATCGGGCGGGGTCAGGTCGGCGAGGAGCCCCATCTCGAACCGCGAGCGAAGCCGCTCCTCCAGGGTGGTGATGGCCTTGGGCGGCCGATCCGAGCTGAGGACGATCTGCTTGCCGATCTCGTGGATGGCGTTGAAGGTATGGAAGAACTCCTCCTGGGTCCGCTCGCGCTCGGCGATGAACTGGATGTCGTCGATGAGCAGGACGTCGATGCGCCGATATCGGCCCCGGAAGTCCTCCATCTTCTGCTCGCGGATGGAGTTGATGAAGTCGTTGGTGAACTTCTCGCTGGTCGCGTACAGGATCCGCTTGCGCGGAAACTTGGCCGCCACCGCGTGCCCGATGGCGTGCATCAGGTGGGTCTTGCCCAGGCCGACCCCGCCGTACAGGAACAGGGGGTTGTAGGCGTGGCCGGGCCGCTCGGCCACCGACAGGGCAGCGGCATGCGCCAGCCGGTTGGCACTGCCGACGATGAAGTTCCCGAACGTGTACCGCCCGTTGAGGTTGACCGCATTCCCGCTGGGCGTCGAGACCGGGACCGGCGTCAGCTCATCACTCGACTGCTCCGGGGCAGGGCCGGGGGCGTCGGCCACCACGAACTCGACCCGCACCGACCGACCGACCACCCGGGCCAGAGTCTGGCTGACCAGGGTCCGATATCGGTTGTCCAGCCAGTCCCGGGTGAACCCGTTGGGCGCCGAGATGCGGAACAGGTGCTCGTCGATCTCCTCGAGCGAGGTGTCCTTCAGCCAGGTTTCAAAGTTGGCGGCCGAAAGACTGACCTGCAGCTCGCCGAGGACGGCGCGCCACACCTGTTTCGCATCCATTCGACAGACGCCTCCAGGCCGGCCGCGGGGAGCCACGGACCGGGCGAAATCCGAGATTCTGGTGCTCCTCCGGGGCGGGCACGGCCCGTTTGGCGGGCGTCTGGCTCCGGGGGTCGGCGTAGTGTAGCGCCCGCCGCTAGCCCGGGCAATGCTTCGCAGCCAGTTGGCCCCGGCCGGGGTTTGACACCCCGCGACGAGGGTAGGCTAGAATCGCCGCCACGCGACGCAGACCGTCAACGACGCACCGATGAGGCTGGCGAAACGCCAGCCTTGCCCATGTTCGGCGGCCCTGCGACGCTCTGGTTGAACAGAGGGTGAGCACGCCACGATGAAACGGACCTACCAGCCCAAGAAGCGCGCCCGGAAGCGGAATCACGGCTTTCGGGCTCGCATGGCTTCCAAGGGCGGTCGCCGCGTGCTTTCCCGCCGTCGGGCGAGGGGGCGCAACCGGCTGAGCGCCTGACCTCCCGGACCCGAAGCCGTGCCGGCCTATCCGACGCTCCGTCGCCGAGCCGATTTCGAAGCGGTGACGCGATCTGGAACCGTCAGCGCCACCCGGCTGCTGGTCCTGCGGGCCCGGCGAACCGACGAGCCGATCACCCGGATCGGCCTGGCAACCCCGGCCACCTTGGGCGGGGCGGTGGAACGGAATCGGGTACGACGCCGCGTGCGTGAGCTGGTCCGGGCGCGCTATGGCGAGATGGGAGCGGGCTGGGACCTGCTGGTGATCACGAAACCTGACGCTCGACGCGCGACGTTCGCGGAGTTGGGGGCTGCCCTCGACACGCTGCTCGCGCGCGCCGGGGTGACCGGAGCATGACCGCGTGCGGCTGATCGGGTTGGGCCTCATCCGGGCTTACCAGCGGCTCACGTTCTGGATGCCGCCGACCTGCCGGTATACGCCGACCTGCTCGGCCTACACCTACCAGGCCATCGAGCGCTACGGGTTCTTCCGCGGGTCGTGGATGGGCGTCCAGCGCGTCGCGCGCTGTCATCCGTTCCATCCCGGCGGCTACGACCCGGTCCGCTAGGGAACGCCGCGTGGAACCGATTCTGGCCGCCGGATTCTTCGGGATCGAGACCTTCACCCCGCCCTGGGACGTCATCTTCCTCCCCCTCTTCAACGCCCTGGTCGGGCTGTACCGCGTCCTCTTCAGCGACCTGGCCCTGTCCATCATCGGCTTGACCATCCTCATCCGGACCGTGCTGGCGCCGCTGTTCGTGCGCCAGATCCGCTCCCAGAAGGAGATGCAGCGGATGCAGCCGCTGGTCCGCGAGGTCCAGCGCAAGCACAAGGGCAACCAAAAGAAGATCAGCGAGGAGACCGCGGCCCTGTACCGCGAGCACGGCGTGAACATGTTCGGGGGCTGCCTGCCGCTCCTCCTCCAGCTCCCGATCCTGTTCGCGCTGTACCAGGCGTTGACGCGGGCGTCGAGCGCCATCACGTATGCCCCATCCGAGGAGCAGCGGGCCAGCTTCGACGCCTTCCTGGCCGCCAACCCGGCGATCGAGTCCCTTGGCAACGACCAATACCACATCCCATTCGACGGGTCGTGCGGGATTCCATCCGACTTCCACTCGTTCCTGCCTCTGAACTGCCAGCTCATCACCCCGTTGAAGCTCGATGCGCCGGTGGACACGGTCATCGAGTGGCTCACCAACCCCTTCACCGGGGTGTCGCTGAATCTGGGCACGATTGACCACGCCTTCTCGGTCTTCCTGTTCGGCGGCTTCGCCATTTCCGGCATCGCCATCATCGCGGGCATCCTGCAATTCATCCAGGTCCGCATGACCTCGGCTCGGGCCGGCAGCGACGACCCGACCGCGGCCACCACCCAGACCATGACCTACCTGTTCCCGATCATGACCGTGGTCTGGGGCGGCATCTTCCCCAGCGGCCTGGTCCTGTACTGGGGCGTGTACACCGCCTACCTGATCATCCAGCAGTTCCTGATCATGGGCTGGGGCAACCTCTTCCCGCTCTTCGGCTGGCAGCCGCGCTGGGCACCGAGCCCCGAGGCCGGTGACATCGGCATGACCCGACCCGCCAAGAGCCCCACACCACCACCGACCGATGGGCGCGAAGCTCCCGTGCCAGCCAGGGCTGGCGGGCAGCGCCGCTCGAGTCGGAAGCGACGAGGCCGGGAGGGCCGAAGACGATGACATTCAAGGAATTCACCGGAAAGAACGTGGAGGAGGCGATCCGAGCCGCCATGCGCGAGTTCGCCTCGGACCTGGCCGATCTCGACATCGAGATCCTGTCCCAGGGCAGTCGCGGCATCCTGGGCGTGGGCGGCGACGAGGCGCGCATCCTGGCCGCCCCCAAGTCCGCGGTGGCCGAGGCGACCAGCTTGCGCGCGGAGGAGCCGCCGGCCCGGGCGGAGGAGGCCGGTATGGGTGAGGGGGTCGAGGTCGCCGAATCCGCCTCCGAACCTGCTGACGAGCAGGGGTTCGCGATCTCCGAGGGCGGTGGCGATGAGATGGCCGGCGCGATGGCTGATGCGATCGCCGATGCTGCCGAAGCCCCCGCGCCACGTCCCCGGGGCCGCGGCCGAGGCCGCGATGCCGCCCCGCGCAGAGAGCCGCGCGCTCCCCGCGACCGGGGCGAGCGGCCGGCTGCCCAGCCGCGTGACGGCGATGCCCGGCCCGAGCCCCGACCCTTCGTGCCTGCCAAGCCGATGGAAGAGCTGTCCGAGTCCGAGCGGCTCACCCTGGAGGAGGCGAAGGCCGTCCTGGAGGAGCTGTTGCGGCTCATGGAGCTGCAGGGATCGGTCGAGGTCCTGATGGGCACCGAGGCGGCCAAGCTGAACGTGGTGGGGACTGACCTCGGCGTGCTGATCGGCCGTCGTGGGGAGAAGCTGGCCAGCCTCCAGCACATCGTCAACCTGATCGTCGCTCGCCGCGAGGGCCAGCTGAACCGGATCATGGTCGACGTCGAGAACTACCGCGGCCGGCGTGAAGACCAGCTGCGCGACGTGGCGGACCGGGCCGCCCAGCGCGTGGCGCAGAGCGGGAAGATCATCCAGCTCGAGGCCATGCCCGCCATGGAGCGCCGCATCGTCCACCTGGCGCTGGCGGAGCACGCCACGGTCCGCACCCAGAGCGTCGGGGTCGAGCCCAACCGCCGGGTTGTGATCCTCCCCGCCACGAAAGTCGAGTAGCGGGCGGATGCCGCGGGCCGAGGAATCGGTCCGGGCCATCGGACGGCTCGCCCCGGATGGGACCTGGGTCGGCATCGAGCCGGCGGCTGACGGTTACCGGCTGGTCTTCGGTCTTGCGGACGGGCTGGCGCTGCGGGACCCGACGGCTGACCCGTTTGAACGACGGGCCGGGCTGGTCGCGGCCGCCATCGCCTTCTTCCTGGAGTCGCTGGCCGATCCGCCCGCGGAGCTGGAAGCCACCCAGGCCGACCTCGCCCACCTCGTGGGCAGCCTCAGTGGCGACACGCGCGAGGCACTCGACGCGATCGACGACGGTCTCTCGGGGGAGGTCGTGGCGATCCGACTCCAGCGACTGCTGCCGACCAGAGCGGACGCGACCAGAATCCTGCGCGACCGATACACGCGCGTCATCGCGCGCTGAATGTCCCCCTGGGGCGTAGCCCGCCCCGGCCCTAGCCGGCGATCGGCGTGGTCCCCTTCTCGGCCTGGTACGCACGCCAGCCCGCAAAGAGCATGACGATGGCAGCCACGACGCCGATGAAGAACTGGATCGTGTCGAAGACGAAGATCGGGGGCGTGAGGATGTAGTCGATCCAGCTCAGGGCGACCACGAGCAGGACTAGGGTGGCGATAGCCCCAAGACCAAGGAGAAGCAAGCCCTTGGTCATGGGCAGCTTCACGGCCGGGGCGATCTGCGGCTGCAGGACGACGAACAGGACGCCGACCCCCGCGGCTAGCGAGAGGAACACCAGCGGGCCCCAGGCCTGCGCGATGCTGATCAAGCCGGTGATGATCACGACCACGGCCGCGACGGCCGCCAGCCGGTCATTCGCGTTCAATGCCGAGAAGTTCATGGTTGCGCCTCTCCTCCAAGCTGGAGCCGTCAGCGGAGGCTCCCGTCCGGACCTCCTGGCTGCCGGAACCGTACCGCGCCCGCATCGGTCAATCAAGGAAAAAAGAGAGCACGAAAACGGCGGCCGTGTGGCCGCCGTCTGATGAGTGCTGGTGGAGATGGGGGAGAATCGAACTCCCCGTCCAAGACCGAGTCGCCGGGTCTCACTACGAGCGTGTCCGGCCTATTTGGGTTTCGGGCCTCGGGCCCCCAACCGGCGGGGTGCTCCGCGCCCTATCCGGTCACCTCTCGGCTCTTTGACGCCACTCACCGGAGTCGGCGACGCCGCATCTCCCCTGATGACACCTTCGCCGCCCGGGGAGAGGGGACGGCGTCGATGCTCACTGCCTAAGCAGCGAGAGCGAACTGACGGTTGCCAGTTACGGTTTGCCCGCGGTTTTACGAGGCCTGCGGGCGACCTCGGCTCGCGATTCCCGGTTCCTGGGCCCTGTCGAAACCTGACATCCCCACGAACCGCCGGCCTGGTGTCCGGCTCTTCGAGGATACCACGTGGTCAGAGACGGACCTCAGAGGCGGACCCGGAACTTGGTCTCCCGCTCGAGCTCGCGGCGCGCGTCGCGTTCCGCGATCACCCGCCGCTTGTCATGCGCCTTGCGACCCCGCGCCAGGCCCAGCTCGACCTTGGCCAGCCCATCGCGCAGGTAGAGGCGGAGCGGGACCAGGGTGTAGCCACGGGTCTGGGTCTTGCCCACCAGCTCGGCGATCTGATCCCGATGCAGGAGGAGCTTGCGGGTCCGCGTTGGCTCGTGGTTGAACCGACTGGCCTGCGCATAGGGCGCGATATGGGCGCCAATCAACCATGCCTCGCCGCGCTCGATACGGGCGTACGCCTCCGCCAGATTGGCGCGGCCGGCCCGAATACTCTTGATCTCGGTGCCGGTCAGGACCAGCCCAGCCTCCAGCGTCTCCTCGACGTTGTATTCGTGGCGGGCGCGACGGTTTTGGGCGACGGTCTGCTCAGGCATCGGTCGTGAACCCTATCAGGCCCCCCATGGGAGGCAGGAAATGGAGGAGCCGGCCTCGCCGGCCGGCTCCTCCGTCGCTACCACGCGATGGCTGTGTCAGTGCACCGCCTCGGTGGTGGCGCGCCTGGAACTGTCCATTGCACACCACCTCCTTTCGTGGCCGCGGATGCTAGCACGCGCGCCAGGCGGCCCACAACCCGGTTTCCGGCGCCCAGCCCACGACACGCAGCGCCGTCTGCGCGGGACGCGCGGCGTCGGCCCGTCGCCAGGCTGCCTCCTGGTCCACCGTCGCCAGGTAGGCGAGGGCGCGATCTAGGACCGGGTCCTCGTCCGCGGGCGTTCCCTCCGGCACGCTGACCACGATGTCCGGCTGAACGCCATCCGGGGCCACGCTGTTGTGGTTCGGCGTGAACCAGCGCGAGATGGTGATCCGAACCCCGCCGCCATTGGCCAGCTCATCCCAGATCTGGACCGTGTTCTTGCCGAATGTCGGCTCGCCGATGAGGGTGGCCCGATTGGTCTCCTCCAGGGCGGCGGCGACGATCTCCGAAGCTGAGGCAGATCCGCCGTTGATGAGGACGACGACCTCGATGGCGGGGTCGGTCGCCTGGCCGCCGTCGGTCGCATCCCAGTCAATGACCTGGTCTCCAGCCGACTCCTGGCTGAACAGGAGGCCACCGGCCACGAATTCTGAGGCCACTTGCTGGGCGGCGGTGATGTAGCCACCCGGGTTGTCCCGCAGGTCGAACACGATCTGGCCGGCCCCGTCGCCCAGCAGGTCGCCGAGCGATTCGCTGAACTGGTCGGCGGCGTTGACGCTGAAGCCGTGGAGCGCGATGTACCCGACCTGGTTGGCGAGCAACTCGCTCTCGACCTCGACCACCACGATCTCGGCCCGGGTGATGGTGAGGTCGAACACCTCATCGCCCCGCTGGATGGTGATCGTGACCTCCGTCCCCTCCGGGCCGCGCACCTTCGTCACCTGGTCCTGGATCGTGCTGCCGTTCACACTCGCGCCGTCGACGGCCAGGACCGCGTCGCCGGACTGCAGGCCGGCGGCCTGGGCCGGGGATCCGTCGATGGGTGCCACCACCACCAACAGGCAGGTGTCCGACAGGACGGCGCAGGCCTCCAGGTCGTCGGGGTTCTCGGTGTTCTCGACCGCCAGCTCAGCACCGATGCCGGAGAAGGTCCCCGACAGGTCTCCCAGCGAGTTCCGGTACTCCTCCGGGTTCATGTAGCTGCTGTACGGATCCGCCACGCCGTACTGGAACAGCCCTTCGAGGGCGCCCTCCACCAGCCTGTTGTCGTCCAGCTGGTCAACGTACTGGGCGTGGAGCTTGCCGTAAGCCTCGCAGAACGCGGCGAACGCCTCGCTCGGAGCGGAACATGACCCCGAGCCGCCAGCCGCCAGGTAGCCGCCCATGAACAGCGACGTCCCGAGCAGCGCGGCCAGCCCGAAGAGCGCGGCATAGCGCAGGGAGCGTCCGGCTCCAGGGCGGACCGGTGCCTGGGTCGGAACGGGTTGGAGGGTGGGATCGGCTCCGGATTCGGGCCGGTCGGAAGGCGTCGCGTCGTCCATATTTGGGGGGCGGGAGTGTAGCACCGGTCAGATCAAGGCCCGGTTACGCCCGGGTGCCGTTCCCGCAACGCTCGGGCCCGGTCAGACCCCGGCTGCCAGGTGGGCCCGCACGCTGATCCAGCTGCCCAGCATCCCCACCACCAGGCCGACCGACAGGATGAGGACCGCTACGAACGTGAAGAACTGGGCGCCGACAGCGGTCGGCATCTGGAAGATCTCGATCAGCAGGGGCTGGATGGGCCCCCACACCACGGCCACCAGGAGGACGGTGGCCATGGCGCCGAGCAGGCCGCAGAGCATGCCCTCCATGATGAACGGCCATCGGATGAAGGCGTCGCTGGCGCCCACCAAGCGCATGATCTCGATCTCGCGACTGCGCGAGAACACCGCGATCCGGATCGTGTTGACGATCATGAAAACCACGGTCAGGCCGACCAGGATCATGGCCGACAGGCCGGCCAGGCGGACCACGTTCGTCACGCCGAGCAGCTTGTCGTACTGCTCCTGGATAGTTGTGATCCGCTCGATCTCGGGTCGCTCGCCGAGCGCGGCGGAGACTGCTGTCGCGGCGGCCGGGTCGGTGAGGTCGACCTCGATGCTGGCATACAGGCTGATCTCGGATCCTCCCGTTTCGAGGGTTTGCCCGCGGTCGGCGTAGGCCTGCTCCAGCCGCCGCATGGCCTCCTCGGGGGAGACGTACTCCACCGACGCCACCCCCGGCAGCGCACCCACATCGGCGACGAGCTGATCAACCGCCTCCGGCGCCAGCCCGTCCACCAGGCGCGCCGTGACCCCCACCTTGCTCTCGATGTAGGCCAGCCCCGAGTTGAGGCCGCCCAGCACGATGACCAGCCCGGACAGCAGGACGAGCATGAGGATCACGGTTGCCGTCGCGGCCAGGCTCATCATCTTGTTGCGCCAGAAGCCCTGCCCGGCCCGGACCAGGGTGAAGCCGAGGAACCTCAGGAATCCCATTACCGGGGCATCCTACCCGCGACGGTAGGCTGCGCCCAGCTCATCGCGGACCATCCGGCCCTGCTCGAGCGCGACAACCCGGCGTCGGAGCGCGGTCACGATCTCCTGGTTGTGAGTGGCCACCACCAGGGTGGTGCCCAGCGCATTGATCTCCAGCAGGAGCTGCACGATCTCCCAGCCGGTCACCGGATCGAGGTTGCCGGTCGGCTCATCCGCGATGAGGATGGCCGGGTCGTGGACGAGGGCGCGGGCGATGGCCGCCCGCTGCTGCTCGCCGCCGGAGAGCTGGGCGGGCAGCTGCTGAGCCTGGTCCTCGAGCCCGACCAGGGCCAGCAGGCGCGGCACGCGGCGCCGGATCTCGGCCAGCGGGGCCCCCGTGACCTCCAGGGCGAACGCCACGTTCTCACGCACCGTCTTGTTGGGCAGCAACCGGAAATCCTGGAATACGACGCCGATCCGACGCCGCAGTCGGTGTACCTGGCTCCGGCTGACCCGGGCCAGGTCGCGGCCGGCCAGGTAGACGCGCCCAGTGGTAGCCACCTGCTCGCGGATGAGGAGCCGAATCAGGGTCGACTTGCCGGCCCCGGATGGTCCAACCAGGAAGATGAAGTCGCCGCGCCGGATTTCGAGGTCGACGTTGATCAGCGCCTCCTTGCCGTTGGGGTAGGCGACGGTGACGTCCACCAGCCGGATGAGCGGCTCGTCGCCGATCAGCCGGGCGGCCGCCGGTCGCGCATCGGTCACCGGTCGCGCCTCGGTCATGCCGCGCCGTCCCCGTTGGCGCCGATCTGCGATCGCAGATAGCCGTCGATGAACGGATCGAGGTCCCCATCCAGGACGGCGGTCGGGTTCGAGGTCTCGACCCCGGTCCGCAGATCCTTGACCATGGTGTAGGGCTGGAGCACGTAGCTGCGGATCTGGTTCCCCCATCCGGGCTCGATGTGCTGGCCGCGGAGACGGGCCATCTCCGCCTCGCGCTCCTCCTCGGCTCGCTCGACGAGCTTGGCGCGCAACACGGCCATCGCTCGCTCGCGGTTCTGCATCTGGCTCCGCTCGTTCTGACAGGTGACCACGATGCCGGTCGGAATGTGCGTGATGCGTACCGCCGAATCGGTCTTGTTGACGTGTTGGCCACCCGCCCCGCTGGACCGATAGGTGTCGACCCGCAGGTCCTCGTCGCGGATCTCGACCTCGGCATCGGGGGGAACCTCGGGCATGACCTCCACCAGCGCGAACGACGTGTGGCGGCGGTTCTGCGAGTCGAAGGGGCTGATCCGGACCAGGCGGTGGACGCCCCGCTCGCTCCGCAGCCGGCCGTACGCCCATCGCCCGCCAATGCTGGCCGTCACGCTCTTCAGACCGGCCTCCTCGCCTTCGCTCTGGTCCAGAATCTCGGTCCGATAGCGCTGGCGCTCGGCCCAGCGCAGGTACATCCGAAGCAGCATCTCGGCCCAGTCCTGGCTCTCGGTGCCGCCCGCCCCGGCATAGATCGAGACGATGGCCGGTCGCTCGTCGTAGGCGCCGCTCAGCAGGAGCCGCTGCTCGGCGGCCGTCCAGCTCGACCGCAGCGCCTCGAGGTCCTTTTCCAGGTCGGCCTGCAGCGCGCCGTCGGTCTCCGGGTCGGCCGCGGCAAGCTCGGCCAGCTCTGCCAGCCCGGTCGCGCGCCGGCTCAGGTCGTTCCAGAAGTCGATCTCGTCGCGGAGCTCGTCGGCCCGACGCAGCACCGACTGGGCCTTCGCCGGGTCATCCCACAGGTTGGGGTCCGCCGATCGAGCGGTCAGATCCTCGAGCTCGGATTGCCGCGCAGCCAAGTCAAAGCCGCACCGCCGTGTCGGCCACGAGGCGCGCCAGGCGCTGGGCCTCGCTCCTAATTTCGTCCAAGGTCCGCAACCATGGTCAGCTCGACGTCCGCCAGGCGGCCCGATCGGGATCGGAGCTTGGCCGGGTTGACGCAGGGGCAGTAGGACTGACGCGGGCAGGCCCCACAGTTGCCGTCACAGCCGAGCGTGGCCGCGTAACTGCAGCGCATGCAGTCACGCTCGCACTGGATGAGGTCCTCGTACGGGACCGATGGGTCCCGGAATCGGGTGACGAGGGGGAGGGGGGGAGCCGACGGAGGGGGAGCCGACGGAGGGGGAGCCGAAGCGGGGAGATCAGAGATCTGAATGGGAGCCTCGCCCGCCAGTTGCTTCACACGCTCCTCCGCCCACGTAGGCGCGCCGCTCCGAGGACCGACGAACCGTAGAGGCTCCCATCGTACCCAATGCCGCTCAGCCTGTCACCCCCCCAAATTCGGGCGCCGGCCCGTTCAGGCCCCGTGGCAGCGCTTGTATTTCTTGCCCGAGCCGCAGTAGCACGGTTCGTTGCGGCCGATCTTGGTGGCGGCCCGCACGGGCTGCCGGCTCCCGGCCGCCGCTCCCGCCGCCGCGACACCCGCCGCGACACCCGCCCCCGCGGACCCGGATCCATTCACGTCCGGCCGGCTCTCTACTAGACGGGCAGCGGGTGCCGTCGCCGGCTGACGGAGGACCGTGACCCGAAAGATCGTGCGTGCCACGTCGCGGCGGATCATCGCCTTGAGCTCGTCGAACATGCGGAACGCCTCGACCTTGAACTCGTTGAGTGGGTCCCGCTGGCTGTACGCCCGCAGCCCGATGCCGCGCCGCATGTCGTCCACCGCGGTCAGATGCTCCACCCACAGCCCGTCGATCACCCGCACCAGGACGATCCGCTCCAGGCTGGCCATGGCCTGCTCCCCCAGCTCGTCACGCTTCCGCTGGTAGTGGGCGTCCGCCAGGGCCACCAGCTCGTCGGCGAGGGAATCGGCGTCCCGGGCCTGCTCGATGACCTCCAGCTCCGCGGCGGTCAGTGTCGGAATCATGCCGCTCAGCAACGCGCGCAGCCCGTCTCGGTTCCACTCGGTTTGGTCATCGGCGGTCGTCTCCGCCACCATGGACCGGACTTCGGCGTCGACCAGGGACAGGACCGTCCCCGACAGGTCGGTCGTCCCCAGGACGTGATCGCGTTCGGCGTAGATCGTCTCGCGCTGGCGGTTGATGACGTCGTCGTACTGGACGACGTGCTTGCGCAGGTCGAAGTTGTACCCCTCGACCCGGGTCTGGGCGCCCTCGATGGTTCGGCTCACGATTCCCGACTCGAGCGCCATGTCGTCGCTGAACCCGACCGTCTTCATCAGGCCCTGCACGCGGTCGCTGGCGAAGCGCCGCATGAGGTCGTCCTCCAGCGACAGGTAGAAACGGCTGCTTCCCGGGTCACCCTGGCGACCGGAACGCCCGCGGAGCTGGTTGTCGATGCGCCGCGCCTCGTGGCGCTCGGTGCCCACGATGTGCAGCCCACCGGCAGCCACCACACGCTCGCGGTCCTCGGCGCAGGTGCGCTCGGCCTCGGCCTGGGCCGCCGCGACCTCCTCCGGCGAGGCCTCCAGGATGTTCGTTCCACGCTGGTGAAGCAGGTCGGCGGCCAGCATGTCCGGGTTCCCGCCCAGCACGATGTCGGTGCCGCGGCCGGCCATGTTGGTGGCGATGGTCACCGCACCGCTCCGACCGGCCTGGGCCACGATCTCCGCCTCGCGCTCGTGCAATTTCGCGTTCAGGACGTTGTGCTTGATTCCCCGTCGCTTCAGCAGCTCCGAAAGCATCTCGCTGACCTCGACGCTGATGGTGCCCACCAGGACCGGCCGACCCTTCTCGTGCTCCTCGACGATCTCCTCGATCACCGAATCCCACTTGCCGCTCTGGCTGGCGTACACCAGGTCCGCGAAGTCGTCGCGGATCATGGGCAGATGGGTCGGGATCACCACGACCTCGAGGCCGTAGATCTTGTTGAACTCCTCGGCCTCGGTTTCGGCGGTGCCCGTCATGCCGGCCAGCTTGCGGTACATGCGGAAGTAGTTCTGGAACGTGATCGTGGCCAGGGTCTGTGACTCGCTCTGGATGCGGACGCCCTCTTTGGCCTCCACCGCCTGGTGCAGCCCCTCGCTCCAGCGCCGTCCGGGCATCAGTCGCCCGGTGAACTCATCGACGATCACGACCTCGCCGTCCTTGACGACATAGTCGCGGTCGCGCTTGTACAGAGCCTCCGCCTTGAGGGCCTGCTCCAGGTGGCGCGCCATGCTGAAGTCGTCGTCGAACAGGTTTGCGACGCCCAGCATGCGCTCCATCTTCTCGGTCCCCGCCTCGGTGATCGCCACCTGCCGGAACTTCTCGTCGACCAGGTAGTCGTCCTCCGCCTTGAGTCGGGGCACCAGGCGCGCGAACTGGACGTATCGGTCGGTCGATTGCTCGGCCTGGCCGCTGATGATCAACGGGGTCCTGGCCTCGTCGATGAGGATGTTGTCCACCTCGTCCACGATGCCGAAGAAATGGCCGCGCTGGACGCGAAGTCCGAGATCGGTGACCAGGTTGTCGCGCAAGAAGTCGAACCCGAACTCGTTGTTCGTTCCGTAGGTCACGTCAGCGGCATACGCCTCGCGTCGGGTGACCGGCCGCAGCTCCCGCAACCGCTCATCGGTGGCCGGGAAGTCCGGGTCGAACACGTAGGCAGCCTCATGCTGGATGGACCCGACCTCCATCCCCAGCCGATGAAAGACGGCCCCGATCCACTGCGCGTCGCGCTTGGCGAGATAGTCGTTGACGGTCACCACGTGCACGCCCTGTCCGGCCAGGGCGTTCAGGTACGCGGCCAGCGGCGCGACGAAGGTCTTGCCCTCGCCAGTCCGCATCTCGGCGATCGCGCCGTGGTGCAGGACGACGCCGCCAAGCAGCTGGACGTCGTAATGGCGCTTGCCGAGGGCGCGCTGCATGGCCTCGCGCACGGCGGCGAAGGCTTCCGGCAGGATCCCCTCCAGGGCCGCGTTGATCTGCGCCATTTCCCGCTCGCGCTCCTCGCGTCGGCGCTCCAGGCGCCGAGCCGGGTCGCCGCCCACCAGCTCGGAATCGTCGTCCGGAGTCCCGGCCCGCGCATCGGCCGGCAGGATCACGTCGCCGAGCTGCTCGGCCAGCCGCTCGCGGAACAGCGCGGTCCGTCCCCGGAGTTCGTCGTCGGTCAGGGCGCGGTATTCGGGCTCGAGCGCGTTGGCGCGCTCGACAAGGGGTTCCAGGCGGCGGACCTCACGCTCGTTGGAGTCCATCACCCGGGAGAAGAGTTTCAACATGGATCTGCGCCGAGTATATCGGCCTCTCCGGGGAGCCCCACGCGCAGCCTCAGGGCACCCATGCGCCGGCCACCATCGGCCTAGGCCTCCAGCATGGGCTTTGCTTCGCCGATCCAGCGCTCGAGCGTCTCCACGTCGTGGGGCGCGGCCATCTCCGCGATGAACGTGTCGAACCCGATGTCGCGGCACGCGCGCATCCGATCGGCGATGTGCTCAGGAGTCCCGATCCAGAACGTGTCGTCGTCCAGCACCTCGGCCATCGGCGTGCGATTGAGCGCCATCTGCGCTTCCCATGCGCGCCGGGCCTCGGCCTCCGTGTCGCGGATGAGCGGCTTACATGCGACCGTCATCTCGATCGCCGAGATGTCACGCCCCACCGCCGCGCAATGCTCGCGCAGGACCTCCACCTTGTGCCGCAGAACCTCGGCGCTGCCCATCGCGTTCCACATGTCGGCGTAGGTCGCCACGGTGCGGAGCGTCTTCTTCTCTCCCGACCCGCCGATCATGATCGGCAGGCGTGCCTGCAGCGGAAGGGGGTGTTGGCGGAGCTCCCGGAACCGGTAGCGGCCGTTCTCGGGGCTCGTGGCCGCGCCCCCGTCGAGCACGATCCGGATCGCCGCGACAGCCTCGTGCAGCCAGTCCAGCCGCTGGCCGTAGCCGGTTCCGAAATCGATCCCGTGGGCCACGTGCTCGTGCTCGAACCAGGCGCCGCCCAGCCCAAGGATAGCTCGCCCCTCGCTGATGTGATCGAGCGTGGTGGCGAGCTTGGCCACCAAGCCGGGGTTGCGGAACGTGTTGGCGCCCACGAGGAGTCCGATACGGACCCGCCGGGTGACCTTCGCCCACGCCGCCAGCGTCAGCCAGCCCTCGTAGATCGGCTGGTCCGGATCACCGAAGATGGCATGCAGGTGGTCCCAGGCCCACAGGTGGTCGTATCCGAGCTCTTCCACCCGGCGCGCCGTCGCCTCCATGGACGGCCAGTCCGTGGCCTGGCCCCAGGGCAGAATCCCTAGCCGGACCTCGCCCACTCGCTCAACCCTCGACCGTGACCGCCTCGGCTTCCTCGTCCTCGCCGTGCGCGCCCCAGAACGTCATCTCCTCGACCAGCTCGACCTCGGACGAGAAGAGGGCCCCGACACTCTCGCCGCGATGAATGCGCCGGATAGCCTCCCCGAACAGCGGCGCCACCGACAGGACCGTGATGCGGTCCGGATTGGCACCCTCCGGCAGCGGAATGGTGTCGGTCACGATGACCTCGCGCAGGGCCGAGGACTCGATGCGCTCGAGTGCCGTGCCCGAGAACACGCCGTGGGTCGCGCACGAGTACACCTCGCGCGCCCCTTCGCTGATGAGGGCGTTGACCGTCTCGATGAGCGAGCCGGCGGTGTTGATCTCGTCGTCGATGACGACCGCGGTCTTCCCGCTCACCTCACCAATGACGTTCTTCAGCTCCGCTTTATCGTCGTTCGCCAGCCGCCGTTTTTCGACGATGGCCAGCGGCGCGTCGAGTTTCTCGGCGAAATTCCGCGCCTTCTTGGCAAAGCCCAGCTCGCTGACAACCACAAGGTCTTCGAGCCCAAGCCCGGTGACGTACTTGGCCAGCATGTCGACGGCCGTCAGCTCATCGACCGGGATCGAGAAGAAACCCTGGATCTGGCCCTGGTGGAGGTCCATGGTCAGGACGCGGTCGGCGCCGGCCACGGTGAGCATGTCGGCAATCAGGCGCGCCGTGATCGGCACGCGGGGCTGGTCCTTCTTGTCGGACCGGCCGTATGCGTAGTAGGGCATGACGGCGGTGATCCTGCCCGCGCTGGCCCGCTTATAGGCGTCGATCATGATCAGCAGCTCCATGATCGAGTGGTTCACCGGTCGGCAGGTGGGCTGGACAAGGAACACGTCCTGTTCGCGGACGTTCTCGAGGATGCGGACGAAGATGTTCTCGTTCGCGAACTGGAAGACATCGGCCTCCCCCATCCGCGTCCCCAGGTAGCGGCAGATGTCTTCCGCCAGTGGCCGGTTGGCGTTGCCCGAGTAAATGCTGAACTCGTCGGCGTACAACGGCTCGCTCCGTGCTCGTTGCCGGATCGGACCCCGGCCGGCCGATTCTACCGCCTCATTCCTCGCCTTCGGACTCCTCGGGTAGCCCTTCGTCCACGAATACGGCAATCGAGATGATCCGATCGCCCTCCGCCGGCTTCATCACGGTCACCCCGCGCGAAGCGCGCCGATAGCTGTTCACGCTCGCCACCTGGGTGCGCAGCATGGTGCCCTCCTGGGTGATCAGCATCACCTCTTCATCGTCGCGCCCTACCAGCCGGACGGCAGCCACCGAGCCCGTTTCCTTGTCCAGGGCGTTGGCGATCACCCCGCCGGTGGCGCGGTGCTTGACCGGGAAGTCGCTGACGATCGTCCGCTTGCCATACCCCTGCTCGGTGACCACCAGGAGCTGCTGGCTCGGCTCGCGAATGACCTGCATACCGATGACCTCGTCCTTGCCCTTGAGCCGGAGGCCCGTGACGCCCATCGTGTCGCGTCCCATGGCGCGCACTTCGCGCTCGGCGAAGCGCGCCGCCTGGCCATTGCGGGTGGCGATGAGGATGTCGTTCCCGCCGTCCGAGAGGTCCACCCAGCGCAGCTCATCGCCATCCACGAGGTTGATCGCGATCAGCCCGTTGGCCTTGATCTTGGCGTACTCGGCGAGCGAGGTCTTCTTGATCTTCCCCTTACGAGTAGCCATCACCAGGTAGTGGTCCGGCTCGAAGCGCGGCAGCGAGATGATCGCGCTCACGTACTCGCCGCTGTCGACCTGGACCCCGGGCAGGTTGATGATCGGAAGGCCCTTCGCGTGGCGGCTGGCCTCGGGCAGAGCGTGGACCTTGGTGATGAACACACGCCCGCGGTTGGTGAAGAACAGGATGTTGTCGTGGGTGTTGGCCACTACCAGGTGGCTGACGGCGTCTTCCTCACGCGTGATCATCGCCAGCTTGCCCTTGCCGCCACGCCGCTGCGAGCGGAAGGTGCGGATCTGCTGGCGCTTGATGTAGCCGCGCTGCGAGAGCGTCACGACCACGTCCTCGGCGGCCACCAGGTCCTCGGCCGAGAGCTCGCGACTCGCGTCATCCCAGATCCGGGTTCGCCGTTCCTCGCCGTACTTCCGCCGCAGCTCGCCCAGCTCGTCCTTGATGGCCTGCAGGACCTTGCGCGGGTTCGCCAGCAGGTCCTCCAGCTCGGCGATCAGACGGATCACCTCTTCGTACTCGTCCTCGATCTTCTTGCGCTCCAGGGCGGCCAGGCGGCGCAGCTGCATCTCGAGGATCGCGTTGGCCTGCGCCTCGCTGAGCGAGAACTTGGCGATCAAGGCTTCGCGCGCGGCATCCGCATCGGCTGACTTGCGAATGGTGGAGATCACCTCGTCAAGGTGGTCGAGCGCGATCTTCAGGCCCTCGAGGATGTGCGCGCGCTCGCGGGCTCGGTTCAGGTCGAATTCGGTCCTCCGACGGATGACCTCGCGCCGATAGGCGATGTAATGCTCGAGCAACCGCTTGAGGCCCAGGGTCTGGGGCTGGCCGTCGACGAGGGCCAGCATGTTGGTCGAGAAGCTCGACTCCAGCGCCGTGTGCTTGAACAGCTGGGACATCACGGTGTGCGGCGATCCGTCGCGCTTGACCTCCACCACGATCCGCATGCCGTCGCGGTCGGATTCGTCGCGAATGTCGCTGACATCGGTGAGTCGCTTGGCTCCGACCAGCTCGGCCATCTTCTCGATCAGCGTCGTCTTGTTGACCTGGTACGGAAGCTCGGTGACCACTACCGCCATGCGCCCCGGGCGGACCTCCTCCAGAGCGACCTGGCCGCGCATCATGACCCGTCCACGCCCCGTGGCGTACATGTGCCGAATGGCGTCGATGCGCTCCCTCTCGCCTGCGATCGAGCGCTGGTCGGAGAAGCGGAACACGGTGCCGCCGGTTGGAAAGTCGGGTCCGGTCACAATCTCGCACAGGTCGTCCACGGTCGACTCCGGCTCGTCGATCAACTTCTCCACCGCCCGGCAGATCTCGCCCAGGTTGTGGGGCGGAATGTTCGTGGCCATTCCGACCGCAATGCCAGACGAGCCGTTCACGAGCAGGTTCGGCAAGCGCGCGGGAAGCACGGTGGGCTCCTGGAGCCGGCCGTCGAAGTTGTCCATGAAATCGACGGTGCCCTTCTCGATATCGGCCAGCATCTCGTCGCTGATGGCCGACAGCCGCGCCTCGGTGTACCGATACGCCGCAGCCGGGTCCCCATCGATGGAACCGAAGTTGCCCTGGCCATCCACGAGTGGATAGCGCAGGCTGAAGTCCTGGGCCAGGCGCACCAAGGCGTCATAAAGGGCTACATCGCCATGCGGATGGAACTTGGCCAGCGCCTCGCCGACGACGCCGGCGCACTTGCGATACGCCGATGTCGATCGCAGCCCCATCTCGTGCATCGTGAACAGGATCCGCCGATGTACCGGCTTCAGGCCGTCTCGGACATCGGGGAGAGCGCGGGCCACGATGACCGACATCGCGTAATCGATGTACGCCGAGCGCATCTCGTCCTCAATTGAGACGTTGCGCACCGCGCCCATGCGGCCGTCCATCAGCCCCGACCTCGGTGTCGCGTGTGGCGCGTATGTCGCGTCAGGATCGGACGGTCAGGCCTCACCAGCTGGCCTCTTCGTCCCAGAAGTCGTCGCCATATGCGTCGCGGCTCCCACGCAGGCAGTGGTCGGCGATCGCGAGTGCATAGGCATGGGCCACCGCATGCCCGTCGCGCAGGAAGTTCACGGCCTCGCGCCGATCACCAATGCCATTGGCTTCGAGCAATGCGCACCAATCCTCGAGCGCGCGTCCGGTCTTGGCCTCGACCTGGCGGATATCGGCGACGTGACGGGATGGCATCGATCTCCCTCTCAGATGTCGAGGTTGCGCACCTTGCGCGCTTCGCCGCGGATGAAATCGCGTCGCGGCTCGACCCGCTCACCCATCAGCGTGCTGAACGTCTCATCCGCGTCCGCGGCGTCGCGGACGTTCACCTGCAGCAGCGTCCGCGTCTCGGGATTCATGGTCGTATCCCAGAGCTGGTCAGGGTTCATCTCGCCCAGCCCCTTGAAACGCTGAACGGTGACGTTCCGGGCCTTGCCGTCCCGCGACAGCTCGCGGACCGCAGCCTCGCGCCCGCGTTCGTCGCTGGCATATCGCGTTTGCTTGCCCGTGCTGACCCGGTACAACGGCGGTTGGCACAGGTACAGGTACCCGTTCTCGATCACCAGCGGCATGTGCCGGTAGAAGAACGTCAGCAGCAGGGTCGTGATATGGGCCCCGTCGACGTCGGCGTCGGAAAGGAGGCAGATGCGGTGGTAGCGGAGCTTGGCGATGTCAAATTGATCGCCGATCCCGGCGCCAAGCGCAATGATCAGTGGCCGAACGTTCTCGCTGGAGAGCACCTTGTCGAGACGCGCCTTCTCGACGTTGAGGAGCTTTCCACGCAGCGGGAGTACGGCCTGGTTCTGGCGATTCCGGCCCTGTTTGGCGGAGCCGCCCGCCGAGTCCCCTTCCACGATGTACAGCTCGCTGAGCGCCGGATCCCGTTCCTGGCAGTCCGCCAGCTTCCCGGGCAGTGCCATCCCGTCCAGCGCACCCTTGCGGATGACGAGGTCGCGTGCCTTGCGGGCCGCTTCTCGGGCGCGGGCCGCGGTCAGGCACTTCTCGAGGATCCGCCGCCCATCGGCAGGGTTCTCCTCCAGGTGCTGCATGATCCCGTCCGACACCACGGTTTGGACGATGCCCTTGATATCGGCGTTGCCCAGCTTGGCCTTGGTCTGGCCTTCGAACTGGGGGTCGGTGAGCTTGACGCTGATGACCGCCGTCAGACCCTCGCGCACGTCGTCCCCACTGAGGTTGGTGTCTTTCTCGGACAGGACACCGGCGCGGCGGGCCCACTCGTTGAGGGAGCTGGTCAGGGCGGCCCGGAAACCGGTGACGTGGGTGCCGCCGTCGACGGTGTGGATGTTGTTGGCGAACGGCAGCACAGTCTCCGCAAAACCGTCGTTGTATTGGAGTGCGACCTCGACGCTGGTGCCCTCCACGACACGCTCCACGAAGATGGGGTGCTGGTGGAGTGGGGCGCGATGGCGGTTCAGGTGACGCACGAAGGAGGTCACGCCGCCCTGGAACAGGTAGTTCTTCTCGCGTCCGACCCGCTCATCCAGCAGCCGGATCCAGATCCCCTTGTTCAAATAGGCCGACTCCCGCAACCGGGTCGCAATCGTCTCCCAGTTGAAGTCGAGGTCCTCGAAGATCTCGGGGTCCGGCAGGACCCAGGTTCGCGTGCCGTGGTGTCGGACCCAGTCGAGGCCACGGTTGGCCTCGGCCTCTCCACCGACCTGGCGGACGGGCTTCAACGGCGCGCCGCGACGGTATTCCTGGACATAGCGCTTGCCGTCCCGGAGCACCTCCACTCGCATCTCGGCGGCGAGGGCGTTCACGACGCTCACGCCAACGCCGTGAAGACCACCGGAGACCTTGTAGCCGCCACCGCCAAACTTCGCCCCGGCGTGCAGCACGGTCATGATCACTTCGAGGGCGCTCTTGCCGGTGGCATGCCGGTCGACCGGGATCCCCCGCCCGTCGTCCACGACCTCCAGGTGACCGTCGGCGCCGATCGTGACGTCGATCCGCGTCGCCATGTTGGCCATGGCCTCGTCGATGCTGTTGTCCACGACCTCCCACACGAGCTGGTGGAGGCCACGGGCATCGGTGGAGCCGATGTACATGCCGGGGCGCTTGCGGACCGCCTGCAGGCCCTCCAGGACCTGGATATCGGCAGCCGTGTACGCGGCCGAGGCGCGGGCTCGCCGGCGGCTGGGTTGGGCCGTCATAGCGATGCGTTCTCCGACCCGATGCGTGTCGGGTCGGTGTCGTCGGTCTCCGGCGCGGCGCGGATAATCCACGCGAACAGGCGGGTCAGCTCCTCGTCCGAGGCGAAGTCGATGCTGATTCGCCCTCCCCGGCGCGTACGGGTGATCGCGACGCGGGTGGCGAGGATCTCGCGGAGGCGGCTCTCGAGCTCCTGCAGGTCCCCTCGCACCGCGACCGTTTCGTCGCCACGGCCATGGCGGCGCCGACGCCGGACCAGCTCCTCGGTCTGGCGCACGGAAAGGTGTCGCTCGAGCACGATCTGGAGCGCCGCGACCTGGAGCTCGGACACCGTCAAGCCCGCCAGGGCCCGGGCGTGCCCTTCGCTGATCTGGCTCTCCAGAAGCGCTTCCTGGGTCTCGGGGGCCAGATCCAGCAGGCGCAGCGCGTTGCTGACGGAAGCCCGCGACCGGCCAATCCGGCCGGCCACAGCATCGTGCGCCAGCCCGAAGCGCTCGATCAGGATCCGGAAGCCCATGGCCTGCTCGATGGGGTTGAGATCGGTCCGCTGCAGGTTTTCGATGAGCGCGAGCTCGATCATCTGCTCTTCGCTGGGATCGCGGATCACGGCGGGCACCTGTGTCAGACCGGCCTGGCGCGCAGCCCGTACGCGACGTTCGCCGGCAATGAGCTGGTAATCGCCGTTGGCCAGGCCGCGGACGATGACCGGTTGCAGCACGCCGTGAGTGGAGATGGAGGC
This sequence comes from Chloroflexota bacterium, assembly GCA_040905185.1. Classification (GTDB taxonomy): domain Bacteria; phylum Chloroflexota; class Limnocylindria; order QHBO01; family QHBO01; genus DASTEQ01. Next base: position 54,509 of record JBBDRZ010000007.1, on the reverse strand, counting down.
GGCCAGGACGTCCTGGTCGTGGCCGTCGAACCGGGCGCGCGGCTGATGCGGATTGGCCACGATCCGGTCCAGGGGAATCTGCCGTGCATCACCCGCACCATCGGGCGGTGCAATCAAGGCGTCCAGACCTCGACCCAGCCCGAACGCGCGGGGCGGCGACTCAGCCACGCGTGGCCACCTCAGCGGCCAGTGCCTGGTACGCAAAGGCACCTCGTGAGCTGGGGTCGTAGAGGGCGATCGGCAGCCCGTGGCTCGGGGCCTCGCTGAGCCGCACGCTGCGAGGCACGACGGTGTCGTACACCGCGCCGTTCAGGTGGCGTCGCACCTCATCAGCCACCTGGGCCGACAGCCGCGTTCGGCGATCGAACATCGTGATCACGACTCCCTCGATCTCCAGTCGCGGGTTCAGCGACCCACGGACAAGGCGGATGGTGTTCACCAGGTTTCCCAGACCCTCCATCGCGTAGTACTCCGCCTGGATCGGGATGAGCACGCCATCCGCGGCGGTCAACGCATTGACTGTCAGCAGGCCGAGTGACGGCGGGCAGTCCACCAGTACCCGGTCATATCGCTCGTCCACCTCGGCCAGGCTGGCCGCCAGCCGATGCTCGCGGGCCGGAATCCCTACCAGCTCGATCTCGGCTCCGGCAAGCATTGGTGTGGCCGGCACGAGGTCGAGGCCTGGGATCGCCGTGGGCATCGCGATCTCGGAGATCGCGACCCGATCGATGAGCGCGTCATAGATCGTGCCCGGCGCCCGTCGGTCGGCTCCCAGCCCCGTCGAGGCGTTGCCCTGGGGATCCAGATCGATGACGAGCGTTCGCGTGCCGGAAAGGGCCAGATATGCCGCGAGGTTGATGACGGTGGTCGTCTTGCCGACGCCGCCCTTCTGGTTGGTACAGGCCGTGACCCTAGCCACGAGCACTCCGCTGCGAATTCCGTCGGGCACGCTCAATTGTATCAGTTTGGGCCGTTTTCGACCGGTTACCGGCGACTCAATGTTTCACGTGAAACTCGTCCTTGGAGCACGTTTGGGGGCCCTGGAGGCCGGATCGGAAGGTTGTCCGGAGCCTATACTTGGCCTCAGCCGCCCCCCGAGTCGCAGCGACCCGCGAGAACCGTCCGATCAACGCCATCAGCGCGCTTCTGGCCTTCATCACCGGCGTTTTCCACGCCAGTCTCGCCCCGGTGCTGGCCATGGGGGATCTGAGACCGAATCTCATGCTCGCGGCGGTAGTGACCGTCACGGCCCTGCTCGGGCTGGGTACTGGCGCCGTGTGGGCATTCGTCGGCGGGTTGACCCTGAACCTGCTCACCACCGATCCGCTGGGCAGCGTGCCGTTTGGTTTGCTCCTGGTCGCCGGCTTGGTGGCGAGCGCCTCCCGCCTCGTCGGCCGTTCAGGCGTCGTCTTGGCGCTGCTGGGCGGTGTCATTGGCAGCCTGCTGGTGGATCTGGTGGGGCTCATCGTGCTGGTCCTGGTTGGCGGCGCCCCGCTGCCCCAACCAGGCTCGGTGGCAGGTCTTCTGCTGCCCACCGCGGCGCTGAATGGATTGCTGACGGCGCTCGCGTTCGTGGCTGCGCGTGCGGCTCTGTCCCGCTTCGGCTTCCAGCCGTCGCCCATCTGACCGTGGGCGCGCAGTTCGAGCACCCGGATCTGCAGCGCTCCGGTCCCCGGTTCATCGCATTCGGGATCATCGGGTTGCTCCTGTTCACCGTCCTGGCGGGCCGGCTCTTCCAGCTCCAGGTCATCGAAGGCAGAGCCCGCGCCGAGCAGGCAGAGGCCGCGCGGACCGTGGACGTGGCGATTCCGTCCCAGCGGGGGCTGGTGTTTGATCGCGAGGGGCGACCGCTGGTCATCAACGTACCGACCTGGACGGTGGCGGTGCGGCCCGCAGATCTGCCGCCAGCACGACAGAACGCGGTCCTGCGCCGAGTGGCGGAGCTCGTGGGGCTCCTCCCCAGTGAGCTGTCGGCACGGCTGAATGCCTTCGCGGGGTCACCCTTCGACCTGGTTCCGCTGGCGACCGACATCGACCGCGCGGCGGCGCTGGTGCTGGCCGAGGAGAGCGAGTCATTGCCCGGCATCGAGCTCCAGGTCGTGGCGCGGCGCCAATACCTCAACGACCTCGGAGAGCCGGACGGAGCGCTCCTGTCGCACGTCGTTGGCTACACCGGTCCCGTCAACGCCGGTGAGCTCGAGCGGCTGGCGGAGGCAGGCTATCTGCACGACGACCCCATCGGGCGGACCGGGATCGAGGCCGCCTTCGAGTCCGAGCTGCGAGGCGAATACGGCTCGGCGCGCTGGGAGCGCGACGCGTCGGGCCGGCTGGTGAAGGTCGTGGAGGAGACCCGGGACCCGACGGCCGGACGGAACCTGGTGCTGACGATCGACGCGCGGCTCCAGCGCATGGCAACCGAGTCACTCCTGTGGGGCATGCGGGAGGCCAACGTCAGCCAGGGGGTCACGATCGTGATGAACCCCCAGACCGGCGAGATCCTGGCGATGGTGTCCCTGCCGGCTTACGACAACAACGCGTTCGCCGGCGGCATCCCCGACGATCTCTACCAGGCGTACCTGACCGATCCCAACCTGCCGCTCCGCAACCATGCCATCAGCGACATCTACCCACCTGGGTCCACATTCAAGCTGGTGACCGGCGTGGCCGCCCTGCAGGAAGGGGTCACCACCCCGGCCCGCCGGTGGCAGACCTACGGCTGCTACCAGATCCCTGGCGCTCCGGCCGGTGACTGCCTGTACGACTGGAACCGGCGTGGCTTCGGGAGCCTGAACATGGTCGAGGCGTTCGCGGTCAGCTCCGACACGTTCTTCTACCAGATGGCCGTCCACCTGGGTGTGGACCGGCTGGCGAAATGGGCGTATGAGCTGGGCTTCGGCGCACCCACCGAGATCGATCTTCCAAATGAGGCAAGCGGGATTATCGCGTCGACCGAGTGGGCTCACACGCAGGGTCGTGCGGGCGTCTATACCGGGGAGCTGGCCCAGGCCGGGATCGGGCAGAACGTGATTGCGGTCACCCCGCTTCAGCTGCTGAACGCGTACGCCGCGCTGGCCAATGGCGGGCACCTGATGCGACCCCAGATCGTGCTTGGTGAAGCCGATGCCGACGGCAGCCTGGTGGATCGGTACGAGCCCGAGGTCCTGCACGAGGTGACGGCCGACCCCGCCAACCTGCGGCTGATGCGCATCGGCGCCCGGGAGGTCATCACCACCGGGCACGCGTACAACATCAGCGATCTGCGCCTGCCCGGCGCCCTGTCGGGCAAGACGGGCACGGCGGAGTTCGGCCTTCCCGACGCCGAGGGCGTGCTGCCGTTCCACTCGTGGTTCGTGGCCTGGCTGCCCTCCACCCCCGGCGCGACCGATTCGCCGCTGGCGGTCATCACCTTCACCTATCGGGCCACCGTCATCGGGAACGTGTCGACCGAAGTGGTGAAGTACTTCCTCCAGCAGTACTTCGACCTCGACCAGGATCTCCGCCTGGACCCGGTGACCCTGCGGCAGCTCTCGGGAGGCAACTGAGCGTGGGCGTGGCGGTCACTACCTTCGAGGTCGCCCCAACCGCTCGCTGGCGTGACTTCGACTGGCAGCTGACCCTGTACGTGGTCCTGCTGCTGGGCTTTGGCGTGATCCTCGGCGTGTCCGCCGCCTGGAATGACGGCCCGTCTCCGCCCGGGGTCATCCCGGAACCGGTAAAGACGGTCATCTGGAGTGGCATCGGCCTTGCCGTGCTGGCGGTCGCCGCCTCGGTTGACTACCACTGGTTGCGGACGTTCGCCCTCCCGATCTACCTCATCACCCTGGGCCTGCTGGTGCTGAACCTGCTGGCCGGGAACGAGGTGTTCGGGGCGCAGCTGTCGGTGACCATCGGCGGGCTTGACTTCCAGTTCTCCGAGATCGGCAAAGTGCTCATGGTGGTCGTCCTGGCGGCGTTCCTGGCGGGCCGCGGCCAGGGCATCGGGCGGCTGTCGACGATCATCGGGGCAGCACTATTGACGGTCCTCCCCACCGCCCTCGTCCTGCGCCAACCCGACCTGGGCACTGCGCTCGTGTTCGTGGCCATCCTGGGCGGCATGCTGTTCATCAGCGGCGCCAGCATCGGGTGGATGGCCCTGCTGGGCGGCATCACGATCGCCCTGACGCCCATCGCGCTCGGGGCGCTTGCCGACTACCAGCTGTCGCGCCTGACGTGCTTCCTCGATCCGGCGGCGGACCCGCAGGGAGCGTGCTACCAGCTCGTCCAGGCGCTCAACGCGGTTGGGTCCGGCGGATGGCTGGGACAGGGGCTGACGGCGGGCCACGCCAACCAGCTGGGGTTCCTGCCGGTCCAGACCACCGACTTCATCTTCACGATCGTGGCCGAGGAGCTGGGGCTGGTGGGCGGTCTCATCCTGCTGGCGCTGTTCGGCCTGCTCCTGTGGCGGATCACGATCATCGGCTGGCGAGCACGCGACGGCCTGGGCCGACTGGTGGCCATGGGGCTGGCGACCATGCTGCTGTTCCAGGTGGTGGTCAACATCGGCATGGTCATCGGGTTGCTGCCGGTGACCGGCATCCCGCTGCCGTTGATCACGTACGGCGGCTCATCGACGGTCTCCATCCTGTTCGGGATGGGGATCCTCCAATCCGTGCGCATGCACACGCGGACCGAAACCTTCTGACGGACGGCCGACCAGGTCAGGCGGGCTCGGCTTCGGGGGGCGGGGTCGGGGGTGGCGGGATGGATCTGGCGTGGCTGGCGAAGGCGCGGGCGTCGTCCGGCGCTCCACCCTCCAGGCGCCGGAAGGCGTACCGATACAGGTCGCGGCCCAGGGCGACGACGGGGGCGGCCAGGATGGCGCCCGACAGCCCGAACAACGAGGCGCCGACGATCAGCGACAGGATCACGACCGCCGGATGGAGGTCGACGGCGTCGCCCATGACCTTGGGGACCAGCAGGTGGTTCTCGAGCTGCTGGACGACCGTGTACATGGCGACCGCCGCCAGCGCTGCCCCGGGCGAGATGGATGCGCCGATGAGGACTGCCGGGATGGCCGCGATGATGGGACCAATGATCGGGACCAGCTCAAGGACACCGGCCACCAGCGCCAGCAGCACGGCGAAGTCGGCGAATTCCCGGAACCCGATGACGGACAGCACGAGCAGGCCGACCAGGGTGGCGACGAAGATCACCGCGCCCAGCAGGAGCTGGCCCCGGATCCAGCGACCGATCACGCTGGTGGTCAACCCCATCATGTGGCTCGCGTCCGGGCGCCAGCCGGAGGGCAGCAGGCCCAGGATGCCACCCGGCAGACGCTCGCGATCCTTGAGGACGTACAGGAGCCAGATCGGCACGACGACCAGCCCGACCACGAACCCGGCGGTGCGCGCAATCAGGCTCAGGAGCGGCCCGACGATGGCCTCCAGCAGGGTCACCACGGCCTGCTGCCCGCTCTCGATGACCGAGTCCAGCGCGTCACGGATGGGGTCAGGAAGCGGGAGGTCGGTGAGCCAGTCCACGAGCGCCTGCTCCCAGGCCACGAACTGCGCGGCGAGCGTGGGGAGCTGCTCCAGGAACCGCCGGAGCTGATCGAAGAGCGGCGGGAGGAGCAGCCATCCCAACCCGATCACCGCGGCCACCACCGCCACATAGACCAGGACGATGCCGGCCACGCGAGGGACACCGCGACGATGGAGTGCGGTCACCGGCGGATCGAGCAGGAATGCCAGCGCGATCGCAATCGCGAACACGGGGAGGGCCGAGCGCGCCAGCCACAGGGCGAGCGCCAGCAGCAGGATCGCAAACGTGACGAACAGTTCCAGGCGGTGGCGGGCGACGAACCCCATGCGCCGGCATCCTAAACGAGCGGGGAACGTGGGTGCCAGGGGAGCTACCATCGTCGGGCCATGAGCCCTCAGGACGTCGCCCCGCGCCAGCGATGGCAGATCTTGTTCTCTCGGGCCGAGCCCGCGCTCCGGCTGCGCCAGCAGGACATCCTGGCCGAGTTCCAGCGCGTCCTGACCGAGGCGGCGCTCCCCGTCTCCCGGACCGCGGCCGCCCGCCCCCGGCCGCGCCTGCGGCTGGCGGCCAGCGCCCCGGCCGGGATGGAGCTGCGTGGGGATATCGTGGAGGTCTGGTTCGACGAGCTCGTCCCCCAGGAGCGGGTGCTCGCGGCGGGGGAGAGCCTGACTGACGGGCTGGCGATGATCGATGCCCGCGAGGCGTGGCACGGCTTTCCCTCAGCCGCGTCCCAGGTCCGGGGCGGCGAGTACGAGGTCGAGGTCAGCACGCCCGACGGCGTGACCGCGGACGATCTGCGGTCCGCCGTGGTCCGACTCCTGGCCGCCACCAGCCTGCCCGGCCAGCGCCGGCGGGGGGAGAGCGAACGGCGTTCGGATGCGGCCGAGCGGGATCTCCGGCCCTACGTCGAAGACCTCGAGGTGCTTGAGGTCGACAAGGCCGCACGGACGGCACGCCTGCGGATGCAGCTGCGCCTCGATCCCAGCGGAGCGGGTCGACCGCTGGACGTCGTGGACGCCCTGGGTCTGGGGCTGGCAACCACCCGGACCATCCGACAGCGGCTCCTGTTCGTTGACACTCCCCCGGTCGCACGATAGACTCGCAGGTCCGCGTGAGGCGCCTTTTCGGTGTTTGACCATGCGCGTGACGCGAACCGATCGTGGGCGCTGATTCCCCCATCCAACGGAGAACGAGCATGTACGCCGTGGTCGACAACGGCGGAAAGCAATATCGGGTCGAGCCGGGGCGCACCCTGGTCATCGACCGTCTCGACGCCGAGGCGGGAGCCACGGTGACGTTCGACCGCGTGCTGCTCGTGGGTGACGAGGACGGGGTCACGGTGGGCACCCCGACCGTGAGCGGGGCATCCGTGCGCGGCACGGTGCTGGAGCATGGACGCGGTCCAAAGATCATTGTTTTCCGCTTCCGGCCCAAGGCGCATTACCGGCGGCGCACCGGTCACCGGTCGGAGCTGACCCGAGTCCGGATCGACGAGATCGCGACCGCCGCGACGGCGGCCAAGCCCGCGCCCAAGGCGACGGCTGCGCGCAAGGGAGCGGCGAAGACAGCAGTCAAGGCAGCGGCCCCGCGCAAGGGAGCGGCCCCGCGCAAGGCAGCGGCCCCGCGCAAGGCAGCGGCCCCGCGCAAGACGAAATCGGAGACCGAGTAGGCATGGCACACAAGAAGGCTGGATCGTCATCCAAGAACGGGCGCGACAGCGCGGGCCAGCGGCTCGGCGTGAAGCGTGGCGACGGGCAGCAGGTCCTGGCCGGGACGATCATCGTTCGGCAGCGGGGCAGCACGTTCCATCCGGGGCCCAACGTCGGCATGGGGCGCGACTACACCCTGTTCGCCACTGCCGATGGACAGGTTCGATTCACCCATGAGACCCGTGACCGCAAGCGGGTCAGCGTGGTCGGAGCCGAGGGCTGATCGATGAAGACCGGCGTTCATCCGCAGTACCATCAAGCCGAGGTCCACTGCGCTTGCGGGACCACCTTCACGGTCGGGTCGACCGCCGAGGCGATCCGGGTCGAGGTCTGTTCGAATTGCCATCCGTTTTACACCGGCACGCAGAACATCGTCGACACCGCGGGCCAGGTAGAGCGGTTCCAGCGGCGGATGGAGCGCGCCTCCCGCTGACCCGGCCGGTGCAACCGACCGCCGGCCGCCTCTCGCGGCTCGTCCCCCACCTGGCCTTCCTGACCCCCGAGCAGCTGATCGCGGCTGGTCCGTTCGTGATCCAGGCCGTGGCCGGGACACGGAAGTACCGGATGCCCGACTTCTTCTACGGCGGCCAGGCCCTCATCGAGGGGGTCATGATGCGAGGCAAGTCCACGGCCGCCATGAGCGTCCGGATGCCGGATGGCGAGATCCGCACGTCGTCCGAGCCGCTGCCCCGAGCCCTGAGCGGCGGCCGGTGGCTGCGCGTGCCCCTGGTCCGTGGCGTGCTCGTGTTGTACGAGACCCTGGTGCTGGGAACCCGGATGCTGATGCGCTCCGCGGCACTGGCAGCCGAAGGCGAGGAGATCGAGATCGGCCGTGGCACGTTGGCCATCACCATGATCGCGTCGCTCGGCTTCGCCATCGGCCTCTTCTTCGTGCTTCCGCTGCTCCTGTCCGAGGCGGCCGAGGAGGCTGCCGGCAGCGACCTGGTGGCCAACCTGTTGGAGGGCCTCTTCCGACTCGTCATCTTCGTCGTGTACCTCGGTCTCATCGGTCTCCTGTCGGACGTGCGACGGGTGTTCGCCTATCACGGGGCCGAGCACAAGACCATCAGTGCCCACGAGGCCGATGCCGTCCTGGAGCCCGCCTCGGTGGACCGGTTCAGCACCGCTCACACCCGGTGCGGGACGACCTTCGTCCTGATCGTGGTGGTCATCAGCATCCTGTTTTTCTCGGCCATCCCGCGGGCCGACGTGCCGTTGCCGCTGCTCATGCTGTCGCGTATCGCGCTGGTGCCGGTGGTGGCCGCGGTGGCCTACGAGCTGGTCCGGTTCGGCGCCCGCCACTACGGCAATCGGCTCGTCCGCGCCATCTACGCGCCCGGCCTGTGGCTCCAGTCGATGACCACCCGGCCCCCGGATCACGGGATGCTCGAGGTCAGCATCTCCGCCCTCCAGCGCGTCATGGATGAGGACCGGGCGCGGGCATGACCGACCGCCTGGGTGAGCTGTCGGCTCGCCACCAGGAGCTGAGCGCGCTGCTGGCCCGAGCGGAGACCGCGACTGACCGGCACCTGCTGGTGAGGTACGGGCGCGAGCTGGCCCGGCTGGCGCCGATCGTGGACGCCCTTCGGGGGCGCGACGAGACGCGCGAGGCCCTGACCTCGGCTCGCGGCCTGTTGGAGGACGCCGACCCGGAGGTCCGCGCCATGGCCCGGGATGAGGTGGAGGATCTGGAGGGCCGCCTGGCGGACCTTGAGTCCGAGCTGCGGCGGCTCCTCGTGCCCCGCGACCCGAACGACGAGCGCGACGTGATCCTCGAGATCCGGGCCGGTACCGGCGGGGATGAGGCGTCGCTGTTCGCCACGGACCTGTATCGCATGTACCAGCGGTACGCCGAGCAGCGCCGCTGGCGCGTCGACCTGCTGTCCACCAGCGAGAGCCCCTCGGGCGGCTACAAGGAGGTCATCGCGGAGGTCGCCGGCGACGGGGCCTATTCGCGGCTGAAGTTCGAGAGCGGCGTCCACCGCGTCCAACGCGTGCCGGTCACCGAGTCCAGCGGCCGGATCCATACCTCGACCGCCACGGTCGCGGTCCTGCCCGAGGCCGATGAGGTCGAGGTGGACATCGACGAGGGCGACCTTCGGATCGAGACCTTTCGGTCCAGTGGGCCCGGCGGCCAGTCGGTGAACACCACCGATTCGGCCGTACGCATCACGCACCTGCCGACCGGCATGGCGGTGGCCATCCAGGACGAGAAGAGCCAGCACAAGAATCGGGCCAAGGCATTGTCGGTGCTGCGCGCTCGACTGCTGGAGGCTGAGCGGGCGCGCCAGGCGGAGGCGCGCGGGGAGGCGCGCCGGGCCCAGGTCGGGACCGGCGAGCGGTCGGAGAAGATCCGGACCTACAACTTTCCCGCTGACCGGGTCACCGATCATCGGATCGGCCTGACCGTTCACAACCTGCCGGGTCTGCTGGCCGGTGACCTCGACCGCGTGATCGAGCCGCTGCGGGACGCGGACCAGGCGGCCCGCCTGGCCGCGGCCGGCGCCAATGCCTCCGGCTGAGTCCCTCGTCCTCCCCGCCACCGCCGGGGCGGCATTGGCAGGCGCGTTCGAGCGTCTCCGGGCGGCGGGCTCGCCGACGCCGCGCCTGGATGCCGAGCTCCTGGTCGCGCATGCCCTCGAGCGCGAACGGGCGTGGCTCCTGGCGCACTTGGATGAGCCGATGCCGGGGCGGGCGGGGGCCGACCTCGGCGCCTGGGTGGAGCGGCGCGCCGCCGGCGAGCCGATCGCGTACATCCGCGGCTTCAAGGAGTGGTACGGCCTGCGAGTCGCCACCGACCGCCGGTCGCTCATTCCGCGCCCGGAGACCGAGCTGCTGGCCGACACGACCATTGGGGACATCGCCGAACGCATGGGGCGCGACGACCGGCCGATCCTGGCCTGGGAGGTCGGGACGGGGGGCGGAGCCGTGGCCGTCGTGCTCGCCCGACGCTTCCGATCGGCCCTGGCCCTGGGCCGCCTCCGGCTGGTGGCCAGCGACGTGTCGCCCGATGCGGTTGAGCTGGCGGCCGAGAACCTTGCCGCGCACGGGTTGGATCGCCTGGTGACGCTGGCCGTGGCGGATCTTCTCGACCCCGTGGGGACTGTGGCCGAGATTCCCGACGTCGTTGTCGCCAACCTCCCCTACCTGCGCAGCGCCGAAGTCAAGGCCGGACTGGGCAGCCTGGGCTGGGAGCCTGGCGCGGCGCTGGACGGTGGGGCCGATGGGCTGGTCGTGATCCGCCAGCTGCTGGCCTGCCTGCCCGACCGCCTGGCCGCCGACGGGAGCGTGATCGTGGAAATCGGCGAGGACCAGGCCGGCTCGATCCGGACCCTGGCCGCGGCCCTGCCGGGGGCGTGGTCGGTCTCGACCCTGCGCGACCTGGCGGGCCACGAACGGATCGTCCGCCTGGAGCGACTCCCGTGACCGAGATCCTGCCGGCGACGCCGGAGGGCCTGGCCGCCGCCGCGGAGCTGATGGCCGAAGGACACCTGGTCGCGTTCCCCACTGACACCGTGTACGGCGTCGCCTGCGCCTTTGGGCGGGACGAACAGCGGTCGGATCTGGTGAAGCTCAAGGGCAGGCCGGAGGACAAGCCGATCCCGGTCCTGGTTGCCGAGGCGTCGCAGGTCACGGCGGCCGGGTACGTTCTGGATGAGCGGGCGAGACGCCTCGCCGGCCGATGGTGGCCCGGTCCCCTGACCCTGGTCCTCCCGGCCTCCGACGGCGGCAAGGCGCTTGGATTCCGGGTGCCGGCTCATGACGTCGCGCTGGCCTTGATCCGGCTGGCGGGACCCCTGCTCGCAACCAGCGCGAACCGGAGCGGCGAACCAGAGACCCTGGGGGCGGACGAGGTCCAGATCGCGTTCGCTGTGCATGGCGACCTGCTGGCCGCGGTCGTCGACGGTGGACCGGCTCCGGGCGGCACGGCGTCGACCGTGGTCGACCTCACGGCTGAGCCCGCCCGGCTGCTCCGCGAGGGTGCCATCAGCCGGCAGGCGGTGGCGGAGGTCGTGGACCTGGAGCCGGCGATAGACTGACCCGGTGCGCGTCGCCATCGGCTCCGACCATGCGGGGTTCGTGCTCAAGACCGCGCTGTGCCGCATGCTGGACGAGCTGGGGATCGCGTACCGCGACTTCGGGACCGACTCGCCAGAACCGGTCGATTACCCGGACGTCATCGCGCCGGTGGCACGCGCCGTGGCCCGCGGGGAATACGACCGCGGCATCGTCCTGGGCGGCAGCGGGACGGGGGAGGCGATCGTGGCCAACAAGATCCGCGGCATTCGCTGCGTGCAGGCCGCCAACCCGGTGGTGGCGCGCCTGGGACGGGAGCACAACGACGCCAACGTCATCGCGATCGGGGCCCGGGTGACCAACGTGGAGGTGGCCGAGGCCTGCGTGCGGGAGTTCCTGGACGCCGAGTTCGAGGGCGGACGTCACGTCCGGCGAGTCGCCAAGATCGCCGCCCTGGAGGCCGAGGAGGCCGGTCGCTGAGCCTGCACCTGGAGCCGGCCGAACGGGCTCTGCTGGAGGGCGATTCCGGGCCGGGGACCGCGCTCGCCATGCGCCTGGTGGTCCGCGCGGCGGACGTCCTGGAGGCCGAGCGACTGATCCCCATCCGCGCGGCCCACGTCGACTCGTGCCTGTACCACGGGCAGGCCACGCTGGACTTCGTGGATCGCCTGGTGGACGGTGCGGCCGCGGTCCGCGTACCGACGACCCTCAACGTGGGCGCCGTCGACCTGCTGCACCCCGAGCTGTGGCGCGGCGACCCTGACCTCGCGCAGCGCGGCCGGCGGCTGATGGAACGCTACCGGGCACTCGGCTGCCGCCCGACCTACACCTGCGCTCCCTACCAGCTGGCCGAGTCACGACCCGGTCTCGGCGACCAGGTGGCCTGGGGGGAGTCGAACGCCATCGTCTTCGCCAACTCGGTGCTCGGCGCCCGGACCAATCGGTACGGGGACTTCCTGGACATCGCCGCCGCCATCGTGGGGCGGGTCCCCGACGCCGGCCTGCATCGCACGGAGGAGCGGCGGGCGCGGCTCGTCATCCGCCTGGCGAGCAACGTGCCGGCAGGGCTGTTGGACGACGACGGCCTGTACCCGGTCCTCGGGATCGTGGTGGGCCGAATCGCGGGCGGGCGCGTGGCCGCCCTGGACGGCCTGCCTCCCGGCGTCTCCGAGGACCGCTTGAAGGCGCTTGGGGCGGCCGCCGCGTCGTCGGGCGCGGTGCCCCTGGTCCACGTCATCGGCTCTACGCCCGAGGCGCCCACCCTGGAGGCCGCGCTCCAGGAGGCCCAACCCGAGGACGAGCAAACGATCGACATGGCAACGCTGCGGGCCGCCCGGGCCGAGCTGGGCGGCGACGGGGAGGGGCGGATCGTGGCTGTCAGCCTGGGCACCCCGCACGCCTCGGCCGCTGAGCTGACCCGCATCGCCGGGTTGCTGGACCAGCAGCACGTGGCGGAGGGGGTCGAGCTCCTCATCTCCACCGCGCGCGACACGCTGGCCCAGGCGGAGGCATCGGGCGTCGCGGCGCGACTGCGCCTCGCGGGGGCCGAGCTGCTGGTCGACACCTGCTCGTACATCGCGCCCATCCTGCGGGCGCCGCACGGTCCGGTCATGACCGACTCGGGCAAGTGGGCCTACTACGCGCCGGGCAACATCGGCGCGGAGGTCGTCCTGGGGAGCCTGGCCGAATGCGCCGCGTCGGCGGTGGCAGGGCACGTCGTGCGCGATGCGACCTGGGGGGCGGCTTGAGCGGGCGGCTGATCGCCCCTGGCCGGGCGCGAGCGCCGGCGCTGGTCCTCGACGAGCCCCTGTCCCTGTGGGGCGGCCTGGATCCCGCGACGGGCCGGGTGATCGAGCTTCGCCACCCGCAGCATGGTGCCCGGGTCAGCGGGCGGGTCCTGGTGCTGCCCGCCGCACGCGGCTCCTCGTCGTCGGCCAGCGTGCTGGCCGAGGCGGTACGCGCCGGTACGGCGCCGGCCGCCATCGTGCTTGGCGAGCCGGACCTCATCCTGGCCCTCGGCGCCGCCGTCGCCGAGGAGCTGTACGGGGTCCAGATCCCGATCCTGGTGCTCCCGGCCGCCGACCTGGCCGCGATCCGGGATGGCGCGACCGTCGACATCGGTTCGGGGGGCGTGTCGGCGGTCTAGACTCCGGAGTCCGCGCACGGAGGAGATGGACCGATGGATGCCTGGGCCTCGCTGCAGGCGGAGGATCCCGAGATCTGGCAGGTCGTCCAGGACGAGGAGGCACGAGCCCGCTCGAACCTGGAGCTGATCGCGTCCGAGAGCTATCCCAGCCGAGCCGTGCTCGAGGCCACCGGCTCGGTCCTGACCGCCAAGTACGCGGAGGGCTACCCGGGCCGCCGCTACTACGGCGGCTGCGAGGTCGTGGATCGGGCGGAGAACCTGGCCCGCGACCGCGCCCGACAGCTGTTCGGCGCCGAACACGCGAACGTCCAGCCTCACGCCGGCGCGCAGGCCAACATGGCCGTCTTCCATGCCCTCCTGAAGCCGGGCGACACCGTGTTGGGGCTGGCGCTCGACCAGGGCGGCCATTTAACCCACGGCTCCCCGGTGAACTTCAGCGGGCAGTACTACCACTTCGTTCCGTACCACGTGGACCGAGTGACCCATCTCATCGACCTGGACGAGGTGCGGGCGCTGGCCCGCGAGCACCGACCCAAGCTGATCGTCACCGGCGCCACCGCCTATCCGCGGCACTGGGACTTCGCGGCCTTCCGCGAGATCGCCGATGAGGTGGGGGCGATCCTGATGACCGACATGGCCCACTTCGCGGGCCTGGTGGCCGCGGGAGTGCATCCCAGCCCCGTACCGCATGCCCAGGTGGTGACGACGACCACCCACAAGACCCTGCGCGGGCCGCGCGGGGCCATGATCCTGTGCACCGAAGCCCTCGCCAAGGACATCGACCGGGCCGTGTTCCCGGCCATCCAGGGCGGCCCGCTGATGCACGTCATCGCCGCCAAGGCGGTGGCCTTCGGCCAGGCCATGAGCGCCGAGTTTCGAGCCGATGCCGAGCGCACGGTCGAGAACGCGCGCGCCCTCGGCGCCGCGCTGGCCGAGCACGGCGCCTCCCTGGTCTCGGGCGGAACCGATACCCACCTGCTGCTGGTCGACGTGACGCCGTTCGGGGTGACCGGCAAGGAGGCCGACGTGTCGTTGGGGGACGTCAGCATCACCGTGAATCGGAACACGATTCCCTACGACCCCAACCCGCCGATGGTGGCCAGCGGGATCCGGGTCGGGACGCCGTGCGTCACCGGTCGGGGGATGGGGCCGGACGAGATGGCGGAGATCGGCCGCCTGATCGTGGATGGGATCGCGGCCCGCGGAGACGCGGCGGCCCAGGCATCTGTGCGGGCGCGGGCGGTGGCGCTGGCCGAGCGATTCCCGGTCCCTGGCCTGGCATGGACCCGCGCTTGAACGGCGCTATACTCGCGCCGGTTTCCGATCGCCCGAAGTCGAGCTGAAATGCAGCGAGGGACGAGCGCCGGGCCGGGCAGGATCCTGGGTGAGGTCACCCTGATCATGGCGGTCCCGATGCTCGGCGGCGTGGTCGCCGGTCTGCTCTTGGATGCGCAGGCTGGGACCTCGCCGATTTTCGTGCTCGGCGGCCTGGTGGTCGGCAGCCTGACGTCTGCAATCGGCATATGGCTCTACATCCGGTTCCGTCGGCCTCGGCCGCGGGACACCGATCCGGAGCATCAGCCATGAATTTGGGAGTCGCCTTCGACCTGGGGATCCGGCTCGCGGTTTCCGTGATGATCGGCCTGTTCGGAGGCTTGCTGCTGGACGGCCTGCTCGGAACCCGGCCACTGCTCTTGCTGGTGGGAATCGCGTTCGGAGTGGCCGCGGCCATGTGGACCATCTGGGACGTCGCGCGACGAGCGATGAAGGAATAGCGCGGAAGGAGGACCAAGCCTGGTTCACGTCGACATTGCCGCGGAGGAGCTGGGCATCGCCATCGGCCCGCTGAACGTGACCAACAGCATGGTCGGTGCCCTCCTTGCCTCGGTCATCCTGCTCGCCGCAGCGGTGTGGTTCGTTCGCGGTGCCGAGCGCGTGCCCGGGCGGCTGCAGAGCCTGATCGAGCTGCCCATCGAGTGGATCGCGGGCATCGTTCGCGGCACCGGTGGAAAGCGATGGGCCGAGTTCGCGGGTCTGGTGATCGCCATCTTCCTGTTTGTCCTGGTCGCGAACTACATCGGCCTGTTCCCCGGCGTGGGGACGATCGGCCTCGTTCACGAGGGGGAGCACGGCGAGCCGACCCTGGTCCCGATCGTCCGGGCTGCGGCCGCCGACCTGAACTTCACGCTGGGCCTGGCCATCATCGCGTTCGTCGCATTCGTGGCGTGGGGGATCCGCGCCAACG
Organism: Chloroflexota bacterium; assembly: GCA_040905185.1. Classification (GTDB taxonomy): domain Bacteria; phylum Chloroflexota; class Limnocylindria; order QHBO01; family QHBO01; genus DASTEQ01. The sequence goes on along the minus strand of JBBDRZ010000007.1, from coordinate 38,872 downwards.
GGGTGAGGGGCTACCTGAAGGAGCTGCTCATCGCCGAGCCCGCGTACATGACCCCGCTCCTGACCCCGATCCATATCATCAGCGAGCTGTCGCGGCTGATCAGCCTGTCGATGCGGCTCTTCGGGAATGTCTTCGCCGGCGAGGTCCTGCTGGCGGTGATCCTGGGCCTGGTGCCGCTGCTCGTTCCCCTCGCATTCCTGGGCCTGGAGCTGATCTTCGGCTTCGTGCAGGCCCTCGTCTTTGCCCTGCTGACCATGACGTACATCACCCTCGCCATCGCCGAGCACCGCCAGCACGAGTCCGCATCAAGCCACGCGGGCGCCGAGCCCGAACACAAGGAGGCCAGCCCGGCAGCAGGATCGGCCTGATCACGGGAAGCTCCGCCCCATCTCCGTCGGAGCAGCTAGGAGGAAGTTAACACCGTGGAATTCCAACTACTCGCCGCCGGCCTGGCCATCGGCCTGGGCACCATTGGCCCGGGGATCGGCATCGGCATCGGCTTCAGCAAGGCCATGGAGGCCATCGGTCGCAACCCTGACGCTTCGGGGACGATCTTCGTCCCGTACATCCTGGGTTTGGCGCTGACCGAAGCGATGGCCATCTACGCGCTGGTCATCGGTCTGATCCTGCTCTTCGCGGTTTAGGGCGGCCCCAATGGAATTCTTCCAGGCGTTCGGGGTCGATATCTGGAAGCTCGGCTTTCAGATTGTCAACTTCCTGCTCCTGCTGTACCTGCTGAACCGATTTTTGTTCAAGCGAGTCCTCCGGCTGCTGGACGAGCGGCAGAGCCGCATCAGCCAGGGGCTGGAGGACGCCGAGACGGCCGCCCGTGACCGTGAGCTGGCACGGGCGGAGCGGGTAGCGGCGATGGCCGAGGCGCGCCGCGAGTCGGAGGCCATGGTCCAGCGCGCCGCCAAGACGGCCGAGGCGACCAGCGCCGAGATCCTGGCCCAGGCCAGGGCATCGGCGGAGCAGATCACGACCCGGGCCCGAGAAGAGATCTCTGCCGAGAAGGACCGCGCGCTGGCCGAGATTCGGGGCGAGGTGGCCGACCTCGCGCTCGAGGCGGCCGGCAAGTTGATCGGGGCCGAGATGGACGCGCCGACCCAGCGTCGGCTGGTGAAAGAGTTCCTGTCTGAGAACCGCAACTGAAATGGCCCGTCGCGACACCGCCGCACGCCGCTACGCCGAGGCTGCCTTCCAGGTGGCCCAGGCGTCCGATGCGCTCGATCGCTGGCAGGCGGATTTGGCCGTGCTGGACGAGGCCCTCGGGGTCCCTGGGCTGAGCGCGCTGGTGGAGCACCCGGCGGTCGCGTTCGCGGACAAGGAGCGCGTCCTGCGCCGAGCGGTGTCCGACGTTGGGGCCGAGCCGCTCAACCTGGTCCTGCTCATGATCCGGCGCGGCCGCCCGGGCGCCATTCCGGCCATGCGGCGGCACTTCGAAGAGCTCGTCCGCCGCCAGCGCGGGGTCGCTCGGGCGGAGATCCGCAGCGCCCTGCCGCTGGACGAGCAGGATCGCGCGGAGCTGGAGCGCACGCTCGAGCGCCTGGCCGGGCGCGAGGTGGAATTGACGGAACTGGTCGACCCCAGCCTCATCGGCGGCATCTCGGTGCGGATCGGAGATCAACTCTATGACGCCAGCGTCCGGAGCCGGCTGGAACGGCTTCGGGCGCGCCTGACCGCGGTCTGAGGAGAACTGAATGGCCATTCGATCCGATGAGATCACGTCGATCATCCGTGACGAGATCCGGAGCTTCGCCGAAGGCGCCGATGTCGCCGGGGTCGGCAGCATCGTGGAGGTCGGCGACGGGATTGCCCAGGTGTATGGCCTGTCCGGAGCCCTGGCATCCGAGCTGCTCGAGTTTCCCGGCGGGGTGATGGGGATGGCCTTCAACCTCGAGGAGGAGACGGTCGGCGCCCTGATCCTGGGCGATTACACGCACCTCAAGGAGGGCGACCAGGTCAAGACCACCGGCCGCGTGGTGGAGGTTCCGGTCGGGGACGCCCTGGTCGGGCGGGTGGTCGATCCGCTGGGCAACCCGCTCGACGGCAAGGGCGCCATCGAGACCGATCGGTTCCGGCCCGTGGAGCGGATCGCTCCCGGCGTCATCGTCCGCCAGCCGGTGGATACGCCGGTCCAGACCGGCATCAAGGCCATCGACTCCATGATCCCCATCGGGCGTGGCCAGCGCGAGCTGATCCTGGGCGACCGCCAGACCGGGAAGACGGCGGTGGCCATCGACACGATCATCAACCAGCGCGGCCAGGATCTGGTCTGCGTCTACGTCGCCATCGGCCAGAAGCTGTCGACCGTGGCCCAGATCGTCTCCCAGCTCGAAGAGCACCACGCCATGGAGCACTCCATCGTGGTCGTGGCCGGGGCCTCCGACCCCGCGCCCATCCAGTTCCTGGCCCCGTATGCGGGCGCAGCCATCGGCGAGGAGTTCATGGAGGCCGGGCGCGACGCACTGTGCATCTACGACGACCTCTCCAAGCATGCGTGGGCCTACCGGCAGGTCTCGCTGCTCATGCGCCGCCCGCCGGGGCGTGAGGCATACCCGGGCGACATCTTCTATGCCCATTCGCGGCTGCTGGAGCGCGCGGCGCGGATGAACAAGGACCACGGCGGCGGGTCGCTGACCGCCCTGCCCATCATCGAAACCCAGGCCGGCGACCTGTCGGCGTACATCCCGACCAACGTCATCAGCATCACCGACGGCCAGATCCACATGCAGACCGACCTGTTCAACCAGGGCCAGCGGCCCGCGCTGAACGTCGGTTTGAGCGTCAGCCGGGTTGGCGGCAACGCCCAGATCAAGGCCATGCGACAGGTGGCGGGCCGGCTGCGGCTCGATCTGGCTCAGTACCGCGAGCTGGCCGCGTTCGCCCAGTTCGCCTCGGACCTCGACAAGGCGACCCGCGACCAGCTGACCCGCGGCGAGAAGCTGACCGAGATCCTCAAGCAGCCCCAGTTCGCTCCGCTGGCCGTCGAGCGCCAGGTGGCAATCATCTGGACCGGCACCAACGGCTACCTCGACGACGTTCCGACCCCCAAGATCGCCGAGTTCGAGACCGGCCTGTATCGGTACCTGGACCAGAACCATGAGGGCCTGTTGCCCACCATCGCCAAGGAGAAGGCCATCTCCGACGCAACCACGGAGGCACTCCGGAAAGCCGTGTTGGCGTACCGGCATGAGGCCGGCTACGAGACGGCTGAGACCCAAGAGGCGGCAGCGGCGGCTGGGAGCCAGGAGGCGGCCGACAACGAAAAGGCGGCGGCCCCCAAGAAAGGGGCGGCCCCCAGGAAGGCGCCTCGCCGGAAGAAGGCGAAGAGCGCCTGATGGCCTCCCTGCGCGACATCCGGCGCCGGATCGGCTCCATCCGCAACATCGCGCAGATCACGCGCGCGATGGAGATGGTGGCCGCCTCACGCATGAAGCGGGCCCAGGAAGCGATCCTCGCCGCCCGGCCCTTCACCGAGGAGCTGGATGAGGTCCTGGCCCGGGTCTCGGCCGCCGTGGAGCACGAGGAGGAGCCACTCCTCGCTCGCCGGCCGGTTCGGCACCTGGCACTGGTCATGGTCACCACGGACCGGGGCCTGGCCGGGGCGCTCAACTCAAACGCTGTCCGGAACGCGCTGCGCTGGATCTCCGAACGGGCCGATGCGGGCCGCGGCGAGGAGCCGGTCCGGGTCTCGGCCATCACGGTCGGGCGCAAGGGCCGCGACGCTCTGCGACGGGCCGGGATCCCCATCGCCGCCCACTTCCCGCAGTTTCGCGATCGACCGACGTTCGCCGACGTGCAGCCCCTGGCCCGGCTCGTGATCGACGACTTCCTGGCCGAGGCCTACGACGAGGTCGTCATCAGCTTCAGCTCGTTCATCAGCACCCTCGTTCAGCGCCCCGCTGTGCGCCGGGTCTTGCCCGTCGAGGAACCCACGCTTCAGGAGGGCGGAACGATCCGCAATGACGAGTACCTGTTCGAGCCCTCGGCCGAGGTGCTGTCTCGGCTCCTGCCGTTCTACGTGACCGCGGACATCTATCGGGCCGTGCTCGAGAACATCGCGTCCGAGCATTCGGCCCGCATGATCGCCATGCGCAACTCCACCGACAACGCCCACGAGCTCATGGATGAGCTCACCCTCGTCTACAACAAGACCCGCCAGGCCACCATCACCCGCGAGATGATCGAGATCGCCTCCGGGGCCGAGGCCCAGGCGAGCTGAGCCAGAACCCGACCGCAAGGAGCCACAGACAGACCCATGGCCACCGGAAAAGTGATCCAGATCACGGGACCCGTGGTCGACGTTGAGTTCCCCGTCGGCGAGCTGCCTCAGATCTACAACGCGCTGACCATCGGCGACCTCACCGTGGAGGTCCAGCAGCACCTGGGCAACAACTGGGTCCGGGCCGTGGCCATGTCGACCACCGATGGGCTGTCGCGCGGCGTAGACGCCGTCGACACCGGGGCCCCGATCACGGTGCCGGTGGGTGCCGTGACCCTGGGTCGGGTGTTCGACGTGCTGGGCCACCCGATCGACGGCAAGGGCGACGTGGATGTCACCGACACGCTGCCCATTCACCGCAAGGCTCCCGGTTTCGAGGACATGGAGACCGAGTCGGCGGTGTTCGAGACCGGGATCAAGGTCATCGACCTCATCGCGCCGTTCAAGCGCGGAGGCAAGGTCGGCGTGTTCGGCGGGGCCGGGGTCGGCAAGACCGTCATCATCCAGGAGCTGATCCGGAACATCGCCGCCGAGCACGGTGGGTACTCGGTGTTCGCGGGCGTGGGTGAGCGGTCGCGCGAGGGGAACGACCTCATCGGCGAGATGACCGAGTCGGGCGTCATCGACAAGACCGTGATGGTCTTCGGCCAGATGAATGAGCCGCCCGGGGCGCGCCAGCGAGTCGGGCTCACCGCGCTGACCATGGCCGAGCACTTCCGCGATGTCGAGGGGCGCGACATCCTGCTGTTCATCGACAACATCTTCCGCTTCACCCAGGCTGGGTCCGAGGTCTCGGCACTGCTGGGCCGGATGCCGTCCGCGGTGGGCTACCAGCCCACACTGGCCACCGAGATGGGCGATCTCCAGGAGCGGATCACCTCCACCCGGAAGGGATCCATCACCTCGCTGCAGGCCATCTTCGTGCCGGCCGACGACTACACCGACCCGGCACCGGCCACGACCTTCGGCCACCTGGACTCGACCATCCGCCTGGAGCGCTCGATCGTGGAGCTGGGCATCTACCCGGCGGTCGACCCCCTGACCAGCACCTCGACCGTGCTCGACCCGCGGGTCGTGGGCGAGGACCACTTCGCGGTCGCCCGCGAGGTCCAACGCACCCTGCAGCGATATCGGGACCTCCAGGACATCATCGCCATCCTGGGCATGGATGAGCTGTCCGAGGAGGACAAGGTCACCGTCTCGCGGGCCCGACGCCTCCAGCGCTACATGAGCCAGCCGATGTTTGTGGCCGCCCAGTTCACCGGTCGGGACGGCAAATACGTGGAGCTCAAGGAGACCGTGCGCGGCTTCCGGGAGATCCTCGACGGCAAGCACGACGCGCTGCCCGAGCAGGCGTTCTACATGGTCGGTCCGATCGAGGAGGCCGTCGCCCAGGCCGAGCAGATGGCATCCGCCGGATGAGCCGATGACGCTGCGCCTGGAGGTCGTATCGCCCGAGGGTCGGATCTTCACCGACGACGTGGACATGGTGGTCGTGCCCGGCATCGAGGGCGAGCTGGGCATCCTGCCCCACCACACTCCGCTGGTCACCGCGCTGGGCACCGGGGAGCTGCGCATCCGCCAGGCGGGCACGGTCCAATTCATGCTGATCAGCGGCGGGTTCGTGGAGGTGCGACCCGACAAGGTCGTGGTCATGGCCTTCGTGGCCGAGCACTCGGACGCCATCGATGCCGCGGCCGCGGCCGAGGCGCGACGCGCAGCCGAGGCGGACCTGGAAACGGTGCACGACCCGGTCGACCTGGCGCGGGTTCGCGCCGCGCTGCAGACGGCCCTCATGCGCGAGCGGATCGCCACCCGGCGCAGCAACCGGAGCTGATCCGACTCCGGTGCTGAGCTGCGAGCGCTGCGGCGCCCGATCGGGGGCGCTGCCGGTCCGGATCGAGATCGTGCGCGAGAGCGGACCGATCGGCCTCGCCGGCGGCCCTGACGTGGTCGGTCGCCCGGACTTCACGCGGCGCTTCGCCTTCTGCTCCAGCGCCCACCTCTACGAGTGGCTGCGCGAGCATCGGTACATGCTGTGCAACCGCCAGCCAACCCAGGTCGAGGAGGGCATGCAGCCCCTCCTCCCGTCGCGCCACCTGGGCGGTCGGTTGGGCCTGTGCGACGGTCATCACCTGGGTGGCCACGAGTGGAAGGAGGCGTGGCCCGCCTAGGGCCGCCCATGGACCGCTTCATCGTCGAAGGCGGCAATCCCCTCCGGGGCGAGGTGCGGGTGGCCGGTGCCAAGAACGCGGTCCTGAAGATGATGGCGGCGGCCATCCTGACCGACGAGCCGGTCGTGCTCCGCAACGTGCCGCGCATCAGCGACGTGGCGATCATGCGCGAGACGATGGCCGACATCGGCTTCGGCTGGACCGACGTCGACGGGCACACGCTCGAGCTGTCGGCCCGCGGCCCGGAGTGGCTGTTCGTCCCGCTCGAGGCAGCCATGAAGATGCGCTCCTCGTTCATCCTGCTCGGGCCCCTCCTGGCCCGCCACGGGCGGGTGATCATCAGCAACCCGGGCGGGGATCGAATCGGGCGCCGGCCGGTGGATCTCCACGTCGGAGCCATGCAAACCCTCGGCGCCTCGATCGAGTACCGGAACGGGTACTACTTCGCGCGGGCCGAGCGCCTGCGAGGGGCGCGGATCGCGTTCCCGTACGTCACCGTGATGGGCACTGAGAACGTCCTGCTGGCGGCCTGCCTGGCGGATGGGACGACGGTCATCGACAATGCCGCCCGGGAGCCGGAGGTCGATGACCTCATCGCCATGCTGCGGACCATGGGGGCCCGGATCGAGCGGACGGCCCCGCACGTGGTGGAGGTTGAGGGGGTGCCGTCGCTGAGCGGGGTGGAGCACACGGTGATCGGGGATCGGATCGAGGCCGGAACGTTTGCCGTTGCGGCAGCCTCCACCGGGGGCGAGGTCAGCATCACCGGCTTTGACGCCACGCACCTGGGCGCGTTCATGGACGTGCTGACCGGGATGGGAATCGAGCACGAGGCGTTGGATGCCAATGGTCCGAAGGGGCTTCGGGTCCGCGGCGGCTCGCCGGGGAGCGTCCGGCCGATGGCGGTCGAAACGCAGCCCTACCCCGGCCTGGCCACGGACCTCCAGGCTCCGCTGGCCGTGCTCATGACCCAGGCTGCGGGCGAGAGCTCGATCCACGAGACGATCTACTCCGACCGCCTGGAGTACGCCGCCGAGCTGGTGAAGATGGGCGCCCTGATCGAGGTGTCCGACGCACGACACGCTCGAGTCGCGGGTCCTACCCCACTGCACGGGCGGACGGTCCAGATCCCCGATCTGCGCGCGGGTGCGACCCTGGTACTGGCCGCCCTGGCGGCCGAGGGCACGAGCACCATCAGCGGTGTCGAGCACGTCGATCGCGGGTACGAGGCCTTCGAGGCCAAGCTGATCGACCTGGGGGCGCGGATCAGTCGGGTAACCGACTGACCCCCGTCAGCCGGCCGATATACTCGGCCCGCACCCCCCTAACTCTCTGATCGGCCCGCCATGAAGATCGGCATCGACCTCGGCACCGCCAACATCCTGGTCTATGTCCAGGGCAAGGGCGTCGTCCTCAACGAGCCGTCGGTGGTCGCCATTTCCGAGGACGACAACCGGCTGGTGGCGGTTGGCGAGGAGGCCCGGGAGATGATCGGCCGCACGCCGGCGAACGTTCGGGCTATCCGCCCCATGCGCGATGGGGTCATTGCGGACTACCTGATCACTGAGGCCATGCTTCGCTACGTGATCAACAAGGTTGCCCGGGTCCGCTTCTTTCGCCCCGACGTCATGATCAGCGTCCCGTCGGGGGTGACCAGCGTGGAGAAGCGCGCCGTACGGGACGCGGCCCTCAAGGCCGGGGCCCGGGACGCATTTCTGATCGAGGAGCCGCTGGCGGCAGCCATCGGGGCCAACGTGCCCATCAGCGGGCCGGCCGGCAACATGATCATCGACATCGGGGGTGGGACCACCGAGATCGCAGTCATCGCGCTGGGCGGGATCGTGGTGTCGGAGTCGGTGCGGGTGGGTGGCTCGCGCTTCGACGAGGCCATCGCCTCCTACATTCGGCGCAAGTACAACCTCATGATCGGGGAGCGTACGGCGGAGGAGGTGAAGATCCGCATCGGATCGGCGCTGCCGCTGGATGAGCCGCTCCAGATGGAGGTCAAGGGGCGGGACCTGATTGCCGGGCTGCCCCGCACCATCCCGCTGTCCAGCGGTGAGGTGACCGAGGCCATCGAGCAGCCGCTGCAGCAGATCATCTCCGCCATTCGCGGCGTGCTGGAGCAGACCCCACCCGAGCTGGCAAGCGACATCATCGACAGGGGCATGGTGATGTCGGGTGGCGGGAGCCTGCTGCGCAGCCTCGACACGCTGCTGACCCAGGTGACCGGGATTCCGTGTCACGTGGCTGAGAATGCGCTGAACTCGGTGGCCGTCGGTACCGGCCGCGCGTTGGAGCAGTTCGGGACCTACCGCAAGAGCCTGGTGAGCTGTTCGTGACGGCCGTCGGGGCGGCCCCGACCGCGGTCCGCGAGCGGACCGGGGAAGATCGTCGCGGGCTGGCGTTCGCGGACTTCCACTGTCATACCCGACACAGCCGCGACTCCCGCCTGACCGAGGAGCGCTTCATCGAGCTCGCCCTGGAGCGAGGACTGACCCACGTGGCGGTCACCGACCACAACACGATCGAGGGCTCGGTCGCGGTTCGTCGTCGAGCCGAACGGCTGGGCGTGACCGATCGACTGACCGTGATCCTCGGCCAGGAGGTGTCGAGCGCTGACGGGGAGATCATCGGGCTGTTCATCGAGTCCACGATCCCGCGCGGGCTGAGTGCCGAGGAGACCGCGGATGCCATTCATGCGCAGGGCGGCCTGGTATCGGTTCCCCATCCGTTCGATCCGTTCCGGCGGTCCCACCTCCGCCCGGAGCCCCTTGAGCGGTTGGCGGCCAGTCGCCGGATCGACGCGATGGAGGTCTTCAACAGCCGGGTCACCCTCCCGCGTCACAACCAACAGGCCGCCGAATTTGCCGCGCGGTACGGGATCCCGGGCGTCGCGTGCTCGGACTCCCACACGGCCCTCGAAGTGGCCATGAGCTTCAACGCGCTGCCCGCCTTCGCCAGCGCCGCGGAGCTGGCGGCGGTTCTGCCCGACAACGAGTGGCATGGCAGCCGGACGACCAAGCTGGTCCACCTTGGCACCCGATGGGCGGTGGCATCCAAATGGGTGGGACGCCGGGCTCGACCGAACCGATGAGCGACGATCCACGCCACGGTCACTCGGTCTACGAGCCGAGCGAGTTTCTGGGCGCGCCGGCAGCGGAGGCCATCTCCGAGGGCGAGGTGTCGCTGGCCCAGCGGTTCCTGAACCTGCGCACCATCGGCTCTCTGGTCTTTGCCGTGCTCATCCTGTTCCTCTTCTTCCGGGTCGTGCTCAACATCGATTTCGCCGCCACGTGGAACCTGATCCGGGGCGCCGACCTGGTGCTCCTGCTCGGAGCGCTGGTCGTGTACTACCTGACCTTTCCGCTGCGCGGCGGGCGGTGGTGGTACATCCTGGGGAAGGTCGGGACCCGGATCCGGTACTGGGTCGCCACCGAGATCCTGTTCTTGTCGTGGTTCGTGAATTGCCTGGTCCCCGCCAAGCTGGGTGACCTGTATCGCGCCTTCCTGCTGAAGGGCAACTTCGGGGGATCGGCGTCGCGCACGGTGGGCACGATCTTCGTGGAGCGGATCGGCGACGTGGTCGTCATCTTCTCGCTGGCCCTGGCCGCCGGCTTCTGGAGCTTCCGCGGCCGCGAGCGTCCGGAGGTCGACCTCATCTTCGTGGCCGGGTTCGTGCTGGCGGCGGCCCTCATCCTGCTCCTGCTTGGTCTTCGGTTTGCCGGCCACCACGTCGACCGCTTCCTGCCGCGACGCGTGGGGGGGTTCTACACCCGCTTCCGCGAGGGGAGCACAGCGGCGCTCACGCCCCGGGCGTTGGCCGTGATCGGCAGCCTGACCCTCATCGTCTGGCTGGCCGAAGGGCTGCGGGTCTTGTTCGTGATCAAGGCCCTCGATCTCCCCGACGCCCAGCTGGGGATCTCGGCCGCCGTCTTCGTGGCACTCGTGGCCGCGCTCCTGACCGCCATCCCGCTCACCCCGGCCGGCCTCGGGTTCGTGGAGGCCGGGATCGTTGGCGCGCTCACCCTGTACGGGGTCAGTGCGGAGTCCGCGGTGGCCATTGCGCTCACCGATCGGGCGATCTCGATCCTGACCGTGATCGTCCTGGGCGGCCTGGACTACGTCCGCAGTCCGCTCGTACGGCGTGCTCATCGGGCCGGCCTGGGGAACCCGCCCAGCCAGGAGCCGCTGACCGGCACCTGAGCGAGGTACCTTTGTCCCATTGAGGCAATGGCTCCCGAAAGGGATGCTGCGGGTGCGCGCACGCACCACCCGCGTCGTGGGTGGCGCGCGCCATACGAGCCTCGTGCATGACGCTCCAGACGCCACGATCCTTCAACAGCTGGCTACGCGGCCAGTTGAAGGAAAAGAAGATGAGCCAGCGCCAGCTGGCACTCCAGTCGGGAGTCGACCATTCGACCATCTCCCGACTGATCAAGGGCGACCGCATGCCCTCGCTGGGCACCGCCACCAAGCTGGCCCGCGGCCTGCGCGAGATTCACGACGAGGCCGAGGGCCCCACCTATTTTGCCGGTTTGGCTGCCCGCCAGCTCCTTCCCACCAGCCGCGTGGAGTACGCGCTTCGCGGCGACGAGCTCCTGACCGAATCCGACGTTCGCGACCTCATGCAGGCCTACATCGCCGTCCGTTCGCGGCGGCTGCGCCCAGCCATGGGTGGCAATGACGTCTCGCCTTCTGGGCCGAACGGCGATGGCCCGGCCGGCCCGTCCGGGGTGCGACGCTCCTAGCCGACCCCTGCCGGGGAACGCGGTCTGCTAGCGTGGACCCGTGGAAGCGCCCGATCCGTCTGATCCTGTCGCCCAGCCCGACCAGTCCGAACGCGACGAGCAAGACCCGACGCCACCCGCGGCCCCCATGGGTGTGGACATCACGACTATAGGGCTGCTCGTCTTCTTCATCGCCCTGATCGGGATCGTGGCCGCCCTGCTGCTCCTCCCGATCCTGGCCGGCTGACCTCCGCTAGGGTGCGACGATCGGGTCGATCAGCCCGTGGCCGCCGTCTGCACGCCGATACACGACGCTGACCCGTCGGGTCTGGGCGTTGAGGAACACGAAGAACGCCTGGCCCAGCTCCTCCATCCGGGCGATGGCGTCCTCCGGAAACATGGGCACCATGTCAACCCGCCGGAACTCCACCACGCCGGCTTGCTCACGCGGCGCGGGCGCGGACGTCTCGCCGCCGCTGACGGGTTCCCGGCGGAGGGCCGCGGGTACCCTGCGCGCCTTGCGAAGGCGTTCCTTGGCGCGCACGACCTGGCGTTCGAGCTTGTCGATGACCGCGTCCACCGCGGCCATGGGGGTAGCCGCCGACGAGGTGGAACGCAGCGTGGCTCCGTTGGTGACCAGGGTGATTTCGGCCACGTGCGCGGCGTCGGCGGTGCGGGAGGCTTTCGCGGTCAGCTCCACCGTGGCGTGCACGGGCGGGTCGGCCACGCGATCAAGTCGCTGCAACTTGCGCTCGATCCGGTCCTTGAGCCGTTGGTCGAGCTCGAGATGGCGAGCGTGGAGGGTGGTCTTCACACACGATCTCCGGGTCGCGGGCGAACCCTACCCTAACACCTGGTCCCCAGGCTGACCGGCGTCATACCTCACGGGCGACCGCGAATCCGTAGACCACCTCGATACCGGCCCCACGGAGGATGACCGCGCAGGCCTCGAGGGTGGCCCCGGTGGTCAGGATGTCATCCACCAGCACCACGGTGGGGCCGCCCGCCTGCATGCCTTCAGGGGGAGGGACCGCGCTCAGTGCCATGGCCTGGCGGAGGTTGCGCAGGCGGGTGGCGCGATCCAGCCCGTGCTGGCGTTGCGTCGCGCGTCGTCGGACGAGGGCGGGCCACACGGCGACGTTCGCGCGTCGGCCCAGCTCGCCGGCGAGCAGCTCGGCCTGGTTGTAACCGCGATCGCGCTGCCGCGAGCGATGGAGCGGAACCGGAACCAAGGTCGCCGGGCCAGTGACCGCCAGCAGCCGGCGCAGGGCCGGCAGCGCCAACTCAGCCAGCGGGCCGGCCAAGCGTCGCCCGCCGCCATACTTGAGCCGGCGCAGGATGCGTTGCGCGGCGTCGCGGTGGGCGAAGGCCGCCAAGCCGAGGATGAGGGCGTCGCCGACCACCAGGCTGGGATCCGGTGCCAGGAACCGATCGGTGACCGATGCCAGTGGGCGCAAGCTTCCACGACAGCCATGGCAGATGGCGGCCCCGTATCGGCCACAACCCGCGCAGCTGGGCGGCAGCAGCACGTCAAGAAGAGCCACGCCCCAGTCTGTCGCGGCCCGCTTACCGCCTGCGTATCAGCTGCTCAATGGATCAGCCGATGGGCTCCAGCGCCAGTTCGTCGCCCACCTCGATGCCGGCCGAGCGCGCAGCCCCCGCTGGCAGCTCCAGGCAGTCGCGGGCCCCTCGAACCCAGGCCACGATCCGCCACGGACGCAGCCGCTCGACGATCCGGACGACGCGTCGATCGCGGTCGACGAAGACGGCATCGATCGCGAACCGCATGAAGAACATGTGGATCGAGGGCGACCGCTCGATCCAGAGCCCCTGACCGGGGGGAAGTTCCGTCGTCCCCAGCAGACCCACCGTCCGGTCGCGCATCGATCGGGCGACCCGGCAGTGCTCCACGGCCACCGTCCCGCGCGTCCTGTTGTCCACCCGCGCCAACTCCGCCACGTGTCGGATGGTACGCGGGGCACCCGACGGCTAGTTGATGAGTGTCACCGCCAGGTTCTGCACCTCGCCGGGATTGATGGGACCGATGCCCACCGAGCCCGGCGCGGGGAAGTACGCCACAAACCACCCCTTCAGGCAGCCAGGGAATCCGCCTCCCACACCGGGGGGGTACGGCGGAACCATGACCGGCGATCCAGGTCCGGCCTGGCACTCGACGTCGTTGCCCTGAGTGTAGGCATGGTCGAGCTTGAAGCCGATCCAGAACGGGATGTGGTACCAGAGGTTGTTGCCCATGCCGGACCAGGTTTCGTAGCTGGGGCAGGCGGAAGTCGGGGAGTCATCCGCGACGTCCTCATCGCACGTGAAGTCGTGGATCGGCAGGGCAAGGACAGTGTCCTCGGCTTCCCGGGTGCCCACCATGTTCCCCGCGTAGCCGTTCAGCTCGCCTTCCACCGCGTTGACATTACCGGTCTGGGTGTGGACCCAGGCCGGAATCGGGATCGTGATCGAGCAGGGTTCGGTGATCGACTCAGCCAGGCGCTGGCCGCAGTCCCAGTCCAGCCAGCCGACCGAGCCGGGGCCTGTATCACACAGAGGCACGATTGCCAGGTTCGACGCGTTGGCGGCCGCCTCGCTGGTGAGGATCTCGTACGGCTCCCACGTGCCGTCCTGGTCGTCCACCTCGACGGTGAACGGCGTTCCCAGCGAGTCGCAGAACTCGCTGGTCCGAGGGAAGGTCACCGGGAGCGCCCCGCCGGTGATGGTCTGCAGGGTGCCCACCACGGCGATGGCGTCGGCGACCGCGGTCAATGTCGGCACCCCGATGACCGCCATCAGGAACGTGTCGAAGGTCTCCGATGCCCGCGCCTTGACGCCCTGCGCGCCGGCCGGGATACCGACCCCCAGGTCGGACGTGCAGGCGCCCACCAGGACCGGGTTGGGAAGGAGCGATTCGCCGGCGAAATCGACGTACTCCGCTTCCTCCACCACGACGCCGTTCTGGGCGGCGGCGGCGGCAACGGCGCACGCGACATCGTAATCGTTCGGGGTCGGCGTATCGACTCCGGCGATGTAGTGCTGGACCACGATGGTCCCTGCCTTGGCCACCGCGTCGGCGCCGTTCTGCGTGTCTCGCTGGCGGCTCCAGGCAAATCCTCCGTCGATGACCAGGCCGACCATGGCCACGATCACGACCAGTCCGCCCGCGACGATGACCAGGACCTGCCCGCGCTCAGCGCGGCTCGCCGACGACACCGGGTTCATTCCGGATCCCTCCTACTGTCCAAGCGGGCAGTCGATGCCCGGGAGCTGGTCGATGCAGTTGAACTCGACCGGGAAGCGCACTTCCCCGGTCACCGAGATGGGGCCGATGAGGGCGCTGATCACCGGCGTTGCGGCGGTGTACACGTACGTCACCCGCACGACGGCCAGGCACCCATAGATTTCCGGCTGGGCGATCCACATATCGCACGAATCAGCGTCGTCAGGGGTCCAAGGGCAGGTGGGAGTCGACGACGCGCAGCGGAAGTCGACGTAGACGTCGGCCGCGGCAATATCGAGAGCAACCGCGTGTTGGGCTGCCCGGGCCTGGATATCGGCCTCCGTCTGGTTGACGGTCGCTTCCCGCCCGCCCTCACGCGCCGCGTTATTCACCCCGTTGTAGGCGAACACGAGCCGTCCGCCGTCGAAGATGCCGACCAGGATCACCACGAACACCGGCAGGATGAGCGCGAACTCGACCAGGGTCTGGCCGCGGGACGAATAAGGAGCTCGCATCACAGGTCAACCCGCATCTCCGCCGTCAGCAGCGGTTCACACGTGCCCGCGGCCAGCCACTGGAATGTGACGAACCGATTCCGATTCGGGCCGACTGGTAGCGGTGCGTAGTTCGCGGCCTCGAAGCCGCGATCCGTCCATAGCTCATGGGCCTCGATATTCCGCTTGTCCACAAGGTCGGGCACGCGCGCCTCGCCTGTGTCACAGCCGAGCGGCGGCGGCGGGTTCCCGCCACCCGGCAGGCCGGAGGTGATCACCCGATTGATGGGAAACTCCGAGTGGGCCCGGATGGTGGCCGGGCTCCCGAGGAACGCCTCCGCCAGCGGAGTGAGGAGCCCGATGGCGCAGGTCAGCTCCACTTGAACCAGGTCGCCGTCCTCGAAGTCATCGGTCCCGTTCCCATCCAGGTCGAAGTTCGGGGCCGGAACCGGGTCATCCTGGCAGCCGAGGGCCTGGAGGTCCTGGCGCACGAGGAGCTCGTAGAGGGCCAGCTCGTCGAGCTCGTTCCCCTCGGGAGGTCCGTTCCAGACATCCGCGTTGCTGGCCGCGTAGTCCGCGCCGATCCGGCTCGCGTTGTGGAGGGCGACCCACCCGAAGAACAGGCGACCGGCATCGACGGCCATGACCAGCAGGAGGGCCAAGAGGGGCAGGATGATGGCCAGCTCGACGACGGCCTGGCCGCGGCGATGCGAATCCAGGGGTGGAGGGGCGATCACCCGCGTGACTCCGTGTGCGAATAGGGACGAACCGCGGGGGCCCACGCGGTCGCGCAGTATAGGCATGCGCACCTTACGAGCCACCTTGCGGCCGATGCCGGCTCCGCGCGGGTCGGCGCACGGGCTGATGGCCCCCGGAGATCGGACGATCATTTCCTCCTCGAGTAGCCCGCGCGGCGGGTCTTCGCCGGACTTCCGTACCCCCTGACCGTCGTACCGGAAGGGCCCGGTACGAATGGCGCGAGCGAATCGTATGGCGGTGTACCTTGCACGTCACCTGTCAAGAAAGGACGCTGGAGCGCACGCAACCGCTCCTGACCGCCCGCGTGGCGCGTCGGGTCAACGATATTTCACCCGCCACGCCCGGTGAGCCCGGGCAACGGAGTGTTTGAGGCCGCCCTCCGGAGGGGCGGCCTCATTCAGTCGGCCGGCCCATCAGGCGGCCGGCCGCGCTACTTGATGAGCTGGATCCCCACCGCTGAGTTCGGATCCACAGCGCCCGAGCCCGGTCCCACCGTGCCAGTGGTCACGAACCGAAGGAACATGCCCTTCAGGCAGCTCGTCGCCCCGTTGCCGTTCTCCTCACAGTCGGGCGTGTTGTTCCCGCTGAGGAACGCACCCTTGGGGTCCTCCAGCAGGAACGAGACGAAGCGGGCAATGTGGTACCACTGGTTCTGGCCGCTGCCGCCCACGTTGGCCAGCGGGCAGCGCGGGTCCGGCTCGGTGTTGCAGGTCGAGTCGAACATCGGGATCAGGACCGGGATCTGGTGGACCGCGTACCAGTTCAGGGCATCCTCGACGCCGGCGCTGTTCACGTTGCCGGTCGACGTGATGTACTGCCACGAGGGAACTGTGACTTCCTTGTTCGTGGTAGGCGGCCCGATGGCGGTGATCAGCTCCGAGGTTCCGCCGGCGGTGGGCGTCCAGTCCAGCCAGCCGACGTTGCCCGGGTTGTTCTTGCACAGCGGGATGGTGAGCGGCACGTTGTAGTACGGCGGAACCGCGTCCTCGGCCCATTCCTGGGGCGGATTGGACACCACGCTCTCGCCGCTACCGTCGCAGGTCGTGACGTTGGTCGGGATGGTCACTGGAAGCGCGTAGCAGTCGGCATCGGCGGCGCAGACCTCCTCGAGGTAGCCGGCCACGGCGGTGGCATCGGCGTCGGCGGTGAGGGTGTCGAAACCGATCACCCGAACCAGGAAGGTCTCGAACGTCTTGGAGGTTTCGGCTTGGACCCCGAGCAGCCCATTGAGGCAGGCCGGAAGGACACCGTCCCCTACCTCGGCCGCGCCGTTCGTGGACCCGACCTCGACACAGTTGTTGTTGACGAGGTTGCCCTGGATATTCGTATACCAGGCGCCGACCTTGTCCACTCCGTTGGCCGCCATCGACGCGTCGACAGCCGCAAGGACCTCGGCGTCGCCTCGTGGCAGGCCGGTCAGGGCTTCGGCCAACACCACGGCGCCCGCTTCACTGGCGGCGTCGGCCGCGTTCTGGTTGTCGCGCTGCTGCCCCCAGGCGAAACCGCCGTCGACCACCAAGCCGGTCATCGCGATCATGACGAGCAGGCCGCCGGCCACGATGACCAGCACCTGGCCGCGAGGTTCGCGTTGCGCTCGCTGGCTTTGGAGGAATCGGATGAGGGACATCAGAACTCCTTTACGCACTGTTACGGCCACGGGCAGGGGTCAAGGTCTGGGTCGCCCGGTACCGGGCAGGTCCGCTCCACCGGCATTTCGGTGGTGGCGGTCATGAGGAACGGACCGATGATCTGGCTGATCACCGGAGTTGCCGCGGAATAGAGGTACTGGACGGTGACTGTGGCCCGGCATCCCAGGCTGTAGGGCGCGCTGCACGTTCCTGTGCCGCTCGGATCGCCATAGGTGATGGTCACGTCGGTCGCGCTGAGGCCCAGCGAGACGCCTTGCTGCAAGGCTTCGTTCTGAACGTCGGTTGCGGTCTGGTTGACGATGGCCACCCGTACCGCTTCGCGCGAGGCGTTGGAGATCGTGTTGTAGGCAAAGACCGCCCGCCCCAGGTCGAACAGGCCTGCCAGGACCAGGACGAAGATCGGCAGGATGAGGGCGAACTCGACCAGGCTCTGGCCGCGTTGCGATCGCTTCAGCATCGTCAATTACCGAACACGGTCACGACCGTGGTGTCACAGTCCACCGGCTGGCCGCCCACGGCAGGTATGTGGGTGGTGATGGTGTAGTTCCCCTGCGGCGGCCGGTTGATGATCACCGTGGTCGTGAATCCCGCCGCGTTCCAAATGGTCTGGGCGTCGTTGACCTTGTTACCGCTGAATCCCGGTACGTCGCACAACTGCGCTGAGGGAGGCGGCGGAGGCGGTGGCGGCACGCTACCGACGACCACGCCACCAGCAATGCCGGCCCGAATCGGGAAGATCGAATCGGCGCTGATGGTGATCGTCCCCCCCAGGATCTGGGACACGAGCGGCGTGAGGAGCGAGAAGTCGCAGGTCAGCGTCACGTGGGCCGAATCACCCAGATCGGTGCCGGTCGGGAACACCGGGTCGGGGATGGTCCCCGGTAGCGTGCAGTTCAGCGCGTTCGCGTCGGCGAGGATCTGATCCAAGTAGCTGTCACGCTGGTTGGCGTCCCCGGGCGTGCCCCAGGCGTCAGGGTGGCCAGCCGCGTAGCTGGCGCCGATGCGGCTGGCGTTGGCCAAGCCCACCCAGCCGAAGAAGACCCGCCCGAAGTCCACGGCCATCAGCAGGACGAGCATGAGGAACGGGAGGATGATCGCGAACTCGACCAGGCCCTGGCCGCGAGCCGATCGACGCAGGCGTCGGAGCGGTTGAATAACCATGCCGCGAGTGTGTCAGGGCGAACCTTGCGGCCGACCTGACATGCCGGGGTACCTTGCGGTATCGGGGTACCCGTACTTCGGTACCGACGATGCCTCGGGCGCCCTTTTGGGGCCGTCGGTCGAGAAGCGGAGCCCTACTCGCCCGCTTCGGGCTCGGCCCGCTCGGCCGGCAGGGTGACCCGGAAGGTGGTCCCGGCGTCCGGGGCACTCTCCAGCTCCAGGTGCCCATGCATGGCCTCCACCAGGCCCCGGGCCGCATAGAGCCCGATCCCGCTCCCGTTCGGCACCATCTTCCGGGCGTCGTCACCCCGGAAGAACTGATCGAAGGCGCGCGCCTGGTCGGCCGGGCTCATGCCCGGCCCCTGGTCGGTGACCGCCAGCTCGCTCACCAGCGTCCCGTCCGTGCCGGCTCGCCCGGCTACGGCCACGGCAACCTCGCTGCCGGGCGGCGCGTATTTCGTCGCGTTGTCGAGCAGCGCCCACACGACCTGCTCATACCGATCCGGGTCGCCCACGACCAGGTGTGGTTCGCCCTCCGATCGGAAGGTGAACCGATGGTTCGCGTCGCGTAGGGCATCCCACGTTCGCTGCACGATGGGTTCGGCGCGGAAGATCTCCTGGCGAGATTCCAGCGCCCCGGCCTCGAGCCGGGAAACCGCCAGCAGCTGGCCCACCATGCGGCCCATCCGGTCGGCCTGGTGGGCGATGTTGACCAGGTCGCGCTGGGCAGGCGCCTTGAGGTCCTCGGTTGCGCCGAGCTCCGCGGCCAGGGCCCGGATGCTGGTCAATGGCGTCTGGAGGTCGTGGGTGATCCCGCGCAGGAAATCGGACTGCACCGCCGCCATCCGATTCAGCTCATCGGTCTGGGCCCGTAGGCGCGCGTAGAGCAGGGAGTGCTCGATCGCGGTGGACGCGATCTGGGCAATCAGGCTCAGCAGATCACGCTCCGCCGGGGTCGGCTCGGGACGCCCCTCCCAGGGGGCCAGCAGCAGGGCGTTCAGCTCATCGCCGCCGGAGGCTTCGACCGCCACCACCGCGCCCCACGGGCCGACGAGATGTCTCGGTCCGCGCCGATCCGCTTCTCCGCTGACCGCCGCCCACCGCTCCAGCTCCCCGAGCGGGCGGGGAGGGGACTCGGGGTCCCCGTCGTACACGCCGGACGGGAGGAGTCCGGGGTCACCGGCCTGCAGGACGACGAGCGACCAGGTCGGGTCGCGGGTGACCTGCCGCGCGACCGTGACGACCCGGGCGGCGACCTCGGCCGGCCCGCCGGTGATGGGCGTCGCAGCGACATCGGCGGCCAGGATCGAGATCTGCTGGTTCCGCTCCTCGAGGGCCATCCTGAGTCGTCGCTGAGCGGCGCTCAGCTCGCCCTCCTCCTGAGCCAGGCCAGGCTGGACACCGGTGGCCGCACCCCGTTCGGCGAGGGTCACGACTCCCTGAAGGTCCCGCGTCACGCTTCGCGAGCCGAACCCCGCCACGATGGCGGCCCACAGCAGGGTGCCGAGGCCAACCACCAGGAGGGCGACGCTGACGCCGACCTCGGCGACCCATAGGTCGCCCAGGACGAGAACCAGGGCCAGCGCGGCAAGCGCCGGGAGCGCGACGACCGCGATGAAGGCGAAGATGCGGAGGGCCGGGCGTCCGAGGTCCACCCGCGGCTCCTCAGCCCGCCGCGGCGCCGACCGTGCTCAGACGGTATCCGACCCCGCGGTCGGTCAACAGCACCCGAGGCCGGTTCGGATCGCGCTCGATCTTGTTTCGGAGGCGCCGCACCGTCACCCACACGTAAGACGGGTCGGGGAGCTCGCTGTCGGACCACACCCGGCTCAGGAGGGTATCGGTTGGGACCGTGCGGTCGAGGGAAGCGATGAGCACCTGCAGGAACCGGACCTCGGTGGGGCTCAGGCTCTCCGTTCGCTGATCCACCCGGGCGCGGCGCTGCACGAGATCGATCTCCAGCGATCCGCCGTCGAGCGTCAGCCCGCCGCGTCCGGACTCGGTTCGGCGCAGCACGCGGTGGATGCGGGCGCTGAGCTCGTCCGGGTCGAATGGCTTGGTGACGTAGTCCTCGGCGTAGTACTCCAGCGCGCGGACCTTCGCCTCGCTGGCATCGACCGCGCTGAGCACGATGATCGGCAGGTCCGCGATCTGCTTGACCCGGCGGCACAACTCAAAGCCGTCCATGCCCGGCATCATGAGGTCGATCACCAGGAGGGCCGGCCAGGCCCGCTCCAGTGCCCGCAGCGCCTCCACCCCGGAGCTGACCGGGCGGACCTCGAAGCCGTCGCGGCCCAGACGTCGGGCCAGAACGGAGCGCAGGGTGGGGTCGTCGTCGACCAGCAGGATCGCCGGCCGCATCGCCGGCACCACGTCAGATGCCGACGCCTCGGACGACGGTGACGATGGCAGGTCCCAGGATGACGATGAAGATGGTCGGGAAGATGCAGCCCACCATCGGGAACAGCATCTTGACCGGCGCCTTAGCCGCCGCCTCCTCCGCCCGCTGCCGGCGCTCGATGCGCAGCTGCTGGGACTGGATCTGCAGGACCTTGGCGATCGGCACACCCAGCTGCTCGGCCTGCACGATGGCACCGATGAAGTTGGTCACCGGCTGCGCGTCGGCGCGGGAAGCCACGTCCCGCAGCGCATCCCGGCGCAGGCGGCCCATGCGGATCTCGGCCAGGGCCTGACGGAACTCGTTGACCAACGGCCCCTCCATCTTCTCGACCACCTTGGCCAGCGCCGCGTCGAAGCCGAGTCCGGCCTCGACCGAGATCGTCAGCAGGTCAAGGGCGTCGGGGAGCTGGAGGATCATGTCCATCTGCCGCGCTCGAACCTTCCGGCCCAGCCAGAACTCGGGGGCCAGGAACCCGACCGCCAGGCCGCCGATCCCGAACATGATGCCCACCGGGAAGCCCATCATGGCCAGGAACAAGATCGTGAAGATGATGGCGAACACGATGGATCCCAGGACTTTGACGCCCAACCAGTCCGCGCCGCGCAGGCCGCCCGGATATCCCGCCCGATGGAGGCGGGCTTCCGCGCGCTCCACCATGCCGAGCCCACCGCCCCGCTGGGAGACGCGGGACAGTCGCGCGACCAGCGGTCGCACCGCGCGCTCGAAGAACGGCTGTTCGAGCTCCGCCTCTTCGAGCGTCCGGGGCTTGACGACCAGCTGTTCGAGCCGCTGCTGGACCGCGTCCTTGGGAGGACGGGTCGCCGCGCCGAACACGATCAGCAGGACCGCGACGGCGGCCAGGGTGGGGATGAGGAGGGTCGGGAGGTTGTCAGGCATGGCTCAGACCTTGATGTCGACGATGCGGCGGATGAACAGCCAGCCGATGCCCATGCTGAGCAGGCCCCCCAAGAGCAGGACGATGCCCATCGGCAATCCCAGCAGCTCGGGCGGCCGTTCGATCATGGGGAGCATGTAGGTGGGGCTGATCACGAACAGCAGCACGGCGAGGCCCACCGGCAGCAGGACGATGACGTAGCCGCTGTAGCGCTGCATGGCGGTCAGGGTCTGAATCTCGCCCTGGATCCGGACGCGCTCGCGGATGGTGAATGCAATGGCGTCCAGCACGGTGGCCAGGTTGCCACCCACCTGGCTCTGGATGTTGATCGCGGTCACCATCAGCTCCAGGTCCTCGGAGGCCACCCGGCGCACGAGGTTGGCCAGGGCGGGCTGGAGCCCCAGGCCCAGGCTCATCTCGCGCACGACGCGGGCGAACTCAACGCTGATGGGTGGCCGGGCTTCGCGGCTCACCAGTTCCATGCCCTGCAGGAACGACGACCCGGCGCGCAGCGAGTTGGCGAGCAGGGTGATCGTGTCCGGGAGCTGGCGGTTGAAGGCCCTCAGGCGTCCCTTTTGGCGCCGTCCAAGGTAGAAACGCGGCAGCCACAGGCCGAGTAGGAACAGGCCAACGAGCGCCAGCGGGGTGCGCAGGGCTTCGAACACCACGCCCAGCACCACGCCCAGAGATACCATCACGAACGGCGTCGCCAACCAGATGAGGACGAACTCGGCCGGCTTCAGTTTCAGGTCGGCGCGGGCCAGGTCCGTCCCCAGCCGAGCGGTGAGGTCCTGCCCTTCGATGACGCGCGACAGGCCGGCAATGACGGCCGACTCTCTCTCGTCCCCCTCACCCTCGGCGCGACCGCCGCGTGACGAGACGTACCGTTCGAGCCGGTCGGTGACGCCGCCGCCGCCGCCGCTCATGGCGATGCCGATGCTGACCACCAACACGGCGGCAGCCCCCAGGCCGGCGATGAGCAACGGGAGCATGTTCATCTGACCGGGGCCGTCAGAATGGTGAGCCGAACGTGTTGGGGGGCAGGTGGATACCGGCCGCCTCGAACTTCTCGACGAACTTGGGTCGGATCCCGGTCGGCTTCAGCCGACCCTGGATCTTGCCCTCCGAGATGCCGGTCTGCTCGAACACGAACACGTCCTGCATGACGATGACGTCGCCTTCCATGCCCTGGACCTCGGTGATGCTGACGATCTTGCGCGTGCCGTCCTTCAGTCGGTTCTGGTGGACGATGAGGTCGACCGCCGAGGCGGTCTGCTCGCGGATGGCGCGCAGCGGGAGGTCCATGCCGGCCATCAGGACCATCGTCTCCAAGCGGGCCAGCATGTCGCGCGGGGAGTTGGCGTGACCAGTGGACATCGAGCCATCGTGGCCGGTGTTCATGGCCTGGAGCATGTCCAGCGCCTCGCCTGATCGCACCTCGCCGACGACGATCCGGTCGGGTCGCATGCGGAGAGCGTTGCGGACAAGCTCGCGGATGGGGATGGCTCCCTTGCCCTCAATGTTCGATGGTCGCGCCTCCAGGGTCACGACGTGCTCCTGGCGGAGCTGGAGCTCGGCGGCGTCCTCGATGGTCACGATCCGCTCATCGTCTGGAATGAACGAGCTCAGCACGTTGAGCGTGGTCGTCTTCCCGGAGCCGGTGCCGCCCGAGACGAAGCAGTTCAGGCGAGCTTTCACGCAGGCCTCGAGAAACTCGAACATCTCCGAGGTGGCGGTGCCGAACCGGATGAGGTCCTCGACGGTGAACGGGCTGGCGGCGAACTTCCGGATGGTCACCACCGGGCCCACCAGGGACAGCGGTGGAATGATGGCGTTCACGCGGGAGCCGTCCACCAGGCGGGCGTCGACCATTGGGCTCGACTCGTCGACCCGGCGGCCGATGGGGGCGATGATGCGCTGGATGATCTTCATCACGTGCTCATCGTTCTGGAACGTGACGCCGGTCAGCTCCAGCTTCCCTTCGCGTTCGATGTAGACCTGCTGGGGCCCGTTGACCATCACCTCGGTGATGGTCGCGTCGCGGAGCAGAGGCTCCAGCGGACCGAGGCCCAGGATCTCGTCGGTGATCTGCTCGAGCATGCGGACCCGCTCGGCGCGGGTCAGGGCCAGGCCTTCCTCATCGGCGACCTTGCCGAACAGGTCTTCGATCTGGCGCTTGACGTCGACCTGGTTGCTGAGGTCCATCTTGGGGTCGAGCTCGTTGATGAGCCGGTTCTGGACCCGGTACTTCGCCTCGCGGAAGGACTCGCGCGTCGGGGCGCCGCCCGCGAACGGACGGACCGGCCCCTGCCCGGACGGTGCGGCTGGTCCTTCGCCGGATGGCGCCGGCTTCGGCGTGCCGGCCGGGACGGGCTTGAGGTCGGTTTCTTGCCCGGGCTGGGCTCGCTCGATGCGCTTCAGGAGAGACATGGCAGCTTCCTTCTGGTCAGCGGCGCGCGAAGATACCACGCCGGTTGGGTTTTTCCTCCGCGGTGGCGATGGTGTCACCGATGAGGGTCTGGGCAAGGCGATTCACATCCCGCGACAGCGGGCTTTCCGGGTTGGAAAGGATGAATGGCACGCCCCGATTGACGGCCAGGACGGCGAGCCGTCCGTCGGACACGATCGTGCCGTCGATCGAGCGCCGGATGGAACCCTCGACGTCGCCGAGGCGGATGCCCTGCGTGGTGTCCGAGCGGTTCATCACGATCCGGAGCTTGGATCGCTCGTAGCCGAGCTGGTCGGCGACCTCCAGGAACAGGCGCAGGTTCTTGATGGCCGTGATCTCGAGGGCGGCCATGATCACGATCTGGTCCGCGATTTCCATGATCGCGAGTGAGTGGTCGTTGAGCCCGGCCGGCAGGTCTACCACGGTATAGGCGTGCATTGCCCGCAGATGCCCGACCACCGTCAGCAGCGACGGCGGCGTGATGAGGTCGGCCCCTTCGGGTGTCGGGGGCGCCAGGAGGGCCCGAATGCCGCTTGAGTGATCGATCAGGACCGATTCGACGAGGTCCCTATCCAGCTCCCCGCCGTCGGCGGCGTCCACGATGGATTTGGTCTTCGGGTTCAGGTTGAGCAGCACGCCGACGTCGCCGAACTGGAGATTCGCATCCAGCAGGGCCACCCGGGCGCCCGTCTGCTGCTTGATCGCGATCGCCAGGTTGGTGGCGATGGTCGTGCGTCCCGATCCGCCCTTGGGCGAGAAGATGGCGATGACCTGGTGCTCGATATCGGGGTCCGGCGCGGCGGCCACCGGGCCAGCCGGCATGGACGCCTGGATCTGGTGACGCCGGGCCTCTTCTCGATCGTAGACGCGCTTGATGGTCTCGCTGAACTCATCGCTCGAGAATGGCTTGACGAGGAATTCGCGGGCGCCCGCCTGGAGCGAGCGCCGCATCTGCTCCGCCTCGCCGTGGACGCTCATCATGATGATGGCGACCTGGGGCAGGCGCTGGGAGATCAGCTCGGCGGCGGCGATGCCGTCCATGCCGGGCATGTTGATGTCCATGACCACGACGTCGGGTCGGAGGTCCATCGCCATCTGGATGGCCTCCTCGCCGGAGCTCGCGGACCCGGCCACCTCGACCGTCTGCTCCATGGCGAGCAGCTTGGTGAGGTGGTCGCGGGTCTCCGCGATGTCGTCGACGATCAGGACCTTGATCACGCCCGATGCTCTCTCAAAACCCGGTGACTGCCAAGTCGGCTATTCGACGGGAAGCAGGACGATGTTGGGCACCGGCACGCCGTACAGCTCGATCAGGAGCTGGAGCGTGATGCCGGTCGTGGCCTCGGCCACGTCATCATCCCGCGAACGCAGGACCGCCGTCAGCAGGCCCACGGTCTCGACGTCGTTTTGCGCCAGCTTGATGAGCTCCGCATCCTGGTCGGTGCCCGCGAAGACGATGATCACGCTGGTGATCGCCGCGGCCGGCGCGGCCTCGCCGCCCTCCGGCGGCGGGGTGGGCTCGGGGCCCGGGACGTCCCGCGCCTGGCTGACGTACAGCACTCGCTTGTTCTGGAGGACGGTCTTCACGGTCGGGGCACCTTCCAGGCCCGCGACGACCTCGAAGCGCTGCTCGCCGGGCGGGTTGTTCACGGTGTCCGCGGTCGTCTGCAGGACGGAGACGTTCTGGCGGACGATGACGTCAATCCGGTCGCCGGGCAGGATCAGGAAGTCGAGGCCCGTGACGCGGTCCACCTGGAAGGCGATGGCCTTCTCTCCGGGCTGGAGCTGGCAGGAGATACAGGTAGCCGTCCCAGCGACCAGCCCGATCGCCTCCTGGTTGACCTGCGTGCCCTCCGGAATGGGCAGCAGAGCCGGACGGCCGGAGACCTGCGAGGGGTCGACCAGGGGATGCCCCAAGACACCGGCGGGATCGATCTGGACCGCCTCCACCATGTCGGGCGTCACTTCCTCGTCGAGTTCGATGTCCCGAGTCGCGACCAGCACCGTGGCCTGGATGGTCTCGGGCGTGGTCGTGATCGGCTGCTGGTTCAGGATGAACAGGACGCCGACGAAGGCGAGCACCGCCAACAGGACGCCGACCAAGATCACCAGACGGTTGGATCGCTTCACGGGGAGCGTCTCCTATAGCTGAAACGGGTCAATCCGATGTGGATGATTCCCGCACTATTGTGACTGCGGTCAACAGTGTACGCACGCCGTCTCGAAGGTTCGACTGGACTTGTGGGCTAGGCGGCGGGGGTACTAGTCGGGAATGGCGCGCCGTGCCGCAACCACCTTCGGCCGCCGCATCCGCCGTCTGTGATCCTCATTGACACGCATCGGCCAAGATCAGCCACGTGGACCCCGGAACTTGGGCCGTCATTGGCCGATGAGGGTCACCCACGGACACATTCGGCTCCGGCGTCACCGACTGAGCGCCTTCGCCGACCCAAACTCAGCCGGTACGGGACGCTGGCGGGCACACACACGCGGCAGCATGCGGCCGAAATGACAACGCCCCCGGACCTGAGCCCGGAGGCGTTGTCTTTTGGAGGCCTGAACCTACTGAAGGTTCTGGGCCACGTTGCTGAAGATCTGGCTGACGATCGGGCCCAGGAACAGAAGGGCCACGATCACGATAATCGCGATGAGGGCCAGCAGAAGCCCGTACTCGACGAGCGTCTGACCTTCCTCGTCTTCCCGATGGAAGCGAGCGAGAAGAGTGCTGATGAACTGAAGCATGTTTTGCAGGTACCTCCTTTCCTCACAGGATTGGCGAAAACAGCGTAGGGCGGGCATCGGGCACATGAACATGACCCGTTGGTCCTACGAGGCGCTCCGCGGAGCCGTACCTTGCGCGAGGCCTTCCCCCTTGTCAAGGTCACCAAACCGACCTCTGATCTCGAAATGCATCGCCCGATACAAAACATGAGAGCCGCGCCTGCTGCTGCGCGGCTCTCATGACCGGAGGAGGAGACCCCGAGGACCGATGGGGTTGCCACCGATCCTCGTCCGATGACACCCTCTCGGATACCCGATTGGGCGTGGCGCCATGCTGAGTCGCCGCAGATGCCAGCGGAATGGCACTCCCGTACTGCCCTCGGGGGTTACGTCCAGCGGAACGCGACCATGTGCTGGCGAGGCTCACGGGGTGTTCGGCGTGCCACCGCGCTCTCGACCGACGAACCGGAGCCACCGCTGGGCCCATGACCGCGCCGGGAGTGCGATGATGCCCATTAGCAGGTACTGGGGCAGCAGGAAGGGGGAGAGGACGATCCCGGCCATGGCGGCGACACGGGCAGAGCCGCGCCAAACCATCCACGACGCCGCAGGGATGCCGACCACCAGCCACCACGGCCCGACAAGCCGGCCCGGCCCGAGCGAGAAGCCGGCGTCGATCAGCCAACTGGAACCGACCAGTGACTCGATCCAATCGGCCGCATAGCCAGATGCCACTACGCCAGCAGCATGCATGGCGAAGAGCAGGGCAAAGACGCCGCGCAAGTCCGCGCGGCGCCAGAGCAGCCAGAGGGCCAGCGGCAGCTGCACCGGGCGTGGCATGACGAGAGTGAGGGCGAGGAACAGGATGCTGCCGGTCCGGGAGCCGGATATCGCCAACGCCGCCGCCACCGCGACGAAGGTGAAGACGTTCCCGACCATGAGATCGACCCAGAAGAAGGCGCTGAACGCCACGGCCCACGAGGTCCACTCACCGATCCGGGCCAAGGGAATGAGGGCCACCAGATGCGCTGCCCCGAGGAGAAGCGGCCCGCCGACGACCACCAGGCTCATGACCGGCAGGAGCACGGGCGAGTATCGCCACGGGTGGTCGTACACCTCTCGGCCCCATCCCTCGAGCGGCCACCACGCGGTTGCCCAGTCGGCGTTCGGGGCCGGGCTGAGGGCCAAGAGGATCGCCAGGTTCAGCAGGCCGTAGGCGACCAGCACCCACATCTCGGGGCGAACAAGCGGTTGGTCGCGCGCGATCATGCGGCGAGCCGATGGCGCGCGGCTCCGAGCCGCGCGCCCGCATCGGTCAGTCCTCCGGCAGCTTGATCCAGCCCTGTCGCATCGCGTACACGACGGCCTGCGTGCGGTCGTTCACGCTCAGCTTGCGCAGGATGCTGGACATGTGGTTCTTGACGGTCTGCTCACTGATGCCCAGGGTGTAGGCGACCTGCTTGTTGGTCATGCCCTGGGCGATGTTGTCCAGGATCTCGACCTCGCGCGGCGAGAGCGGCGCAAAGATGGGCTGGGCATCCGAGCCATAGACCGCCAGCTCGCGGAACTCCTTCAGCACGCGACTGGCGACCGCCGGCCGGCTGAAGACCTTGTCGTTGATGAGGTACTCGCCCGCGCGAACCCGGCGGATGATGGCCACCAGGTCGCTGGGGTCGATGTCCTTGAGGACGTAGGCCGCGGCGCCGGCCTTGATGGCGTCGAACAGCTGCTCCTCGTCGTCGCCGCCGGCCAGCACGATGACGCCGGTGTGCGGCAGCTCGCGCTTGATGCGCTGGGTGGTCTCGATGCCGTTGGGCGCGGGCAGGGTGAGGTCCATGAGGACCACGTCCGGGGTCAGCTCCTCGACCACGGCGATCGCCTCCCGGCCGCTCCCCGCCTCGCCGACGACCGTCATGTCCGGCTCCAGCTCGAGGATGTTGCGCACCCCTCGCCGGAACAGCGTGTGTCCGTCGACGATGACGATGCGGGTCTTTTCCGCCGTCGCCCGGCGGTCGCGCCCGGTGCGGCGCTCCATCGGGATCTCCTCGGTTCCGACCGCGTTGGTCTCGACCGGGGCTTTCTGGGCTCGTGCCACGTTCTCCTCCTTGACCTTCATCTCCGTCCCCCGATGCTAGCGGACGGGTTCCGGGAGGCGGAGTAGGATCCGCGTCCCTTCGCCCTGCCGCGATTCAATCTGCAGCTCCGACCCCATCAGATCGGCGCGTTCGCGCATGAACTGAAGGCCGAAGTTGCGGGTCACCCCGGTCGCCAGGCGCATGACGTCGAAGCCACGCCCGTTGTCGGCGATCACGAGCTGAGTGCCGTCCAGGCTGATCCGCACCTCGGTGGCGGCCGCATGCTTGCGCACGTTCTGCAACGCCTCCTGCGTGATGCGCAGGACCGATGCGCGGGCCGGCGGCGACAGCCCCGCGTCGATGCCGTCGACATCAACCCGGACGGCGATTGCGTTTCGCGCCTGGAACGCGACGGCGGCTTCGCCCAGGGCCGCCGCCAGGCCCACGTCGACGGCCGGCGGGCGGAGCGAAGCGATCGTCCCGCGTACCTCTTCCAGGCCATCGCGGAGCATGTTGCGAAGCAACCCCAGCTCGGTGCGGGCCTGGGAGTTGGGGGCCGGCTTGGTGGTCGGCTGGCGGGGATCACCGGCCACCACGCGGTCGAGGTACTCGACCTGGAAGATGGCGTTGGTCAGGACCTGGGCGGGCCCGTCGTGGATCTCCTCGGCCAGGCGCTGGCGTTCCTGTTCCTGGGCCTGGATGATCCGCAGGGCGATGCCGGCCGCCGAGTCGTCGGTGGTGTCGAGGGTGGGTTCCGCGGCGGCCGGGTCGGTGGTCGACAGGTAGTGGACCACCAGGTCGAGCTGCCGCGCGGCGACCTCCAGACGCTTCACCCGGTGCTGGAGCTGGGCGAGCTCGCGCACCAGCGTCTCATTCTCCGCCCGGAGCCCCTCAGCGTCATCGGTCCCGGCGCCGTCGCGCGCCCGGCGCTGGGTGCCCTGCTCGAGACGAGCGCGGAGCTGGAGCCAGGTGCCCAGCCGGCGCCGGTAGAGCGCCCGCGCCCGCTCGGCGTGCCGATGCAGGCGGCGCGCCTCGCGCCCAAGGCCTTCGGCGGCTTGCGCGTTGAGGCGGTCGATTTGAACGATTCCGGTGCGATCGGGGGCCTGCGCCACGCTCAATCCTCGGGGAGGTACTAGAGCCCGATTGGTACCGGACCCTCGGCCCATCCTCCCGGCGCGCTGTGCGTGCGGTCAACAGTACTTCGGGACCCGGAAGTACTAGTCCACGCTCTCCGGCGGGAGCACCGCGTAGATCCGCACGCCCGGGGCCTCGAAGACGGGACCGCACGCGAGCCAGGTCGCGTGGTTCCCTTCGCCGTCAATCCCGTCGCATCCATTCCACAAGCCGAGTGGGTCGATGGTCGCGTCCTCGCGCAAGGTGACGATCACCCACTCGACTTCATAGGCGCGCACGACCTCTTCGATCACCGGGTACGCGTCGAAGGGCGCCGCCACACCGGGGTTGCCGGTCAGGTGCCACAGGCTGGCCGGGTCTCCGTACAGCACGGTGTCATCGGTCAGGCCGGCATCGGTCAGGTACTGGGCTGCCACTAGGTCGCGCTGGTGGGAGGTCTCCCACAGCCGATACAGGGCCAGGGATCCAACCAGGGAGAGGACGATTGCACCCACCAGGGCGGCCACCTCAACGAACCGATGGGTCTGGGGTCGGCGCAGGAATGCCCAGGCCCGCCCCAGGGCGGTCAGGACGGGACCAGTGGCCGCCACCGCCATCGGGAAGGCGAACGGCAGCCAGGCGGCTGCCGAGTGGTAGTACGCCCCGTGCGGGGCGTGGAAGGTGAAGACCAGTCCCATGGCCGCGAACATCACGACCCAGTAGGCCGTGAAAGGCGCCACCTCGCCGCGGCGCCGCTCACGCCACAGGCCGGCGAAGAAGAAGAACCCGAAGATCCCTCCCAGCAGGACCACCGTTCGCCAGCCGATCTCCCACCAGGCGAACAGCTTGGAGCCGATGATGTTGGCCAACCCCCAGTCCAGGTAGGCGGCGGGCGACACATCGGCGCTGATCGAGAACTGCTGGTTGTAGCTCGTGATCCACAGCGTGTGGCCCCCAGCGGACGGGAAGGCGGACCCGAAGGTGGCCAGGTTGCGGGCCAGCCAGGGGGCCGCGACCGCCACGGCCGCCGCAGCCGACAGGACCAGGGCCAACCAGCCCAACCGCTTGGCGCCGCTGGCGGTCCACGGGCCGAGTCCGCGGTCCACCAACCATGCGGTGAGCGGCGCAACCGCCAGCAGCAGGCCGTCGACTCGCGCCAGGGTTGCCAGGCCCACGGCGGCGCCGGACACCACCAGCCAGGCCGAGGCCCGCCCCGGTCGCATGGCGCGCAGGGCTGCCCAGATGGCCACCGCTCCGGCGGCGCCGAACACGGCGAAGTTGTCGACGGTGGGGTACATGATCAGGAGCGGGCCGGCGAAGATGGCCAGGATCGCGGCCAGGATCGCGACCCGCCGCGACTGGTACAGGTCGATGCCGACCAGGTAGGTGAACGGGACGAGCGCGACGCCCAGCGCCACGATCGGAACCTGGGCGGCGCGCAGGTCGGGCCCGAGGAGCGCCATCCCCGCCGCGGCCACGATCGAGGTCAGCGGCATCCAATGGCCATTGCTCGGCACCGGGAGGCCCGGGTCGGCCGGCAGGACGCCGCCGACGTCCAGGAACGACCACAGGACCGGCGCACTGAAGCCGTGGCCGGTGGCCAGCTGCTCGGCCACCATGGCGTAGTAGGCTGGATCGGTATAGGGGGAGTAGTCGACCAGGATCGCGGCCGCGACGCGGGCGACGAGCGCCGCGGCGGTCAGCAGCAGCAGGTCGGAGCCGCGGGGCCGGATCATGGGCGTGGCGCGCGCGACATCGCGGGTGAGTCTATCGTGGCATGGCGGCGCGCACGGGCTCCCGTCCCTGCCCCTCGCCGCCGTCCTGGTGGTCGTGGCCGCGGTCAGCTTCTACTCCTGCCTCCGGGTCATCGAGGCGGTGCTGACCGGCTATTACGCGTTCGACTGGGAGAATCTCATCCAGGCCGCCGCCCGCCTCGACCAGGGCACCCTGTACGAGTTCGACTACCCGTACGCGTACCGCTGGTCGCCGGTGGCCGCCTGGATCCTGGGCTTCGTGACCCTCATGCCGGTCTGGGCCTGGCAGGCGCTCCACATCGCGGTCCTGCCGCTGCTCCGATCCCGGTGGCTGGTGGTGGCATGCCTGGTCAGCTACCCGCTCTGGTTCGACATCCAGACCGGCAACATCATGGTCTTCGTGGCCGTGGCCGGGCTCTGGGCCCTCCGCGGGAACCCGCTGGCCACAGCCCTTTTTCTGGCCCTGGCGGTCCTCGTCCCACGGCCGCTCATGTTTCCGCTGGCGGTCTGGCTGCTGTGGCGCCGCCCGGCCTGGCGGCTCCCGTTCGGCGCGTTCTTCGTCGCCCATGGCGGGCTGGTGGTGGCCAGCGGCTACGCCGGTGAGTGGCTGAGGGCCCTAGTCAGCGTGCAAGCCGAGGTCGCCAACGAGTTCAACTTCGGGCCCTCGGCCCTGATCGGATCGCCGTGGATCCCCATCGGGATAGCGCTGGCGGTGGTGCTCGCCGCCCGCGGCCGTCTCGGCCTGGCCAGTCTGTCCGTCAGCCCCTATTGGCTGCCCTACTACTACCTGATGCTGCTCCTCGAGTTTGTGGCCACGCCAGAGCCCTCGACCACCGGAACGGCGACCAGCTCGCGGCCCGCCATCGCCACAGGCTCAAGGACCGTCTGGCGAGTTCCCTGGTAGAGAACGACCGAGGCGACAAGGAGCGTGAATGCAGTCGGAAAGATTCCGGGCATAGCGGCGATGAGGGCAACCGGGAGGAGCCATGGCCGGTCTGAAGTCGCCGCGTACGCGCTGATCGCCGCCGCCGCTGCGATCCGCAACCACAACGGAGCGACCATCCCGACGTTTTTTTCGTAGGTGTCAGGTGCGGCGACCAACGACTGCAGCCACTCGGTCCAAAGCTGGGGGTCGACCGCCACGCCGATGCCGATGATGATGGCCGTTACGCCGGCCGCGACCGCCAGATCGCGCCATTCCCGTCGCGCTGCATGCCACACGACGGCCACGCCGGGCATGACCTTTGTCAGGAAGAAGACTGCCCACAGGGGTGCCGCCCCGCGACGAACGATCAGGACGACTGCCAGCGCCAGAAATGTGTTGATGTTCCCCGCCAGGGCATCCTCCATGACCCCCGGAAACACGAGCATCCACGGGACGCGCAGGTAGAGGAGGACGGCGATGTGCGCGACGAACCACAGAGCCGCGAAGGCTTCCCAGGGCAGCAGGCGGAATGGGGCGATGAGGACCAGGAACGCGGGCGAGTACCGATAATTGGCCACCCCCGACGGCTCGTCGCTCCAATCGTACGGAGTCTCGGAGAAGTAGTACCCAGCGGCGTCCGCCATCATGATGGGCTGGTCCGTGGCGAAAAATGACGCGTTGCCGCTGAGGACGAGCAGGCAATAGATCAGCGCGCCGGCGAAGACTCCCCATCGGGCGACCCGCCAGAATTCCTTGAGCTGGGCGGCAGGCTTCGTCGTGCGCGGTAAAGCCCGGGCGATGCCCAATCCGCCCTCGACCGCCACGGGCGATGGCTTGGTCGACTGAATGCGCGGAGGGTGGAGTCTCTAGGGCCCAATGTCAATGCTTACCGACGAGGACTGCTGGCTCCCTCCGGCCTTACTCCATCCGGCGGTCGAGGCCACGAGCACAGCAGGTAGCCGAGGTGGTAGGGGATAAACCGCGCACTGGTGGCGACGAGAACGAGCAGGCTCGCCGCGACTGGGCTCCGCCGGAGCCACGTCCACGCGACGAAACCGATGACCACGGCAATGTAGGCGAAGGGCGCGATTCTCCAGAGGCTCAACACGCCACCGATGACCTCTGGGTAATCGGCGATGCCGTAGGCAAGCGCAGGCAGCCACAGGATGGCCGCGAGACCGATCGCAACCCCGGCCCGCCACCACTGGCGTCGGGCCGCGTACAACACCGCGAAGAGGATCGGGAACACCTGCAGGCTGGCGGAGAACCCGACCGCGGCCGGTCCCCAGCGCCGGTCGAGCCACGCCCACAGCGCGGCGACCACTGCTGGCTGGATGTTGCCTCCCAGCGCCGCCACGAGGAGCGGAGGCGCAGCCAGGAACACCACCGCCCGCCCCCGCCAGCCAATCCGCAGCACTCCGGGGAGCGGCGACGCCCAGGCTGACAGCATGGCCAGCGTCCAGCCGATAGCGACCACCGGCTCAGGAAGGTAGGTGAGCGGCACCCACGCCCAGGCGAACCACGGCGCGTACTTGTAATAGGCAGCCTCCGGGTCTCCGGTGACCGGGTATAGGGGCTCGCCGGATTGGAGGCGCTCGGCCGCCAACCAGTAGACCTGCCCATCGGTCCAGAAGATGCCGCCACGGATGCTGATTAGGGCCATACCGATGCCAAAGCCCAACGCGACCGCCTGGACGACTCGCCGCCCACGCGGGCTGAGCACGATTCCTCCGCCGAAGGTCATGCCGGCAGCCTCAGCGGCGTACCCAGATGACGGCGACCGAATCGGCGTGGGCGCGTTCCCAGTCGGGGCTGGCATCCAACCAGACTCCGAGTGCCGAGTCGGCGAAGAACAGGACGTGATCGATCTCGTATCGGTCCAGCTCGGCCTGGGTATCGGTCTGGAGGGAAATAATGGCCGCGTACTCCGTGAGCAGGTCGTCGCCGTAAACGTCGGTCCGACCGTCGACGAATACCAGCCGTTCCGGGCGCTCGTGGCCCAGGTAGCCGCCCCACTCATATCGGTTGAAGATCCGGTCGCCCGGCTCGGCCGTGTCCATCCAGCCGACGGCGGCCACCGGGAAATTCGCGACGACGGCCGACGCCTGGGCCGGGGGCGCCACTTTGGCCAGGGATACGCCCACGCCGAGCATGACCAACCCGGCGGCCAGGCCCAGATGGAATAGCAGGAGGCGGCGCTCACGGGGCACCGAAAGGTTGTCGAACGTCCGCACCAGACGCGGCCCCCACCGGGTCGCCGCCAGCCCGGGTGTCAGGCTGGCCGCGGCGATGACTGACACCAGGGGGCCCGCGATCAGGAGGAACCGCACGGCGTAGCCGGCCATGATCGTCAGACCGATGACCACCAGGGCATCGGACATGCGCAGGCTCCGCTGACCCAGGGCCAGGGTCGGCACGACGGCAACGGCGATAAAGCCGACGTACACGGCCAGCAGGCGCGCGTCGGCGGTGACCGGGAACCACTCGAGGATGTGCCGCCCCAGGACGGCGATCCCAATGGCGTCGAATGGGAAGGCCCACAGCGCCACGCCATTCGGATTCAGGGCCAGGGCCGCGAAGGCTGCGACGAGTGCCAGGACCAGGTCGCGCAGATCGGCCCAGCGCAACGGCTCGGGATCGACCGACCGCCTCCAGGCGCGGTCGATGGCTTCGCCCACGACCAGCGCCCCGCCGAGAAGGAAGAGGATTGGCCACCCGGCGTGCAGGTTGGCCCACGCAGCCGCAACCACGGGCAGGGCAGCGATCCAACGCCGCCGCCGGTCGGCGACATAGTGGGCCAGCAGCCACGCCACGACCGCGCTCAGGAGCAGGTCGAGCACCTGGACCCGAACGCCGAGGACGGGCGCGGCGAGGATGAGGCCCAGCATGAGCCACACGATCCGCGGCGCCCAGCGGACGGAGGTGTTGCGGACGCCAATGGTCCGCCACAGGACGGCGAACGCGGCCACCACCACCAGACCGAAGGCGAACGACAGGACGGTCTCGCCCAGCGGGTCGGTACCACGGACCGCGGCCATAATCACGTTCGCCAACCAGTCCTGGCTGACCCAGGGCCGGCCGAACCCGAGGATGCTCCACTCCTCGAACCGCGGGACAGCCCCGGTGGCCAGGATCTCCTCGCCGGCCCGCAGGTGCCACCACACGTCGCCGTCGATCAGAGGCCAGGTCGCGGTGGGCAGCACGGCAGCCACGAAGAACGCGATGACCGCCGTCCCCGACGCGGCCAGGCCGCGCGCCATACCCAACATGGCGCCGAGTCTACGGGCCAGGAACCGCTCCTCACCCCCTCCGTTCGTACCCCAGGCCGCAGCCGGCCAGTCGAGGACGGGCTCGTACCCCCCGACCCTTCGGTACCTTTGGACCGATGTCTGAGGCCGGGAACACCGTGCTAAGGTCGAGCCCAGTGAACGATCACGCCCATGCGCACGCACACGCCGACGCCGATCGCGACGCGTTCGAGTCGGAGCGAGAATGGGCCGAATGGGTCCGCGACTATTACCGGGACGTTGAAACGTATGACTGGGTCGATGTCGCCGATCATTGGCGCGGCCTCGAGTCGATCTTCCATCGCAACCGACGACGCGCCGTTCGCCGGCTGCTGCGGCAATTCCAGGCCCAGCCGCCGATGCTCGATGCGGGCTGCGGAACGGGTCTGAATCTGGCCTCCCTTCCCGCGGGCAGCGTGGGTATCGACATCAACCCCCGGAATGTGGCGCTCGTCCGGCAGCGGCTTCCCCACCAGCGCATCGTGGAGGGGGACATCGAGAACCTCCCGTTCGCTGACGCTGAGTTCGAGACCGTCCTGTGTACCGAGGTCCTTGAGCACGTCCCACACCCGGATCAGGCGCTGGCGGAGTTCCGCCGCGTCCTCCGGCCGGGCGGTCAGCTCATCGGTTCGGTTCCGGCCCGCTCGTTGGTGTGGCGCTTCCGGTTCCTCTCCTCGACCTGCCCGCGCGACGAGCCGTTCCACAACGAGTATGTGCCCGACGAAGTGGCAGAGATGCTCCGCGGCTTCAATCGAGTCCGGATCTGGTACTCGGCTCTCCGGTTCAACGTCCTGTTCGTCGCCCAGCGCGACTCGTGAGCGGGGGACGGGGGTGCGCCCCGTCCATCGATACCGGCAGTTCCCTGGCTTCCCGGTGCTAGCCTCGGCCCGTGCAGCGAGTGTCGCTTGGTTGGGCGGTCCTCATCGGCCTGTACCTTGCGCTGGGCGTGGCCGGCGCCGTGTACCTGGCCCCGACCACGGTCATCGGCCAGGACCTTGCGACCTACCAACGGGCGGGCGACCTACTCTGGGCGGGCCAGGACCCGTACTCCGGCCAGGCGGACGTCGGCCAGGACTACCAGTACCGATACCCGCCGCTGCTGGCAATGCTCATCCCGGTGCTTGGCTGGCCCCCGCTGTGGTTCGGCCTCTTGGCGGTGACCACCGCCGCCACGATCTGGCTGTGGTACCGCACCGCGGGTGTGCGCGGCCTCCTGGTGCCTGCGCTCCTGATCGGTGCCTGGGGCCAGCAGCTGCTGAATGGCAACGCCCAGGCGTTGGTGGTCTACCTGCTGGCCATCACTCCCCTCTTCGGGCGGGTGGGGCCGGCGGCACTGGCCCTGGCCACGATGCTGAAGATCCATCCCGTCATCGGGCTGGTGTGGTTTGCCGGCCGCCGGGACCTGCGCGCCATCGCGCTGTACGCCGCGGCCTGTGCAGTCCTTCTCGTTCCGCAGCTCCCTTGGCTGGATGACTTCGTCCGCTACTTCCTCAACGATCCCGCCGCCGTCGAGACCATCCCGGGCATGAGCCTGCGAGCGATCCATCCGGTGCTGTGGGTGGTCGGGATTGTAGTGGCGGTGGCGATCGCGTGGCGCTACGCTGGCACCCGCTACGGCTGGCTGCTGGCGACGGTGGCCCAGTTCATCGCCCTGCCGCGGGTCTTGCTCGTCAACCTGGCCCTGCTCCTGGCGGCGCCCCTTCCGCCGCGCCGGCCGGTGGGCGGAACGGGGTCAAGCGTGACAGCCACCACGAGCGAGCAGGAAGCGCATCGGCCAGCAGGATCAGCAGGTAATAGGGCAGCCAGTACGGCTGGAGCAGCAGGCCTGACAACGCGGGCCGTTTGGCCGCAAGGGCCCAGATCGCCAGGGGCGCCGCGAGCAGGAGCCACGACAGCCCAATGAGCGCGGACGGCGCGACGTTGTACGCCTGGGCAATCTCCTCGGGGGCAGTGAACACCAGGGCCGCCAGCCAGTCATCGGCATACCCGCTGGCCATGACCGCCGCGGCGTGCAGGACGAACAACCCGACGAACGGCCACCGCCATACCCGATGCGTCCACAGGAGCCACGCCGCGATCGGGAACATGAGCGGACGGGGCACGAGGAGAGCGAGACACAAGAAGACTCCGATCGCCCATTTGTGGCCCCGAAGCGCCAGGTACGCCACGACCACAATTGGGACGATGAAACTGCCGGCGTGAATGGCGAACCAGAAGGGGTATGAGGCCAGAGCGAGGAAGCGCGCGGGTCCTGGCAGACCCACCAGAGATAGGCCCAACAGCAGCCGCCACGCGGTCTCGCCGATGGGCGCAAGGAGCAGGAGCGGGAACACGGCGATCGGGGAGTAGCGCCAGGCGTACCACCATTCGCTCCGCTCGTAGAGCGTCCCGTCACCGAACCGCTCTGTGGCCGCCAGGTAAATGTGCCAGTCGATGGCGTCCGAGCCAGCCAGGATGAGGCCGATCTGGACTGCCACCAGGAGCAGGTTGCTGGCCACGAAGAAGGAGATGGCGCCCAGCCCGAGCCACTGGATCCCGGTCGCCAGCGCTGGGTATGCGCGCTTCGTCATCCGGCCCGATCCGGCGTGCGCCAGGTGGTCACCGCCAGGGCCAGCAGCCAGACCGGGAGGAGCGGGAAGACCACCAGCAGCCACGGGTAGGGGGCCAGCCAACGGGGACGGGCTCGAAGAATCGGGTCGACGACGATCACCAACCCCGCCAGGTAGTGGATAAAGGTATAGGGCCCCAGCACCATTCCGGCCACCAGCGACAGGCCCAGACCGATGTCGCCGCGGCGCGCCAGCGCCACCGCCCCCCATAACCACCCCCCCGCCCCCCCC
>JBBDRZ010000006.1:0-122284 GCA_040905185.1 Chloroflexota bacterium | reverse complement strand
CGAAGGTGTCCACTATCTCCCGAGACATCTGTCCACGATGTCGTGAACTCAGACAGTCCGCTTGGGCAATGGCTGGTAGGGCCTGCCGCGCCCCCGGCGTCGCGTCATGCCGTCACCATTCCCGGCGGAAGAGGAATGGGGTCGTGAGCGCCTCGCGGCTGCCGACTGATCGGAGCTGCTTGCGGACCCGCTTCAGGAGACGTCCGTGGTACGTGCCATCTCCGTACGGCTCGTGGAGGCGGGCGACGTCCCATTCGCGGATCCCGGCCACGGCGGACGGGGGCAGATATCGGTCCAGGATCGGGCGGGCCTCGTCGATGGCGACGAACGTCCGGGCACGGGACGCGTTGTCGAGCACGGTCAGCAGGTCCCCGAAGCTGGCGTCCACGTCGACGACCAGGGTGGTCAGACGCTCCATGGAGCCGGGCATGCGCTCGGGCTTGAACAGGCTGGTCAGGAGGGTCTTGCGCTCGGTA
This sequence comes from Chloroflexota bacterium, assembly GCA_040905185.1. GTDB lineage: Bacteria > Chloroflexota > Limnocylindria > QHBO01 > QHBO01 > DASTEQ01. Next base: position 121,808 of record JBBDRZ010000006.1, on the reverse strand, counting down.
GTCGGGAGCTCGGCCAAGGCCTCGCGCAGGTTCGGAATCCCCGCCGCCGGGTCCGCCACGGGGACCGTGTAATCGAACAGCCGCACCATCATCGGTCGGGTCAGGGTAGCCGTTCCGGCGGCCGGTACAATCGGCCGCATGCTGCTGGCGGGCAAGAAGATCCTGGTGACCGGCGTGCTGACCGATGACTCGATCGCGTTCTCGTGTGCGCGGGTTGCCCAGGAGGCGGGGGCCGAGATCGTGCTGACCGGGGTGGGGCGGGCGATGAGCCTGACCCAGCGGATCGCGCGCCGGCTCGACCCGGTGCCCGACGTGTTGGAGATGGACGTCAACGATGACGCCCAGATCGCGGCCGTGGCGGCCGACCTGGAGCGGCGCTGGGGGCGGCTCGATGGGCTCCTGCACGCGATTGGGTTCGCTCCCCAGGACGCCATGGGGGGAGGGTTCCTGGATACGCCGTGGGAGAGCGCCGCGGTCACGTTCCAGACCAGCGCGTTCTCGTTGAAGGCCCTGACCGCGGGGATGCTGCCGCTGCTGAAGGTGTCCGGGGCGTCCGGCGGCGCATCGGTCGTAAGCCTGGACTTCGACGCCCGGTTTGCGTGGCCGATCTACGACTGGATGGGCGTGGCCAAGGCGGCCCTGGAATCGATCAGCCGCTACCTGGCCCGCGACCTGGGCCAGCATCACATCCGCGTCAACACCGTGTCCGCGGGGCCGATCCGCTCCCTGGCCGGCAAGAACATCCCCGGCTTTGACCTCATCGCCGGGCGATGGGGGGACCGCGCCCCGCTGGGCTGGGACGTAAACGACTCGATGCCGGTCGGGCGCATGGTCTGCTTCCTGCTCAGCGACTGGGCGCCACTCACCACCGGGGAGATGATTCACGTGGACGGCGGATTCCACGCCCTGGGCATCGGCGCCCGAGAGAGCTCGGCCGAGGAACCGGCTGGCTAGCGGTCAGGGGTAGGCGCGCAGGATGATAGTGGCGTTGTGGCCTCCGAAACCGAATGAGTTCGACATGGCGGTCCGGACCGCGACCCTGCGCGCCTGGTTGGGGACGTAGTCGAGATCACATTCCGGATCGGGGTTGTCGTAGTTGATGGTGGGAGGAATGACGCCCTCCCGAATAGCCTGCACGCAGACGACGGCCTCCACGACGCCGGCCGCGCCCAGCATGTGCCCGGTCATCGACTTGGTGGAGCTGATCGGCACCCGAAAGGCGTGGTCGCCCATGGCCAGCTTGATGGCCCTCGTCTCGCTGCGGTCGTTGAGAGTCGTGCTGGTGCCGTGGGCGTTGATGTAGTCGATGTCCTCCGGCGTGAGGCCGGCCTTGGCCATGGCGCGCGACATCGAGCGCGCGGCTCCCCGGCCTTCCGGCTCCGGGGCGCTGACGTGGAACGCATCGGCCGCGTTGCCGTAGCCGATCACTTCGGCCAGCGGGGTCGCCCCGCGCTCCAGCGCGAAGTCGAGACGCTCCAGCACCAGGCCGCCCGCGCCCTCGCCGACCACGAACCCGTCGCGGTCCCGCTCGAATGGCCGTGAGGCGTGTATGGGGTCGTCATTGCGGGTGGACAGCGAGCCGGTGCGGTGGAAGGCGGCCAGGGCCAGCGGGGTGACCGGCGCTTCGGTGCCGCCCACTACCATGGCCACCGCGTCGCCGCGCTTGATGATCTCGGCCGCCTCACCGACCGCGTTGGTGCCGGTGGCGCAGGCCGAGACGACACAGAAGTTCACCCCGCGCAGCCCGAACTGGATGGCCACCTGTCCAGACGCCATGTCGGGCAGCATGTTGACCGCGGTCATCGGCGTGACGCGGTCGGGCCCTTCCTCGCGCATGACCCGGCCCGCCTCGTCCAGGCTGGTCAAGCCGCCGATCCCGGTCCCGATCAGCACACCGACCTCATCGGCCAGGTCACCTTCGGGGTGAAGCCCGGCCTCGGCCAGGGCCTGGGTCGAGGTGGCCATCGCGAACTGGATGACGCGGTCGGCGCGCCGCGCGTCCTTGGGGTCCATCCAGGCGGTGGGGTCGAAGTCAACGACCTCGGCCGCGAACCGGGTGCGGAAGCGGGACGTGTCGAATCGGTCGATGGCATGCGCGACCGACGTTCCTGCCAACAGGTTGCGCCACAGGCTGGCCACGTCATTGCCGAGCGGGGTGATGGCACCCATCCCGGTGATGACGATCCGCGGTGCGCTCGACGGCTCGGCTGGCATACTCGGGCCCGATTATGGAGCGAGACCGATGAAAGCAGTCATCTTCCGCCGACGAGGTGGTCCTGAGGTCCTGTCCTACGAGGACGTCCCTGATCCGGTCCCCGGGCCGGATGAGGTCCTGGTGCGGGTCGGCGCCTGCGGGCTCAACCACCTCGACCTCCACGTCCGCGAGGGGAGCCACGGCATGCGCGCCCCCCTGCCGCACATCGGAGGGCTGGAGCCGGCGGGGGAGATCGTCGCCCTCGGGTCGGCGGTCAGTGGCTGGTCGGTCGGGGAGCGGGTCATCGTGCTGGCCTTCACCGCGGACGGGACGTGCTCGTACTGCCGCGATGGCCGCGAAAACCTGTGCGAGAACCGCCAGATCATCGGCCTCAGTCGCGACGGCGGGTTCGCCGAGTACCTGACCGCGCCGGCCAGCTGCCTGGTGCGGACCCCGGACTTGATCACCGATGCCCAGGCCGCGGCCCTGCCCGCGGCTTTCGGCACCGCGTGGCACATGCTCGTCAGCCGTGCCCAGGTCCAGTCCGGCGAATGGGTGCTGGTCCTGGCCGCCGGCTCGGGAATCGGGAGCGCGGCGATCCAGATCGCCCGCGAGCTGGGCTGCACGGTGATCGCCACCGCCGGCTCAGCGGCCAAGCTGGCCAAGGCCCGCGAGCTGGGTGCGGATCACGTCATCAACCATGCCGAGTCGCCCCGCTTCGAGCTGGAGGTGATGCGCATCACAGACGGTCGCGGGGTGGACGTCGTGTTCGAGCACATCGGTCCGGCCACCTGGCGCCACAGCCTGGCCAGTCTCCGCACCGGGGGCCGGGTCGTGACCTGCGGCGGTCTGACGGGCCGGATGGCCGAAACCGACTTGTGGAACCTGTTCTGGCGCCAGTTCACGATCCTGGGTTCGATGGGCGCAACCCGGTCCGATATGGCCGGCGTGCTGGACCTCATCCAGGCCGGACGCGTGGAGGCGGTCATCGACCGGACCTTCCCACTGGCCGAAACGCGGGCCGCCCAGGAGCACCTGGACGCGCGGCGCGCCTTCGGCAAAGTGGTGGTCGTTCCAGGCTAGGCCTCGGCGCGGAAGTGAGGCTGTACCGGAATGTGCCTCATGGTGATCCCGATCAGCCCACCTTCACGGCGGATGTGCCCGTTGGTGATACCCATCGGCTAGGCAGGGTTAGGGTTCCGCTTCCCCAGGCACCGCTGAAGCGGCGGATTTGCCCTTGAAGCGCGGAATGGGACTCCGGCGGACACGTGCCGGCCAAACAGGAGCGGGATCTTGGCCGATAGGGGTCACGGACAGGCATAAATGCCATCAGCCGGACCCGTAGATGGGGCCCGAGTAGAGGTCCGGGTCCAGCAGCCAGGCCAGCTCTCCGGCGCCTGGCTCCGGGATACCCGGGAACTCGACACAGGCGACGCCACCCGCGCGCAGGCGAACGGCCCGCGCACCGGTGAGCAGCGCAACCGCGGCCGAGAGGTCGGGTTCGTGGCCCACGAACAGCACGCGCCGAGCATCCCGGTCGGTGGTCAGGGCGCGGGCCATGTCCGCCCACTCGGCCCCGGGCCGCAGCCGGTCATCGGCCAGCGGCCGCCTGGTCAGGCGGACGCCTTCAACGAGCAGCTCCGCGGTCCGGAGCGCGCGCGCCAGCGGGGAGCTGATGACGAGATCGGGGCGCAGGTTCAGTCGGCGCCAGAGCGGGGCAGCGGCGCGCAGCTCGGCCACGCCGGCATCGGTCAGCTCGCGGGCGTCATCGGTCGGATCGCCGGCTCGGTACTCTCCGGCCTTGCCGTGGCGCAGGAAGTACAGGATCACGGCGCGAGGCTCGTGGGCCGCCCGCTCAGTCCGGGAATGCCTCAGCGCCGCGGTCCGCCAGCTCGCGGGCTTCGGCCTCGGCATCCTTGGGCGGCAGCCAGCTGAATGGGTAGGCGGGGTCCTCCAGCTCACCGGCCTGGCGGGTGAGGTGGAGCGGATGGAACGTGTCGATCATGACCGCCAGCTCCTCGGTTGCCTCCTTGCCGATGGAGGCCTCCACGGTCCCCGGGTGCGGCCCGTGGGGGATGCCCGCCGGATGGACGGTGAAGGAGCTGCTGTCCACCCCCCGACGGCTCATGAAGTTGCCGGCCACGTAATAGATGACCTCGTCAGAGTTGATGTTCGAGTGGTTGTAGGGCGCCGGGATGGCGAGGGGGTGGTAATCGAACTTGCGCGGGACGAACGAGCACACCACGAAGTTCCGGGCCTGGAAGGTCTGGTGCACCGGCGGCGGCTGGTGGATGCGCCCGGTGATCGGCTCGAAGTCCTCGATGTTGAAGGCATACGGATACAGGAACCCGTCCCAGCCGACCAGGTCGAACGGGTGATGAGTGAAGTGGTAGGCGGTGACCCGGCCGCGGGTCTTGACCTCGACCACGAAGTCGCCGCTCTCGGTATTGGCGTCCATCTCGGCCGGGGGGCGGATGTCGCGCTCCGCGTAGGGCGAGTGCTCGAGCAGCTGCCCGTACTCGTTCCGATACCGGCGCGGCGGCTCGAGGTTGGTCGGGCACTCGAGCCACAGCATGCGCTGGGCGTCGCCCTGGGCGGGGACGACGCGGTAGGTGGTGCCGATGGGGATGACGAGGTAGTCGCCGGGCCGGTACTCGATCGGGCCGAAGATGGTCTCCAGGGTCCCGTGCCCCTCGTGCACGAACAGCATCTCGTCCGCTTCCCCGTTGCGATAGAAGCGGCTCATCGCCTCGGCGGGACGCACCACCCCGAACACGACGTCGGCGTTGAAGAACAGCGGAAGGCGACCCGTGACCGCGTCCCCGCTGGGCTCGACGTCCTTGGTGTTGACCAGGTAGTGCCGATGCGGGGCGTCCGCCCACCCCTCCAGCGCGACGTCACGCACCTTCTCGATCCGGTGGGTGCGGGTGGGCGGCGTGTGGTGATACAGCAGCGACGCTCGCCCCGTGAAGCCCTCGACCCCGAACAGCTCCTCGGCGTACAGCGTGCCGTCCGGCTTGCGGAACTGGGTGTGGCGCTTGGGCGGCACCTGGCCGCGCTGGACGTAGAACACGGGCCGGGCTCCTGGGTGGCGGGGTGGGCCCGGTCATTCTATCGGTCCGGCCCTGCGCCTGACCGATACCGCCAGGGCGCTTGCTAGCTGGGCGTCACCCTTCGTGCGCGGCGAGCGGCGGGGCGAGGGTTGTCGGCCACCGCAGCCAGGATGGCCTTCAGCTCGAACGGCGTCAGCATTGGGTGCTTGGACACGATGAGAGCTGCCATGGCGGCCACGTGGGGAGCGGCGAAGGAGTTGCCGGTGGCCACCGTCTCGGTCCCGTCCTTCCACGCGATCGGGACGTCGACCCCCCAGGCCCCGAACTCGACCGGCGGCTTCGGGTTGTAGTACAGGCGCCATGGATCGGGCTCGGCGTGTGCAGCCACCGAGACGACGCTGCTGAACAGCGACGGGTACGACGCCACGTTCACGTTGTTGGCGGCGCTGACCAGCATGACGTTCCGGAAATAGGCCTCGTCCGCCAGCTCGTGGAAGACCGGATACAGCGCCTCGCTCTTGGAGGACAGGCTCAGGTTCGCGACCTGCACTCCGCGCTCGATGGCCCACGACAGGCCTTCGACGAACGCGGCCCCCTTGCCCTTCAGATCCTCATTCAGGACCCGGACCGAGACGATCTCGACCTGGGGTGCCAGGCCGACGATGATCCCGGCGCATGCCGTCCCATGGCCGTACAGGTCGGTGGGCTCATCGGGCACGACCTCCGCATTGCCGTTGGTGTCGATGCGGACCGCCACGCTCTCGACCAGCCGGCCCTCGACCCACGGATGGTCGCCCTCGACGCCGCTGTCGATGATGGCCACTCGGACACCCTTTCCGGTGGCCCCGCCCCAGGCCCACGCTCGATCGATGCGCCGCAGGCCGGCGCGGCGGGCCAGCCGATCGGCCGCCGCGAAGGGCTCGGCCCAGGCGGGGAGGTCCTCGAGGTCGACGGACACGGTCCGGCTACCGCCGGCGGGACCGACCGCGGCTGGCGGCGGCGTGCGCCGCGACCGCGCCCAGGATGTCGTTGACCAGGCTCATCTCCGACCCGCCGAGTTGACGAAGCCGGGCCACCTGGTCCGCCAGGCGCCAGTACGGCGAGTCGTCCTCCAGGTCCAGGTCCGCCGACGCGGCGCTCACCAGGGCTTCGAGCTGCTCCTCGCTCAGCCCGCCGCCGCCGGCGCGGTCGAACGCGGAGCGCAGGAGCCGCGGCAGCTCGCGCTGAGCGCGGGTGACGGCGATGGCCGTTGCGGCCTGGGCCGCGAAGACCCCCAGCAGCTCCATGTCGCGCAGGTCGAACGTGGGCGAGCCCTTCTTGTCGAGGACCTGCAGCACACCGTGCGTGCCGTCGTCATCGCTGAGCGGGACCGCGGCGATGGATCGCGGCACGTAGCCCGTCTTCTCGGCCGTCTGGCGGTCGAAGCGCGGATCGGAGGCCACGTCGGAGAGGGCCAGCGCCTGCCCGGTCGAGAACACGAAGCCGGCGATTCCCTGGCTGGTTTTGACGCTCTTGCCGACGGCGCCCGCGCCCTGCGGGCCGGCCGCGACCCGGAATTCGAGCCGGTCCGGATCGCGCTCGAAGAGGGCGATGGAAGCCGCCTCGGCGTCGAAGAGGCGGACCGTGGCATCGACGATCGACTGGAGGAGCCGCTGCTCCCCGTCGGGATGCAGCCGGCCCGCTACCGCGGCGCGTTCGGCCCCGGCGCGGATGATGGCCAGGGCCTGGGCGAGCGACTCCGGAGCTGGGTCCGTGGTCATCGACGCATAGCGTAAGGCGGCGGGGAGAGCCCCGCCGCCTTACCTGCTCGGGAAGCTTGCGTTACCGCTTCTTGGCCGGCGACGACTTCAGGTTCGCTCGCTTTCGCGCGTGGCCCTCGGTGTCGTCATCGGTCTCGCGCTTGCGCGCCTTGGTGTTGACCCGCGTGACGGCCTTGACGTTGGCCCGCTTGCGCGCGTGACCCTCGGTGTCGTCATCGGTCTCGCGCTTGCGCGCCTTGGTGATGACCCGCGTGACGGCCTTGACGTTGGCCCGCTTGCGCGCGTGGCCCTCGGTGTCGTCATCGGTCTCGCGCTTGCGCGCCTTGGTGATGACCCGCTTGACGGCCTTCACGTTGGCCCGCGTATGGGCGTGGCCCTCGGTGTCGTCATCGGTCTCGCGCTTGCGCGCCTTGGTGATGACCCGCTTGACGGCCTTCACGTTGGCCCGCGTATGGGCGTGGCCCTCGACGTCGTCATCCCCGGAGACCTTGCCCCGGACTCTGATGTTCTTATCCATGGTTGACTGGTGCCTCCCGATTCTCTTCCGGACCGAATGGCCCGGAATCTCGGGCCTGACGGTAGGTTAGCGTCCCCCGACCTCACGATCACCCCGGTGACAGTCCGGCTGTCAACTGGGTGACACTCGCCGACCAGTTCAGTGGGCGGCCTGCCGCTCCAGCCGTTCGAGGTCGGTGATGACCAGCGTATCGCGGTCGATGCGAATCAGCCCACGTTCGACGAGGTCGCTGAGGAGCCGGTTCACGCTCTGCCGCGTGGCCCCAATCATGGCAGCCAGATCGGATTGTGTGAAGGGCCAGTCGAGCGTTGCCTCCAATGTTCCCTGCGGCGTTCGCTGGGGTCCGGGCTCCGCGTCGCGAGCCAGACTCAAGAGCCGGCTCGCCAATCGCCCGGCAAGGTCCAGGAAATGAAGCTCCTCGACGTGGCCTGTCAACCGGCGCAGCTCGCCGGCCAGCGATCGGAGCAGGACGTCCCGCAGGCTCGCACTGCGACCGATCTCCTCGAGGAACGTCTCGCGGGGCAGGCTCAGCGTTTCGGTGACCTCCACCGCAGCCGCGGTCGCCGAGCGCGGCGCGCCGTCGAGCAGGGCCAGCTCACCGAAGAAGTCGCCCGCATGGATGGTGGCGATGATCGCCTCCTCCCCTTCGGCCGAGGGCAGCACGATCTTCACCGACCCCGATGAAACGATGTGGAGCGCGTCGCCTGGATCGCCCTGGTGGAATATCACCTCGCCCCGGCGGAAGCGACGGCGACGCAGGTGGCGCGCCACGTCCCGCAGGTCATCAGGCAGGACACCCACAAACAGTGGGCATCGGGCCAGCAGGGCCAGGCCCGGATCGTCAGCCATCGGTCACAGTCTCGTCGGTCCGGTCCAGGCGGGCAGATGTCCCACGATGCACGTCCAGCAGCCGCGAGGTCAGGCCGGGGCCGGCGCCGACCAGCTCCAGGAAGCGCCCTCCATCCAGGGCGAGCAGGGTCCCGTCGCCGGTGGCGGTGACGGTGGCCGTCCGTGGGACGCCACGCAGCAGCCCGATCTCGCCGAACACGTCGTCCGGGCCGAGGGTCCGCAGGAACCGCGGCGCACCACCCGGGTCCTTGGTCTGGGCGACCTCGAACGAACCGTCCAGGACGTGGAAGAAGCGGTCAGCCGGGTCGCCCTGGCGCACGACGACCTGACCTGGCGTCACGCGCATGCGAGTCAGGTGGCGGGCAGCCTGCTCCAGCGCGGCGGGGGCCAGCCCATCGAACAGCGGAATGCGGACGAACCGCTCGGCGCCCGGGTCCATCTCCGACGCCGCGGACCTTCCCACCAGGATCGTCCCGACCAGGGTGGCGGCAACCATGGCGATCCCGAACCCGAGCAGGACGACGACCGGACCGGTCGCCGCGGCCAGGATGGGTGCCAGGAACGCGCCCAGCGCATAGGCCGATACGGTCAGCGTGTCCATGGCGCCGATGGTTCGCCCTCGGATCGAGTCGGGGACCGCCCGCTGGAAGATCGTGGTCGCCACCACCTCGAGCAAGAGCATGCCGGCAGTGGCAACCGCCATCGCGGCAATGGCCGCCAGCAGGACCGTCGACTGTCCGACCAGGATGACCCCCACGCCGAGCGTCACCCCGCCGACTGCCAGCGGGATCTCGAGTCGTCGACGGAGCGTCATCGGCCCCGCGATGACGGCACCGATGAGCCCCCCGAGCCCGATGGCGGCATTCAGCCAGCCCGTTCCCGCATCGCCTGCGCCGAGGACCTCGACCGCGATGACCACGGTCAGCACGGCCAGCCCGCCGGACACGAAGCCGTCGAACAGGTTGATCACGCCCAGGCCTGACAGGGGTCGGATGACCGGGCGGACAAACTCCCGGAACCCAATTGGGCTCGCCTCGGTCGAGGCGGCGTGTGCCGCCACGGTGCGTCCCCGATCCTTCGGCAGCCGCGACAGAACGGCCGCGATGATGACGAACGTCACGGCGTTCAGGAAGAAGGCCAGCGGGATGCTGCCGACCGCGATCAGGATGGCCGCCACCGCCGGGCCGATGATGAAGGCCAGGTTGTCCAGGCTCGACCAGGCGGCATTGGCCGGCCCCAGCTCCCGCTCATCGGCCACCAGGCTGGGGATGAGCGAGCCGATGGCCGGGCTGAAGAAGGCCGAGAAGCAGGCCGCCAGCAGGCTGAGCGCCACGACCGCGATGATCGGCCCGTCGACCAGGGTCAGCGCGGTGAGCGCCAGCATGATGATCCCGCGGCCGAGATCGGTGACGATCAGGATCAGGCGCCGGTCGTACCGATCGGCCACGATCCCGGCCGGGACCGAGAGCAGGATGTAGGGGACGATGCGGGCTGCGCCCACGATCCCCAGCACGACCGGCGAGGCGCCGGAGTTGTAGACCACGACCAGAAGCGCGACCAGGTACAGCCAGTCGCCGATGGACGACACGAACTCCCCGATCATGAGGCGCGCGAGGGCGGGGTTGGCGAAGACGCGCCGGTAACTGGCGAGGCTGCCCATCGGTCCGGGCAGTCTACCCGTACACTCCGAGGCGCCCATGCCGGTCCCTGTCATCCGATCGGACGCCCATCTCGCCCACGATGGCCTGGTCGAGGTCGAGCGCGGCCGCCCCATACCCAGCTACGAGGTGCCGGCCCGCGCGATCGAGATCGAGCAGGCGCTGGTGGAGGCGGGCGGGTATCGGTTCGAGGACCCAACCGAGCATGGCGAGGAACCGATCCTGGCCGTGCATGATCGCGCGCTGCTCGAGGTGCTTGCCGTGGCCTGGGATGAGGCCCTGGCGGCCGGGCTCACGGACGGAACGCAGCCGCTCATCCCGGGCACGTTTCTGACGACCGGGTTCGCCGCCGGTCATGCGACCGGTCTGCCGGGACCAGGCCATCGGGTGTTCGCCTACACGTTTGACACCGCGACGCCGATCGTGGCCGGCACCTACCACGCCGCGCGAGTGGCGGTCGACGTGGCCCTGACCGCATTGGACCGTGCCCTGGGTGGGGCGCACCTGGCCTACGGCCTGTGCCGGCCTCCGGGCCACCATGCGGGGCGTGCCCTGTACGGTGGCTACTGCTTCTTCAACAATGCGGCCATCGTGGCCCAGGCCCTATCCCGTGGCGGGGCATCGCGGATCGCCATCATGGACATCGATTACCACCACGGCAACGGCACCCAGCAGCTGTTCTGGGATCGGCATGACGTGCTGTACGTCTCTCTCCATGGCGACCCCGCCCGCGCCTACCCGTACTACTCCGGCTTCGCCGAGGAGACCGGCTTCGGCGCCGGCGAGAGCATGAACGTCAACCTGCCGCTTCCGGAGGGGACCGATATCGCCACCTACCTCGTGGCCCTGGATGTGGGTCTGCGCGCCATCCGCGAGCACGACCCCGATGCGCCCATCGTCCTGTCGCTGGGCTTCGACACGTTCTATCGCGACCCGATTGCCGATTTCGCGATCACCACCGATGACTACCGCCGGATCGGGGCCGCGATCGGCGCACTGGACCTGCCGGTGATCGCTCTTCAGGAGGGCGGGTACGCACTCGACGCGATCGGCGCCAACGCGGTCAGCTTCCTTGGCGGTCTCCAGGGCCGGGAAACCTAGCCGGAGGCCAGGACCTCGGCATACGCGGCCGGATCCACGTTTCCGCCGCTGATGACCACCACCCGCGGCCCGGCGGCGGAACCCGCAGCGCCCGTCAGGTGCGCTGCCAGGGAGGCGGCACCAGACGGCTCCGCCACCAACCGGGCGCGCCGAGCGAGCTGACGCATGGCATCACGCATCGCCTCGTCGCTGACGGTGACGACGCCATCCACCAGCGCCTGAATGTGTAGCCATGGCAGGTTGCCCAATCGATTCACCCGCAGCCCGTCGGCGATGGTCCGGTGGGTCCGCTCGGTAGGCCACGTGCGGATCTCGCCGGCCGCCAGCGACTCCTGGGCATCCGCCGCGTCATCGGGTTCTACCCCGATGACCCGCACCGCTGGGCGAAGCCGCTTGACCGCGGCAGCGATCCCGCTGATCAGCCCGCCCCCGCTGACCGGGACCAGCACCTCGGCCACCTCGGGCAGGTCCTCCCAGATCTCCAAGCCGCAGGTCCCCTGGCCGGCGATGACCTCCGGGTCGTCGTAGGGTGCGATGAGCGTCAGGCCACGCTCGAGGGCCAGCCTTTCGGCCAATGCCCGCCGCTCGGAGTCACCGGGCGCGGCCCGAATGAGCTCGGCCCCGTCGGCCAGCACGCGTTCGGCCTTGAGCGCCGGCGCGTCGCTGGGCATGACGATCAGCGCATGGACCCCCAGCAGACGGGCGGCCCGCGCGACTGCTTGGGCGTGATTTCCGGACGAGTACGTGACGATGCCGGCAGCCCGCTCGGCATCGGTCAAGGTCGACACCCGGAAATAGGCGCCACGCATCTTGAACGCGCCCACTGGCTGGAGGCTTTCCGGCTTGAGCCAGACCCCATCTTCCCAGGCGAGCAGGGGCGTGCGGACCGCGACGCCCCGGATGCGCTCCGCCGCGTATCGAATTCGTTCGAGGCTAACCAGCTCCCCGCTGCCGACGGTCATGGTTTCCGATCGGTTGTCGATCGGGCTAGAGGTTGCCACGCTTCGCCTGCTCCATCTCGATGGCCTCGAACAGGGCCTTGAAGTTGCCCAGCCCGAACCCGCGCGATCCATGGCGCTCGATGATTTCGAAGAAGAACGTGGGGCGATCCTGGATTGGCTTTGTGAAGATCTGGAGCAGATAGCCCTCCTCGTCGCGGTCGGCCTCCACCCCCAGCTCTTCGAGCGTTTCGATCGGTATGCCCACGTCGCCCACCCGATCCGGGAGCGCGGCGAAGTATTCGTGGGGCAGGCCCAGGAACTCAATTCCGCGACCACGCAGGGCCCGCACCGAGCCCACGATGTCGGTCGTCAGGAGCGCAATGTGCTGGGTGCCGGCGTCGAGGTAGTAATCGATGAACTCCTGGATCTGGCTCTTGCGCTTGCCCTCGGCCGGCTCGTTGATCGGGAACTTGATCCGCCCGTCCCCGTTCTGCATGACCTTGCTCATCAGGGCGCTGTACTCGGTGTGGATGACCTTGTCGTCGAAATGGACGAGCTGGCTGAACCCCAGCACCTCGCGGTAGAAGTCGACGTACACGTTCATGTCGCCCAGCGCCACGTTGCCCACGCAATGGTCGATGTTGAGCAGGGTTTGGCCGGTGCCCGGCGCCGCGGGGGACTTGATCCGGTGATAGCCGGGGGCGTAGGTCCCCGCGTAGTCGCGGCGATCGACGAAGCTGTGGACGACCTCCCCGTAGGTGTGGATCGCCGACGTGCGGAGGACACCCTTGTCTCCCGGCGTCTCGGTGGGTGGCTGGGCTGAGCGGGCGCCGCGGGTTGTCGTCTCGTGCCACGCTGACTCCGCGTCATCAACGGCGAAGGCGATGTCCTTGACCCCGTCGCCGTGCTTGCGGACGTGCTCGGCCAACTCGCCGTCGGGGGTGATGGGTGCCGTGAACACGAAGCGAATGTCGTTCTGCACCAGGACGTAGCTGGCCCGGTCCCTGACCCCCGTCTCCAGTCCCGCATAGGCGACCGGGGTGAAGCCCCACAAGGTGCGGAAGTAGTGGGCCGCCTGCTTCGCGTTGCCGACCCAGAACTCGACATGGTCGATGCCCTTCAGGGGCAGGAAGTCGGTGCCCGAGGTGGTGGGTGCCGGCTTGGTCGTGGCCATGGCTCGGATGGTACGCCTAGGCGAAGTCCGCGGCGAGGACGAGGTCGGTCATGCGGTCCACCGCCGCCGCCAGCTGCTCGGGGCTGACGTAGGTCTCCTCGGATGTATCGGTCTCTGACAGGACGTCGCTGACCACGAGGGCGCAGGCCGCCTGGACCCGCGAGCGGGCGGCCAGGAAGAACAGCGCGCTGGCCTCCATCTCGAAGGCCAGCACTCCGCGGTCGCGCCAGCGCTGGGCATAGTCGTCATCGGGGTTGTAGAACACGTCGACCGATGCCACCAGGCCGATGTGGGCTGCAATCCCCAGCTTCTCGGCGGCATGCACCAGCGCGTGGGTCAGCCGAAAGTCGGCCGCCGGCGCGTACGACTCCCCGTGGAGGTAGGTGCGGGTCGCACCGTCCACCGGGCAGGCCGCGGTGGCGATGACCAGGTCGCCGGTCTTGACGCCCGGACCGATGCCGCCACAGGTCCCCACCCGGACCAGCTGCCGCGCCCCGAGGCGCAGGAGCTCCTCGACCACGATCGAGAACGACGGCGTCCCGATGCCGCTGGACTGGACGCTCACCGGGCGGCCGTTCATGGTGCCCGTGTAGCCAAGCAGCATGCGGTTCTGGTTGACCAGGCGAGCGCCCTCCAGGCCGCCGTCGAAGCGGGAGGCGATGGTCGTGGCCCGATTCGGATCGCCGGGCAGCAGGACCAGCGGGGCGTAATCGCCCGGCTCGGCGTGCAGGTGGATCTGCGGCATGGGCGTAGCCTAGCCGGTCGGCGCCTCGGCTAGCATGCCGGGGTGAACCGGTACGCCGATGAGCTGGAGTTCGCGGTTCGGCTGGTCCGCAGCGCGGGGACGCTGGTCCTGGAGTCGTACGGGCGGGTGGGCCGGGTGCGCCACAAGAGCCGCCGCGACGTCGTGACCGAGGTGGACTTTCGGTCCGAGGCCCTGATCGCGAAGCGGATCCGGCGCCGCTTCCCAGACGACGGGATCCTGGCCGAGGAGGCCGGGGCGGACCGGGTTGGCGGACCCGATGGCGCGCGGCGCTGGTGGGCCATCGACCCGCTGGATGGCACCGTCAACTACGCCAATGGGATCCCGTATTTTTGCGTCTCGGTAGCCCTGGTCGAGGACGGGATGCCGGTGCTCGGCGTCGTGTTCGACCCGCTGCGCGGCGACCTGTACACCGCCACCCTGCGCAGCCCCGCACGCTTGAACGGAAGCCTGGCGCGGGTGTCGACCAAGGACGCGTTGGCGGACTGCGTCGTCAGCCTGGCCATCCTGGGGCGTGGCGGCCTGGCACGCGAGCGACGCATCGCGCCGGTGATCCGGATTCATCGCCGGATGGGGAGCGCGGCGCTGTCGCTGGCGTCGGTGGGAGCGGGCAGGTTCGACGCGTTCGTCCAGAATGGGGGCCTGTCGCGCTGGGACGTGGCCGCGGCCGGGCTCATCGCCGAGCGCGGCGGGGCGGTGGTGACCAACTTGGCCGGCGGGCCATGGTGGGACCCGGACCGACCTGGCCCCACCCTGAACGTGGTCGCCGCCCCGGAGCCGCACCACGGCGAGCTGCTGCGCCTGCTCGCCGCGGCCAAGACTCGCGTCAACTCCCGCCGCTGATGCCGCTGCCCAGCATGGACAGGGTCCGGGCGGTGGCGCCCCACACCCGGTGGCCGGCCCATCGATAGACGCCGATCTCGAGCACGGCGCCCGGCACGCTGATCTCCTCAATGCTGACGGCACCCTCGATCAGCAGGCGCACCGGGAACTCGATCAGTGCGGAGACTTCCGCCTCGCGCGGGGTCAGGTTGGGGCGAGCGCCGGTCACCGCCACCACCGGGGTCAGCTCGAAATTCGAGATCGCGATCCAGACCGGGTCCAGGCGACCGACCACTCGGACGGACGCAGGATCGAGACCGACCTCTTCGGCCGTCTCGCGCAGCGCCGTGGCCTCCAGCGAAGCGTCCTCTGGGTCGACGGCCCCGCCGGGCAGGCTGATCTCGCCGGGGTGATCGGGGAGCGCGTGGTGGCGGACGGTGAGCGGGATGAGCAGCTCCCCGTGGTGCGGGTACATGAGCAGCAGGGTCGCCGCCTGGCGGGCGGTCGGGAAGTGGCTGCGGTCCCAGCGCCGCGGGTCGTCCAGGGAGGGGTCGGCCGGATCGGGGACGACCCGACGGGGCGCCAGCCGCGGGTCGACCGCGATCGGGCGCGGGACGATGTCCAGGGCCGAGGCGATGCCGGCCTGCCAGTCCCCCTCAGCCCGTAAGATGCGCGTCACCATGACCTCCGCGCCCGGCAGTCGCGACGAGGCGGCACGCGCCGCGCTCCGTCAGACGCGCATTGTGGCCAACCGGGTCACGTTCAGCACCGGCACCCGCCGCGAGGTGAACCGCGCCCTCGACACCCTGGAGGCGCAGCTTGGGCGCAACCAGGTGAACGCCACCGACACGGCGCGTGCGCTGGAGCTCCTGAATCGGGCCCACCCGTCACTGTTGTTCGGGCTGCTCCGCGAGCGGGCCATCGCCGAGCGCTTTGCCCCGGCGTTGCGCGAGCTGGGTCTGCGCGGCGTGCAGCAGCGCCTGGACGAAGTTCCCCACTCGGTCATGGCCCAGCCGATCCCCGGTCCGACCGGCGGACGCCGGCACCGAGACGAATTGCCCGCCGAAGAGCGTGTCGACGCGTTGGGGCGGCTGCTCCCGCCGCCGAAAGCCCCCTGACTTCGGGGTACCCCGATGGGTGCGGTGTGCTCCCTAGAGTGGGCGAGCCACCAAAAGGGGTCGAGTTATCTGCTCTCTTCGCTACCGATTTCGAGCGCCAGGGCCACGATCTCCTCGTTGCGTTCGGTGGCCCACCGCGACTGTTGCGAGCCGAGCTTGGCGTCAGGCGACGGTAGCCGAACGAAGGTCGGCGGCGAGCGCGGACGCGAGATCGAGCAGTGCCGGCAGGTCAAGGGCGGCGCCGGCGACCCAGGCGCCGGCGTAGGCGGGGTCGGCGACCGGATCCGGGCCCAGGTGCGCGAGGGCGGCGGCGCGGATCTCGGCCTCGTCGGGGTCGGGCTCCAGGTCCAGGCGCCGTCGCACCGCCTCCGTGCCGGCGAGCAAGGTGGCGGCGCCCGTGTGGCCGTGGGCGGCCGCGGAGGCGGCGAGGGCCTCGAGCGCCAGAAGGGCCAGCGACGGGTCGCGGATCTCACTTGCCAGACGGGCGGCGGCGAGCGCGGTATCCCCGGCGTCGTCGGGGCGGCCCGCACGAACGGCGGTCTCGGCCAGGCCGGAGAGCGTGGTTGCCTCGCAACGGCTCTGGGCCCGCGCGCGGACGAACGGAAGATTCTCCTCGAGGAGCGCGCGCGCCCGGTCATGGCTGCCGGTGCGGTTGGCGATGACCGCCATGTTGATCCGGCATGACGAGGCAGCAACGCCATTGCCGGCTGCCAGGGCCAGCGGCAGTCGCTCGGCGAACAGCGCCTCGGCTGCCTCGTTGTCGCCGTGCATCATCGCGGCGACCGCCCTGTCGCGCAGGAGCGTGATCCGCTCGGCAGCGCCGGACAGCTCGGAGGCGAGCCCGGCCGCAGCGTCGGCAGCGCGGACCGCGGTCGGGTGATCGCGCAGCGCATAGGCGGAGATGGCCAGCGCGCCCTGGAGACGGCGGGCGGTGTCGTCGCGCGCATCCGGGTCGAGGGCGATCGCCCGCTCGAGCCAGGTACGGGCTTCCCTGTGCCGGCCACGGACGATCCAGTAGTCCGGCAGGGCGGCGGTGAGGCGACGAACGAGGTCGGTGTCGCCGACGGCGAGGCCGTGGTCGGCTGCCGCGCGCAGGTTGTCGATCTCGGCCTCGAGGTCCATCACTGGGCCCTCCTCCGGCTCGCCGGTGGCAAGCACGGCGCGAATCCGTTCGGCGAAGGCGAGGTAGTGCGCCGCATGGCGGCTCCGGATGGCGTCGACCTCACCGTCGGGACGGGCGGCGAGGCTCTCGGCCGCGTACTCGCGGATTGACTCGAGCATCCAGAAGCGGCCGTCGACGTGGCGGATGAGGCTCTTCTCGGCGAGGGATTGGAGGGCGTCGAGATCGGCTTCGGCGACCGATTCGAGGGCCTCCAGCGTACCGCCGGAGAAGACGGACAGCCTGGCGAAGAGAAGTTGCTCGCCGTCAGTCAGGAGGTCGTGGCTCCAGTCGATCGTGGCACGCAGGGTCTGCTGGCGCGGATCGGCATCGCGGTCGCCGCGGAGGAAGTCGAGCCGCGACGAAAGCCGCTCGAGTATCTGCGCCGGCGCCAGGATGCCCGCCCTGGAGGCGGCCAGCTCGATCGCCAGCGGAAGTCGGTCGAGGGCGTTCACGAGGGCCGCTGCGGCGTCGTCCGCCGGGATGGTCGCGCGGTCGGCGTAGAGGGCAACCGCCTCCGCTTCGGTAAGCGTGCCCAGGGCGTGCTCGCGCTCGCCGCGGACCCGCAGCCGCTCCCGACTGGTGAGCAGCAGGTGCAGGTTCGGGCAGGCCTCCACTAGCTTCGAGAGTTCTGGGCCAACCGACACCACCTGCTCGAGGTTGTCGATCACGATCAGCATCCGTCGTTCGCCGATTTCCTCGGCCAGCCCGATCGTTGAGCCGAGCGTCTGCGACACGGCCTGGAGGACGAGCTCGGGCTCGCGGTACGCGGCCGCCTCAACCCAGAACACGCCGGACGGGAACTCGCCTATGACGGCGCGGGCGGCCTCGATCGCCAGCCGCGTCTTGCCGGTGCCGCCGGGACCGGTGAGGGTGACCAATCGCGTTCCGGTCGCGAGGTGGCCGGAGACATCGGCGACTTCGCGCTCGCGCCCAACGAAGGCGCTGGCCGGGCTCGGCAGGTTCGTGTTGGCGATCGTCGTGAGCGGCGGGAACGTCTCCGTGCCCAACTGGTGGATCCAGACCGGCGTCGCGAAGTCCTTGAGCCGGTGCTCACCGAGGTCGCGGAACTCGCCGTCGACCAGCTCCCGGGTTCCCTGCGAGAGGAGGACCTGGCCGCCGTGGCCGGCGGCGGCGATGCGGGCACCCTTGTGGACGTCGGGACCCACGTAGCCCTCGTCCGCCAGCAGCGGGGTGCCGGTGTGGAGGCCGATACGGACCTTGATCGGGCCGCTGGCTAACGCCTCGGTCGCCTCGGTCGCGACGGCGAGGGCACCGGGTGCGGTCGGGAAGGCGACGAAGAAGGCGTCGCCCTGGGTGTCGACCTCGACCCCGCCGTGGGCGGCGAAGGCCTCGCGCAGGATGCGGCGGTGCTCCGCCAGCGCATCGGCATAGGCTTCGGAGCCCAGAGAGTGGAGCAGCCGGGTGCTGCCCTCGACGTCGGTGAACAGGAAGGTGACCGTCCCGGCTGGCAGCGCTCGCGTCCCCATCGCGGCGGATGATGAGAAGGAGGCCGGGATTGGTCAATGGCAAATCTCGACTTCCCGCGCCGCGCCATGCGGCCTCGATGCTCAGCGGATCAGAGCAGTTGACTTCGGATTTCTAGGCCGCCCGGGCGGCAAGGGCCGCCACCAGGGCATTCTCGGTGGCGACCGTTTCCAGGCCCAACCGGCTGGCGATGACGGCGGCCGTGGGCGGCTCGAGTCCCGTCCCGCGCAGCGTCTCCCAGTTCTCAGCCGCGAAGGCGCGCTCCGGCGTTGCATCCAGCACGACCCGGCCGGCCCGCAGGACGACGACCCGCTGGAAGGAGTCCGCCACGAAGCGCAGGTCGTGGCTGACCGCGATCACCGTCCGACCCGCCGCGCGGGCGTCGGCCACCACCTGGCGGATGCGCGCCACCCCGACCCGGTCCTGGCCGGTGGTTGGCTCATCCAGGACCAGGACCGGGGTGCCCATGGCGAGCACCGACGCGACGGCCAGCAGCTTTCGACGCGACGCGCCCAGGTCGTACGGATTGGTCGCCTCCGCGCCGGCCAGGCCAACCGCCTCCAGGGCTGCTTGGACGGCGGCTTCGAGCGCCTCGCCGCGGAGCCCGATGTTTCGCGGCCCGAACTCCACCTCGCCCCGAACGCTCCCGGCGAAGATCTGGCGGTCGGGCTCCTGGAATACGAGGCCCACCTGCGACGCAAGCTCGGCGACCCGGCGGCCCGATGCGTCGGCCGCGCCCACCCGCACCTGGCCGGAGGTCGGACGCAGCAATCCGTTCAGGTGGCGAACCAGGGTGGTCTTGCCGGACCCGTTCTGACCCACCAGGGCCACCGACTCGCCGGCTTCGAACCGCAGCGTGACGCCGTCCAGGGCGCGCACCCCACCTGGGTACCTGTGGACGAGCTCCTCGACCGCCACCTCGATCACGCTGCCACCTCCAGCCGACTCGGGTCCACGCCCGCCGCCACGGCCAGTCGTCGAAGCCGGACTGATGTCGGAGGATCCACCCCCATGCGCTCGAGCAGCGGATCCTCGAGCACCCACTCCGCCGGACCCTCCAGCGCCACCCGGCCCTGATCCAGGGCGACCACCCGCCCACAGATCGCGGCCAGCAGATCGGTCTTGTGCTCGGCAATAAGGATTGACGCGCCGCCCGCCGCGAGGCGGGTGATGGCCGCGCCCACCAGGCCTGTGCCCGCCGGGTCGAGGTGCGCGGTCGGCTCGTCCAGCACCAGGTGTTGGGGTTCTATCGCCAACAGGCCCGCCAGGACGACCAGCTGCCGCTGGCCGCCGGACAGATGCGCCGGGTCGCGCGCGGCCAGGTCGGGGATGGCCACGGCATCCAGGGCCCGCACGGTGCGCGCCATGACTTCGTTCCGCGGCAGGCCCAGGTTCATCGGTCCGAACGCGACCTCCTCGTACACCGTTGAGCAGATCCCGCTGAGTTGGGCGCTGGCAAACGCGATGCCCACCACAGCCGCCACCTCACCGAGAGGCAGGTCAGTCAACCGCCGCCCTCCCACGGTCACCTGCCCGCTCAAGATTCCGCCCACGGCCCGTGGGGCCAGGCCGGCAGCGACCAGACAGGTGGTGGTCTTTCCGGCCTCGTTGGCGCCCACCAGGCCCACCACCTCGCCCGGACCCAGGACCAGCGAGACCTCCACCAGCGATGGCGCAGGCGCCCCGGCATAGCGGTAGCTGACCGCCTCCAGGCTCAGCACGGCGCTCCGTCTCCGGGCCAGCTCACGCCAGCCACCCCGCCAGGCCCGCCAACACCAGCACCGGAATGCTGAGGACCATGAGCCAGCGCGCGACCCGTTCGACGTCGCGGTCCGCGGGTGCCCACAGCAGCGACCGGCGTCCGGGACGCGAGAAGCCCCGCGCCTCGAGGGCCATCGATCGTTCCTCGACCTCTCCGATCGAGCCCAGCAGCACGGGCCCGACCAGCGGGAGGAGGCCCCGGACGCGCCGCCACAGGCTGCCCTCGGTGTCGAGGCCGCGCGCCCGCTGCGCATCCGCGATCTGCGCGGCGCGCTCGATGATGGCCGGCACGGTCCGCACCGAGGCGCTGACGACGAAGGCGACTCGGGCGCTCACGCCCCGTCGCTCGAGGTCAACCACCAGTGAGCCGATGGGGGTGGTGAGGTAGAACAGGACCAGGGCGCCGGTGATGGCCACCAGGCGAACCAGGGTCTCGATCGCGTAGGCCAGGCCCTCGGCGGTCGCTGTGACCGGGCCGATCCGGAACAGGATGCCGGCACCCGACGGGAAGAAGAACAGGTTGACCACCAGGACGCTGATCGCCAGCGGCAGCGCGACGACCAGGCCCACGCGCAGGAGACGCGGCAGGATCCCGGCCACCGCAGCGGGCAGCACGACCGCGACCAGGGTCAGCGCCACCGGACCCAGGACGCCGCCCAGCAGGGTGGCATTGACGGCGGTGACGGTGGCCGCCACCAGCCGGGTCAGCGGGTTGAGCCGATGCCAGGCCGTCGGTGCGGGCGGAACCAGGAATGCCGGCGCCGCCGGCTCGGCGGCAACGGTCAGCCGGGCGCCTCCTGGCTGCCCGCCGGAGGCGCGCTCTCCTCGATCAGCCGCTCGCCCTGCGGGAAGCGGGCCTTGAGGCGGACGGCCATGGCAACCACGATCAGGTACACGATGACGAAGGTCGTGGCCTTGTCAATCGGGTCGCTGATCAGGCCCTGCCCGGTGGTTGCGGCGTAGATGTCCACCCCCGCCTGGCGGAAAGCGGCCACCAGGAAGTCGGTGCCCGCCCCGGTCACCCCGCCGAACACCCCCGCCGCGATGGGCGCGCTGATGAGGGCGGCGACGATGCCGGTCGCCACCCCGATCACGACTGCGTAGGCGGCGGTCAGGTCGCGCCGCCCGAAGAGCAGCGCGAAGACCCCCAGCACGGCGGCCACGACCAGCAGGATCGCCACGTAGCCCAGGACCAGGAACAGCTGGTCATCGCTTTCCGGCAGTGGGCTGATGTCCTGCTGAAAGATGAGCGTGTACCCGACAGACGCCAGCCACGCCAGGCCGATGATGATGGCGCCCACCAGTACACCGGCGATTACCAGTTGGCCGGTTGAGCGGTTGGTCCGCGGTCGCATGAGCCCCCAACGCCCGGCGAGGCCGGCCGCGATGCCGATCACCGCCGCCACCACCGCGAAGGCGGCCGCCGGGGGGTACTGGAATGGCGGCGGGATGACGTACGACCACAGGATGTTGGCCAGGAACCCCGTTGCCGCTCCGGCGACCGGCCCGGCCACGACCCCGACTAGGATGGTTCCGATGGAGTCGAGGTAGATCGGGATCTTCAGGGCCGCCGCGACTGTCTGGCCGAGCACGATGTTGATCGCGATCGCGAACGGCATGAGCACGATCACGCGCAGCGTGAACTGGCGGGACAGGGAGTCGAAGCGGCCGGTCTGGATCTTCTCCAGCGCGAAGGTCACCACCGCCCCAACGAGCAGGGCCACGGCCAGGATGAGCGCGAACGAGTTGGCGGCTGTCGGGCGGGCAAACGTGTTCGGGTCGATCGTCGTGTCGCCGAACTGGCCAAAGGCCACGATCCCGGCCAGGGTGGCGATGACGAACGCCACCACCCCGGCTGCCACGCGTAGCGCGCCCGACCCGCCTTCCCGCGCTGGACTGTCCATGCTGGTCATCGGTCTCCTCCTCGGTGATTGAGTTCGGCGTCAGGCAACCGCCCGCGCCAGGCGTTCCAGGATCTCCTCGCGCATGGCCGGGGCGTCGATCGCCATGGCCACGTTCAGCATCGGCCGCGGATCGTCGTCGGCGGGACGTATCGTACCGGCGGTCGTCACCTCGGCCGAGGTGTCGCACACGAGTCGCCGGTCGCGACTGTCGGTCACCAGGTCCGGCCGCAGCAGGGCTCCAACCAGGGTGACCGCGTCGTGCAGGTAGCAGCCGTCGATGCCGTCCGCCACCCGGTGGTAGCCGACGTAGAAGCGGATCGCATCGCGCACGACGCCGGCCAGGTCGCTCTCCGGCAGCCGATCGAGGTCGTCGAGGGTGAACACCGCCTGCTGAGTGGCGTCCAGCGGGAAGACACGGTCCAACGACCCGCTGGACAGGCAGATCTCGGCCGCCTCGGGATCCACGCACGCGTTCCACTCGCCGGTCTCGGTCGTGTTGCCCCGGACCCGCAGGGCGCCGCCCATCCAGACCACTTCCCGTGCCCCGCCTGCCAGATCGACCCCGTTCTGGGCGGCGGACGCGATGTTGGTCAACGGCCCGGTGGCCACGATCGTCATCTGGCCCGGGTGGCGATTCAGGTGCGCCTCGAGGTAGCGGGCGGCCGGCACGGCAGTGAAGTCAGTCGTCTCCAGCGCCCGCTGCTCGCCCCGCAGCTCGGCATACCCAGTCCCGGTCGGCCCGTGGGTCTCGGGAGCGGTGCGCAGGCGACGGCTCAGGGGGCGGGCCGCCCCGATCGAAACCGGGACGTCGCTACGGCCCACCAGCTGGAGCAGGGTGCCAGTGTTGCGGGCGACATGCTGGAGCTCGGCGTTGCCGGCCACGCAGGTCACGCCCCGCAGGGTCAGCTCGGGCGCGGTGGCCGCGATGAGCAGCGCCACCATGTCGTCGATCCCGGTGTCGACGTCCAGGATCACAGGGCGCCGATCCGCGGAGGCCTCGGGCATCGGCCGCATCCTACGCCGGCCAGCCCCCGGCCTGGCCCACCTTGGAGGCGAGGGGCCGGCCGAGAGCCTGGCTGATGAAGCGGGCCGCGGACAGGAGGCCATCCAGGTCCACGCCGTGGCGCAGGCCTTCGCGGTCGAGCAGGTAGACCAGGTCCTCGGTCGCCAGGTTGCCCGCGGCGCCCGGCGCGTAGGGGCAGCCCCCCGTGCCGCCCGTGCTGGCATCGAAGCAGCGGATGCCCAGTTCGAGCGCGGTCGCCACGTTGGCGACCGCGGTGCCGCGGGTGTCATGGAAGTGCATCGCCACCCGATCAGGACCGATGCCGGCGCCCGCCAGGGCGCCGGTCACGCGTCGTACGTCGGCCGGCCCCGCCACCCCAATCGTGTCCCCGATGCTCAGCTCGTCCACGCCCAGCTCGAGCAGGCGCTGGGCGAGGTCCACCACCGCGCTCTCGGCGATCGGTCCCTCGTACGGGCAGCCGAAGGCGGTGGAAAGGTAGCCGCGCGTCCACCAGCCCGCTCGGCGCGCGTGGTCGATCACGGGCCGGAACGCCTCGAGCGACTCGGCGATCGACATCCCGATGTTGCGGCGGGTGAATGATTCGGAGGCGGCGGTGAACACGCACACCGCGTCCGCCCCGGCCGCGATGGCGCGTTCCAGGCCCCTGGCATTGGGCACCAGGACCGGGTAGCGGACACCCGGCCGCCGTCCCAGGCGGGGCAGCAGATCGTCGGCGTCGGCCAGCTGCGGGATGGCGCCGGGTGCCACGAACGAGGTGGCCTCGATCTCCCGCAGACCGGCCTCGGCAAGCAAGTCGATGAAGCGGAGCTTGGTGTCGGTCGGGATCGGCTGCGCCTCGTTCTGAAGCCCGTCCCGCGGTCCGACCTCGTAGATCCGCACATCGACGAGAGTCATGGCCGGGGCATCCTACGCCGACACTTCGGCCAGCAGGTCGCCGCGCTGGACCTGGTCCCCTTCGCGAACGTGGACCGCGGTCACAGTCCCGGCCAGCGGTGAGCTGACCGCATGTTCCATCTTCATGGCCTCGATCACGATCACCGTTTCGTGCGCCGCCACGCGCGCTCCGGTTGGCTGCCGGACGGCGAGCACGCGTCCCGGCATCGGGGAGTTGAGCGCAGCTGTTCCCTCGCCATGAGCGTGGCGAACGGCCTCCTCGATCGCCGGTGGGCGGGCCAGGCCGAACTCGAGCGACTGCCCCTCGACCTCGACGTAGACGAGGTCGCCATGCCGGGCCACCGCCGGCGCGCCGGCCAGAGGATCCGCCGGCGCCACGGTGCGCGTCTCATCACCGTGCACGAGGCGTACAGCGGCCGGGGCGTTGGTCCGCCACGCTCCGCCCCACGGGCCGACGTCCTCCCTCACGAGGATCGCTGCCGCGGCCTGCCAGGCAGCCTCCGGCGGCGCCACCGGCCCGGGCAGGACGAGCTTGGTGAGGGTGTCAGTTCGCATCTCCCCGGCTGTGAAGGCCGGCTGGTCGGCGAGCCAGCGCAGGAAGCGCAGGTTGGTTCGGACACCCAGCAGGCGCGTCTCGGCCAGGGCATCCCGAAGCCGCCGCACGGCCGCCGCCCGGGTGGAGGCGTGGACGATGACCTTGGCCAGCAGCGGGTCGTATCGGTCCGTGACCAGGTCGCCCACGCGAATCCCCGCGTCGAGCCGGATGCCCTCTCCCGCCGGCCAGCGCAGCTCGACAACCCGGCCGCTGGCGGGCAGGAACCCGTGTTCGGGGTCCTCGGCGTACAGGCGGGCCTCGATCGCGTGGCCGCGCGGGCGGACCGAGGCCTGGTCGAAACCCAGCCGCTCGCCGGCCGCGATCCGCAGCTGGTCCTCGACCAGGTCGCGCCCCGTGACCGCCTCGGTGACCGGGTGCTCGACCTGGAGCCGGGTGTTCATCTCCAGGAAGAAGAACCCGCCGTCATCGGTCAGGAGGAACTCGACCGTGCCCGCCCCGACATGGCCCGCTGCGCCGGCCACCGCCACGGCCGCCGCTCCCAGGGCCTCCCGCAGCTCCCGGCTCACCGATGGCGCGGGCGTCTCCTCCACGATCTTCTGCTGGCGCCGCTGAGCGCTGCAGTCGCGCTCCCCCAGGTGGACGCCGGTGCCATGGGCGTCGAACAAGACCTGGACCTCCACGTGGCGCGGGCTCTCCAGGAGGCGCTCGAGGATGAGCCGATCGTCCCCGAAGGCCGCTTTCGCTTCGCGCCGGCTGGCCGCCAGCTCGCTGGTCAGCTGCTCGGCCGAGCGCGCGATTCGCATGCCCTTGCCGCCTCCGCCTGCGGCGGGCTTGACCAGCAGCGGGAATCCGATCTCCGCGGCCGCCTCGGCGAGGGCGGCGTCATCCTGGGCCGGACCGTCATAGCCGGGCACCACTGCCACGCCGTGTCGGACGGCGAGCCGGCGCGCCGCCGCCTTGTCGCCCATGGCCCGGATGGCGTCGGGCGGGGGCCCGACCCAGATCAGGCCGGCGGCGGCGACGGCCGCGGCGAAGCCGGGGTTCTCGGCCAGGAAGCCGTACCCGGGATGGATCGCATCAGCGCCAGCACGGCGGGCAGCGTCGAGCACGGCCTCGGCGTCGAGGTAGGCGCTGATGGGCAGCGCAAGATCGCTTCCCTCGGGCGGCGGCTCGTCGGGCGCGTGGACGCGGACCACGCGCATCCCGAGCCGGTGGACGGTCCGCCCAATCCGCTCCGCGATCTCCCCCCGATTGGCGATCAGGACGGCGCCGATGTGACGCGCGCGGCCGTCCGTTGGCGAGCTGGTAACCACTCCCAGAGCGCTGCGTGGGATGCGCATCCGGCCGCCGACCCGGGTCCCGGGCAACCGGCCGCCGGCGATCCAGCGTTGGACGGTGCGGACCGTGACCCCGAGCTCCTGGGCGACCTCGCGGGGCGTCAGCTCGTCGCGCACGTCGCGATTGTCGCAGGCGCCCGTCGGGTGGGTTGGGCTGCCTCAGTCGGGCTGCCTCAGTCGGGCTGCCTCATTGGGGCCGCGCGTCAGTCGGCCCGCGTCCTCCACGACGGGTCGCGCTTGTCGAGGAATGCGGACAGCCCCTCCTGGCCCTCCGGGCTGGTGCGCTGGCGCGCGATGGCAGCCACGGTCAGGGCCCGGGCCTGGGCCGATGGCTGGCCGCGGAGGCGCCGAAGGAGCGCCTTCGCCTCACGAACCGCGGTCGGTCCGGCGGCCAGAATCTCGTCCAGGAGCTCCGCCAGCCGCCGGTCGAGGGCGGCCTCGTCGGCCACCAGCTCGTGCACCAGTCCCATCTCTCGCGCTCGCCCAGCATCGAATCGGCTCCCGGGCAGGAACAGCGCGCGCGCCTGGCTTTCGCCGATCTTGGCCACCGCGTAGGGGCCGATGACCGCCGGCAGGATCCCGAGCCGGGTCTCGGTGAAGCCGAAGGTCGCGTCCACGGTCGAGACCACGATGTCTGACACGGCGCACAGGCCCATGCCGCCCCCCAGTGCCGCGCCCTGGACGCGTGCGACGACCGGGACCGGGCAGGTGTCGATGGTCTCGAGCATGGTGGCCAGCCGGCCCGCGTCGGCCTCGTTGGCCGCGACGTCCATGTCGGCCGCGGCGCGCAGCCACACAACGTCGGCACCGGCACAGAACACCGAACCTTCCCCGGCCAGCACCACGGCTCGCAGGGTCTCGGGTGGCTCGGTCGCGAGTGTCGCGAAGGTATCGGTCAGCGCCGCGATGAGGTTCGCGTTGAAGGCATTGCGCACCTCGGGCCGCGCCAGCTCGACGCGGGCCACTGTCCCCGACCGCTCGAGGCGCAGCGGCCCGCTCATCGGTGGCCGCGATGGAACGGGCCCGCCACCGCCCGGACGCTGCCCAGCAGCGGTTCGGCGAGCCAGCGTGCCTCCACGTCATCCGGGAGCGGAGGCAACGGGCCGCCACCACCTACCAGGCCCAGCAGGAGGGCCCATCCACCCCCGTTGTCGCTCTCGACCAGGTAGGCCTCCCGGATCCCCGGCCAGCCGGCCAGATCGGCCGCCAGCCGGCGTTCGGCCTCGCGTGCCTCGGGGCCCGGCAGCCGCACCCGGATCGAGTGCCCGCCCTCGGCGGAGGCGAGCGGTTCGTCGCTGCCCGGCAGGCGGCCCGCCGCCAGGTCCGCGATCTCGTCCGGTTCGAAGCGGTAGGGGATCGGCCCGGCCGGATCCAGGATCACGGGCAGCCCGGCCGCGGCCAGGTTGGCAAGCGCGATCCGCGCTGGCAGCGCCAGGGAGCTCGATCCCAGTGGCGACCAGGCGGCCATCGCCGCGTGCGAGCCGAAGGCGACGCTCACCGACGAGCCGTCCGGGGCGCGAGCGAGCAGGACGCCGACCTCCACCTCTTGCTCGTCGTCGACCACCTGCTCGACCGCCTCGCGGGCCTCCTTCTCGGCGCCCGGTGGCACGGGGAGGAGCAATGTGGCCGACCCGATCGCCCGGTAAAACGCGTGGAGCGGGGCCGGATCATCACCCCCCTCCGCGTCACGGGCCGCGATGGCCGCCTCGTACAGGGCAGCCGCGCTCTCTTCCAGGGTCCCGCTGGGGACGCCGCGGGCATGGGAGCCGGGGAGTGGCCGGTCCTGTGCCGGACGCTCGGTCATCCCCACCAGCCTACCGTAGGCGGGTCCTGGCTCGGCGTAGGATCGGCAGCATGCTCGATGGCGTCGACCACGTCGTGATCGCGGTCGACGACCTCGACTCCGCCGCGGGGGCACTCGAGCGGGCGGTGGGTCTGGCCTGCACCGGGGGCGGCCGCCATGAGGGTCTGGGCACCGCCAACCGGATCGCCTTCCTGGCCGATGGCAGCTACGTCGAGCTGATCGAGGTCGAGGACGCGCAGGCAGCCCGAAACGGGCCGATTGGCACCGCCACCCTCAACGCGGTCGGGCGTGGCGGCGGGCTGGCCGCCTACGCGCTGAACGACGACAAGCTGCCGATCACGGTGGCCGCGCTCCGCGCGGCCGGCAGCTCCATCGGTCCGGTCACGGCCGGTTCTCGCCGACGTCCGGACGGCGAGCTGGTCCACTGGTGGACCGCCCTCGCCGAGCCCCTGGGGGCCGACGGACTGCCGTTCCTGATCCGCCATGCCCGGTACGGCGTCGAGTGGGGTCCGCCTGCGGTGGCGGCCCGGGCGGCGATTCCCCATCCCGCGGGCGGGCCGGTTCGGCTCCTCCGCCTGGAGCTGTGGGTACCTGATCCGCAGGCTCTGGCGGCGCTCCACTTCCGCCAGCTGGGACTGGAGTACACCCAGATAGGCCCGGTCGCGGTGTGCCCCGTCGGGGGCCACGTGATCCGGCTTCTCTCGGCCGGCGCTGCCGCGCCGGCCGCATCGGTCTATCTCAGTGCAGCCGGTGAGCCGCGGAGTGTGGACGCGCTCGGCGTGCGCTGGGTGATGGGTCGAGGCTAGTCGTCCGAGCGCTCGGGCGGCTCCGTGGGCCAGGTCCTCTCGGCAGGCGGGGGTGCCTGGGGAGCCGGAGCTGCCTGCGACGACGGCGTCGATGGCTCGGCCGGCGGAGCTGCCTGAGCCGTGGCCTCGGCTGCTGGCGCCGCAGCTTCCCGACCGCGTCGCTGGGCGCCGAACAGGACCGTGATCAGTCCAACCGCGGCCACGATGATGCCGGCCCACGGCTGATAGGCGTCGAGCCAGGTGAGCTGGAAGCCAAGGTTCGGCAGCACGAGTGAGCCGACCCCCAGAATGACGAGGAGAACACCCAGGCTGATCATCGCGCAGTCCCTCCGTGCGGCTTTAGGGCGTTGCCGGACCAGAGTCTAGCCGCCGAGCGGCGCAGAGACTACATCCGGAACACGCCGAAGCGCGTCTCACCAATCTCCGCATTCAGCGCGGCACTGATGCCCATGGCCAGCACCCGCCGCGTGTCCATCGGATCGATCACCCCGTCATCCCACAGCCGCGCGGTCGAGTAATACGGCGAGCCCTGGCGGTCGTACTCGTCCAGGATCGGTGCCTCGAACGCGTCGCGTTCGGCATCGGTCTGAAACCCGCCGCGCACGGTGGACAGGACGCGGGCCGCCTGGGCGCCGCCCATGACGCTGATCCGGGCGTTGGGCCACATCCACAGCTGCCGCGGTCCGTAGGCGCGGCCCGCCATCCCGTAGTTCCCCGCTCCGAACGAACCGCCGATGATGACCGTGAATTTCGGCACCGCCGTGGTCGAGACCGCGGTCACCAGCTTGGCCCCGTCCTTGGCGATCCCGCCGGCCTCGTACTCGCGGCCGACCATGAACCCGGTGATGTTCTGGAGGAACACGAGCGGGATTCGTCGCTGCGACGCGAGCTCAATGAAATGGGCGCCTTTCAAAGCCGAGGCGCTGAACAGGACCCCGTTGTTGGCCAGGATCCCGACCGGGTAGCCCTCCAGCCGCGCGAATCCGCAGACCAGCGTCTCCCCGTATCGTTCCTTGAACTCGTGGAACTCCGACTCGTCGACCAGGCGGGCGATGACATCGCGCACGTCGTACGCCAGCCGCGGATCCGCCGGGACCACCCCATACAGCTCCTCAGGCTGGACCGATGGCGGCCGCGCGGCGGCCGCTTCCCATGGCGGCTCGGGCTTGCGCCAGGCCAGGTTGCGGACGATGGAGCGCGCGATGGCCAGCGCGTGCTCGTCCGACAGGGCGTAGTGGTCGGCCACGCCGCTGGTGACGGTGTGGACTTCCGCCCCGCCCAGCTCCTCGGCGCTGACCTGCTCCCCGGTGGCCGCCTGCACAAGTGGCGGGCCGCCGATGAAGATGGCCCCGGTGCCGCGGACGATCACCGTCTCGTCGCTCATGGCCGGCACGTAGGCGCCGCCGGCCGTCGACTGCCCCATCACGACCGCGATCTGCGGCACGCCGCGTGCCGACAGCTGTGCCTGGTGGTAGAAGATCCGGCCGAAATGGTCGCGGTCGGGGAAGACCTCGTCCTGGAGGGGGAGGAACGCCCCACCCGAGTCGACCAGGTACAGGCACGGCAGTCGGTTGTCGAGTGCAATCTCCTGCGCGCGAAGGTGTTTCTTGACGGTCATGGGGAAGTACGTGCCGCCCTTGACCGTGGCGTCGTTGGCCACGATCACGCACTCGACGCCCTCCACCCGACCGATGCCCGTCACCAGGCCCGCGCCCGGTGCCTCATCGTCGTACAGCCCGTTGGCGGCAAGGGTCGACAGCTCGAGGAATGCGCTCCCCGGATCCATCAGCCGATCCACCCGCTCGCGGACGAGGAGCTTGCCCCGCTCACGATGGCGGGCGATGGCGCGTTCGTCGCCGCCGGCTCCGTTGACAGTGACCTGGGCCGTCCGCTCGCGGAGCTCGGCGACCAGGGCCCGCATGGCGTCCGCGTTGGCGGCGAAGCTGGGGGATGAGGGATCGACTGCGGAACGGAGGACGGCCATGACCGGCCGATTATGGCCCGCGATCTCCCGGGGCCGGCCGCCTGGCGGGCGGCGCTATCGGTCAGATCCCGTCCGCGTACTCACCTCGCGTGTACATCGGCGCATGGGGACGCCGAAACCGCGTTTACGGGCCTCATCCGGCCCCAAAACGGTCGAGGTCACTCACTCGATGGGTATAGACGACCGGATTGGGGAGTCTGCGCGCCCATGTACACGTCCGGCGTGTAAGGGAGGTTTGGACGAGCGTGAGGACCGCTTGGTGCAGGGTCAGGCCAGGCTGACGAGAGGGACCAGTCGGCTGACGTGGGTCGAGTTGACGATGACCACCGAGACGACGTGCTCGAACGCCGGGTCACCGTGATGGAGCAGGTGGGCCTCCGTGAGCGGGACAAACGCCGGAAGCTGAAACGGGTCCGGGAAGGTTGTGCCTGGCGGCAGATGCAGGTTGCCGGTTACCGTGAACGGCCCGGCGTCGGCGGCGACACGCTGGATGCGCCGATGCAGACGCAGCTGGCGGTTGGTCCGCCATTCGGGCGGCATGATGAGGACGACGTCGGCCGTGGCCACGGTCCGCCACTCCCCGGATTTGTCCAGGACCGGACGCACGGTCATGTCCTCCCCGCCGGCGCGCGGCTGCCACAGGCGCAGCTCCTCGCTGGCCAGAAGCAGGTCGGTCACCCGCTGCCCCTTCGACGCGATCCAGCCCACGATGCGGGTGTCCGCGGTGTACAGCTCGATGGGCGCCAGGTCGGTTCCACTGTCCATGGCGGCGCTGCCCGAGGTCGCCGACCCGCCACCACCGCGGCGCCAGTTCCAGAAGGTCACACCCTGACGCTACCCGGTGCGCCCGATACCGGCCACGGCCCGAGAGTACTAGGGGCGTTGCCCCGTGTTGGCGTTGCCAGCAGACACCGAACCGCTGTCGGGATCCCCCCGCCTGGTGTACAAAGTCCCCATGACACGCAAGATTCAGATTGGGCTCGTGGCCGCACTCGGGTTGCTTGCGCTGGCCGGTGGGAGCGCCGCCCTGGCATTCAACGTCGAGGGACCCAACGCCGAACGAGTCGTCAAATTGCTGGACGACGCCGGGGTGACCATCCACGACGAAACCAACGGGGAAACCCCCATCGACACCACCGACCTCGACCTGCTGGCCGACGTCTACGGACTCGGTGGCGCAGTCCGGATCCTGGCATTCGCGGACGCCGCTGGGGTCGAGCCGTCCGAGGTCGCCGCCATGCGCGCCGATGGGATGGGCTGGGGCGAGATCGCCCGGGCTCTGGCGGAAGACGACGAGGAATTCGACCTGAAGCCCGGCATCGGCTGGATCATGGGCGGCCAAGGCCAGGGGCAAGGCCAGGGACAGGGCCAGGGCCAGGGCCAGGGCCAGGGCCAGGGACACGGGCAGGGGGGTGGCGGCGCCGGCGACTGATATCGTCGTGCGGTGATCGAATTCGACGACTTCCTGGGGGTTGACATGCGGGTCGGCCGCATCGTCGCGGCCGAGCCGTTCCCAAAGGCCCGCAATCCGTCGTATCGCCTCCAGATTGATTTCGGCCCCGGTATCGGCGAACGGGTGTCGGTCGCCCAGCTGACGGTCACGTACCCAGATCCAACGACTCTCATCGGCCGCCAGGTGGTTGCCGTAGTGAACTTTCCGCCCCGGAGGATCGCAGGTCTCGCCAGCCAGGTCCTGGTCCTGGGGGCCATGGGGGAGGCTGGCCAGGTCTACCTGCTCGAGCCGGATCCCGCCTCACCCGAGGGCCTGCGCATCGGCTGATCGGTCGCGATCGGCCATACTCGCCGGGTTGTGACCGCCGCCGATCACTCGCTGCTGGGCGAGGCTCCCGACGGCATGCCGGCCCCGGACATCACCCCGCCCCAGGTTGCGCGGTCGGGTGACCCGTTTGCGGCCCTGCGCATCGTGCACGGCCTGGCTCGCCTCCCGCGGAACGTGACCCATCAGCTGCGTGACGTGGTCGCTGCCCTGAACGCCGCGTACCTGGACTGGTCGTTCCGCGAGGACGTCGTGCTGGCCGAACTGACCCAGCTCCAGTCCAACTGGAGCATCTCGTTCCACGGTGAGGACCGGATCGTGATCGGGGCCAACGAGCGCGGCCGGACGTTGCTCATCGTCGATTCCACCAAGATGACGCCGTTCCTCATCTCCCAGGCCCAACGCCTGGCCGATGCCTGCGATGCCGAGCTCCGCCGCTTCACTCTGGGCGACGGGGTGACGACCGACAACTGACCGATGGGATCACGACCCCTCATCTGCAGCGCGACCCTCAGCGGGGAAGGCGGGGTGCACCCCAACGTGGCCGACCGGCAGGCCGGGAACCCCTATTACTTCATCCTGCCCGTCGACTTCCAGGCCGCCTTTGGCCGCCACCGGCCTGCGATCCGTGTCACGGTCCGTGGCCACACCTGGCGGACCACCCCAGCCCGATACGGCACGGACTACTACCTGGTCGTCAACCGTGCCGTCCGCGAGGCCACCGGCCTGCAGTACGGGGATCGGGTCCGCATTCGGATCGACCCCGACACTGAGCCCCGGGTCGTGCAGCGGCCACCGGAGCTCGCCGCGTCGCTGGCCGGCGTGCCGAACGCCAGGGCCATCTACGACGGACTCTCGTTCAGTCACCAGAAGGCATACGCGGACTGGGTCGCGGAGGCCAAACGATCCGAGACGCGCAGCCGTCGCGCGGCAGCATCGGTCGAGCGGCTGTTGGCCGGCCGGAAGGAACCGAGCGGCTGACGAGGCGTTCTAGACGTAGGATGCCGTCATGCGACGCCTGAGAAGCCTTCGAAATCGAATGATTACGCTCATTCTGGTGGGACTGGCGCTGCTCATCGCGGCCTGTCAGAACGCTCCAGGTGGGCCCGGCTACTAGACCGGCTGGCCGTCAGTAGCGGTCGGCCTCGGCAGCCTGGCCGACCGCGGCCTCGGGGGCCTCCATCCGGATCGCAACCTTGTCGGTCCGTCGTGGCTTGGGGCGGAAGGGCGAGGTCTCGGGCACGACCGGTCCATCGGTCTCCGTCAGCCCGCCACCCCGGTACGCCTCCCACACGGCCATCACCGTGTCCCGGTGGGGCCGGATCCGGCAGTGCTCGTCGCGGTTGCCCATCTCGTCGCAGTAGCCCAGGGGCACGCACTTGGGGGCCAGGAACGAGCCGAAGAAGGGGCTCACGCGGAAGATCTCGTGCCGGATCTGCTTGAACAGCTGGCGGATCTCCCACTGGGCCATGGTGCACAGGCGCAGCCCGCTCATGTGGATGAGCTGGCGCAGGTTGACGGTCATGATCAGGTTGGTCTGCATGGCGTTGGGGAAGATGAAGCGCGCATCCTCGGCCGGGACCTCGGCCTGGAGCAGCTGCCCGTACAGCTCCAGGTTGTCGTCGATCGCCTGTTGGAAGCGGCCCGCCAGGTCGTCCGGCAGGTCGCCCTTGGTGATCGAGTCGGGGATGGTGTAGTTGTCGCGGGCCTTGAAGCTCACGTAGCGCTGGGACTGCTGGTCAAACGCGGTCCCCGACCGGTGGCGGACCAGCTGGTGGGACAGTGTCCGGGTCACGCCGCTGATGGCGAAGGTGAAGTTGACGTGCTCGATGGTCGAGCCGTGACCCGACTCCATGACCTTGCGGACCAGCGCCTGCTGCTTCTCGTCGGCTACCTGGCGCGCCACCGCCTTGTCCCAGATGGCATCCGGCAGCTGCTCCGAGTAGCACGTCCGGCAGGCCGTGTAGATGATCGGGAGGTAGTACTCCTCGACGATCTCGGCAGTGGGGAAGATCAGCTTGGCGGACAGGTTGGGAGAGGTCGGCGGCATGGCCCTGGCAGCACTCGGTGGGTGCCCGAGTCTAGCACCAGACCGCTGCGGGTTGGAGGCCTTTGTCCACAACCTGTAGTGGTGTGGATAACTTCAGGCCGCTATCTTGTGTGTCGGTCCGCCTGGTCGTCCGGGGCCTCCGGACGGCGTTCCTCGAGTCGCGCGAGGCCGTGGAGTCGGTCGTAGGCGATGAAGTTTCCGCCCCCCGCGCGGGCCGACGCCACCGCCTCATCGGCCCGTGCCAGCATCGTGTCGGCGGTCAGCTCCTGGCGCGAACGCATGGTGGTCACGCCCAATGAGACGGTGACCGAAACCTCTCCCCGGCCGGTCGATACGGGGCGTTGGGTGGCCCGGTCACGCATGGCCTCCGCGAACACCGTTGCGCCCTTCTCATCGGTATGCGGAAGGATGGCCAAGAAGGAGTCTCCGGCCACCCGGCCGATGGCGTCCGCTTCGCGGACGCGGACTCGCATCCGCAAGGCCAGCTCGCGCAGCACCGCATCCCCGACCGCCGTTCCGTGCTGGGCATTGATCTCCCCCATGCCATCCACGTCCATGAGCACGATGGACACCGCGTGCGGGTAGCGCCGTGCCGCCGCCACTTCGTCGCGCAGCCGGTCCATGATCGCGCTGCGGCTGGCGACGCCGGTCAGCGGATCGACGTCGGCTGCGCGCTCCAGCTCGGAGCGCTGCAGGGCGATGGTGTGACGCGCGTCGGTCAGCTCGGCCAGGGCGGCTCGCACCTCGCGTCCCAGGCGGTCGCGTTCCGCAGAGTCGTCCTCCGGGTTGCGATTTGCGGGAGGGGGCGGGCCGAGACGTGTCAGGAGGCGCGGGGCGACCTGCGCAGGCGGGGCCGCGGTCGCGAGGTCGTCGGACTCCCTCTCCTCTCGGTCGACCAGCGCGAGCACCAGCAACGGCGGGGTCAACAACAGGGGGGCCAGCGCGAGCAGCCCGTCGACCGTCCCCGGACGCGCCCAGGCGAGCAGGCCGGCCGCCACGGCCACGGTCACCGATCCGAGCGCGGCCATCGTGTTGCGGCGGTTCACCCACGCGCCAGCCGCACCTGCGGCCAGGAGTCCGGCCGCCAGCATCACCACGGACGTGGCTGAGTCCAGCTCAGATCCGGGGGCCAGCAGGGCCGCCGCGAGCGCGGTTTCGGCCAGCACGAGTGCCGCGATAACACCCAGCCAGCGGGATCGTTCGTTTGCCAGGTGCTGGTTGCCGGCCCACGCCGCGACGGCCAGGCCGGCCGCCACGACCACCAGAGTCAGCGCCAGGCCGCTGTTGGGAAGGGTCGCCGCCGCGGTGGGTCCCGCCAGCGCCAGCGCGGCGCTCCCGGCGGTCAACGCGGTTGCGCTCAGCCCGGCCAGCCCGGCCGACAGGCGTCCAGCGATCACCAGGGCACTGAGGAGTGGGATCACCGATGCGGCCGAGCACACGGCCACTGCGCCCAGCCCGAGCGTGGCGAACCAGCCGCTTCCGCCGCCGGGGTCCAGGGTGAGGGGCGGGAATAGGCGCAGCACCACGAGAGCGGCCACGGGGAGCACCAGGGCCAGCCCGGTGCCCACGGACCGCGCGATCGCTGCGGTCAAATCTGATCGGGGCATCTACTCAGCGGTGCGTCTGGTCACCGCGAGTCTGTCAGCCTGGGGGTCACCGACAAATAGTACGAACGGCCGCGCCATACTCAGGGCATGGCCTCCAGGTCTCCAGGCGAGCGGGTTCCGGGCGAGCGGTTGCCCAACGAAACGGTCATGACCCGCACCGCGTTCCTGGCCGCCACCGACGAGCTCATCGCCGAAGGCGACCGCCTGGCTCAGGCTCCCGACTGGGAGGGCTTCCGGGCCTGGCTGCTCGAGTCGGACCAGCTGCTGGAATCGGTCTGGGGTCGGATGGACCGATATCACCTGGCCTGGCTCAACGTCGGTCGGGATAGCGCCCCGCCAGGCTCAACCCTGGACGAGGCAGGCACGGGCCGCTTCGTCGCTGAGGTGGCGCGCGCCAAGGTGGCCGTCCTGCGTACGATGCGCACCGCGGTGGAGCGCCAGGGCTGGCGACGCCTGGCCAATGATCCCGCGCCACGGGAGACCACGTGACCTACGACCGAACCGGGGGACTGGCCGCCATCCTGGCCCACCCCGCCGACGAGGCGTTCACCTGCGCTGGGACGCTGGCCCTGGCCCACGACGCGGGCGAGACGACGCGCCTCCTGATCGTGACCCGCGGCGAGGCCGGGAATCCCGAGCGGACCCCCGACGCTCAGCTCGCCGCCGTGCGCGAGGCGGAGATGATCCGCGCCGCGGAGGCGATCGGGCTCAACGAGGTAACCCTCCTGGACGGCTACCCGGACGGGGCCGTTGCCGCCGAGCCGCAGGAGCGCCTGGTGAGCGAGATCGTCGCCTGGCTGGGAAACCGCCGCCCGGACGTCGTCATCACGTTCGGCGCGCACGGCGTGACCGGCGACCCGGACCACATCGCGGTCGGC
Source organism: Chloroflexota bacterium (assembly GCA_040905185.1). Classification (GTDB taxonomy): domain Bacteria; phylum Chloroflexota; class Limnocylindria; order QHBO01; family QHBO01; genus DASTEQ01. Next base: position 84,829 of record JBBDRZ010000006.1, on the reverse strand, counting down.
AGCGCCGCGCGGTGGGCGGTCGAGCGCCTCGCCAAGGAGGGCGTGGCGCCGCACTCGGTTTTCGTCATCGCGCCGGGCTATGGGCCAGGGCCCAACCGCTATGACCTCTCCCCGGAGGAGCAGGGCGCGACCCACCGGATCGACATCACCGAGGTGGCGGACCGACGGTTGGCCGCGCTCGAGAGCCACGCTTCACAGGCCGACACCGCCGAAGCGATTGCCGACCTCCGAGCTGCGATCGAGGCCGGCGGGCCGATCTACGAGGCCTTCACCCGCGTCCGCCCCGCCCTCCTGCCACCCCACCCCAAGTTCGATGCCAGCCTGTTCTAGCCAGTCGGCGCCGTCTATGCTCCCGCGATGGAGTCGAAGTATTCGCCCTCCGGCCCAACCGGTATGCGGACTTCACGTTCGCTTCAATATCTGGTGGGGCGTGCCGCGTTGGGCCTGCTGATGGTCGCGACCATCGCCGTGGACTCCTGGATGGTCGCTTTTCCGGGGGCAAGTTTTCTGAATTCGAACCTTGGCGGCTCGGGTGTGTTCGGCATCGTTCTCATGGCGATTATCGCGGGCCTCATCGCCTGCGCCCTGGGTGCCGTGATCGTGCTTGTGCGAATCGTTCGAGGGAGACCCGTCGGGCGACTGGCGCCCGTCGCCGGTCTCGGGATCCCTGTTGCTCTGGTGATTGCTCTGATCTTGATTTTCACCATGTTTTTCAGGGGCCTGGTTGGATGAAGGCTCCCGGACCTTCCCGCGCTTGATGAACGGGGCGGGGAGCGCCGCGCGTGGGGCGGTCGAGCCGCTCGCGAAGGAGGGCGTGGCACCGCACGCGATCTACAACCGCCTGCTCTAGCGTCGGCTCGCATAGTCCGACCGCTGGGCTGGTTGCGATATTGAGGCCATGCAAGCTCCCGTTGAGCTGTCGCCTCAGCCCGTTCCTCAGTCTCGAGGCTTGCTGGGCATTCTCCTCGCCGCGACGGTGGTGTTCGATGGCTTCATCGTGGCGGCCATTCGGCGGCTGGCCATTTCCTGGCGGAGTCTGGTGACTGCCGGTAATGTGATCTTCGTGCTGCTCGTCGAAGCCATGGGACTGGCGGCTCGCCTGGAACTGGTCAGGCTGTGGAGAGGCGGGCGGACCGGAGCTATTGCCCTGGTGGCGATCTTCTTGGGCCTCTTGATCCGGCGGCCGTATGTCTGTGGCCGCGCAGACGTGCTGCGTCTTCGTGTAGGAGCTTGCCAGGGCGCGCAGGCGTTTCCCTCGCGTGATGAACGGGGCGGCGACCGAGGGCTGGGCCACCGTCGATATACTGCGTCCGTGGAGCCGCAAGCGGCCTCCTCATCGCCGCTGTTCGGGTAGAGCATGGGCAGCCTTCTGGTCGGGCTGGGCTGCCTCCTCGCGCTCGGCATCAGCGTTCTCTACTCGGCGTATCTCCTGACCCCGGGACAGAAGTCGACGCTGGAACTTGCGATCGCCGTCGTGATGGCCGCCGTTGCCCTCGGCGCCGTGGTCGTGCTCGTCCGCCTGTACCGCTACCAACCCGTCGGCTGGCTGGCGGCCTTCGTCCTGCTGGTGGGACTCGGCCTCCCCGCCCTCCTTTTCCTGCCCTTCCTGTTCGGCGGCGTCCCGTTCATCTACTAGGCCCGCGGTGCGCTTCCCGCGCTTGGTGAACGGGGCGGGGAGCGTGTCGCGGGGTGGTGGACGGGTGGCCCTCGGTGGCTCGCTCGCGAATCCCTGCTAATCTGGTCGGGTATGAGCATTGATTCGAACCTCGCCAAAGTCGACGAGGTGATGACCGCGCTCTATGACATTCACGACCCGGAGATCGGGATGAGCATCGTGGACCTCGACCTGATCAAGAACGTCGAGATCGGAGCCGATGGCGCCCCGACCGAGATCAAGATGGTCCTCACCACGCCCTTCTGCCCGTGGGCCGGGGACCTGATTCAGGAAGTCAAGCAGAAGACCGAGGACATCGTGGGTCCACCGGTCAAGGTGACGCTGCTGGCCGATCGCTGGGAGCCGCCCCCCGGCCTGTTCTAGGTCTCTTCTAGGCCTCGTCCTCAACCGTAGCCCCTAGGCCCTCGGTACGCCTCCAACGTGTACAAGATCACCTGGGACGGTCCGGATGCGCCGGATCACTCACGCGGCGGGTATTTGGAGCCAAAACAGCCCTCTAAGACCTCCCACACGCGTGCAAGGCACCCTTCGGGTGACGATGTACACGCTGGGCGCGTACGGGCATCCTGGCAGGCGCATGGCCGGCCGAGGCGCGGGCTTGGCGGTAGGATCGGGCTGGCATGAAGATCTACACGCGCAGGGGGGACGCCGGTGACACTGGGCTCCTGTTCGGTGGTGCCCGGGTCGGCAAGGGGAGCCCCCGGATCGAGGCTGCCGGCACGGTCGACGAGGCCGTGGCCGCCATGGGCCTGGCCCGCGCGGCGCTGCGAGCCGACGATCCTCTGACCGTCGTTCTAATCCGCCTCCAGAAAGAGCTGTTCGTGGTGGGCGCCGAGGTCGCCACGCATGGGGTTCGGCGGGCACGACTGACGCCGGGGACGAGCCTCGTGACCGAAGCGATGGTGACGGCGCTGGAGCGGGAGATTGACGGCCTGACCGCCGCCCACCCAATGCCGGTCGAGTTCGTCGTGCCGGGGGAATCCCAGCCGGGCGCCGCGCTGGATCTGGCGCGGTCCGTGACTCGACGCGCAGAACGAAGAGTGGTGGTCCTGGCCGAGGGTGGTGACCTCCCCGACTCGCACGTCGTGCGCTACCTCAACCGCCTGGCGGATCTGCTGTTCGTGATGGCCCGCGTCGCTGATGGAGGCTTTCGCCCCGTCCGAGGCGACGGGTAGAATCGCCAGGCCCCCAGTCCATGCCCTCACTCCCGAGGAGATCCGGATGACCCTCACCGCATCCCGCTATCAGATGTTCATCGCCGGGGAGTGGCGTGACGCCGCCACCGGCGAGACGACCGAAGTCATCAACCCGGCCACCGAGCAGAAGATCGCCGACGTCCCAAAGGGCACCACAGCGGACGTGGACGCGGCGGTGGCCGCTGCCCGCGACGCGTTCGAGACGTGGTCCCTCACCACGCCGGCCGAGCGCAGCGGGATGCTCCACAAGTTCGCCGACGCGATCGAGTCGCATGCGGACGAGCTGGCGCGGGTGGAATCGGCGAACGTCGGGAAGCCCATGTCCGTGGCCGCGTTCGACGTGGAGTTCAGCGTCGACAACCTACGGTTCTTCGCCGGCGCGGCCCGAGTCGTGGAGGGCAAGGCGGCCGGGGAGTACGTTTCCACCCACACCAGCATGATCCGCCGAGAGCCGGTCGGGGTCGTCGGCCAGGTGGCCCCCTGGAACTACCCGCTGATGATGGCCATCTGGAAGCTCGGGCCCGCCCTGGCCGCCGGCAACACGGTCGTCCTCAAGCCCTCGTCATGGACGCCACTGACCGCCATCAAGCTCGCGGAGCTGGCAGCCGACATCTTTCCCAAGGGCGTCCTCAACGTGGTCATCGGCCCAGGCAAGACCGTCGGGGCCCATCTCATTTCCCACCCCGCCGTGGACATGGTGTCGCTCACCGGTGACACGGCCACCGGCCGCGAGATCGCCGCGGCCGCGGCCCAGACCGTCAAGCGCGTCCACCTGGAGCTGGGCGGCAAAGCCCCCGTCCTCGTGTTTGACGACGCCGACCTGGACGCGGTAACTGAGGGCGTCAAGCTGGCTGGCTTCTTCAACTCCGGCCAGGACTGCACGGCGGCCACTCGCGTCATCGCGTCCCGCAGCTCGTTCGACGGTCTGCTCGAGCGCCTCGTCCCAGCCATCGACTCGCTCAAGGTGGGCGACCCGGCCTCGGTGGAAGACTACAAGGAAGCCGATCTCGACATGGGGCCCATGGTCAGCCAGGCCCAGCAGGAGCGGGTCATCGGCTTCGTGGACCGGGCCCGTGGCTATGGCGCCGAGGTCGTGGCCGGCGGATCAGCCATCGAGGGGCAGGGCTACTTCTATCGGCCCAGCCTGGTCACCGGCGTCAGCCAGGACAGCGAGATCATCCAGAAGGAGGTCTTTGGCCCGGTCGTCACAATCCAGCACTTCGCCGACGACGAGGAGGGAATCCGCTGGGCCAACGGTGTGCCGTTCGGGCTGGCGGCATCGGTCTGGACGCGGGACGTCAAGCGTGCCCTGAATGCCGCTCGGCGCCTGCGGTTCGGCACGGTCTGGATCAACGACCACCTGCCCCTCGTGTCCGAGATGCCGCACGGTGGATTCAAGCAGTCCGGCTACGGCAAGGACATGTCGTCCTACAGCATCGAGGACTACACCGTCGTCAAGCACGTGATGGCCAAGATCGTGGACTAGGCCGATCTGGACCGATACCGACCGATGACGTGATGGCACCCGCGGCCACCCCCTTGCGCGGCTGACGCAACGCGCTGCGGGGCCGGCCACGGACGCCCTGACCTCGGGCAGCTTGGACACCTGGGCCCGGCTACGAACCCGGAGCGTTGAGGCCGTGGGCTAAGGTGATCCGGTGAACTGGTGGATCGTGCCAGGGATCGCTGTCGTGGCGTTCGGCATCGCGCTGATGCTCCTGAATGTTGTCTTCTCGCTTTTTGGCAAGCGACCGAATTCAGTAGGCATGCGAGCACTGTTCCTGCAACGAGTCGGAATCGGCCTCCTGTTCGTTGGGCTCGGCATCAGCATGTTCCTGCCGGCACTCGAGCGCGGTCCTGACCTTGGAGGGCTCATCCTCGGCGCGCTGATCGCGGGATTCGGCGGCCTGTATTTCATCTCCGTCACCGACCCCGTCTTCAGGCGAGGCACGTCTCTGATGGATTTACAGACCACCACTCCCGCTCCAAAGCGAGAAGCTCCAAAGCAGCAAGATGAGACTCTAGAGGCAAAGGCGAAGCGGCTTCACGAGTTGGTTCACCCCGAAGAGGCGTCTAACTCCTCCACCGATCGGCGTTCCAAGTCGGATTTGGATCGGAGTTGATCTCGCCTAGCGCCCGGCAAGTGGCAGGGTGAAGCGGATGGTGGTGCCGCGGCCGACTTCTGAGGTTGCGGTGAGGGTGCCGCCGTGGGCTTCGACCAGGTCGCGGGCGATGGGCAGGCCGAGGCCGCTCCCCGGGGAGTCGGGCGAGCGGTAGAAGCGGTCGAAGATCCGAGCCAGCGCCTCGGCGCTCATCCCGCTCCCTGTGTCGCGCACGGTGACGAGCACCGCGAGATCGTCCAGGCGCGCCGTCAGGTCGACGATTCCGCCACGCGAAGTGTGACGGAGGGCATTGGTCAGCAGGTTCGCCACCACCTCCCGGATACGCGCCGGGTCCAGCTCCAGCGTTGGCACGCCCTCGCCCACGATGACGGTGAGCTGAATGCCGGCCTGCTCCGCCTGGCTTCGGTACCCGGCTGCGACTTCAGGGAGCAGCGCTTCGAGATCGGTCGGCTCGCGATGGAGAACGAGACTGCCGGCCTCGACCAGGGTCAGCGTCCGCAGGTCCTCGATCAGCCGCTCCATGACGCGGGCTTCCTCCAGGATCGGCTCGAGGTGCTCCGCATCGGCGGGGTAAACCCCGTCCAGCAGCGCCTCGATGTTGCCCTGTATCACCGTCAACGGCGTCCGCAGCTCGTGTGAGACGTCGGCCAGCGTCGACTGCCGCTGCGCCTCCATCTCTTCGAGGCGGGCGCTCATCGAGTTGAAGGCTCGGGCCAGGGAACGGACCTCGCGTGGGCCCTCCTCTGGCACGCGAGCACTGAAATCGCCCGCTTCGACGCGGCCGGAAGCCTCGATCAGGTCTCCCACCGGCGCGGCCGCTCGGCGCACTGCCCCACCTGCCATCCCGAGCACGATCAGAACGAACAGGCCGATCAGGATGGCCGCGGCCCACGGCTGTGAGCCACCCACCGCGTTGCTGATCAGCCACGCGAGCAGGGCCACCACCGACGCGAGGACCACCACCATGAAGACGAAGAAGCAACCAATGCGCCACATGAATCCGCCGCGCGTCCGGCGCCAGTATTCGGCCCGCTCGGCGTCAGCCGGCGGCCACGCCTCGTCATCCGGCCACCACCGCGGCCGGTGACGGCCGTATCCGTGCCACCCCCGATGTCTCCGGTCAGGCATCGGTCAGGCGGTAGCCAACGCCGTACACGGTGAGCAGGTAGCGCGGCGCACGCGCGTTCGGTTCGATCTTGCGTCGGATGTTCTTGACATGGGCGTCGATCGCCCGCTCATACGACTCGAATGCGACGCCATGAATCGCGTCCAGCAATTGGGACCGGGTGAATACCCTCCCCGGCTGGCGAGCCATGGCGGTGACCAGCTGAAACTCCGTGCCGGTGAGGGTCACGGCGCGCCCGGAGACCTCAACCCGGAGGCGAGGTACGTCGAGCACCAGGTCGCCTGCGCGGATCAGGTCCGCATCGGCGTCGGCGGCGTGACGGCGAAGGACGGCGCGCACGCGCGCGGTCAGCTCACGCGGGCTGAAGGGCTTGGTCACGTAATCGTCGGCCCCCAGCTCGAGGCCGACGACCTTGTCGGTCTCGTCGTCGCGGGCTGTGAGCATGATGATCGGGACTCCCGAGTCGCGGCGCAGGCGGCGCGTCACCTCAAGCCCGTCGAGCCCAGGCAGGCCCAGGTCGAGCACGATCAGGTCGGGCCGATCCTGGTGCGCACGCATGAGGGCCTCCGGCCCGGCCCGAGCGGTCGAGACGGCGAAGCCCGCCCGCTCCAAATAGTCGCGGACGAGCTGGACGATCCTGGGCTCGTCATCGACGACGAGGACCCGCGCCATGGGAGGCATGGTAGTCGGGCGAGCGGCGCCGCCCGCCCGCCCGTATCGGTCCCGAAGGGGAATCAGACCCTGTCGGCTTCTGGCTTGTCGGGTGCCTGCGGCGTCTCGCCATGCTGCTCGCGGTGCCACTCGTCGAAGTGCTCGCGCGGACCACGGTGATGATCCCAGCCATATCCCTTATGGCCACTCCAGCCCCGCTGCCCGCCCCAGCGGCCCCACCCGATGACGGCCCGCAACAGGCCGAAGATCAGGAACAGGAAGAAGATGCCGAACAGGATTCCGAGGAATCCGCCGCCCCAGCCCCAGCCGTAGCCCCACGGGTGCCCGACGAAAGGTCCGTAGACGCCGATGGGCACCGGGTCTCCGGAAGCGATTGCGCTGCCGACATCGACCGCGATGCCCGCCGTGACGCCGGCGTTGTAGACGGCGGTTCCGGCCACTGCCACCAGCACGACCAGGAGCACGAAGGCGATGAAGCGTCCGAACATGAATTGAGTCTCCTCGTTGTGGACCGATGAATGCGATCCGTTCGAGGCCAGACTCGAGCTCGGATATGGGCAGAATGTGAACGCCAGGTGGGGAAATCGCGATGACGCATGCCTGGGCGGGAACGAACGGCCTGTACCGTACGCGCCGATGCGTGACGGAGTGGAGCGGCGCACCCTGGAGCTCCTGAGCGTGGTGGGGGTGGCCGCCACCCTGGTTGGCATCCGGATGCTTGACGGCACCGATCTGGGCTCCAGCTGGGAGCGGGGGCTGGCGGGGGTCGCGAGCCAGCTGCCGGTGACCTTCCCGGCGGCGGTGCTGGTCCTCGGCTCGGCGGTGCTGCAATTGGCCGCCGGCGCGGTCGCCATCCGGGCTCTCCGCCGCGCGCCATACGCCTCGGTGACCGATGCCCTGCTGGGCGGCCTGGTGGGGGCGGTCGTCATCGGTCTGGTGGCGCTCATGCTGCTCGGCAGCCTGGGGCTCTTCCGCCAGCCGGTGCTGCTGGCGGTCAATGCGGCCGTGATCGGTCTAGGCTGGTTTGTTCGACCCATCTTTGCGAGCCGGCCGGCGCTCAGGCTGGGGTGGCCGTCGGTCGCCAGCGCCTTCCTGGTCCTGGCCTGGTCCGGATCGGTGATCCTCCAGCTGGCCTCGCCGGTGGTGCCGTTCATCGACGTCCTGCCCAACCACGTGGCGCCGGCCGAGCACCTCCGCGCCTTCGGCGAGTTCGCGACCCTGACCATCGCCCCGTCACCCATCTACGGGCCGTCGCGGATGTTCCTGGGCTATACCGGGCTGCTGGGGTCGGCCACGGTCCTGAGTGGCCAGCCCGCGGCGCTGGCCACGGCCGCGTTCGTCCTGCCAGGAACCATCCTGGTGGGCGTGGGCATGGTCCGCCTGGCATCCGGCATCCTCGGCCGGAGCGTGGGGTGGTGGATGCTGGTGGCCTTCACCCTCACCATCTCGTTCGCGCGGATGGCCGATGACCGAGCCACGGTCCTGGTCCTGCCCCTGGTCGCCTTCTGCCTGGTGGAACTGCTGGAGGGGACAGAGCGGAGGCGGCCGCTGGTCCTGGCGGTCGGGCTGGCGGCGACGATGTTCGTCCATCCGCTGGTCGGGGTGCTGACGGCGGGGACGGTTGTCGCCCTGGTGGCGCTCGTCCCAGGGCGGTTTGAAGGGCTGGGGGTGCCGGCGCTGGTCGGGGGCGGGGTGCTGGCGCTGCCCCAGGCCTCAACCATGCTCGGGGTCGACCTGCCCTCTGCCCTGGGACTGGCCGTCATCCCGCCCGCGCTCGGCGCCGTGTGGCTGCTCGACCGCTCCGAAACGGCCCGGCGCTGGTTCGTGCTGGGCTTCCGCGCCGCCGGGATAACGGCCGTGGTGGCCGTGGTGCTGTTCGCGCTGCCTTCGCTGCAACGCTGGATCAAGACCTTCGTCGACGTCTTCCTGCACTATCCGATCCTGGTCTGGACGGTGGCCGTGGGCGGCATCGTGGCCGGACGGACCACCTTCGCGCTGGTGCCGGTGGTGGCCTTCGTCATGGGTCTGTTGGCCGTGCTCGCCGCGGCTGCCATCCCCTGGCAGAACGTGGGAGTCGACGGCCTCGATTTCGAGGTGACCAAGACACTGCACTACTGGACGCCCGTGTTCCTGGCAGTCATGGGCGCGTTCGCGCTCCAGGCGGTGTGGGAGAGCCCCCGGTTCGGGCTCGCCCTGCGCGCCGGGGTGGTGGGCCTGTTCCTGGTCGCCGCCGCGCTTCCAATCCGGGCCGAGCCGATCGAAGCCCTGCTCCTGGGCGAGCACCGGATAAGCGAGACCCTGTCGATTGATCTGCGCGCGGCGGAATTCGGGTTCTGGGGCGGGTATCCCGACTCGCGGACCATCATCAGCGCGCCCCAGGCGGAGCTGGTCGAGCGGCTGCGGGAGGAGGTGGCCGCCGGGCGCCTCCAGTCCACCACGCCCGTGCTGCACGTGGCGTTCAACTTCCAGCAGTGGGATGCCACGCCCATCGGCGTGTTCGGCGGGATGCTGGAAACCATGGTGTCGGAGCAGACCGAGGTCAGCATCCACACCGCCGGCGGCCGCCTCCACGCGCTGGACGAACTGGACCCTCTCCTGCAATCGGGATATCCGTACGTCGTGTTCGAGCCTGACGACCTGCCGGATGGCATCCGCGAGCGGATCGTGGGCGCCGGATATGTGTCGACTTTTGTCAACGCACAGGGCGAGATTTTTCTGGCATTTTCAGGCGGTTAGGCATACCATCTGAGTCCATTTTGGGGTGGGAACTTGTCGACCGATTTCGACGCATACAGGACGCTTCAAGTACTTCCAGACGCCGATGACATCGTCATCGAAGCGGCGTTCCGGGTCCTTGCCCGCCGCTACCACCCGGACGGCCAGAAGGGCGACGCCGCGCGGATGGCGGACATCAACCGCGCCTACGACCTGCTCCGCACGCCGATCCGTCGACGACGGTACGACCGGGAGCGCCACCTCACGCCGGTCGTCCTCGGGCCAGCACCGGTTCAGCCTCCCCCGACGAACGGGTACGCCGTACCGATGGCCACCAACGGCAACGGCCACACGGCATTCAACGTGGTCGACTTTGGCCGATATATGGGCTGGACCCTGAAGGACCTGGCAAAGCACGACCCGGACTACCTGCGCTGGCTGTCTCGCAGCTCGGGCGGCGTCCGCTATCGGAATCAGATCCATGAGCTGCTCCCCGACGAACGGGAGGCAGCCGCGGCGAAGATGAGGCCCCCGGGCCACCGCGACTAGTCCGGGCGCGCCTGCGCGAACAGGCGCCAAATGGCTGCGAAACTCACCTCGGCCTCTGGGCGGAGACCATGCGTGCGCTGTGACGCCAAGCGAGATGTGATTTCGGAGTCGGGAGCCTCGGGGAGTCTGCGGGCTGTACGATCGGACCCATGACCGAAGCCAGCGCGGTGCCCGCGGACGAAGCACCGCCCCGCGGCCGGACCGCGCCACTCGAAGACGCGGAGGCTGACCGCCTCTTTCGCGAGGGCGTGGCCCTCTTCAACGGAGCACGCTACTGGCACGCGCACGAGGCATGGGAGACGCTGTGGCGGGCCGCGCCAGATGAGGAGCGCGACTTTTACCAGGGCCTGATCAAGCTCGCGGCCGGATTCCTCCACCTCTCGCGTCGGAACCGGCGCGGCGCGCGGAACAAGCTGGCGGAGGGCATCGCACACTTGGGTCGCCACGAGCCCGTGCACCGCGGCATCGGCGTCACCGAGCTGGTCAACAAGGCCAAGGAGATCGTGGCCGATCTCGACGCAGGCGCCATCCCCTACCTGATCCCGCCTTCGATCCGGTTCATCGCCTCCACCACCGTGAACCGATGACGGAGGAGGGCACCCGACTGGAGCACGATTCGATGGGCGAGGTCGAGGTCCCGGCCGGCGCCAAATGGGGCGCTCAGACCCAGCGCGCGGTCGAGAACTTCCCGATCAGCGGGCTGCGGCTGGACCCGGCGGTGATCCGGGCTCTCGGGCGGATCAAGGCTGCGGCGGCATCGGCCAATGCGCAGCTGGGAGTGCTGGAGGCCGATGCCGCGGCCGCCATTCGGGCCGCGGCCGAAGAGGTGGCCGCCGGAGGCTGGGACGACCAGTTCCCCATCGACGTGTACCAGACCGGGTCGGGCACGTCGTCGAACATGAACGCCAACGAGGTCATCGCCACCCTGGCCGCCGAGCAGTTCGGCCAGCCGGTCCACCCCAACGACCAGGTCAACGCCAGCCAGTCGAGCAACGACGTCATCCCGTCGGCCATCCACCTGGCGGCCACCGAGGGGGTGGTGAACGACCTCATCCCCGCGCTCACGCAGTTGGCGGAGGCGCTGGAGGCCAAGGCCGATGAGTTCGAGAGCGTGGTCAAGTCCGGCCGCACGCACCTCATGGACGCCACGCCGGTGACTCTCGGCCAGGAGTTCGGCGGCTACGCGGCCCAGGTCCGCTACGGCGTGGAGCGGCTGGAGGCGACGCTCCCCCGGGTGGCGGAGCTGGCCCTGGGCGGCACCGCGGTTGGGACCGGCCTCAACGCCCCGCCCGGGTTCGCGGCCGCCGTCATCGAGGAGCTGCGCCAGACCACCGGCCTGCCTCTGACCGAGGCCCGCAACCACTTCGAGGCCCAGGGTGCGCGGGACGCGCTGGTGGAGCTGAGCGGGCAGCTGCGGACCATCGCCATCGGTCTGTACAAGATCGCGACCGACATCCGGTGGATGGCATCCGGCCCGCGCGCCGGCCTGGCCGAGATCCGCGTCCCGGACCTGCAGCCGGGGAGCAGCATCATGCCCGGCAAGGTGAACCCGGTCATCCCCGAGGCGCTGTCCATGGTCTGCGCCCAGGTCATCGGCAACGACGCAGCGGTGGCGTTCGGCGGCGCGGCCGGCAACTTCGAGCTGAACATCATGCTGCCCATGCTGGCCCGCAACGTGCTGGAGACCATCCGGCTGCTGGCCAGCGCATCGGTCCTGTTCGCAGACCGATGCGTCAGCGGCATCACCGCTGACGAGGCCCGTGCCCGGGAGTTCGCCGAGGGGTCACCCGCCGTCGCGACCGCCTTGAACCCGGTCCTCGGCTACGAGGAGGCGGCCAGCATCGCCGAGCAGGCCCTCGCCGAACGGAAATCCATCCGCGACGTGGTCATCGAGCGTGGCCACGTCGACAAGGGAACGCTCACAATTGAGGACCTGGACCGCCTCCTCGACGTGATCGAGATGACCCGCTCGGGCGATTAGGGCCCGGACCCCGCGGGCCCCCAGCCGACGGCAGCGACCGCGACCGGACCGCGAATTCCTTTCAGCTGCTCTGACCGAAGAGGTCCGTGAGCGACCGATCCACGGGCCGCTGCGAGCGCGTTCTCGCTGGCGAGGATCTCGTCCGGGCCGGCCAGCGACGCAATGCGGGCCGCAATATGGACCCCTCGGCCGGAATAGCTGGAACCACTCTTCGTCGCCGCGGCGGCATGGAGACCGATGCGGATCGCCGGTGCAAACCCATGATCACGACGGTGATCACGCATGGTGCGACGGATGGCGGTGGCGGCCCCGATCGCCTGGTCCGCATCGCCGAACGCGATGAAGAACCCATCTCCGGCGTGGTCCAGGATCTCCCCTCGGTTCTCGATGGCTAGATGCCGGATCGTCTCGTCGTGCCAGCGGAGGAGCGCACTCCAGGCGTCGTCGCCGATCGCCTCGATGAGATCGGTCGAGCGGACGACATCGGTGAACATGAATACGCGCTGTGCTTGGGCGGCCGGCTGTACAGGAGCCGATGCGCCTTCGATGCGTTCCAATTCGGCGTGCGCCGACTTGAGATCCGGCTCGGCCGCGAGCCGCCCGAAAGTGGCGATGGCTGAGCGCAGCTCGAGCGCGGCTGCCTCGTTTCGCCCGCTGGCGATGAGTGCCCGTCCCAGCCAGGCGCGGGCCCGCGCCGTCTCGTATGGGGCGTTGATCTCCTGCCAGATCCGTCGCGCCCGCCGGAAGGACTCGGCAGCGGCGTCGAAGGCACCTTCCAGCAGGGCGGCCTGGCCGACAGCGCCAGCAGCGGCGGCGCGCAGGGCGTGGGTGCCGTACGTCTCGGCCAGGCGGTTCATCTCGTCCGCGGCTTCCCGGGCCTGCTCGAGATCGCCGGTTGCGGCGGCCACCTCCACCAGCGCGGGCAAGAGTCGCGCCCGGTCGAGTGGGGTCGCGGTGCTGTCGTCGAGAGCCCCGCGCAGGAGGCTGCGGGCGGCATCGGTCTGGCCCTGGTTCAGGCGCAGCATGGCCAAGCCCGGCTGCGGGTCGCGGCCTAACTCGTGGGCCTCGGCGAAGGCGCTCTCCGCCGCTCCGAAGTCACCCAGTCGGAGGCGGATTTCCCCGATCTGGTAGAACCCTTCGCCCGCGTAGGCGAGCGAGAAGTCTTTCAGCTCATCACAAGCTAGCCGTGCCTCGGACTCGGCCTCCTCCCACGCACCGCTGAGGCGAGTGATTTCGGCCCGACGGACCCGGCACATGCCGGGGAAGCCGGCGATCTGCTGGCGCTCACACCAGCGCTTGGCGGCCTCGGAGAAGTCCGCCGCGCGGCGGTAGTCCGCGACGTCTTCGCAGGCAATGGTCGCGTTGCAGTAGACAATGGCTGCAGCCCGCGGCGAAAGTTCGTTGCCGATGGCGGCCACCATGGCCTCCTCCAGCAGCGCCATCCCTTCCTCCACCCGGCCCAGCTGGATGAGGACCGTCCCCTTGTCCTCCATCCCCAGCCCGATGAGGTCGTGGTCCGCGAGTCGAGTCCCGATCTCGAAGACCCGGTTGGCGTGCTCCAATGCCTCCTCGAGGTCGCCACGATTCAACGCGGCGTTCCGCCGCCCCCGCTCCAGCAGCCCGTGGGCGTGCGCTTCCGGCGTCCCCTCCAACAGGCGTTGCGCGCGGCTCACCCAGCCAGAGGCGACCGCAGGCTCGAGCCGATGGCTGTACTCGGTCGCCAGCTGCAGTGCCGTCCGTGCGGCGCGCGCAGGATCGCCGGCGGCAGTGTGGCCCGCGTACGCCCTTTCCTGGGCGGCGATCGCGGCGGTCATGTCCCCGGTCCACCAGGCGGCATCGCCGAGCAGATCGAGGTCTCCAGGCGTCAGCATGTTCGCCGCGTCGGCGGCGATGAACAGCTCCAGCGCGTCATGCCAGCGGTGCTCGGCCCCAGCCGTGCGCGCCTGGACGAGGGCTTCGGCCGGAGGAGTGGCTTCGGTCGTGGTCATGGCTCTGGCTGATCCTACAATGGACGTTCCGAATATCCGCGCAGACGAGTGTCCATGACGACTATGAACAGGGCCGATCGCAACCTCATCGGTGGGGGGTGGGTGGAGGCTCGCTCGGGCAAGAGGTTTACCTCGACCAGCCCGGCCAACCGGGACGACATCATCGGTGAGTTTCCGGCCAGCGGGGCGGCCGATGTTGACGCCGCCGTGGCCGCCGCCAAGGCGGCATACCCCGCCTGGTCGATGATGCCCGCCCCCAAGCGGGGCGAGATCCTGTTCAAGGTGGGGCGCATCCTGGCCGAGCACAAGGAGGAGCTGTCGCGCCTCCTGACCCGCGAGATGGGCAAGGTCCTGCCCGAGGCCCGCGGCGACGTCCAGGAGGCCATCGACGTCGCGTACTACATGGCCGGCGAGGGGCGGCGCCTGTTCGGCTACACGGTGCCGTCCGAGATGCCCGACAAGTTCGCCATGGCAATCCGCAAACCGATCGGGGTGGCCGCCATCATCACCCCCTGGAACTTCCCGATCGCCATTCCCGCCTGGAAGCTGTTCCCGGCCCTGATCTGCGGCAACACCGCCGTCCTCAAGCCGGCGTCGGACACGCCTGCGTGCATGGTCCGATTCGTCGAGCTGCTGCTCGAAGGAGGCCTTCCAGAAGGGGTGGTCAACGTGGTCACCGGTTCGGGGACCGATGTCGGTCATCCGCTGGTCGAGCACCGAGACGTCAGGCTGATCAGCTTCACCGGTCACACAGAAACGGGGGTGGACATCTCGACCCGAGCGGCGAAGACGCTCAAACGCGTCAGCCTGGAGCTGGGGGGCAAGAACCCCATCGTCATCTGGTCCGATGCCGACCTCGACCTGGCCCTGGACAGCGTTATCTGGTCCGCCTTCGGGACCAGCGGCCAGCGCTGCACCGCGGCTTCGCGGATCATCGTCCATCGGTCTGTCCATGACGCCTTCGTCGAGAAGCTGCGCAACCGGGTGGCGTCGCTCGTCCTTGGCGACGGGTTGTTGGAGACGACCGACGTGGGGCCGGTCATCAACGAGAAGGCGCTGGAACGCATCGGTTCATACGTCGAGATCGGTCAGAAAGAGGCCGACCTGGTCATCGGCGGCCATCCAGCCCGCGACGGGGAGCTGGCCAAGGGCTCGTTCTTCGAGCCCACCGTGTTCGCAGAGGTGAAGGGCGATGCGCGGATTGCCCAGGAGGAGATCTTCGGCCCGGTGACGGCGGTGATCCCGGTCGACACCTGGGAGGAGGCGGTCGAGACCGTGAACTCGGTCCAGTACGGGCTATCGACCTCGCTCTTCACAAGAGACGTCAACCTGGCGTTCCGCTCCATCCGCGACTTCGACTCCGGCCTGGGCTACGTGAACCACGGCACCATCGGGGCGGAGGCGCACCTCCCGTTCGGCGGCACCAAGGCCACCGGCAACGGCCACCGCGAGGTGGGGCAGGCCGCGCTCGACTTCTACGCCGAATGGAAGAGCGTGTACATCGACTACTCCGGCAAGCTCCAGCGGGCCCAGATCGACATGGAGTTCGTGGACCAGGAATAGGCCTATCAGCCCCTTCGGGGTACGATGGCAGCCCATGCGGCTGCCCCTCTTCCCGCTCCACGTCGTGGCCTTCCCGCACCTGCCGCTGCCGCTCCACGTCTTCGAGCGCCGCTACCGGGCCATGACCCGTGACCTGCTGGAGGAGGGCAACCCGTACGGCGGCAAGTTCGTGGTGACCATGATCTCCGCCGGGCGTGAGGTGGCCGCCAAGCCGGGGACCGGCCAGCTCACCGTCCGCCGAGTGGGCACCATCTGCGAGGTCCGGCGCGCGGACCGCTTCGCCGATGGGCGCTACGCCCTGATGGCGGTCGGTGTCGGCCGAGCGCGCATCCGAAGCGTCGACCACACCGGCCTATACGCCGTGGCGGACGTCACGCCGCTCGACGAGCGGCCGGGCGATGAAGCGGAAGGATTGGTGCCCGACGTCCAGGTCGCCCTCGACGCCTACCTGTCCACCATCCGCCGCTTCCTGGCCGAGCGCGACGCGGCCGACCTGGAGGACCTCCTGGCGGACGCGGATCCCGACGCGGATCCGGATGCAGACCGCGACGCTTCCTCGGCCGGGGAGGTCAAGCGATCGACCCGCATGGAGCGCCTGATCAAGCCCATGCGCCTCCCCACCGACCCGCTGGCCGCCAGCTACGCCGTGGCCGGCGTGCTCCAGGTCGAGCTGTCGCGCAAGCAGCGGCTGCTGGAGGCGCCCGACGCCGCAGCCCGCCTTCGCGCCGAGCTGTCGCTGCTCCAACGCGAAGCACACATGCTGGGCGACGCGTCACTGGCCCCCATGGGCCGTTTTGAGTACCACGCCAACTAGACCGATGCCGGCCGGCTGGCGCCGGCCGGGCGGGTTCCTCCTCACCGTCGTCCTGGTCCTGGCCGGCTGCGCCCCATCCGCGTCACCGAACGCGTCGGCGTCTCATTCATCCTTCCCGCGCCCCACCGCCCGCCCGCCCCCAAGCCCCAGCCCCAGCCCGTCGCGGACGCCGCGTCCGACGCCCACGCCGGTTGCCCTCAACTGCTTCGCCGGCAACCGCTCGCCGGTTGGCGAGCGGGAGATCATTGCCATCGCCCCCAACGCGGGCCCAGCCGTGGCCCTGACCTTCGACATGGGTGGCCGGCTCGACCCGGCCATCGACATCCTGGACTTCCTGATCGCCAACCAGGTGTGCGCCACGCTCTTCCCCACCGGCGCGATGAGCGAGACGGCCGTGGGCCAGGAAGTGCTCGCCATCGTCCGCGCCAATCCCGAGCTGTTCGAGCTGGGCAACCACACGATGCACCACTGCAACCTGCGCGACGGCGGGCTGGGCTCGCCGACCGAGGCTCCCTGCGCGACGGCGGGTCCGCCCAGCGCCGCCTTCATCACCGCTGAACTGACCGATGCGGCCGCCATCGTGGAAACGGCGACTGGCCATCCGACCGTGCCGTACTGGCGCCCGCCGTATGGGGCCTACAACGAGACGGTCCTGGCCGCCGCGGCCGGCGTCGGTTACACGAAGACGATCTTGTGGTCGATCGACACCATCGACTGGAGGCCGATCGCCGACGGCGGCCCGACCGCCGAGCAGATCGCGTCCGGGGTCGTGACCTCCGCCGCCAGCGGCTCGATCGTCCTCATGCACCTGGGCGGATACGAGACTCTCGCCGCGCTGGAGATCATGGTCCCCGCGTTGCGTGATCGGGGCCTGCTCCTGACCTCGGTTAGCGACCTGCTGAACTAGGCTCCGCTCGCCGGTTTTGAGCCTGGCGATGTGTCTCGCGCTGGTCGTGCGCGGACACTGATACGGCGCGAGTGCTTTCCGTCGATCGTTGCGACGATCTCCAACAAGTTGGGCCCGATGAGCTGAGTCGTTCCATTGATCGCCAGAGGGGCGAGGATCGACTCACCTTTTGATCCGGGTGGCCGACCGGTCTCCAAGTCACCCTCAATTCGGAAGTGTTCCTGCCCTCCATCCCCGCGCATGGTCAATACGAAGTGGATTGGTCTGTTGGATTCGAGGAAGGGGACGCGAATGCCTACCGCCACGCCCCATCGCATTTCCGCCGGATAGCTCGACGGGGCGAAGTTGTCCCATCCTCCCCCCATCAGATACATCTTGTTGTTGAGCACCTCCGCGTAGTCAGCGAGGAGGAGATAGTCGATCTCAACTTCCTCTGAGGGAGGGCTGTTCGGCACCTCACCTTCCATGGCGAACACTCCGCATCACATTAGGGATTCAGATTGACGGATCGTATCCCACCTGGGATACTTCCGTCAACAATTATCGGAGCATCGGGTGCCGGCCTTTGACGAGCTGGTCTTCCATGACAACTTCGAGGAGCATCAGGCTCATGCCGGCCGTCCCGTCGTAACGCGCGCGGAAACCCTCGAAGCGTGGGATGGCGATCGCCGAATGATTCCTAACCGAAAGCGCCACCGCGGGCAGTACCTCATGCTGGGATACACAGCCGCAGGCAGACCGATTACAGTTGTGCTGTTAAGAGCCCGTTCGAGAGGAACATGGCGAGCCTTCACCGCGTGGGATACGAAACGAACAGACCGCTGAACAAATCGTGATCCAGGAGATGCTGAACATGCCCAGAGCCAAGCGCCAATCCTTCGACCATCTATCGAAGGAGGAGCGCGCCGTCGTCGGCAATCCTGAGGACTATGCGTGGGAGAGCGCGGTCGATCTTCCCGCCCGCCCAAGGCAAAGCGATAGCGTGCAGTTCTCTCTTCGTCTTGAGAGGGCCGACATGAATGCCCTCCACACGATCGCGGCGAGTCGGGGCGCCAGTTTCAGTGAGACTGTTCGTGACGCCATTCGGCGATATGTCGCTGCTGGGGGTGCGCCGGGCCTGACGAATATCCAGATCAGCGTAGGCACCCTTGGACTCCTCCGGTCGGAGGGACGCCCAGCGCAACTGCAGCCGAATCGCGCAGATCCCGAAACGGCGGAAATGCACATGGGCGAGCGATCTGGGTTGCCGGCTGGTTCGACTAGCAGCGGCATCTGACGCATCCGGCCAGACCTTAGCTTGGCGCCGCCTCCCGTTCCGCGCCGGACAAGGAGTGGATCGCCGATAGAGTGTCGGGATTGGGGGCATTGAGGGTCTCCAGCGGCTGGCGGCGGAGGATCGGCCAGCCTGAGGCGGCGTCGACATCGGCGTCGCGGACGCCATCGTGGAGAGCCGCCAGCTCCATTTCGCCATCGGTGCCGAATCGGTAGACCCCCAGCTGGGTGATGACCGTGTCCGGGCCGCCGCCTGCCCAGGCCGGACGGGGGCGGCCATCGGGATGGCGATGGCCAGGCGAGGTCACGAAGTCGACGCGCTCCACGAAGGAACGCGGGGATTGGCTCATGACGACGATGACCCGCGCGGCGTTCAGCGCGATCTCGCAGGCCCCGCCGGACCCCGGCAGCCGCACCGTCGGGTTCGCATACGGACCGATGACCGTGGTGTTCAGGTTCCCCCAGCGATCGACCTGAGCGGCGCCGAGCATCCCGACCTCGATCCGGCCGCCCTGCAGGAAGTACGCGAACAGGTCGTGCATGCTCATCGTCGCGGTGGCCCCTGAGACGAGGGCCGGGTCGCCGATGCTGTCGGGCAGGCGGGACGGTCGCGCCCCGACCACCCCCGACTCGTAGATCAGCTCCAGGTCCGGCGCCACCGTGCGACGGGCCAGGATGGCGGCCGCGTTGGGCAGGCCGATGCCCACGAACACGGTCCGGACGCCGGCCAGCTCAGCGGCGGCGGCGGCCACCATCAGCTCGTCGGGCGTCGCGCTCACGAATACTCGCCGTAGTCGACCGATCCGGATGGCCGCGGCTTCGGCCGGAGTGCGGCGACGGTCTCGGGGCCGAGCTTCTCGACGTAGCCCGCGCGGTCGCGGATCCCCCGCACCCATTCGTCGAGCCACGCCTCGAGTAGACCGGGGTCGCGGCTGATCGGATCCCAGGCGCGGTAGAACGCGTTGTCGCGGTCGTAGTAACCCTGGGCGAACGATGGGTGCGCCCCGTAGGGCTCGATACAGACGGCTGTCACCACCACCCCGGGCAGCAGGGTCCGGTCCGGGTCGGCGCGGATCACCTCGGTGTCGACCAGCTCCTCCACGACGGCGATGACGCGCTCGGCGGCCATGGCGGCCTCGCGCTGGACCCCCACCAGCCCCCAGACCTGGACGTTGCCCTCGGCGTCGGCGCGCTGGGCATGAATGATCGTGACGTCGGGGTTGAGGGCCGGCACGACCGCGACGTCATCTCCCGGGGCATAGGGGGAGGCAACCCACTGGATGAGCGGATTGGCCGCCGGCAGGTCCGACCCGGCGTAGGAACGCAGCGGGTAGAAGGGGAGATGCGCGGCGCCCGCCACGTAGCGGCCGACCATGCCGAAATGGCTGTACTCCTCCAACTCCAGGCCGCCGCCTTCGATGGCGCGCCGGATGGCGTGCAAGGAACCCACGCCCGGGTTGCCGAGCCACGAGAAGACGAGCTTGCGGGCGCAGCCGGCGGCCACCATCTGGTCGTACACCAGGTCCGGGGTCAGGCGGGCCAGGGTCAGGTCGCGGCGGCCCTGGCGGATGATCTCGTGCCCGGCGGCGAATGAGATGAGGTGGGTGAAGCCCTCGATCGCCACCAGGTCGCCGTCGTGGACGTGGGCGGCGATTGCCTCCGACAGCGAGACGACCTTGGAGGCCGTGGGGTCAGCCTCCGGTCTCTTCGGGCCCCGGCAGCGGGCGGATGGGGCAGCCCACCGAGGCCAGCGCATCGGCGTAGAGCCGGATGGCCGCGTCGACGGCCGGCTCGTCCACCATGAGTGGCGGGCAGAACCGGATCGAGGCTTCGCCGCACTCCAGGATGAGGAGGCCGCGCTCGAATGCCGCCTGCTCCACCGCGTTGGCCTCCCCGTGGCTGGCGAACTCGACGCCGAGCATGAGCCCGGCGCCGCGGATGTCGCGGACGACCCCGCAGTCTGCCGATGCGAACTTGACACCGGCCCGCAGCCGGTCGCCCATCCTGGCCGCGTTCTCGATGAGCCCACTTTCCAGCAGGTCCAGGGTCGCCAGCGCCGCGGCGGAGCACACCGGGTTGCCCGCGAAGGTGCTGCCATGGGCCCCGGCGGTCCAGGTGAACAGCCGCTCACGACCGATGAAGGCGCCGAGCGGCATGCCCGAGGCGATGCCCTTGGCCACCGTCACGACGTCCGGCTCGACGTCGTAGGCCTCCATGGCCCACATCCGGCCCGTGCGCCCCATGCCGGACTGGATCTCATCCGCGATGAGGATGATGCCGTGCTCGTCGCAGATCTCGCGCAGCCCGCGAATGAACGCTTCCGGCGCCGGGAAGTAGCCGCCCTCGCCCTGGATCGGCTCGAACACGATGGCCGCCACGTCCTCGGGCGCCACCAACCGGCCCAGGATGGATCGGCGCAGGATTTCCAGCTCAGCGGTGCCATCGCCTCCGGAGCCCTCGTGCCAGGACCGGACGCGCGGGAACGGGGCGTGGAAGACCATGGGCAGCAGCGGTCCGAAGCCGGCACGCTGCTTGAGCTTGGAGTTCGTGAGCGACAGCGCGCCGAGCGTGCGCCCGTGGAAGGCGCCCTCGAAGGCGATGATCGCCGGGCGGGCGGTGTGGTGGCGGGCCAGCTTGATGGCCCCCTCGACCGCCTCCGTCCCCGAGTTGGTCAGGAACACGCGGGCCTTATCCTCGAATGGAGCGATGGCCGCCAGTCGCTCGGAGAGCTCGATGTAGCGGGGCTCGTAGAAATCGGTGGCCGCGATATGGACCAGCTGCTCGGCCTGGGCGGTGATGGCCGCCACCACCGCCGGGTGCGAATGGCCGGTCGCCGCAACCGCAATCCCGGCGGCGAAGTCGAGGAATCGGTTGCCGTCCACGTCGGTGACCACGTACCCGCTGCCCGACTCGGCCACCAGCGGATAGGCGCGGGTCAGCGACGGACTGGTGACGGCGGCGTCGCGGGCAATCAGCTCGCGGGCGCGCGGACCGGGAAGCTCGGTTCCGAGGTGGGGAACGGTTGGCGCGGCATCGGCCGCTTCACGGAAGGCCCGAACGGTCATGAGGGGACCCCTGGTCGAAAGCGGCGCGTCCTGCCCGCGCCCCTGGCTAGCTCAGCCAGATGTTAGCGCCTCGACCACCTCCCCGATCAACCCCGGGCCCGCGTAGACGAGCCCGGTCCACAGCTGGACCAGGTCGGCGCCGGCGTCCACGGCGCGGCGCGCATCGGCTCCGGAGAAGATCCCGCCGGAAGCCATCAGGGTGAACCGATCCTTGGTCTGGCCCTTCACGGTACCGATGGCGGCCAGCATGCCGGGAAGCAGCGGGCGACCGGAGAGGCCTCCCTGCTCCGCGCCGGCCGGAAGCGTGCCGTGCAGTCCGGAACGGGACGTGGATGTGTTGGCCAGGACGAGGCCTGCGGCTGGTGTGTCGCTCAATGCGTGCACGATGGCCGTAAGGCGCTCGGGGGGAAGGTCGGGAGAGAGCTTGACCACCAGGGGTTTCGTGGGCTGGACCGCCGAAAGGGACGTCACCAGGGCAGCCAGTCGGGCCGGCTCCTCGAGGGCCGCCAAGCCTTCGGTGTTCGGGGAGCTGACGTTCACGGCCATGTAGTCGGCAACCGGCGCCACGATGCGGAGAGCCGCCAGGTAGTCCTCCTCGGCCGCCTTGTCAGGGGTCGTTGCCCCCCGACCCACGCTGACCCCCACGACGAAATCGGGCGGGAGCCACGGCCGTGCGCGCGTCACGCTCTCGGCGAGCGCAGGCGCTCCCCGGTTGTTGAATCCCATCCGGTTCACGAGCGCATCGTCGTCCGGCAGGCGCCAGACCCGAGGTCGAGCGTTCCCGGATTGGGCCTGGGGGGTGACGGTCCCCACCTCGGCGAAGCCGAAGCCGAGCGCTCCCCAGCCGACGACCGCCTCCCCGTTCTTGTCCATCCCGGCCGCCAGCCCGACCGGGTTGCGGAACCGGAGGCCCATGTGCTCCACCGGCCGCGTCGCAGCCCATGAGCCGGCCGGGCCGTCGCTCGCCAGGTGCCTCAACGCGGCCCGCCCGTACGAGCCTTCGGCCGCCTTGCGCAGGGCCGTCACGGTCACGCCATGGATCCATTCCGAATCGGTCGCGAACAGGACGGGCCGCAGGCCCGCGTACAGGTCGCGCTGCCAGCCCACCCTGGTTAACCCTCGATCGTCAGGTGTCGTGGGCGCGGGGAAACGCCATCTCGGTCGGCCACACCGGCGGCAGCGACTCGTCGTCGCCCGCAGCCGCTCCAGCGGTT
Source organism: Chloroflexota bacterium (assembly GCA_040905185.1). Classification (GTDB taxonomy): domain Bacteria; phylum Chloroflexota; class Limnocylindria; order QHBO01; family QHBO01; genus DASTEQ01. The sequence goes on along the minus strand of JBBDRZ010000006.1, from coordinate 61,969 downwards.
GGCGACATGTACTCGTGCCATACCTCGGTTCCGGCCGCGGGCGGGTCGTCGAGCTCCTTGATGGCCACGATGCCGTCGAAGCGAATGGCGCCGGGGCGGCCGTCATCGGTCTCGAAGTCGTCCTCGTATCGGGTCGCGATCTCCACCGCGCGGCCCATGGCGGCCTCCTCGTCATCCCCGTCGATCAGGACCACTCGGTCCTCGACCAGGTACGGCTGAGGGGCATCCTCCACCAGATACGCGTACCGCAGCTCGACCGCGAACCAGCCGCTGCTGACGACCCGGGCGGCGGCCGGATCGGCCTCGACCCCATCGGCGCGGCGACGGTGGGTCATGCGGGGGGTGGCTCTTCGCCCATGACCGTCTGCGACTGTTCGCGCAGGAACTGCTGAACGTAGTACGGGCCCAGGCCGCTCTTGCCCGACGAGCCGGATCCCTTCCAGCCGCCGAAGGACTGGATGCCCGGCCACGCCCCGGTGGTCGCGCCGCTCCGCCGGTTGACGTACACGACCCCGGCCTGGATGCCGGTCAGGAAGCGCTCGATCTCGGATTGGTCGTGCGAAAAGATGCCGGCCGTCAGGCCGTAGGGGGTGTCATTGGCCAGGCCCAGGGCCTCGTCCAGGGAGTCCACCTCGGCCACCACCACGAACGGCACGAACAGCTCGTCTCGGAACAGGCGGTGGTCGGGCGGGAGGCCGGTGACCACGGTCGGGGTCGGGAAATAGCCGCGCGCCGCATCGCCGGAGTCGAGGACCTGGCCCCCGGCCGCGATGGTGCCGCCGTCCCGGCGCGCCTCCTCGACCGCATCGCTGAACTTGCGCAGCGCCCGGGCGTTGATGACCGGCCCCATCCAGTTCTCGCGCTGGGTGGGGTCGCCCACCTTGATCTGCCGTGCTCGCTCGGCAAGCCGCTGGACGAACTCCGCCGCCACGCTGCGCTCGACGTAGACCCGCGAGTTGGCGCTGCACTTCTGCCCGTCGAACCCGAACGCCGAGCGGGCCACGCCCTCTGCCGCTTCATCCAGATCGGCGCTGGCGGTGACGATGGCCGGGTTCTTGCCCCCCATCTCGGTGATGATCGGCCTCGGGTAGTCGCGCGTGAATCCGCGGTACAGCCGCATCCCGACCTCGTGGCTGCCGGTGAACACCATCCCGTCGATGCCCGGGCTCTCCTCCAGCTCGGCGCCCACGCTCTCGCCGGGGCCGGTCACGAAGTTCACGACCCCGTCCGGGATCCCCGCCTCGCGCAGGGCCTCGACGAACTTCCAGCCCATCAACGGCGCGTCGGACGAGGGCTTCATGACCACCGTGTTGCCCGCGATCAGGGCGCCGGACGCGGGCCCGCCGGCCAGGGCCATCGGGAAGTTGAAGGGACTGATGACCGCCCACACGCCGTGTGGCTTGAGGACCGAGCGGGTGTGCTCGGCCGGCGACAGCGATCCCATGGGCTGGACGAACCCGTCGTGGGCCTCCATCTGGTCGGCGTAGTAGCGGAGCAGATCCGCCGTCTCCTCCACGTCGCCCAGCGACTCCAGCCGGTTCTTGCCGACCTCGAAGGTCATGAGCGCCGCGTAATCGAACTGCCGCTCGCTGATGAGGTCCGCCGCGCGGCGGATGGTCTCGAGCCGGCGCCGCCAGCCGAGGTCGCGCCAGGCCGGGAACGCGTGGCGGGCCGCGGCGACCGCGTCATGCACGTCCTTGCGGGTGCCGACCGGGAAGCGGCTGACGACCAACTCGGTGTCGATCGGGGAGCGGTGCTCGAAGGTCTCGCCCCCCTCGCGCAGCTCGGATCCGATCAGCATCGGGTACGTCTTGCCCAGCTCGCCGCGGGCCCAATCCACCGCCCGATCGAAGGCCGCCTGGAGCTCGGGGTTATCGGCGCTGAGGGTGGCGTAGGTGATCTTCAGGCGAGGGCTGGTCGCGGTCACGGATGGGTCTCCTGGATGGGTCGGTCCGGATTATCGCACCGGCTCCGGGGGGCCCGAAATGCCCGTCAGGCACAGTGGGAGGCCAGGCTCCGGGGGGAGAAGAACCTGGCCTCCCGGGCGGATGATAGACCGATAACACGGCGCCAGGGACCGCTTTTGGGCGGATCAGGCCGATGCCTTGGCGAGGTGGTAGAGCCCCAGCTTGAGCTCCGGCAGGGGCGGATACGAGCTCATCAGGAAGGCCCGCGCGCGGTCGCCGTACAGGCGCGGCAGGATGGCATGTGCAGCCTCGGTGTCGCGCAGGTCGAGCCTGGCGTGGACGACCTTGATCTTGAACCCGTGGCGCACCCACCAGCCGATCCGCCGCTGGGTGGCGTGACGAGCATGGGCCACGACCTCCGGCTCGAGGAGCGGCCCCACGTCGTCGCGGCCGTAGTAGCCCATGACCACCAGCCGCCCCCCGGGACGCAGGACGCGCAGCGCTTCGGCGATGGCCGGCAGCGAGTCCTCCTCGGCCTCGATCAGGCCATGGAGCACGATGTCGACCGCGGCGTCGCGCAGGGGGAGGGCGGTGGCCTCGCCCTCCAGCATCCGGATGTTTGGCTGGTGCGCCGCGCTGGCCCGCAGGCGCGCTTCCCCCAGCAGGGACGGATCGGACTCGATGCCATAGGTGCGCGCCGTGCGCCGGGCGAGGAGCATGGGGTAGTGGCCGATCCCGGTGCCCACGTCCGCGATCCGTTTGCCGGACAGGGGCACGATCCGCTCCAGGGCGGCCAGCACCTTGCGACCGGGGTCGATCATGTCCCCCAGGCGGTGGTACAGGGCCGGATCGGGCTCGGTCCAGGCCGGGAGGATGCCGCGCATCATGGGAGGGTGACCTGCGTCATGGGACGGTCACCCGGAGCCAGGCCGGTTGCCCGCCCTCCTGGCGGAGGAGCGCCTCCCCGGCCAGGAGCTGCAGGTCGAAATCGACCGGACCATCCCTGCGGCGGTTGGCGATGATCGGGATGACCAGGGTCGCGCCCGGATCCAGCGGACCCCACCCCAGCGACGTGGTGCCGGCCGGCTCTCCGCTTTCACCGGGCCCCCACACCCACTTGGTCCAGGCCTGAATCCAGCTGAGCGGGGGGCAGCCTTCGCAGATCCGGTCGGAGGATGGGACGAACGGCGCCAGGAACAGGTGCTCGTCCAGCGACGTCGACCAGCGCAGGACGATTTCCGTGATGCGGGTGGCGTCGAGATTGGTGACCGTCACCACGATCTGGCCCGAGGCGTCGGTGGCCAGGTTGGGGGCCACCGTGACCTGAATCAGACGTTCATCCTGCAGGGCCGGGTTCTCAAGCGAGTAGGGCCGGGGCGTCGCCTCCGGCGTGATGCTCGGTTCGGCCGTCGGCGTGGCACGGGGCGTGGCCCTGGGTGAGGGAGACGGCGTCTGGGTGGGGAGCGGCAGGCAGGCCTCGAGTGCCACGACGAGCGTCACGAAGGCCGCTCCGATGAGGATGGCCCGCGACGCAGGGCGGGAGCGGGCGCGCACGGACATGACGCCGCATGGTAGAGGACGACCCCTTGCTACGATGCCGGACATGGAGCCGGCTCCCCCCGCCACCCGCCACCGCCCCTCGTTCGGGCTCATGGCCTGGTTCGTCTGGGTTGGGCTGCTACTGGGGGTTACCGGGCTGCTCCTGCCCCGGATCATCGCCTTCGTCGACTTCAGCGAGAAGGCGCCCTTCTCGCTCCTGGGCCTGTTCATGATGGCCGAGCTGGCGGCGGTCCTCTTTGGCCTGACCCTGGTGCTCCAGCACAAGCGCGCCGGTTTCGGCTTCGCGCTGGGCATCTCGCTCCTGCCGGCCCCCATCCTGGCTGGGCTGGTGCCGGTCGCCCTTGCCATGCCCGCCGAGGCGGCCGCGGGGTGGACCACCCTCATGCTGCCACTCGGCGCCGCCATCTCGGTGGTCCTCATCGCCGGCCTGTTTCGGCCCGCCACGCGGTCCTGGTTCACCGAGGACTGACGGCCCGATGCGGCTGGTCGCGTTTGCCCATACCCAGGCTTGGGGCCCGCCGGGCCGGCGGCTGGGCGTCGAGCAGCCCGACGGCGTGCTGGACCTGACCGATGCGCTGGGCGCTGATTTGGGTGGGGTCCTGGCCAAGCTCGACCCGGAGGCCATGATCGCGGACGCACTGGCCGCCGGCGATACCGCCGCGAGAGCCCTCGTCCCAGTCACCGAAATCCGACACCTGTCGCCCTTGCCGCGTCCGGGCAAGATCGTGTGCGTGGGCCTGAACTACCACGACCACTGCCGTGAGCAGGGCGTTGAGCCCCCGGCCTACCCGATGCTGTTCGCCAAGTTCGCGAATGCCATCAGCGACCCCGGCGCCCAGCTGGTCCGGCCCCGCGCCACCGACAAGCTGGACCTCGAATGCGAGCTGGCGGTGGTCATCGGGCGTCGCGCAACGCAGGTGGCCCCCGACCGGGCGCTGGATCACGTCTTCGGCTACACCATCCTCAATGACGTCACCGCCCGCGACCTCCAGCGCGAGGACCGCCAGTGGCTGCGGGCCAAGAGCTGGGACGGCTTTGCGCCCATGGGGCCGGTCGTCGTGACCCGCGACCAGATCGGCGACCCCGGCCGGCTCGCGCTGCGCTCCTGGGTCAATGGCGAGACCTGGCAGGAATCGACCACGGCCGAGATGATCTGGGACGTGCCCAGCCTGATCGCCTTCGTGTCGCGATCGATCACTTTGGAGCCGGGCGACATCCTGGCCACCGGCACGCCGGCCGGGGTCGGCCACTACCACGACCCGCCGCGCTACCTGTCGGGTGGGGACGTCATGGGGTGTGAGATCGCCGGGGTCGGGATCCTGGAGAACACCATCGTTGATGAGCAGCCGCGCGCCGACGACCACGCGACGGCGGCCGGCATCACCGAGCCGGCCGGCATCGCCTGATGCGCGCCCTGGCCAAGACCCGGGCCGAGCCGGGCCTCGAGATCATCGACGCGCCCGTCCCCACTCCGGGCCCGGGCGAGGTCCAGCTCCGGATCGAAGCGGCCAGCGTGTGCGGGACCGATCGCCACATCTATCTGTGGGACCGCTGGGCGGCCGAGAACATCAAGCCCCCGGTCATCCTGGGCCACGAGCTGGCCGGCCGGGTGGTGGCCGCCGGCGCGGGAGTGACCCGTGTCCGCGAGGGGGACCTGGTCGGGGTCGAATCGCACCTGTACTGCGGCACGTGTGCCCAGTGCCGCGCCGGCTCCGCGCACCTGTGCCGCAACCTGCGGGTCATCGGCGCCCACGTCAACGGCGGCTTCGCCGAGTACGTGGTCATCCCAGAAGCCAACGCGGTGGAATCCAATGGGCTCGACCCGGCCGTCGTTGCCCTCCAGGAGCCGATGGGCAACGCGGTGCATGCCGCGTTCGTTGAGCCCATCGCGGGCCGGACGGTGGCGGTCACCGGTTGCGGACCCATCGGGCTGTGCGCGGTGGGCATTGCCAAGGCGGCCGGGGCGACCTGGGTGGTGGCCACCGACACCGAACCGTACCGGCTGGGACTGGCCGCCCGAATGGGCGCCGACCTGGCCCTGGACGGCCGTGAGCCGGACACCGTCGCGCGGGTGCTGGAGGCGACCGGCGGGGACGGGGTGGATGCCGTGCTCGAGATGAGTGGGTCGGCTGCGGCCCTGGACCAGGCCCTGCGCTTCGTGACCCGCGGGGGGCGGGTCAGCCTGCTGGGGATCTTTGGCGAGCCCGTGGCGGTCGACCTGTCGAACCTGGTCATCGAGAAAGGCGTGCGGGTGCATGGCGTCTTCGGGCGCCGGATCTACGACACCTGGGAGCGGACCCAGCAGCTCCTGCGGTCCGGGGCACTGGACGTGGCGCCTATCCTCACCCATCGGTTCGATCTCGCCGACTGGCAGCAGGGATTCGACCTGCTGGGGTCGCGGCATGCCGGTAAGGTGGTGCTCACGCCATGACATCGGTCCGGTCCAGGCGAAATCCGTTGGCCTTCCTGAACGCCGACCTCGACGACCTGCGCGCCAAGGGCCAGTACCGCCGCCTGCGGGTGGTGGAGAGCGAGCAGCAGGCCCGATGCCGGATCGACGGCCGCGAGGTCATCACCCTGTCGAGCAACAACTACCTCGGCCTGACCACCCACCCCAAGCTCCGCGAGGCGACCATCTTCGCCACCCAGGCCCTGGGCGCGGGATCGGGAGCGGTGCGGACCATCGCCGGCACCATGACCCTCCACCAGCAGCTCGAGTCGCGGTTGGCCGATTTCAAGGGGGTGGAGGCCACCCTCACCTTCCAGTCCGGCTTCACGGCCAACACGGGGACCATTCCCGTCCTGGCCGGAGAGGGCGCGGTCATCGTCTCCGACGAGCTCAACCACGCCAGCATCATTGACGGCATCCGGCTGACCAAGGCCGAGCGCCGCCTGTTCGCGCATGCCGATACCGATGCGCTGCGCGCCATCCTGCGCGAGATCCGGGCTGCGCCCGGCGGGGCAGACCGGACGATCCTGGTCATCACCGATGGCGTCTTCTCGATGGACGGCGACATCGCCCGCCTGCCGGAGATCGTCGACGCGGCCGAGGAGGCGGAGGCGATCGTGTACGTCGATGACGCGCACGGTTCGGGCGTCCTGGGACGCAACGGGCGCGGCACGGTCGACCACTTCGATCTGCACGGGCGGGTCCACGTCCAGGTCGGCACCCTGTCCAAGGCGATGGGTGTCCTGGGCGGCTACGTGGCCGGCAGCCAGTCGCTGCGCGACGTGCTCATTCACCGGGCGCGGCCGTTCCTGTTCTCGACCTCGCATCCACCCGGCGTGGCCGCCGCATGCCTGGCGGCGATCGAGGTCCTCGAAACCGAGCCGGAGCGGATCGAGCGCCTGTGGGCCAACACCCGTCGCTTCAAGGAGGGGCTGCGGGAGCTGGGCTTCGACATCGGTCAGTCCGAGACGCCCATCACGCCGGTCATCGCCGGCGGCGGCGCGCTCGCCATGCAGCTGTCGGATCGCCTGTTCGAGGAGGGCGTGTTCGCCCAGGGGATTGGCTACCCGACCGTGCCCGAGGCCAAGAGCCGAGTGCGCACGATCGTGACCGCCGAGCACACCGACCAGGACCTCGACGCGTGCCTGACCGCATTCGAGAAGGTGGGTCGCGAGCTGGCCCTCATCTGACACGCGACAGGCACCAGTAACGAATCAGGCCCCCGGTTTCCCGGGGGCCTGATTGCTGTTCGCCTGGGTCAGCGGCGGCGCCGCACCGCGACGACGTTCACGTAGGCCAGCGCGCCCAAGGAGGCGATCAGGATTGCGCCGAAGAGAATGGCCGCCAACGTGCCACCGATAACCGGCAGATTCATGCCCGTGCTCGGCAACGATGGCGCTGGGGTTCCCGTCCCACCGGCCTGGGTGCCCTCAGGCGTGGGGGTCGGCGTGAGGGTCGGCGTCGGCGTCGGAGTGGACGGCAGCACGTTCACGAACGCATGCGTCTGCTGGCCGGCATCGTCGATGGTCAGCGTCACCGTGTTGTTCGGTGGCGTGGGGGCGATGTATCCAGCAGGTGCCGCAATCTCGGTGAAGGTGCACTCCGTGTCGACTGGGCCGTTCACGGTGATGACGCCAAGGTTGCCGGTCACGACGGTCCTGGTGAACGATCCATCATCGGTTGAATCGATGGTTACCGTCGAGACGCCGCCCGGCGGGGTGATCGTGCCGTTGGTTGGGGCGCTCAGGATGGTGTCCGGCAGGAAGGTCTCCTCGGAGACATTGGGCCAGTCGCAAGCGACGGTGAACGTCGCGCCGGCCAGTGGAGCGCCGCTCGCGTCATTCTTCTCGATCCGAAGCGCGCCACCGACGATGAAGCACGCGGGACCGGCTTTCCGGTTGCTTCCCTGCTCGTCGCTGGGGGTCTGCGTCGTTTTCGCGTAGTTGCAGTACTCGGCGCCCACGGGCGTGTCGGCCGGGATGGTGAGCACGAATTCGATCACCACCGGGCTTTCGTCGTTCTCCAATGCCGTGACGTCGTACTTCTGGAAGGGCTCGTTATTTAGGAAGACGCAGTCGGTGATCCTCCACTCTTCCTGGCCGGGGTTTCCGTTCTCCACTGCGGGGAACGTGAACCGGAACAGGGCTGTGCCGCCCGGCTCGAGCGTGCCGCCAACCAGTTCCTTCGTGGTGTTCTCGCTGCCGGGCGTCGTTCGGACGCCCATGCAGCCCTCGACTCCGTCCTCGAGGGTGACGGTGGCCGTGGCCGCGGTCAAGATCGGCGCGACGACGGCGACTGCGCCGGCCACGATCAATACGAGGATGGCGCTCGCGGCGATCACCAGGGTCAGCCGGGTCGCGCGACGGGCGGGTGTCTGCGCTTGGACGGTCAATGCCGGATCTCCTTCTGATTTTCCCTGGTTCCGGCGGCATCCGCTGGCCGGCCCCCTTGGGCGTTCGGGGTTGAACAGTACACGCGGGTACGGGGGTTGCCTAGTACCTTTTTCCGATCCGCCGGGAGGTCCGGTGGGCTGCGGTGGGGACCAGTCCGGGCAGCCCGCTGTTAGTGGTGCGCGCGAGCACCAGTCGCCCCCATCAGTACTACCTGAGTGGCAGGTGTGCCCGGCTATAGGCCACAACAGAGAACGGGGTACGGTTTGACCCGTACCCCGTCCCTGCCAGGGGGGCTGGATGAATCGGCGACTCGAGGAAAGGCGAACTCGAGGAACCGATCAGGCCCCCGGGTTGTCCGGGGGCCTGACGACGGGCTAGCGGCGGCGTCGCACCGCGGTCACGTTGGCGTAGGCCAGCGCGCCGAGCGAGGCGATCAGGACCGCACCGAAGAAGATGGTGGCCAACGAGCCGCTTCCCGACAGGCTGAGAGCCGTGTTCGGGAGCGATGCTGCCGGAGTTCCGGTCCCACCAGCCTGGGTGCCCTCGGGCGTCGGCGTCGGCGTCGGCGTCGGGGTCGGGGTCGGCGTCGGGGTCGGCGTCGGGGTCGGAGTCTCCTCGACCTCTTCGCCATGGCAGATGTGGCTCAGGACGAGGACGTTGTATTCCGTGCCCTCAGGCAGGACGACCCAGGCGTCGAGCAGGATGTCGTCGCCACTGGTGATGACGAAGAACTGGTGGTTCGAGCCCCCGGCAGTCCAGCTGCTGTCGTCGTGGACGTCGCCATCCTCGTCGAACTGGGCGTGGATGGTCAGTGCCGACTCGATTCCAGGGTCGACGCCGTTCAGGACGAAGTGCCACAGGACCTCACCGGGCTCCGGTTCGTCACCCTCGGGGCAGGGGAAGTCGCTCGCGTCCTTGGAAGAGTCGGTTCCCTGCTGCGACTCTTGGAGTAATGCCGTGTTGTCGCCCGCGAACACGGGGCGGGTACTGAGGGCCATGGCGAAGATGAGCGCCATAGCCGCGGCCAGGATGAGTGCCAGTCGTGTCGCATGACGGGCGGGTGTCTGCGTATGGACTGTCAATGCCGGTCTCCTTTTCGGTTGCCCCCTTGGTTCCGGCAGCGTCCGCTGACCGGCCCCCCTGGGGTATTCGGAGCCGAAAGATACAGGCTAGGTCCTGGCTTGCCTAGTACTTTCTGACAGCTCGTCGAATAGTCCGGTGGGGTCTAGTGCAGACGCTCTCGCAGTTAATGGTGCGCCCAAGCACCAATGGTCCCCATCGGTACTGGTGAAGGGTCCTAGGACCGAAGTACCCCTCCCGCCAATCCGACTGCCGGGAGACCCGTCAGCCGGTCCGGCCGCGCGCCTCGAGCAGGACGACCTGGGTCTCCTCGGGGAGGGTGGTCGGGGTCAGGCTGGCCTTCGGCAGCCGGATCGGCTCGGTGGCCAGCTCGTGGAGGAAGGTTTCCGGCCCCAGCAGATCCTTCGAGCCACCGTCGGTGGCAAAGTGCATGGGGATGACGACCTTCGGTTCCAGCTGAGCGACCACCTCGGCCGCCTCGGCCGGCGAGATGGTCGTCTGCCCGCCGGCCGGCACCAGCAGCACGTCGATAGGTCCCAGCTCGTGGAGCTGCTCATCGGTCAGCAGGTGGCCCAGGTCGCCCAGGTGGCAGACGTGAACCCCGTCGATTTCGAAGGCGAAGATGACGTTCTCGCCCCGCTCGGTCCCCTCGGCCGCGTCGTGCCAGGTCTTCACCCCGGTGACCAGGAGGTCGGCGAACTCGTACTCGCCGGGCCGGGTCAGGGTCAGCCCGGCGCTGATGGAGCGGGTGTAGGCGTGATCCGCATGGTGGTGGGAGATGGTGAGCAGGTCGACATCGTGCTTGCCGGCCACGAACCCGGTCTTGGGCGGACAGGGGTCGGTGATGACCGTCGCGCGGCGGCCCTTGAGCCGGAAGCACGCGCGGCCGTACCAGGTGATCTCCACGGGTGACCGATGCTACCCCACAACCGCGCCAGAAAAGCACGAGCGCCGGTGCCCGCCCAATGACACCGGCGCCCGAAGGAGGGAGGGTGGAGGAGAAATCCCGAAGGATCTCTGACTCACATGCTCAAGGTAGACGTCGGACATGAAGCCACAACCGCGCCGATGTGAAGAAACCTGAACCTTTCATGCCAGAATGCCTGACCGATGCCGCCTCTCGCCCGGCGCCTGATCGCCGTCGTGACCCTGGTCTTGACCCTCGCCCTGATCACGGTCCTGACCCTGCGCGCCTTCGGCGTGCCGATCGCGATTGGACCCCTGGCCAGCGCCACGCCGCTCCCCGCGCCGAGCGCCACGCCCGAGCCCAGCGGTGGGCCATCGCCCGACATCGAGGATGTGCTGGCGGCACTGGAGGCCGACGTCGCCGACCTGCGCGACCTGCCCCCGGCCGACATCGGTCCGGCCGAGTTCGTCTCCCGAGCCGAGGTCGAGCGGCGGTTGGCCGATCAGTTCGTCCAGGATTACCCGGCCGATGAGGTCGCCGCCGACAATGCCCTCCTGCAGGGGCTGGGCCTCCTGACCGCCGACCAGGACGTGGCCGCCCTCCAGCTCCAGCTCCTCTCGGGCCAGGTGCTCGGGTATTACGACGACGTGACCCAGTCCATGGTGATCGTGTCCGGCGCCGGGCTCACCCCGGAGGCCCAGGTGACCTACGCCCACGAGTACACCCACGCCCTGCAGGACGCGGCATTCGGGATCGACTCGATGGAGCTTGACGCAGATGGCGACGACGACGGCGCGTTCGCGCGGCTGGGGCTGGTCGAGGGCGACGCGACGACGGCCATGGTCCTGTGGGCCATCGATCACCTCCGGGCCGAGGACCTTCTCGAGATCAGCCAGACGCCGCTCCCCGACACCACGGGCGTGCCCGACTGGATGCTTCGCCAGCTCGAGTTCCCCTACCTGGCGGGGACCGATTTCGTGGCCCAGCTCTACGCGCGTGGCGGCTTTGCCGCAGTCGACGAGGCGTGGGCCGACCCGCCCGTCTCCACCGAGCAGGTGCTCCACTTCCGGTCATATGTCGAGAACGACCTGCCGGTGGTCGTGCCCGAAATCGACCCTGACGTGCGCGCCCTGGGCGTCGACATCGTCGAGGACACGACCCTGGGCGAGGCCATGATCGCGATCTGGCTGGCCCATCATGGCCTGGACCAGGCCGATGCGGACACGGCCGCCGCCGGTTGGGGCGGTGACCGGGTGACCGCCCTGGTCTCGCCGGAAGGGGAGGTGGCCGTCGTGCTGCGCGTGGCATGGGACACCCCGGTGGACGCGGACCAGTTCGAGGCCGCATACGCCGACGCCCTCGAGACGCTGCGGCTGTTCGGCCACCTGAACCGGATCAGCGACACGGAGATCGTCGTCACCCAGGCCTCGACCCAGGCATTGGCGGAAGCGCTGGTCGGCGCGCCCCTCTGACCCGGCGGCCCGCCGGATCGCTACATCGAGTCCGGCGCGCGCACGCCGACCAAGCCCAGGCTGTTCGCGAGCACCTGGCGGGTGGCCCGCACCACGGCCAGGCGCGCCGTGCTGAGCGTTGCGTCATCGGTCAGGACCCGGCAGTCGCGGTAGAACTGGCTGAACAGGTTGGCGACCTCCATCGCGTATCGCGGGAGCTCGTGCGTCTCGCGTCGCATGGCGGAGTCCGCGACCACCTCCGGCAAGCGGATCAGGTGCCGGATGAGCGCCTGCTCGGCCGGATGGGTCAGCCGCGACGCGGCCTCTCCGGGGCTGTCCGGCAGCGCCGCCGCGGCCGGCTGACGGAGGATCGACGAACAGCGAGCGTGGGCGTACTGAACGTAATAGACCGGGTTTTCGTTCGACTGCTGGCGGGCCAGCTCGAGGTCGAACTCCAGATGCTGGTTCGCCGAGCGCAGGGTGAACAGGAATCGGGTCGCGTCAGCGCCCACCTCGTCGACCAGCTCATCGAGGGTCACGAAGCTGCCCTCGCGTTTGCTCATCGCCGCACCGCCGGCCAGCGACACGTGCTGATAGATGATGAACTCCACCGCGTCCGGGTCATGGCCCAGGCCGGCAGCCGCTCCCTTCCAGCGGGCGATGGCCCCGTGGTGGTCCGGGCCCAGGATGTAGATGAGGCGGCCGAACCCACGCTCGAACTTGTCGAGCAGGTACGCAATGTCGGCCGCGAAGTACGTCGGCTGGCCATTGGAGCGGATGAGCACCCGGTCCTTGTCGTCGCCAAAGGTGGTGGAGCGGAACCAGGTCGCCCCCTCGCTCTCGTACACGTGGCCTGCCCTCCGAAGCCGATCGATGGCCGCGCTGACCTCTCCCGCCTCGTGCAGCTCGCGCTCGGAGCGCCAGACGTCGATGCGCATCCCGAGCCGGCTGATGGTGCGCTTGATGTCGTCGTAGACCCGGTTCCAGGCCCACTCCCCGATGGCCTCCAACGGGTTGGCCGATGCCAGCGCGTCGTCCGGCACGTCCGCTGCCAGCTGACCGATGTAGGCGCCCCGGTACCCGGCTTCGCCGGACTGGCCGGTCCGCGCCAGGTACACCGATTGTCCGAAGTCGCGGACCTGGCTCCCGTAGTCGTTGACGTAGTACTCGCGGGTCACATCCGCCCCGGCGGCCGCGAGCAGGTTGGCCAGCGTGTCGCCGATGAAACCACCGCGCCCGTTGCCGATGTGGAGTGGACCGGTGGGGTTGGCGCTGATGAACTCGACGTTGATGCGCTCGCCGGCCAGCCCGTCCGACCGGCCCCAATCCGGTCCGGCGGCCAGGATGGCCGGGACCTGGTCTGCGACCCAGCCCGGATCGAGGCGCCAGTTGATGAACCCCGGCCGCTCCACGGTGGCCGCTCCCACCCCAGCCGGCGCTTCGAGGTGACGGACCAGCGTCTCGGCAATGGCCAGCGGTGAGGATCGCGCGAGGGGTGCCAGCTGCATGGCCGCATTGGTGGCGTAGTCACCGTGCTCGGCCAGCGCCGGCCGCTCGACGCTCGGCTCGGGGAGTGCCGCTCCCTCGGGGAGCACCAGCTCCCCGGCCGCCACCGCGCGGTCTCGGGCGGCCACCACCGCGTTCCGCAGTTCGCCCCGAAGTGTCATGCGGCGGGAGTCGCTGTTTCGTGCCGTGTCAGCCGATCAGCGAGCTCGAGAACGCGCGCCCGCCATCGGATTGCTCCCAACACGACGAACAACGCGAGCCCTGCATGAACGCTCACCCACGCTGGCGCGAGCGTCCTGGCTAGCTCAGACGTTTCCGGATGGACAACGTAGGAGATGGGAATGACGAGCAGCGAGGCGAGGAACGGCGCCGTCCACCACCGACCAGTGAGAAACAATCCCGCGACGGCACCCGCAACCAGCGCCAGCACGAGCGGCCGCGCAAGCAGGCCTACAAGCAGCGTCTGTGTGACCTGATATCCGACGTTGGACACGGTCCACCCGACTGGGTCAGCGATATCAGGTGTGCTGAAATGGCCGGTTGGAAGGTCCTGCAGGAGGTCGAAGAATCCGGGAAATCCGGCAGCCGCAAAGAACGTGGTGACCGCCAGGGCAGGCACCGCGGCCACAACGGCGGCGACGAGGAACCGTCGCCACTCGTCGGCCCGGGCTAGCGCCGCCCCGATGGCACTCAGGCCGAACACGGCAGGTGCCAAGACACCGATTGGGCGAGTGAAGCACAGGGCCAGCACGGCAAGGCCAAGGGCTACCAGCCAAACAGGTCGGCGCTGTGATATCCATAGCGCCCCGGTCGTGAGCGTGACGGCCCACAGGCTGATCGCCAAGCCATCCGTCATCAGGGCCACCAGCCACTGGGTGAACAGGACATTGAAGATCCCAAGGCCGGTGGCGATCACGGCGACACGCAGGCCGGCCAGCATCAGGAGGCCGACAAATGTGGTCGCCACGAACAATGCGACAGCAAACGCACTAATCGCGAGGGGTGCCCGCGTCCCCAGCACCGGATATGCCGCGGCAACCAGGGTCGGGTACGCCGGTCGCATTCGGTATTGGAGCCCCCAGCGACCTTGCTCCGGCCTCAGGTCAAAACTCCACTCGTGGCCGTCAAGCGCCTCGGTTATGTACAGCACCAAGTTCGGAGATCCGTAGCGGGTGAACAGCCTCCAACCGAGCGCGTCCTGCTGCTCAGAGGGCAGCCCAGCGTACTCAAACGCGTACTTGTGGTAGACGAGTGAGTCCCATCCGGCTCGTGCGTCGGTGCTGAACCAGATCGCCGCCCAGCCCGCCGCGCCCACCATAAGGCTCAGGAGCAGCGCCCGATTCACGGACATCCTGGAACCTATCGGTCCTGCGCCAACCGCAGCTCGAGCGCCTGGTCGGCGCTGAAGTTGCGGAGCCCCAGCGCATCGGCTGTCACCTCGAGCAACGCCGCGGTGGGGGCCAGGCCGATCAGCTCGGCGTGGTCGATATCGGTGCCCGCTTGGCGGGCCAGGCGGCGGACTTCGTGCACCACCCGCGGGATCCCGGTCTGCTCCCAGTCGGCGAGGTTCATGCTGACCTGGGCCACCTGCCGGCCGTCGGGAGTCGCCACCAGGACGCCCATGGCCTGCACCGCCGGCAGCCCGCCCGAAGACTCGCGGATCGTCTCTGCGATGCGCTGGGCGATCTCTACGTCGTCGGTGGCCAGGTTCAGGTTGAACGCGATGAGCGGCTTGCGGGCGCCCACCGCAACCGCGCCGCCGCGGGGGTGGAGGCGCGCCGGCCCGAAGTCGGGGGCGCGGTCGGGGTTGATCCCGATCTCCTCTTTCAACGCCTCGTACTGGCCGCGCCGGATGTCGGCCAGGCGGCGCCGCTCCGGACGGAGGGCCGCCTCCCCGTACAGGTAGACCGGGAGCGCGAACACTTTGGCCAGCTGCTCCCCGAAGCGGCGTGCCAGGTCCACGCATTCCTCCATCCGGGTGTCCCCCAGTGGCACGAAGGGAATGACGTCGACCGCCCCGATGCGCGGGTGCGCGCCGGTCTGCTGCTCCATGTCGATGAGCTCCAGCGCGCGTCCGACGGCCGCCATGGCTGCCCGGACCACCGGTTCGGGGCCGCCGGCGAAGGTCACCACGCTCCGGTTGTGCGACTCATCGCGGCTGGCGTCGAGGAGGCTCACCCCGTCGATCTGACGGATAGCCCGGGTGATCTCGTCCAACACCTCGGGTCGTCGACCCTCACTGAAGTTGGGCACGCACTCGATCAGGCTAGCCACGGACCGATCATAGGTGGGCGAGCCGCGCTCAAGCCGACGCAGCAGCCGCTTGCCGCGGGTCCTCGCGACCGATGGTATCCGGGTTGGTGCCTCGCGCCCGGGCCAGTCGCTCGGTCAGGAGTTGGAGCGGGATGACCGATGCCAGGGTGGCGGCCACGATTCGCGGCAGGCTGGGCTCGAGGGTGACCGATCGCCATCCCGCGGTGGCCAGGGCACGCTCAGGTGCCCCTGCCAGATCCGCCGCGGCGATGACGGCGGCCGGCATGCCGAGCGCGTTTGCCGCACGGAGGACCGATGCGGCCCGGTCCAGGAGGGCGGCGCCGCGCCCCTCGGCGTCGGTCAAAACCATGACCAGGCCGGTCCGTTCGGTGGCCGCTGCCAGGTGGCCGTGGCGGATGGTCTCCAGCTCGTAGGCCACCGCCGGCAGCCGCGCGCCCTCCTCGACCTTGAGGGCCAGCTCCGTGGCGGCCGCGTAGTCGGCGCCGGAGCCAACCACCAGCAGGCGATCGGTGGAGGAGAGTCCAGCGGCCATGCCATCCACGCGGGAGGGATCGGATCCGGCCGCAACCTGGCGCGTGATGGCCTCGGGCACCGGCGCTGCGTCACGCAACGCACCGTGCAGGCAAGCCCCCACGACGAGCGGGGACAGATAACCGACGGTGTGACACCACGACTGGTCCTGCTCCTCGGTGCCCAGGACGCGGCCCGCCAACGCGGCGCCGGGGGAGCGGTCGCTGACGGTGATGAGGACGGTCGCCGCGCCCGCGGTCGCCGCGGCCCGCAGCGCGTCGTTGGTGGCGGCCGTTCCTCCCTCGTGCGACACGGCCACGACCACGCCGCCGCGCGGAACCCACCGCGACAGCTCGAAAGCCTGCACCGCGGACACCCGGTCATCGGGCAATCCCGCGATGGCCAGCGCGTCGGAAAGCAATGCCGCAACCGCGATGGCCGCGTGCTGGCTGGTTCCGCATCCGGTGGTCGTGATGGCCAGGCGGTCGTGAGCGGCCTCGCGGAGGGCATCGGCGACGGCCTCCAGCGGGGGACTGGACAAGAGGCGATCCGCCACGCGGGCGGCCAGGGCCGGCTCAGCGTCGATCATCTCGGTCATCGCGTACGGCGGTCCGTCGCGCCAGGCCGGAATTTCGGACGGCGCCCATGGGTCTGGGGCGCCGGGCAGCGCGGCATCCGGGTCCGGACGCGAGACGGCAGACATTCGGTCCGATCCTACGCGGCGGCCAGTCGCCTGGACGCGGTCGCGCTACCATCGAAACATGGACGTCCGGGATGCCCTCGCTCAGCTCGAGACCGCCGGCACGGAGCGGAATCGGGTCATCTACCGCCGCCACGGCGCCGGGGAGAACCAGTACGGGGTGGCATTCAAGGAACTGCGGCCAATGGCCAAGCGGATCGGGCGCGATCACGGCCTGGCCCTCTCGCTGTGGGCCACCGAGAACGTCGATGCCCGCCTGCTCGCCTGCATGGTCGCTGATCCGGCCCGCATGAACGACGACGACCTGGACGCCTGGATGGAGGACATCGCCTACTACCCCCTGGTAGACGAGTTTGTCGCCGATGTCGCGAGCCAGGCGCCCGGGCTCCGCGCCCGGATGGAGCGTTGGATCAGGTCGGCCCGCGATTGGACCGCGCAGGCGGGTTGGGATCTGGTGGGTGTCCTCGCCGCCCGCGACGCGAACCTCCGGGACGAGTTCTTCCTCGACCTGCTCGAGAAGATCGAGCGCGAAATCGAACACGCCGGCAATCGAACCCGGCATGCCATGAACGGGGCGCTGATTGCCATCGCCCTGCGCAACGAGGGTCTGCGCGAAGAGGCCGTCGATGCGGCTCGTCAAATCGGTCCGGTCATTGTCGACCATGGAGAGACGGGCTGCGTCACGCCAGCCGCCATCCCGTACATCGAGAAAACGGTCGCGTATCGTGAGGCCCAGGCTGCCTTGAAAGCGGGTAAGGCGAAGGCGGCGAAGGCACGAGCGGGGATTCTGAAGGCCAAGGCCGCGGCCAAGGCCGGGGCCGCGAGGCGGTGAGCGAATTGACACGCCCGGCGCTGGCGGGTTTCCAGCCCGAACGCGTCGAGGACCCGACGCTCATCAACCTCCATGACTACGAGCATCTCGCCGCCGAACGGCTGACGCCGGGTGCGTTGGCGTACTACACCGGGGGGTCCAACGACGAGCGCACGCTGGCCGACAACCGCGCGGCATTCGGGCGCCGCCGCATCATCCCGCGCGTCCTGCGCGACGTGTCCCATGTCGACCCATCGGTCGACATCCTTGGCCGTCGTTGGCCATGGCCCATCTGTATCGCGCCCACCGCGTTCCACAAGCTGGCTCATCCCGATGGGGAACTTGCCACCGCCCGGGCCGCGGCAGCGCGCGGGATCACGATGGTCCTGTCCACCTCCGCCAGCGCCGACCTGGCCGACGTGGCGGCAGCCGGTGGCCCGCGCTGGTTCCAGGTCTACCTGCTGGCCGATCCCGGCGCCCGGCGGGAACACGTCGAGCGGGCCGTCGCGGCCGGCTACGAGGCGCTGGTCCTGACCGTCGACCTGCCTCGGGTTGGCCGGCGGGAGCGGGACATCCAGGTCGGCTTCTCAATTCCAGAGGACGTGGCGGTCCCGAACATCGCGGCGGCGGCCGGCGTCCCGCTGGCCGAGGGGCTCAACGTGGCGTTCACTGATCGAATGACGTGGAACGACGTGGGGTGGCTGGCTGGTTTCGGCCTGCCGGTCATTGTCAAGGGCATCCTCCATCCCGACGATGCGCGGCTCGCGGTCGAGCACGGCGCGGCGGCCGTTCAGGTCAGCAATCACGGCGGGCGGCAGTTGGACAACGCCATCGCCAGCCTGGACGCCCTGCCGGCGGTGGTGGAGGCGGTCGACCGCCGCGTGCCGGTTCTGATGGATGGCGGCGTCCGGCGCGGAACCGACGTCCTGATCGCGCTGGCCTTGGGCGCGACCGCGGTCGGCATCGGGCGTCCGGTGCTGTGGGGCCTGGCCGTGAACGGCGAAGCGGGCGTCGGCCACGTCCTGGACCTGCTCACCGCCGAGCTGGAGCTGGCCATGGCCCTGGCCGGTGCACCGTCGGTCGCCGACCTGGGCGCGGACCTCGTGATCTAGGGCTGCTCCTCGGACATCGGAATCCGGACGCCGCGCTCGCGGGCGACTTCCAGGGCACGTTCGTAGCCGGCATCGGCGTGACGCACCACGCCCATCCCCGGATCGGTGGTCAGGACCCGTTCCAGGCGGGCGGCGGCCGCATCGGTCCCATCCGCGACGATCACCATCCCGGCGTGCAGCGAATACCCGATCCCCACCCCGCCGCCGTGGTGGACGCTGACCCAGGTCGCCCCCGCGGCCGTGTTCAGGAGCGCATTCAGCACCGGCCAGTCCGCAATCGCGTCGGAGCCATCGCGCATGCCCTCGGTCTCGCGATACGGGCTGGCCACCGAGCCCGCATCCAGGTGGTCGCGACCGATCACGATCGGCGCCGCCAGCTCCCCGGATCGAACCATGTCGTTGATCCGCAGCCCGGCCTTCGCCCGCTCTCCGTAGCCCAGCCAGCAGATCCGGGCCGGCAGGCCCTGGAACGGCACCTTCTCCTGGGCCAGGCGCAGCCATCGGTGCAGGGAAACGTCGTCCGGGAACAGCTCGGCCAGGGCCGCATCGGTCTTCAGGATGTCGTTGGGATCGCCTGAAAGGGCTGCCCAGCGGAACGGCCCCTTGCCCTCGCAGAACAACGGCCGAATGAATGCCGGCACGAAACCGGGGAAGGAGAAGGCATCGGTCACCCCAGCCTCGGCCGCCACCGCGCGGATGTTGTTGCCGTAGTCGAACACCACCGATCCGGACGCCTGGAAGGCGAGCATGGCCCGCACGTGGTCGGCGATCGAGGCCTTGGCCAGGCGCACGTACTCGTCCGGGTCCCGATCGCGGAGCGCCAGGGCGTCCGCCAGACCGATGCCGCCCGGCACGTATCCGCCCAGCGGGTCGTGGGCGGAGGTCTGGTCGGTGACGACATCGGGACGCCAGCCGCGGCGAACCAGCTCCGGCTCCACGTCGGCGGCGTTGGCGACCAGTCCGATGCTCCGCGCCGCGCCGGCGGCCCGCCAGGCATCCACCTTGCGGATGGCCTGGTCCAGGTCGGTCGTCAGCTCGTCGACGTAGCCGGCCTCTCGCCGCCGCTCGGCGCGCGCCGGGTCCACCTCCACGGCCAGCACCGCACCCTCGTTCATCGTCACCGCCAGCGGCTGGGCGCCCCCCATCCCACCCAGGCCCGCGGTCAGCGTGACCGTCCCGCGCAGGGAGCCACCGAAATGCTGCCGCGCGCACTCGGCGAACGTCTCGTACGTCCCCTGGATGATTCCCTGGGTCGCGATGTAGATCCACGACCCGGCCGTCATCTGGCCGTACATCGTGAGACCGGCCCGTTCCAGCTCGCGGAACTTCTCCCAGGTCGCCCAATGGGGGACGAGGATGGCGTTGGCGATCAGGACGCGGGGAGCGTCCGGCGTGGTCCGAAAGACGCCGACCGGTTTGCCGCTCTGGACGAGGAGGGTCTCGTCATTCTCCAGGCGGCGCAGCTCGTGGACGATGGCATCGAACGCCTCCCAACTGCGGGCCGCCCGCCCCGTGCCGCCGTACACGATGAGGTGGTCCGGGTCCTCGGCGACCTCAGGATCGAGGTTGTTCATCAGCATCCGGAGCGCGGCTTCCTGACCCCAGCCCTTGCAGGAGAGCTCCGTCCCGCGGGGCGACCGCACGGCGCGCGGGCCGGCGGCAGGCCGCGTGCTGGTCGTCATGGATCGATGATAGGCCGCGACTCAGCGGAGTTCGGCCGGCGAATGGTCAAGACACCGCGGATAGCAGGAACGCCAGGGCGAAGCCAAGGACGGTGACGAGACCCGCTCGGTCGCCACTGTCCTCGTAAGCCTCGGGGATCATCGTGTCGACCAGCATGGTGATCAACGCTCCCGCCGCAAAGGCCTGGACGAACGGGACCGCGGCGCCGGGCTTGTCGAGGAGCGCGTAGGCAACCGCGGCGGTCGCCGCCGAAGCCACGGCGACGCTGATCCAGAGTCGCAGGATCCATCCGCGGGCGTGACCCTCGCGGCGGAGATCCGCCGATGCAGACAAGCCCTCCGGTACGTTGGACAGGACCACCGCCGCCAGAAACGCCGGCGCCAGGCTGCCGCCGCCCAGGAGCATGGTGCCCAGGACGATCGACTCCGGAATGCCGTCCAAGAGGGCGCCGAGCACGATCGATAGGCCCTGGGCGTCCTTGGCGGGGCGGACCCGCGCCCCCCGTCGCGCGGCGCCGCGGGTGTGCAGCCAGCGATTGCCAATGAAGAAAGTGATAGCCCCGGCAGCCAAGCCCGCGGCCAGCAAACCGGCGCCGCCGGTCTGGAACGCTTCTGCGGTCAGCTCGAACGCGACCGCGCTGATCAGCGCCCCGGCGCCGAACGCCAGGGCCAGGCCCACCCAGGCTCGCGGCACCTTCATGGCCACTCCCGCGACGGCGCCTACGACCAGCGCCGAGCTGGCCAGCAGTGCCCAGAGGAAGGCCTCGATCATCGATCAGTCCGCCCGTCTGTCGGTCAGTCCTCGCCGAACGGGTTGGGCCGCTCGGGCCTGGGTGGCAGGCGGAAGACGTCTTCCTCGCGTGGGCCCTTGGGCAATGGAAGCGGCCACTCCTCGCCGGCATCCGGCGGCCGAGCCTTTTCCAGCAGGTCGCCCCAGCCCACCTCAACGCCTCCCGCCAGGTCGCGCCGATACACGGGATATCGGTCGTCTCCGGCTGCCCGGGCGAAGCCCGACGACTCGTACACCGCTGCCGGTCCCCCGGGCGGCAGCCACGGGTCCGTGGCCCGCTCGGGATAGACCTCGACCGCGGTCACGCCACGCCGATCCAGGTCGACGCATACCGCTTCGGCCAGCGCCTGACCGATGCCGAGCCGGTCCGGGGCGTCGGGCACGACCTGCAGACAGGTGATGACCCACGGCGTCGGCGATTCGGGCAGCTCGGGGTAGCGGTCGCGAATCAGCTGGGCCCGCGGGTAGGCGCTCAACGGTCCGAACTGCGCGTAGCCGACGGCGGTGCCATCAGTCTCGGTGGCCAGCATCCCGTAGGAGCCGGCCAGCCGGGCGCCGGCCAGCAGGGCAGCCCGCTTGGCGGCACGACGGGGGGCGGTGTCTTCCCCCTCGCGGCTGCCCTCCAGCCGCTCCCAGTAGTCGCACGTCTGACACCGCCCTCCGGGCCTGGCCGGGGCGGGAATCGCATCGATGCTCGCCTCGTCCACGAGGGCGAACGTCAGCTCAGGCATCGATCGCCAGACCGCCGTCGCTGATCAGCTGCGCCAGTGCCGCGATGTCCGGTCCCGGCGGGCGGTCCGCGGTGAGCGGGGGGACGGCGGCCCGGACGACGGCATGCGCCGCGGCCACTCCCTGCCCGGGACGCAACGGGGCGCGCAGGTCGAGACCGCGCGCGGCACACAGGGCCTCGATCGCCAGAACGGCCGTCACCCGGTCCACGGCCTCCCGCAACAGCAGGGCGGACGTGGCGCCCATGCTGACGTGGTCCTCCTGGTTGGCGCTGGTCGGGATGGTGTCCACGCTCGCCGGATGCGCCACCGTCTTCAGCTCGTTGACCAGGGCAGCCGCGGTGTACTGGGCGATCATCAACCCGCTCTCCAGGCCCGGCTCGACGGCCAGGAAGGCGGGTAGTCCCGACAGCCGCGCGTCCACCAGGCGCGCAGTCCGCCGCTCGGAGATGGTGGCCAGCGCGGTCAGCGCCACCCGGGCATGGTCGAGGGCCAGCGCCAGCGGTTCGCCGTGGAAGTTTCCCCCGCTGATCACCCGCCCGTCGGGGAAGACCAGCGGATTGTCGGTGGCGGCGTTCATTTCCACCGCCAGGACGCCCTCCAGCGGCACCAACGCGTCGTGCACCGCGCCGTGGACCTGGGGCATGCAGCGCAGTGAATAGGGGTCCTGGAGGCGGTGCGGGCTGGACCGATGGCTGGCCCCGATCTCGCTATCCGCCAACAACCCCCTCAGACGAGCCGCCGATGCGACCTGCCCCGGGTGGGGGCGGGCACCGATGAGGGCCTCGTCGAAGGCCGATGCCGTCCCCAGCATGGCCTCCAGGCTCATGGCTCCCACCACGTCGGCGGTGATGACCAGCCGCCGCGCGTCCGCTGCCGCCAGGGCGCCCAGGGCGGCCATGAGCTGCGTCCCGTTCAGGAGCGCGAGGCCCTCCTTGGCCTCCAGCTCCATCGGCTCCAGACCGGCTGCGGCCAGGGCTTCGGCACCGGCAAGTCGCCTGCCGCCAACCACTGCTTCGCCTTCGCCAATGACCACCAGGGCGAGGTGGGCGAGTGGAGCCAGGTCGCCCGAGGCGCCCACGCTGCCCCGGGACGGGATGTGGGGATGGACGCCGGCGTTGAGCATGGCGACCAGCAGGTCTGCCAGCTCGGGCCGCACGCCGGACAGCCCGACGGCCAGGGCGTTGACCCGCAGCACGAGCATGGCGCGCACCACTTCCTCGGGGAGCGGCTCACCCACACCGGCCGCGTGGCTGCGGACCAGGTTGCGCTGGAGCGTGGCGGTCTGCTCGGGCGAGATCCGGACGTCGGCCAGGTCCCCGAATCCGGTCGTGACGCCGTACACCGTCTCGCCCGACGCGACCACCCGATCGATTACCGACCGCGAAGCCGCCATGCGTTCCCGAGCCGTCCCATCCACCTCCACCGGCCGCATGCCGCGAGCGACGGCGACCACGACCTCGACGCTCAGGTCACCTCCGGTCAGCTGGAGCGGGGCTTGCACGGGTCCCATACTACGGACGTGCGGAGGATCCCGGACCCGACCAGCCGCCTGGTCACGAGCCCCGACGCGCGGGACTGGCTGGGCGGTGCTGTGCCGAGCCCGGCCGCCGCGTTCATGCTGTCCCTGATCCTCCTCCCCACGCTCTTCTGGCTGGTGGCCCTCAAGCGAACGACCACCTACCTCTTGCCCGAGGAGTGGCTGATGCAGAACGTCGTGGTGCCGCTCCAGGCCTGGATGGAAGCCAACCTGGCGGTGGTGAACGCGGCGCTGACCGCGATCAGTGGCCTGGGTTCAGGTTGGTTCGTGGGACTTGGGTTCGCCTTATGCGGCATCGTCGCCCTCGCCAAGGGTCGACCGGACCTCGCATTTCTGCTCGCCTTCGGCACGCTGGCGTTCCCGATGGAATGGGCGCTCAAGTTTTTCGTGGCCATCCCGCCGATCACTCTGCCCGAGCTGGTGGCGGGCATGTTCAACGTCAACGGGGTGGGGCTGGACGACATCGCGGTCTTCCCCGCCGGCCACGCCCTCCGGGCCACCGTCTTCTACGGGCTGGTCGCGTTCTGTATCGCTCGCCTGTCCGCGGATCGACGGCAGGGTCTGATCGCCTACGGCGTGGCGCTGGTGCTGATCGTGGCCATCGGGCTGGTCCGGATCTACCTCAATCTCCATTACCCCCTTGACGTGCTGGGCGGCTGGATCGCGGGCGCAGCGCTCCTGTCGGTGCTGGTGGCCGTCCACATCCTGGGGGTCGACGAGCGGATGAACGCCGCCCTGCGGGAGCGCCTGGTAGCCGGGGCCTAGCGGATCGGCGTGCTGGAGTTCATCGACCAGCAGGTCATCCCGTTCTTCCTGGCCCTCTACGACGCCATCGGATACGTGGGCGTGGCGGTGGGCGTCGGGCTCGAGACGTTCGTCCCTATCCTCCCGTCGGAGGTCATCGTCCCCATGGCGGGCTGGAAGGTCGCCCAGTCCGGAGCTGATCCCGCCGTCGTCGAATGGCTGACCGCGCAACCCTGGACCTTCATCGGCGTCATGCTCGCCGCCACGATCGGGGCGGCCGCCGGCTCATTGGCGGGGTACCTGATCGGAGCCTGGGGTGGCAGACCACTCCTGGACCGATACGGACGCTACGTCCACATCCACCCCGACGACCTGGACCGCGCCGATGCCTGGTTCGCCCGCTACGGCGGCTGGGCCGTTTTCCTGGCCCGCTTCGTCCCGCTCCTGCGAGCGCTGATCAACTACCCCGCAGGGGTGGCCCGCATGCCCATCGGGCGATTCCTTCTGTTCTCGATTATGGGCTCCATCCCGTGGAACCTGGCGCTCGTCACCGCGGGATGGGTGTTGGGCGAGAACTACGAGGCCCTGTACGAGGCCATCCGACCGTTCGAGATCCTGATCTACGTCGTGGTCGTCGTAGGCGTGGCCTTCATCCTTGTCCGCTGGGCCCGCGGGCGCGGCGGCCCCAGTCCACCGGATGTGGCTGACGCCGTGGGCTGAGGTTGAACCAACCGCTTCGCGCGATCGCCATTGTCTGTGAGCGCCGGCCAACGAGCCGGCGGAAGGGATGAGTTGGGTGCAGCGCGAGTTGGTTGTGTTAGCGAAGTCGGGCGACCACGAGGCGTTCTCCGCGCTGGCCGGCAGCGTCGTAGATCGGCTGTACGCGACGGCAGTCCTCATTCTGCGGGACCACAACCAGGCCGAGGATGCGACTCAGGAGACCATCGTCCGAGCTTGGCGTGACCTGCCTTCACTCCGCGATCCGGATCGGTTCGACGCCTGGCTGCGTCGGCTGCTGGTACACGCCTGCCGTGACGAGGGCCGACGCCAGCGTCGACGCCGGGCCGAGGTCACCCTGCTCCCCGCGCACCAGCCGTCAATCGGTGACTCGAGCACCGCGATGGCGAACCGCGAGGCGCTGGAACGCGCCTTCCGTCGGCTTTCGGCCGACCATCGCACCGTCGTCGTCCTCCACTACTTCCACGGCCTGTCCCAGCCCGAGGTGGCCGATGCGACCGGGGTTCCCCTCGGAACCGTCAAGTCTCGCCTCCACCACGCCACCCGCGCCCTCCGCGCGGCGCTGGAAGCCGATGCCCGCGAAACCGGCACCGGCGGAGGCGGCCCGGCATGACTCGCATGGACGACTTCGATCAGGAGTTGACCGCCTGGCTGCGGGGCGAGGCGCCGAGCGAGGCACCCGATCGGGTACTCGACAGCGCCCTCCAACGCACGTCGCAGCAGCCGCAACGACGGGGATGGCTCGCTCGTCTCGCCGGTGGCACGCGGACGGGGCGGATCCTCCGGATGTCGGCCGTCGCGGCCGTAATCCTCGGAGCCGTCGTCGTCGGGCTGCAGATCGTCCACCTGGCTCCAAACGTCGTCGAGTCGCCGTCCCCGCTGCCGTCGTCGCCGCCGTCGACCGCCGTACCGACGCCGCCCATCGCCGCGTGTCCAACGCCGCCGTTCACGTTCGAATCAGTGGTCGCGGTGCCGGTAGCCGATCGACCGGGCTGCTTTGGCAGCGATGAACTGACCCTTCTCGGGTGGGTGTTCCGGGAAAGCAATCTGGGTTATGACTGCATCACCTATTCAGATCGGCCGACGTGGCTGATGTGCATCCTCGAACGCCAGCCGCTTGCCTTCGGCGCTCTTCCGCCGGGGCCCTATGCTCCCGCCTCCGAGCTACTGTGGGTGGCCGCCGACCCGTCCGGTCCGATCGGACGCATCTATTACGGCGCGACCGAGGGTGCGGTCCGAACGAACACCTGGGTCGAGGTGACGGGTCATTTCAACGACCCCGCGGCGGCCGACTGCGGCCCAGCCGGGGATCCGTTCCGGGTCGAATGCGCCGGCACTTTCGCGTTGACCAGCGTCCGCGACATCGTCGCTCCCTGGCCGGATCTGCGATCGTCCGATTGCGTCAATCCGCCCGTCGACATCGTGACGCTCATCTTCCAATCCGATTCGGTCGCTTGCTACGGCAATGAATCCCTGACCGTTGACGCGACTCTGATGGGCGGTCCAGGCGCGATTGACGGCCCCTGCGTCGACATTGAGCCCGCCTGGCTGGGTTGCGATTCATCCGTGGCGCTGGCACCCATCCATGACCGAAACAAGTTCTCCCCCTGGCTTCTGGTGGCCGTCGATCCAGCGAGCGGCATCGGGACCGACGAGCTCATTGACACGAACGTGCGAGTCACGGGGCACTACGACGATCCCGCGGCTCAGACTTGCCGATTTGACGAGACATACGTCCCTCCACCGACCGATGTGGACTGGATAGAAGGGTGCCGCTCGACATTCGTCGTTGCCAGCATCGAGCCGCTCACACCGTGAGCAATCTGGGCGTCCGGGACGAACATATGTCGTTCCGAGGTCGCGCGGGGGATTGGTCCGCCAGCATCATCGACTGGGTCATGCACGTCTGGCCGGCTACGAGCTCCAACCACTGATGCGAGCGTTCACTCTTGCCGTGATTCCCCCCGATCCTGACTCGGTTGCGCTCAGCTGCCGGTCGATCATCGCGGTGACAGAGGTGAAGCTTGTCCCCGCCGGCTAGTCCGAGTCCCACTCCGCTGCGGCTCTTCGGAACGCGCCGGGGCAAGATCATTGGGGCGGTCCTCGCCGGGAGTGCCGCCGCGCTGCTGGGTGTCGCAGTGGTGATCGGCCTGGGTGGGCGGGGCGACCAGGTCAGCGCGGAGCCCTCGTCCACCGCCTCGCCGTCCAACATGCCGGTCGCCTCCGCGAAACCCTCCAACTCGACTCCTCCGCCATCGGCTCCCGTCCCACCAAGCATCGCGCCGGCACCCCCCTCTGAATGGTTCGCCCGCGTGGTTGCTGACCGCGTCGATGTCCGTGTGGCCCCAACGCTGCAGGCCGAGTTGGTAACGATGGATGTTGCTGACGGCGGGCCAATGCCAGTAGCCGTAGGGCATGCGACACCATGGGAGGACGTATACGTCTTCGATGGACCCGTCG
Organism: Chloroflexota bacterium; assembly: GCA_040905185.1. GTDB lineage: Bacteria > Chloroflexota > Limnocylindria > QHBO01 > QHBO01 > DASTEQ01. Next base: position 34,627 of record JBBDRZ010000006.1, on the reverse strand, counting down.
AAGCCGACGGGTTCAGGTGGTATCTGATGGGGACAGATAGGAGTATCGATCCGAACCGTTGGAGCGCATACCCCGAGGTCATCGGCTGGATCGCCGCAGCCGATACAAGCGGCCCTTGGCTGCTTCCGATATCGCGCTGCCCGGCTCCGCCATTCGAATTGGCCGATGTGACCTATCTCGCGTCGACGTGGGGGATGCGACTGGGTTGCTTCGGTGGACAGGCTCTCACCCTGCAGGGCTGGTTCCCGGATCTCCCAGCCGACATCGAAACGAGTGGCGACTGCGCGCGCGAACCCGCCTGGCTGATCTGCGGTTACGGCTACTACGACGTCCGCGTCACGGAGTCGACCTTCCGGGGGTCCAGCAACCGTCTCGAGTTCAAGGTGGATCCCGCTATTGGGATCACCATGCCGGAACGCGATCGCTGGATCGAAATCGTCGGGCGGTTCGATGACCCGGCAGCGCAGATCTGCGCGAAGGACGATGTGGAAACAATCCTCCAAATCCCGGCACAATCTCGGGCCCGCGGGTTGTGGTGCCGGCTCGAGTTCGTCGTGGTCGGCGCCCGAGCGCTCGGCAACTAACCCGTGATCGTGGGCAACACCGACCAGGTGAGGAGGGCCATCGCCTTTGGCGGCGCGTCCTTCACAATCGCGGTGAGGGTAACTGGGTGTGCCACGCCCGAACGCGGCCGTGGCAGTCCACAGCATGCAGACAGGGCACCATGAAAGAACTCGAGCTCTCCGACGGAATCGTCGAGTACGAAGACACCGGAGGCGACGGCCCGGTCGTCGTTTTCCTGCATGGACCGGCCATGGACGGCTCGCTGTGGCGTCACGTTGTCGCTGACCTCCGTTCGGACTACCGCTGCGTGGTGCCCACCTTGCCGCTGGGCGGGCATCGCCGCCCGATGAGCCCGGATGCTGACCTCTCCCCACGCGGGATGGCCCGGCTGGTGGCGGAGTTCCTCGAGAGCCTCGACCTCCGCGATGTGACCCTCGTCGGCAACGACTGGGGTGGAGCGCAACTGGTCATCGCCGAGGGACGCGCGGAGCGGGTCGGACGACTCGTGCTCATCTCGTGCGAGGCCTTCGAGAACTTCCCACCAGGCCTTCCCGGACGCTCGGTTTGGCTCGCGGCGAGGTTGCCGGGCGGGCTCAACATGCTGGTGCAGCCGCTTCGGCTTCGCCCCCTGCGGAGGCTGCCCTTCGCCTTCGGTTGGATGTCCAAGCGACCCGTCCCTGATGAAGTGATGGACGTCTGGCTGCGGCCGCTGCTCACGCAGCGCGAGATCCGCCGCGACCTGATCAAGTACCTGCGAGCCGCGCGAAAGGGGGAGATGTTGGCAGCGGCCGAGGGGCTCCGCACGTTTGAGCATGCGGCCCTGGTTGTGTGGGCGGTCGAGGACCGCGTCATGCCGCTGGACCACGGACGACGACTGGCTGACCTGCTTCCTCGCGGCCGGTTGGTGGAGATCGCTGACAGCTACACGCTCATCCCCGAAGACCAGCCAGCCGAGCTCGCGCGCGTTCTGCGCGATTTCCTGGCAGCCGATGTCTCCTGAGAGGTTTGACGGTCGCGGGCGGGGAGTGTCAGGATTGCGGCAACTGAACGAATCCATCGCCTTCGGGGCGGGGTGAAACCCCCCACCGGCGGTCGGTCCGGTCAACGGACCAGCCCGCGAACCCCTTGAGGCCGGCGGCCGCGGAGAGGCTGCCGGGGCACCTCGCGGGGCCGACCTGACCCCGGCGCCACGCCGGGCAGACAGGGCCGACGGTGACAGTCCGGATGGGAGAGGGCGAGCACGAGGCGTTCCTCCGACGACCCGCGGACCGATCGACGCTGTGCGCCGGGCGGGCTTCGCGCATCGATCGAAGGCGTCGCGGCTGCCACGTCCCCGTCGCGCGATGGCGCATGGGAGACCGATGGAGCACGCGAGCCAACCCGGGCCGGCGATCACGATCGAGGACCTGACGATCCGCTTCTCCACGCCGTCAGGCGCGCTCACCGCCCTCGACGGCCTGAGTGGATCGGTCGCCTCCGGTGAGTTGGTGGCGGTCATCGGTCCGAACGGGTGCGGGAAGAGCACCCTCCTGCGGGCGATTGCCGGGCTGCTGGCACCGAGCGCGGGGCGCATCGGTCTGGGGCCTGATGGATCGCCTCCACGAGCCGGCGATGGGCGCACAGGCCTCGTATTCCAGCAGCCGCGGTTGCTGGGCTGGCGGTCCGCGCTCGACAACGTGGCGCTGCCCCTGGAATTGAGCGGGACGCCGCGCGCCGGGCGGCATCAGGCCGCCGAACGCGCGCTGGCCCAGGTCGGCCTGGCCGACGACAGCATCGGCGCACTGCGACCACGAGAGCTGTCGGGAGGCATGCAGCAGCGGGTCGCCCTTGCCCGATCGCTGGTCACCGACCCGCCGGTCCTGCTGCTGGACGAGCCGTTCAGCGCCCTGGATGCGCTGACCCGTGACGCGTTCGACGTTCAGCTGGAGGCCTTATGGCTGGCCCGGCGGCGGACCGTGGTCCTGGTCACCCACTCGGTCGGCGAGGCTATCGGACTGGCGGACCGCATCTGGGTCATGACCCCACGACCGGGACGGGTCGCGGCCGAGATCCGGGTTCCGCTCGCGCGCCCCAGGCCGTCAGGGCTGAGCGGGGATCCGGGCATGGCCGCGGTGGAGGCCCAGGTCCGCCATGCGTTGGCCGCAGTCCACGCCCCCGAGCTCGAGGGCTGGGCCGAGCCGGGGCGGGGGGCGGCGGCATGAGTGGCCTCATCCGCCGAGTGGCCCTTATCTTCCTCAGCGCCGGGGTGTTCATCGGAGTCTGGAAGGCGATCGTCGTGGTCGGCGGCTACCCCGAATACATCCTGCCTGCCCCGGAGGTAGTCGCGACCCGCGCGGTTGAGGCCATCCAGAACCGGACCCTCCAACCCCACCTCGGTGCAACCCTGGAGGAAAGCGTCATCGGTTTTGGGGTGGGTGCCCTGGTGGCGGTTGCGGTGGGCATCCTGCTGGCCAAGAGCCTGACCGCGGAGCGGGTCCTTTCGCCCTACCTCGTCGCGGCCCAGGCGATTCCCATCCTGGCCCTGGCGCCCCTGGTCGACATCTGGTTCGGCGGCGGGCTCACGGCGCGGGTCGTGATCTGCGCGCTGATCGTGTTCTTCCCGATCGCCATCGCGACCATGGTCGGCATCCGCTCCACCGACCCGCTCCTGGTCGAGATGGCCCGCGCCTACGGTGCCCGCCCGGCCGAGGTCACCCGCCTGCTGGAGCTTCCCTCGGCGCTGCCGGTGCTGTTCGGGGGGCTCCGGGTGGGCGTGACCCTGGCCGTCATCGGCGCGGTGGTGGCCGAATGGGCCGGCGCCAGCATCGGTCTGGGTGTCCTCATCAACATTGCCGACCAGGGGCTGTTCGACACCCCGCTCATGTTCGTCGCCCTCGGCAGCCTGGCCGTGCTGGGCCTGACCTTCTACGGCGCGGTGCTCATCGCCGAGCGCGTGCTGATCCCTCGATGAATCCCGAAAGGAAACCGATGCGGACGCGTGCCCTTCCCCTGGCCTTCGCGCTGACCCTGGCCGTCGCGGCCTGCAATCCAACGCCGTCCCCCAGCCCGAGCGCCGGTCCTGAGGCCAGTGCGGCTGCCTCCCCGTCCGGCGAGCTCCGCCAGGTGCGCCTCCTGCTCGGGTTCCGCCCCGACGTTCAGTTCGCGCCGTTCTACCTCGCGCAGCAAGACGGCTATTTCGAACGGGCAGGGTTGGAAGTGACCATCGAGCACGCCAGCGGTGGCGAGCTGATCCGCCTGGTCGCTGCTGGTCAGGCGGAATTCGGGGTTGCTGATGCCACCGACGTCATGATCGCCCGCACCAACGACATCCCGATCAAATACGTCTCGACCCTGTACCAGTTCTTCCCCGTGGCATTGATCGGTCCAGAGGGAACGGTGCCGACGGATCCGGCGGACCTGGCCGGCCTGCGGATTGGGACCCCCGGCCGGTTCGGCTCGTCGTGGCACGCCCTGCTCGCCATCCTCCATTCCGCGGGCCTGACGGCCGACGACGTCACCATTCGCGAGTACCCGCAGTTCAACCAGGTCGAGGGTCTGCTGAACGGCGATGTGGACCTCATCACCGGATTCCGCAACAACGAGCCCCTACGGCTGGCAGCCGAAGGCATGGATGTGGACCTGCTGACGGTGGATGAGGTGGCGCCCCTTCCGGGGCCGGGCATGATCGTTGGCGACGAACTCCTGGCCGCGGACCTCGAGTTGGTCCACGCTTTCGCCACTGCCTACCTGCTCGCGCAGGAAGTCATCGTCGGCGACCCCGAACTCGGTCTGCGCGCTGCAGTGGAAGCTGTGCCCACGATCGCCGAGGACGAGGCGACCGCCTTGGCCGTCCTTGAGGCAACGATCCCGGTCTGGTTGGGTGCTGGGGTGGGCATCACCGGCACGATCGATTCGACCATCTGGTGTCCCGGCTACCAGACCATGCTCGATCTCGGGTTCATCGATGGGTCGATACCGATCGAAGACATGATCGACATCCGGATCGCCGGGACGATGCATGGAACCTTCAGCTGCGACGGTCCCTAGCCGCCGATGAGGAACACCAGCCCGGCTACCACCAGGACGACCTCGATGATGGCCACGAACACTCGCTCCGGCAGGCGGTCCACGATCCGCTTGCCGATCAGTGAGCCGGCAATCATGGCCGGTGCCATCAGCAGCCCGATCCCCACCGTGGCGGCCGTGAGGAGGGCAGCGGTCCCGTAGGCGACCAGCTTGGCGACGTGCATGACCACCGTCGCAGCAGCCTCGGTCCCGATGTAGGCGCTCTTCACCAGCCCGGCAGCCAGGAAGAAGGGCGCCATCAGCGGACCGATCGATCCGACCAGGGCCGACGCGAAGGCGAAGAAGGCACCGATGACGGTAAACGTCCTTGGTCCCAGGGCGCCGGCTGGGCGCGGTCGGATGTGGCGCCAGGCCACCGAGGCCAAGAGGAACGCACCGATGAGCCGCGTCAGCGCGTCGAGGGGCGCGGCGGCGAACAGGAAGCCGCCGATCAACGCGGCCGGGATGCCACCCAACGCGAACCAGCCCACGATCCGGCGATCGACGGCGTCGCGATTGATGACGACCCGCGACCCATTGCCGACCAGTTGGGCGATGGTCAGGATCGGGATCGCGTCCCGCGGGCCGAAGAGGGCCACCAGGACGGGGAGCAGGATGGCCGCTCCGCCGAATCCCGCCACCGCGGCCAGCGTGCTGGCCGCCAGCGCGGCAACGGTCAGCAGCACCAGCTCGGGGAGCAGCTCGGTCATGAGCCGGCCCCCGGCATGGGTCAGTCCGTCGCGATGTTGGTGACCAGGCGAGCCGCCCGTTCGGCGGCCGTAACGACCTGGTCGAGCAGCATCACCGTGGTCACCGGTCCCACGCCGCCGGGGACCGGGGTGATGGCGTCGACCAGCGGGCGCACCCGTTCGAAGTCGACGTCGCCGACCACGCCGGCATCGGTGATGTTGATTCCGCAGTCCACGACCACCGCGGTCGAGTTGACGTGATCCGGTCCGATGAGCTCCGGCACCCCGGCGGCCACCACCAGGATCTCCGCTGCTCGCGTCGCGCGCGCCAGATCCGCTGTTTCGCTGTGGGCCACCGCCACGTTTGCACCTTTGACAGCCAACAGGGCCGCCGTCGGCTGACCTACGACCCGGGAGCGCCCAACGACGACTGTAGGGCGTCCGGCCACCGGAATCCGGTAGTGGTTCAGGATTTCCATCACCGCCACCGCGGTCGCGGGCACGAAGGCGGGCTCGCCGCGGGCCAGCCGTTCCGTACTCACCGGGCTCGCCCCGTCAACGTCTTTGGCGGGATCAACCAGCCGACCGACCGCCTCGGGGTCCAGGTGACCCGGGATGGGATAGATGACAACGATGCCGGCCACGGTCGGGTCCCGGTTCAGGGCCTCGAGGGCGGCAGCGGCTTCGTCCATGGTGGCGTGATCCGCAAGGCGGACGTCCATCGGCGCGATGCCGATCGAGCCGGCCGAGCGCGCGAGGCTCTGGGCGTAGGAAACCTCGGGTCCCGTGTCCGCGAACCGCAGGATCGCCAGACCGGGCACATGCACGCCGGCAATGAGCACACTCACGCGGGCGGCGAGGTCGTGGCGGTGGAGATCGGCAATCAAGCGACCGTGGAGGATGCGGCCGCTCACACGCTCATCCTCTGACTGACTGCCCCCAGTGCCTCGGCCTCGCGTTTGGACACGCTGGACTCCAGCTCGGCCAGCCGCACCGCGGCGTCGGCCCGCAGTGGATGAGCTTTCGGAAGCGAGGGCAGGTTGATCCTCACGTTGAGGGCCGCTCCCCGGGCTGCCGCCGCGGCCAGCAGCGCCGCGGCACCCGCGTCGCTGACCGCGTTGCGATTGCCGATGGAAGCGATGCTGGCCGCCAGGTCGAGGACCTCGGCCGCGAGCCGGGCCACCCGCAGCGGGACCTCGGTCGCGACCACCGATGCCTCGCCGATGGCGGCCTTTCGCGCCGCCCGTTCCTCGTCGCTGTCGCGCGGCAGACGACGCGCGGCGACCACGTCCAGGTAGGCGGCGGCGTCCTCCTCGGCCGCGGCGAGCATGGAGCCGCGCAGCTCGCCGGCGGCGGCTCCGATCTGGCGCGCGACGGGGTCGACGTCCTCGTACTCAGGTTTCCCGACCGTGAGCTCGCAGACCATTTCGACCAGTGCTGCTCCCAGGGCGCCGGCCAGGGCGCTGGCGCTGCCGCCGCCCGGCACCGGGGCGCGCGACGCCAACCGCTCGGCGAGATCGCGGACGGTCAGTTCAGCGAGTGACGGGCTGCTCATGGGCAGCCGATTGTACGGGGAGCGGAGAAGGAGCCCGGCAGGCCCGCGGGAGAGGGACGCGGCGCCCGCCGGGCTGTGCGATAGGCCCCCGAAGCGCCGTCAGGCCGCTGGGTCGAGGGCGTCGACGAACCAGCGGCGGCGCCGCGCGTCGAAGACCAGCTCCAGCGACTCCCCGGATTCGACCTCCACCACCAGCATCAGGCGCGGGGAGCTGCCCGCCGGATACGCCGCGCGCTCGTCACGGACCGTGGCCAGGCGCGCGACGCGCAGCTCCCGGTTACCGAACCGGATGCGGGTGGGTCGGACGTGGCGCGCATCCCAGGCGACCGACGCGGCGACGGGTGTGATGGAGACGAGTGCCATACCGGCAGAATACGAACACATGTTCTAGTTGTCAAGACTCTGGTGGGCGCTCGCTGAACCGGCGTTCCGGCGCCTCGCGCAACAACCGGGCCCGGGTGATGGCCCGGTCACCGAACTTCTCGCGGACCGCGTCGGTGGCCTCCGCCAGCCGCTGAACGCGCTGGCCGTCGTCGAACAGGGTCAGCTGCTGGGCGTCCACCAGCGAGATGGCGGTGATGCCGATCAGTCGCACCGCACGGCCCGGTTGCAGGGTTCGGTCCAGGAGGCGGTGGATGACGTCCAGCAGGATCTGAGCGTCCGTGGTCGGGTGCGGCAGCGTCGCCTGCCGGGTCAGCGTCTCGAAGCCCTCGTAGCGGAGCTTGAGCTGCACTCCGCCCGCCGCCATGTGGTGGCGCCGCAGGCGCCCCGCCACCGACTCCGACAGCCACAGGAGGGTGCCGTCCAGCCCGGTCCGCTCGGTGACGTCGGTGTTGAAGGTGTGCTCATGACCGATGGACTTCGGCGCATGGCCCGGCACTACCGGCGACGGATCAATGCCGCGCGCGCGATGGCGGAGATCCACGCCGTGGCGACCGAATCGCCGACGCAGGGTCCCCTCCGGCACCGCCGCCAGCTGGCCGATGATCGTCACCCCGTAGTCAGCCAGCGCCTGCCGCACGCGCGGGCCCACGCCCCACAGGCGGGACACCGGCAACGGGGCCAGGAACGCGGCCTCGTCGCCTGGCTCGACGATCACCAGCGCATCGGGCTTGCGCAGGTCCGAGGCGACCTTGGCCACGAGCTTGTTGGTGGCCACCCCGACGCTGACCACCAGGCCCACTTCGGCGCGAACCCGATCCTTGATGGCCTGGCCGATGGTTCGCCCATCCCCGGCGGGAGCCCCGGTGACGTCCAGGAATGCCTCGTCCAGGCTGATGGGCTCGACCAGCGGCGTGAACGTGTCGAATATCCGCATGACCTGGAGGCTGACTTCCGCATAGCGTTCGAATCGGCCGGGCAGGAAGACGCCCTGCGGACAGAGCCGCGCGGCTGTGCGCAGGGGCATGGCGGAGTGGACCCCGAAGCGGCGCGCCTCGTAGGACGCGGCGCTGACCACGCCCCGGTCGTCGGGACGGCCGCCCACGATCACCGGCAGACCCCTCAGCGACGGGTCATCGAGCACCTCCACCGAGGCGTAGTACGCGTCGAGGTCGGCATGGATGATGGTGCGCATCGGTCAGTCCGTACCCGGGTAGCCCCGATCCAGCTGGCGAAGGGTGAGCATCGGCTGGACCATGGGTCCCACCAGCCTAGCGGCGGCACGACCGCCGCCATCGGTTCAGTTGATCAAAGCTTGCGGATGACGCCGACCACCTTGCCCTGGATCTGGAGCTCGGTGGCGTAGATGGGTTCCATCTCCGGGTTGGCGGGCTGGAGGCGGATGCGCCCCTCCTCGCGGTAGAAGCGCTTCAGGGTGACTCCGTTGTCCTCCAACAGGGCGACCACGATGTCCCCGTCGCGGGCCGTGGCCTGGGGCTGAACGATGACGTAGTCCCCGTCGTCGATGAGCGCGTCGACCATGCTTCGCCCGCGCACGCGCAGGACGTACGAGTCGTCCCGGGCCTGGAGCGAGCTCGGGACCTCGAGCGTCTGGCTGGGGTCCTGGTAGGCCTCGATGGGCTGGCCGGCCGCGATCTCGCCGATCACCGGGAGCCGCAGGACATCACGCTCCATGGGCATCCGGAAGGGAGTGACCGCGCCGCGCGCCGGCCGTGCCGGAGGCGCCATGCCTTCCGCGGTGGCAGTCAGGCGCAGGGCACGCGACGAGCGGGTGCCGCGTTCCAGCTGCCCGGAGCGTTCGAGGGCCACGAGGTGGTGATGGACGGCTGATGTCGAGGCAAGGCCCACCGCATCCGCGATCTCGCGGACCGAGGGCGGATAGCCGCGCTCGGCCACGGTGCGGGCGATGTACTCCACGATGCGCTGTCGGCGTTCGGCGTCGTGCCGGGTCACGCACAGCACCCTAGCAGAACACCTGTTCTATTGTCAATCGCTTGGTATCATCCCGGCCCACTCATCTCGTCGGACTGACCGGAGGCCAAACCGAGTGCTGCGTCCCGGCCGGTGGCGCTATCTGCGCACCGCCAAAGTCCTCCTCCAGTTGCCCACCTACGCTCGCCTGGTGTGGGGCCTGGCCCGAGATCCCCGCACTCCGCTCGGCCTCAAGGCGCTGCTCATCGCGGCCCTGGTCTACGTCGTGGTGCCCATCGACCTGATTCCCGACGTCGTCCCCATCCTCGGCGCCGCCGATGATCTGACCGTCCTGCTCCTTGTCCTGGACCTGTTCATCAGCAATGCGCCGGCGGCGGTCCGAGAAGAGCACCTGGCCCGAGCTGCCGCCGGGCAGGCGATGCTGGACGCCGACCTGGCTCGCCTCCGCTCGCTGCTCGGGGACCGCTACGATCGAATTCGGGACACGTTGCCCCAGCTCCTGGGTCGGTATGGCGGGCTTCGGGACTCGACTGAGGTCAAACGTCAGATCGGGAAGTGGCGCGCCGCCCGCGCCAAGACCCCGGTGGAGGTGGAATGAAGGTCATCCTGAAGCGTGACGTGAAGGGCCTGGGCCGCGAGGGCGACCTGAAGGACGTGAAGGACGGGTACGCCCGGAATCACCTCATCCCCACCGGAGCGGCCGTCCTCGCCGACCTGGGCGCCATCCGCAATTGGGAGCGCCACCGCGACCAGCGGGACGAGCGCGATCGGTCCCTGCGCGCTGACGCCGAGGCCATCGCCGCGCGCCTCGGGGAGCTGACCGTCCAGATCGGCGTCAAGGCCGGCGAACGAGATCGGCTGTTCGGCTCGGTGACGACGCGCGACGTCGCCGATCGCCTGCGACAGGAGGGGATCGAGATCGACCGGCATGACATTCACCTTGGCGAGCCGATCAAGACCGTGGGCGAGCACGTGGTGAGCGTGCACCTGATGCCGGGTCTCGAGGCCCAGGTCCGGGTCGAGGTCGTCGCCGAGCATTGAGGGACGGCGACCGCGCGACAGCGTAGGTGTCGCGACCGGGGGCGACCATCTGTGCACCTTGTCCACATTGAATCCCCGTCCGGAACTGGGGCCTGTGGCTAAGCCTGTGGTTAAAGCCCTACCCAAGCGCCGGTTGCGCTCCTAGGGTCAGGCCCACGCCATCATGAGCATTGACCGAGTCGCCCCCCAGGCGGTCGAGGCCGAGCAGAGCGTGCTCGGCTCGATCCTGATCGATCCCGAGGCCATCCTCAAGGTCGCCGACTTCCTGCACCCCGGCGATTTCTATCGCCCCCAGCATGCGGACATCTACGAGGCCATGCTGGCTCTGCACAGCCAGCGAGAGCCGATCGACCTCGTCACCCTGGGCGACGAGCTGACCCGGCACGACAAGCTGGAGGGGGTCGGTGGCCCCGCCTACCTGGCGACCCTCATGAACGCGGTCCCGACCGCGGTGCACGTCGAGCACTACGGCCGGATCGTCGAGCAGAAGGCAGTTCTCCGGAACCTCATCGCGGCCGCCGGGCGCATCGCTGCGGTGGGGTACGAGGAGGCCCATGACACGGCGGCCGCCATCGACCGGGCCGAGGCCATCCTGTTCGAGATCAGTCAGCGCCGGACGGTCGCCGGGTTCGAGACGCTGGCCACGCTCCTGGGAGAAGCCTATGACCGGCTCGAGTATCTCCACGAACACCGGGGCCAGATCCTCGGCATCCCCACCGGGCTGGCCGGGCTCGACACGCTCCTCGGCGGGTTCCAGCCGTCGGACCTTGTCATTCTGGCCGCGCGCCCCAGCGTGGGAAAGACGAGCCTGGCGCTCAACGTGGCCCTCCATGCGGCCGTCCATGAGCAGAAGCGGGTCGCCATCTTCTCGCTCGAGATGAGCCGCGAACAACTCGCGCTTCGGCTCCTGTCCTCGGAGACCGGGATCAATCCACGCCCGCTTCAGACCGGGTTCATGGAGGAGACGGACTGGTCGAAGATCGCCAAGGTCATGAACGACATGGCCAGCGCCAAGATGTGGGTCGACGACTCGCCCACCCTCTCCGTCATGGAGTTGCGCACCAAGGCCCGACGGCTGGAGGTCGAGCAGCAAGGACTGGACCTGGTCATCGTCGACTACCTTCAGCTCATGCAGGCCTCGACCCCCACCCGGGAGCCGAACCGGGTCCAGGAGGTGAGTGAGATCAGCCGCGGCCTGAAGAACCTGGCCCGCGAGCTCAAGGTCCCGGTGCTGGCCCTTTCCCAGCTATCCCGCAACGTCGAGCAACGAGGCAGTGCCGAGCCGCGACTCTCGGACCTTCGTGAATCCGGATCGCTGGAGCAGGACGCGGACGTCGTCATCTTCCTGTATCGGGCCGAGGGCGAGCCCATCGCCGACGCGGACCTGGAGCTGGTCAAGGCCAAGATCGCCAAGCATCGCAACGGGCCGATTGGCGAGGTGCCGCTCCAGTTCCGGCGCACGCACACCCGCTTCTACGGGGTCGCCGCGCGGGATGAGGTGGAGGTCACCGCCTACTAGAGGGTTCCCGACGCTTGACCTGCGTGGCATCATCGGCGGCTGGTAGGTCCGGAACACCAGCTCATCCCAGGTCGCGATCCACGGCCCGAGGAGCCGGAGAACCGAGGGCCGGGCGACCACGACACGGAGGAGAGGGCAGGTGTTGACCGACAAGACCATCACGTGCCGCGACTGCGGGATGGACTTCGTCTTCTCGGCCGGCGAGCAGCAGTTCTATCAGGAGAAGGGGCTGACCCACGAGCCCCAGCGCTGCTCGAGCTGCCGGGCGGTTGCCAAGCAGAACCGCGCGCTGGGCATCGGCACGGGGGGCGGGGCCCGCGAGATGCACGCCGCGGTGTGCGCCGAATGTGGGGGGCAGGCCCTGGTGCCGTTCCTCCCGCGCAACGATCGCCCGGTCTACTGCAGCAGCTGCTTCGACAAGGTTCGCGCCCGATCCTGAGCCCGGCCTGATCGGGCCCGGCGCCACTTATACTGCGGGCCCACATGGAGTCCGGCACGCTGCTCCGCCCCCTGACCGAGGTCGGTGGGCGCCTGCGTCGGGCGTACGGCTTCGAGGAGATCTCGCTGGTCCCCGGCGCGGTCACGGTGGAGCCGGCCGCGGTCGACACCGTGGTGGAGATCGGCTCGCTGCGCCTCGAGATCCCGTTCCTGGCCGCCGCCATGGATGCGGTCAGCGACCCGGACATGGCGGTGCGGATGCATCGGCTTGGCGGGCTGGCGGTCGTCAACCTGGAGGGCCTGTACACCCGGTATCCGGACGCCGGGCCGATCATCGAGCAGGTGGTCGAAGCCCCGGACGCGGTCGCCGCCGCGCGGGTCCTGAGCGAGGCCTATGCGGCACCGATTCGGCCCGAGCTGATCGGCGCCCTGATCACACGCATCAAGGCCTCCGGGGCGCCGGCCGCGGTGGCCACCACGCCGGCATCCGCCTGGGACCACGCTGCGGTGGCGGCCGAGGCCGGCGCCGACCTGTTCGTCGTGCAGTCGCAGGTGTCGAGCGCGCGTCACATCTCGACCTCGGGTCGCGTCCTGTCGCTGTCGGATCTCACCGGCGCGCTCCGCCTGCCGGTCCTGGTGGGCAACACGGTGAGCGGCGAGGCGGCCTACCAGCTCATGGAGCAGGGCGCCGCCGGGATCCTCGTCGGGGTGGGACCCGGGGCCGCCTGCACCACGCGCGAGGTGCTCGGGATCGGCGTGCCGCAGGTCTCCGCCACCCTCCAGGTTGCCGCCGCCCGTGATCGGTTCCTGGCCGACACCGGGCGATACGTGCCGGTCATCACCGACGGCGGGATGAAGACCGGCGGCGACATCGCCAAGGCCATCGCGTCGGGAGCCGATGCCGTCATGCTGGGTACCCCGCTGGCCGCCGCCATCGAGGCACCGGGGCGCGGGTACAACTGGGGCATGGCGGCTCCCTCGCCGACCCTGCCGCGCGGGACGCGCATCCAGCTCGAGGAGCGGCTGCCGCTGGAGCAGATCCTGTTCGGTCCGGCCCGCACGACGCACGGCACGCAGAACCTGGTTGGCGCACTGCGCCAGAGCATGGGTGCGCTGGGGGCGCGGACGATCCGCGACATGCACGAGGTGGAGATGGTCGTGGCCCCGGCCATCGCGACCGAGGGTAAGTCCTGGCAGATGGCCGCGGACGATCCGCAGCGGTGATCAAGGTCCACCGCAGGGTGTCGTTGGCCGCCGGCCCGGAGACGGTGTGGCCGTATGTCGCTGATCCCACGCGGTTCGCCGAGTGGCGGCGGGGTGCTGGTGTGACGAGCGCCGTGTCGATTGGCAATGGTCCGATGGCTGTCGGCAGCCGATTTCAGATGGATGTGACCACCCAGGGGCAATCGGGCTCGCTTGAATGTACCGTCACCGCGCTTGAGGAAAATCGCCGCTTCGCGTTCGAATCGATCGACAAGTCGGGGGTCTCCGGATCGGCTGATACCACGTTGGTGGCAGACGGCACCGGCACCCAACTCGCCTTCGCGTTCGAGCTCCGGCTCCCCGGTGCCTGGAGGATGATGGAGCCTGTGATCAGCCGCGTCGTCAATCAGGCCGCGGACACTGATTTCGCGACCCTGCAGGCCAAGTTCGCACCTTGAGCGAGGGCGGCGCGGTCGAAACCTACCTCGAGCCGGCCCTGCACCCGGTTGCATCCGAGGGCGCCGCGGAACCGGTCGCTGACCCGCAGACGGTCATCGTGCTCGACTTTGGCGGCCAGTACGCCCAGCTCATCGCCCGCCGCATCCGGGAGCTGAACGTGTACTCGGTGGTGCTCCCCCACGATACCCCGTGGGAGGAAATCGCCCGTCGGCGCCCGGTGGGGATCATCCTGTCGGGCGGTCCCGCATCGGTCTATGACGACGATGCGCCGCAGGCGGACCCGCGCATCTGGGAAGGGAGCGTCCCTGTCCTTGGCATCTGCTACGGCATGCAGCTGATGGCCCACCAGCTCGGCGGCCGGGTGGCACCCGCCGAGCGCCGCGAATACGGCCCCGCCACCATCCATGCGGCGCCAGGCGAGCCATTGCTCGCCGGCCTGCCGACGGCCGCGCCCGTCTGGATGAGCCACGGTGACTCGATCCTCGAGCCGCCCCCCGGCTTCCGCGCCCTCGCATCCAGCGAGTCCACGCCGTACGCGGCCATGGCCAACGACCACGGGCTGATGGGCCTGCAATTCCACCCCGAGGTCGTCCACACCCCCCAGGGCCGCGAGATCCTGGCCAACTTCACGTTGCGCATCGCGGGCGCCCGCGGCGAATGGACACCGGCCGGCTTCATCGGCGCCACCGTGGCCGCCATCCGGGCCGAAGTGGGTGCGGGGCAGGTGATCTGCGCGCTGTCCGGCGGCGTCGACAGCGCCGTGGCCGCGACACTCGTGCATCGGGCCGTCGGCGACCGGCTGACCTGCATCTACGTCGACACCGGCCTCATGCGCAAGCGCGAGTCAGAGCTGCTGCGGACCACCTTCGAGCAGAACCTCGGCATGCAGCTGCGGATGGTCGATGCCCAGGACCGATTCCTCCACCGCCTGGTGGGGGTGACGGATCCCGAAGACAAGCGCCGGATCATCGGCGACGAGTTCATACAGGTGTTCGAGTTGGAGGCCGCGCGGCTGGGGCCGATTGACTTCCTGGTCCAGGGAACGCTGTACCCCGACGTCATCGAGTCCAAGACGGTCGAGTCCAAGGCAGCGGCCAAGATCAAGACCCATCACAACGTGGGGGGCCTGCCCGCCAACCTGCGCTTCCGGCTCATCGAGCCGCTGCGCCACCTGTTCAAGGACGAGGTGCGGCGGGTGGGTACCGAGCTCGGCCTACCGGAGGCCATGATCCTGCGCCAGCCGTTCCCGGGTCCCGGCCTCGCCATTCGGGTTATCGGCGAGGTCACCGCGTCCCGGCTCGAGACCTTGCGTGATGCCGATTGGATCGTCCTGGACGAGATCAAGGCCGCCGGCCTGTACCAACAGCTGTGGCAATCCTTCGCCATCCTGACTCCCGTCGATACGGTTGGGGTCATGGGCGACGGTCGCACCTACGCCAACGTGGTGGCGGTGCGGGCGGTGACCTCTGAAGACGGGATGACCGCCGACTGGGCACGGCTTCCGTACGACGTGCTGGCCCGGATCAGCACCCGGATCGTCAACGAGGTGCCCGGCGTGAACCGGGTGGTCTACGACATCAGCTCCAAGCCGCCGGCCACTATCGAGTGGGAGTAGCCGATCCGCCGTAGGATGGGCGGACCGATGTCCAGCTGGTTCGACAAGCTGCTCGAAGAGATGCAGCGCCGACAGATGGAGCAGGACTACGCCCGCGAGGGGCGTCCTCTCCCGCCCCGCGACCCAGTGGGGCCGCCGGAAGAGCAGATCCCGGATGACGATGGCGGCGACGTGCCGCCCCCTCTCCGACGCGTCCGCCGCCGGCGCGGCCAGCCGAATCGTCCTCCCGGCAACTGGACACGCCCGGCGCTCTTCCTGGTGGGCGCGTTCGTGCTGCTCCAGCTCCTCGGCGGCCTGGTCGAGCTGTTCACGGACCTGGCCTGGTACGACGCCCTGGGGCGCCGCGACGTCCTGCTGACGCGCTTCGTGGCGCATTTAGGCTGGTTCCTCGCCGGACTGGCGTTGTTCACGATCCCCGCCCTGCTCAGCCTGTGGGTCGCCGGCCGGCTCGGTCCCCAGGTGCCGGTCCGCCGGGTCGGGTCGGTGGAAATACCCGACCTGTCACGCCCGGTGGGGATCCTGCTGGTGGCGCTGACCGTGGTGGGCGGGTTTGTCAGCGCCCTCGCCTGGGGCGGCAACTGGCAGACCCTGCTGCTGTTCTTCAACGGCGGGGACTTCGGGACCACCGACGCGGCCTTCGGCCGCGACATCGGCTTCTACATCTTCGACCTGCCCTTCTGGCGCTTCGTCCAGGGCTGGGTGGTCACCGCGCTGGCGGTCATCATCGGTCTGACGGTTGGGGCCTACGCGGTGTCGGCCACCCGGTGGTCGTTCCAGCTCACGGCGCCCGTCCGCGTCCACCTCAGCCTGCTGGGTGCCGCCCTGCTAGTGGCCATCGCTGCCGGCTACCAGCTCGACACCGCCGAGCTGGCGTACTCGACGCGGGGCATCGGCGGCACGGTCCAGGCGGCGATGTACACCGACCTCAACGCCCAGGCCCCGGCCTATCTCATCCTGACCGGGGTGGCCCTCGTGTCGGCCGGGCTGTTGGTGGCCAACATCTGGTTCCGGACCCTGTGGCTGATTGGCCTGGCTGCGGGCGCGTGGTTCGTGCTGTCGCTGCTCGTGGGCGGCTTCTATCCGGGCATCGTCCAGCGCTTCACGGTTGAGCCCAACGAGCTCGACCGAGAGCGGGTCTACATCGAGCGCCACCTGGCGGCCACACGGGCCGCCTATGACCTGGACGCGATTGAGCTGCGCGAGTTCACCGGCGAGCAGCGTCCCAGCCGGGCCCTGTTCGACGACAACCCCGAGACCCTCAACAACCTGCGCCTGTGGGACTACCGGCCGCTGCTGGTGACCTTCGGCCAGCAGCAGATCCTGCGCCAGTACTACAACTTCCACGACGTCGACATCGACCGATACGAGATCGATGGCGAGCAGCGCCAGCTGATGTTGTCCGGCCGGGAGATCGAGATCGACCGCCTGGCCGATGCGGCCCGGACCTGGACCAACGAGCGGCTGGTGTTCACGCACGGCTACGGCCTGACCGCGGTGGTGTCCAACGCCATCACCCCCGAGGGCCAGCCCGACTACCTGATCAGCGGCATCAACCGCAATCCCGAGCTGCCGATCGGCGAGCCGCGGCTTTACTTCGGCGAGTTGACCGACGACTACGTGGTGGTCCGGACCCAGACCGATGAATTCGACTACCCCCTGGGTGACGAAGGAGGCGAAACGACCTCCTGGGCCGGCACCGCGGGGGTGCGGGTCGACAACGTCCTGTCGCGCCTCCTGTTCGCGATTCGGTTCGGCGACCTGAACCTTCTCATCAGCGACCAGCTGACGAGCGACTCCGCCATGCTGTTTCGCCGCGCCATCACGCAACGGGTCCCGGAGCTGGCTCCCTTCCTGACCTACGACCGCGACCCATACCTGGTCACCGCCGATGGCCGCCTGGCATGGATCTGGGACGCCTACACGACGTCGGACCGATACCCGAACGCCCAGCCGCTTCCCGCCGAGACGGCCTTTGGCGGGGCGAACTACGTCCGCAACGCGGTCAAGGTGGTCGTCGACGCCTACACCGGCGAAATGCGCTTCTTCGTGGCCGACGAGGACGATCCGATCATCGCCGCCTGGGGCCGGATCTTCCCGGGCCTGTTCGAGCCGCTGGACGCCATGCCGGAATCCCTGGTTGCCCACCTGCGGTACCCGGAGGACCTGTTCACCGCCCAGAACACGGCCTACCTGCTGTACCACATCGCCCCGACCGAAGCGGGGGCCGGCACGTTCTACAACCAGGAGGACCGCTGGTCGTTCCCGACCCAGCAGACCGAAGTCGCCGGCGAGGGGCGGCTGGTGGAGCCGTACTACGTGATCATGAAGGTCCCCGGCGAGGAGACCGGGGAATTCGTCCTGATCCAGCCCCTGGTTGCTGCCAGCCGGCCCAACATGATCTCCTGGGTCGCAGCCCGGATGGACCCCGGGGTGTACGGCGAGCGGATCGAGTTCCGCTTCCCGGTCGACACCACGACCCAGGGGCCGTCCCAGATCCAGGCCCGCATCAACCAGGACTCGCGGATCAGCGCCCAGTTCACGCTATGGAGCCAGGCTGGGTCCGAGGTGGTGCGCGGCGACCTGCTGGTGCTGCCGATGGGTGACTCGATCCTGTACGTCGAGCCAATCTACCTGCGCTCCACGCAGGCCAGCTTCCCCGAGTTCAAGCGCGTGATCTTGACCGACCAGACCCGGATCGCCTTTGCGGAGACCATCGACGAGGCGCTGCGCCAGCTCCTGGGCGAATCGGAGATCCCGGAACCGGGCGGCGACGACGGTGGCGGTGGTGGCGGGGCTCTGCCCGACGATGTCGCGGAGCTGATCGCGCTGGCCCAGGACCTGTACGACGACGCCCAGGCGGCGCTGGCCACCGGTGACCTGGGCGCGTACCAGGACGCGGTGGACGAGATGGGCCGCGTCCTGGACCGCATCGCGGAGCTGACCGGCTCTCCGCCTCCGTCACCCAGCCCCTAGGCCGCGCCCCGGTGCGCGACTGGCTGGGCGGCGGGCTGGCTGCCGCCCGCGTGGCGACCCGTCGGGCCGAGCTGTGGGTCCCCGGCGCCATGGTCTCGTTCGCGTTCGCGGGTTGGGCCGTGTTCTTGGCGGTCGTCGCCTCCCCGCCCGACGAGGGCGACGCGCTGTTCTTCGGGGTGCGCTTGGCGGCCAGCCCGTGGTGGCCCTGGAACGCGGTCGCCCTGGTGGTCGCGGTGCTGTCCGGATTGGGGACCATGCTGCTGGCGGTTGCCTTCGGAGAGGTGGCCCTCCTGATGAGGCTCTCCGACAACCGGTACGGTGTTCCATTGAGCGTGCCACGTGCCGCGGGCAGGCTGGGGCTGGCCGCCGTCCCGGTCGTGATCCTGGCCGCCGTGCTGCTGTGGGCCCTGGCGCCCGCCTTCCTCGAGGCGTTCGGCCGGCCCGACCCCGCCACGCCGTACCTGGTTCGAGTGATGGGAATCATCTGGCCGGCCCTGCTCGCGTTCGCCGCCGCGGCATCCGTGGCCCAGGCCTGGGGTGCGCTGGCCCTGCGGCTGCCATGGCGCCTCGCGCTGGCGACGCTGCGACAGAGGGCGCATCGGGTCATTCCCCAGGCGATGCTGACCATGGCCGCGTTCCTGGTCGGCCAGCTGCTCACGGTGGTCGCACTCAGCGCGGTGTGGCAGCCGCTCTCCAGGCGGCTGGCGGAGGGTGGTCTGTCCGAGCCTTCGACCCCCATCCTCCTGCTAGGCTTCGTGTGGATCTGGCTCCTGCTCGTGATCCTGGCCGGAGTCGTCCAGGCCTGGATCTCGGCGTGGTGGACCGAGGAGCTGGCGCCACGAGCGGAGCGTTGAGCCGATGGACATAACACCCGACTTGCCGGTCGCCCTCCAGATCGAGTTGGCCCTGCGCCTGGGGATGAGCCTGGGACTTGGCGCGTTGATCGGCCTCGAGCGGGAGTATCACCGGCAGGCGGCCGGCTTCCGGACCCACAGCCTGGTTGCGCTCGGCGCCGCCCTGTTCACGATCGTGAGTGCATACGGGTTCGAAGGTGCCGATCCGACCCGGATCGCGGCCCAGATCGTGTCCGGCATCGGGTTCATCGGAGCTGGCACCATCCTCCACTACCGGGGCAGCGTGCGGGGCCTGACGACGGCCGCCTCCCTGTGGGCGGTGGCCGCGGTCGGCATGGCTGCCGGCGCCGGCCTGTACGTGCTGGCGTTCCTGAGCGCCGCGCTGGTGCTGGTGGCGCTATGGCTGATGGATCGACTGGCCGATGCGGCCCGAGACGCCGGCATGCTGCCGGCCGCGCCTGAGGCCCAGCCAGAGGAGCACGGAGAGGACGTCCGATGACCGACGCCTCCGCCTGCCGCCGCTGCGGAACCACGAACCTGCCGGGGGTCTCGTTCTGTGCCAACTGCGGGCAGCGGCTGGTGGCCGCAGAAGAAGCCACGATGAGCCGCCCGGGTTCCGCCGCCGAATCGGCGCCCTGCCCGCGCTGCGGCGCCCTCAACCGTTCGGGATCCGCGTTCTGCTCGGAGTGCGGATTCAACATCCGTCCCGCGATGACCCCGGCCGCCGCTCCGCTGGCCGCCGACGGCACCGCTCCACGTCCCGAGGCGGCGGTGTCCGCAACACGGCGACCAGTCCGCGCCTGGTTAGGGCCGATCGTCCTCACCATCTCCGCCGTCGGCCTGGCGACCGCCTGGTTCCTGCCGTTCTCGTTGGCCGAGGGCTCGTTGGCCGACCAGGCGCTGGGTCCGGGCGGCTACGGGCTCGCCTTCTGGTCCGCGTATCCCGCCGATGCCGGCCTGCTGCAGACGATCTACTTCGGGGTGGCTGCTCCCTTGCCGGTGGCGGTTGGGCTGCTGCTGGTCCTGGCCGGCGTGGGAATCGTTCGAGGCGCGCCGGGCCGGCCCCAACGGATCGGCCTTGGGATCGCCTTCGCGTGGTGCGCGGCCGTGGCCATCCTATTCGTGCTGGTGGAGATCGGCTCGGGGCTGGGGGACGACCTCATCGCGCTCTTGCGTGGGCTGTCGCCGGCAGGGCTCATCGGTTTCCTGTCGGGGCTCATCGGCGCCATCGGCTCCGTCACCCGGTTGGCGGGGGGCTGAGGCAGATCTAGCCGCTCGGCTCAGCTGGGGCGGGCCGCGCGCCGGACACCCGCATCCCAGGCTGGGCCCCGCTCTTCGGGGTCGGGGTCGGGGTCGGGGTCGGGGTCGCGGTCGTGGTCGGGCCATCCGCGTCGACGGCGTCGACCATGCCCGCGTTCAGCATCGCCGCGGCCTTGGGGTCGACGGCCTCCAGGCCACCTTCGGCGTGCGCATGGAGGCGGTGGATCTCCTCCTGTCCGTCAACCGGGACCTCGTCGCCGAAGATGGCGACGAAGACCTCGACCACGGTGGGATCGAACTGAGTCGATGCATGGCGGCGCAGCTCGGCGAGGGCCTTCGCGTGGGACAGGGCAGCCTTATACGGCCGTTCGTGGACCATGGCGTGGTAGGCGTCCGCGACGGCGACGATGCGCGCGCCGAGCGGAATCTCCTCGCCCCGCAGACCGTGCGGGTAGCCGGTCCCGTCATATCGCTCGTGGTGATGAAGCACGATCGGGACCGCGTCCCGCATGCTCGTGGCCTGCTCCAGGATGACCTGCCCGATGCGGGGGTGCTCGCCCACGACTTGCCATTCGATCTCGGTCAGCGACGACGGTTTGTCCAGGATCGAGCCCGGGAGGGCCAGCTTGCCCAGGTCGTGGAGCAGGGCCGCGATCCGAATCCGCTCCATCTCGACCCGCGACAGCCCCATGTGAAGCGCGACACCGATCGACAGCGCCGCGATCATGTCCGACGGCCGGCCGCGATGGTCTGGCTGGGGGGCCAGGACCGATGCCAGCGCCCGGGCGGCGCTGGCGCTCGCCCAGCGGCCGATGGCTGCCGCCGCATCTCGCCGCTCGGGCGTGATGGCCGCGCGTCGCACCATGGTCTCGTCGTCGACGTTACCGAACAGGTAGCTCCGGTTGCGGCCCTCGGACTTGGCGACGTACATGGCGGCGTCGGCGGCATCCACGATCCGGTCCAGCTGGAGATCGGATCCGTGGCCCCCGGCCACCCCGATGCTGATCGTCGCGTCGACCAGGATCCCGGAGGCCACGCTGAGTGGACGACGCATGACCAGCTCGCGCAGCTCTTCAACCAGGCTCAGGGCGTCCTCGGGCGTGGTCTCGGGGAGGATCAACATGAACTCCTCCCCGCCGTATCGGCCGAAGATGTCGCTGGTCCGGATGCTGCGGGTGATGAGCCCGGCCAGCTGGCGGAGGACCGCATCGCCCACCCGGTGGCCGTACGAATCGTTGATCAGCTTGAAGCGGTCGATGTCGATGAATGCGACGGCCAGCGGCTTCGAATGGCGGGTCGCCCGCTCGACCTCGGCCGCCAATTGCACGAGCAGCGCCTCGCGGTTCGGGACCCCGGTCAGCCGATCCCGGGTGGCCTGGGCCTCCGACTGCGCGAACGTGCCGGCCGCCCGGTTGAACGCGCGAGCCAGGCGGCGCTCGGCGGGGACACCCGACTCGCGCAGGACGATGGGCGTGCCCTCGTCAACCGTCCGCTCGAGATCCTTGGCCAGGCGCGTCAGTCGGAGTCCGAAATAGCCCCACGTCGTGAGGGCCATGGCCGTGGCGCCGACGCCGATGGCCAGCCCCACCAGGCCGATCATGAAGCCTCGCGTCTCGGGCGGTTGGTGCACCAGCATCACGCCCAGCAGAGTCAGGCACACCGCGGCCAGTGCGGGGTACAAAAAGCCGATCAGCCGCAGGAGTCCGAGCAAGCCTTGCTCCAGATGGTGGGTCGCGAAGAAGCATCGGGGTCCGTGCCCCAAACGGCCATCACCTGATCGTCAGGTGGTGCGGGAGATGTGCGACCGACAATGCCATTCGCGGCGCAGGTGCGGTCTGGTGCAGTACCTGCCCCGGACTTCCGGCGGGCCGATGGTCGCCGGAGGGACGCCGATGGTCATCTGCTAGGATGACCCGCGCGTTTTGGTGCGCCCAGGTGCGGTGCACCGCGCACCGCGTTCCCCCAGGAGTGAGGCATCGGCGAATGGAAGGTCTGCCGGACCCAGGCCAGATCTGGAGCGACTTCACCAGCAACCCGGTCGTCCAGCTGGCAGCAACCCTGATCGTCATCTACGTGGTGATGCTCTGGCTGGGCACCGCGTACTGGGCCTTCCGCGACATGCAGGCGCGGACCGAGAATCCGATCCTGCCCTACTTCGCGTCGGCCCTGATCATCTTCTTCACCCCGCTCGTATTCCTGTTCGCGTGGCTGATGTACATCATCATCCGGCCCCGCGAGACGATGGCCGAGGTATACGAGCGCTCGCTGGCCGAGGAGTCCCTGCTGGCGGAGATGGAGAAGCACCGGAGCTGCCCGACGTGTCGCGCCCGGGTCGCCGAGGACTGGATCGTGTGCCCCAGCTGTCGCACGCGGCTGCACCGGATCTGCCCGGCCTGTCAGCGGCTGACCGAGCCGGCCTGGTCGATTTGCGCCTTCTGCGGCACGGAGCTGCCGAGTCGCGCCCGTCCGGCGCCCGCGCGCGCCCGAGCGGCGGCGATGGCGACCGATGAGCGCGCAGCGGATTACGGACCTGAGAAGGGCGCTGTCCCCCAGGCGGCACCCAACCCCTGACCGACCCGGTCAACGAGGGGGTCAACGTCCCATCGGCGGCTGAGCCGCCCGTCGCTGACCCCCCCTTCGCTCAGTCGCCCTTCGCCGGACCGCCGGTCCGGCTGCCCCCCGCATGGCCAGCGTGGGTCGTCGCCGGGCTGGGCTTGATCGTGGTCCTGGCCGGGGCGGCCTGGCTCTTCTACGCCGCGAGCCTTGGCGCCACGGCCCGCGACTGGCTGTTGCCGGGGGTCCTCACCACGGGGGGTGCGGCTGGGTTGCTGGGCGGACTGGGTTGGCTTGCCCTGCGGGGGGTCTGGGCCCGGCGCCACCTCCCGGCCGAGCGCTACCGCGGGCCGAGCATCATTCTCATGTTCTTTCTGGCGGTGGCGGCTGCCAACCTGCTGTCGCTGATCCCCCTGCTGGCCGCGTATGCCGCGGGGCAGGACGTGTTGGATCCGGGTCCAGTGGCCGTCACCGCCCTCCTGCTGGTCACCCCGCTGGTCTTCGGGGCGGTCGCCGCCCTCTTCGTCCTTCGCACGCACGCCTTGGCGGGCGTGCGGTTGGGTGATGGCCCGAGGACGGCCCGCAACCTGGGCCGAGGCTTGGCCCTCGGCGCCGTCGCCTGGGTGCTGGCCGCGGCGCTGACCGCGATCCTCGCCTGGTTCGTGAAACAGGTCACCGGGGAGGAGCCGGTCGACAGCCAGCTGGTTGCCAACCTGGCGTCCACCCTGCCGCCGCTGGTCGCGATCGGGATCATCGGGATCCTGACCCCGGTGGCCGAGGAGCTCTTCTTCCGCTGGGTTGCGGTCAACGCCTGGGAACGTGAGCACGGAACCCGGGCCGCGGTCCTTGGGTCGGCCGTGCTGTTCGGGGTGGCGCATGTGTCCGGGGGAACCTTGCTGGCGCTTCCCCCCATCTTTCTGCTGGGCCTGGCCCTCGCCGCTGCCTACGTGATCACGCGCAGCCTGCCGCTGGTCATCGCGATGCATGTCGCGTTCAACTCCCTGTCGCTCGCGGTCCTGTACGTGGTTGGAGTCTGACCCGGCACCTCTGATAACTCGCTGGTAAGTCGCCGCGCACCGCCCGGGGCGACCCTGCCTGGCGTGACCTCAGCCGTGGGAGATGACGAGTTGCTGGCCCGGGTGCTTGGCGGGCCGAACGCCCTATCCACGGCCCGTGGCCTGCTCGACCGCCATGGGCTGGAACGGCTTCCGTACCTGCACGCCGCGGAGCTGTCGCTCCAGCCGGGGATCGGGCAGCGCCGAGCGGGTTGCGTGGCGGCGGCGTTTGAGCTGGGCCGGCGGGCCGTCGCGCGGTGGCCGACCCGGGGCTGGCGGGTCCGCACGCCCGCCGACGTCGCGGAGCGGTTGCTCCCCGAGATGGGGCATCTGGATCGCGAGGAGCTGCTGGTGTGCCTGTTGAATACCCGCAACGTGGTGCTGGGCCGGGCCACGGTCTATGTCGGCAACCTCGCCGGTTCGCCGGTCCGCATCGGCGAGGTGTACCGCGAGGCAATCCGCCGCCAGGCGGCGGCCGTCATCGTGGCGCACAACCATCCGTCGGGGGACCCATCTCCGTCGGGTGACGACCTGCGGATCACGGCCGACCTGGCGGACGCCGGCCGGCTGCTGGACATCGAGCTCCTCGATCACCTGGTCATCGGGCACGACCGCTGGGTCAGCCTGCGGGCCGCCGGCGCGCTGTAGCGCTTGCATCGGTGCGGTGGACAGTCAGCCGGGAACCGCGATCCGGTACAGCCCGCCGCCGGCAAAGTCGACCAGGTAGATCTCACCCGCCTCGTCCTCGCCGAACGAGCTGACCTGGAGGCCGCTCTCCAGCACCGTCTTGGGGGTTATCGTCTCCCCCTCGACGTCGAGGGTGAAGATCCGCCCGCTGCACCAGTCGCCAAAGACGTAGACACCCTGGAGCTCGGGGTGGACCTCACCGCGGTACACGTGGCCGCCGATCACCGAGCACCCCAGGTCATGGCTGTACTCCGCGATAGGTTGCACGTAGCCGGTCATCGTGCAGCTCCCGGCCAGGCAATGGCGCCCTTCCATGATCGGCCAGCCGTAGTTCAGCCCACCCGCCGCATCGGGTGGCTGGCGGTCGATCTCCTCCCAGCTCCCTCCCCCCACGTCGCCGATGTACAGGTCGTGCCACGCGCGGTCGAAGCTGATGCGCCACGGGTTCCGCATCCCGATGGCCCAGATCTCGGGCGCCCCGCCGCCGTTCGCGAACGGGTTGTCGGCGGGGATGGCGTATGCGCGGCCCGCGGCGGGGGTCCCATCGACGTCGATGCGGAGGAGCTTCCCGAGCAGGCTGTTCAGGTTCTGGGCGTTGCCGAACTGGTCGTTCTGCCCCCCGCCGTCGCCGAGGGCGATGTACAGGTGGCCGTCAGGGCCGAAGACCAGCGCACCGCCATTGTGGTTGGCCGCGGGGTCGGGGATGGCCAGCAGGACGCGCTCCGATGCGGGGTCGGCGACCCCGGCCGCGGTCGAGACGCGGTACTCGGCAATCACGTCGGCCCCGTCCGGCTGCCGGGTGTAGTTGACGAAGAAGCGGCCCGTGACCTCGTAGCGCGGGTGGAACGCCAGTCCGAGGAGGCCCTGCTCTTGGCCCCCGGATAGGACGCGGGCGACGATGTCCAGGAAGGGTTCGGGCGCCACGGACCCATCGGGGTTGACGATCCGGATGCGGCCGACGCGCTCCACTACGAACAGGCGCTCTGATCCGTCCCCGGCGTTCGTGACGGCGACGGGGTAGTCGAAGGGCCCGGCGATGGGCTCGACCGCAAGCGCGTCCGGGCCGGAACGGAGGCGTGGCGGGGTGGGCTCCGGAGTTGGGCTCGGCGCGGGTGACGGCTCGGTGACCGTCGGGCCTGACGACGGCGAGGCGGTCGGTGATTGGGTTCCGCAGGCGGCCGCCAGCAGGGCCAGCGCCACGGCGACGGCCAGTCGGCGCGGGGTCGGACGGCGCCGGGACGGATGAGTCATCGAGCGAACAGCCTACCCGCTCGGATGGGGTAGGGTTCGATCCCGCATGACGACCACCCGATCCAGCCTGCGCCGCCTGGGGTCCGCCGTCGAGCCGGGTCCCGACGCGGTCGGCACCGCCCGGACGATCGTCATCGAGCGGGTGGAGCCCGAGCTCGACGCCGGCCGCTATCCGGCCAAGCGAGTGGTCGGCGATTGGCTGACGGTCAGCGCCGATATCATCGTCGATGGCCACGACCTGCTCGGGGCGGCGCTCCTGATCCGGGCCGACGATGAGCCCGAGTGGCGCGAGGTACGGATGATTGCCGGCCGCCACGACCGCTGGAGCGCGCGGGTCCGGCTCACCCGCAACCGATGGCATCGGTACACGCTGGAGGCCTGGCGTGACGAGGTCGCCAGCTGGAGCGACCGCCTGGTGCGCAAGGCACGGGCTCGTCTGGCGATCGGCACCGAGCTGGCCGAGGGTCAGCGCCTCCTGGAACGGACCGCCCGCCGCGCGGCCGCGGCGGGCGCCGTCGCAGACGCGGCGCTCCTGCGAGAGGCTCGAGCGCGCCTGGCCACGGCGCCAGATGCGCGGTCCGCGGCCCGGATTGCGCGGGAACGCGTCCTGCTGGCCGCCGGCGCGCGACACCCGGACCGTTCGGCGGCGACCCGCTATGACCGCGAGTTGGAGCTCGTGGTCGACCGCCCCGATGCGGCGACCGCGGCCTGGTATGAGTTCTTTCCCCGCAACCAGGGGCGGGAGCCTGGACGGGCGACAACCCTGATCGAGGCCGAGTGGCGCCTTCCGGAGCTGGCCCGGCTCGGGTTTGACGTCATCTATCTGCCACCCATTCACCCCATCGGTATCACCAACCGCAAGGGCCGAAACGACGCAGTTCAGGCCAGGCCGGGCGATGTCGGCAGCCCCTGGGCGGTTGGGTCGCCGGCGGGCGGGCACGAGGCGGTCGCACCCGAGCTGGGCGGCCTGGACGCCTTCCTCCACTTCCGCCGGGCAGCCGAGCGCCTGGACCTGGAGGTGGCCCTCGACCTTGCCGTTCAGGCTTCCCCCGATCACCCGTGGGTCCACGAGCACCCGGAGTGGTTCCGTCGCGGCCCGGACGGCACTGTCCGCCACGCCGAGAACCCACCCAAGCGCTACCAGGACATCTACCCGTTCGACTTCCACACCCCCGACCCCAAGGCACGCGCTGCGCTATGGGAGGCCTGGCGTCGCATCGTCCTGATCTGGGTCGAGCGGGGGGTACGGATGTTCCGGGTCGACAACCCGCACACCAAGCCGGTGGCGTTCTGGGCATGGCTGATCCGCCAGGTGCAGGCCCAGCATCCTGACGTCATCTTCCTGTCGGAGGCGTTCACCGCGCACAAGCCGATGCGCCTGCTGTCGAAAGCCGGCTTCACCCAGTCGTACACCTACTTCACGTATCGGCCGGATCGCAACGCGCTGCGCGACTACATGACTGAGCTGACACTCACCGAGATGCGCCAGTACTACCGCGGCAACCTGTTCACGAACACGCCCGATATCAACCCCCACTACCTGGCCCGAGGGCGGGCCGTATTCGTCAGCCGATTCGTGCTGGCAGCGACCATGGCGGGCGTGTACGGGATCTACTCCGGGTTCGAGCTGCTCGAACACCGGCGGGTGGGCAGGACCGACCAATACGCTGACAGCGAGAAATATGAGATCACGGTCCGGGACTGGGACGCGCCGGGCAACCTCAAGCCCCTGATAGGGACCATCAACCAGCTGCGGCGGCAATGGCGGGCCCTGCAGCGAACCGAGACGCTCCGGTTCGAGCCGGTCCGCGGCAAGCGGACCATGTTCTACCGCAAGGCCCTGCCCGTCGGACGGGTGGACCTCCTCAGCGAGGAGCCCCGGCGCTGGCGCCGCCCGGTCTGGGTGGCCGTCAACGTGACCCCGACCCGGTCGGAGCGGGCTGTCCTGCGCCCGAACCTGAAGGCGGTCGGGATCGATCCCAGGCGACCATATCGGTTCACCGACCTGGTCACCGGTCGCACGCGTACACGTCGTGGACGCGTCATCACGCTCACGCTGAGCCCGACCCGCCCGTTCGTCGTCTTCACCTTGTCCCAGCAAAAACCTGAGCGGGTACCCTGACGGCCAGACCCGTTCCCTCCAAAGTGGTCCGAGGTAGGTCCTGATCCGTGGGCATTTTCGACGGCGTGCTGGGCATCTTCAGCCATGACCTGGGCATCGATCTGGGCACCGCCAACACGCTGGTCACGGTCCGGCACCGGGGGATCGTGATCAGCGAGCCGTCGGTGGTGGCCATGGAGACCCGGACCAAGCGGGTGCTCGCCATCGGCGCCGAAGCCAAGCGGATGGTGGGCCGCACCCCGGCCAACATCGTCGCCATCCGGCCCCTGCGCGACGGGGTGATCAGCGACTTCGACGTGACTGAGCAGATGATCCGGTACTTCATCGAGAAGGTCCACGACCGCTACTTCCGGATTCCGCGGCCCCGGGTCCTGGTCGGCATCCCGTCCGGCGTGACGGAGGTCGAGAAGCGTGCCGTCCGCGACGCGACCCTGAACGCGCATGCGCGCTGGGCGCGCCTGATCGAAGAGCCGATGGCCGCCGCCATCGGCGCCGGCCTGCCCGTCAGCGAGCCTTCGGGCTCGCTCATCGTCGACATCGGCGGTGGCACCACTGAGGTGGCGGTCATCTCGCTCGGCGGGATCGTGGTCAGCCGATCCATCCGCATCGGCGGCGACGAGATGGACCAGGACATCGTCAATTTCGCCCGTCGCGAGTACAACCTGCTGATGGGGGAGCGAACCGCCGAGGAGATCAAGATCGCCGTCGGCTCGGCCTATCCGGATACCAACCCGCGCACCGTCACGTTCCGGGGACGCGACCTGCTGACCGGCCTCCCGCGCAGCATCGAGGTCGGGAGCGACCAGATCCGCGAGGCGCTCGAGCCGTCGGTGGCGGCCATCGTCCAGGCCATCAAGGACACGATCGAGGAGACGCCGCCGGAGCTGGTAGCCGACATCATGGACCAGGGCATCGTGCTGGCCGGCGGTGGGGCTCTGCTGGCGGGGCTGGATCGTCGGGTGGCGGAGGCGACCCAGATGCCGGTCCACGTCGCGGATGACCCGTTGACCTGCGTGGTGCGCGGCACCGGGCGCGTCCTGGAGGAGCTCGACACGCTCGAGCGGGTGCTGGTCAGCGAGCAGTACACCCGCGCGCCGCGGTAGGCCGTCACGGCATGCGCGGCCGCTCGGGCCTGCCCGGTGTGCCCGGATTGCCGGGATTGGCCGGGTCGAGCCCCCATCGCCGGAGCCGGAGCGGGCTGTGGTGGGCCGTGCTGGTCGTCATCTGCCTCGCGCTGGTGGCGGTGTCGGGTACCGAGCCCGTGCGCTCCGTGCAGCAGGTCAGCGCCCAACTGTTGAGTCCGGTCCAGGGTCTTGTGACCGGGGTCGGCTCGGCCATCTCCGACGTGATCGAGACGATCGCCGAGATCGATCGGCTTCGCACCGAGAGCGACGATCTGCGGAGTGCGCTGGCCGGCGCTGAGCAGCGCACGGCGGAGCTCCAGGAGGCGGCCCGCGAGAACACCCGGCTGCGCGAGCTGCTGGGCCTGCAGGAGGTCCTCGGGTGGGAGCTGCTGCCGGCCCGCGTGACCTCTGCCGGGACCAGCGCGTTGAGCTGGGAAGTCGGCATCGGAGTCGGCCGCGACGACGGCGTGCGGGTCGGGATGCCGGTCGTGGCGGCCGCAGAGGGAGGCGGCGGGCTGGCGGGGATCGTCATCCAGGCCGGCCAGGACCGCGCCGTCGTTCGCCTCCTCGTCGACCCGCGTTCGCGTGTCGTCGCGCGCGACCAGCAGACCGATGCGCTGGGCCTGGTCCAGGGACAGCCCGGGGGACAGCTGATCATGAGCCAGGTGATGCTCAGCGACGAGGTCTCGGTCGGCGACACGATCGTGACCGCCGGACTGGAGCTCGACGGCGTCGCCGCCAGTCCCTATCCGCGGGGTCTGCTGGTGGGGACCGTGTCGGCGCTCGAGACCGATCCGAACGGCCTGACCCAGACGGCCTTCGTCCGTCCCGCGGTCGACCCGCGAACCGTGGAATGGCTCATGGTGGTGCTCTCCGCGACGCTCGACTGAGCGCCATGCCGGACACGGTGCGCTGCGGCGGTGCCGCCAGGCACCTGGCCCCAAGGTCCGGCGTGCGCGGAACCATCGCCTCATGCGTTCTGGATCAGCCGGGCCGTACGGTGAGGGCTGAACTCATCAGCACTCGCGGAGACCCTGTTGCACGACCGTACCCTGATCAATCCCGTACGCCTTGCCCTCGCCATCGGGCTGGCATTCTTGATGGCGGCCACCGCCATCATTTCCCCGCATTCGGTGCGCGCCGGCGCCGCGGGTCAGAAGGTCGCCATCATCGTTGGGCCGGTCGGTGGTGGCTCCATCCAGGATAACTATCTCAACCGTGGCGAGCAGATCGCAGCTGCTGCCGAGGCCAGAGGTGCAACCGCGGTCCGCGTGTTCTCCCCGAACGCGACATGGGCGAATGCCATGGCGGCCGTCAACGGCGCCAACATCATCGTCTACATCGGACATGGCAGTGGGTATCCGAACCCCTACGGACCGACCCTGCTGACGGATCGCACGAACGGCTGGGGATTGAACCGCATCGCCGGCGCGGACTCGGCCGACCCGACCGGTCATGGGCACAACCTCTCGACCCAGATGGTCTACTGCGGCGAGGCCGCCCTCGAGGGCAAGCCGCTGACTTCGTATAACTCGGCGTACTGCTCTGGGGGGCCGATCGCTCCGGCGCCGGGCTTCGTGATGGTCTACTCCAACGCCTGCTACGCCCCGGGTGCCGGCGAGACGGAGGAAACAACCCCGAGCAGCGAGGCGACGGCCCTGGCTCGTGTGGGGTACTACTCGCGTCCCATCCTCGCGCTGGGCGGAACCTACTTCGCCAGCGATCTTGGGTCCACATCGGTCGTCACCAAGATCCTGGAGAACCCGAACAGGAGCTTCGGGGACATCTTCAAGATGGCCAACGGCTACTCGGCATCGGCGCTGAGGACGTTCGCCCACCCGCACATCACGGGTGCCGAAGCCTGGATCCAAAGGACGCAGGGCCCCGGCGGTCTGTGGAGCTACTGGTATGCGTTCGCAGGAGATCCGAACCAGGCGCCCACGCCTGCGCCGCCGACTGCCAGCTTCAGCGCGTCTCCCACCGCCGGGATCGAGCAGCTGTGGGTGGCCTTCACCAATGAGTCCACCACATCCGGGCCCACAACCTGGGCCTGGGACTTCGACAACAACGGGACCACCGACTCGACCGAACGCAGCCCGACTTATACCTACTCGGTGGCTGGCACGTACAGCGTGAAGCTGACCGCCACGAACAGCCTTGGAACCCATGCGCTGACTCGTACCAGCTATGTAACGGTGACGACGCCGCAGCCGGCGACGTACGTACCCCTTCCACCGGCCAGGCTGCTCGACACTCGAACTGGGAACGGCCTCAGCGGCCCCTTCAGCGCCAACGTCCCGCGCACGTTCCAGGTCACCGGGCGTGGTGGCGTGCCCGCGGCTGCAACAGCCGTGACCGGTAACTTGACCGTCACCGCGCAGACAAGCGCGGGTTATGTCTACCTCGGTCCCAGTCCCATAGCGAACCCACCAACGTCGACCCTCAACTTCCCGGTCGGTGACACCCGCGCAAACGGCGTGACGATGGCCCTCAGCCCAACCGGCGCCCTGAGCGCAACCTTCGGTTACAGCGGGACCACCCATCTCATCTTCGACGTTACCGGGTACTTCGTGCCCGGGACATCGGGCGCGAGATACGCTCCCTTAACACCGGCTCGAGTGCTTGACACCCGGTTCGCCGTCGGGCTGAGCGGCCCCTTCAGCGCAAACACTCCGCGAACCTTCCAGGTCGGCGGGCAGGGCGGGGTGCCGACTACCGCGGTCGCCGTCACCGGCAACCTCACCGTCACTCAGCAGTCGGCCGCGGGATACGTCTACCTCGGCCCTAACGCCACCGTCAGCCCCACCAGCTCGACGGTGAACTTCCCGACTGGCGACAACCGAGCGAACAACGTGACGCTGGCCCTGGGGGCGGGTGGCACACTCAGCGCAACCTTCGGTTACAGCGGGACCACCCAGCTCGTATTCGACGTCACGGGCTACTTCGTGACCGGCGGATCCGGTGCCATGTACGTTCCCCTGACACCCAGTCGGCTGCTCGACACGCGCTTCGGCAACGGGTTGAGCGGCCCCTTCAACGCCAACGCGCCGCGAACCTTCCAGGTGGGCGGACGAGGCGGCGTACCGGGTAGCAGCATGGGTGTCACCGGCAACCTGACCGTGACCGGTCAGACCAAAGATGGCGCGATGTACCTCGGCCCGGATCCAATCGACTACCCATCGACTTCAACCCTGAACTTCCCACTCGGCGACAGTCGCGCCAATGGGGTGACGCTCGCCCTCGGCAGCGGCGGGACCCTGAGCGGCACGTTCCTCCCCGCGTGGGGCAGCGGCGGATCGCAATTGATCTTCGACGTCACCGGTTACTTCCTGCCCTGATACCAAGACCGGATTAGACCCTGCTCGCGCGCCTGACCCGGTGGCGGGCCAATCGGGCCGGGAGATTCGTACCATGGCCCGGCGACTCTCCAGTCGGTACGGTGCAGACCGCTGGAGTCCGGTGCGGTCCCGCCCGGATGGCCCAGCCTCTTGATGAGGTCAACCGCTCGACGTGCGCCGATCCCCCGCTCCGATATCCGCTGTGTTGGCGATCCTGCTCGCATTGGCCACAGCGGTCGGCGCACCGTCGCGAATCGGCGCCGCAGACCCTCCCGCCGGGGGCGCCCCGTGGCCGGTTCCCCCAACGTTGGCTGACGGCCCCATCACGCTCCCCAACGGGAAGGTCCTCCCCGTCCCTCCGCCAGGCCTCGGTCAACGGTTATCGGTGCAGGCCGAGATGGAGGCGGAACACGCCGACGCGACCTTTGACTTCACGCCCGGCGTAAAGCCCACCCCGCTGGCGGCGCCCACCGCGTCGCTGGCCCTTGCACCCACCGCAGGAGACATCGGTACTGCCTCGCTCCTGGGCCTGGCCGATCCAAGTCTGGGTCACGATGCGACCCTGGCCGCCACCCTGCCGAACGGGCTGCGCAAGGAGGTCCTCGGCTTCCTGCCCTACTGGATGCTCAGCGCCGACGAATTGCAGTGGATGCGGTACGACCTGGTCTCGACCGTCGCCTATTTCGGAGTAGCTGCTCAGTCCGACGGCACCCTGGCCACCTATGCGACGGGCTGGACCGGCTGGAACAGTTCCGCAATGACCGGAGTCATCAATGCCGCTCATGCACGCGGGGTCCGAGTCGTTCTCACCGTGACCATGATGGCGTGGGATGGGGGTGCCCAGCAGGCTGCGCTGCTCGGCAGCGCCGAGGCCCGCACCACGCTCGTGAACGCGATCGTCGCCGCCGTCCGCGACCGGAACGCCGATGGCGTCAACCTCGACTTCGAGCCGGTTGCGGTGGCGCAACGGGACCAGTACACGTCGTTTGTCCGGCAGCTCAAGGCGGCTCTGGTCGCGGCGGGCGTCGGCTCATACCTGACCGTGTGCACCATGGCCGGGGCTGCCACCTGGGCCACCGGGTACGATTTGACCGGGCTGGTTGCCTCGGGCGCCGCCGATGAGCTGTTCGTGATGGGTTACGACTACAGCTGGTCGGGCTCGGCTCGAGCCGGCGGCGTGGCGCCGATGGACGCGTCGTACATGCTCGATGTGAATGAATCGGTCGCGGACTACCTCGAGATCGTGCCGGGGTCCGAGATCATCTGGGGGGTGCCGTACTACGGTCGGACCTGGCTGACCCAGTCGGATGCGCTCAACGCGTTGACCGTCCCCGGGTCGTCGGGCTCGTCGAGGGCGTACTACTACGTCGGCAACCTCGTGCTCTCCAGCCGCTACGGACGGCTGTGGGACGCGGTCGGCAAGGTGCCGTGGTTCCGCTACTACGACAGCGCAGCCGCTTCCTGGGTCCAGGGCTACTACGACGACGCCGCGTCGCTTTCCGAGAAGTGGGATTTGGTCAACCAACGCGCCTTGGCCGGCACCGGCATGTGGACGCTGTTGATGGATCAGGGCAGTTCCGACCTCTGGAATCTCCTCGAGAGCAAGTTCGTCCTGCCCCCGCCCGCGCCGGTGCTCGAGACGTACAACCCGCCACGGACCCTGTACTTCGAGGCGGGCACCTATGTCGGCCGCCAGTTCAACGCGACCGGGGCGATCACCGCCAGCCTGCCCTATACCCTGGCCAGCGCCTCGAACGCGCCGACCAGCCAGCGCAGCACGATCCCCAACCAGCCCGGAGCCTGGTACTACATCACCGCCGGGGTGTGGACCGGCTACTGGATTCAGGAGTCAGCGGGCACCATTCTGGGCCCCGCGCCGCCTCCGCCGACCATGACCTTCGTCCCGCTGAGCCCCGCCCGCCTGCTCGACTCCCGGTTCGGCACCGGCC
>JBBDRZ010000005.1:26332-124086 GCA_040905185.1 Chloroflexota bacterium | reverse complement strand
GCCGCTCCCATCCGCTGGCCGGCCTCCCGGCGGTTCGACCTCCGGGGAGCCCGGGCGGGCGTCGGTGCCGAACGGCACCGCTTCCTTTCGCTTGAACGTTCCCCTTTTCTCAGCCTCGGAGTACGCTCACCGCGTCGCCCGGGAGGTCCGATCGTCGCCTTCGCCGCCCTGGCCCCGCTTGCGTCCGCGTCCATTGCGAAGCCGTTCCATGCCGTCAAGGACTGCGTCGGCACTACCGACGGCGCGACCTGCGTAATCACGTCCTCGAGCTCCCGGTGGATCCCGGTTGACACCGTCATCAACTACACGCGCAACGACGACGGCAGCCTGACCTCGGTCATCACCGTGGCGACCGGAACGGCGACCGGACGCTGCGACCTCGCTCCGATCTTCGCCGACGGCTCGCCCGGTAGCTGCGTCTTCGCGTCCGGGACGGGCTCGCTGACCCAATTCCATCTGAACGTCGCGGTCGACACCGTGGACTTCGTCACGTGGACATGGGACGGGACCTACACGTTCGGCTCCGGCAGCTGACTCCGATCAGTCCAGCGCTGCCAGCTGGACGCTGCCGGCTTCGGCCACCAATGGGCCCCATCGTCCACTGACTCCGCGCGCATCCGCGTGGTCTCCTCGTGCGCCGAAGCCGGCGCGAGGTGACCAGGAGCCTGTCGGGTGATGGCCGACGCTCAGTTGATGGCCCTGGGGGCACGTCGGCGTAGACGGGTGGCGACCGATCGATACGCTTAGGCGAGCGCCCGACAGGAGTTGAACGAGCGATGGCACTCGTCGAACTCGGCGGGCTGCGACCGGATTGGCCAATTGGCGCGACCGCTGTCGGCGGATCGCCTCGATGCTTCGCGATCGCTTCAATGCACGGCGGGTGCCAATCTCGTCAGCCGGGTCGACGCTTGCGCTTGCACATGACTCTCAGAATGACTCTCAACCGGTGCTGCGCGGCCGGTTCTGAGCACGAATTCGGGAAGAAGGCCGACGGCTGTTAACCGCTTGGTCGTAGGTTAGAATCCTACCGCCGGAGCCAACTGCTTACTGAATGCGACCGGTTAACACCCTTACCGGTCGGTTCCTTCCAGATCGCGACCAGGCCCGGACCGCTCAGGCCGTCCCGCCCAGGGCGGGGCCCAGTGGCGAGCTCAGTCCTCAGCTCACCGCTTTCTTCACGAGCGCGCCGATCTTGGCCTCTCCGGCGGCGGTCAACTCCGTCAGCGCGAAGGCGACCGGCCACAGGGCGCTTTCGTCGAGGTTCGCCGTGTCGTTGAAGCCGAACGTCGCGTACCTCGATTTGAACTTCTGCGCGCTCTGGAAGAAGCAGACGACCGTGCCGTCCTGGTTGGCATACGCGGGCATCCCGTACCAGGTTTTCGGCGAGAGGGCTGGCGCGCTGGCTTTGACGATCGCATGGAGCCGCTTGGCCATGGTGCGTTCCGGTTCCGGCATCGCGGCGATCGCCGCAAGCACGGCGCTTTCCCCGTCCGCCTTGTTCTTGTCCGCGCGCGCTTCCGCCTTCAGCTCACGGGCGCGATTTCTCATCGCGGCCTTTTCCTCGTCCGTGAATCCCTTGGACTTCTTGTTGATCGCGGTGGTGCTCTTGGCGGACTTCTGCGTGTCCTTCATTTGCAGGTTTCCTCCTCTGCGAGTCTTGATGGGGACGACCCTCATGCTAGGGAGCCGCCGCCGCCGCGGGTGGATCGTGGCGTACGAATCGTAACGATGCGACCGCGCGATCAGCCGAACACCCTCCTGGGTCGCCATCATTCCACCTTGTCACGTACCGGCCGCGCGTTCCGACATACCAATGACGAACCAACTCATGATCCATTCACGAGGAGGCATACCGATGAACCAGCATGTCAGCGGCATCACGCTCGGAGTCAAAGACGTGAACCGGGCGAAGCAGTTCTACAACGAGGGTCTCGGCTGGCCAATCCAGCTGGAGCAGGGCGAGTGGGTATCCTTCAGTCTCAACAACGGTACGTCCGCGTTGGGGCTCCTCCCGTGGGATGCGCTCGCCGACGACGCCGGCGTACCGTCGGAGGGCGGCGGCTTTCGCGGTTTCACGCTCTCGTATGTCGTCCGATCCGAAGAGCGCGTTGATGCGGTGTTGGCCGAAGCCGAACGCGCCGGCGGCAAGATCGCCAAGGCGGCGGAAAGCCAACAGTGGGGTGGACGGAGCGGCTACTTCACCGATCCGGACGGCTATCTGTGGAAGGTCGCGGCAGGCGCTGGGGAGCAGCCGATTGCCGCCGAGTAGCCGGCCCGTGGACACGAGCGACTGGCTGGCCGAGCGGTTCGAGGAACACAGGGCACATCTCCGGGCGGTGGCCTACCGCATGCTCGGCTCGCTGAGTGAGGCCGACGACGCCGTCCAGGAGGCTTGGCTGCGACTCGGCCGCGCCGACACCAGCGGCGTCGAGAACTTCGGCGGATGGCTGACGACGGTGGTCGGTCGAGTGTGTCTGGACATGCTGCGCTCACGCCGGTCGCGGCGCGAGGAACCCCTGGGCGTCCAAGCGCCGGAGCCGATCGGGAGCCCTGAGGACGGGCTCGACCCCGAGCACGAAGCGCTCATGGCTGATTCGCTCGGTATCGCCCTGCTGGTGGTGCTCGAAACGCTGGCTCCCGCCGAGCGGGTCGCATTCGTGCTGCACGACCTGTTCGCCGTGCCCTTCGACGAGATCGCTCCCATCGTCGGGCGCTCTCCGACCGCGGCGCGGCAGCTCGCGAGCCGCGCACGCCGGAGCGTGCAGGGAGGGGCCGCCGTCCCCGATCCCGATCGCACGCGCCAACGAGAAGTCGTCAGCGCCTTCCTGGCTGCCTCGCGGGGCGGTGACTTCGAGGCGCTTCTCGCGCTGCTCGATCCGGACGTCGTGCTCCGGGCCGACCCAGTGGCCGTGCGGATGGGCGCTTCGAGCGAGATGCGCGGTGAGGTTGCGGTGGCCGGCACCTTCAAGGGGAGGGCCCAGGTTGCACAACTGGCGCTCGTGAACGGAGCCGTGGGAGCCGTCTGGGCGGTGGGCGGACGTCCGCGCGTCGTCTTTGGCTTCACGATCACGGGAGGAAAGATCGTCGAGATCAACCTTGTTGGCGATCCCGAGCGCCTTCGCCGGCTCGACCTGGCGGTCCTGAGGGACTGACGGCCCGCTCGAGCCGCTCTGCGGCGGCCCCGTAGAATCGGCGCCGTGCGCCGGATCTTGCTGTGGGCTGCCCGCAACGAGTGGCTGCGCGCGCACGTTCCGCGCCTGCCGGGCATGCGCCGCGCCGTGCGGCGCTTCATGCCGGGCGAGACGATGGCCGAGGCGCTGACTGCCGCGGAAACTCTGGAGGCGCAGGACATCCCGGCCCTCTACACCCGGCTGGGCGAGAACCTGACCCAGATGGCACAGGCCGATGCGGTGGCCGCCCACTACCACACTCTCATCGAGGAGATCGCTCGCCGTCAGCTGGCGGGGCAGATCTCGCCCAAGCTCACCCAGCTGGGCCTGGACCTCGATCCGGAGGCGACCTACCGGAATTGCGAGTCGCTGGCGCGGCATGCGGCCGAAACCGGCAGCCGGTTTTGGATCGACATGGAGGACAGCTCGTACGTCGACCGCACGCTGGACCTGTATGTGAGGCTCCTGGGCGCCCAGCCAGGGGTGGGCGTCTGCCTTCAGGCTTACCTGCACCGGACGCCCGCCGACGTCGAGCGCCTCCGGCCGCTGGTTCCTGCCATTCGGTTGGTCAAGGGCGCCTACGACGAGCCGGCCGAGCGCGCGTTGCGCGACAAGCGGGACGTGGATGCCGCCTATCGCGCGCTGTCGCTGGCCATGCTCCCCGACGCGGCGGCTGGACGCCTGAGCCTGGGCCTGGGGACCCACGACGTGGAGCTGGTGGAGGACATCGCCCGGGCGGGGGCCGATGCCGGGCATGGCCGGGACGCGTTTGAGGTCCAGATGCTGTACGGGATCCGAGCCGACCAGCAGCGTCGGCTGCGGGCGGACGGATACCGGGTCAGGGTCCTCATCGCGTATGGCGAGTATTGGTACCCGTGGTACGTCCGGCGCCTCGCCGAGCGGCCCGCCAACGTCTGGTTCGCCCTGCGCCAGCTCCTGCCGTGGTAAGGATGCGGAACCTGACCCTCGCGTTGGGCGTCCTTCGCTCATGAGACAGTTGCCGGCGGTTCTTGCCCTCGCGGCGGCCCTGGCCGCGGCAGGCTGCATGCCGGCCGCTTCGGTGACGCCAATTGACGCCGGGGAGGCGGTGGACCTGGTCCTGGGGCAGAACCCGCTGTTCGCCGGGCTCGCCCCTCGCGACCCCGAGCTCATCGGGCAGGCCGCGTGGTACGAGGTCGCCGCGACCGACGACGGCTGGCGGGTGGAGATCCGAGTGGGTTGGGGGGACTGCCCGGCTGGCTGCATCAGCGAGCATCGCTGGACCTACGCCGTCTCGGACGCCGGGGACGTGGACCTGGTGGAGGAGTCGGGAGATCCCCTTCCTGCCGAATCAGGCGTGTCGGGGACGGTCACGGCCGGCCCGACCTGCCCGGTTGTCACCGACCCACCGGACCCCTCCTGCGCCGATCGGCCCGTGGAAGGGGCCGTCCTGGTGGTGACGACCCTGGCCGGGGTGGAGGTGGATCGGACAACCAGCGATGCGGAGGGTCGGTTCGCGCTGAGCCTCGCGCCGGGCGCCTACCGGCTCGAGCCGCAGCCGGTGGATGGGCTGATGGGCACGGCCGCGCCGGTGGAGTTCACCGTCGAGCCCGGGGCTCCAGCCCTCGACCTGGTGATTGGCTATGACACCGGGATTCGCTGAGGCTAGCGCTCGGGCTCCGGGAAGTCGGGGTCGATGGGGGCCGTATTGCCCTCGTGGTCGAAGGTCGGGACCAGGACCCACATGAAGAAGGTCATGGCGCCCCCGAACACGAGCATCATGGTCGCCCCCGCCAGCTCGTAGCTCAGGAGCAGGTAGGTGGCGCCCGTCCCGAAGATCACGATCGGGAAGAGGAGGTAGCGCGGCAGGCGACTCATGGTGGCTGGATGATACCTGCGCGCCCGGTCAGACGATCCAGCCGCAGTCCGTGCGGCGGAGTGCCACTGAGCCAGGCGGTCGGGTGCCGGCATCCGGGTCGGCGGCGCGCACCAGGGCTCGAGCGCTGACCGCGTCATCGGCCCGCTCCAGCGTCGATCGGCGTACCGCGGGATCGACCACCGGGGGGCCGGTCTCGGCGGCCTCCGGCAGCGCCGACGCCGATGGGGCGGAGGCTCGGACGCGCCCCTCGCGCGCGGTGACGACGGTCTGGTCCGGGAAGGCCAACCACAGGCCTCGCATGCGGGCCACGAAGTGCTCGGCCATTCCGGGCACGAGCATGTCCACCTGGCCCTGGCGGCTCCGGCGGTAGCCGCGCGGCCGCTCGTCGGCACGGACGCGGTCCATGAATGGGCTGGCCAGGAGCTCCTCGAGGGCGGCACGCACGTTGTCCGGGGCGCTGACCTGCCACCGGCCGCCCTGGAAGGTAGCGGAGCCGACCACCGCCTCACCCTGCGCCCCGGATTGGACCAGGTCGTAGGTGATGACGTCCTCGGTGCGGGGGTCGCTGCTGCGGGACAGCACGGGCCGAGGATAGCAGTGGCGTCCGGCCGGCCCGGGGTCGATTCGGCGCCGATCGGCTCGGCTAGAATCGCCCAGGTTCGAGCGAGGAGAGCGCGTGAATCTGACCGAGGCACAGCCGTACCGGGAGATGGTTGCCGCCCAAAGCGACGAGCAGATCGACACCTGGGCGGCCGACCTGTTCATGGACTTCGCCAAGCGGCGCGGGGTGGGCAGGGCGATCGCCGCCTTCAGCCGGGCGGCCGGGCTCGACGCCCGCGCCTTCCAGCGCGCCTTCCTGGTCGGAGGCGGCCCTGACCACGTGATCGGCATCGACACCGCCGGGGCGCTGGCGGCGCCGATCTTCGAGCTCCCAAGGGCCGTCGCGGGCCTGCGCCGGACCGATCCGGACGCGCGAGCCAAGCTCGTCGACTTCCTCGTCGACCACCGCGAGGTGATGTCCTACACCCCCTGAGCGGGGCTACTCCTCGCGCGTGGCGCGGACGATGGCGATCGCGTTCTCGATCTTGAGCTTGGTGATGGTCAGGTACTTGGCCAGGTTGTCCCGGTTGGTGGCGGGGATCTGGTTGATCACCTCGTGCTGGCGGAGCAGGTCGGCCAGCTCGTCGACGACCGATGCCAGCCGGCCTTTGACGTCCAGCAGCGCGTCGTCCGCGTTGCGGGCGGCCACGGCCACCCCGGCCGCGGTGCGGGCCCGGCGCTTGGGCCGATCCGAAGGCGCCTTCGGCTCGCGGGTCCCGGTCAGGCGCCGGAGCTTTGCCAGCGTCAGCTCGCCGGCCGCCACCCGTGTCGCCAGCTTGCGCCGGGTCTTCTCATCGGTCACCTTCATCAGCTCGTAGGCGTGGCTGATGGTGTCCCTGCGGGCCGCCACCAGCTCGCGGATCTCGGGCGGGGCGTCGGCCAGCCGGAGCCGGTTCTCGACGTAGCCCTTGTCCTTGCCGATCTTGCCTGCCAGCTGCCGGACGGAGTAGCCCAGGGCCAGCATCTTGCGGTACATGCCCGCTTCCTCGAGCGGCGACACGTCCTCCCGCTGGAGGTTCTCGATGATGGAGACCTCGAGCGCGGTCTCTTCGTCGAAGTCGAGGACGATCGCCGGGACGGTGTCGAGGCCAGCCGTCCGCGCCGCTCGCCAGCGGCGTTCGCCGGCGATGAGCTCGAACTGGGACCCGGCGGGCCGGACCAGGATTGGCTGCAGGACCCCATGCGCGCGGATCGAATCAGCCAGCTCGGCCAGAGAGTCCTCCTCGTACGAGAGGCGTGGCTGAGCGGGGTTGGGGAGAACCCGATTGGTGGGCACGTCCCGGATCTGGACCCGGGTCGACCGGGAGTCGATCAGCGAGACGATGCCCGCCGTCAGCTCAGTGGCGGCTGCCTCGTCGAAGAGGCGGGCGATGTTGTCCTTGAAGACCGGCGGCCTAGCCAAGTTCGATCACCTCCCGCGCCAGGTCCCGGAAGGCATGTGCAGCCGCCGAGCTTGGCGCGTACTCGGTAACGGGGCGGCCGGTCAGCGGCGCCTCCCCGAGCTTCACTGTGTTCTTGATCATCGTGTTGAAGACCCGTTGGTCACCCAGCTCCCGGAGGTTCTCCAGCATCTCGCGGGCGAGGATCGTGCGACCGTCGTAGAAGGTCGGCAGCAGGCCGAGGATCTCCAGGTCGTGATTCAGCTTGACCCGGATGGTGTTGATAACTTTGATCAGCGCGGTCAGGCCCTTGATGGCGTAGAACTGGGTCTGGACGGGGATGATGACGCGCGAGGACGCGACCAACGCGTTGATCGTAAGCAGGCCCAGGGTCGGGGGACTGTCGATCAGGATCACGTCGTACTGCCGATCAGCAGAACCGGAGATCGCATCTCCCAGCACCATTTCGCGGCCGATGGCGGTGAACAGCTCGACCTCGGTCGAGGCCAGCTCCAGCGTCGCCGGGGCGACGGACAGGCCGGCCACCGCCGTTTCGCGAATGACCTCGTCCAGCCCCACTCGATCCTCGTTGAGCACATCGGCCATGGATCGGTGAACATCGGCTAACGAGATCCCGAGGCCGACGGTCAGGTTGGCCTGGGGGTCCATGTCGATGCACAGCACGCGGTAGCCGAGCTCGGTCAGAGCGCCCCCCAGATTGATGGTGCAAGTCGTCTTGCCGACTCCGCCCTTCTGATTGGCCAACGAGATGACTTTGGTCAAGGCGACACCTTCCGCGGTCTGAGTTCGGGCTGCTGAATCGCGGGATGCGATCCGGTGCGGATCATAGGCAGCCCCACCATCCAAGGTCATCGGGGTTATCCACAACGTCGGGGATTGTCGATGTCTTTGTGCAAAGACGAGCCTCTATACTCGGAGTTGTCCACCGCCAGCCCCGTCGGGCCCATAGCTCAGTGGTTAGAGCATCCGGCTCATAACCGGCTGGTCGCAGGTTCGATCCCTGCTGGGCCCACCATCACATTGGAGGACCGGTGTCGACAGCGGACAAGCTCGACCACCTGGTCGAACAACGACGCGCCGCGCAACGCGGTGGCGGCGAAGAGCGGATTGCACAGCAGCACGCGCGCGGCAAGCTGACGGCGCGCGAGCGCCTGGAGATCCTCCTCGATGACGGGTCATTCGCGGAGTTGGACGCCTTTGTCACGCACCGGACCACCGAGTTCGGGCTGGAGGACGAGCGCTACCTGGGCGACGGAGTGGTCACCGGCTGGGGAACCGTCGACGAACGCATCGTATTCGTGTACGCCCAGGACTTCACCGTCTTCGGCGGCTCCCTCTCGGAGGCGCACGCGCAGAAAATCTGCAAGGTGATGGACCTGGCGATCGCCAGCGGGGCGCCGATCATCGGCCTCGCGGACTCGGGTGGCGCGCGGATTCAGGAAGGCGTGGACTCGTTGGGTGGCTACGCCGAGATCTTCCTGCGCAACACCCTGGCGTCGGGGGTCGTCCCCCAGCTGTCACTGGTGCTCGGGCCATGTGCCGGCGGCGCGGTGTACTCGCCGGCCATCACCGATCTCACAATCATGGTCGACGGGTTGAGCTACATGTTCGTGACCGGACCCAACGTCGTGAAAACGGTGACCCATGAAGAGATCGACTTCGAAGGACTGGGTGGCGCGCGCATCCACAACGAAGTCAGCGGGGTGGCGCACTTCCTCGCCCCGTCTGAACCGGCGGCCCTGCTGCTCGCGCGCCAGATCCTGGGGTACCTACCCCAGAACAATGTCGATCCAGTCATCCCGCGGTCCGAATGGGAACCGCCTCC
The DNA here is from genome assembly GCA_040905185.1 of Chloroflexota bacterium. GTDB lineage: Bacteria > Chloroflexota > Limnocylindria > QHBO01 > QHBO01 > DASTEQ01. The sequence goes on along the minus strand of JBBDRZ010000005.1, from coordinate 115,233 downwards.
CGGTGATGCGGACGAACTGGATAGCGTGATTCCCGATTCGCCCCAGCAGGCATACGACATGCACGACGTCATCCGCGGAATCGTGGACGCCGAATCGTTTCTCGAGGTCCACGCCGGGTTCGCGCGCAACATCATCTGCGGCTTTGCGCGCATCGAAGGTCGGTCGATTGGGGTCGTCGCCCAGCAACCGAATGTGCTGGCCGGTGTTCTCGACATCGACGCCTCCGACAAAGCGGCGCGCTTCGTGCGGACCTGCGACTGCTTCAACGTTCCGTTGCTCACCCTGGTCGACGTGCCCGGATTCCTGCCCGGCGTCGATCAAGAGCATCGCGGCATCATCCGCCATGGCGCGAAATTGCTGTACGCGTTCGCGGAGGCCACCGTTCCGAAAGTGACGGTGATCACACGCAAGGCGTATGGCGGCGCCTACGACGTCATGAGCAGCAAGCACATCCGCGGCGACCTGAACTTCGCCTGGCCGACGGCGGAGATCGCCGTGATGGGCGTCGAGGGCGCGGTGAACATCGTGTTTCGGGAGCGCCTGGCGCAGGCCGCCGACCCGGAGGCGGAGCGGCAGCAGCTGGTGGCGGAGTACGAAGAGCGATTCGCGAATCCGTACGTCGCCGCATCGCGCGGCTACGTCGACGAGGTCATCCGTCCCTCCGAAACGCGGAGTCGGGTGGCCGGGGCGTTCGCCGTCCTGGACGGCAAGCGCCAGCCGGGTCCGCGGCGGAAGCACGGCAACATTCCGCTCTGACGCGCCAGCCGTTGCCCGTCTTTCCGCAAAGACAGTGACGCCGCCGTTTCGCCGCGTCCTCGTCGCGAACCGGGGCGAGATCGCGATTCGGATCATCCGGGCCTGCCGCGAGTTGGGGATCGAGGCGGTCGCTGTCTACTCGGACGTCGACCGCGACGCGCCCCACGTTCGCGCCGCGGACCGAGCGGAGCACATTGGTCCGGCCGCGGCCGCCGCGTCGTACCTGTCGATCGATGCGCTGCTCGACGCCGCCCGCCGCGCGAACGCCGAGGCGGTGCATCCCGGGTATGGCTTCCTCAGCGAAAGCGCCACCTTCGCCCGCTCGGTGACGGCCGCCGGTCTGGTGTTCGTCGGCCCTCCGCCCGAAACGATGCAGCGGCTGGGCGACAAGCTGGCGGCTCGTCGCACCGCGGTCGACGCCGGCGTGGCCGTAACCCCGGGTCTGATGGTGGCGGTCGATCCGGCAGGCCTGGCCGAGTTGGACGATCTCGGGTATCCGTTGCTCGTCAAGGCCGCGGCCGGTGGCGGCGGGCGCGGCGTGCGACGGGTCGATGGCCCGGCTGACATGCCGGAGGCCCTGGAGAGCGCACGCCGCGAGGCGACCGCCGCATTCGGGGACGGCACGCTGTACGTCGAACGCCTGATCCTTGGCGCGCGCCACGTCGAGGTCCAGCTCCTCGGGGATCGGCATGGGGGACTGGCCGTCCTCGGTGAACGCGAGTGCTCGGTCCAACGTCGCCACCAGAAGCTGGTCGAGGAGGCACCCGCGCCCGGCCTCAATGCAGAGACGCGCGAGCGCATGGCGGCCGACGCGCGCCGCATCGCGGAGGCGGTGCCGTTCCACAGCGCGGCGACGGTCGAGTTCCTCCTCGACCGCGATCGGCGCCACTGGTTCCTCGAGATGAACACCCGGCTTCAGGTCGAGCATGGCGTCACCGAGTTGGTGACCGGGGTGGACCTGGTTGCCTGGCAGCTGCGCGTGGCTGCCGGCGAGCGCCTCCCAGTGGAAGTGCTGGAACCGCAGTGGCGCGGTCACGCCATCCAGGTGCGCCTGTATGCCGAGGATCCGTGGGAGGGCTTTCGCCCCACCACCGGCCGGATCGGCGCCTGGCGCATGCCCGACGGGCCGGGCGTTCGCGTGGATGCCGGGGCAGAGGCCGACCTCGACCTGCCCACCGAGTACGACCCGTTACTGGCCAAGCTCATGGTCCATGCGCCGGACCGCCCGGCCGCGGTGGCACGCCTGCGGCGTGCGCTGGACGAAACGCGGATCGGGGGCGTGTCGACGACCCTGGGATTCCATCGCTGGTTGGTGGACCAGCCGGCGTTCATCGCGGGCACGTACAACACTGGCCTGGTACTCGACCTCTGGGCCGACGGGCCGTTTTTGTCCGAGGGCGAGGCCCAGATGGCCGCGTCCGCGGTGGCTGGGGCCCGCGCGACGGGCGTCCCGCCTCGGCCGCCCGCCGCTGCTTCGAGCGGCGCCTCGGGGACCCGAAGCAACCGCCCGTGGGCCCGGCTGGCGCGCGAAGAGGCGGTCGAGCCGTGACGGTTGAAGCTGAGTTCCTGGTCGAGGGTCAGCCGACGGCCCCAGACCCGGAATGGGAGTTCGACTGGCTGGAGCGCGGGCACGGTGATGCGACCCTGCGGCGCGACGGCGAGCGCGTCCCGGTCCTGGTCGAGGGCGGCCCCGCGGAGTGGGTCGTCACCCTCCGCGGACGCCGGCTCGGGGTCACGGTCCGCGGCCATCGGGAGCGGTTGCTGGCCGAGTCGAGCCAACTCGCCGCCCCGCGTCATGGCCCGGCGGAGGTCCGCGCCACCCTGCCCGGGTTGGTGGTCAAGGTCGCGGTCCGCCCGGGAGACGTGGTGGCGGAGGGGGATGCGCTGCTGACGGTGGAGGCCATGAAGATGGAAAACGAGATCCGTGCGCCGCGCGCGGGACAGGTGGTGAGCGTCGAGGCGGCGCCAGGCCAGACGATCGTCACCGGCGCCCTCCTTGTTCGGCTGGCCGACCCCGAACCGTAGAATCGGCGGCGTGAGCAGCGGAGACGATCCCGCGAGGGAGGACGGCGGTCCGCGCCGTGATCGGTCCAGCTCGGGATTCGAGATCCGCAGCGTATATCGGTCAGGCGACCTGGCCCCCGATCTCGACGACCGGTTGGGCGATCCGGGCGTCTATCCATACACCCGGGGCATCCACGCATCGGGCTACCGCGGGCGCCCATGGACCATGCGCCAGTACGCCGGGTTCACCTCGCCCGCGGAGTCGAACCGGCGCTTCCGCGACCTGCTGGCGGACGGCCAGACGGGGCTGTCGGTGGCGTTCGACCTGCCGACCCAGATGGGATACGACAGCGACGACTCGCGGGTGGCCGGCGAGGTGGGCCGGGTAGGGGTGCCGATCGACACCGTCCATGACATGGAGCGCCTGCTGGAGGGGATCGACCTGGGCACGGTCAGCACCTCGATGACGATCAACGCCACCGCGGCCATCCTGCTCGCGCTGTACGAGACCGTCGGTCGCCGCCAGGGGGTGGAGCCGGCCCGCCTGCGGGGGACGGTCCAGAACGACATCCTCAAGGAATATGTCGCGCGCGGGACCTACATCTTCCCGTCCGGCCCGTCGCTGCGGTTGGCGACCGATGTCATCGCCTATTGCCGCGCGGAGCTGCCCCAGTTCAACCCGATCAGCATCAGCGGCTACCACATGCGGGAGGCCGGGGCGACCGCGGTCCAGGAGCTGGCCTTCACGGTGGGCAACGCGATCACCTACGCCGATGCGGCCGTGGCGGCCGGCCTCGCCTTCGACGAGTTTGCGCCCCGCCTGTCGTTCTTCTTCGCCGCCCACAACGACCTGTTCGAGGAGGTTGCCAAGTTCCGGGCCGCGCGCCGGCTGTGGGCGCGGGTCGCCCGCGACCGGTATCACGCCACCGACCCGCGGAGCCTGAGCATGCGCTTCCACGTCCAGACTGCCGGCTCGACGCTGACCGCCCAGCAACCGGAGACGAACACCGTCCGAACGACGGTCCAGGCGTTGGCCGCGGTCCTGGGCGGGACGCAGTCGCTCCACACCAACGCGCTGGACGAGGCGCTCGGGCTGCCGAGCCCCGAGGCGGCCCGGCTGGCGCTCCGGACCCAGCAGGTCCTGGCCTACGAGTCGGGGCTCAGCGCGCCCATCGACCCGCTGGGCGGCTCGTGGTATGTCGAGGCCCTGACCGATGAGCTCGACGAACGAGCCAGCGCCGAGCTGGTGCGCCTGGACGAGATGGGTGGACCGCTGGCCGCCCTGGAGGCCGGTTACCAGGCCGGCGCCATTGCCGACGCGGCCTATGCCGACCAGCGAGCATTCGAATCCGGTCAGGCAGTCGTGGTGGGCGTGAATGCGTTCGTTGAGCCCGGCGAAGAAGCCGCCCGCCCGCAGCCGCAGCGCATCGACCCCGAGGCCGAGCGCAGCCAGGCCGAGCGGACGCGCGCCGTCCGCGCCGCCCGTGACCCCACGACCGCGGCCGCGACCGTGGAGGCCCTCGGTGCCGCGGCGGGCGGGACCGAGAACCTGTTGCCGCGGATCCGCGCCTGCGTCGAGGCCGACGTCACCCTGGGCGAGATTGCCGACGCCCTGCGCGCCGCGTGGGGAGAGCACCGGCCGTGATCATCGACCACGTCGCGGTGGTCGTGCGGTCCATCGACGAGGCGCTGCCGCGCTACCGGGAGCTGTTCGGGCTGGAGTCGTCTGACGGGGTGCGGCCCGTCGCCGCCCAGGGGGTTCGGATCTGCTTCCTGCCCACCGGCCCGGCTCCCGCCGCTCGCCTGGAGCTGATCGAGCCCACCGACCCCGACAGCGGCGTGGCCCGCTTCCTCGACTCGCGGGGCGAGGGGCTCCACCATGTCTGCTTCAGCACGACGACCCTGGTCCAGGAGCTGGCCCGCCTGGAGTCCGCCGGGGCCGAGCTGGTGGACCACGTTCCGCGTCCCGGCGCCGAGGGGTCGGTGGCCTTCATTCACCCGCGAACGCTGAATGGGGTCCTGTGGGAGCTCCTCGAGCGCGGGACAGCGGAGGACGGCGGCTAGGCCACTCCGGCCTCGCGGAGCAGGGCCGGGATCTGGAGCGGGGAGTCGGCGACCCGGACGCCCGCGTCGCGCAGGGCGGTCCGCTTCGACTCCGCGGTCCCGGTCCCGCCCGAGATGATCGCTCCGGCGTGGCCCATGCGGCGGCCCGGCGGCGCCGTGCGCCCGGCCACGAAAGCGGCCACCGGCTTGGACATCGTCTGTGCGATGTGCTCGGCCGCGCGTTCCTCCTCGTCGCCACCGATCTCGCCGATGAGCACGACCGCATCCGTCAGGGGGTCGGCCTCGAACAGGGTCAGGATCTCGATGAAGCTGGTGCCCACGATCGGGTCGCCGCCGATCCCGACGCAGGTCGATTGACCGATCCCCTCATCGGTCAAGGCCTCGACCACCTCGTAGGTCAGGGTGCCGGATCGGCTCACCAGACCCACCCGTCCCCGCCGATGAATGTTGCCGGGGATGATCCCGACCTTGGCCTCGCCGGGAGTCGTGGCGCCGGGGCAGTTGGGACCGATGAGGCGGACGGCCTGGGCGCGCAGGACGTGATACACGCGAAGCATGTCCAGCGCCGGGATACCCTCGGTGATGCAGAAGATGAGGCCGATCCCGCTCGACGCGGCCTCGAAGATCGCATCCGGGGCGAAGGCTGCCGGGACGTAGATGACGCTCGTGTTGGCCCCTGTTTGGCTGACCGCCTCGGCGACCGTGTCGAAGATCGGGACCCGTCCGTTGAACGTCTCCTGGCCACCCTTGCCGGGAGTGACGCCCGCCACCACCTGGGTCCCGTAGTTGAGCATGGCCTGGCCGTGGAACTGGCCCTCGCGGCCGGTGATGCCCTGGATCAGGAGCCGTGTGTCGCGGTCGACGAGGATGCTCATCGGCCCTCGCCGGCCGTGGCCGCGGCGACGGCCATGGCTGCCGCCTCGTCCAGGGTGTAGGCGGTCTGCAGGTCCGCCGATTCGAGGATGAACGCCGCCTCGTCGGCGTTGGTGCCCACGATCCGGACCACGATCGGCACCTGGCGCTCCAACCCCGCCCGGGCCTCGACGATGCCCTGTGCCACCTCGTCGCCCCGTGTGATGCCGCCGAAAATGTTGATCAGGACGGCGCGCACGTTGGGGTCGGCCAGGATGATCCGGAACGCGGCCGCCACCCTTTCGTGTCGTGCCCCGCCGCCGATGTCCAGGAAGTTCGCCGGCTCGCCTCCGGCCAGCTTGACCAGGTCCATGGTGGCCATGGCCAGCCCAGCGCCGTTGACCATGCAGCCGATGGTGCCGTCGAGCTTGATGTAGCTGATGCCGGCCTCGCGGGCTGCCGCCTCGGCCGGCTCCTCCTCGGCCGGGTCGCGCAGCTGCTCCAGATCGGGATGCCGGGCCAATCCGGAGTCGTCCAGGACGATCTTGGCGTCCAGCGCCACCAGCCCGTCGGAGGTGAGCGCCAGCGGGTTGATCTCGGCCAACTCGGCATCGGTCTGCACGAACGCCTCGACCAGGCCTGTCAGGGTCGCGGCGAAGGTCGCGCGATGCGCCTCCGGAATGGCCAGGAAGAAGCTGACCGCGCGGACGTTGTGGGGCTGGAGCCCGATGAGCGGGTGCAGCGGCAGGCGCAGGACCGCCGCCGGGTCGGTCTGCGCCACATCCTCGATGTCGATCCCGCCCTCGGCGCTGGCAATGACGGTCACGGCCCTGGCGGCTCGATCCAGGATGACGGCGAGGTAGTACTCGTGGGCGATGACGACGGATGGAGTCACGAGGACGGTGTGGACCGGCGCCCCGGCGATGCGCAGCTCCAGGATCTCCGCCGCGCGCGCCTCGGCCTCGGCCGGGTCGGCGGCCAGCTTGACGCCGCCGGCCTTGCCCCGTCCGCCCGCGAGGACCTGCGCCTTGACGACCACCGGCACCCCGAGCCGCTCCGCCGCCGCACGGGCCGCGGCGGGCGTGGTCGCGATCTCGCCGGGGAGCGTCGGGATGCCGTGGCGGGCGAGGATCTCCTTGCTGCGGAACTCCTGGAGCTTCACGGCCCGGAGCGTACCCGACCCGCCGCGCGGTCGACCGGCCACCGGACGCGAGCCGGGCTGCCTACACTTGGGACGTGACCTACCAGGTGACCCTCATCCCCGGTGATGGGATCGGACCCGAGATCTCGGCCGCCGCCCGCGAGGTGCTCGAGGCCACCGGAGTGGCCTTCGAATGGGACGAGCAGGCGGCGGGAGAGGTCACCCTGGCCAGCGAGGGCAACCCGCTGCCGGATCGCGTCATCGACAGCGTGCGACGCACCCGGGTCGCACTCAAGGGGCCGATCACGACCCCGGTCGGAATGGGGTTCCGCAGCGTCAACGTCGCGCTCCGGCGGGCGTTGACCCTGTACGCCAACGTGCGACCCGCCCGCAGCATCGTCGGCGTCGCGTCCCGCTACTCCGACGTCGATCTGGTCATCGTCCGCGAGAACACGGAGGACCTGTACGCGGGCATCGAGCGGTGGATCAGCGACGATCAGGCCGAGAGCATCAAGATCATCACCCGCGGCGCGTCCGAGCGCATTGCCCGCTACGCGTTCGAGTACGCGGTGCGGAACGGGCGCAAGGTCGTCACCGCCGTCCACAAGGCCAACATCATGAAGCTCACCGACGGCCTGTTCCTGGACAGCTGCCGGCGGATCGCAGCGGACTACGAGGGGCGGATCGGGTTCCAGGATCGGATCGTGGACAACATGTGCATGCAGCTGGTGCAGAAGCCCGAGACGTATGACGTCCTGGTGGCCCCCAACCTGTACGGGGACATCATCAGCGACCTGGCCGCAGGGCTCGTCGGCGGTCTGGGCCTCGCCCCGGGGGCGAACATCGGGGAGGAAGCGGCCGTCTTCGAGGCGGTCCATGGTTCGGCGCCGAAGTACGCGGGACAGGACCGGGCCAACCCGACCGCGCTCATCCTGTCCGGTGCGCTCCTGCTCCGTCACATCGGGGAGACGGCGGCCGGCGCGGCGGTCGAGGAGGCCGTCCGGGAGGTCATCGGCGAGGGAGCCATCCGGACGGCCGACCTGGGTGGAACATCCGGAACCCGAGCCTTCGGCCAGGCAGTGGCGGCCCGGGTCCGGGCCCTGAGAACCGCCGCGTGACGATCGCATCGCGGCTGGCCCGGGCCCAGGCCCGTGTGGTCAGCTACCGGGTCTCCTGGGCCCAGCTGGCCTGGTTCGGTCATCGGCTGTCGGGGATCGGGGTTCTCGTCTACCTGTTCGTGCACATCGTGGAGACGTCCATGGTGACCCTGGGCCCGAGCGTGTACGACGCGACGCTGGGGCTGTTCCGCAACCTTCCCATCCGCCTCGGCGAGATCGTGCTCATGGCCGCCCTGGTGTATCACTCGCTGAACGGGCTGAAGGTCATCCTTCTCGATTTCTTCCCGGCCACGACGGCGTGGTACCGGCCGCTGACCTATGGGGTGGTCATCGCCACCCTGACGGCCATGATCCCGCTGTCTCTCGTGATGTTGGCGCCGTACGCGCCATGGTGATCCGATGAGCGTTGGGCGCACGGTCTGGCTCGGCAACCCGCCGGCCCGCCAGCCGCGCCCGGTAGGGCCGGGACGCGAGCGGTTCTGGTGGTGGTTCATGCGGCTCAGCGGCCTGGCCCTCGTCTTCCTGGCGCTGGGCCACATGCTGATCATGCATGTCCTCGTCCAGCTGTCCGGCCAGGAGGTCAGCTTCGCCTTCGTCACCAGCCGCTGGGGGACCCCGTTCTGGCGCATCTACGACGCCCTGCTGCTGGTCCTGGCGCTTGTCCACGGGGTGAACGGGGCGCGGGTCGTGATCACCGACCTCGTGCCGCGCGGATCGGTCCGCACCCTGCTCGTGGGCGGACTGGGGCTGCTCGCGGTGGCCTGGCTGCTGCTCGGGCTGTTCGTGGTCGTGTTCTTCAACCCGGACCAGGCACCCGCCGTCGGCCCGTTTTCGTGAGCAGCCGCCCATGAGCGTGCCCATGATCGGGCGCGGACCCACCGCGGCCCCCCGCGTCCACGTCCTGGACGCGGTGGTGGTCGGCGCCGGGGGCGCCGGCCTGTACGCCGCCCTGCAGCTGAAGCGAAAGCTCGGGACGGCGGGTCGGGTGGGAGTCGTCTCCAAGCTGTATCCCACTCGATCCCACACCGGGGCGGCCCAGGGCGGCGTGTGCGCGGCGCTGGGGAGCACGGAGGAGGACCACTGGGAGTGGCACTGGTGGGACACCGTCAAGGGCGGGGACTACCTCGTCGACCAGGACGCGGCCGAGGTCATGTGCCGCGACGCGGCGCAGACCATCCGCGACCTCGAGCACCTGGGGCTGCCTTTCGACCGCACCCCCGACGGGCTGATCGACCAACGTCGATTTGGAGGGCACTCGCGGAACCACGGCGAGGGACCGATCCGCCGTGCCTGCTACTCGGCCGACCGCACCGGGCACGCCATTCTCCAGACCCTGTACCAGCAGTGCATCCGCCACGACGTGACGTTCTTCGACGAGTACCAGGTCCTCGACCTGCTCATGCCGGAGGGATCCGGCGGCCATGTCAGCGGGGTCCTCGCCCTCCAGCTCGCGACCGGGGAGCTGACGGTCTTCCTGGCCCGCGGGGTGCTGATCGCCACCGGCGGGTTCGGGATGGTCTACAAGGTCACCTCCAACGCACACACCCTGACCGGGGACGGGGTGGCGATCGCCTACCGGCGCGGCCTGGCGCTGGAGGACATGGAGTTCTACCAGTTCCACCCCACCGGCATGTATCGGCTCGGGTTCCTGCTTTCGGAGGCGATGCGGGGCGAGGGCGGGATCATGCTCAACGGTGATGGGGAGCGTTTCATGGAGCGCTACGCCCCGACCATGAAGGATCTCGCCAGCCGGGACGTCGTGAGCCGGAGCATCTACCAGGAGATCGCGGCCGGACGCGGGGTGAACGGCCGGGACTTCGTCCATCTCGACGTCCGGCACCTCGGCGCCGAGATCCTCGATCACAAGCTCCCCGACATGGCCGGCTTCATCCGGACCTACTTTGGGCTCGAGCCATTGACCGATCTGGTCCCCATTCAGCCCACCGCCCACTACGCGATGGGGGGCATCCCGACCGATGTCGACGGCCGGGTCCTGGCCGATGCCGACGGCCGGCTCGTGCCTGGCCTCTTCGCCGCTGGCGAGTGCGCCTGCATCAGCGTCCACGGCGCCAATCGGCTGGGAACCAACTCGCTGCTCGACATCCTCGTCTTCGGCCGGCGGGCGGGCGAGGCCATGGCCGACGGGCTGCGCGACGCGCCCTCGCCCGGACGGGACCACGAGGCCGAAGCGCGGTCCGCGGCCCAGCTGGCCGAGCTGCTGAGCACCACCGACGGTGAGCGTCCGGCCACCATCCGAGGTGAGCTGCGCGAGCTCATGTTCATCGCCTGCGGGGTGTATCGCAGTGGGGCAGGGTTGGCCGCCGGAAGAGCGGGGGTGGCCACCCTGCGTGAACGAGCCCGCCACCTGCGGCTCGACGACCACGGTGTGCGGTACAACACGGACCTGACCGATGCGATCGAGCTGGGGTTTTTGCTGGATTGCGCGCAGGCCATGGTGATCTCGGCCGAAGCGCGGACCGAAACCCGCGGCGCCCATGCCCGCGAGGACTTCCCCGAGCGTGACGATGCGCGCTGGATGCGCCACACATTCGCCACCCGCCAGTCGGACGGGACGGTCGCGCTGACCTACAAGCCCGTCACGGTCACCGAATACCAGCCGGCTCCCCGGGTGTACTGACCGATGGACGTCGAGCTGCGGATCCGGCGCTTCAACCCAGAGGTGGATGCGACGCCCCACTGGGAGTCCTATGCCCTGCAGGCCGAGCCATCGGACCGCGTGCTCGACCTGCTGCACCAGGTGAAGTGGTTCCAGGACGGGACGCTGACCTTCCGCCGGTCCTGCGCCCACGGGGTGTGCGGATCGGACGCGATGCTCATCAACGGCCGCAATCAGCTGGCCTGCGCGGTTCTCGTCCGCCATGCGGGCACCAGCATCTCGGTCGAGCCGATGCGCGGGCTGCCGGTGGTCAAGGACCTGCTGGTTGACCAGGAGGGCTTCTGGGAGAAGTACCGGGCCGTCATGCCCTACCTGGTCAACGACGAGGTGCCGGAGGACGGAGGGGAACGCCGCCAATCGCCCGCCGAACGGGCCGCGTTCGAGGACACCAGCCGCTGCATCCTGTGTGCGGCGTGCACCACCGCCTGCCCGGTGTTCTGGACGAACCCGGCCTACGTGGGTCCGGCGGCCATCGTGAACGCCCATCGGTTCATCTTCGACAGCCGCGACACGGCCCACGCCGAGCGACTGGAGATCATGGCCGATGCGGATGGCGTATGGCGATGCCGGACCGTGTTCAACTGCGTCGAGGCCTGCCCGCGCGGCATCAACGTCACCCGCGCCATCATGGAAGTGACGCGCGCAATCGGGGAGCGGCCTGCATGACCCGCCTGCTGATCCACACCGATGGGGCGGCCCGCGGCAACCCGGGCCCGGCGGGCCTGGGGGCGGTGCTCCAGGACGCCGAGACCGGAGAGACGGTTGCGGAGCTGGCGCGGTACCTCGGGGTGCAGACGAACAACGTGGCTGAGTGGACAGCCGTCCAGGACGCGCTGGAAGAGGCACTCCGGCGAGGCGCGCGACAGATCGACCTGCGCACCGATTCGCAGCTGGTGGCGCGCCAGATCAGCGGGGGGTATCGGGTCAAGCATCCCAACCTGAAGCCCATTCACGCCCGAGTCATGGGCTTGCTGGCGCAGTTCGACGCATACACGGTCGGGCACGTGCCGCGCGAGCGCAACCGCGAGGCCGACCGCCTCAGCAACGTCGCCATCGATCGGCGCGTATGATGCGGGCCCTGGAGGCGGCCGGACGGCCGCGGACGCGATCGCCGAAAGGCGGCGTTCGAGGAAAGTCCGAGCTCCACAGAGCAGGTTCGCGGGTAACACCCGTCCGCCGTGAGGCGAGGACCAGCGCCACAGTGACGATGCCCGCGCAAGCGGGAGTGAAACGGGCAAGCTCGAGCCGGAGCAAGACCGAATAGGAGGGCGCAAGGCGGCTTTCGGGCCGCAGCAGGTGGCTCGCTCAGCCCTCGGGTAGGTCGCCCAGATGGATGGCCGTCCCCGGACCTCGGTCCGGGACAGAACTCGGCTTACAGGCCGCCCTCCAGGGCCTCAGTCCTCGTCCGCGCGCCAGATGCCCTTCGCGGTGCAGGCGTTGCAGATCGGCCTGGCCTCCGCGAACGTGCCCAGCGGGAGTGGGTGATCCGGCCCACCCAGGAGGCAGCTGACGTCCACGGCGCGGCCGCCCGGGACCGGGGTGATAGCCACGTGACGCACGCTGCAGCGACGGATCTGTCCGGCGCGAGGGATCGGGATCCGCTGTGGCGCGTCGCGACGTTCGACCGCCATGAGGCTCCGAGGGTGCGCCGCAGACGGGTGGCGCTCAATGGCGAGTTCGTACCAGGCGGGAAACTCGCTCGAGCCGTTCGAATCCGGGTCGTCGGAGCGGTATCCTCGCATCATGTTCAGGCGGGGCAACACGCCCGCTCAATCGGCGGCTGAGAACGAGCGCCAGGCGCTGTTCGAGAAACTCGCCCAGCGACCGGAGACCGTGTGCCCGTTCCTGGGGCTGGCCGCCTCCCGGGCGGGCTACCAGGAAAAGGCGACCGATGACCACCGCTGCTATGCCTTCGGCGACCCCGAGCCGATCTCCGGGGAGCAGCAGCGCAATGTCTGCCTCCAGCGGGGTTATGCCAACTGCCCACGCTACCTGCGTGGCGTCCTCGTCATCCCGACCGACGAGCTGGAGGCGCTCCGGCGGCCACACCAACGCGTGCCCCCGCCGCTGCCGCCCCCTCCCCGGCCGGCGTCGGTGCCGGGAGGTGGGGGACGGCGACGGACCGTCGTAGCCCTGCTCGTCGTGCTCCTGCTCGTCGGCGGCGGCGCCGGTGCATGGTGGGTGGTGGCCGGCCCCGGAGCGGTGGCCCTGGAAACGCCGACGCCCATCCCGTCCCAGACGAGCCAGCCGAGCCCATCCGAGGCCGAACCCTCCTTCCCGGTCACGCCCTCCCCAGGTCCGACACCGGCGCCGGGCGACGAGTTCATCGGCTACGAGGTGACCGTCGAGGCGGGGACCAATGACGTCTTCCGGTTTGATCAAGCCGGGCAGATCCTGGCCGAGTCCCAGGCCACCTTCTCTGGCTTCAGCCAGGGGCCGGTTGATCGCGTGGTGGCCGGCAACGGGCTCCTGCACTGGCGAGAGACCGAAGGCCAATTGGCTGGATGGTCCTTCATCCGCCCCGACTCGGGGCCGTTCTTCATCCGCGAGGTCTACCGCGCCCCGGACGGTTCGCTGCGCTACATCGTCCTGCCCGAGGACGAGACGTAGACCACACCCACTCGCGCCGCGCTCCCGAATCTGCCGAAATAGTCCTTGACGGGGCCACGTTGCCCTGTAAGATGGCGCCCTGTGGCTCAATGTGGGGCCAAATGGGGATCAATGGTAGGGCCATCGAGTGGAGAGGACCCCCTTCCTTACCGGCGAGTACCGCCACGCGCTGGACGACCGTGGTCGCATCGCGGTGCCGGTGCGGTTTCGGGCTCGCCTGTCGGAGGGCGCGACGCTCACCCGGTGGCTGGATGCCTGTCTCGCGGTCTTCCCGCGTGACGCGTGGGCCGAGCTGGCCGAGAAGCTCCGTGGCCTGCCACTGACCAGCACCAAGGCGCGGGAATTCGGCCGGTTCATGTCGTCGGGAGCGGTGGACGTGGAGCTCGACCGCCAGGGCCGTCTCCTCGTCCCCGGTTACCTCCGGACCTACGCCAGCCTGCAACCGGGCGAGGTGATCGTGGTCGGCGCACTGAACCGACTCGAGATCTGGGCGCCGGCGGCCTGGGAGCCGTACCGCGCTCGGATCGAGGACGCCCCCGAGGCCCTGGCGGAACAGCTGCAGGACCTGGGGATCTAGGGCCCGTGGCGCCATGACGCACGCCATGACCCGGCCATTCATGCGTCTCCGGGCCGCTCGGCCCGTCAACCGACCCTTGAGGGACAGTCGCGCATGGGAGAAGGGCACCTGCCGGTCCTCGTCGACGAGGTTCTCGCCTCGTTGGCTGTCAGTGCCGGCAGCTCCATCGCGGACTGCACGGTCGGTGGCGGTGGGCACGCCGAGCGGCTCTTGGAGGCCGTGTCTCCGGACGGCCGCCTGCTCGGCCTCGATGCCGACCTGGCGGCCGTCCGCGAGGCGTCCCGCTTCCTGGCGCGCTTCGGGGACCGGGCCATCATCCGCCACGCCAACTTCAGCCGCCTGGGGGAGGTGGCGCGCGCCGAGGGCATGGTCCCCCTCGACGGCGTCCTGTTCGACCTGGGCCTCTCGAGCTATCAGCTCGCCGACATGCGGCGCGGGTTCGCCTTCACGGCGGACGCGCCGCCGGACATGAGATTCGATGAAACGACTGGTCTTTCGGCTCTGGGTCTCATCGATCGCTCCTCGGAGCGAGAGCTCACCCGAATCATCGCGACGCTTGGTGAAGAGCGCCATGCACGTCGCATCGCGAAGGCGATCCTGGCGTCGCGCACGTCGGGCCGCCTCGTGACGGCCGCCGACCTGGCGTCCGTGGTGGCCGCCGCCGTCCCGGCCAGGGGGGCCGACAGCGGACGGATCCACGCGGCCACCCGGACGTTCCAGGCATTGCGGATAGCCGTCAACCAGGAGCTCGAGTCGCTCGAAGCGGGCCTCACCGCGGCGCTCGAGGTCCTGCGCCCGGGAGGCCGCATGGCCGTCATCAGCTACCACTCGCTCGAGGATCGGGTCGTCAAGCGCTTCATGGCTCGCGAGGCGCGCGACTGCCTCGAGGTTCCGCTTCCCCCGGTCTGCACCTGCGGACATCGGGCCCAGCTGCGGGCCGTGACGCGACGGGTCATTCGCCCGTCGCCGGAGGAGATCGAGCGCAATCGCCGAGCGCGAAGCGCACGGCTGCGCGCTGCGGAGAAGCTCGCATCCGCGAGCGCCTGACCGGGTTGACATCAAGGAGGGTGCACATGAGCCGAGGTCGTCCCCGACACCAAGGGAGTCGGCGCCGCGCCTACAGCGTGCGGCAGCGAGAGGTGCGCGAGCGCCGCCTGCGGCTGGCGCATGAGGATGAGGAGTGGATGACCGATGGGCTCAACCTCTCCGACGCCGAGCCTCCGGCTGAGGTCGAGGAGCCATCCTGGACCGTCCAGCTTCTCCGCCCCGCGTCGGCTGCCTGAGCCGCATTCCACCGCATGGCAGTCATCGGCGCCCGACCGGCCAGCGTCCTCGGCGACCTGCGCTGGGGCGTCCGTCGAGCGCCGCGTCCCCGGACCGGACCCACCACCGGGGGCTATCGGCTGCGCAGGACCGCCCTGCGCCGGCGTCGGGCGGCGGGGCTGTCGCTGGCCCTCGTCGTCATCGGCGTGGCCGTTCTGCTGTCGTCGTTGTACTTGACCCAGTCGAGCCGGATCGCCAGCACCGGCTATGAGATCACCACCCTCGAGGCACGACTCGAGATCCTCCAGGCCGAGCGCCAGGAATTGCTGCTCCAGATCGGACAGGCGCAGTCGCCGGCCACCATCGAGGCCCGGGCCCTCGAGCTTGGTCTGACCACCTTGTCCGGGGCCTCGGTCCACTTCGCCAGCCCATTGTCTGATCGCCACCCGTAACCGTCGCACGCCTCGGCGCGCGACCCGGAGACGCCATGCTCGCCAGAACCGACAGTCGAATCCGGGCCGTGGTCATGCTCGTCGTGGCGTCCATCGTGGCTGGCGTGATCGGGTACCGCCTGGTCTGGTGGCAGGTCATCGACCGCGAACGGCTGGCCGACATGGGCCTGGCCCAGCTGGCGCACGCCCAACAGATCCCGGCCGCGCGGGGGCTGATTCTCGACCGCGCGGGTCTGATCCTGGCGACCTCGATTGCTGCCGAGTCGGTCTTTGCCACGCCGCCTACGGTCGAGGATCCCGCACTATCGGCGCTATTGCTGGCCGGCATCCTGGATGCGGACGCTGAGGAGCTCGAGGCCACGCTGAGCAGCGACGAGGCCTGGACCTGGCTGCGCCGACGGGTTGACGTCGAGACCGCGACCCGCGTCCGCGCGCTGCACCTGCCCGGTATCGGCCTGGTCGCGGAGTCGCGCCGCGTCTACACCATGGGCGGCGCCGCGGACGGCACCAGCCTGGCGGCGCAGGTCCTGGGCTTCGTGAACGTGGACGGCATCGGCCAATACGGCGTCGAGGCCGCCGAGGATGTTCGCCTGGCCGGCTCTCCGGGATCTGTGGTGGCCCAGGAGGACGTGGCCGGTCGGTTGATCGCCGGTTCGGTCCACGAGCTCGAGGCGCCCGTCAACGGCGCGGACCTGACGCTCACCCTGGACGTCGGGCTGCAGCACATCCTGGAGGAGCAGATGCTTGACACCTTCACCAGGAACCGTGCCCAGGGCGTGACCGGCTTGGTGATGGACGTCAACACGGGAGCCATCCTCGGCCTGGCCTCGTACCCGACCTTCGACGCCAACCAGTACTCGGTCACCGACCCGGTCCTGTTCGGGAATCCTGCGGTCAGCCGCCAGTACGAGCCGGGATCCGTGCTCAAGGCCGTCACGGTGGCGGCCGCGCTGGACGCCGGCGCCATCACACCCACCGACCTCTTCCTCGACGACAACGACCTGCACATCTACGACGCCGTCATCCACAACGCCGACCGGACGTGGTATCCGGAGGGACACGGCCTGCTCACGCCGGCCCAGGTCCTGGCCCTGTCCAACAATGTCGGCGCGGCCACCATCGGCCTGACCCTGGGAGGGGAGCGCCTGTACGACGCCCTGCGACGCTTTGGCTTCGGGACAACAACCGGTGTCGAGATGTCCGGGGAGGCGGCGGGGGTCGTCCTCCACCCCGATGACGAGGGCGCGTCCAAGGAGCTGACCACGGCCCAGAACGCCTTCGGCCAGGGGATCACGGTCACGGTCGTTCAGCTGGCCGCGGCCTACGCCGCCCTGGCCAACGGCGGGCGGCTGGTGACGCCGCATATCGTGGCGGGCTGGACGGACGGGGATGGGACCTTCCGGCCGCGTGAGATTCCCGCCCCAACCCAGGTCATCACGCCCGAGACGTCGGACACGATCCTCGAGATGTTGACTGGCGCCATCGACAATGGCATCGCCAACGGCGCATCGGTGGCTGGGTACTCGATCGCCGGCAAGACCGGGACGGCCGAGATCGCGGGCCCAGTCAACGTCCGGGTCCAGACCGGGTGGGATGCCAATGGGCAGCCGATCTACGTCGACACCACCCGGCAGGCGTACATCGAAGGCTGGATCGACTCCAGCTTCGTGGGAATCGCCCCCGCCTCCAGCCCGCGGTTCCTCACGATCATCCTGATCCACCGGCCGGTGGTGGGCCGCGGCGGCATCGGGGAGCGGCCGGAGGACGCCTTCGCCCAACTGGCGCCGCTGGTCTTCGACTACTACGGCATCCCGCCCGACCGACCCCTGCCCGGGGTTGCCAACCAATGAGGCTGGTAGACTCCCGGCCGAAAGCCGCAGGAAACCGCGTGCCCGCGCCGATTCGAATCGACGACCTCCTGGCCGCCACCGGTGGCCGGCTCCTGGCCCCCGCCCCCGTCCGGTCCTTCCGGCTCGCCGTCGTCGACTCCCGTCGCGTCGTCCCCGGATGCCTGTTCGTGGCCATGCGCGGGGAGCGCGACGATGGCCACCGGTACGTCGCCAGCGCAATCGCCGCGGGCGCCGTGGCGGCGCTCGTCGAGCGCGAGGTCACGCTACCCTCCACCGCGCGGGCAGCCGTGGTCCGGGTCCAGGACAGCCTGATCGCCCTCCAGGATCTCGCGGCGTGGTGGCGGGACCGATTCGCGGTGCGCGTGGTGGGGATCACCGGGTCGACGGGCAAGACGCTGGCCAAGGAGGTCACCGCGGACGTCCTGGCCCGCACCCTGAGCGTCCTGCGCAACGAGGGCAACCTGAACTCCGAGACCGGTCTGCCGATGACCCTCCTGGGCCTTGAGCCGGGACACCAGGTTGCGGTCCTGGAGATGGGGATGTACACGGTGGGGGAGATCAGCCGGCTGGTGGAGATCAGCCGGCCCGAGGTCGGGGTCGTGCTGGCGGTGCACCCCACGCACCTGGAGCGGGCGGGAAGTCTGGAGCGCATCGCCCAGGCCAAGGCGGAACTGCCCCGCGGCCTGCCGGCGGACGGGCTCGCCGTCCTGAACGCGGATGACCCGCGCGTGGCGTCCATGGCCGCCCAGACGCGCGCGCCGGTCCGCACCTTCGGCCTGGGCGCATCGGCCGACGTGCGCGCGATCGACGTGGCCTCCAACGGGCTGCGCGGCATGACGTTCACCCTACAGGCCCCGTGGGGACAGCTCCGGGTCCGCAGTGCGTCGCCCGGACGGCACCTCGTTCCGCACGCCCTGGCGGCGGCCGCGGTCGCGGAGCACTTCGGTGTGCCGTTGGTCGACGTGGCGGCCGCGCTGGAGGCCGGCAGCTACGCTCCGCATCGGATGGCCATCGAGGAGATGCCGAACGGGTCGACCCTGGTCGACGACACGTACAACGCCTCGCCGGAATCGGTGTCGGCCGCCCTCGAGTTCGTGGCCCAGACCCCCGTCGGGCGCGGCCGCCGGCTGGCGGTCCTGGGCGACATGCTCGAGCTGGGGCCCGATGAGCGGACGCTGCACGAGCAGATCGGCGTCCAGGCCGCCATGGTCCTCGACGGCCTGGTGGCGGTAGGCGAGCGCGGTCGCTGGATCGCGGACGCCGCGCAGGCGGCGGGACTGGAGCGGGTGGCGACGGCGCCCGACGCGGAGCAGGCCCTCTCCGTCGTCGAGCAGACGCTCAACCCGGGCGCGCATGACCTGCTGCTGGTCAAGGCGTCGCGTGGGATCGCCCTCGAGCGCCTGGTCGCCGCTCTGCTGGGACAACCACCGGACCCTGAGGGCTAGCCGTGGTGCCTCTCCTGCTGGCTGTCGTACTCGCCTTCGGTGGGGTTGTCCTGCTGGGCCCCATCTACATCCGGCTCCTTCAGCGGCTGGGCTTCGGAAAGCAGATCCGGATCGAGGGACCTCAGGCCCACGCGGTCAAGGCCGGCACGCCGACCATGGGCGGGATGCTGATCGTGGTGGTCGTCATGTTCCTGGCCATGGCGATGCGGCTCGAGGACGAAAGCACCCTGACCCCGATGCTGACCCTGGTCGGGGTGGGCATTCTGGGTGCCATCGATGACTTCGTGAACGTGCGGACCGGATTCGGGATGCGCGGCCGCTACAAGCTGATCTGGCAGACCGTCGTCGCGATCCTGGCCGCGATCTACATTCAGCGCCACTTCGACCTGACCGGCATCAACGTCCCGCTGGTGGGCCAGTTCGAGATCCCGATCCTGCTTCTCGTCCTGTTCATCGCGTTCGCGATCGTCGCCGCCTCCAACGCGGTCAACCTGACCGACGGGCTGGACGGCCTGGCGTCGGGAGTCCTGGTCTTCAGCTTCGTCGCCTACCTGCTGATCGCCCTGGTCGGGGTTCCCGGCCTGAAGCTCAGCCAGCCCGAACTGGCGGTCTTCTGCGCCCTCCTGATCGGGGCCCTGATGGGTTTCCTGTGGTTCAACGTCCACCCGGCCCAGATCTTCATGGGCGACGCCGGGGCGCTTGCGCTGGGTGCGACCCTGGCCGTGGTGGCGGTGGTCACCGGCCAGCTCCTGCTGCTGGTCATCATCGGCCTCGTGTTCGTGGCCGAGACGGTGTCGGTCATTCTCCAGATCGGGTCGTACCAGCTTCGCGGCAAGCGGATCTTTCGGATGGCCCCCTTGCACCACCACTTCGAGCTGCTCGGCTGGGCCGAGGAAAAGATCACGCTCCGCTTCTGGATCGTGTCCGCCCTGGCCGGGCTGCTCGGCTTCAGCCTCTTCCTGGCCACCACCGGGCTGTCCTGATGCCGATGCCGATGCCTCCCCTCAGCTCCACCCTCCCCACCCGCCGATCCGACCTGGCCGGGCGCCGGGTGCTGGTGCTCGGTCTGGCACGGTCGGGGGTGGCGGCCGCCCGCTTCCTGGCCGATGCGGGAGCCCGCGTGACGGCCTACGACCGTCAACCGGCCGAGGCCCTGGCCCAGTCCGTCGCCGCGCTCGGGGGTCGGCCGGTGAACCTGGCCCTGGGCCCGAGTCCGGAGGCGGTCATCGGCCTGCTGGGCGATGCAGACCTCGTGGTCACCAGCCCGTCCATCTCGAGCCGCTTCCCGACCACCGAGCCATGGCTGCGCGAGGCCCTGTCGGAGGCCGAGCTGCGGGGCGCCGCCGTGGTCAGCGAGGTCGACCTATTTCTGCGCCTGACCCGCGCCCGTGTGCTGGCCGTGACCGGGACCAAGGGCAAGACCACGACCGCGTCGCTGGTCGCCGCCATCCTGGCCGCCGCCGACCTGCCGCACGTGCTGGGTGGCAACATCGGGACGCCGCTCATCGAGGAGGCCGACCGCCTGGAGCCCGCCACGTGGGCCGTGCTCGAACTGTCCGAGCTCCAGCTCCCCACGCTCAGCCGCGGGGCGGATATCGCGGTCTACACCAACATCCTGGCCGACCACCTGGATCGCCACGCCAGCGTGGAGGCGTACCGCGCCGTCAAGGGGCGCCTGGCCGAGCTGTCGGCACCGGGGGGCGAACTTGTCCTCAACCGGGAGGACCCGGGCTGCGTGGAGCTCGGCGCGCGGCTGCCGGGAGCCCGCGTGCACTGGTACGGCCTCGAGCCACGCCCTGGCGCGGACGGCTGGGTCGAGGATGGCTGGGTCGTGGTCGGCGGCCGGCGGGTGCTGCAGACCGTCGACGTGCCGCTCCGCGGCGAGCACATGCGCCGCAACGTCCTTGCCGCCGCGGTCGGCGCCCGGCTGGCAGGCGCCGACACGACAGCCGTGGCCAACGGGGTCCGCGCCTTCGGGGGCGTTCCGCACCGGCTCGAGGACATCGGGGCCCGGGCCGGCGTCGCGTACGTCAATGACTCGCAAGCCACCATCCCGGTGGCCGCCATCGCCGGCATCATGGCCTTCGACGAGGGCCGGGTGGTGGTCATCGCGGGCGGCCAGGGCAAGGGCCTGGACTTCGCCGCGTTCGCGGAGGCCATCGTGGAGCGCTGCCGGGCCGCGGTCCTGATCGGGGACACGGCGGCCGAGTTGGAGCGCCTGATCGGTGAGCGGGTGCCGGTCCGCCGGGCCTCGTCGATGGCCGACGCAGTCGCCGCGGCCAGCGCAGAGGCGCGGCCCGGCGACGCGGTCCTGCTCGCCCCCGCGGCCGCCAGCTTCGACATGTTCACCGACTACGCCGCGCGCGGAGACGCGTTCCGGGCGGCCGTGGCCGGCCTGCCGGATCCGGGAGGGGGCCGATGACGGCGGCCGTCGGCATGGCGGCCGCGAATCGGCGTGGGGTCCGCACCCGCGGCGTGCAACGGGAGCGTCGCCGGGTCGCCATGCCCCTGCTGGTCGCCGTGCTGGCGCTGGTCGCCATCGGGGTCGTCATGGTCTACTCGGCGTCCAGCGTCCAGGCCCTGCTGAGCAGCAACGACCCGGCGCGCTATGGGATCGCGCAGGCCGTGTTCGCCGCCATCGGCTTGAGCGCGATGGTCGCCTTGAGCCGGATTGACTTTCGGGTCTATCGGTACTTCGCGATCCCGGCCTACGTGGGGGCGCTGGTCCTCCTGGCGGTGGTCCTGGTGCCGAGCATCGGGTTCGAGGCCGGCGGATCGCGACGCTGGCTGGAGCTTCCGGTGATCGGGAACTTCCAGCCCGCCGAGGTTGCCAAGCTGGCGATCATCCTGTACCTGGCCCATTGGCTCGATCGCCGGGGCCGCGCGGCGCATGGCCTGCGGGGAGGCCTGATTCCATTCGCGCTCCTCGTCGCCCCCGGGTTCCTCCTCATCGCCCTCGAGCCGGACCTGGGCACGGCCGGCATCTACGCCGTGGCCGCGATGTCGGTGTTCTTCATGTCGGGCGCGAGCCTGGTCGGCTTCGTCGCCATGGCCGGTGCCGTGGCGGCCGCGGCCGTGGTCTTCGTGAGCCGGACGCCGTACCAGCTGGCGCGGGTCACCACCTTCCTCGATCCCGAGCGCGACCCGCTGGGGGCCGGCTACAACGCCATGCAGGCGCTGATGGCGCTGGCCATGGGCGGGCTGGCTGGCGTGGGGCTTGGCGCCTCGCGCCAGAAGTACCTGTACCTCCCCGCGCCGTCGACCGACTTCATCTACGCCATCATCGGTGAGGAATGGGGCCTCATCGGGACGCTCATCGTCCTGGTCCTGTTCCTCGTCATTGCCTGGCAGGGCTACCGCATCGCGGTCCACGCCCCCGACACGTTCTCGGGCCTTCTGGCGGCCGGGATCACGACCTGGCTCGTGGTCCAGGCAGTCATCAACATGATGGTGGTGACCGCCCTGTGGCCGGTCACCGGCGTCCCACTGCCGTTCATCAGCTACGGCGGAACGGCACTCATCATCAACCTCGTGGCGGTCGGCATCCTGCTGTCGATCAGCCGCGAGGCGCAGACAGGATCGGTGTTCGATGCGCTTCGTGATCTCAGGCGGCGGGACCGGCGGGCACATCTACCCCGCGTTGGCCGTCGCGCAAGCCCTGCGCGAGCTGCGTCCCGAGGTTGAGCTCGCGTACGTGGGCGGCGCCCGCGGCTTCGAGCGCCGGCTGGTGGGCGAGGCCGGCGAGATGCCGTATCACCAGCTGGCCGTCCGTTCCCTGCGCTCCGCCGGGCGCGACGCCCACCTGGTCCTGGACCCGATGCGCCTTGTCGCCGCGGCCCCGCAGGCGTGGCGGCTCCTGGGCCGCCTTCGACCGGCGGCGGTCTTCACCACCGGCGGGTACCTCGCAATCCCGCTCCTGGCCGCGGCCCGGGTCCGCGGCATCCCGAGCATCGTGTGGGAGGGCAACGTGATCCCCGGTCGGGCGACGCGCGCCGTCGGACGGCTGGCCACCAGGGTCGCCGTCGCCTTCCCGCCGACCGGGGAGGCGTTCGGGAAGCGCGCGTTCGAGTCCGGCACCCCGATTCGCTCCCTGGCCGGGATCGACCGCGCCGCCGCTCGCTCCGAGATGCGGGTCGGCCCCGAGGACCGACTGCTGCTGGTCTTCGGCGGTTCGCAGGCCGTGGCCCGCATCACGGCCGCCCTGGACGAGGCCCTCCCCGCGCTCGTCGCCGACTGGGTGGTGCTGCACCTGGCGGGCGAGGCGGGGATGGCCGCCGCCCTGGCCAGCCGCGACCAGCTGCCGGAGTCGCACCGCGACCGGTACCGCCCCGAGCCGTATCTGACCGATCGCATGGCCGCCGCGCTGGTGGCTGCCGACCTCGTGCTCGGGCGGGCCGGATCCTCGACCTGTGCCGAGGTCGCCGGCGCGGGCGTGGCCGCCATCCTGGTCCCGTATCCCCACGCCCGCGGGCACCAGGCGGCGAACGCGGCCTGGCTGGCCCAGCACGGGGCGGCCGTGGTCGTGCCCGACGAGGCACTGACCGGGGAGCGGCTGCGGGTGGAGGCGGCCGCGCTGCGGGATGATGCCCGTCGGGCGCCCATCGCGGCCGCCGCGCGGCAGCTGGGCCGTCCCCAGGCCGGCCACGAGATCGCGGCCGCGCTCCTCGAGCTGGCCGAGGCCTCGCGCGCGTGACCGCCTCAACGGCCGCCGGGCGCAGGCGCGAGTTGGATGCCGGCCTGGACCGCCTCGACCGAATCGCGGACGAGCGGGGGATCCGGCTCCGTCCAGAGGCGCCCCTGGCTCCGATCACCACCCTGCGGGTCGGGGGTTCGGCCGACCGGCTGGCGGAGCCTCGCACGCGCGACGAGCTGCAGGCGGTTCTGAACACGGCCCGCGAGGCCGAGGTGGCGTGGCTGGTCGTGGGCAACGGCAGCAACCTGGTCGTCGCCGATCGAGGCGTTCGAGGGCTCGTCATCCGGAACCGGGCCCGAGCGGTCCGCGTTGACGGCAACGTCCTGTCCGCGGATGCCGGTGCGCCGATGGCCCTCCTCGTGAAGCGCGCGACCGCCGCGGGATTGACTGGCCTGGAGTGGGGAATCGCGGTTCCCGGCACCCTGGGGGGCGCCGTGTGGGCCAACGCGGGGGCCCACGGTGGCGAGATGCGGCAGCGCGTGACGCATGTCGATGCCTGGGACGCCGACTCCGGCCGTGTCCAACGCCTGACCAACGCGGCATGCCGCTTCGATTACCGCGAGTCGCGCTTCAAGCACGAACGCCTGGTGGTGTTGGAAGCCGATCTCGAGCTCGCCCCTGACGCGCCGCAGGCCGTGGCGGCCCGGGTCGCCGAGCACCAGGCCCAGCGCGCCGCCACCCAGCCGCTGGCCGAGCAGAACGCGGGGAGCGTCTTCCGGAATCCGCCCGGGGACTTCGCCGGACGCCTGATCGAGGCCGCGGGGCTGAAGGGGGCACGGGAAGGCGGCGCATCGATCAGCGAGCAGCACGCGAACTTCATCGTCACCCAGCGCGCCGGACGCGCGGCCGACGTGCGGCGCCTGGCCGAACGGGTCCGATCCACCGTGCTCGATGCGAGCGGTGTATCGCTGACCTACGAGATCGAGTTCGTCGGCGATTGGGAGCTGGACCGATGACCCGCCGGCTCCGGGTCGGAATCTTTGCCGGTGGCCGCTCAGCCGAGCACGAGGTGAGCATTGCGTCGGCCGAGTCGGTCCTGCGCGAGATCGACCGGGATCGGTATGAGCCATACCTGATCTACATCGATAGCGCCGGTGGCTGGCATCTGCCCGCCGGCTCCGCGCCAGAGCTGGGACCCGGCGAGAGCCTGGCCCTGCGCCTGGGTGCCGAGACGATCCCCGAGCACAGCGCGCGGCTCGAGTCGGGGGAGACCAGCCTGCCCGTGGTGGCCGACGCCCGGTCCGCGGTCCCCGCCCGCGCCGCGGTCCGGACCCTGGCCGAGGCCATCGACGTGGCGTTCCTGGCGGTCCATGGCCCGTTCGGCGAGGACGGGACGCTCCAGGGCTTCCTCGAGTTGGCCGGGATCCCGTACACCGGCGCCGGCGTGCTGGCCAGCGCGGTGGCCATGGACAAGGTCGTCTTCAAGGACCTCATGCGCGGCCACCAGTTGCCGGTGCTGGACTACATGTGGTTCTCGCTCCGCGCGTGGCGCCGCGCGCCGCAGCAGGTCGTGGATGAGATCGTGGCCCGGATCGGCTCCCGCGCGGTGGTCAAGCCCGCCCGCCTGGGCAGCAGCGTGGGCATGAGCCTGGCGCACGACCCGGACGAGCTGCCGGCCGCCCTCGAGGAGGCATTCGGTTGGGATTCGAAGGTCATCGTCGAGACCTACCTGCCCGGGGCCCGTGAGTTCGAATGCGGCGTACTGGGCAATGAGGACCCGATCGTGTTCGAGCCCGGCGAGGTCATCAGCCACCATGAGCTGTACGACTACGAGGCCAAGTACATCCCCGGCCTGGCCGATGTCCTCCCTCGCGCCGATGTTGCCCCTGAGCTGGCGGAACGGCTGCGCGGGCTGGCGCTTGCCGCCTACCGCGCGGTCGACGCGCGCGGCATGGCGCGCATCGATTTCCTGGCCGTCCCCGACGCGGTGTTCCTGTCCGAGATGAACACCATCCCCGGTTTCACGACCACCAGCATGTTCCCCAAGCAGGCCGAGCTGGCAGGGATCAGCTTCGCCGACCTCGTGGCGCGGCTCCTGGACCTGGCCCAGGAGGGCTCGGGCGAATGAGGTGGCAGCGTCTGTTCGAGCCCACCCGCCCGGTCGTCCGGCGCCGCCGTGGGCCGACCAGCCTGGCGGTGACCAGTCCGACGCCTGGCCGGACGAAGAGCCGGACGACCGGGCACAAGAACGCTGGGCGCGGGCGGCCGGATCGCGGAGCCCGGCCCCCGAA
Source organism: Chloroflexota bacterium (assembly GCA_040905185.1). Lineage (GTDB taxonomy): Bacteria > Chloroflexota > Limnocylindria > QHBO01 > QHBO01 > DASTEQ01. The sequence continues at coordinate 89,499 of JBBDRZ010000005.1, read as the reverse complement.
GTCCGTTCCGGCCCCACGGCGGCGGCGGCGCCGCATCAACTGGACCCGGATCTCCGCGCTGGCGCTGTCCCTGACCATGGTCGCGACCCTCGCGTGGCTGGCCGGCGGCCCGTTGCTCCGCGTTCGGTCGGTCAGCTACCACGGCGCCGGGTGGACGTCGGGTGCCGACCTGGACGCGCTGATGGCGCCGATCATCGGTCGCAGCGCCCTCACGGTCGACGCGGCCGGCCTGGCCCTCGAACTCAGCGCCCTCCCCGGGGTCGAAGCGGCGAGCGTCGAAGTGGGCGTGCTCGGGTCGGCCCAGGTGACCCTGGTGGAGGGCGGCGCCGTGGCGCTGTGGCGTACCAGCGCGGCGCAGTTCCTGCTGGCCGAGGACGGCACCGTGGTCGGCGTCCAGTCCCGGGAGGCGGTCGCGCGGGGCAGCCTCGTCGGCCTGCCCGTCGTCGACGACCTGCGGGACGCCTCCCATGACCTCACGGTCGGGGACGCGCTGCCTCCCAGCGAGCTGGACGCGGCGCTGGCCCTGGCGGCGCTGACCGGCAGCCGACTCGGCTCCCAGACCGCAGTCCTGGACCTCGCACTGGATCCGACCTACGGTTTCGTCCTGTCGTCTCCCCAGGCCGGGTGGCGGGCCGCCTTCGGCTACTACGGGCTCAATCCGCTGGAGACGCCTGACCGCATGACCGCCCGGATCGCGTCCCAGGCCAGCGCGGTCCGGACTCTGTTCGCGGCGCACCCTGAGGCCGGCGTGGCGTGGGTCGATGCCCGCAACCCGGGAAAGGTATATTTCCGTGCCCGGGGCTGAAACCGTCGGCCGGACGGCGGCGGCACCCGAGCCCCGTCCAAGCGTGGGGTCCTGAACCTCCGAATGTGGCTCCCCCTGATCGGGCTCGGGCTCGGCATTCTGCTCGGGCTCACCCTCAACGTGAGCGTCAGCCCGGAATTGGCCCGCTACAGCGCAGTCGCCATCCTGGCCGGGCTGGACTCGATCCTGGGCGCGGTGCGCGCGGAGCTGGATGGCCAGTACGACAACCGGATCTTCCTGAGCGGGTTCGTGGCCAACACGGCCGTCGCGGTGGTGCTGACCTTCGTCGGCGACCGGCTCGGGATCGACCTGTACCTCGTGGCCCTGATCGCCTTCGGCCTCCGCATCTTCCAGAACGTGGCGCTCATTCGGCGCCACTTCCTGTAAGGTCGGCCGGCGTCCGAGCGGAGATTTCGTGGACAGAGAGACCGTCCTGGTCGGCATCGACCCTGGCAGCACCAAGGTGACCACCCTCATCGGCGAGGTCACGCCGGCCGGCGACGTGAACGTCGTCGGCTACGGGATTGCCCCCTCGATCGGCATCAAGAAGGGGATGGTCGCCAACATCGAGCAGACGGTGCAATCCATCGCCACCTCGGTCGAGAAGGCCGAGCGGCTGTCGGGCTACAAGATCGGTTCGGCCTTCGTGGCGGTCGGGGGTGGCCACATCTCGTCCCAGAACAGCCGGGGCGTGGTGGCGGTCAGCGGACATCGGCGCGAGGTCAGCAAGGAGGACGTCGCTAGGGCCACCGAGGCTGCCCGCGCGGTCCAGGTCCCGTCCAACCGGGAAATCCTGCATGTCATCCCGCGCGGCTACATCGTGGACGGGCAGGAGGGCATCAAGGACCCGCTCGGGATGAGCGCGGTCCGGCTGGAGGTCGAGACCCACATCGTGGCCGGGGCCAGCACCTCGTTGCAGAACCTCACCAAATGCGTCAGCTCGGCCGGGGTCCAGATCGACGAGCTGGTCATCGCCTCGTTGGCTGCAGCCGAGGCGACCCTGAGCGACACCGAGAAGGAGCTGGGGGTCATTCTCGCCGACGTCGGCGGCGGGACGACCGACATGGCCGTCTTCGTGGATGGGGCCGTCCACCATTCGGCGGTGATCCCGGTGGGCGGGATCCACGTCACGAACGACGTGGCGATCGGGCTGCGGACGAGCCTCAACCTGGCCGAGGACGTCAAGATCCGGCACGGCACCTCGAACGTGGCCGAGGTGCAGCCCGAGGAGCTGATCAACGTCGCGGTGATGGGTGACGGCGGCGGACAGACCCTCCAGCGCCGCAAGCTGAGCGAGATCATCGAGGCTCGCATGCGTGAGCTGTACGAGCTCATCCGGGAGGAAGTCGCGCGGTCGGGGCATGGCACTCCGCTGCCCGCCGGGCTGGTGCTGACCGGAGGCGGCGCGCGGCTGGCGGGCGTGGCCGAGCTGGCCCGTGACGTGCTCGAGATGCCGGTCCGGGTCGCCACCCCGCAGGGCGTGGGCGGCCTCATGGACCAGCTCGCGAACCCGGCGTTTTCCACCTCCCTGGGACTCCTGCTGTGGGGCGCCCGACACGTGGGTGCCGAGCCGATCGGCTACACCACTCGCACCCCTATGAGCGCCGGTTTGAGTCGCGCGGGGACCTGGATCCGGAACCTGTTTCCCGGCTGATCCGCTCCGGTTGCGAGGCAGAAGGATGTGGAGCGCCATTCCGGCCATCCACCGCCGGAAGCGAGGTTGTGGACAACTGGCAGCGAGGTTGTGGACAGATCGACTCTCCGTCGGAAGAGACGATCGGTAGAATCGGCCCAGGCCCGTTAACTCTGGGTTCGGACCCTTCCCGTGCCCGGCCATACCGCCTGCACCCAGGAGGATTCGCATGCCGCTCAGGTCCGACGCAGAGAACTTCGCCCTGATCAAGGTCATCGGCATCGGTGGCGGAGGCAGCAATGCCGTCAACCGCATGATCCGCGCCGAGATGATGGGCGTCGAGTTCATCGCCGTGAACACCGATGCCCAGGCGCTGCTCCAGAGCGACGCACCGCACAAGATCCGTATCGGCGACAAGATCACCCGCGGTCTGGGGGCCGGCGCCGACCCGGCCATCGGCCAGCGTGCCGCTGAAGAGGACTCGGAGAAGATCTACGAGGCGCTCAAAGACGCCGACATGATCTTCATCACCGCCGGCATGGGCGGGGGCACCGGCTCGGGCGCCGCGCCGGTGGTGGCCGAGATCGCCAAGGACCTCGGCGCGCTCACCGTGGCGGTCGTGACCAAGCCGTTCAGCTTCGAGGGCGTGCGCCGCAAGCTGGTGGCCGAGCAGTTCACCGAGGCCCTCAAGGACAAGGTCGACACCCTGATCACGATCCCCAACGACCGGCTGCGCGAGGTCGTGGACAAGAAGACCTCGATCCTCGACGCCTTCCGTGTCGTGGACGACGTCCTGCGCCAGGGCGTGCAGGGCATCAGCGACCTCATCATGGTGCCGGGCCTCATCAACCTCGACTTCGCCGACGTGAAGACGATCATGCGCGAGGCCGGGAGCAGCATGATGGGAATCGGCATCGGCAGCGGCGAGAACCGCGCCGTCGAGGCGGCTCGGGCGGCGGTCATGAGCCCCCTGCTGGAGATCAACATCCAGGGCGCCCGCGGCATCCTGTTCAACGTCACCGGCGGCAGCGACCTCGGCCTGTTCGAGGTCAACGAGGCGGCCGAGGTGATCAAGGAGGCCGCCGATCCGGAGGCCAACATCATCTTCGGCACGGTCATCGACGACCGGATGCGGGACGAGGTCAAGGTGACGGTCATCGCCACCGGCTTCGATGGGACCCGCAAGCCGAAGCCCGGCCCGCGAGCCGCGGCCAGTGAGACGGCCGTCGGCCTTGAATCGTCACTCGACGAGAAGAGCCGCGAGCTGCTGGCCGAGATCGAGCGCGAACGGGCCGAGCGATCGCCGTTCGCGGTGACGCCAGCGTCCGAGCCGCTGGCCGTTGAGCCCGAGCCGGCCGAGGTCAGCCGGTCGCGCGACCGTGAGCCGGTCCCGTCGCGTCCGACCTCCCTCGAACGACCCGCGTACGGGGACACCGACCTCGACATCCCGAGCTTCCTGCGCCAGCCGAACCGCGAACGCGAGTAAGGCGGCCCGGCATTGACCGATGAGCCCCGGCTGCGGCCGGGGCTCGTTGCGTACCGGGACATGACCGATACCGATCCGCTGGCCGCCGCCATCGCCGAGCGCTGGGCCCGCGTTCAGGCCCGCATCGATGCCGCCGCCGCGGCCGTGGGCCGCGATCCGGCCCGCGTCCGGGTGGTGGCGGTCAGCAAGGGCTTCGGGGTCGACGTCGTCCGCGCCGCGCGCCGTGCCGGACTGGAGCGGTTTGGCGAGAACCGAGTCCAGGAAGCGGAGGCCAAGGTCGTCTCCGTGCCGGACGTGGAGTGGCATCTTGTCGGCCATCTACAGTCGAACAAGGCGCGCCGGGCGGTGGTCCTGTTCCCGTGGCTCGGGGCCATCGACTCGGTGGCCCTCCTGGAACGCGTCGACGCCCTCGCCGACGAGCTCGGCCTGCGGCCACGGGTCCTGCTCCAGGTCAACCTGACCGGATCGGCGTCCCAACACGGTTTCGGGCTGACCACGCTGGGATCCGGCGGCAGCGAACGCACCGACCTCGCCCGGTCGATGGCCTCCATCCGGGCCGCGCGGGTTGAGGGCCTGATGGGGATCGGTCCCCTGACGAGCCGTGCCGACGCCTCTGGTGCGGCCTTCGCGCGGCTCCGCCAGCTCCGCGATGAGCTGGAGCAGGAGACGGGCCAACCGCTGCCCGAGCTCTCGATGGGCATGAGTGCCGACCTTGAATCCGCGGTGGCGGAGGGAGCGACCCTGGTCCGGGCCGGGACGGCGCTGTTCGGGGAGCGGCCGATCGCCGACTGACCGCAACTCCGGGCGTGATTTGGGCGCTGCTATTCTGGCCCGGTGACCGCGGTCCTCATCACATTCGTCCAGCTGCTCAGCACCCTCCTCTGGGTGCTGATCCTGGCCCGGGTCCTCATCAGCTGGACCAATCCGCGGGGCGGCGGCCCGGTGACGGCGTTCGTCTACCAGTTCACCGAGCCGATCCTCGCGCCCATCCGCCGCCTGATCCCGCCCACGTCGGGGATCGACTGGTCGCCGCTGATCGCGATGTTGATCCTGTCGGTCGTCTCGCGCGTCGTCTACGCCCTCTGAGACTTTGGTCGTGGGGGAGTCGCCGCCCACCCTTACCCTCCGCGTCAGACCACGGTCGGGATCGACCGGCGTGGGACCTTGGCGTGACCAGGTTCTGCAGGTGCGAGTCTCTCCGCCGCCGACCGATGGTGAGGCCACCGCGGCCGCGCTGGTCGCCTTGGCAGCCGCGCTGGACGTGCCGCGCTCGGCGGTGCGCCTGCTGAAGGGGGACCGCAGCCACCTCAAGCGCGTGGTCGTGGCTGGCCTGACTGCCGAACAACTCGCCGTACGCCTGGAGCGCCTGGGCGATACCGCGGATTGAGCCGCCGATTCGGGCGTCGGTATACTGGCCGCTCCCCGAGGGGCGATTAGCTCAGCTGGTTAGAGTGCACGGTTCACATCCGTGAGGTCACTGGTTCGAGTCCAGTATCGCCCACCACTCGACGCCTGAGGCCCGGAGGGTCGACGCCATGCGGGTCGCCATCTTCGGTGAGGCATACCTGCCCCATCTGTCCGGGGTGACGGTCTCGACCGAGACGCTGGCCCGCGGCCTGGGCGCCCTGGGCCACCAGGTCCTGCTCGTCGTGCCGCGTCCGGGGTCAGGATCCGATCCGGGGACCGCGGGCGCTCCGGGGCCCGACCCCGAGGTCGCATGGCTGCCGTCCTACCACCTGCCTCCGGCACCGCCCGGCTACCGGATGCCGCTGCCGCTGCCCTCGGCCGCGCTGCGCCGGGCGGGGGCGTTCGCGCCCGACGTCGTCCACGCCAACTCGCCGTTCAGCTCGGGGATCATGGCCCGCGCAGTCGCCCGGCGTGCGGGCGCCCCACTGGTGTTCACCCATCACACCCGCTTCGCCGACTACGGCCACTACCTGGGGCCCCTGGCGGGCGTCTCGAGCCGGGTGACCGATGCCTGGCTGGAGGCCTGGTGGGCCGGCTGTGCGGCGATCGTGGCCCCGTCGGAAGATCTGGCTGCCGAGATCCGCGCTGCGCTCGGGTCTCATCGACGCCCGCTGGTGCGGGTGATCCCCACCGGCGTCGACGTGGCGGGCATCGCGGCGCTTGCGGAGGGCCATCCGCGCCGGCTGGCCGGGTGGCCCCATGACAGCATCGTCCTGGTCAGCCTGGGCCGAGTGGCGCGGGAGAAGAGCCCCGATGTGCTCGTCGACGCGTTCGTCCGAGCCGCCCGCCGGCGGCCGAGGCTCCGGTTGCTGTTCGTCGGCGGGGGACCCGCCGAGGGCGCGGTGCGGGGCCATGCGGTCGAGGCCGGGGTGTCAGAGCGGGTTCACGTCACGGGCCTGCTGCCGAGGGATTTGGCCCTGGCCCAGGTAAAGGCAAGCGACCTGTTCGTCTTTGCCTCGCAGACCGAGACCCAGGGCCTGGTCCTGGCCGAGGCTCTCGCGGCCGGGCTGCCGGTGGTGGCCGTCGCGGGACCGGGGGTCGCGTCGACCATCCGGCCCGGCATCGATGGCGAATTGGTGCCTGCCGAACCCGCAGCCACGTTGGCTGAGCGCCTGGGCGTCGTGGCCGGCGCCCTGGCCGGTGATCGGCGCCGAAGGGAGCGCATGGCCGCCCAGGCCCGGGAGGGCGCAGCACGTTTCGACGTACGCACCCGGGTGGCCGAGGTCGCGGGGCTGTACCGCGAGCTCCTGGCGGGCCGCCAATGACCGGGCTTGCGGCGGGGGAAGCGCCGATTACAATGCCCTGACATGCGCGCGCGCCCGTTCGGCCTCCATGCCGTCATCCAATTCGAACCTTCCCGGCCGGTAGCGCGCCGCGACCGATTCGGCCTGACCCGCTCGACGATGGTCTACCACCGCCCACTCCGCGACCGGCGGACCACCGCCACCGTGCATGCGCTGCGCTGCCAGACCAGCCGGTACCGCTTCCCGGACCTCGGCCGCCTGGCCGCTCATCGGGCTCGCCGGTCCCCGCTCCCGCTCGGCCTTCCCCGCGCGCACCGCGCCTAGCATCGCGCGTGGCCGTCAAGCGCAACGCGCGCGCCACCTCGGCTGGTGGCGTGGTCTATCGGCGCACGCCGGACGGACCCGAAATCGTCCTGGCCCACCGCCGGTCCCCGGCCCTGTGGGCGCTGCCCAAGGGCACGCCGGCGCGCGGCGAGTCGTTCGAAGAGACGGCCCAGCGCGAGACGGCGGAGGAGACCGGCCTGGCGGTGGAAATCGAAGAGCCGCTGGGCGCCATCAGCTACGTCTTCGTGCGTGGGTCGACCCGCTACTTCAAGACCGTCCACTTCTTCCTCATGCGCCCCATCGGCGGTGACCTGGCCGATCACGACCACGAGTTCGACGACGTGCGCTGGGTCCCGTTGTCGGAGGCATTGCGACTGATGAATTACCCAACCGAGCGGAGCGTGGTCGAGCTGGCCGAGCGCGCGCTCGCGGCAGCCCAGGAATCGACCGCCCAGCCCGCCCGATGACCGCCGCCGATCTGCGGCGGACCCCGCTCGACGCGGTGCACCGGGCCCTGGGGGCTCGGATGGTCGCCTTCGCCGGCTATGAGATGCCGATCCGCTACACCTCCGAGCTCGAGGAGCACCGCACGGTCCGCTCGGCGGTCGGCCTGTTCGACCTGTCGCACATGGGCGAGATCCGGCTGGCCGGGCCCGATGCGCTGGCATTCGCCCGCTTCGCGCTGGTCAGCGACCCCGGGACATTGGAGCCCGGTCAGGCCCAGTACTCCATGCTGTGCGCCCCCGATGGCGGGGTCATCGACGACGTAATCGTGTACCGCACCGACCCCAGCTACCTGGTGGTCTGCAACGCGGCCAACCGCGACGCCGTGGTCAGGCACCTGGCGGGCCTGCTGGCCGACGAGAAGTTCAACGTCGAGGTGGAGGATCGGTCCGACCGGACTGCGCTGATCGCCCCCCAGGGCCCACGGGCGGCCGAGCTGTTGGCAGGCCTGACCGATGTCGACCTGGGGCCCATCGGAAGGTATCGGTCTGCGCTCGGGCAGGTGGCGGACGTGCCCTGCCTGGTGGCCCGCACCGGCTACACCGGCGAGGACGGGTTCGAATTGTTCTGCGCGGCGCAGGACGCCCAACTGCTGTGGGAGGCCGTCTTCCAGGCCGGCGGCCGCTTCGGCCTGCTGCCGTGCGGTCTGGCCAGTCGGGACACGCTCCGGCTGGAGGCTGGGATGCCGCTGTACGGCAACGAGCTCGGGCGCGACGTGAACCCGTACGAAGCCAACCTGGGCCGTGTGGTCAAGCTCGACAAGGGCGATTTCGTCGGCCGCGCGGCGCTGGCGGACATCGAGCGCCAGGGACCCCGCCGCCGCCTTGTGGGACTGGTCATGCAGGACGAGGGGATCGCTCGACACGGGTATCCGGTGGTCGAGGCGGCGGGCGCACGCCCACCGACCGACATCGGGGTGGTCACCAGCGGCAGCTTCTCGCCTACCCTCGGCCAGCGCATCGCGATGGCGCTGATCCGCAGCGACGCGGCCGAGATCGGCCGTGGCGTGGCGGTGATGATCCGCGACCGACCCTGCCGGGCCGAGCAGGTAAAGTTGCCCTTCTATCGACGCCCGCGCCCCATTGAGGAACGGACCACTTGACGCTGCCCGACGACCGACGGTACTCGCGCGAGCATGAGTGGATCCGGCCCGAAGATGGGGAGGGCGTGATCGGGCTCACCCGCTTCGCGGTCGACGAACTGGGCGATATCGTCTACGTCGACCTGCCTGCCGTGGGCGCGACCCTCACCCAGTTCGCGAGCTTCGGTGTGGTCGAGTCGGTCAAGGCGGTGAGTGACCTGTTCGCGCCGGCCAGCGGCGCGGTCGTCGCGGTCAACGAGGAGCTCCGAACCCGACCCGAGCTGTTGAACAGCGATCCCCACGACGGGGGTTGGATCTGCCGGATCAAGGTCGCCGACCCAGCCGAGCTCGACGCCCTGCTGGAAGCGCCCGCCTACGCGGAGCTGGTCGGGAGCGAATGACCTACTCCCCGCACACGGACGCCGACCGAGTGGCCATGCTGGAGGCCATCGGAGTGGCGTCGGTGAACGACCTGTTCGCCGACATCCCCGAATCCGTGCGGGCCACCCGCTTCGACCTCCCGTCGCCCCTGACCGAGCAGGAGGTGCGGGCCGAGCTGTCGCGTCTGGCCGGCCGGAACCGGATCCCGGAGGTGTCGTTCCTCGGTGCGGGTGCATATCGGCGCCTCATCCCGGCCGTCGTGGACGAGGTCGTCGGACGGGCCGAGTTCGCGACCGCCTACACGCCGTACCAGCCGGAGGTCAGCCAGGGGACGCTCCAGAGCATCTACGAATTCCAGTCCCTCGTCTGCGAGCTGACCGGGATGGAGGTCGCCAGCGCCAGCCACTACGACGGGGCGACGGCGACGGCCGAAGGGGCGCTGATGGCGTGCCGGCTCACCGGCCGGCATCGAGTGGCGGTATCGCGGGCGGTCCATCCCCAGGTGCGCCGGGTGCTGGAGACCTACTGCTCGGGCCCCGGCGTGGAGGTGGTGGAGGTTCCGGCCGACCTGTCCGAGGCCGGCTCCGGGCTCACCGACCTGGCCGCCGTCCGCAGCCTGGTCGGCGGCGACGTCGCGTGCCTGATCGTCCAGGAACCGAACTTCTTCGGCCTGCTTGAGCCGATGTCCGAGCTGGCTGCGGCGGCCCATGCGGCGGGGGCGCTGGTCGTGACCCTGGTCGATCCCGTGAGCCTCGCCCTGCTCGAGGCTCCCGGCCGCTACGGCGCCGACATCGTGACTGCCGAGGGACAGCAACTGGGCATCCCGCTCGCGTTCGGCGGACCGTATCTGGGGCTCATGGCGGCCCGGATGAGCGCGGTCCGCCAGCTGCCCGGGCGGCTGGTGGGCGCCACCCGCGACGCGGCCGGGCGCCGCGGGTACGTGCTCACCCTGCAGGCCCGCGAACAGCACATCCGTCGCGAGAAAGCCGCCAGCAACATCTGCACCAACCAGGCGCTGTGCGCCCTGGCCGCCACCGCGTACCTGTCGGCGGTCGGTCCCGAGGGCCTGCGGGAAGCCGCCGAGCGCTCGACGATCCAGGCCCGCCATCTGGTGGCCACGCTCGAGACGGCCGGTATCGCCGCCCGCCGGTTCACGGCGCCGTACTTCAGCGAGGTTGCGCTGCGCCTTGCCGATGCCGGCGCGCGACACGCCGAGCTCCTCGAGCAGAGCATCCTGGCCGGGCTGGTCATCGAACCCGAGTACCCCGAGCTGCCCGACACGCTGCTCCTGGCCACGACCGAGCTGACGACCGACGAGGACATCCGGCGGCTGGCCGACGCCCTGGGAGCCGCGTCCTGAGCGCCGTGGGAGAGCGGTCCACGACCGACGCATCCGGCCGCGGAGCGGCGTTTCACTCCCCGCCGGCCGGGGCGGGAGCACTGGTCGTGGAACCGACCCTGTTCGAGCGGTCCCGGCCGGGGCGACGCGCCGTCCGATTCCCGGCCCCGTCTGAGGCGGCGCGCACAGCGGCCGCGTCTCAGCCGCCCATCCCCGATGCCGCGCGCCGCACCGCACCCCTGCGCCTGCCGGAGGTCAGCGAGCTCGAGCTGGTCCGCCACTTCAACCGCCTGAGCCGGCTGAACCACGCCATCGACATCGACTTCTACCCGCTTGGGTCGTGCACGATGAAGTACAACCCCAAGCTGAACGAATGGGCGGCCCGCCTGCCGGGGCTGTCCGGCTCGCATCCGCTCGACCCCGGCCCCTTGAGCCAGGGCAGCCTGGAGCTCCAGTGGCTCCTGGCCGAGCTGCTGCGCGAGATCGGCGGCTTCGCCGCCGTGAGCCTCCAGCCCGCGGCCGGTGCCCACGGCGAGCTGACCGGGATGCTGATGACCCGGGCGTTCCACCGGTCGCGCGGCGAGGGCGACCAGCGGCGGGTCGTCCTCGTGCCCGACAGCGCCCATGGCACCAATCCGGCCACCGCCAGCATGGTCGGCTTCACGACCCGAACCGTCCCGTCCAACGCCCGGGGCGGGATCGACCTCGACGCGCTGCGGGGCGCGCTGGGGCCCGACACGGCGGCGCTCATGATCACCAATCCGAGCACGCTGGGGATCTTCGAGGACCAGATCGACGACGTTCTGAGCGCGGTTCAGGCCGCGGGCGCCATCGCCTACATGGACGGGGCCAACCTGAACGCGATCCTCGGCCGCTTCCGCGCCGGCGAGGCGGGATTCGACGTGATGCACTTCAACCTGCACAAGACGTTCAGCACGCCGCATGGAGGCGGGGGACCAGGAGCCGGACCGATCGGGGTCAGCCCGCGCCTGGCGCCCTTCCTGCCGGCGCCCCTTCCCCAGCTGGTCGAGGGCGACCCGGGCACGGTGCTGGCCAATGCGTGGTCCGGCCGCTCGACGCCGGACGCCCGATTCGCGCTCGAGGCTCCCGATGCGCGGCCCACCGCCATCGGGCGAGTCCGGACGTTCGGTGGCAACTTCGGCATGCACCTGCGTGCGTACGCGTACATCCGCGCCAACGGCGCGGCCGGCTTGCGCCAGGTCACCGACGACGCGGTGCTGGCCGCCAACTACGTCCGGGTCCGGCTGGGGGACGCCTACGAGCTGCCGTTCGACCGCATCTGCAAGCACGAGGTGGTCTTCAGCGCGCGACGCCAGAAGCGCGAGCATGGGGTCAGCGCGCTGGACATCGCCAAGGCCATCCTGGACGAGGGCATCCACCCGCCGACCATCTACTTCCCGCTCATCGTCGAGGAGGCGCTCATGATCGAGCCCACCGAGACCGAGACGCGCGAGACGCTGGACCGTTTCGTGGCCGTCATGCGGGACATCGCCGATCGATCAGCGCGCGATCCGGAGGCGGTGCGCCAGGCGCCGCGCACGACACCGGTGGGCCGCCTGGACGAGGCCACCGCGGCCCGCCAGCCCGACCTGGGCTGGCCGTTTCCGGAGGCCGATCGAACCGAGGCCACGCTCGGCGGGTAGTATCTTCACCGATCCGGGCACTGAGCAGCACGGAGAGCGAGTGACCGATCCACAGGCAACAAGTCTCGTCGAGCGGATGCAGTCGGGCGACCTGCAGGCGTTCGAGGAGTTCTTTCAGACCTACCAACGCCCGGTCTACCTGACCGCGCTGGCGATCACGCGCGATCCGTTCCTGGCCGAGGAGATCCTTCAGGACTGCTTCGTCAAGGCCTACCGCGTCCGCCACCGCCTGCGGACCGATGTATCGCCGCTCCCCTGGCTGCAGCGTGTGTGCACCAACCTGTGCTACAGCCGGCTCTCGCGGCGTCGCGCGCCGCTCGAGCCGCTGACGGACCTCATCGGCAACCTCGCGCCCGACCTGTCCGCCCGCCCCGACCAGGTCGTCGAGTCGCGGGAGATCGTGGACGTCCTGCAGCGCGGCATCGATGCCCTCCCCCCGAAACAGCAGACCGCGATCATCCTGTACTACCTGCATGGCTACAGCCTGGCGGAGGCGGCCGAGATCGCCGGCTGCCAGGTGGGCACCATGAAGTCCCGCATCCATTACGCCCTGCGCGCGCTCCGCGTGCTCCTGCCGGTCGAGCGCCGCGCCGCCCCTCTGCCCAGCCGCGCCCGGCTGGCGGACGAGCGGAGGACCTGAGCGTGGACTGCCGGCGGGTCGCTCGCGAGCTCATCGAGTTCTTCCGCTTCGGCGAGCTCGACGCTCGATCCGCGCCACATCTCGACCACCTCGAGGTGTGCCTGGCCTGCCGCCAGGAAGTCGGCCTGGATCGGGAACTGGTCCTCCAGTTGCAACGTGCCCTGGCGGCGCGCGTCGACGGTCACGCCCCCTCGCCCGGCGCGTGGCTCGAGATCCGCCGCCGCGCTCTCGAGGAGGAGCCTCCGCGCTGGCGCCTGCGCCTGCAGCCCCTGTCTCGCCTGGCCGTCGTGGGAGGGACCGCGATCGTTCTCCTCGCCCTCGTGGCGCCGGCCGGGCTGTCGCCATTCGACGTCCAGCCCGAGCTCGTGTATCGCGAGCCGACCTGGCAGAACTTCGAGGAAGCGGCCTCTGGCGAGCTGGTGGATCCGTACGCAGGGCGCTGGTGGCTCCGCTATGCGACTCCGGCACCCTCTGCGTTGGCCAGCGGATCGCTGGCCACGGTGGACCCCTGGGAGCGGTTGGTGATGCCGTCACGAATACGCAGCGGCGCCTTCCACTGAGCTGTGCCCGGCGGGTGCCCGATTCGAGCCGCGCTTTGAGCGTGGCGGTCTGAACCTCGGGGGGCTGGCGCGGGTAGTCAAAGTGGTACCGGGTGTCCGGACGTCGCCGTGCGCGTCGCGCACAATTCCTTGACGACGACCGGCGCCGCGGGCCATGATTGGTGGGCTTGCCGCGGGCGCCGCCCAACGGCGTCATGCCGGTGCGCCCCGGTCTTGCTATGCACGATTAGGGAGAGGAGGGCCAGCCGAGCGACGATCGCTGAACGTCGTCATGGCTTGATGCTTCGAGCACATGGCGATCGAACCGAACGCCGCTATCCCGCGGCAAATTTCAATAGTCGCCAACAGGCGAAAGGAAATGTGTATGTGGTTCAAGAAGACCATGGGCGTCTCGATGACGCTCATGCTTCTGCTGGCAGCTTGCCAGGCGAGCGCTTCGGTGTCGCCGGGCGAGAGCGCGCCAGCCAGTGAGGCACCGGCAGTCCCGCAGGTTCTGCGGACCGCTCTGGGCACCGAACCGCCGTCGCTCGATCCCAACGTGGCGACCGACAGCGAGTCGATCCAGGTGCTGCGATCAATCACCTATCCACTGGTCTACTTCGACGTCGAGCTGAACGTCATTGACGGCATGGCGACGTACGAGATCAGCGAGGACGGTCAGACCATCACCTTCACCCTGAAGGATGGCTACGGCTACAGCGATGGCCAGCCCATCGTTGCCGGTGACTTCCTTTACAGCTGGCGGCGCCTGATGGATCCCCGGACGGCATCGGAGTACTCGTACGTCCTCGACTACGTCGAGGGTGGCGTCGAGCTGCGCAACGCCGATCCTGAGGTCGATGACATCGACGCCCTGGTCGAAGCATTCGGCGTGGAGGCACCGGACGACTCAACCTTCATCGTGCACCTCGCCCAGCCGGCTGCCTTCTTCGTTTACGTCGCCACCATGTGGCTGACGGTCCCGCTTCGCGAGGACATGGTGTTCACCGAGGCCGAAGGCTACATTTCTTCGGGCCCGATGATGCTCACCGAGTGGAACCACAACGCGAACGTCGTCCTTGAGCCGAACCCGAACTGGGGAGGCGAGCCCGTGAATCTCGAGCGCATCGAGATGGCGGTCATCGCTGACCAGGCGGCAGCGCTCGCCGCGTACGAAGCGGGCGACATCGACATCACGGCTCCTCCCGCGGCGGAGATCGCCCGCATCGAGGACGATCCCGAGCTGGCCCCGGATGTGTTCCGCGGCAACAACCTGGGGATCGAGTACTACGCCTTCGACATGAAGGATCCGAACGGGCCATTCGCGCGTTCGACCCTCCTGCGGCGGGCGTTCCATGAGGCCGTCGACAAGGATTCGATGCTCCAGGTGGCGTTCGGAGGCGTCGGGACCGTCGCGGATAGCGTCGTGCCGCCCGGCATGCCGGGCCACCAGGATGACGTGTTCATCCCGTTCGACCTTGAGCAGGCTCAGACCGACTTCGCCGCAGCTCTGGACGAGCTCGGCCTCGCGTCGGCAGCCGACCTGCAGCTGCAGATCGGTTACAACACCGGAAGCACTCACGAGAGCCGGGTTGAATTCCTCCAGCAGCAGTGGCGCGACGCCTTTGGTGTCGAGGTTGAGCCGGTTGGCATGGAGTTCGGCACGTACCTCGACCGGTTGAGCAGCGATCCGTTCGACATCTTCCGGCTTGGGTGGAGCGCGGACTTCCCGCACCCCCAGAACTTCCTCAACGACCTGTTGGGCTGCGGAAGCGCAAACAACAACTCGGGTTACTGCAATGACGAAGCGCAGGCACTCATCTCCGAAGCGGCGGTGAGTCCGGCACTGGAAGACCAGGTTGCCCTGTACAACCAGGCCCAGGAGATCATGATGAACGACTCGCCGATGATCACAGTCCGGTGGGGCTCGTTCTTCACTCTCGTCAAGCCTTGGGTGCAGAACCTGGGCATCACGCCCCTCGACTCGGACGCTGGAGAGCACTTCTACGCGTGGACGGTCATCGCTCCGCACGACTAGCGCAACGCTCCGTTTGAGTTGACCTGAAACGTCGGGCGGGCCGGCCATCGGCCCGCCCGACGGCCACGGCGGCTGAGGACTATTCTTCGGATGCCGTGGCCGTCGACAAACCGACGGTTGCAAGACAGGGAGAGGTAGACGTGCTCACCTACGTCGTCCGGCGGATGCTGTGGATCATCCCGGTCCTGTTCTTCGTGTCGGTCATCACCTTCGCTCTCATGCACACCGTCCCGGGTGGCCCATGGTCCCGCGAGAAGAAGCTTCCCGAAGCGACGGTCCGCCTCCTGAACGACAAGTACGGCCTGGATGAGCCGGTCGTCGCGCAATACCTGAACTGGATCGGTCCGCTCCACATCGAGGACGGCAGCGTGGCCTGCTGTGGCGGCATCCTGGCCGGCGACCTGGGTCCGTCGTACAAGTACATCGACCGGTCGGTCAACCAGATCATTGGGGATGGGATCCTGACCACGATGCAGCTCGGGCTCATGGCGTTCCTGCTGTCGGTGGCCATCGGCCTGCCGCTGGGCATCATCGCCGCCCTCGGGCACAACAAGCTACCCGACTACACGGCCACCTTCATCTCGGTGCTCGGCATCTCCACGCCCACCTTCGTGTCGTCGATGCTGCTCATCGTGGTGTTCGGCGTCGTCCTGGGCTGGCTGCCCGTCAACGCGTTGAAATGGGACACCGATCCCACCGCTTGGATCCTGCCCATCATCGCGCTGTCCCTGTTCCCGATCGCGCAGGTCGCGCGCTACACGCGGGCATCCATGCTCGAAGTGACCCGGCGTGACTACGTGCGCACCGCCCACAGCAAGGGTATCGGCCAACGCACCATCGTCATCGTCCACATGGTGCGCAACGCACTGATCCCGGTGGTCACCATCCTGGGCCCCGTCCTCGCCTTCCTGATCACCGGCTCGTTCATCATCGAGTACATCTTCAGCGTGCCCGGCATCGGCCGCGAGTACGTCTCGAGCATCACCCAGCGCGACTACGGCCTGATCATGGCCCTGAGCATGTTCTACGCCGTCACGATCGCGGTCCTGAACCTGGTCGTCGACGTCATGTACGCCTACATCGACCCGCGCATCCGCTACAGCTAGTTCCGCTACAGCTAGGAGCCGTCAGGCATGACCGAGCAGACGGGCGCCATCGAAGCTGGTCTCGCGCTCGAGCGGAGGAAGAGCACCGGGCTGTGGGGGGACGCGTTCCGTCGCCTGCTCCGCAACCGCCTCGCAATCCTGGGCGGACTCTTCGTCATCTTTCTCGCCCTCCTCGCTTCCTTCGGGCCGATGGTCACGCCGTGGGAATACTTCGATCAGCACACCCAGGAGGTCATCTCCAACCGCAATCGTCCCCTTGAGCCGATGCAGCAGGTCGAAGGCGTCGACCACGTTCACATCCTCGGCACCGACAACCTCGGCCGCGACATGCTCAGCCGGCTGATGGACGGGGCGCGGATCAGCATGTCGGTGGCCCTCGTGGTGCAGGCGGTGGTGCTCTTCATCGGAATCCCGGTCGGCGCCGCGGCAGCCTGGTTCGGCGGCCGCATTGACACATTCCTGATGCGCATTACCGACGTCGTGTACGCCTATCCCGACCTGCTGTTCATCATCCTGCTGGGGGTCGCGTTCCGCGAGACGTTCTTCGGCAAAGCCCTGGACGGCCTGCTGCTCGTCTTCGTCGCGATTGGCCTCACCAGCTGGGTCACCATGGCTCGACTCGTCCGCGGCCAGCTGCTGAGCCTCAAGGAGACCGAGTTCGTCGAGGCTGCCAAGGCGATCGGCGTGTCAGACCGACGAATCGTGACCAGGCATCTGCTGCCCAACGCGCTGGGTCCGATCATCGTGGCCGTCACGTTGGGCATCCCCACCGCCATCCT
Source organism: Chloroflexota bacterium (assembly GCA_040905185.1). GTDB lineage: Bacteria > Chloroflexota > Limnocylindria > QHBO01 > QHBO01 > DASTEQ01. The sequence continues at coordinate 72,469 of JBBDRZ010000005.1, read as the reverse complement.
GGCCGAGGCCACCCTGGCGTTCATCGGGATCGGGGTCCAGGCGCCTCGTGCCAGCTGGGGCAGCCTGGTGGCCGACGGACAGGCCTACCTCCGGTCCTTCCCGCACATGGTGCTCTTCCCGGCCATCGCCATCGCGCTGGCGCTCATCAGCTTCACCTTTCTGGGGGACGGCCTCCGCGACGCGCTCGACCCCAAGCTGAAGGGCAAGCAGTAGGTTGACCGTCAGCGACCCACAGGCCCCACCCGGCGGCGCCGCCGTCACAGAGCTCCCCGACTCGATCGAGATCACGACCGAGGAGGGTCGGCGGCTCGCTGAGCGGCTGGCCGACAACCGCCCCCACGCGCGCAAGCTGCTCGAGGTGCGGAACCTGTCGACCCAGTTCTTCACCCGCGAGGGCGTGGTCCACGCCGTGGACGAGGTGAGCTTCGACGTGGACTACGGCGAAACGCTGGGCCTGGTCGGCGAGTCCGGTTGCGGGAAGAGCGTCACCGCGCTGTCCCTGGTTCGGCTCGTTCCCGACCCGCCGGGGCAGATCACGGAAGGCCAGATCATCTTCGACGGCATCGACATCCTGAAGCTGTCACGCTCGGAGATGCGCCGCCTGCGGGGACGGAAGATCGGTTTCATCTTCCAGGACCCCATGACCAGCCTGAACCCGACGCTGCCCATCGGCTTCCAGATCTCCGAGTCGGCCCGCACCCACCTGGGCCTGTCGCGCAACGCCGCCGCGGATCGGGGGGTGGAGCTGCTGTCCAAGGTCGGCATCCCGCGCGCCCGCGATCGGATGGGCGACTACCCACACCAGTTCTCGGGCGGGATGCGGCAGCGGGTCATGATCGCCATCGCCCTGGCGTGCGATCCCATGCTGCTGCTGGCCGACGAACCGACCACGGCCCTGGACGTGACCATCCAGGCTCAGATCCTGGACCTCATCCGCTCGCTCTCCGCCGAGTTCGGGACGGCTGTCATGTTGATCACCCACGACCTGGGCATCGCGGCCGGCATGTGCCACCGGGTCAACGTCATGTACGCCGGGCGGATCGTCGAGACCGGGGTGGTCGACGACGTCTTCGAGAACGCGCGGCACCCGTACGCCTGGGGCCTGCTGGACTCCCTCCCGCGGCTGACCGATACCCGAGCCGCGCGACTGCGCACGATCGAAGGCATGCCGCCCGACCTCATCAATCCGGGCGCCGAATGTCGATTCGCCCCGCGCTGCCATTACGCCCAGGATCGCTGCCGCGCCGAGGAACCGGAGCTCACCCCGCGCGACGGTGAGGGCCATCAAGCCCGCTGTTTCGGGACCGAGCCCGGCGGATGGATCCCGTGACCGGTCCCGGAACCGGCAATGGGGCTGGGCCGCTGGTCGACGTCGACCATCTGAAGGTCTACTTCCCGATCTACGCGGGCCTGCTCCAGCGTCGCAGCGGGGACGTGCGCGCCGTGGACGACATCTCCTTCGCGATCAGCCGCGGCGAGACGTTCGGGCTGGTGGGGGAATCGGGATGTGGGAAGAGCACCACCGGGCGGGCGGTGATTCGACTCCGCAACCCGACCGCCGGCACCGTCAACTTCGACGGCCGCGACCTGATGAGCCTGTCCCGCGAGGAGCTGCGGCTCGCCCGGCGCCGAATGCAGATCATCTTCCAAGACCCGTACTCGTCGCTGAACCCGCGGATGACGGTGTCGTCCATCATCGGCGAACCCCTGGACACCCATAACCTGGGTAGCAAGAGCTCGCGCCAGGACCGGGTGGCGGAGCTGCTACAGCTGGTCGGGCTCAACCCGAATTACCGCAACCGCTATCCCCACGAGTTCTCCGGCGGCCAGCGGCAGCGGATCGGGGTTGCCCGCGCCCTGGCGGTCGAGCCGGAGTTCATCGTGTGCGACGAGCCGATCAGTGCGCTCGACGTCTCGATCCAGGCCCAGGTCCTCAACCTCCTGGTCGAGCTCCGGGAACGCTTCGGTCTGACCTACCTGTTCATTGCCCACGACCTGTCGGTGGTGCGCCACATCAGCGACCGGGTCGGCGTCATGTACCTCGGCAAGCTGGTAGAGGTAGGCCCGCCGGACATCCTGTACGCCGGTCCGGGGCACCCGTACACCCGCGCGCTGTTGTCCGCGGTCCCGATCCCCGACCCGAAGACCGAGCGCAAGCGCAAGCGGGTCATCCTCACCGGCGACGTGCCCTCCCCGGTCAACCCGCCGCCCGGATGCCGGTTCCACACCCGGTGCTGGCTGTATGAGCGCCTGGGGCGACCCGATGTGTGTCGAACCGAGGAACCGCCGCTGCGCCAGGTCCGGCCCGAGCACTTTGCCGCGTGTCATTTCGCGGAGGACGCCCTGCGCAGCGACATCGGGGTGGCCCACCTGGATGAGACGGCGGAGCCCGCGGCGGGCGCCGCGGCAGTCGCTAGCGCGTGAAGGAGGGGAGCGACCGGTCGCCGGGGATTAGGCGGCGCTGATATGCTGATGCGACTTGGCTGGCCCTCAGGCCGGCCCATCGCCCACACCCCTGTCGGATTAACGAGGAAGCGGAGGGTAATCTGGATGCGCAAAGTCTTCCCCCTGTTCGTAATACTCGGCTTGCTGCTGGCTGCCTGTCAGCCAACCGCATCGGAGTCGCCGGCGGCGAGCGAGGTTGCCGCCGAGAGCGCGGCCCCCTTCTCGCCGATTTCGTACCCGCCGGGCGGTCCGCAGGACTGCGACTACGGCGGCGAATTCTCCGAGATCAAGGCTGTCGATGAGCTGACGGTCGAGTTCACGCTCTGCTATAGCGACCCGGCCTTCCTGTCCAAGATCGCGTTCACGTCCTTCGCGATCCTCGACACGGCTGATCTCGAGAACAACATGGCGAACCACCTGATCCTGGCCGCCCCGAATGGCACCGGGCCATACCGTCTGACCCAGTGGCAGCGCGGCATCCAGCTCGTCTTCGACAAGAACGCCGACTACTGGGGCGAGAACGTTGGCGCCGATCAGCTCGTCTTCCGCTGGACCACCGAGTCGGCCGCGCGCCTGCTCGAGCTGCAGGCGGGAACCGTGGACGGCATCGACAACCCCGCGCCCAACGACTTTGACACGATTCGGAACGATCCCAACCTGCAGCTCATTGAGCGCGACGCGTTGAACACGTTCTACGTCGGCTTCAATGAGAACTTCGAGCCGTTCGATGACGTCCGCGTCCGCCAGGCGCTGGCGATGGGCATCGACCGGCAGCGGATCGTCGACCAGTACTACCCACCGGGCTCGGAAGCCGCGTCGCACTTCACGCCGTGCTCCATTCCGCTCGGCTGTGAGGGCGATGACTGGTACGAGTTCGACGTCGACGCGGCCAAGGCACTGCTCGCGGATGCGGGTCTCGCCAATGGCTTCTCGACCGTCCTGAACTACCGCGACGTGGTTCGTGGCTACCTGCCCGATCCGAACGTCGTGGCCGTCGACCTCCAGGAACAGCTCAAGGAAAACCTGAACATCGACATCACGATTGAGGTCCAGGAGTCGGGGACGTTCCTCGACAACGCGACGGCCGGTGCCCTGAGTGGGCTCTACCTGCTCGGCTGGGGTGCTGACTACCCCGACCCGACAAACTTCCTGGACTACCACTTCAACAATGACGCCAACCACCAGTTCGGAGACATCGACGCGTCGGTAACTGAGCCGCTCACCACGGGCGGCACCACGCTCGACACGGAAGTGCGTCGCGCCGCCTACGAGGAGGCCAACAACGCGATCCGCGAGACCGTCCCCATGGTGCCGATCGCCCACGGAGCCTCGGCCACCGCCTGGCTGGCGGATGTCGTGGGCGCCCACGCCTCCCCGTTGGGCAACGAATCGTTCGCGCACGTGACCCCGGGTGACAACCAGATGGTCTGGATGCAGAATGCCGAGCCGATCGCGCTGTACTGCGCCGACGAATCGGACGGAGAGACCCTCCGCGTCTGCGAGCAGGTGAATGAGCCGCTCTACCAGTACGAGGTCGGCGGCGTGGCCCCGATCCCGGCGCTGGCGGAGGAGTGCGTCGGCAACGAGGATGCGACCTCGTTCACGTGCAACCTGCGCTCCGGCGTGAACTTCCACAATGGCGCTTCTTTCGACGCCAATGACGTGGTCCTGTCGTACGCGGTGCAATGGGATGTGGCGCATCCGCTTCACATCGGGCGCCAAGGGAACTTCGAGTACTTCGCCGGGTTGTTCGGCGGGTTCCTGAACGTCCCGGAGGAGTAACCGAAAAATCCATCGGCGGGCGCGAGCCCGCAGACGAAACGTCGCAGCGGGCGCCACCTCCGGGTGGCGTCGCTGCTATTCCCCACCTTGGGACAGCGCACTACACTCGGCGCCAATGCTCCAGTTCATCGCGCGCCGCCTGCTGCTGACCATCCCGGTCCTGGCCGGGGTCATCTTCGTGGTGTTCGCCATCGCGCGCCTGCTGCCCGGGGATCCGTGCCTGGTCGCCCTCGGCCAGCGCGCGACCGTGGAGGCCTGCGCCGCGTTCCGTGACCGCTTCGGCCTCGATGAGCCGATCCCCGTCCAGTTCGGCATCTTCGTAAAGGACCTCCTTTCAGGCGACCTGGGCACCTCCATCGCCTACGGGCGACCGATCTCCGACATCCTCGTCGAGCGGATGCCGGTCACGATCGAGCTGACCCTGTTCGCGCTGACCCTGGCGACCGTGGTGGGGATCGGCCTGGGAGTGGCCTCGGCGGCCCGTCGCAACTCCAAGGTCGACGTGGGGACCATGATGTTCGCGAACCTTGGGGTCTCGATCCCGGTCTTCGTGCTGGGCCTGATCCTGGTCTTCTTCTTCGCGGTGGTCCTCAAGGACACCCCGATCGCGCTGCCGCCCAGCGGTCGGTTGTCGGCGGGCGTGATCGTCGTCCCGCTAGCCGAGGCCTGGGGTATGGGCGATGTCGAAGGTCCGCTGAGGGTCTTGCTCGACTTCGTCGGCAACATGTACATCGTCAGCACCCTTATCACCGGTCAATGGGCGGCCTTCGGCGATGCCGTGGTCCACCTCATCCTGCCCGCCATCGCGCTGGCCACGATCCCGCTGGCGTTGATCGCGCGGATGACCCGGTCAAGCCTGCTCGAGGTCCTCGGCCAGGATTACATCCGGACCGCACGGGCCAAGGGGGTGATTGAGCGGCGGGTGATCCTGCGCCACGGGCTGCGGAACGCGATCCTGCCGGTCGTGACCGTCATTGGCTTGACCTTGGGGGCCCTGCTCAGCGGCGCAGTCTTGACCGAGACGATCTTCGGGCTGACCGGAATCGGCCTGACCATCACCCAGTCCATCCTCGGTCGCGACTACCCGGTCATCCAGGCCCTCACCCTGGTGACCGCGATCCTGTACCTGACCGTGAACCTGGTGGTGGACGTGTCGTACGCGTTCCTCGATCCGCGGATTCGCCTCGAATGAGCTTCCTGCCCGGCGACAACCAGCTGTTAGCGCGGACCGAGGTCGCGGGGGCCGAGGCCACGATCGGGGTCCACACCCTGACCGCGCGTCCGGGCAACCTGTGGCGGGACACGGTGCAGAGCATCCTCCGTCAGCGCTCGGCCCAGGTCGGCCTGCTTCTGCTCACCCTGCTCATTGGGACCGCGATCCTGGCTCCGTTCGTGGCGACACACAACCCCGATGAGGCGGTGGGAATCGAGGAGGCGCTCACGACCGAGCAGAAGGGCCCGTGCATCCACCTCCTCGGGTGTCCCGAGGCTCAACCGGAGCACTACTTCGGGGTCGACCGCAATGGGCGCGACGTGTTCAGCCGCGTCGTGTTCGGGGCGCGCGTGTCGCTGTACGTGGGCGTGCTGACGGTCGGCTTCGCGATCGCCATCGGCTCAGTCATCGGAGCCCTGGCGGCCTTCCTAGGTGGCGCCGTAGACAACGTCCTGATGCGGATCATGGACGTGTTCCTTGTCTTCCCGGCCCTCGTCCTGGCCATCGCCATCGTCACCGTCCTGGGAGCCGGCCTGATCAACGCCCAGATCGCGATCGGGATCGTGGCCATCCCGGTCTATGCGCGCGTCATGCGCGCCTCGGTCCTGTCGGTCCGTGAACGTGACTTCGTGACTGCATCCCGCGCCCTGGGCGAGTCGGGGCGCGGCATCCTGTTCCGCCGCATCTTCCCCAACGCGCTGACGCCGCTGATCGTGGCCGGCACGCTGGGGATCGCCGGCGCCATCCTGGAGGTGGCCGCCCTGTCGTTCCTCGGGTTGGGGGCGCAGCCCCCGCTGGCCGAGTGGGGCTCGATGATCGCCCTCGACCGCAACCAGCTGTTCAATGCGCCCTGGCTCATCCTGGCCCCCGGGATGGCGCTCACCATCAGCGTGCTCGGCTTCAACCTGTTCGGCGACGGCCTGCGCGACGCGCTCGACCCGCGCCTGAACCGATGAGCGTGGCCGAGATCGCGGAGATCCCGCGACGGGTAGGTCGCACCGGCGATCGCCTGCTCGAGGTTCGAGGCCTCCAGACCTCGTTCCATACCCGCGACGGCGTGGTGCGGGCGGTGACGGGGGTCGACTTCCACGTGGATCGCGGCGAGATTCTCGGCCTGGTCGGCGAGTCCGGCTGTGGCAAGACCGTCACCGCGCTCTCGATCCTGGGCCTCATTGCGGCGCCGGGGCGGATCGAGGCTGGCCAGATCATGTTCGACAACCAGGACCTGCTGACCATCGAGCCGAGCCGGCTGCGGTCGCTGCGCGGGGACCGGATCAGCATGATCTTCCAGCAGCCGCAGAGCAGCCTGAACCCGGTTTACGACGTGGGTCGCCAGATCGCCGAGGTGCTCGAGATCCACAAGGGGATGAAGACCAGGACCGCCCGCACGCGGGCCGGCGAGCTGCTGCGCATGGTCGGGATCCCGGACCCCGAACGACGACTGGAGAACTACCCCCACTCGCTGTCGGGTGGCATGGCACAACGGGTCATGATCGCCATGGCACTGGCCTGCGAGCCGGAGCTGCTGATCGCCGACGAGCCGACCACGGCCCTGGACGTGACGATCCAGGCTCAGATATTGGACCTCATGCGCGCCCTGCAGGCCGATACTGGCACGGCCATCATCCTCATCACCCACGACCTGGGGGTGGTGGCGGAGATGTGCGACCGGGTGGCGGTCATGTACGCCGGGGAGATCGTGGAGCAGGCCGACACGGCCACGCTGTTCTTCGATCCCAAACATCCGTACACGCGGGGCCTCATCGGCTCGGTTCCCACCCTGGGCGACGTGCGTGACGAGCTGATGACCATCCCGGGCTCGGTCCCGAACCTGGTCGACCTTCCGGCCGCCTGCCGCTTCGCTCCACGCTGCGTGCCGCGGGTGGCCCAGCAGGTCGCGCACTGCGAAACCGAGCATCCCGAGCTGCGCCCGGTGGGTGGCGCGGCGGCGGGCCATGACGCGCGGTGCTGGATCTACCACCACCTTGACGGTGCCCAGATCGAAGGCGCCCGCGTCCTGTGACCGGCCCGGCGGCCATGAACGGGGCGTTGGTCCGGGTCGAGCACCTATCGGAGTTCTTTCCGCTGCGCGGCGGCCTTCTCCAGCGCAAGGTGGGGGACGTGAAGGCGGTCGACGACGTCAGCTTCGAGATTCGACGCGGCGAAACGCTGGGCCTGGTGGGGGAGTCGGGCTGCGGCAAGACCACGGTGGGTCGGACCCTGCTGCGGCTGATCGAGCCCACCGGCGGTCGAATCGTGTTCGACGGGACGGACATCACCGACCTGAAGGGCAATGACCTGAAACCGTACCGACGCCGGATGCAGATCGTGTTCCAGGACCCGTATGCGTCCCTCGACCCCCGGTCCCCCATCGCGAGCGCCATCGGGGAGGGGCTCCGCATCCACCGCATCGGGAACCCAAGAGAGCGGGCCGACAAGGTGGCCCGCATGATGGACCTGGTTGGCCTGCAGCCCTATCACGCCCGGCGCTATCCCCACGAGTTCTCGGGCGGTCAGCGGCAGCGGATCGGGATCGCGCGGGCCCTGGTCCTGGAGCCCGACCTGCTGGTGTGTGACGAGCCGGTCAGCGCCCTGGACGTCAGCATCCAGGCCCAGGTCCTGAACCTGCTCCGCGACCTGCAGCGCCGCCTGAGCCTGACCTACCTGTTCATCGCCCACAACATGGGCGTGGTCGAGCACATCAGCGACCGGGTGGCGGTCATGTACCTCGGCGCCCTGGTCGAGGTCGCCGGCTCGGTGGACATCTATCGCCTGCCCGTTCACCCCTACACCATCGCGTTGCTGTCGGCGGTACCGGTGGCCCGGCCGGCCGAACGCGCCGCTCGGCGGCGGATCATCCTGCGCGGCGACGTCCCGTCGCCGGTCAACCCCCCGTCGGGGTGCCGATTCCATACTCGTTGCTGGCTGCGCACCCAGCTCGGCAACCCCGAGCGCTGCGCCACCGAGCGACCCGAGCTGCGGACCGTGGGCGGCGGCCACCAGGTCGCGTGCCACTACGCCGAGGAGCTGCTGGAGCCTGCCACCCGTCAGCGGCGGATCGCGGACGCCGCCGCCGGCAGCTCGGGACTGGCCTCGGCCGAGGCGGCCGACGAAGCGGCGCCGGTCCCGACCGAGGCGCCGGTCGGCTAGGCTTGGCGACGTGGAGGTCCGCGTCGCGCTGGCCCAGGTGGCACCTCATCTCGGTGAGGTGGCGGCCAACCTCGAGATGGCCGCGGAGCGGGTCCGGGCCGCGGCGGCCGAAGGCGCGGAACTGGTCGTGTTCCCGGAGCTGGCGCTCACCGGGTACCTGCTGAGCGATCTCGTCCCCGAGGTGGCCATGCCCGCCACCGACCCGCGGCTGGCCGCCGTGTCTCGCCAAGCGCCCGGAATCCTGGTGGCCATCGGCTTCGTGGAGGAAACGGCTGAGCATCGGTATGCGAACAGCGCCGCCCTTCTGCGCGACGGGGAGCTGGTCGGGTTGCACCGCAAGGTCTACCTGCCCACCTACGGGATGTTCGACGAGGGCCGCTTCACCCGCCCCGGCGACCGGATCCGGACCACCGAAGTCGGCGAGCCGCTGGGTCGGGTGGGCCTCAGCATCTGCGAAGACTTCTGGCACCCGTCGCTGCCCCTGCTCCAGGCCCAGGATGGAGCCGCCCTCCTCGTCAACTTGGCCGCTGGTCCGGCGCGTGCGCCGGGGAGCGCGGCCGGCCTGGCGGCCATCGCCGGCTGGCACAAGATGCAGGAGACGTACGCCCTGCTGGGGACAGTGGCCGTCGCCTTCTGCAACCGGGTGGGCAACGAGGAGGGACTGACCTTCTGGGGCGGCTCGCGGCTGATCGGCCCCGGCGGGGGAGTATTGGCCGAAGCGCCGCTGTACGAGGAAGCTCTCGTGGTCGGCAGCCTCGACACCGACGACCTGCGGATGCAGCGCTACCAGCTCCCCATCCTCGCCGACGAGCGGCTGGAGCTGATCCGCCGCGAGCTTGACCGCATCATCGCCGAGCGTGCCGGCCTGGAACCGCCGGCCGAGGCCGCCGCAGAAGGATGAGCCCGGCGTCTGCGCCCGAGACGGCGCCGCTGCCTCAGGTGAACGCCCCCGAGGTCGTATCGGTCATCATCGGTTTCATTCGGCGCCAGCTGGAACAGACTGGCTTCGAGCGCCTGGTGGTCGGGGTGTCGGGTGGGGTGGACAGCGCCACGGTCGCCTACCTTGCCGTTCGGGCCCTGGGCCCGGACTCCGTCCTGGCGGTGCGTATGCCGTTTCGCACCAGCGATCCCTCCGCAGAGACCGATGCGCTGCGCGTAGTGGAAGCTCTGGGCTGCGACTCCCAGCGGGTGGACATCACGCCCATGGCCGAGCCGATGCTCATCCTGGTCGGTGGTGGCGAGGAGACCGACGTACTGGTCCGGCGCGGCAACGTGCTGGCCCGCCTGCGGATGATGGTTCTCTACGACCGCTCGGCCGCGTTCGACGCCCTGGTGTGCGGGACCTCGAACAAGACCGAGATCCTCCTCGGCTACACCACTCAGCACGGAGACATGGCGGCCGCCCTCCAGCCCATCGGCGACCTGTACAAGAGCCAGCTGCGGGCTGTGGCGACCGAGCTGGGCGTGCCGCCTGAGATCGTCGCCAAGCCGCCATCGGCCGATCTGTGGCCGGGACAGACCGATGAGGGGGAGCTGGGCGCCTCGTACGACGACCTGGACCGTATCCTGTACGCCCTGGTGGACCGGCGCTGGACCGTGGAGCGCTGCGCGGGGGCGGGCCTGGACGCGGCGCTTGTGCGCTGGACCGCCGCGCGTGTGGCGCGGAACGAGTTCAAGCGGCAGACGCCGCCGGTGGCCAAGGTCAGCCTGCGCACGCCGGGGATCGATCACCTCTACCCGCGCCGGCGCCCCGGTTCGCGACGCAAGGCCTGAGCCGGATGGCCGGGCGGCTGCTGGTCGTCGGGACGCCGATCGGTAACCTGGGCGACCTGTCGCCGCGGGCGGCCGAGGCGCTGCGCGAGGCCGACCTGCTGATCGCCGAAGACACCCGCGTCGCGGCCCGACTGCTGCGCTTCATCGGAGCGCGGCGGCCCACCCTGTCGTTCACCGAGCACAATGCCGGGGTACGGTTGCCGGTGTTGCTGGGCCGCCTCGCGGCGGGGGAGACCCTGGCCCTGACGACCGACGCGGGCATGCCTGCCGTTTCCGATCCGGGGGCCGAGCTGGTGGCCGCCGCTCGCGCGGCGGGCCATGTCGTGGAGGTGGTGCCCGGGCCGTCGGCCGTGACCGCCGCACTTGCCGCGGCGGGCGTGTCGGGGAATGGGTTCGTGTTCGGCGGCTTCCTGCCCGCCCGGCCGGTGGCGGCCCGGCGCGCGGCGCTCGACCGCCTGGTGGGGGCGGCGGGTGGTTTGGGATTGCCGCTGATCCTGTTCGAGGCCCCGCATCGGGTGAGCCGTCTGCTGGCCGAGCTCGGGGCATTGACCGATGCCCACCCCGGCGTGCGGGTCGCGGCCGGCCGGGAGCTGACCAAGCTCCACGAGGAGATGGTCGTGGGCACACCGGCGGAGGTGGCTTCTGTGCTTGCGGCGCCGCGCGGCGAATTCACCCTCGTGGTTTCCGGCCTCGAGGCCCCGGCGCCCGACGCCGGCGTGGACCTGACGGCCATCACCGCCGCCGTTCATCGTGCCGGGCTGTCCGCGCGTGCCATGGCCGACCTGCTGCGAGCGGCCGGGGTACCCCGTCGCGAGGCGTATCGGTCAGCCCAGGCGGCCAGTAAGCCACCCGTCAGCCGTCGGTAACGCCCTCCGTCGTAGGTTCTCCGTGCCGCCCACTCGCCGGGTGAGCCGATGAGCCCTCGCGGGCTGGAGGAGAACTACCCATGAACAAGGTGCTGCTGGTCGGGCGGCTGACCCGCGACCCGGAGCTGCGGACGCTTCCGAGCGGGAAACACGTCGCCAACTTCACGATCGCCACCAACGAGTATCGCGGCACCGGCGCCGAGGAGCGGACCGAGTATCACGCCATCGTGGCCTGGGATCGCCTGGCCGAAATCTGCGGCCAGTTCTTGGGCAAGGGCCAGCTGGTCGACCTCGAGGGGCGCCTGCAGACCCGTCAGTGGGACGACGACGCGGGGAAGCGCCACTGGAAGACCGAGGTCGTGTCCAACTCACTTGAGATGTTGTCCGGCCGCGGCAAGAAGGAATACGCCAAGGAGGCCCAGGCCGCCGAAGACGCCGCGAGCGTTACGAACGGCGCCGCCGAGGAGCCACTGGAGGCCGTCGTCGCGATGTGAGCCGGCGTTGGCCCGGCTACTTCTAGTAACCCAACACGACGAGGTCGAAAGGTGATCCGGTCAGCCGGCGATTAGAACACCACCGTGGACCTCGCTCGGGCGCCGATATACTGACCGTCCGTGGCCAACCGGTCCGCCTCCGGCGGTTCTCCCCATCGGCCGCGATGAGTTCCGGGAGTGGGCATGGGGCAGGCGTACCCCTACAACGGGCGGCTGAGCCGCTGGGACGAGGTGGCCGAGGGGCTGGCGATCGTCGGCATCTTCGCCAATGACACGCCGTTCCCGTTCACGCCGGGCCAGTACGCCACGCTGGCGCTGCCCGGGCCTGAGGGGAAGGTCATCCAGCGCCCGATGTCGATTTCCTCGCCGCCCGACGACCTGTCGGAGTACGAGTTCTTCATTCGCCTGGTGCCAGGCGCGGAGTTCACCCCATTGCTCTGGCAGCTCAAGGTGGGGGACACGATCGGCATCAAGGGCGCCAAGGGCAAATTCGTGCTGCAGGAAGATGGGCGCCGCTGCCTGTTCGTGGCCTCGGGGACCGGCCTCGCCCCGTACATGAGCATGATCGAGACGCTCCTGGCCCACGGGGAGCGTCGCGAGATCCACCTTCTCCACGGGGCCAGCTTTGAGCGCGACCTCGCCTGGCGCGAGTGGCTGACCGAGATCGAGGCCGACGGCAAGCTGCCGCTCCACTATGCCGCCACCCTATCGCGCCCGGCGGAGAACCCCGGCTGGCAGGGGCTGAATGGTCGGGTGGAGACCGTGGTTGCGGACGAGATGGACCTCCATGACCTGACCCCCGCCGACACGACCCTGTACCTGTGCGGGAACCCGGAGATGATCACCGCGGTCGAGGCCATCGCGCTGAACCGCGGCTTCCCGACGGAGCAGATCCGCAAGGAGCTGTACTGGCCCAAGGCCCGCCCGCACAGAGGGCCGGCGGAGTGACCGAGCCGTTTTACCTCACCACCGCCATCTTCTACCCCAGCCCCGGCCCGGCCCTGCACTCGCTGTTCGAGGCCATCGGGGCCGATGCGCTCGTCCGATACCAGCGCCTATCCGGGCGAGATGTCCGCTTCCTGACCGGCATGGACGAGCACTCCGCCAACCTGGAGCGCCAGGCACAGGAGCGCGGCGTGGAGCCGCGCGCGCTGGTGGACGAGTGGGCGGCCAACTGGCAGGCCGGGTTTGATCGGTTCCGCGTCAGCTACGACCGGTTCATTCGGACCACCGATCCGGACCACGCCCGCGCCTCGACCGAGATGGTGCGCCGTGCTCAGGCAGCCGGGGACATCTACAAGGGCACCTACGCCGGGTGGTATTGCGCCGGCGACAACGAGTTCAAGACCGACAGCCAACTGGTCGACGGGCGCTGCCCGGACCACCCGACCCTGGAGCTCCAGTGGCTGGAGGAGGAGAACTACTTCTTCGCCCTGAGCAAATACCAGGCTGCGCTGGAGGAGCTGTATCGGTCCAATCCGTCGTTCTGCGAACCGGAACCGTTCCGCAACGAGGTATTGGGCTGGCTCAGCGACGGGCTGCAGGACTTCTCGATCAGCCGCGCCGGCGGGACCTGGGGCATCCCGTTCCCGGATGATCCGGCGCACCGCATCTACGTCTGGTTCGACGCGCTCACCAACTACGTCACCGGTGCCGGCTTCCCGGACGACCCGGAGGCCTTCGCCCGCTGGTGGCCGGCCGACGTCCACGTCATCGGCAAGAACATCACCCGCTTCCACTGCCTGTACTGGCCGGCGATGCTGATGAGCGCTGGGCTGCCGCTGCCGCGCATGGTGTTCGCCCACGGCTTCATGCTCATGCGCGGCGAGAAGATGTCCAAGACGCGGGGCAACGTGCTGGACCCGGCGGTCGCGCAGGGTCTGTTCGGGGTGGACGGGGTCCGCTACCTGGTCCTGCGCGAGATCCCGTTCGACCGCGACGGCGACGTGACGGCCGAGGGCCTGGTGCGCCGCTACAACGCGGAGCTGGCCAACGACCTCGGCAACCTCGTCAACCGGACGGTCTCCATGGCAGGCCGATACCTGGACGGGCACCTGCCCGATGTGGGTGGCCTCGAGCTGGCCGATACCGATGCCGAGCTTCAGGCGGCAGCCGAGGCGGCGGTGGCCGACTATCGGGCCGCCGTGGAGCGGCTCCATTTCGACGAAGGGCTCGCCGCGCTGGCCAGGCTGACCCGAGCAGCGAATGGCTACGCCGAGTCGCAGGCCCCGTGGGCGCGCCACAAGGCAGGGGAGTTCGAGCGCACTGGCACCGTGCTGGCCACCCTGGGGGAGGCGTGCCGGATTTTGGGGCACCTGCTGGCGCCCTTCTGCCCCGGCGCGGCCGCCGACCTGCTGGGCCAGGTCGGGACACCGCCCGCGTATGACGACCGCGGCGCCGGCGGCCCCGGTCTCGACGTGCTGCTGACCTGGGGGGCAGAACCGGGTCCTCGCCGTACCGGTCCGCCGGCGCCGCTCTTCCCCCGGCTCGAGGTGGACGCCGACGAGTGGGTCGTTGACGCGGGAGTTTCGCCGCCCTGACCCGTCTCGTCATCCCGGATCGGCTGGCGGGGATCGTGGACGCCCACGCCCACCTCCAACACGAGGCCTTCGCCCGCGACCTGGACGCGGTGCTCGAACGCGCCCGCGCGGCGGGGCTGATTCGGATCCTGGTTCCTGGCTGGGACCGCGCCTCGTCCGAAGCGGCGCTGGGCCTGGCCTCCCGCCACCCGGACCTGCTCGAGGCGGCGGTCGGGATTCACCCGCATTCCGTCGCCGCGGCTACCTCCGCCGACTGGGAAGCGATCGAGCGTATGGCCACCGACCCGGCCGCGCGGGCGGTGGGGGAGATTGGGCTGGACTTCTACCGGAACCTCTCGCCGCCGGACGTGCAGCGGGACGCCTTCGCGCGTCAGCTCGACCTGGCGGCGCGCGTCGGCAAGCCGGTCATCGTCCACGACCGCGAGGCCCACGCCGATGTCACCGCGGCCCTCATGGACCACGCCCCACGTGCTCCGGGCGTGCCAGGTGTCCTCCATGCCTTTTCGGGAGATGTGGGGATGGCGACTGCGCTGGCCGCGGCAGGCTACCTCATCTCGTTCGCCTTGCCGGTCAGCTTCCGCGCCAACCACGGTCCACGGGCCGCGGCGGCGGACCTTCCCGCAGCCGACGTGCTGGTGGAGACCGACTCGCCATACCTCGGCCTGGCCCCCGACCGGCGCAACGAGCCGACCACCGTCCTTCGGGTGGCTGCCGTGCTCGCCCAGTTGCGCGATACGGATCCGGCGACCGTCGCCACCAACGCGGCCGCCGCGTTCAGCCGGCTTCTCCCCTGATCCGACCAGACCCGTCCGGGGCGACGGTACCAACGTGCCGTTGCGCTCAAAGCAAGCCGTACGGTCACAATGACGGCCGTGCCACCGCCTGCTAAGGAATCCGCAGTCGCCGCCACGATTGCCGTGATCGACGACGAGCCGGGTATCGTCGATGTGCTGGAGATGGGCCTGCGCCTCCAGGGATTCACGGTCGAGTCTGCGGCAGACGTCGCATCCGGGATCCAGCTCGTCCGTCAGTTGCGTCCCGACCTCGTGATTCTGGACGTCGGGCTGCCCGACGGTAGTGGCCTTGACTTGCTGCGCCGGATTCGGGCCGAGAGCCCGGTGCCGATTGTCATGCTGACGGCTCGCGAGGACGTGGACGATCGCGTGCGTGGCCTCGACCTCGGCGCTGACGATTACGTTGGCAAGCCGTTCCGCATGGAAGAGCTGGTGGCTCGGGTGCGAGCCCAGCTCCGTCGGCAGGGCCTCGCCCCAGATACCGACCCGACGCTGATCTACGCCGATCTCCGGCTAGACCAGCGGACGCACGAGGTGCATCGCTCCAACCGACCGATCGAGCTGACGGCCCGCGAGTTCGAGCTGCTCGAGCTGTTTCTGCAGCACCCGAACCAGGTGCTCTCCAAGGAAACGATCCTGGACCGACTGTGGGGCTACGCCTTCGATGACAACCTGGTCGAGGTCTACGTCAGCTACCTGCGCCGCAAGCTCGGCGAGCCACCCTTGATCCAGACCCTCCGCGGCGCCGGTTATGCGCTGCGCGAGCGCAGCTGAGCCAAACCCCGGTGCATCGGACGCTATCGCTCCGCTGGCGCCTGGCGGGCATCTATGCCGCCGTGGTGGCGGCTGCGCTGCTGGCGGTGCTGTCAATCGTCCAGCTGGTAGTTGAGCGCGCCCTCGTCCAGGCCACGGCCGACCGGCTGGAGGTGGAAGCAGGGCTGATCGCCGCCGACCAGGGGCGGGCCGGGGTCTCGACCACGACCCTGGCTGCCTCCGAACTGGCCCCACTCCTGGGCGGGCAGGCGACCGCGGTCGTGATCCTCGACGAATCGGGATCGGTGCTGGCGGTTGAGGCCAACACCGCCGACCCCTGGGTGGTGGAAGCCCGGCTCAGCAGCGCCGATTACCAGCAGGTCCTGGATGGGCAGCAGATCGTCAATCGGGTCCTCACCATCAGCCAGCCGAGTGAGCAGGTGCTGGTGGTGGCCGCCCCGATCCGGTTCGAACCGCCGGATCCGGAAGCGTCGCCGGCTCCGAGCCCAGACCGGGGACCACCCTTCACCCCTCCGGGGCAGGGCCAAGGCCGAGGGCAAGGGACTGGCCAGGGGGGAGGGCAGGGCAACGCCGGCGTGACTCCTGAGAGCAGCACCGTCCAGGATCAAGGCAGCGCTCCGGTGCCCCCGAATGCGCTCGCCCAGCTCGCGGTGTCGCTTGAACCAATCGAGGGCACCCTGGCCGGCCTGCGAGGCACACTGCTGATGGTCGGGGTGATCGCGTTCTTCGCGGCCTTCGCGGTGGCTCTAATGGTGACGTCAGTTGGGCTGCGGCCGCTTGGCCGCGTGGCGTCGGCGGCGGACCGCGTGGCGCGCGGCGACCTGTCGGCGAGGGCAGAACTGCCCTCCGGCACCGATGAGATCGGCCGTCTGGGCCGTTCCTTCGACACCATGGCCGAGCGGGTCGAGGACGCCTTCGCGTCGCAGCGCCAGTTCGCCGCCGACGCATCCCACGAGCTGCGGTCACCACTCACCGTTCTGGGTGGGTACGTCGACCTTCTGAAGACCGGAGGTCTGAATACCCCCGAGACAGCGGGCCGGGTGCTGGGAGCGATGCGGAGTGAGATCGACCGCCTTTCGCGCCTGGCAGCCGATCTGCTCCTGCTGACCCAGCTTGAGGCCGGCGGTCGTCTCTCGCCCGAGTCGATCAACATTCGCGAGCTGTTCGCTGATCTGGCCGATGCAGCCCGCGTCATGGGAGGGACGCATCGGGTCGAGCTCGACTGTCCGGTGGCGCTTGGCGTCCGGGCGGACCGCGACCGACTGACCCAGGCCCTCCTCAACCTGGTTGACAACGCGGTGCGTCACACGCCGCCCGGGGGCCTGGTCCGTCTGTCCGGGCGACGCGTGCGGGAGTCAGTCGAGCTCGAGGTGCTCAACGAGGGTCCGCCAATCCCCGCGGATGATCTGCCACACGTGTTCGACCGCTTCTATCGCGGCCGCCGCTCGACGGAGCCGGGTCGCCACGCCGGTCTTGGCCTGGCTATCGTGAAGGGCATCGTGGCCGCGTCGGGCGGCAGCGTGTGGGCTGCGAGCGATCCCTCCAGCACCCGGTTCGTCGTTCGGCTGCCGGCTCATCCCTGACTCGACGTTCTCAGCCGGTTCTCAGGTCAGATTCAGTTGAGCTTCAACCAGCCTTGCTAGCCTGCGTGCATGAAACACCTTCGCTCTATCCTCGTTGCCGGCGTCCTGATGCTGGCGATTCCGACCGCCGTCGTCCTCGCAGCCAAGCCCGCGACCACGGGTCTCGACAACGCGAGGACCCACGCCGGCAAGACCCTCCCTGCCAACGGGGGCAGCAACCGGCCCGACACCGGCCAAGTGGAGACCCAGGGCGAGCGGCCACAGAACCACGGCTGGTTCGTCTCCCAGGTCGCCAGCGACCATTCGACCACCGGCCGAGCCCACGGCGAGGCGGTGTCCGCCGCAGCGCGCGGATCGGAAGGGAAACCCGACACGGCGCACTGATCCTCGCCCCTCGTCACACCGCCCGCGTACCTACGTGCGCGGGCGGTCCACTTGTCTCCCGTTTCGCCTTGACAGTCGCGCCCCGCACCTGATACCTTCCGTTTAGCACTCTCACTGGTTGAGTGCCAGACCCGAAAAAAACGGGGCGGATCGCATCGGTCCACCCGGCGCTCCCAGCGCGAGTGCATGACAAACGCCTTTGACGGTGCCGCCCGGCATCGGTCCATATCAGGAGGACATGGCTCTCATGACCACCTCGGTCAACGCCACCGCGACCCAGCTCAAGCCCCTCGGAGACCGGCTGGTCGTCAAGCCCACCGCCCGCGAAGAGATGACCAAGAGCGGGATCGTCATACCCGACACCGCCAAGGAGCGCCCCCAGGAGGGGACGGTCCTGGCCGTCGGCCCGGGACGCACCCTCGACGACGGCACCCGGGAGCCGATGGAGCTCGTTGTCGGCCAGAAGATCCTGTTCCAGAAGTACGCGGGAACCGAATTCAAGCTCGACGAAGAGGAGCTCCTGATCCTGTCCCAGAAGGACATCCTCGCCGTCATCGAATAGCCCGTTTCAGTTTCGGAGGACTTACCTACACCATGGCCAAGCAACTCCAGTTCAGCGAGGAGGCTCGGCGGGCCCTGAAGCGCGGCATCGACAAGATGTCCGAGGCGGTCAAGGTCACGCTCGGCCCAAAGGGCCGCTACGCCGTCCTCGACAAGAAGTTCGGGGCGCCGACTATCACCAACGACGGCGTCACCATCGCGCGCGACATCGAGCTCGAGGACCCCTACGAGAACATGGGCGCCCAGCTGCTCGAAGAGGTCGCGACCAAGACCAACGACATCGCCGGTGACGGCACCACGACGTCGATCGTCCTAGCCCAGGCCATCATCACCGAGGGCATGAAGAACGTCACCGCCGGCGCCAGCCCGATGGGCATCAAGCGCGGCCTCGAGAAGGGCGTCGTGGCGGTGGTCGACGAGATCAAGCGCCTGTCCAAGCCGGTGGCGACGCCGGAGGACACCGCCCACATCGCCGCCATCAGCGCGCGCGACGTCGAGATCGGCCAGCTCATCAGCGAGGTCATGGGCAAGGTTGGCAAGGACGGCGTCGTGACCGTCGAGGAGTCCCAGGGCCTGAAGACCGAGACCGAGTACGTCGACGGGATGCAGCTCGACCGCGGCTACATCAGCCTGTACATGGCGACCAGCGGCGAAGGCGGCAAGCTCGAGGCCAACCTCGACCAGCCGTACATCCTGGTCACCGACAAGAAGATCAGCGCCGTGGCGGACATGCTGCCCGCACTCGAGAAGGTGGTCCAGCTGGGCCGCTCGCTCCTGATCATTGCCGAGGACGTGGACGGCGAGGCGCTCGCCACCTTGATCGTCAACAAGCTGCGCGGCACGATCAATGTGCTGGCCGTCAAGGCCCCGGGCTTCGGCGACCGCCGCAAGGCCATGCTGGAGGACATCGCGACCTTGACCGGCGCGCACGTCATTTCCGAGGAGGTTGGCCGCAAGCTCGACAGCGTGACGGTCGAGGATCTCGGCCAGGCGCGACGCGTCACGGCCAACAAGGACACCACCACCATCGTGGACGGCAAGGGCGCGCCGGAGGCCATCAAGGCCCGCATGAGCCAGATCAAGCTCCAGATCGAGGACACCACCTCAGACTTCGACAAGGAGAAGCTCCAGGAGCGCCTGGCCAAGCTCTCGGGCGGAGTGGCGGTGCTCAAGGTCGGCGCGGCCACCGAGGTCGAGCTGAAGGAGAAGAAGCACCGGATCGAGGACGCACTGTCCGCGGCCCGCGCGGGCGTGGAGGAGGGGATGGTCGCCGGAGGCGGCTCGGTCCTGGTCCATGCCGTGCCCGCACTCGACAAGCTCGAAGTGCTGGGTGACGAGGCCGTGGGCGTGGCCATCCTCCGGCGTGCGCTGGAAGAGCCACTCCGGCAGATCGCCATCAACGCCGGCCTCGAGGGTTCGGTGGTCGTGGAAGCGGTCCGGAAGATGAAGCCGGGCCACGGATACGACGCCGAGAAGGGCGAGTACACCGACATGTTCGTGGCCGGCATCATTGACCCGGCCAAGGTGACTCGCTCCGCGCTGCAGAACGCCGCGTCGGTGGCGGGGCTCCTGCTCGAGACCGAGACGATCGTGACCGACATCCCCGAGAAGGAGAAGGCGCCGATGCCCGGTATGGGCGGCGGCGGCATGGACTACTAAAGAGAGTCCATCAAGCACGAGACACGCCAAGAGGCGGGTGTCCCATTCGGGGATGCCCGCCCCTCACCGCGGCGCCTACTTCGGATCCCAGATGGCGGCGTCAACAACCAGTTTGTACAGCCCGTTGCTCCACTGCGCGTTCGGGTCGTAGTCGACGAACTGCGACTCGTCGCGCATCAGCCTTCCCAGGTCGCTCTTCTCATCCTTCATCAACGCCGCATACGTGTCGATGACGGCGTAGCTGTCGAGCTCGGAGAAAGACCGATAGAACCCGGCCGTCTTTTCCGAGGTGAAGATGACGGCGAACGTGCCGAGGTATTTGGTGCCCGGTGGCTGCGCCGCCGCGATCTTTGCCTCGTTCTCTGCCAGCCACGTCTGGTACGCCTCCTCTTTGCCGAGCTTCACCGTGAAGCCGATCTCATATATGAACCGCACGACTGTTCCTCCTGCCTCCACTCGCCGCGCGCATGGGGCGGCGCGCCATTGGTTGTACTCCAACAGCATGGCGGCGTGAAGAGCCGGCTCGTCCTCAGGCGGTGAGCGGCAGGCTGTCGGCGGCGGCAACTGGCTCGGCGGCCGCCCGCAAGATGTCATCGATGTCCCGCACGGAAGCCAGGACCCGCTCCCGGAGATCGTCCAGGAGGCTGCCCACTTCCTGCGCGGCGGAGCTGATCGAGGTGAGCCGGCTCTTCATCTTGCGGACGTTGTCGACCGCGAACTGGATGTCCTGGAGTCCCTCACCGACCGCGGCCAGGTCGACCTGGCCCGTCGGGTCGCGCAGGGTCAGGAGGGCCATCACGCGGGCCACGCGGAACGCCGCCTCCAGGCCCACCCCGTCATCGGCCTCCGGGTCGTAGACCGCGTACACGTCCGACCCGACCAGCGCGAAGGGGACGACGCCGGCCGGGGCGTGCTCGGGCGTGAAGACCGCCAGGGCGATGGCCGCTCCCCGGTTAGCGCGGGCTGCGGTGAGCTCCTCGGCCAGCAGGCGGCGGCTCAACGAGCGGTCCTTGGCCTCGATCACGACCCGCAGGTCGCGCCCATGGGTCCGGGTTGGGTCGATGGTCAGCACGAAATCGCCCTTCTTCGAGCGGAGCGCATCCCCGGCATCGGTCCCGGTGCGCTCGAGGAAGTCGCCGGCACCGCGCGCCAGCTCCGCCAGCCGATCAGCGACGAGATCCTCGAACTCGATCCCCTTGGCCGTGCCACGTGCCCGCTCACCGGCGCGCACGCGGTTGGCAGCCTCCAGCGAGGCGATCCGCTCCCCGAGGCTGCGGAACTCACCGCTGACCTCATTGCGGAACTGGTAGAGCGGGCTGGCTTCACGCGTCGGGTCCAGCAGTTGGGCCAACCGCGACCCGTCGCCGTCGAAGTAGCGACCCAGCACCTCGTTGAGCTGGCCGACGGCGCTGTCGCGCCGGTTCGGGTCGAAGAGGGCCGCGGTCAGCCGTTGGAGGCGGCCCGAATCGCCCAGGAATGATTCCAGCGTGCGCGGCAGCCGGCCCTCGCCGTCGGCGAAGTTGGCGCGCAGAGACGCCTCGAGCGCCTCGGCAGCGCGGGCGTGGGTGGCCGTCATGTGCTCCATCATCCGGTTGAACTCGGCACGCACGACGTCCACGTTGGCGCCGTTGCCGGCATTGGCCAGCGCCTGCAGCCCGATCCGAAGCGCATTGGCGGCCAGGGCGGGGCGCTCAGCCTCCGGCACGCTGCCGACGAAGCCGGCGAGGCCCGGATCGGTCAGCTCGAGGTGGTGGATGGTGACACGATCGCCGAGCACGCTCAGGACGGGCTCGCCGGCAGGTCGAGTGGGGGCGGTCTTGCTCATGCCAGCACCTTGGATGGGGGTTGTGACACCTTCGGTGTCGCACTGGCTCGCCCCGGGACGCCCGTTTCATCGGTACCAAGGGGCTATGGAGGTCATGGATAGGTCTGGTTAGGGTCGGTTCGATGGCCATCCGAGAGGAGACCGGCGTCGTCAGGCCGGCCGGGGAGAGCACGCCGCCAGACACGGTGGAGCTTCCGTACGCCCGCCGCCTGCGTGCCGCCGTCACGAGCTGGCGCCCGAGCCTGCGCGTTGGCGTCGCGGCCGGCGGGGTAGCCATCGTGGTCGCCACCGCCGTCGTGACCGCCAACCTGTTCGCCGATCGGCTCCGCGAGCTCGCGGTCCAGGCGGCCCTTGAGCATGCGGAGTCGGTGGTGCGCGCCAATCTCGACCCGGTGGTCGACGCCGACGCCCTGGACATGGGGGTGGCCACTGACCCGGAGCTCGACGAACAGCTCGCACGACTCGTCCAGGGCGGGGACATGAGTCGAATCGTGGTGTGGTCGCGCGATGGCCGGGCCGTGTACTCGTCGGATCCGGCACTCCGTGGTATGCGCTTCTCGATCGGGGATCACCTGGCCGAGGCCTTCGCCGGGCAGTCGGTCTCTGAATACGGGACCGACGCCGAGAACGAAGCCGGAAGTGTCGAGGGCGCCGCGGCGCTGCCGGTTCCATTCCTCGAGCTCTACGTCCCCATCCGCGGCACCGTTGATGCCAACCCGATCGGCGTGTACGAGGTCTACCAGGATGCTCGCCCCATCGAGCTCCTCGTCAGCCAGACCCGCGGCGACGTGCTCATCCTGGCGCTCGCCGCGGCTGGCATTCTGTTCGCCATCCTGTGGCTGGCGTTCGCGGGGGCGTCACGCCTCCTCGCCCGCCAGAACCGGCTCCTCCGCGAGCGGTCCGTTCGCGATGCTCTCACGGGCCTGGCCAACCATGGCTTCCTGCTCGAGGAGCTGAACCGATACCTGGCCCGCCGCAACCCTGCGGGCGCCATCGCCCTGCTCGACATCGACAACTTCCGCCTGCTGAACGCCGGCCACGGCCACCGGGCCGGCGATGAGGCTTTGCGCCGTGTGGCGGCCGTGCTGACCGCCGTATCCCAGCCCGGTCAGCTTTACGGCCGATTCGGCCCCGACGAGTTCCTGCTTGCCTGTTTCGCCGATGACCAGGATTCGCTGATGCGCAGCCTGGCCACGCTGACGGCGGCCCTCGCCGAGGTCGACCTGCGCTTTGCGGGCTCAGAGCGCCTCCCTCTCAGCGTCTCGGCCGGCGTGGCCCGCGTGCCGAGCGACGGACATCGCGCCCTGGAGCTGCTGTCGGTGGCCGAGGCGGCGCTGCGAGAGGCCAAAACGTCCGGCGGCCATGTCACCAAAGTGGCCGATCAGGCCACCATCGGCTCCCTGGCGGCCCAGAACACTGTCTTCGGCGTGTTCGAGGGACTGCTTGTCACCGTTGACACCAAGGACCACTACACCCGGGCCCACTCGGAGGATGTCACCGGCTACGCCCTCTTCCTGGCCGATGCGCTTGCCCTGTCCGACGAGGAGCGCCGGCTGCTCCGCCTCGCCGGTCTGCTCCACGACATCGGCAAGATCGGCATCCCGGATGGGATTCTCCGCAAGCCGGCTCCGCTCACCGGCGAGGAGTACGACATCGTCAAGCAGCACGTGGCGCTCGGCGATGCGATCGTGGGCGCCGTCCCGCAGCTGGCCGAGGTCCGCGCCGGCGTCCGCCACCACCACGAGCGCTGGGACGGCACGGGCTACCTGGACGGGCTGCGGGGTGAGGCCATTCCGCGATTGGCCCGGATTCTGGCCGTCGCCGACGCCTATTCGGCCATGACCACGACTCGTCCCTACCGCAAGGCGCTCTCCCCCGACGAGGCCCTGGCCCGGGTCGCCCAGGCGGCCGGCAGCCAGCTGGATCCGGAGCTGGCGATGGCCTTCGTGATGGCCATGCGCCATCGGCAGGTCGAAGTGGCGCGCGCGGGCCTGGACGCCGCGCGGATGACCACCCAGACCCACTCCACGGCCGGTCAATCCGGTACTCTCCATTGGTGATGCGCCGGGCACGGCGAACCGCCGTCACCCTCTCCTGGATCGGGCTGGCCCTGACGCTCTCGGCGTGCGCCGGGCAGCAGCCCAGCCGCACCGTCGAGCTCGCGACCCTCAACGACTCCGGAGTGACTGGCAGCGCCGTCCTCACCGACCTGGGGGATGGAACGACCCGAGTCGAGGTTGACGTCGATCCCGCCGGGCACCCGGACATGCCGGCCCACATCCACCCGGGGACCTGCTCGAACCTGGTTCCGCAGCCGCTGTACCCGCTCCAGAACGTGGTGGATGGCACGTCCGATACCGAGGTTCCGGCCCACCTGGACGACTTGTTCGCGGGCGACCTGGCGCTGAACATCCATTTCTCGCCGCAGGACTTCGCCACCTACACCGCCTGCGCCGACCTCAACTGAGGGACCGATAGAATCAGGGGACCGATGTCCCCTCCCAAGGCCTCCACGGCACGTCCCCAGCTCGACCTCGAGGAGATCCTCGCCGCCCTGAACCCACCCCAGCAGGAGGCGGTCCGGCACGTCGACGGGCCACTCCTGATCCTGGCCGGGGCGGGGAGCGGCAAGACCCGTGTCCTCGCCCATCGGGTCGCCCACCTGGTGGCCAGCGGCGTGCCCCCGTACCAGATCGTGGCCGTCACCTTCACCAACAAGGCGGCCGGAGAGATGCGGGACCGGATCGCCGGGCTCATCGGCGCGCAGGCCACCCGGGAGGCGACCATCGGCACCTTCCATGCCATCTGCGCTCGCATCCTGCGGCGCGAGGGCGAGCGTATGGGCCTGACCCGGAACTTCACGATCTACGACCGGGCCGACCAGCTGGCGGTCATCAAGGAGTCCCTGCGCCGGCTGGACCTCGACGACAAGCGGTTCGCGCCGGCGGCCCTGCTGGTGTTCATCGGTCAGCGCAAGGATGAGCTCTCGGATCCGGCCACCGCCATGCGGCAGGCCACCGGCTTCTGGGAGGAGACCGGCGCCCGGGTATACGAGGCCTACCAGCGCCAGCTCGCGGAATCGGACGCGGTGGACTTCGACGACCTCCTGCTTCGGGTCGTGCTCCTGTTCGAGCAGCACCCCGACGTGCTGGCCCGCTACCAGCGACGCTGGACCTACCTGCTGGTCGACGAGTACCAGGACACGAACCGGGCCCAGTACCGCCTGTGCCGGCTGCTGGCCGCGGTGCACCACAACCTGGCGGTGGTGGGCGACGACGACCAGAGCATCTACTCCTGGCGCGGCGCCGACCTGCGCAACATCCTGGACTTCGAGCGTGACTGGCCGGACGCCACGGTTGTCAAGCTGGAGCAGAACTACCGATCCACCCAGACCATCCTGGATGCGGCCCACGCGATCGTGTCCCGGCTCGAGGGCCGCAAGGACAAGCGGCTGTGGACCGATCGCGGGGCGGGGGCCGCGGTGAGCGTCTTCGACGCCTACAACGAATACGAGGAGGCCGAGTTCGTGGCCCGCCAGGTGGAGCGTCTGGCGTCCTCCGCCGACCGACGGCGCGGCTGGGCCGGCCTCCTGACCCGACGCGCGGATGACGCTCCGGTGGGGGACGAGGCGGATGGCGCGTCTGGACCGCTGCGCTTCGGTGACATCGCGGTCGCGTACCGGGTCAATGCCCAGAGCCGGGTGCTGGAGGAGGCGTTCATGCGCTTCGGCATCCCGTACCAGCTGGTGGGTGGGGTCCGTTTCTACGAGCGGCGCGAGGTGAAGGACGCGCTGGCCTATGCGCGGCTGGCGCGCAATCCGGCCGACCGGGTGGCCCTGGAGCGCGTCATCAACGTGCCGGCCCGCGGAATCGGGGATAAGACCGTTTCCGAGCTGCGGGCGTGGGCCGACGGGCGCGACGCGACCCTGTGGGCGGCGGTGGAGGCGGCCACGGAGAACGCGAACCTGGCCACCCGGTCACGCGCCGCCCTGGCGGGCTTCGCGGAGCTGATCCGCGGGCTTGTGACCGTGGCGGCGGGGGAGCCGGCGTCATCGGTCCTCGAAGCGTGCCTGGAGCGAAGCGGGTTGCGGGCCACGCTCGAGGACGGGACCGAGGAGGGCGAGGAGCGCTGGGCGAACCTGGTCGAACTGCGCAACCACGCCGCCGAGTTCGACGAGATGGCGGCGCCGGAGGGCCTGGCCCGCTTCCTCGAGGAGGTGGCCCTCGTCTCGGACCAGGACACGCTGGAGGAGCGACCGGATCGGGTGACCCTGATCACCCTCCACGCGGCGAAGGGCCTGGAGTTCCCCATCGTGTTCATGGTGGGACTCGAGGAGGGGCTGCTCCCCTACGCGCGGGCCCTGGATGACGAGCGCGAGCTGGAGGAGGAGCGGCGGCTCACGTACGTCGGGATGACACGGGCCAAGGACCGGCTGTTCCTGGTCCACGCCCGCCACCGCTCGGCGTGGGGGAGTGGCGGGGTGGAGGTCGAGCCCTCTCGCTTCCTGGCCGATCTGCCCGAGGACCTGCTGGAGGTGGGCGGCGGCCGCCGCGGCCAATCCGGGCTGGGCTGGGTCCGGGACGGTGGCACGGATGATGGTTCGGGCACCACGCCGACGGTGTGGGGCCGGATTCGGCCGGGGCTCGAACCACTCCGCCCTGAGCGGTTGCCGGACCTCGATCTGGGGAGCGGGACATTCGGGCGCACGGGCCCGGTGGCCACGGGCGAGGGGGCCGCGGAGGTGGCCGCTGCGGAGGCAACCCCGGCCGAGCTGGTCTGGCGGGCAGGCGACAAGGTCCGGCATCGTCGTTTCGGGGACGGGATCGTGGTCAGCTCGCAGTGGGTCAGCGGCGACGAGGAGGTGACGGTCGCCTTCGCCGGTCACGGCGTCCGTCGCCTGGTCGGCTCCTACGCTGGCCTCGAGCG
This sequence comes from Chloroflexota bacterium, assembly GCA_040905185.1. Classification (GTDB taxonomy): domain Bacteria; phylum Chloroflexota; class Limnocylindria; order QHBO01; family QHBO01; genus DASTEQ01. The sequence continues at coordinate 45,699 of JBBDRZ010000005.1, read as the reverse complement.
GATCCATGGCCGCTGACCATCGGCGGATCGGGGTCGTCACCGGCGGCGGTGACGCACCTGGCCTGAACACGGTCATCCGGGCGGTGGTGATGGCCGCGGCTCGACGCGGCTGGGAAACGATCGGGATCCTTGGTGGGTTCGAGGGGCTGCTGCCGCCGGTCGCCCTGCGCCCCCTCGACGCCCGACAGATGGATGCGCTGCTGTTCCGCGGGGGTACCGTACTCGGCACCTCGAGCCGCGGCCGTTTCACCGGTCAGCCCGGATCACGCTCTCCGCGGAAGCTTGACCCGATCGCGGTGGCCGAGGCCGCCGCCAGGGCGCGGAGCCTGGACCTCGAGGCGCTGATCTGCATCGGCGGGGACGGGTCGCTGCGCATCGCCAGCGCGCTCTCCCAGGCCGGCGTGCCGGTGGTCGGGGTCCCGAAGACGATCGACAACGACCTGCCCGGGACGGATGCCACGTTCGGCTTCCAGTCGGCGGTCGGCGTGGCCGTGGACGCCCTGGACCGGCTGTCGAGCACCGCCGAGAGCCACCAGCGGGTCATGGTGCTGGAGGTCATGGGTCACCACGCCGGCTGGATCGCTGCCCACGCCGGCGTCGCGGGCGGCGCTGACGTCATCCTCATCCCGGAGATCCGCTTCACCTGGGACGCCGTCTGCCGCCGGGTGGACGAACGGGCGCGGGCTGGGTTGCCGTATTCCCTGCTGGTGGTCGCCGAGGGGGCCCGCCCGGTTGGCGGCCGGTACGTCATGACCGCGGCGGCGCGAGCCGGCGAGTCCCGGGAGCGACGCCTCGGCGGCATCGGACCCAAGGTCGCGTCCGAGGTGCAACGACGGACGGGGCGAGAGTCGCGCGCCGTGGTGCTGGGCCACCTCCAGCGGGGCGGGCCGCCGAACGCATGGGATCGCCAGCTGTGCACCCGATTCGGCGTCGCCGCCGTCGAGGCGATTGCCTCGGGTGCCATCGGGACGATGGTGGCGCTCCGCGGATCCGCCATCGTGCCCGTTCCGCTTTCCGCTGGCGTGGGGCGCATTCGGAGCGTGCCCGTCGACGGGGAGCTGGTCCGGTCGGCGCGGGCGATCGGTATCAGCTTCGGTGACGAGCCGGCGCTACCATCCGCCGATGGCTGACCCCCCAGCCCGAACCCGCGCCCTGGCCGACGACATGGTTGCGGCCCGCCAGGAGTTTCTGGATGCCGTGGCCGACATCGATCCGGCTCTGTTGACCAGTCCGGGGCTGGTCGGGGTGTGGTCGGCCCGCGAGCTGGTGGCGCACATGGGCTACTGGGCGGGTCACGCGGCGGAGGCGGTGCATCATGCCGAACAGGGCCGGCTGGACGAGTTCGACGTCGATGCCCCCAGCGTGGACGAGCGCAACGCGGTGGTGGCCCGCGTGGCGGGCGACACGGACATGGCCACGGTGCGCTCGCGCGAGGAGCTGGCCTTCGACGCGTTTAGGAAGCGGGTGCTGAGCGCCGACCCGGAATGGCTCTCCGAGCGCGACGCGGACGGCGACACGCTGGAGGAGATCATCCTGTACGACGGGGCTGACCACTACCGCGAGCACACCCACGACATTCGGGCCTGGTTTGCCGCCGAAGCCGGAGCCGAAGCCGAACCGCTGGATGACTGATCCGGCCGGGCGGCCCGCCAAGGCAGCCGCCAAGCGCGCGGCCAAGGCATCCGCCAAGCGCGCCGCCGAGTTGCGTGCCGCCATCGACGACGCCAACTACCGCTACCACGTCGTCGATGCGCCGACGATGGAGGACGCCGAATACGACCGCCTGTTGCGCGAGCTGGAGGAGCTCGAGACCGCCCACCCGGGGCTCCGGACCCCGGACTCGCCCACTCAGCGGGTGGGCGCCGCTCCCGCGGCCGGATTTGCCGAGGTGCGCCATGGCGTGCCCATGCTGTCCCTGGGCAACGCATTCGGAGCCGATGAGCTGCGCGAGTTCGACAAGCGCGTTCGCCGAGGCTTGGGACTGACCGATACGGACCCACCGGTCGCCTACGTCTGCGAGCTGAAGATCGACGGGCTGGCGGTGAGCCTGCGCTACGAGGGCCGCTCGTTCGTGCGGGGCGCGACCCGCGGCGACGGCTACACCGGCGAGGACGTCACCCCCAACCTGCTGACCGTCCGGGCCATCCCGCTGACCCTGCGCCGCGACCCACCCGGGGACGCGCTGGAGGTGCGCGGCGAGGTGTACATGCCGCGCACCGCGTTCGAGGCGCTCAATCAGCAGCTCGAGCGCGAGGGCAAGCCGCGGTATGCAAACGCCCGGAACACCGCCGCCGGATCGGTGCGCCAGAAGGATCCCGCGGTGACGGCCAGCCGAAGGCTATCGGTATGGTGCTACTCGCTGGTCGGCGTGCCAGGGCTGGCCAGCCAAACCGCCACGCTGGCGCTCCTCCGCGAGCTCGGCTTCCCCGTCAACCCGCACGTCCGGGCAACCGCCGGGGTGGACGAGGTGCTGGCGTTCGTGGCCGGGTGGGAGCACAAGCGGCACGAGCTCGAGTACGAGACCGATGGCGTGGTGGTCAAGGTGGACGCCGTGGCCGAGCAGGAGCGGCTGGGCTTTGTCTCGCGCTCGCCGCGCTGGGCGGTCGCGTACAAGTTCCCGGCCGAGCAGGTGACCACCCGGCTGGAGGCGATCGAGGTCTACGTCGGCCGAACCGGGGCGCTGACCCCGGTCGCGCACGTCAGCCCGGTGTTCGTGGGCGGCACGACCGTCCGCAACGCCACGCTCCACAACATCGACGAGATCCGGCGCAAGGACCTGCGGGTCGGGGACCTGGTCGTGCTCCAACGGGCCGGCGACGTGATCCCCGAGGTGGTTCGCCCCGTGGTCGAGGCCCGCACCGGCGCCGAGACCGAGTGGTCCATGCCGACGGCCTGCCCGGCGTGCGGTACCGAAGTGGTGCGCGAGGAGGCGGAGGTCGTGGCCCGCTGTCCAAACCCGTTCTGCCCCGCTCAACGGCTGGGGGGCCTCCTCCATTTCACCGGCCGGGGCGGGATGGACATCGAGGGCGCCGGCTACGCCGTGGTCGTCCAGCTCGTCGAGCGGGGGCTGGTCAGCGAGCCGGCGCACCTGTATCGGCTCAGCGTAGAGACGCTCGAGAGCCTGGACCGATTCGCGCGCAAGAGCGCTGAGAACCTGTATGCAGCCATCCAGCGGTCCCGCCGACGCCCCCTGTACCGCATCCTCAACGCGCTCGGCATCCGCCACGTCGGGGAGCAGACCGCGATCGATGTCGCCCGCTGGCTGGCCCAGGAAGTCCCGCCCGTGCAAGGGGAGTCCGATGCCGACTGGACTCGGCGGGTCGTCGAACGGCTCAGTTCCGCGTCGGCGGAGGAGCTGACGGCGGTGTACGGGGTCGGTGCCGTGGTGGCGGAGAGCATCGCCCGATTCTTCCGCGATGAGCACACCGCGAACGTGCTGCGCCACCTGGTCGACGCGGGCGTGGTGGCCGAGGCACCCGAGCCCGGGACGGTGGCCGCGGTCACGGAAGGTCCCCTGGCGGGCAAGACGCTGGTGGTGACCGGGACGCTGCCCGGCTTCACCCGCGAGGATGCCGAGGCCGCGATCCGGGCCGCAGGCGGCCATCCCGCGGGATCGGTGAGCGCCAAGACCGACTACCTGGTGGCCGGGGAGAAGGCCGGATCGAAGCTGGCTCGCGCCGAGGCGCTGGGTGTCCCGATTCTCGACGAGGACGGGTTCCGGCGGGTTCTCGACCACGGCCAACCGTAGCGAGGGAGCCTCGCCTGGCAACGAATTGGGTTGCCTACTCCCTGGGCGTGTACATGAGCGCCTGGGCGCACGCGTATGAGTCGCGGCACTCGTGGTGCGTGTGCCGAGGAGCAAGAACCGCCGGTTTGGCGACTTTGAACGGCAGATTTCCACCGCAAGGTGCCGATGTACACGCTACAGGCGTGAGCGGCGGTGGGGCGGGTGCCTAGCGGCGGGCGTAGACCCCCACGAACCACACGAACCGGCGTCCAGTGTGGAGCGGCCGAAAGCCGGCGGCCAGGACCCTGGCCTCCACGCCGGTCCGCTCGTGGATGAACCGTGGCAGGGACCCGCCTCGCAGTCGCTCGAACAGGCCGAAGACGAACCACCGCGCGCGAGCGACCAGGCCCCAGAAGCCGCGCGACTCGGGCACGGCGAAGGCGTATAGCCTCCCCGCCGCCGCGGTGGAGCGGGCAATGAGCGCGTCCGCATCGGGGTAGCAGCAGATGACCTTGTCCAGGACGACCACGTCGTGCGGCTCAAGCGGCTCGACCGCCGCGTCGCCGACCCACAGGTCCACGCGGTCCTCGAGCCCCGACTCGCGCATCTGGGCTGATGCCTGGGCGATGGCCTCGGACGACAGGTCGGCGCCGGTGGCGCGCGTCGCGCCCGCGTCCAGCGCCCGAACGATGAGCTCACCGGTTCCACAACCCACGTCCATGACGGTCGATCCCGCCAGGCCCTCCTGCTGGAGCCACCCGAAGAGCAGGTCGGTGGACGCGGGGCACACCGGCTGCCAATCGCGCATCCGCTCGTCGAAATGCTCGGCAATCCGCTCCGCGTCGGTGAGGGCCCGCTCGGGCGGGCAAGCACACGGCTCGGGCGTCGGTCTGGCCATGGGCGTGGAGTCTAGACTGCCCCGACCTGTGACACGTTCCACGGCTCCGCGACCGCGTCTCATGACCGGGCCCTTCCTGGCCCTGGCTGCGGCAAGCCTCGTCTACTTCATTGCCGACGGTCTGACCTTGCCGATCTACCCGGTCTTCGTTCTGGGACCGCTGGCGGGAGACGACGCTGCGCTGGGAATCGTGTTCGGCGCCTTCAGCGTCACGGCCCTGCTGCTTCGACCGTGGGCAGGTTCATTCGCCGACCGGCGCGGTCGCAGGCCGCTGCTCATTGGCGGCGCGGTGATGCTGGTAATCGCCATGCTGGGGCACCTGGCGGCCACCACCGTGGAGCTGCTGATCGTGATGAGGCTGCTCCTGGGGGCATCAGAGGCGGCGTTCTTCGTCGCTGCCTTCACCATGGCCAGCGACCTGGCGGACGAGGATCGTCGCGGCGAGGCGCTGAGCCTTGTCTCACTGTCGCTGTACGCAGGCATCGCCATCGGCCCATTCATCGGCGAAACGGTATTGGGCGAGGATCGATTCGCACTCGCGTGGGTAGCCGCGGCCGGACTGGCCGTGGCGGCCACCGTGGTGGCCCTGCGTGTGCCCGAGACCCGCCCCACGGAGCCCGGGAGTGACGCTCAACCCTCCTCCCGTCGATATCGGTTCATTCATCCTCGCGGCATCGTTCCCGGGCTGGTCGTCCTGGCCGGCACCTGGGGGATGGCCGGCTTCTTCGTTTTCGCCAAGCCGTACGGGGAGGGCCTGGGGCTTGCCGCCGTTGCGCCCCTCTTCCTCCTCTATGCCGGGATCGTGATCGCCATCCGGGCCCTCATGCCGTGGGCACCCGACCGTTTCGGTGGACGTCCGCTGGGGATGGCCGCCCTGGTGGCGATCATCACCGGTCTCACGGTGATGGGCCTGGTCAGCAGCCCAGTGGGCCTGTACCTCGGGACTGCGGTCATGGCCCTCGGAGTCGCCTTCCTGCCACCGGCGATTCTGACCATGGCCCAAGTCGGCGTGCCGGCCCTCGAACGGGGCACCTTGATCGGCACCGCGAGCGCCTTCATTGACCTCGGTTTCGGAGCGGCGCCGTTGATCCTGGGCGTTGTGGCCGGCGGATCGGGCTATCCGATGACGTTCCTGGTTTCGGCTGTCATCGGCGCGCTCGGACTTGCGCTGTTGGCGGCCAGCCCGCGGCGCCCTTCACCGGTTGCCGCGGTTACGTAGTGTCGTCCTCGGCCAGGAACGCCTCGACCAGGGCGTCGTACCTGCGGAACGACACCCGCACGGTGTGGCCGCAGTCGGGGTCGACCTCCAGGCGGGCACCGGGAATCCGATCCGCCACCAGCTGCGGCTCGGCCAGGGGTACCACGCGATCACGACCGCCGGCCAGGACGAGCGTCGGGACCTGGATCTCGAGCAGCCGGTCGGTGACGAAGGACGATGGAAGCAGCGTGGCCCGCAGTTCGGCGATGAACCGCTCCGGGGTTGACGGGCGCGGCTGGAGGCTGGCCACCGCCGCGAACGAGGCGGCCGGCGGCGCGTCGCTCTCCGGGCCTCCGGGCTTGAGCTGAGCCGCCTGGAGCGCGAACAGCTCGCCCCACGCGCCCTGCTCGGCGAGGGCGATCCACTCGGCTATCCGCGTGGCCATGGGTGAGTCGGGTGGCGTCTCCGATGATGAGGCGGCCAGCACCAACCGGCGGACGAGCTCCGGTCGCTCCACGCACAGCCACATCGAGATCCGACCGCCGCCCGACTCCGCCTCGACTGCGAACGGGCCCGCCAGGTCCGCAACGGCAGCCGCCACCCCCATCGCCGAAGCCCGCGGGTGGAGCATGGCCTCGGCATCGGCCGGGTCATCCGGAATCGGCCGGCCGACCACCGTCACCGGGCGCGCCCGCGCCCGACCCTCCCATCGGCGTTGCATAAGGGCCTCGGTGCCGGCCATCAGCCGCAGCCCGGTCTCGACCCCGCCGACGACGACCACTGGGGCTCCGGGCCCGCCGGGGATCGTGAGGCGTTCGATTCGACCGCCGGGCAGCGGCAGGACCTCGACCTTTGGCGCCTCCGTCATCTGGCCCATTGTGGCCTGCTAGCATCAACGCATGATCAGCCGAGCTGACGTCGAGCACGTCGCAGAGCTGGCTCGCCTGCACCTGACCGATGAAGAGCTGGACCGCCTGCAGGGTCAGCTGTCCCGGATCCTGGAGGCGATCGCCGTGCTCAGGGACGTCGACACCAGCCAGGTGGGACCCACCGCCACCGTCCTGGCCCTCGAGAACGTCATGCGCGACGACGATCCCCGCGACGGGATCTCCCGGGAGGCGGCGCTGGCCAACGCGCCGCTGCGCGAGGGCGACCACCTCCGGGTCCCGCTGGTCCTCAAGGAGGGCCGCTAGACCGATGGGCACCGGCTCCGCCGGCGCCGGCACGCTTCCGCTCGCCGATCGCACCATCAGCGAGGTGGTTCCGCTGCTGGACGCCGGGGAGCTGTCCAGCCGGGATCTGGTGGAAGCCTGCCTGGCACGGATCGGGCGTGACGGAACCCGGCTCAACACCTTCCTGGCGCTGAGCGGAGAGGCTGCCCTGGCCGCCGCCGATGCGGCTGACGCGGCCCGTCGGGCCGGGGACCGCCGGCCGTTGCTCGGGATCCCCTATGCCCTGAAGGACATCTTCGTGACACGCGCGCTCGACGACGATGGGCAGCCAAACGGGGGACTACCCACCACCGCGGGCTCGCGGATCCTGGCCGGCTACCTCTCGCCCTACGCCAGCGACGCCGAGGAGCGCCTCACGGCCGCCGGCGCCGTCCTGCTGGGCAAGACGAACTGCGACGAGTTCGCCATGGGCAGCTCCAACGAGAACAGCGCGTACGGGCCGGTGCGCAATCCGTGGGACGAGACGTTGGTTCCGGGCGGGTCGAGCGGCGGATCGAGCGTGGCCGTGGCGGCGGGCCAGGCGTTCTTCGCCACCGGCACCGACACAGGAGGGAGCATCCGCCAGCCCGCCGCCCTGAGCGGGGTGGTGGGAATGAAACCGACCTACGGCCGCGTCAGCCGGTACGGGATGGTGGCCTTCGCTTCATCCCTCGACCAGTGTGGACCGTTCGGGCGCTCCGTGCGGGACGTGGCGGTGGTGCTCGGCGCGCTGGCCGGGCACGACCCTCGCGACGCCACCAGCGTCGAGGAGCCGGTGCCAGACTACGTGGCCGCCCTGAACGGGGAGGTGAGCGGCCTGCGCCTGGGGGTGCCGCGCGAGTTCTTCGTCCCCGGCATGGAGCCCGGGGTCGAGCGGGCGGTGCGCGACGCGGTCGACGTGCTCGCCTCGGCCGGGGCGGACATCGTCGAGGTCTCGCTGCCGTCCACGGACAAGGGCCTGGCGACGTACTACATCATCACCCCGGCCGAGGCGAGCGCCAACCTGGCCCGCTACGACGGGATCCGATACGGCCACACGGCCCGGGTCGACGACCTGCTCGAGAACTACCGCCTCACCCGCGGCCAGGGGTTCGGGGCGGAGGTCAAGCGCCGGATCATCCTGGGAACCTACGCCCTGTCAGCCGGCTACTACGACGCGTACTACCTCAAGGCGCAGCAGGTCCGTACCCTGATCAAGACCGAGTTCGACGAGGTGCTGGGCACGGTCGACGCCCTGCTGGCGCCCACCTCGCCATCGGTCGCGTTCAAGATCGGGGCCAAGACCGAGGACCCCCTCCTCATGTACCTCAACGACGCCTGCACCCTGCCGGTCAACATCGCCGGACTGCCCGGGATCTCCCTGCCCTGCGGCCTGAGCGACGGGCTGCCGGTCGGCTTCCAGGTCATCGGGCGCGCCTTCGACGAGGCCACCGTGCTGCGGGTGGCCGACGCGTACGAGCAGAGCGCCGGCTTCAGCGCCCTTCGCCCCCCGACGGCTCGCGACTGACCTCTGCCCGCGCGAGCCTGCCAAGCGCCACGGCTGCGGCCTTCTCAACCGTGAGCCTCCGGCCAGCCTCCCAGGCCCGGGCATAGTCTTCCTCGCCGAGTTGCTCCCGACCCGAGGTGAGCGTCCGGTGTATCAGCTCGTCGAGGTACGGGAGTGGCCGGGCACCAACCTCCTCGTGCCAGGCCAGCGAGCTCGCCACCAGTTGGACCGCCGTTTCCGCATCCCCTACATGGAGAAGCGTGTTGGCCGCCTTGCACAGCTCAATAGCAATGCCCTGTTGGTTCTCGTCCTCGAGGCGGAGCCGGACGCCGGCCGCCGCCAGCGGGACGGCATCGGCCAATCGACCGTCATCGACGGCATACTCGGACAGGGCGCCCAGGATCGAGCCCTCGAGGTCTCGGCTGCCGAGCTCGCGCGCCCGGACGAGGTTGGCCTCATGGAGCGTCCGCGCGCGACTGCGATCCCCGAGCTCGTAGTACATCCAGGCCAGGAGTCGGTTCGCGAAGAGCGCGTTCTCATGGTCACCCGCCTCGGATGACCGATGAGCGGCCGCCTCGAAGAGGTCTCGGGCTCGCTCGAAGTCGCCCTCGTCGGCGACGCAGGCGCCGAGCCACAGCGTTGCCTGGCCGGTGCCCCACGGGTCGCCGAGAGCTTCGTACAGCGCGAGTCCTTCCTCACCCAGTTGTCGACCGGCCTCAGGATCGCTGTCGTCACGCGCCAGGTGTGCCGCGGCGACCAGCGCTTTGGCGCGCCCCTGGGTCGGGCGCTCGTCGAGGCGCAGCCCCGCCTCGAGGTACCGCCGACCTTCGGCGAACTCGGTCCGCGGGCACCAGAATGCATCCAGCGTCCCGGACAGGCGCTGCGCCTTCTCGCCGTCGGCCCAGGCGACGAGATGATCGAGCGCTGCGCGGAAGTTGTCGCTCTCCGGGCCTAGACGCGCGAGCCACGCCTTCGGGTCCGCGCCGCGCAGGTGCGGGTCGGCCTCCTCGGCCAGGGCCAAGAAGAAGTCAGCGTGGCGACGCCGGATGTCGTTCGCCTCTCCCAAGGCCTCGAGCCGCTCAGCGGCGTACTCGCGGATCGTCTCGAGCATCCAGAAGCGCTCGCCGGTTCGGCGGACCAGGCTCCTATCGACGAGCGACTGAAGCGTGTCGAGATGGGCATCGACTACTGGCTCCGCGGCCTCCAGGGTGCAGCCGCCGGCGAACACCGCCAGCCGGGCGAACAGCGCCTGCTCCTGGGCGGTCAGCAGCTCGTACGACCACTCGATGGTGGCGCGCAGCGTCTGCTGCCGCGGATCCGCGTCCCGCCCACCCTTGAGCAGGTCGAGGCGCTGCGACAGCCGATCAAGGATTTGAGCAGGGGTGAGGACGCTGACCCGCGCCGCGGCAAGTTCAATCGCGAGCGGCAGGTTGTCGAGGGCGCGGCAGAGCTGGCGGGCCGAGTCGTCGGCCTCGACCTGGGCGCGGGTGGTGAACAGCTCGACCGCCTCGGGATCGGCGAGCGGCGCAACTGGGTATTCGACCTCGCCACGGACCCGCAGCCGTTCGCGGCTGGTGACGAGCACCGCCAGGTTGGGGCACGCCTCGACGAGGTCCGCCAGCCCCGGAGCCGCGTGAATCACTTGCTCGAGGTTGTCGACGAGCAGCAGCATCTGCCGCTGACCGATGTGCTCGGCCAGCCCGTCCTTGGCGCCGATGACCTGGCCGATCGTCTCCGGCACTAGGGCCGGATCGCGGACCGGCGCCAAGCCGATCCAGAACGTCCCGTTGCGGAACTCGGGCACCAGTGTCGTGGCCGCCTCGATGGCCAATCGAGTCTTCCCCGACCCACCGGGCCCGGTGAGGGTCAGCAGGCGGGCCCCGTCGCGCAGGCGCTCGACCACCTCGCCCACCTCTCGCTCGCGGCCGATGAACGAGCTGGCAGGCCGCGGCAGGTTCGTGTTCGAGATGGTCTTCAGGGGTGGGAATCGGTCCGAGCCCAGCTGGTAGATCCAGATTGGTTCATCGAAGTCCTTGAGCCGATGCTCACCGAGGTCGGTCACCTGGGCCTCGACGAGGGCGCGCGTCGGCCCCGAGATCAGGACCTGCCCACCATGGCCAGCCGCCGCGATTCGCGCCCCCAGGTGCACGTCCTCCCCGACGTAGCCCTCCTCGCCGCGGTGAGCCTCGCCCGTGTGCAGTCCCATTCGGACCCGGATCGAGCCAGCGTTCAGGGCCTCCTGGGCCTGGGCGGCACCAGCCACCGCCCCGGCCGCCGTCGGGAACGCATAGAACAGGGCGTCGCCCTGGGTGTCGACCTCGACACCACCAGCCGCCGCGAAGGCTTCTCGGACGAGGCGCCGATGCCCCGCCAGTGCGGCGGCGTATGCGTCTGTGCCGAGCTCCTTGAGCAGGGCGGTCGACCCCTCGATGTCCGTGAACAGGAACGTGACCGTCCCTTCCGGCAGGTCGCTCGGCATCAGGGTCATGATGCGCCGCAGGGCAGTCGTGGCAACTAGCGCCCGGCGTCCACCCCGGCCAGGAAGTCGAGCACGAGCTGGGTGAAGCGCTTCGGCTGCTCGAGGGTAAGCATGTGCCCGGAGCCCTCCAATACCTCGAGCTGTGAGCCGGGAACCTGGCTCGCGAGGTGGCGCATCGACGCGTTGGTGTGCGCCTCGTCGAGCGCACCGATGACGACGAGGAGCGGGAACGTGATCTGGTCGAGCCGCGTCGCCGCCGGCGGATCGAGGCGCTGGGGTATGCCCTCGTCCTTCTCGGCCGCGTAGGTCGTGTAGACCCATTCGTACACCGAGGCCCGCACCGCCGGGTCCGCCCGGCCGGCCGGCTGGCCCGGACCGTCGACCCAGTAATCGGCCTCCAGGTCCGCCAGGCGACGCCAGTCCTTGGCCTCGTACGACGCCTCGGATGCCTTCTCCATCGCTTCGCCGGTGGCGGCTGCCTCATCGGAGACATCGGCCTTGTAGCCGCCGAGGCCACCCGCGACCACCGTCAGGCTCCGCACCCGGTCGGGGTGAGTCACCGCGAAGTCCGTCACGATCGATCCGCTTCGCGAGTGGCCCACGAGGTGCGCCTTTTCCGTGCCGATGAAGTCGAGGACGGCCTCGACATCGTCCCGGTTCGTGAACTCGACGTGCTCGGTTTCCGACTGGCCGAAGCCACGCGTGTCGTAGCGGACCACGCGGTAATGCGCCGACCAGGCCGGGACGTGCGGGTCCCACTGGCGCAGGTTCGCGACCCCGGCGTGCACGAGGACCAGCGGTGGACCGTCGCCATCGGCCTCGTAGTAGAGGCGCCCGCCGGGCACCTCCAGGAATCCGCGCTCTTCCATGACCCTGGCATCCTAGGGTCTAGACTGCGGAGCCGATGGCCGAGATCAGCCACGTCCATTTCTTGGTGCCCGACCTCACGAGCCTGAACCGGATCATCCGCGAGGGCGGCGCCCAGCTGTTTCCGCAGTGGCTGTCCACCGACTTCGGGTCGGAGCCGCACATCGCCTGGTGGGGCCTTCGGGGGGCCCTGCTGGAGGCCCTCGACCCGCCTGACGACGCGGCGCGGCGGGGGCTATGGCCGCGCCCCTTCGACGACTGGACCGAGCCGCCGCGGGGCCTGGTCCTGGTGACGTCCGACGGCCAGCGGGCAGCGGACGAGCTGTCGGGGGTCATCGGCGCAGATGACGACTGGTGGGAGATAGGGGAGGACGCGCTGCTGGGAGCCCGCTGCCGACGCATCACCCTGGGACGCAGCGTCCTCGTGCTGGCCGAACCAACCGCCGACGGCTACGCCGCCACGTGCCTGGCGAAGTTCGGGGAGGGTCCGATCGGGGTCGGCCTCGACGGGACGACGACTACCGGACGGCCGGCCGCCGCCAACCCGATCACCGATGGGCCGGCCACCTACCTGCGCATTGGTCCGGGGGCTGCGCCGACCCTGATCTTCCTCCCCGCCGGCGCGAGCGCCTGAGCAGCGCGTGGCGGTTTCGCGGAGCGCTGTAGGCGTGGTGGCCGATCGACGTACTGAGGCGGCCCTGGCGCTGGTGCCGCTCGCGCTCGCGGCGCTGACCTTCGTCATCCTGGCCAATCCCAGTGTCGATCTCGTCATTCGCAACGAGCGCCTGGCTCTGGCCATTGACGTGGTGGCGATTTCTGTGGCCATCGCGGTTACCGCCCTCGGATGGGTTCGCTACCGCGACGGTGGCGATCAGGTGGCGCTGTGGCGTGGATCCGCCCTGTTGGTGCTCGGGGCCATGAACATGCTCACCGCCCTGCCCGCCATCGTCGGCGTCGAGAGGGGTTTCGGGCTCTCGCTTGACGATCCGGGGCAGTTCCCCCTCTGGGCAACCATCCTGGCGCGGGAGGTTGCGGCCGTGCTGTTCGTCACCGCCGGGCTCACCGCCATCGGCCGCTGGCAGAGCCGGTGGCTTCCACCGGTCCTCGTCCTCTGGCTGCCGGCGCTCGTGACCACCACGGCGGCGATCGTGGCCCTGGCGTTCCAGGATGCCCTGCCGCCGCTCATCACCGAAGCCGGGCTGCAGTCCTTGCAGGCGGATCCGACCCGGCCACTGACGACCGTCGAGGCGTCGCCGCTCATCCTGATGGAGATCCTGGTTGCTTTGGCCTACCTCGCTGCCGCCGCCCTGTCGTATCGGGCCTATCGAGTAAACGCGCGCGGAACCGATGCGGTCCTGGCCGTGGGCCTCCTCCTCGCCGCCTTCAGCCAAGTGCTGTTCGCGGTCTACCCGTCCGCCTACAGCTCACTGGTCGGCGTCGGTGACGTGCTGAGGGTGAGCTTCTACGGGATGTTGCTGGCGATTCTCGCGATCGAGGTCCGCGGCGATCTCCGGGCGCTGCGCGCCGCGAACGTCGAGCTCACGCGCCTCCGCGATGCGGAAGTGGCCCGCGCGACCGCCGAGGAGCGGGCTCGTCTGGCGCGCGAGATCCACGACGGGATGTCGCAGGAGCTGTGGTACGCGAAGCTGAAGCAGGGCCGGCTCCTGCAGGGAGCGGATCTGAGCGCCGATGCGCGCGGGCTGGCGAGCGAGGTGGCAGCGGCGATCGAATCGGCCCTGGCCGAGGCCCGCCAGGCGATCATGGCCCTGCGCCCGGCGGAGGGGACGACCTTCACCCAGGTCTTGGAGCGCTACGTGGAGGACTTCGCGGACCGGTTCGGGATCCCCGCCGACTGCGTCTGCGATCCCGCTCTCGAGCGGCTCCCGGCCCGCGCCCAGGCCGAGGTGCTGCGGATCGTGCAGGAGGCGCTGAACAACGCCCGCAAGCACGCCGATGCCACGCGGGTCCACGTAGAGGCGTCGGCCGGAGCGTCCGGGCTTCGGCTCACGATCGCCGATAACGGGCACGGCTTCAACGTCGATCAGCCTACGACGGGCTATGGTTTGCGGAGCATGCGGGAGCGAGCGGCCCTCATGGGGGCCACCATCCAGATCGAATCGCAGGCGCAAGGTGGGACACGGGTGGTGGTCGAGCTGCCGTCTCCCGCGGGAGCCTGATGGCCACGCCCACCGGGGCGCTGCCCCGGCTGCGCGTGATGCTGGTGGATGACCATGCCCTGGTCCGCTCCGCGGTTCGCCAGGCGCTGACCGCGCCGGATATCGAGGTCGTCGGCGAGGCAGCGACCGCGGAGGAAACCCTGGTCATGGCGCCCGAGCTGCGTCCCGACGTGCTCCTGCTGGACATCAATCTGCCGGGGACCGACGGATTGCGTCTGCTCCGCGAGCTGGGGCCTCGTCTGCCCGACACACGGATCGTGATGCTGACCGTCTCCGACAGCCGGCGCGACCTGGTCGAGGCCATGCGTCACGGGGCGGCCGGCTACGTGACCAAGGACCTCAGTCCCGATGCGCTCCAGCGTGCGGTGCGAGGCGTGCGCTCCGGAGAGCTGCCGATGTCGCGGACCATGGCCGCGGACGTGGTGCGGCAGCTGGCGACGGGGACCGGCCGGGGCGTCGTGCCCGTGGGAGACGAGCTCCTCCCCGGGTTGAGCGACCGCGAGGCGGAGGTGCTGGGCCACCTGGCCGAGGGTCTGACGGACCGTGAGATCGCCGAGCGGCTGGGCATTTCGCCGCGCACGGTCGAAACCCATGTCGGGAGCATCCTCCACAAGCTCGGAGTGCGGAATCGGGCGCAGGCAGCGACCCGCTACCGGGAGGCGCTGAACCCAGGCGGGCGCTAGCCGGTGGGCTGGGTGGCCGGCTGGCCGCTGGGTGTGATGCCCTGCTCCGCGTCCTCGCTGACGCGGGCGGCCACGAGAGCGGCTGCGATCTGTACGCGAAGAAGTCGAGGCCGGTCGGTGTCGATGGCCAGGTGGGTGCCGTCAAGGAGGCGCACCAGGAGCAGCCGCTCGAGGGCAACTGCCATCTCCTCGATTTCGCCCAGCGGGATGCTGGTGGCCTCCGCCCCGACGTGCAGCAGCCGCCCCGACGTGAGGTACAGGGTGCCGGCGACCGGTTGTGGTTTGGGGGCGTCGACCAGGGTTCGCTCCAGCAGCGCGTTGTCGCGGGAGGCATGAAGGGCCTCCTCGGGGAGCGCCAGGGCCGCGAATCCGGCGTCGGGCTCAATTACCGGCAATCCATCGGCCTGGTACCGATGGCGGGCCTCGTCAGAAGCCGCTTCATCCTCGGCGACCCTGGCGGCGATCGCCCGGGCGTCGCGGAGCGCAGCCGACTCGGGCCGGGGATCTTGCATGGGAGGCGAGTGTACGGTGCGCCAACGCGCCAATCCATCGGTATCGCGCTCGGGACTTGTACGGAATAGGCCCTCCGTACCCGCAGGCTGCGATCCGTGGCTCGCTCCGTACCGTCACGGATGGCCATCTCGGGATGAGCGTCTAGCCTGACGGTCTGCCGGCTGCGCCCCAGTACCCAGGGGTCGCGCCTGCCGGCCGGACGGAAGGTGCCTGTGCCCATCGCTCCCGGTTCTGCCGCACACCGAGGTACGAAGACCTGGCTCACCCTGATCCAGACCTTCGTGTTCGTCTTTTCCGCGACGGCGCCCTCGGCGGCTCTGGCGGGGGACCCGACCCCGACCGAAAGCCCAACACCCGAGGCCACCGCCAGCCCGGAGCCCTCGCCGTCGCCCACCGATGCACCGGAGGCATCACTGGAGCCGACGCCTGAAGAGACCCCGGCCCCTGAACCGTCCACCGTCCCTGCCACGCCTCCCCCGACGACCTTCGCCGAGCCCTCACCCGACCCGACACCTGACCCGACGCCCGACCCGACGCCGACTCCGCTGAGCGGCGAGACGGTCACCTTCATCGTCACCTTCGTGCCTGGCGGCGATCCCGCTGCGCAGGCGCTCCTCCTGGCTGGCGTCGGGGCTCAGGCCGGAGGTTCCATCCCCGAGCTGGGGATGCAGGTGGTAGACCTCCCCGAGGAGACCTTCCTATCAGGGCTTGACACGCTGCGTGCCTCTCCGCTGGTGGAGCGGGTCGACATCGACCGCACCCGTGTGGTCACGGCGGCTCCGAATGACACCGCCTATCCGATCCAATGGGCCCTCCCGCAGATCGGGTGGGATCAGCTCTTCGGAGAGGTGACTCCGGTCGGGACCGCGACCGTCGCCATCCTCGACACCGGGGTGGACGCCAGCCATCCGGACCTCGACGAGATCCTGGTCCCCGGCGTCTCCATCCTCGCCGGCTCCAGCTGGTCATCCGATCCCAACGGCCACGGCACCTGGATGACGGGCATCGTCGCGGCGGAGGCCAACAACGCCTACGGCATGGCCGGCGTCGGCTACGCGGGGGTCTCGGTCATGCCGGTCGTCGTCCTGGGAGCCGATGGCACCGGCCAGGACTCCGACATCATCGCCGGCGTGGTCTACGCCGCCAACAATGGCGCCGATGTCATCCTCATGTCCTTCAGCAACCCCGGCTACTCGCCGGCTCTCCAGGCGGCGCTCGACTACGCCTGGGCGCGCGGCGCCGTCCTCGTTGCGGCGGTGGGCAACGACAGCGCATCCAGCGTCACCTATCCCGCCGGCGATCGCGGGGTCATCGGTGTCGCCGCCACCGACCAGACCGATGCGCTCGCCGGCTTCTCCAACTCGGGCGAGTCCGTCTTCCTGTCCGCCCCGGGTGTCGACATCCAGGCCAGTGAGCCAGGCGGCACCCGGGCCACAATCTCCGGTACCTCGGCCGCGGCTGCCCACGTCGCCGGTGCCGCTGCCCTGCTCGCGGCCCTCGATCCCGCTGCCAGCAACGGCGTCATCGTCGGCCGCCTGGCCCGCAACGCCGATCCCGCCGGTGATCCTGCCCAGACTGGCAATGGCCGCCTGAACCTGGCCCGCGCCGCCTACGACACCTCGACCGATGAGGTCCAGCCCGCGGGCAGCTACTCCGCGGACGGCGGGCCGTTCGTGGGCCCGTACGTCGTGGCGGCGAACTGTGTCTCAACTCAAAACGGCAACTGGAACACTGCCGCCACTTGGACATCGTGTGGCATGGGCGCGGGGGCCTTTCCGACCGGCAATGACTCCGCGACCATCAACCACGTTGTGACCCTAACCGGGAACCAGGCCGTCAAAGACATCACTATCGGATCCACGGGAACCCTGAACCTCGGATCGAACACGCTCACAGTTGGCGGGACGTGGACTAGGAACGCCGGGGGAACCTTCAACGCTCAGACGGGAACGATTAACTACAGCGACAACCAGGACCAGACGGTTGCTCCGGAGGATTACTTCAACCTCACGATCAGTGTCGCCAGAGTCAACAACAAGAGTGTCACTCTCGCCTCAGCGGGAACGATCGGAGTGGCCGGCGCTCTATCGCACACGGCCACCTATGCGGGGACGGGGGCTCTTGTAACGACAGGCAGCACGGTCGCGTTCAACGGAACGGGTGCGCAGACTGTTCCAATCCTCCCATCCAATTACAACAACCTGACGATTAACAAGTCGGCGGGGACCGCTACGCTCGGAGGAAGCGTGACGCTCAACGGGAACCTCTCGGTGGGCGCCGGGACTTTCGACCTCTCCACTTTCACGGCCAACCGCTCCGCCAGCGGGGGCTCGATCATAGTGTCGAACGGAGCCACTATGGAGATAGGTGGCACCAACAGCTTCCCGACCAACTACACCACACACAACCTGGGTGTGACGAGCACAGTCAAGTACGGGGGGGGCAGTCAAGCCGTCTCATCCGAGACCTATGGACACCTCGTAACCAGCGGGAGTGGCACAAAAACGCTCAGCGGAGCCATCACGGTCAAAGGAAACCTGACGATCGGCGCGAGCACAACTTTGGACTCGAGTGCAAGCAACTTCGGCATCACGTTGGAAGGTAACTGGACGAACAACGGCAACTTCAACGAGCGCAGCGGCACCGTCACGGTGACCGGTACGAACGCGCAGACGATGACCGGGACGTCCTTCTACAACCTGACGATCAACAAAGGCAATAACGCCGTCACCCTCGGAAGCGACGAGACCGTCACGAACACCCTGACGTTCACGAGCGGCAACATCGTGACCGGCTCGAACGCGCTAATTATCGCGGCGAGCGGAACCGTGTCCCGAACCAGCGGCCACGTCGTCGGCAATCTCCGGATGCACTTCGGTACCGGGGATGTTGCAGCGAAGACGTTCGACATCGGCACCTCAACGGCCTACACGCCGCTTGAGGTCGATATCGACGGCGCGGGCGGCACCGCGGGCTTCCTCCAGGCGACGACCGTGGGCGCGGCCCACGCGAATATCGGCGACAGCGGCCTGGACACGGCGAAGGACATTGAACGGTACTGGACGCTTACTCCCTTCGGCGCTGCCCTAGGTGGGCGTTCGTACAAGCTGAAGGTCACGTTCCTGGGAAGCGACGTCGGGGGTGCCGACACCAGCAAGTTTGAGTTCCGCAGGTTCGACGACACCGACTGGTTCGAGCCACCCGTCTCCGGTACCTACACGAGGACCGGCACGACGACGCAGTATTCGAAGTTCGACGCGTTCAGCGATTTCGTCGTCGGCGAACCTGGTACGGGGACCGTCGCCGGCTTCAAGTTCGAGGACGAGGACGCCGACGGGATCTACGAGCCCGGCGACGGCGATGCCCGCCAAGACGGGTGGACCATCAAGGCCTACCGGGACGTTGACGGGGACGGGATTCTCGAGCCTAACGGCAACGACGGCAACCCCGCCACCACCGCCGACAACGATGTCCAGGTCGGCTCGGTGGTCACCGGGACGAGCCCGCTGACCACCGGCGAGTACAAGTTCACCCTGAACGCGGGGACCTACATCGCCTGCGAGGTGCTTCAGGCCAACTGGTTCCAGTCCGTGCCGAAGGCCTCCACCACCAACAAGGCAGACTGCTCGGCCGATTCGACCCTCGGGGCCACCGGCTACAAGTTCACGGTCACCTCCGGCGGCTCCTCGACCGCCAACGACTTCGGCAACTTCCAGAAGGCGACCGTCCAGGGGCGCAAGTTCGACGATCTCAACGCCGACGGCGACGACGAGAGCGGGGGCGACCCGGGCAAGGCCGGCTTCGTCATCAACGCCTACGCCGACAGCAACGGCGACGGCCTCCTGAGCGCGGCTGAGTTCACCGCCGGCGCGGCCGGCACGGACACCACGGCCGGCGCCGCGGGCGCCTACAGCATCAGCGGCCTGACGCCCGGCAAGTACATCGTGTGCGAGGTCCAGCAGCTCAGCTGGTTCCAGAGCTATCCGGGCGGCCTCGTCGACGAGTGCACCGGCAGCGCCAGCCTGGGCGCCGACGGCTGGGCGCTCACGCTCAGCTCGGGCCAGGTCAGCACGGCCAACGACTTCGGCAACTTCCAGAAGGCGACCGTCCAGGGGCGCAAGTTCGACG
>JBBDRZ010000005.1:0-26232 GCA_040905185.1 Chloroflexota bacterium | reverse complement strand
TGGGCGCTCACGCTCAGCTCGGGCCAGGTCAGCACGGCCAACGACTTCGGCAACTGGCATTACGTCGCCGTCGGTTTTCACCAGCCGGTGACACTTGACAACAAAATCAAGGCGGGCCAGAGCGTGCCGCTCAAGTGGAACCTCTACGCGGGCTCTGCGAGTCTGGCCACGGAGATCATCGACCCCACCATGGGAGTCGGTCATTATTCGATCGGGTCAGCTCCGATCACCTGCGGCGCGGTGGACGACCCGACCACACTGGATCCCAGTGTTGATGCGGGCTCGAGTGGGCTTCGGTACTCCTACTTCACGACGCCTACCGCCACCGCGTATGGGCAGAACATCTACGCGTGGCAGACACAGAAGGGTTGGGCTAGTACCTGTAGGCGAGTGATCGTCAGCTATAACGGAATCAGCCTTCTGAAGGCCGACTTCCAGTTCACGAAATAGAACGAGCGAGCTAGTGACGAGAGCGGACACGTGGTGAGGCCCGGGCGTCGCGCCCGGGCCTCAGCAGTTTTGGCTGGCTAGAACTTACGAGCCGCCGCGGCCGTGGCCTTGTCCGCGGCCGTGGGTCTTGTCGTGGGCGTTGGCGGAATTGCCGTGCTCCTCGACGGTAGTCGAGGTCTCCTCAGAGCCCTCGTCGTTCCCCTCGGTCTCTCCGTCGTCCCAGCAGGTCACTCGGGCGGCCTCGCTCACGGCGCCGCCGTGATTGTCCTGGTCGCCACCGACCTCATCGGTCGTCGCGACGGCGGACACGCACGCGCCATGGTTGGCCCATTCGCCGCCCTGGGTGTCCTCGTCGGTAGCCTCGTCCTCGTCGGTGGCTTCCTCGTCGGCGGTGTCCTCGTCGGTGGTGTCCTCATCGGCGGGCGCGTCCTCATCGTCCGATTCCGAGTCGCCGAAGAGGAGGCTGTGAACGAACTCCGAGACCTGCTGGCCGTGGTTCTTGTCCTCGCCGTCGGGTGGATCGGCGCCGAACGCGCTGGAAACCGACAGCGCTACAAGCAGCGCCGCGGCCGCCAGGGCCAGCCAACGGGGGCGTAGTCGACTGTGCATGGGCAGGTCCTCGATATGGGTGGGCGCGAGATGCGCCCGTTGAGATCAGCCCGAGTGTGGCAGGCGAGTCCTGCCGAAGTTGCCGGTACATCGGTACGGGCCGGGGGGCGACTTTCCGCCGCACGGTGCCCTGCAGGCGCCCACCGACCGCCATCATCGGCTGCCCCAAGGCGCTCCTTGGGCATTTGCGCCCGATAGGAATCTCTGGCGCGTCGCGGGTGCCCGGCGTATGCTGACGCGTGCTCACTCCACCATTCCGCTAGGGGTCACGACCGCGTCGCGTCTTGCGCACGCGGCGGTCCCCGGCATTGGAGGGGAGGATCTTCGCATGCACTCTGGTAGGGCTCTACCCATCGCGATGGCCGCTGCGCTGGTGGCAGCGGCGCTCACCATCGCCCCGGCTGGGGCGGCTCCGCCCTCGTACGCCACCACCGCAGGCAAGGTGCGGCTGGCGGGGCAGACCTCGTTGGAGCCAATCGACACCAACACGGAGGTCCGCCCCGGGCGCGACGACGTCTCGGATGGGACGACATCGGTCCATCCCGGGGAGCGCGCGCAGACGAACCGCCAGCCCCATGGATCTGGCTCCAGCGCCAGCCCGACCGCCAGCGGGCCGGTCACCGCCGGCTCCCAGCCGCAGCCGGCCGGCGCGTCCCTCCTGGAGAGCTGGGAGGGGCTCAACCACTTCGACCAGCGGTTCGGCTCATCCGATGGCAACAACGCCTTCTCGCTCGAGCCGCCCGATCAGGCGCTGTGCGTGGGCAACGGCTTGATCTTCGAGAGCGTGAACGACGTGGTGGCCGTCTACGACACCAACGGCAACCTGCTCAGCCAGCCGAAGTCGATGAACGACTTCTACAACTACCCGCCGGCCATCAACCGCACCACCGGCGAGTTCGGGCCGTTCGTGTTCGACCCGACCTGCCACTTCGACCCGGTGGTCAACCGCTGGTTCCACGTCATCATCAACCTCGAGTCGCTGACGAACGGGACGCTGACCGGGATCAGCGACATCGACCTGGCGGTGAGCGCCACCGGGAGCCCGCTGGGGGTTTGGAACATCTACCACATCCCCGGCCAGAACGACGGGACGGAGGGCACGCCGAACCATGCCTGTGGCGGTGGGCCATGCTTCCCGGACTATCCGCACATCGGCGCCGATGCGCACGGCTTCTTCATCGCCATCAACGAGTTCGACTTCTTCGGCCCCGACTACCAGGGCGTCAACCTGTACGGGCTGTCGAAGAGCCAGCTGGCCGCCGGCGCCGCGGCCGTGAACATGAGCCTGACCTTCATCGACGGCTTCGCCGAGGAGGCCTTCACCGTCTGGCCGGCCATCTCGCCCGGCACGAACCAGTTCGAGACCCGCAACGGCGGGACCGAGTACTTCCTCAGCTCCACCGCGGCCTTCAACGACGTTGATGGCAGCTCGGAGCGGATCTTCGCCTGGGCGCTGACGAACACCCGGTCGCTGGACACGACGCCCGCGCTCCAGCTGAAGAAGGTGACGGTGCCGGTGAACCGGTACGTCATCCCTGACAATGCGGCTCAGCGGCCCGGCCCGACGCCGCTGCGTGAGTGCATCAACGACACGAAGATCGTGATCCAGGGCCTCGGCCGGGGCTGCTGGCGGCTCTTCTTTGCCCCGCAGGACCAGCCGGCGCACAACGAGATCATCCCTGCGCTGGACGCCTCGCCGGCTTCGGCCATGCAGCAGGTGACCTTCGCCGGCGGCAGGCTGTATGGGGCGCTGAGCACCGGTGTGAGCGGGCCGGACCGCGCGGGGATCGCGTGGTACGCCGTCGCGCCAAGCATCAATCGCCTGGGGGTCCTGTCGGCGACGCTGGCGGCCCAGGGGCTCGTGGCGGCAAGCGGGGCGAACAACGTGATCTATCCGGCGCTGGGGGTCCGCCCGGACGGCAAGGGAGTGATGGCCTTCACGCTGGTTGGGCCGGACCACTTCCCGAGCGCGGCGTACGTCACGTTCAGTGGGAACGCGACGGGCGGCATCCAGATCGCCGCCGCCGGGCTGGGACCTGATGACGGCTTCACCGGATACGCGGCCTTCGTGGGGGATCAGTCGCGGCCCCGATGGGGCGACTACGGGGCGGCGGCCTTCGACGGGAACACGATATGGATCGCGTCGGAGTACATCGCCCAGACGTGCACCCTGGCCCAGTGGCTGAACAGCAACTTCCGGTGCGGTGACACCCGCACCGCGCTGGCTAACTGGTCGACTCGAATCAGCCAAGTTCGACCGTAGCTGCACCCGGCTTATCGGACCGAAAGCAGAGGGCCGGCCCCCCCGGGGGCAGGCCCTCTGGCAGGTGAGCAGGGGCCGTCTCTCCGGCGACTGTCTTCCGCACGGTCCCCGTATGCTGCGGCCGTGACGGAGCCGATCGCCGCCGACTACCTCTACGAGATCGAGCGGTGGCACGCCGAGCGCGATGCGCGCCTGCGGTCGCCCGATGGTTGGCTGGCCCTGGTCGGCCTCCATTGGCTGACGCCGGGCGAGCACGAGATCGGGCAGCACCCCAGCAACGCGATTCGGCTGAGCGGCCGGGGCGTTCCGCCGCTGGCCGGGCACCTCCTGGTCACCGACGACCTGCAGGCCAGCATTCGTCCCCACCACGGGGCGCAGCTAACCCACGACGGGCCGCTCATCGACCACGATCTGCCGCTGGTCGCGGAACCGGATGGCGAACCCACGGTCATCGAGCTGGGCTCGCTCCGCATGCACCTCATCCGCCGCGGCGTGAACCGGGAGCGGCTCGGCCTGCGGGTGCGCGACCGCGAGGCGCCGGCGTTGGCGGCGTTCACCGGGGTGCCGCGCTTCCCGGTCGATCCGGCCTGGCGACTGACGGGGCGTCTGGTGCAGCCGCCCCAGCCGCGGACCATCGCCGTCCCGGACATCGTCGGCGACGTCCTCGAGGAAGCATCGCCGGGGGACGTCGTGCTGCCATTGCCCGGGGGAGAGCAACGCCTCCAGGCCCTCGAGCAGGAGGACCAGCGGCTGTGGCTCATCTTCGGTGACGCCACGAACGGCCACCAGACGTACGCGGCCGGCCGCTTCCTGGTGACCGGGCCGGTCGCCGCGGACGGATCGGTCGTGGTCGATTTCAACCTCGCCTACAACATGCCGTGCGTGTTCAGCTCATACGCGACCTGCCCGTTGCCGCCCATCGGCAACCACTTGACCATCCGGATCCCGGCCGGTGAGATACTGCCGCTGTTCCCGAACAGCGGCTAACAGCGAGGTAACCGCCGCTTCGTAGCCTCGGATCGTGAGGTTCGAGTGGGACCACGAGAAGGCCCGAACCAACGCGGTCCAGCACGGAATCACCTTTGAAGAGGCGGCCACCGTATTCGGCGACCCGCTGGAGTTGACGATCTCTGACCCCGACCATTCGAGCGAGGAGGATCGTTTCATCAGCATCGGCTCGTCCGTCCGGGGACGCCTGCTTGTCGTCGGTTTCACTGAACGGAGGGGTAAGATCCGGGTGATATTTGCAAGGCGTGTCTCAGCACGCGAGCGCCGTGAATACGAAGAAGCCTGAAGAACGGTCGGAGTACACCTTCCGAGGTGGCGTTCGCGGCAAGCACCACCGCGCATACCGCGAGGGGACAAACCTCCGCGTCCTGGACGTTGACATGGCGAGGCAATTCCCTGATTCCGCGTCCGTGAATCGAGCCTTGCGCCGATCCATCGGCAAGGACGCCAAGCCCTCGCCGTGACCTCCGGTCCAGTCGCTCCGGTGATCCGGATTGGCTCGATCGTGATCCGCGTCGACGACCTGAGGCGCCAGACCGCGTTCTGGAGCGCCGCGCTCGACTACGTCATCCGCGCCGATCCGGAGAGCAATCGGATCTGCGTGGTGGACACGACCTGGCAGCCGAGCGAAGCGGGATAGACTCAGGGGGGAGGGCGTGGTGGATCACAGGAACGTTCGGAACTTCGCGGCCCCCGACGAGACTGCCGAAGCGGAGAAGCTTCGCTCGGAGATCATCAACCTGGGGGGCGTGACCGTCTCCCGCGACGTCCACGCGCCAGGCTGGCGCTGGTCCAGCCACGTCAAGCCCCTGGTCGGCACGGAATGGTGCCAGATGCGCCACGTCGGGTACGTCCTGGCCGGGCGTCTCCACGTGCTCCTCTCTGATAGTCGCGAGTTCGAGGTCGGCCCAGGCGATCTGGCGGTCATGCCCCCCGGTCACGACGCGTGGGTCGTCGGGGACGAGCCATTCGAGTTCATCGGCTGGTCGGGCGTCCGCGGTTGGCTCGGCGCGCTGGAGGTGGGTCTCGAGCGGATCGTGACCACCCTCGTCATGACCGACATCGTCGGGTCCACCAGCCTGGCCGAACGAGTCGGCGACCGCCGCTGGGGGGAGCTGCTCGCGCAGTTCGCCGACGGCGCCCGGGACACGGTGGCCCACTACCGCGGGCATCTCGTCGAGCTGACCGGTGACGGGATCCTGGCGCGGTTCGACGGGGCTCTCCGGGCGGTCCACTGCGCGGTGGGGCTCCGGGCGGCGGCCGCTGAGCTGGACATCCCCATCCGCGCCGCGGTCCACACCGGCGAGGTCGAGATGGCTGACGAGCGGCTTCGGGGACTGGCGCTCCACGAGGCCGCGCGCATGCTCGCCTTCGCAGGGGCGGGGGAGATCATCGTCTCCGCGACCACGCGGGCGCTGGTGTCCTCGCCGGGCCTCACGTTGACCGACCAGGGCGAACACGACCTCCGCGGACTCGAGGGGAAGCATCGGCTCTTCCGGGTGGAGCTGGGACCGGTGCCCGAGGGATCGTCCGCGGTGCCGCCATCGGCTGACGCATCGGCGGACTAGACTGACAAGCCGATGCGTCCCGATCTGACCGGCACCGTCCGAGCTCCCGCCGAGTTCCTCAACGACACGGTGCGGACGATGCAGCCCTCCGGGATTCGCCGCTTCTTCGACATGCTGGCCGAGATGCGCGACGTCATCAGCCTCACCATCGGGGAGCCGGACTTCACCACGCCCGAGCCGCTGACACGGGCCGCCATCGCGGCCCTCGAGGCGGGGGAGACGCACTACACCGCCAATGGCGGGATGATCGAGCTCCGCGAGCGGGTGGCCGCCAACTTGGCCGATCGGTACGGGGTCCGCTACGAGCCCCGCGGGGAGCTGGTCATCACCGTCGGCGCGTCCGAGGCCCTGGATGCGACTCTGCGTGCGGTTCTGAATCCCGGGGACGAGGTCATCTACCACGAACCGTGCTTCGTGGCCTACGGACCGTGCATCACCCTCGCCGGCGGAGTGGCGGTGGCCCTGCCGACCTCGGACGCCACCGACTTCCGGGTCACCGCCGAGCAGATCGAGGCCGCGGTCACGCCTCGGACCAAGGCCATCTTCCTGGGGTACCCCAACAACCCGACCGGGGCGGTGCTGAGCCGATCCGACCTGGAGGCCATCGCCGCAGTGGCCGAACGCCACGACTTGCTGGTCATCAGCGACGAGATCTACGACCGGCTGGTGTACGGCGACCATCGGCACACCGCGTTCAGCGCCCTGCCCCGAATGCGGGACCGGACCGTGCTCATCGGCGGCTTCTCGAAGGCGTATGCCATGACCGGATGGCGGATTGGGTACGTCGCGGCCTCTGAAGGGCTGATGGAGGGGATCGCCAAAGTCCACCAGTACGGGATCATGTGCGCCCCGACCGCCGCCCAGCACGCCGCCATCGCGGCGCTGGACGTGGGCGAGCCGTACGTCCAGGACATGCTGGCCGAGTACGACCGGCGCCGGCAGCTCATGGTCCGGCGCCTGAACGAGATCGGCCTGCTGTGCTTCGAGCCGATGGGCGCGTTCTACTGCTTCCCGGAGGTCACCGCCGCCACTGGCCTCGGGGCCGAGGCTTTTGCGCAGGCGCTCCTCGAGGAGGAGCGCGTCGCCGTCGTGCCCGGGGAGGCGTTCGGGCCGTCGGGCGCGGGCCACGTCCGCGCCTGCTACGCGACGGCCTACGAGGACATCGTCGAAGCGATGGACCGCATGGAGCGCTTCGTCCAGCGTCGGCGGGCCAGCTGAGGGGGACCTCGGGCCGGTCGTCGGGACAGGCACGTCGTCAATGTCGGTGCTGGCGTCGGTATTCACGTGGAGTGAACACCAGATGAGCCGGCGTCCCTTCCGACGCGTCACCTGGTCACCCGGTGTGAATCTGGCCTTGGTGGCGAGCCTGGTGGTCACCTGGCGTGAATTCGGACGGTGTGACGGGCCGTGTGACGCGCCGCCCGATCCTCGTGGTCACCTGGCGTGAATTCGTACCGAGCTATTGCGGGTCGAACTACTAGAGCGGCTCGATCACCATCGAGTCGATCACCTCGGTCGCGTGCTCGAGCAGGTGGTCGTAGTCGGCGTCGGGGAAGGCCTCGATGACGATGATCACGGTCGCGCTCCCGCCGTCGACGGCGATCACGCGCGCGGTCTCCGCGTCGTTGAAATGGAAGTCCCCGACGATGGGCAGGGCCCACAGCCAGATACGCCCGCCGCCGGTGGCCTCGCAGGCCGCATCGATCTCGGTCGTGACGTCCACCTGGAGCGCGGGCCGGCCCCCAACCTCGACCTCGACCGGTGCCGTGGCTGTCACGCCGGTCCGCGCGGCCAGGAAGGTCATGAAGTCAGCCGGAGTGGCCCCGATCGTCGACGTTACCTCCGACGAGCAGGCATCGGTGAAAATCTCGCCGGAGTAACTGACCACGCTGACGCCGTGGCCGCCCCCGACATCGGCCAGGAAGAGGGCGAAGCCCACGTCCTGGATGTCCGCCAGGCCGGACCAGTCGTGTTCGCTGAGCGTGAACTCGATATGCGCCCCGGTGGTGTCGGAGACGTAGTCACCTGCCGCCAGCGGCCCGTCGCATACGACGCCTGAATCGCAGGCCGCAAGTGACGGAATTGCAGAGATGGATTCCTGGGGCGTCGCCAGCGGGGAGGGTGACGGCGTCTCGGAGTCACTGGGAGCACATGCGGCTAACAGCAGGACGCTGGCCACGGTGGCCAGCTTTTTCATCAGTCCAGGGAGGCGAAGCAGGCGCGTGCGAAGTCGAGCAGGGCCGTCACGGCGGCGCGGTCGTTCTCGGTCGATTCGGCCGCCAGCTCGATCTTTGGCTCCTCGGCCACGAGCCGCCAGATCGATCGGGCGGTGCGCGCGTTGTCGTCCCATTGGGCGTCGCTCTGGAGGCGCATGCCGCGCACCGAGGGCCAGCGGGTGAGTCCGCCGCGCAGCTCGTAGGTGGGTTCTGTGGGCGCGGTGGCTCCGTAGTTGTAGTCGAGGAGACCGATGTCGGTGGCCACCAGGACCCGCTGGCGGTCGCCATCGGCGTGCAGGGTGACGTGGGCGGCCAGCTCAACCGCGCCCAGCTCCCCGAGCACGCGTTGCAGGAGCGCCCGGGACCGACCGATATCCTCCCACTCGCCGACCTTCACGGGGCGGAGCATACAATCCGGCCGTGGCCATCGGCACCGCCTACGAGACCGTGATCGGGATCGAAGTCCATGCCCAGCTGCGGACGGCCTCGAAGATGTTCTGCCGCTGCCGGACCGCCCCGCTTCCCGGCCAGCCGGATGAGCCGAACACGCGGGTGTGTCCCATCTGCATGGGCATGCCCGGCACGCTGCCGATCATCAACCGCCGAGCGGTGGAGCTCGTGATGCTGACCGGCCTGGCCCTGGAAGCCGAGGTCCAGACCGATGCCGTCCGCTTCGAGCGCAAGAACTACTTCTATCCCGATCTGCCGAAGGGCTACCAGATCAGCCAGTACGCCCTGCCGCTGACCGCCGACGGCCGGCTCCGGGTTCCGGTACCGGCCGAGGACGGGGAGATCACCGTGCGCATCACCCGTGCCCACCTGGAGGAGGACACCGCGCGGTTGCTCCACGGGGGGCGTGACCACTCCCTGGTGGACTTCAACCGCGCCGGCGTGCCGTTGATGGAGATCGTGACCGAGCCGGACCTGCGGACCCCAGCCCAGGCCCGGGCCTACGGGGAGGCGCTGCGCGACCTGCTCCGCTTCATCGGGGCCTCGGACGCCGACATGGAGGCGGGCTCTATGCGGATCGAGGGCAATGTCAGCCTCCGGCCCGCCGGCAGCGAAGCCCTCGGCACCAAGGTCGAGGTCAAGAACCTGAACTCGTTCCGGTCCCTGGAGCGCGCCATGGAGTTCGAGGTCGCGCGCATGACCCAGGCGCTGGACGCCGGCACGCCGCTGATCCAGGAGACGCGGGGCTGGGACGAGACCGGCGAACGGACGATTCCCCAACGCTCGAAGGAGGAGGCCAACGATTACCGGTACTTCCCCGAGCCGGACCTGCCGCCGTTGCGACCATCTCCCGAGTGGGTGGCCGAGATCCGGGCCACCCTCCCCGAGCTGCCGGCCGCGCGCCGTGAACGGTACGTCGCCCAGCTCGGCCTCTCGCCCTACGACGCGGGGGTCCTCACCGCGGAGGTCAGCCTGGGGGACTACTTCGACGCGGTCGTCGCCGCGGGCGCGCCTGCCAAGGCTGCCGCGAACTGGGTGACCGGCGAGTTCAGCCGGCTGCTGAACCAGCACGCCGCCGAGGGACTGCGCGCTCGTGACGTGGCCCTGCCGCCCGAGGGCCTGGCCGAGCTGATCGCCGAGCTGGATGCGGGAAGGATCAGTCCGGCCAGCGCCAAGCAAGTCCTGGCGCGGTGCTTCGAATCGGGAGAGATGCCCCGCGTCGTCATCGTGGCCGAGGGGTTGGCGCAGGTCAGCGACGCGGTGGTCATCGCCGAATCGGTGGATGCGGTGCTCCGCGCCGAGCCGGCGGCGGTCGGGGCGTATCGGTCCGGCAAGCGGCAGGTGTACGGGTTCCTGGTCGGGCGGGTCATGGCGCGCATGGACGGCCGGGCCGACGCCCGCCTGGTGAACGAGGAGTTGCGGCGGCGGCTGGACGCCGTTCTGGATGGATGACCCCGAAGCGCTGCGGGCCTTTGGCCTGGAGCTCGCCGATGCGGCGGACGCCATCTCGCTGCCGGCCTTCCTGGCCGGACCTGCGGTCAGCACCAAGGCCGATGGCACGCCGGTCACGGCGGCCGACACCGCCATCGAGGAGCTGATTCGAGACCGGGTCCGGCGCCGGTTCCCGAGCCACGGCGTGCTTGGCGAAGAGTTCGGGGACGACTCGAGCGCTGATGGGACGCGGTGGATCGTGGACCCGATTGACGGGACCGCGAACTTCGCGCGCCACATCCACGTCTGGGCCACGTTGATCGGCGTCGAGCATGACGGGGAGCTGGTGGCGGGCGTCGTCTCGGCGCCGGCGCTGGGGCAGCGCTGGTCGGCGACCCGTGGAGGCGGCGCAACCACGACCCTGGGCGGACGGACCTGGCCGGTACGCGTCTCGGCGGTGTCAAGCCTCGAGGAAGCGCACCTCATCCATGCCGGCCTGTCGCCCTTCGATGACGAGGGTCGCGGGGAGGGGATCCGCGAGGCACTGCGGCGATCGTGGCGCGACCGCGGGCTGGGCGACTTCTGGGGCTACATGCTGGTGGCGCAGGGATCGGCTGAGGTGATGATGGAAACCGGGGTTTCGGTCTGGGACCTGGCCGGGCCGGCGTTGATCGTGACCGAGGCCGGTGGGCAGTTCACCGACCTGGATGGCAACCCCGGTTACGCCGGACCGACGGCCTTGGCCACCAATGGCCTCCTCCACGCCGAGCTGGTGACCCTGCTGGCCCGCCGCCAGGGCATCGGGCCCTAGGCCATCCCGCGCAGGCGGAGCCAGGCGTCGGGGGTCGGGTCGCGTCCCAGGAAGGCGCGGACCAGCTCGCTGGCCGGACGGCTGCCGTTGGGCTCCAGGATCGAGCGCCGGTAGGCCGCACCCACCTCGGGCGACGTGACGCCCTCGGCGGTGAAGCGGCCGAACAGGTCGTCCCCGATGACCTCCGACCACAGATAGCCGTAATAGCCCGCGTCGTAGCCGCCCATCGGGTGCGCGAACCCCGAAAGCAGGAACGTGCCCTCCGGATAGGGCAGGCCCACGTGGGCGTATGCCTTCCGGAGGGCCTCATCCAGATCCGGCTCCGCCCGCCCGTCATGGATCGACAGGTCGACCTGCCCATAGAACACCTGGACCAGGGTCTTCAGACCGATGTTCAGGCGGCGCGCGGCCACCATCCGCTCGACCAGGTCGGCCGGAATCGGCTCACCGGTCCGGTAATGGCGCGCAAAGCGGCCGAGCACAACGGGGTCCCAGGTCCAGTGCTCCATGATCTGGGACGGGGCCTCGACGAAGTCGACCTCAGTTTCTCCGCCACTGGTGCGGTAGTAATCGGCCTGCGTCAGCGCCTGGTGGAGGATGTGGCCGAACTCGTGGAACAGGGTCTCCAGCTCGTTGTGCTGGATGAGGGACGGCCGACCACCCCCCGGCGGCGTGAAGTTGGCGAGGATGGTGCTCACCGGGTGTTCGTACGACCCATCCACTCGCCGGTGGCCGATGACGAGGGGGAAGGCGGCCGCGTGACCGAACTTCCCCTCGCGCGGGAACCAGTCGGCATAGAAGTGCGCGAGCAGCTCCCCGCTGGCCCGATCGCGGACCTCGTACAGCTCCACCGCGGGATGCCACGCCCGCGCGTCCTCCACCTTCCGGTAGTCGAGCCCGAAAACGTCTCCAGTGAGCGCGAACATGCCCGCCAGGCAGGCCTCGAGGGGCAGGTACTCCGCCACCAGGTTGGCATCCACTCCGTAATCCGTTCGTCGCAGCTGCTCGTCGTAGTACATCCAGTCCCAGGCGCTCATGGGCCCGGAATGCCCATCGGACTCGAAGCGGGCGCGCAGCGCCGACAGCTCCCGGTCACGGAACGGCTCCAGGCGCGAGACGAGCGAGGCGTAGAAGTCGGCCACCGCCTCGGGGGTCTCGGCCATCTTGACCTCGATCGCATAGTGGGCCCAGCTCGGATAGCCCAGGAGCTCGGCCGACCGCTGGCGCAGCCGGAGCGCCTCGACGAGCAACGGTCGGTTCTGGTCGACCGACCGCTGCCAGTGCTTGCGGAACAGCGCCTCGCGCGCCTCCCTGTCCGCGGCCTGGGCCAGGAACGGGTAGAGCTCGGGATAATCGAGGCTCACCCGGAAGGTCCCCGGCGCAGTGCCCGGTTTCAGCCGCTCGACGAACTCGTCTGGAAGCCCGGCCAGGCTTTCGCGGCTGACCTCGATCGCGTCGTCGTACTCGTTGACGTTGCGGTTGAATGCGACCTCCAGCTCCACCAGCCGGGCCCGAATCCCCTCAAGCTCCTTCCGAGCCGGTACATCCAGCGACTGCCCGGCACGGCGGAAGTCGCGCATCCAATGCTCCAGAACCCGCTGTTGTTCGACGTTCAGCGTTTCGGCGCCGGGCGCCTCGGCCACTTCCAGGACAGCGCGGGACAGGTCCTCGCGGAACGGGAGCGCGGAGCGCCACTTCGTGAGCCGCTCTTCGGCGGCCGAGCCCACGTCACGCACCGCCGGGTCGGTGTGGACCTGGGCCAGGAACGCACCCCGGCCGTAGGCCTCGGTCAGGCGGGCCCCGGCCAGCTCCAGCGGCGCGACCCGGGCGTCAAAAGTGGCATTCTCGGCCGCAACGGCCTGCGCGACGAGCGCGTCAGCCTCCGTCAGGCCGCGGTCGGTCTCGCGGCCGACCGATTCCTCGGTGACCGAGGTGAAGTCGAACAGCACGCCGGGATGGTACCCGGCGACTCCGACCGTTGGCGAAGCGCCTACCCGGCGGCTCCGACCGTTGGCCAGGTCGGCGGGCTACCATGGGCTCCCCGTGAATTCGCCCCGCGACGAGTTCGTCCATCTCCACGTCCACTCGGAGTTCAGCCTTCTGGATGGCCTGTCGCGGCTGCCCGAGCTCGCGAACCGGGTGGCGGAGCTGGGCATGCCGGCCGTGGCCCTCACCGATCACGGCGCGCTGTACGGCGCCATCGCCTTCTACGAGGCGGCAACGGCGGCTGGCATCAAGCCCATCCTGGGCGTGGAGGCCTACGTCGCGCCCCGCCGGCACACCGACAAGGAGGGCAAGGCCGATTCCGACTACTACCACCTCATCCTGCTGGCCAGGGATGCGATCGGCTATCGGAACCTGCTCAGCCTGGTCACGACGGCGCACCTCGACGGCTACTACTACAAGCCGCGCATCGACAAGGAGCTGCTGGCCGCGCACAGCGAGGGACTCATCGGCACCAGCGCCTGTCTGAGTGGCGAGGTGCTGCGCCGCCTGGCCGAAGGCGATGAGCGGGCCGCGGCCCAGGTGGCCGATGACTATCGGTCCATCCTCGGCGATGGCAACTACTTCCTCGAGGTCCAGGACTCGGGGGTGCCCGAGCAGACGCGCCTGAACCAGCGGCTGGTGGAGCTGGCTCGACGCACGAACATTCCGCTGCTGGCGACCAACGACACGCACTACACGCTGGCCGACCAGGCGGAGGCGCACGACCTCCTGCTGTGCATCCAGACCGCGGCCAACCTCGACACGCCGGGTCGATTCCGGTTCGACACCAACGAGTTCTACGTCAAGCCGCCGGCCGACATGCACCGCCTGTTCAACGGGGAGCTGCCCGAGGCCATGGACAACACGCTCCGGGTGGCCGACATGGTCGACCTGCGCCTCGAGTTCGATCGCCTCCGCCTGCCCGATTACCCCGTCCCGGAGGGGGAGACGGCCGCGTCGTGGCTGCGCCGCGAATGCGAGCGCGGGCTGGCGGATCGGTATCCGGAGGTCACCCCCGAGATCCACCGCCGGCTGGACTACGAGCTGGGGATCATCGATCGGATGGGGTATTCGGCCTACTTCCTGATCGTGGCCGACTTCACCCGGTTTGCCCGCGAGCAGTCGATCATGACCACCTGCCGGGGATCGGCGCCGGGGAGCATCGTGACCTACTCGCTGGGGATCACGCCGGTGGACCCGCTTGCCTACGGCCTGCCCTTCGAGCGCTTCCTGAACCCCGACCGGGTGACCCTGCCCGACATCGACATTGACTTCCAGGACAACCGTCGCGGCGAGGTCATCGACTACGTGACCCGCAAGTACGGCACCGACCGGGTGGCCCAGATCATCACTTTCGGAACGCTGGGCGCGAAGGCCGCCATCCGCGACGTCGGGCGTGCCATGGGCCTGACCTACGCGGAGGCCGATCGGGTGGCCAAGGCCGTGCCCAACGAGCTGAACATCAGCCTCGAGCGGGCGGTCGAGACGAGCCCCCAGCTGCGGGAGCTGATGGCCGGCGACGATCGGGTCGATCGGCTCCTGGGTGCCGCCCGCCAGCTGGAAGGCGTGGCCCGCCACGCGTCCACCCACGCGGCGGGGATCGTGATCAGTCGCGAGCCGCTGACCGAGATCATGCCCCTCCAGCGCGCGACCGACGGCGAGACGACCATGACCCAGTTCGAGATGCATGCCTGCGAGGCGCTGGGCCTGCTGAAGTTCGACTTCCTGGGGCTCATCAACCTGACCATCCTGGCCGACGCAGTGGAGCTGATCCAGCGCCACCGGGGGATCGCCATCGACGTCGAGGACCTGCCGCTCGATGACGCCGCGACGTTCCAGCTTCTCTCCACCGGCGAGACGACCGGCATCTTCCAGCTGGAAGGCTCGGGCATGCGCCGCTACGTCAAGGACCTGCGGCCGACCGAGGTGCGCGACCTGGCGGCCATGGTTGCGCTCTTCCGCCCCGGACCGATGGCCAACATCCCGGCCTACATCCGTCGCAAGCACGGCGACGAGGCGGTGACGTACCTCCACCCCTCGCTCGAGCCGGCCCTCCACGAGACGTACGGGATCTTCGTCTACCAGGAGGACATCATGGCCGCGGCAATCGCCATGGCCGACTACACCGGCCCCGAGGCGGACAACCTGTGCTATGCCATCCGCAAGAAGAACGCCCAGGTCCTGCGCGAGCACGAGGCCAAGTTCAAGGCCGGGGCCAAGAAGAAGGGCATCCCGCCGGCGGCCGTGGACCAGGTCTTCGCGGCCTTCGAGCCCTTCGCCCGCTACGGGTTCAACAAGGCCCACGCCACCTGCTACGGGCTGATCGCCTACCAGACGGCCTACCTCAAGGCAAACTACCCGGTCGAGTTCATGACCGCGGTCCTGAACGGGTTCCGCGAGCGGTCGGACAAGGTGGCCGCCGTCGTCGCCGAGTGCCGGCGGCTGGGGATCCAGGTCCGCCCACCCGACGTCCAGCGCTCCGGCTCCCTGTTCGAGGTCGAGGCCGATGCGGACGGCACGCGCGCCATCCGGTTCGGGCTGGCGGCGGTCAAGAACGTC
The DNA here is from genome assembly GCA_040905185.1 of Chloroflexota bacterium. Lineage (GTDB taxonomy): Bacteria > Chloroflexota > Limnocylindria > QHBO01 > QHBO01 > DASTEQ01. The sequence goes on along the minus strand of JBBDRZ010000005.1, from coordinate 10,881 downwards.
GGCGAGGCCGCGGTCGAGACCATCGTCGCGTCACGAGAAGCCGATGCGGCCGCCGAACCGGCGGGGGGACCCTTCCGCTCGCTGGACGACCTGTGCCGCCGGGTCGACCCGCAGCGCGTCAACAAGCGGGTGTTCGAGTCGCTGATCAAGGTCAATGCTTTGGTGTCATTGGGCAGCATGGGCGGGCTCCTGGATCGCCTCGACGGGGCGCTCGACGCGGCAGCTCGCCATCACCGTGACGTCGCCGCCGGGCAGTCGACGATGTTCGACCTCTTCGCGGTACCGATGGCCGCCGAGGCGGCGGCCGACCACGACGGCAGCCTTGGCGGCGCGGGCACGACCGATATGGCACGAGGCGAGATCTCGCGTCGCGAGCGGCTGCGCTGGGAAAAGGAGCTGCTCGGGCTGTACCTGACCGAGCATCCGCTGGGGGAAATCGCGGATCAGCTGCCGGACTTCGTGACCGCGTACACCGGCGACCTGGCCGAAGAGTCCGACCAGGCCCGCGTCACCCTGGGCGGGATCATCCAGGGCACGCGCCGCGTCATCACCCGGGCCGGGTCCACCATGCTCGTCGCGCAGCTCGAGGATCTCCAGGGCAGCGTCGAGGTCGTCGTCTTTCCCAAGGTCTTCGCCGAGACCGCCAACGCCTGGGCCGATGACACCGTGGTCCTGGTCAGCGGCCGGGTCGACCATCGCGACGAGGACGCCAAGCTGCTGTGCGAGACCGTATATGCGTGGGACGACGCGCAGCGCATGGGGGCGGCTGAGTTCAGCGCCGAACGGGACCGCCTGCAGCGGAGCCGCGGGCAACGCTTTGGGGGAGTGGTGGCGATCGGCAACGGAAACGGCGGTGCCGGTGCCGCCGCCCAGCCATCGCCGGTCCCGGTAGCCCGGCCACGGGGCGCCGAATCGCCGGTCGCCACCGCCGACGCCGTCACCGCCGACGAGGCGCCGCCGGCCGCCGGATCGCTGCCCATCCCGGCGGTGGCGGAGGGCGCCGCAGGCTCGTTGTGGATCTCCTTCGCCCCCGACCTGTCGGTCGACGCTCTCCTGGACGCGATCGAGTCGGTCACCACCATCGTTCGGCGCCGCCCCGGCACGCTGCCGGTCGTGCTCGCCGTGCCGGTCGCAGGCGCGACCCGCCAGGTCCGCCTTCCCCAGGCCACGGGCTGGGACGAGGACCTGGAGGCTGTCCTCCGGCGCGAGGTCCCGGCCGCGCTCAGCGTGGAGCGGCGGCTGAGCGCGGTGCGACCGGGGATTTCATCCGGCCCGTGACCAAGCCGACGCGCCCAACGCCACACGGAGACGAGCTGACCGCGGCCATCCTCCGCCACCTGCGGCGCGCGCCGAACCAGTACATGACCCTCGATACGCTGGCCGCGGAGCTGGGCGTGGAGCCGCAGACCCTGCAGCTCGCGGTCGAGCGGCTCCATCGGCGCCGGCTCCTGATCGCGCCATTCGTGGAGCCCAGCCAGGCGGGTGGCGCCCAGCTGACCCAGGTCGGCCTGGCCTGGCTCATCGCGTACGAGGGTGGCACGCCGCGCGATGTGCCGGTCGCCTTCCAACCGGCCAGCGGTCGCGTCCGGGCGGAGGACGAGGCGGCCCGCCTGCCTCGCGCCCAGGTCTACGGGATCAGGACTCGGACGCCTTCGGACTAGCCAGGAACCGGCGCAGGAACTGCCGGGTACGGTCGTCGTCCGGGTTGTCGAGCATCTTCTCGGGCGGACCCTCCTCGATGATCCGCCCTTCCTCCAGGAACACGACCCGGTCGGCCGCCTCGCGGGCGAAGTGCAGCTCGTGGGTTACGACTATCATGGTGGCGCCTTCGTGCGCCAGGTCCTCCATCACACGCAGCACCTCCCCGATCAGCTCCGGGTCGAGCGCGCTGGTCGGCTCATCGAAGAGCAGGACCTTGGGCTCCATGCACAGGGCGCGGGCGATGGCCACCCGTTGCTTTTGACCGCCGGACAGCCGGGCGGGGTACTCGTCCCGCTTCTCGGCCAGCCCGACCTTGCCGAGGTAGGCCTCCGCCCGCTCGACGGCCTCGGCTCGCGGGACCTTGAGGACCTTGGTCGGTGCTTCAATGAGGTTCTGGAGGACGCTCATGTGGGGGAACAGGTTGAAATCCTGGAACACCATCCCGGACCGGATCCGAATCTGCCGGATCTGCTCGAGGTGCTCCCGGCTCCGGGCGTGCAGGGGATCGGCCGCAACCCGGACGTCGTCGATCTCGATGGATCCCGCCGAGGGCTCCTCGAGGAAGTTCACGCAGCGCAGGAAGGTCGTCTTGCCGCTGCCCGAGCGGCCGATGAGCATGACCGCCTCTCGGGTCAGGACCTCGAGGTCCATCCCGCGCAGGACGTGGTTGCGCCCGAAGTACTTCTCGATCCCTGTTGCACGCACCATCGGCGGGCCGAGATGGGTGCCGGTCACCGGATGCGAGATGTGGGAGGCAGGCTCCATCGATCCGCTCATCGGTCACCCCTCGCCATCCGCTTCTCGAGTCGCTCCTGGACGAAGCTGAACACGATGGTCAGGCCCCAGTACACCAGTCCCGCGATGATGAACGCCTCGAGCGTGTGCAGCGTCGGACGGCCGGCGTTTTCGGCGCGCCACAGCACCTCTTGGACGCCGATCGTCGAAACGAGCGCGGAGTCCTTGATCATCGATATGAAGTCATTGCCGATGGCGGGCGTCACGATTCGGATGGCCTGCGGCAGGACGATGCGACGGAAGATGAGGTTCTCCGGCATCCCGAGGGCCCGCGCCGCCTCCGTCTGTCCGCGGGGTACCGCCTGGATGCCCGCCCGGAAGATTTCGGTCATGTACGCGCCGTAGTTGAAGCCCAGGGCGAGCACGCCTCCTGCGATCGCGGGCAGGATCAAGAGCGGAGAGATCTGCGGCAGCGAGAAGAAGATGATGTAGATCTGGACCAATAGGGGGGTGCCTCGCACCAGCGAGACATAGAACGACGCGATCCCGTAGGGGATCGATCGGCGTGAGATGCGCCCTAACGCCCCAACCAGGGCGAGGACCGTGGCCAGCGCGATGGACAGCACGCTGACCAGAACCGTGATGCCGGCGCCGCCCAGGATGTAGGGCGCCCATTCCGCAACGAAATCTGCATCCAGGTTGTCGGTCGACGCGAAGGCGGCGAACAGGGCGGCCATGATGACCACCCAGACGAGCGCGAACTTGGCGCGAAACCACCGCCGGGAGGCGGCCTCCGCCCGCTCGATCTGTTCGAAAAGCGCCGGACGCGTGCCTACGGCCTCGATCATGGTTGTCTCCTTTCTGGACCAAGCACGGAAACGGGGACGCCGCGCGGGCGTCCCCGTTTCGCTCGGTGGTGGCCGGTACGACTACTCGACGGTAGTCAGATCGAGCCCATCAAACCACTGCTCGCTGAGCGCGGTCAGCGAGCCGTCGCTGTGCATCTCGGCGATGATCCGATCCAGTTCGGCCTGCAACCCGGCGTGCGCCGGTCCTGCCTTGTCGGTAGCCACCGCCAGGGCTTCGTAGAAGACCGGATCCCCAACCGAAACGAACGCCGCGTCGTTCGCAATCGCGTTCGCGAGCGTCGTGGACGAGGTCAGCCATCCCTCGAAATCGGTACGGCCCGAGGCGATCGCGTCCGCGCACTCGGTATCGGTTGAGAAGGTCGTCAGTTGGGCCCCTTCAGGCACCGCTGCCGGCTCAGGTGAGCCGACGAGCTCGAGTGTGCCTTCCAGCCAGAACTGGTACGTCGTCTGCTCGCCAACGCAGATCGTCATGCCGGCCAACCCGTCGAGGGTTGTGATGCCGGAGGCCGTGGTGGCCGCCATCTGGGCCGGTGTGTAGTAGTAGGCCGGGGTGAAATCGAGGACTCCTTCGCGCTCGGCGGTCACCGTGACAGACCCCACGCTGATGTCCCAGCGGCCGGCCCAACCCCCGGCCACGACTTCAGAGAAGTCGGGCGTGATGTACTCGACGGTGACGCCGAGCTCCTCGGCGATCCGCTCCGCCACATCGATATCGAATCCCTGGTAGGTGCCGTCCGGCAGCAGCTCGGACTGCGGCGGGTACGCCGGATCGGTGGCGACCCGAATGACACCATTGGCCTGAATCGTGGACAACAGGTCATCTGGAGCAGCCGAAGGCTGGCAGCCGGTGACTAGGACGAGCAGTCCGGTGAATAGCAGGGCGCTGGTTCGCATGGGCCTCATGTGGTCTCCTCCGTGGGCGTGCGCGCGGCTGCGGGACCGCTGGCCGCGCTGTCCATTGGGGTTCTTGTAGCACTTCGGCCCCCTCGGCGGCAAGGCTCCACGCGCGACTGGGCGGGCTGGTGATGGCTGGCCGGGTGGCTGCTAGCATCGGTCGATGCAGGCGCTGGTCAGCCGTCCTCTGCTCGTCTTCGGACTGGTCGTAGGGTTTGGGATCGCGGTCTGGGCGGCGGCGACCGTGCTCACCAAGCCGGATCCGACCTTTATCAGCGAGAAGCCGTGCCCCGAGAGTTCCTTCTCCTGCGTGACCCTGCGCGTTCCGCGTGACCCTGCCGCTCCTGATGACGAAACCTGGGAGGTGACGTTCGCCATCCAACGGGCTCTCCAGGGACCGCGACAGGGCGTGATCGTGGTCATCACCGGCGGTCCCGGGTCATCGGGTGTGGCGGTCGCCGACCTGTACACCGAGTACTTCGCGCCGGGCATTGCCGACGTGTACGACATCGTCTTTTTCGACCAGCGGGGTGTCGGTCGCTCCGAGCCGCTCCAATGCCCTGGCGCCTCGCTCGAGTGGTTCGCCACGCCCGACTCGCCGACCGGCACGGCAGCCGAGGCCACCGCCTTCACCGAGGCCACCCGCCGCTTTGTCAACGACTGCATCGGCGAAACGGATGTCGACCCGGCCGACCTGCCCTTCTACGCCACCCGCCATGCGGTCGAGGACCTCGAGGTCTTCCGGAAATGGCACGGGGTCGACCAGCTCATCCTGTACGGCGAGAGTTACGGCACCCAGTACGCCCAGGTCTACGCCGCGGCCCACCCCGAGCAGGTCCAGGCCGTCATCCTCGATGGACCGATCGACCTCACCCGACCGGGTATCGAGTACTACGCCGAGGTCACCGAGACTGCCGCCGACATCCTGGCGCTGATACTCGACGCGTGCACCGATGACGCGGCGTGTCGCGGCGATGTCGAGGGCGGGGACGCCCTGGCCGCCTATGACGAGCTCGCGGCGGAACTCCGCCACGGACCAATCACGTTCGATTTCGTGACCGCTGCGGGCGATGTGGAACGGCGAACGCTCGACCTGAACGGTCTGGAGACCGCGGCCGACTATGTCCTGAGCCCGAGCTACGACCGGATGCTCCTCCAGCGGGCAATCGCCCAGGCGTCGTACGGGCAGTACCAGCCTCTGGCGCGTCTGCTGTACGCCGCCCTGGCGCAGGACCCCGAGACCCTCGCGCCAGTGCCGGACCCGTCCTGGTCGGACGCGATGTATTTCGCGGTCGACTGCACCGACTACGCGTTCGGCACCGGCACGGTCGACGAGCGCGCCGCCGCCTATTTCGCGGCGGCCGAGGCCGGCGGTCTCGCAGACCAACGACTCGGCTCGGGCTTCTACCTCGACCTCCCCTGTGCCTTCTGGCCGACCCAACCCGCCTTCGACGAGCGCGCCGCCTATCTGGGCGACACCCAGTACCCGGTCTTCATCCTGGCCTCGACCTGGGATCCCTACACCCCATATCCGAACGCCGAGCGCCTGGCCGAGAACCTGGGCAACTCCTATCGGATCACCCAACCCGGCGGTCCGCACGTCATCTACCTGCGCGGCGAACCATGCCCCGATGACCTCATCACCGCGTACCTCCTCGAGGAAAGCCTCCCGGCCGAGCGAACGGTCGAGTGTGATTTCTTGGGCGTTGAGCCCTACGTCCCGATCCCTGCCGCCGATGCAGACACCTACGACTCGACGTTGGACGCCCTCAGCGCAGTCGATGACGAGATCAACAACGCGTCGGATTGGTGGTACTGGGATGGTCTCGAACCGCTGACCTTCGGCTGCCTGGCCGGGGGAACGATCGCCTACCAGGCCACCGAGCTCGAATACGAGGTGAGCCTCGACGACTGTGCCTTCTCGGACGGGCTGTCGTTGACCGGGGACGGCGTGATTCACGAGGACGGGAGCTTCGCCCTCGAGGTCGAGACCGCTGGCGGGAACGCGCTGTCCTACGCGCGGGACGCGGAAGGGGAACGGTCCGCAACGGGTACTCTCGACCCGTGACGTCCTCGCGGCTGCCCGTTCGACCCCTGGCCCAGGCGGCCACCCTGCCGGCGCGCTACTACGTCGATCCTGAGCTGCTCGAGCAGGAGAAGGATCGGATCTTCTATCGGACCTGGCAGCTGGTGGCCCGCGGGGAGGACCTGGCTCGGGTGGGGGACTTCGTGCCCGGGACGATCGCCGACGAGCCGATCCTCATCACCCACGGCCTCGACGGGGAGCTGCGCGGCTTCTACAACGTGTGTCGCCACCGGGCGGGGCAGGTGGCGCTGGCCCGGGGCAACCGCAAGAGCCTCCAGTGCCGCTACCACGGCTGGACCTACGGCCTGGACGGGACCCTGCGTGCGTGCCCGGAGATGGAGGCCACCGAGGAGTTCCGCAAGGAGGACTTCGGGCTGGTCCCGATCCGGGTCGAGCGCTGGGGTCCGTTCGTGTTCGCCAACCTCGACCCGGACGCGCCGCCGCTGACCGAGGTGCTGGGCGCCATCCCGGCCGAGGTCGCGGCGGCTGGATTCGACATCGAGCACATGCGGCTGGTCGAGCGGCGCGAGTACGTCGTCGAATCCAACTGGAAGGTGTACGTCGACAACTACCTCGAGGGTTACCACTTGCCCATCGCGCATCCCCAGCTGTTCAAGGAGCTCGATTACGACGCCTACCGGGTCGAGGAGTTCCGCTACTACTCCAAGCAGCACGCTCCGATTCGCGCGCTCAAGCCGGGCGAGGAGCCCGGGCGGGATCGGCGCTTCGTGCGCGCCGAGGGCGAGGACAGCGCGCTGTACTACTGGGTCTTCCCGAACACGATGTTCAACATCTACCCCGACAACCTGTCCTCCAACGTGATCCTGCCGCTGGGCCCCGACCGCACGCTGACGATCTTCGAGTGGTTCTTCGCCGAGCCCGGCACTGGCCCGGGCTGGGAGTCCATGCAGCAGGGGATCGCCTTCTCGGACCAGATCCAGCAGGAAGACATCGTCCTGTGCGAGCAGGTCCAGCGCGGCCTGCGCTCGCGCGCATACGACACCGGCCGGTTCAGCGCCCTCCGGGAGAACGGCGTGTACCACTTCCAGAACCTGGTCCGCGAGTACCTGGGCGAGGAGGACGGCCCGCCGCCGTGACATACGACGAGCTGCTCGCCATTGCACGCCGATTCGAGGGCCAGACGCTCGAAACGGTGACCGGGAAGAACTTCACGGTCGGCATCTGCATAAGAGGTTCGTGACCCGCTACAACCAGATGCGCGTCCAAATTCACATCAGGTAACCACGAAGGCGCCGGCCCGCGTACTGTTCCTGTCAGATTCACGCCAGGGAACCACGAAGGCGCCGGCCCGCGTACTGTTCCCGTCAGATTCACGCCAAATCCACTCTTGTCACCTTCCGTCGGCGGACGGCACGCTTCGTGGTCACTCCATGTGAATCCGGCAGTTTCTCGAACAACAGGAGTCCGGTGACAGCCGCCGCCGCGGTGCTTCCCGGGCCGCCTGGCGCCTCGGGATCGCTGAGCCACCGGCTGGCGGCGCGACCGCGGAGGTTGAATCGGGCGAACAGCTCGGGATGCGATGCCACGATTCGCCGAGCGGATCGCGTGTCGGCGACGACCAGGCACGGCAGCACCCGGCGGGGACGCGGCCAGCCCTGGGACACGGCGGCCTGCGCTCCCAACCGGACCTTCACGTCCAGTCGGCCGAGCATGTCCTGAACATCGACGATCCGTGTCTTCACCTCGACCACGAGCAGGATCCCGCTCGGTTCATGGAGACCAAGCAGGTCGATCCGTCCGCGGTCCCCGTAGTGGTTGAAGCTCACTTCCACCTCCGCCCGCCAGCCGTCGGTCCGGAGCCGGTGCACGCCCGCCTCTTGAAGCGCCGCATGGCCGGCATCCACCAAGCGGTCGAGGTGTTCCCCGCACAACCGAATGTCGACCGCCAGCGACGATCCGAGGGCCTCCGCCAATCGCCGAACCGAGCCGACGGTGACCGTTTCGACCAGGCCCCGCTCGATGCGTGACACAAGCTCCCGCGAGATTCCCGCCCGGCGAGCAAGGTCCGACTGCCGCCAGCCGGCCCGGATTCGGAGAAAGCGAACGCCGCGGCCGACACGTTGGCCCAGCACTGATTCATCGTGCACACCGGGCCTTACCGCCACCCAAGCCGGCGCTTACCGGACCGGAGCGTCTCCTTCCGCTACCCTGCCCTCAATGAGCGCACCTGCGCCGCGGCGCCAGGACGGGCGACTGACGGTCGGCCTCGTGAGCGAGGTCTTCTGGGAGCCCGATGGGCTGGGCCGGCTGGATGAGCGGCTGGACGAGGCCGCCCGACGGGGAGCCGACGTGGCGCTTCTGCCGGAGCTGCCCCTGCATCCCTGGCGACCGGCCACCACCCAGGCCGTGGACGAGGACGCGGAGCCGATGGGCGGGCCCCGGATGACGGCCCAGGCGGCGGCGGCGCGGCGGGCCGGGATCGGGCTGGTGGGCGGGATCATTCACCGCGACGCCGACGGGCGCCGGACCAGTCGGGCGCTCGTCTTCGATGCGGGAGGCGAGCTGGTGTCCACCTTCGAGAAGCTGCACCTGCCCGAGGAGCCTGGCTTCTGGGAGACGAGCCACTATGAGCCCGGCAGCGCCGTGGCGCGACCCATCGGCGCCTTCGGCATGCCGATCGGGATCCAGATCTGCTCCGACACGAATCGGCCCGAGGGCTCGCACCTGCTAGGCGCGCTCGGGGCCGAGGCCATCCTCATCCCACGCGCCAGCGAGGAGAAGACCTACCAGCGCTGGAAGGTCGTCTTTCGGGCCAACGCCCTGACGTCGGCCGCCTACATCCTGTCCGTCAACCGACCCCACCCAGAAGCCGGGGTTCTGCTGGGCGGGCCGTCGGTGGCCGTCGACCCCAGCGGATTCGCGTTGGTGGAGACCACGGATCGGCTGGCGCTGGTCACGCTCGACCACGACGTGATCGTCAAGGCCCGCGTCGCGTATCCAGGCTACCTGCCGGTTCGAGCCCGCCTGTATGCCGATGCCTGGGCGGACGTGGAGGCGACGCCTACTCGGCCAGGATGAAGGTCCCCTGGGCCAGCAGCTCCGTGCCGCGGTACACGCGCATCACAAAGGTCCCCACGCCGAGCGCATCCAGGAGGGCGTTCGTCGGCACCGTGAAGCCGTCCACGGTCGCATTCGGGTCCTGCAGGTCGACCTGATTCTCGGTGGTGATGACGATCGTCTCGGTGCCGTCCTCATTGATGCGGGCGACCTCCTCGCCGAGCTGCGTGACGCCGAACGGCGCAGTCAGCTCGATGGAGTGCGCGAACGTCGTGCCCGGCGTAAACGTGTCGGTTGGGTTGGTCACGCGCTGAGTTTCGACGTTGAGGCCCAATCCGAAGGTCAACGTGCCGGGCAGGATGGGCCCGACGCTGGCTGACGGGTCGGGGGAGCCGCCGCTGGGATCGGGCGTGGGTTCGGCGGTTGGCCCCGCGCTGGCCGAAGGGGTTGGAGTGGCCGCCGCCACCGGGGGCGCCGGGGGCAGGATTCCGCCGAAGACGAGGCCGATGACCACCGCCAGCGCGATCGTTCCGAGCGCCGCGCCGATTGCCGTCATTGAGCCCTGGGTCAGGACCGCTGCCTCAGCCGCCGCGGCCACCGCGGCGGCAGTCAGCGGCGCGCCGCAGGAGCGGCAGATCTGGGCCCACGCCGGGTTGGCGTTACCGCAGTTGGCGCACTCCAGCGTGTCCTCGGCCATCGGCGGGGAGCCTAGCACGGAGCCCCGGCCGGGGTCGGTCAGTCGACGACGAACTCCGCGTGACGGAGGTTGACGATGACCACCTCGTGCGTCTCGGGGCGCGGGTTGTCAGGGGACCACAGGGTGACATCGGTGAGCGGCAGGAATGGGTGGGTCGACAGCAGGAGCGCGTCCTGTTCGGCCCCCGGCTTGAGGTGCGCCATCCCTTCAACCTGCCACTCTCCGATCCGCAGCCGGACGTAATGACGGTCCCGCTCGACGCGCCTCTCGGGCGGGCTCACGTGTCGCGGTGGAACGACCATTTCCAGGTCGTCGATCGGCACCGACATCCAATCCTGGGCCTGGAGGCCCTCTGCGCCCGCGGGCAGGACCGACAGCTCGCCGCCGTTGTTGAGGATGTCCGTCATCCGCTCGCCGCCGGGGCTGACCGATGCGACCAGGACCATTTCGGCCAGGTACAGGCGAATTGGCTGCAGGTCCTGTGCGTCGGGGACGCCCGGCGCGGGCGTCATCGTGGTGCGCACGCGGTCAGGCTACTCCCGGATGCGCTCCGGGCCCCCTAGCCCGTTCTTCCTCAGCAACAGGTACATCCGGCCGACGAATGGTGCCGGAGGTGAGATTTGAAGTCACACGGGATTGCTCCCATCGGTGTTTGAGTACGGGGCAGGGACGTATCGGGGGGTCCCAGCATGTGCCGCTGAGCACGGATGACGGACTCAGCGGACGGCGCGATAGGCGGTGGCACGCACCGCAAAGGGGTCAAGTTAGGGGTCAGCCAAGCTTCTGCCTAGCTAGGGCCTAGGGGGAAGCCGGCTCCCGACGCCCACCCGGGCTCCCCGGAGGTCGAACCGCCGGGAGGCCGGCCAGCGGATGGGAGCGGC